>JAWKOL010000013.1:0-169435 GCA_041391225.1 Caldilineaceae bacterium
GTGGTATTGGGGTTGTTCTTATTCATCGGTCTCATTGCAGGGGGGACGTATCTGCTCGATACGCAAGGGCTGATCAGCGTGGGCGGTGATATGCCAGATGGGCCGCCGGCCAACATGATCACCACCACCGAAGGCAGCGAGATGCCCGCCCGCCCCGAACGTGACGGTGAAGTGGGAGGATTCAATGCACAGGCGCTGATGGGATTGGTGGAGGTGCTGTTGAAGATGAGCGTGGTTGTGCTCGTGGTCACCGGCGGGCAGGCGGTGCTTTCCTGGGTGCAGCGGCGGCGGCAACGAGCACCGGTCGCACTCGGATAGCGACTAGGCAGCGAGTCTCAGCACAGAGAACACAGAGATCACAGAGGGCAGAGGAGGAAAATCGATCTTCTGCCCTCTGTGATCTCTGTGTTCTCTGTGGTAAAAATAGGGTGTAGTTGCGTTTCAAAACGTGCTGCCCACAAAAGAAGGAACCACCAATGACACCCTCCCCTGCTGAAAAACAGATCCGCGCCGGTTTGCCCATGATCCGTTTTCTCAACGGCTACCTGCCGCTTTCCATCTCACGTTGGATGATCGCGCAGAGCGTGGCGCGGCTGAAGCTGCCCGCGGACATTTCTCACCAAACCGTGGACGTGGACGGTGTGCCGTGTCACTGGCTCATTCCACAGAACGCCGATGCGGATCAGGTGCTGCTCTACTTGCATGGCGGCGGGTTTGTGCTGGGGCTGACGGGGCTGCACATGGAGATGGTGGCGCAGTTGGCGCGGCGCACGGGCGTCCGCGCGCTGATGGTGGACTACCGACTGGCGCCGGAGCACCCGTTCCCCGCGGCGCTGGACGACTGTGTCGTCGCCTATCGTTGGCTGTTGCAGCAAGGCGTCGCCCCCCACAACATCGTCATCGCCGGGGACTCGGCGGGCGGCAACTTGACGCTCACTACCTTGATGAAGCTGCGCGATGACGGCGATCCGCTGCCCGCCGCGGCCGCCGCCCTCTCGCCGGTGACAGACTTCGTCTCAAAAGAAAAGCGCTTCGAGGAGACCTACGATCCCATCCTTCACCCCAGAGCCACGCGGCTGTACAACAAATCCTACGTGGCGGGCCGGGATCCCCACGATCCGCTGATGTCGCCTGCCTTCGGCGATTGGCGTGGGCTACCGCCGCTGCTGATCCACGCCGGGGAGGACGAAGTGCTGCGTGAAGATGCAATTGCGGCGGCGGATGCAGCCAAAGCGGCAGGCGTCAACGTGCGGTTGGAGATCTACCCGCGCATGTGGCACGTGTGGCAGATCAACCTGGCGCTGCCCCAAGCCCAGCAGTCGCTCGACGACATCGCGCAATTTCTGGCTCAGCAGAAGAGATCCACAGATTACATAGATTGAAAGGATTTCCAGAGGGGAAGCCCCCGAATGTTACAGACAGTGCCCAAAAGCTGGCATCCTCGCCACCTTCTTTGCGCCCTGTGTACGTTTGCTGTGAATCTCCCCTTCTGAATCCCTAAAATCCGTGAAATCTGTGGATCTCTTCTTTTTCTGCCTTCGTGTCTCCTCGTGTGGCTTCGTGGATCATCTCTGTTCTACGTCCAGAAGCCCGTGTGGACGGTGGCGGCCTCTGCTTCCAGGGCGGGGCCGTCTACGTCGATGATCCGATCACAGCGAGCGAAGACTTCGCGGCAGGGCAGGTGCATGGTCTCGTTTTCGGGGTGGGCGCCGGTCAGTTGGTAGAGGTCGGCTTCGCTCAGCGCGTAGACAACCCGCCCGATCCCAGACCAGTGGATGGCCCCAGCGCACATGGCGCACGGTTCGGTGCTGGTGTAGAGCGTACACTGACGCAGCGCGCCGGGGAAGAAGCGCAACACCGCCGCTCGCACCAGGTTCGTCTCGGCGTGACAGGTGCAATCCCCGGCCGTGTTGACGGTGTTTTCGACCACATCCAAAACTCTCGTTCCGCTTCTTCGACAACAACAAGACCGGTCACTCGCTGGCGCGTCACCACGGATCTGCACACCATCGGCGAAGTGGCCCACCACGGCCCCGAAGACGTGTCTATCGCCGTGATGACGCTGCTCGGCGCGGCTCGGGCTGATGGCGTGATCAACTGGGAACTGACGCTGCTCACCTTCGTGATTGTGCCGTTTGTGGCCTGCGCCGTCTTCAACCAGAAGATGACCCACACCTACCCCAACTCTTCAGCAATCTGGGGCAGTTCAACGCCCGCGCCGAGGACACCGTGGGCGGCATCCGCGGGCAGGCATCTTCGCCAACGAGCCCACTTTAGAATCCAAGCGCTCTTCGAGGAAAAACAACCAGAACTACCGCACCACCAAGTTGACGGCCTACGAGGATCATGGCAGGCGCAGCCTTTCGTTCAGCTACATGCTCATGCGCTTCATACTTTCGTCATGGTCTGCGGCACACGGTTCAGATCCGCGAGCAAATTGACCTACGGTGAATTCGTGGCTTTCCTGCTACTCACCGAACTCTTCTTCCGCCCGATCCAGAAGATCAACGCCGTCATCGAGACCTATCCCAGCGGCATCGCCGGCTTCAAACGCTACCAAGAACTGCTGGCCACCCAACCCGATATCGTCGACGCTCGACGCCGTCGAAGTGGGACAACCCGCGGGCGACATCCGCTACCACGATATCACCTTCGGCTACGACGAGCACCGCAAGGTGAAGAACCTCAGCCTCTCCATCGCTGCCGGGGAAACCGTGGCCTTCGTCGGCCCGTCCGGGCGCAAGTCGACGCTATGCAGCCTGCTCCCCCGCTTTTACGAACTAGACGGCGGCAGCATCACCATCGACGGCATCGACATCCAGCAGATGACACTCGTCGTTGCGCCGCCAGATCGGGCATCGTGCAACAGGACGTCTTCCTCTTTGCAGGACGATGGCCGAGAATATCGCCTACGGCAAACTCGACGCCACTGAACAGAAACTGTGGGCGGCGGCGCGCTCTGGCCCACATCGACGACTTCATCCGCAGCCTGCCTGACGGTATGCAGACGATTATCGGCGAGCGCGGCGTCAAGCTGCGGGCAGAAGCAGCGTGTCTCCATTGCGCGGGCGTTCCTCAAGAACCCGCCTATCCTGATCCTCGACGAAGCCACCTCCGCCCTGGATACCGAGACCGAGATCGCCATTCAACGTTCGCTGGAAGAACTGGCGGAGGGACGCACCACCTGGTCATTGCGCATCGGCTCTCGACCAGGCCCGCGCCGACCGCATCATCGTCATCGACTACGATCAGGCGATGGAAATTGGCACCCACGCCGATCTGCTCCGCCGCGGCGGACGCTACGCCAACCTGTGGCGTTTTTGAACATGGGGTGACAGTGGAAAGATGGAGGGAACGTCATGAGCACACTACAGCGGATCGAAATACCTGCATTATGGATGGATTGCGCTCATTGCTGCAATACCGTGCGGCGAATTTCGGCTTCACCACATTCTACAACCTGCTAGGTTTCTGAGCCTGGCCGCACTGGCTTCCTGTCACCCATCTTCGCGGCGACGGCGCAGTCGATCCGATCTGGGCATCCTCGCCAATTCGTCACGGCTGCTGCGGCAGAAGCGCGGAGAATAGGAACGCGGATGAAGCGGATTGGGCGGATCTGGAGCGAATTGAGCGGACGGATTTGCTGGGTGGCCCTTTACCCAGATAGCGCAGCAGGCTGTCGGTATTGAAGCGCATGAGATCGACGTAGCTGCCCACGCCGTCAATGAAGGTGTCAGTGAGCAGCAGGCCGACACGGATGCCGTGATCTTCGGCCACTTCGAGGATCTACTGGAACTGCGGCTCGCGGGAAGACGACATCCACGCCGCTGGCGACGATGAGATCGCTCATCTCGGCCACCGACGCAGCGACGGTTCCTCGACGCCGGGGTTGCGCACCACGTAGCCCACCACGTCGAAACCGAAGCGGGCAGCAAAGTAGGTGAGGCGTCGATGCACCACCAGCTTGCGCCGCGACGGATCGATTTGGGCGATGGCGGCTTCTAGCTCGGCGTCGAGGACGGTCAACTCTTCGAGATAACGGGCACCGTTGGCGGCGTAGACGTCCGCTGACGGGGTCCTGCGCGGAGAGCGCTTCGATGATGGCGGGGATCATTCCATCACCTTGTGCGGTCGAGCCAACATGGGATCGCCGTCGCGCAGATCGACGTGATTCGCCGTGATCGATAACCTTGTCGATCTTGATCAACTCAATGTGATCGGCCACCACCAGCACGGGGATCCCGAGTCGCGCGCCGCCTGCCGCCACACGCCCGATTCGGTGAAACGCTCGAAGTTTGCCCGATCAGCACGAGCAAGATCACTTTCGCCCATGCGCACCACGCCCTGCGGCGCGGCTTGGAAGGTGCGGGTCCGCGCCGATAGGGATCACCGACCAGACGTCGGCGCGGTCACCGGCCACGTTGGCCACGATGTCGGCCAGCACCGGAAACTCGCCGCCACCTGCAAGTGGGTCACCGGGTCCACGGGCGACGGCACGTGGACGGCAGGCGGTTAGCAGAAAATGGAGGAAGAAAGAGTGTAAGTTTTCGCATGGATGTGATCGGAACCCCTTCCCCAACCCTCCCCGCAATGGTTGAGTTTGACGCCTTGTTGACAAATTGAGGCGGGGAGGGGAGCCGTTGTCGTGTAGACGTGTTGTGCCAATATTGGTCAAACCCAAGCAGAACCACCTTCGTCTACAACTCAACGGTCTCTCGCGCCCGCTGTCCTCAGCGGCTTTTGCGAGGGGAGTTAGAGGGGGGTAAATTCTGCCCCAGTCCCCAGTCCCCAGTCCCCAGTCCCCAGTCCCCCAGTCACCGGTCTCTATCTCCCCACCCGATCCAGCAGTGCCGCGCCGGGTTCGACGACGAGGAGGGCGCAGCCGCCGCCGTCGAGACGGCGCTTGATCATGCCCACGACGGCCTGCGCTTCAACGTCGATGACGACGACGGCGCCGTCACCGCCGCTGGTGATGAAGGCCCAGCGGCTGTCGGCGCTGAGCGGCGGGATGCGCTGACCGGCGGCATCCACGGCTCGATGCCGGATTCGGGCGCGCCACCGTGGGCGGCAATGCAACGGCGGCGATTTCGGTGAGGAAGGTGGGCGACCAGATCGGCGTCGATGAAGTGGGCTGTGTCGCCATCGGGGTGCAGGCGCACGAGGACGGCCAGTTTGTCGCTAAGCGCCATGCGGTAGACGAGACCCGACCCCAGTTCCAACCGTGTCGCTTCAGTCGCCGCCAGATCGACGACATAGAGATCGTTCTGCAATCCTGCCAGTTCGCCCAGGCACGCGGCGCTTTCGTCCACGATGCGCAGATAGCTCCACAGGCCGCTTATTAAGGCAGGCGCATGTAGTAGGCGCGCCCGCCTTCTCGGTCCGCAACGTCCCAGGGGATGAGCGCGCTTCGTAGCTCAAAATGGTCCGGTCCATGGACGACGTCGACGCCGTCGTCGGTGGCCACACAGTTACGACCATCGACCAGGCTCACCTGTCCAGCGCCGATGCGTCGATACGAAGTTCACGGGCGTTGTCGGCGCTGAAACCGTCGACGGCAAAGCTCTCCAGCCGCCTGATCAGCTTCCGCCGTCGCGGTGCAGGATGACGCCATCCCCCACCAGCACGCCCGGTTCAAATTCCGACTCAATCGGCGCAGCTGTCACCGCCAGCATGGGCGAGATCGATGTGGGTCAAGGTGGTTTCGCCTTCACCGCTGTCGAAGTTGGGCGTACTCACCACGGCGAAGGAGAGTGCTTCGTCCACGGCAAAGTGGACGGCGTCACCGGGCAGTGGGGCGCGGCTGACAATGGCCGGCGCGCCGCCGTTCAGACGAGGACGACAAGTTCACGCGCTACGTTATCGGCCAAGAGGACGCGGCCATCGGGCAGCGCCACGAAACCGGCGTGGCCGTCCATGTAGACGTCGGTGATTTCGGCCACCGCTGCGCCGTCCGCCAGGGCGTAGACGATGATGCCACCGTCCGCCGGGTCGGCGACCAGCAGGTGACCAGCAGCCTTCGCCGCACCGCCCCAGACCGGTAGGTCCAGGGCGGTGGCAGCGTCGTGATCGGCGTGGTCGTGTTCGTGGGCTTCGGCCTCATGGTCGTGTTCTTCTTCCTCCGCGGGAATGCCCACCGTGGTCATGCTCAGGGGGATACCGCCGCTGGCGAAGGTGAGTTGCACGGTCAACGTTTCCAGATCGACCACATGCACCTCGCCGGTGGTGTGGTCACTGACAAAGGCCACGCCGTTGTCTACAGCCAGGACAGGCCGCGGCGATCCGCGTGGCGCTTCGGGGTCAATCGGGGTGATGACGGCGGCGCTGTTGAGGATCTCGCCGGTCATGGGGTCGAGGGTGTGGATCTGCCCGTCCACGGTGAGGACGACGAGGTGATCGCCGTGGACGTCGAACTTGAAACCGGCCTGCGCCAGGGGCAGGATCAGCGGCGTCAGGGTACCGGCTGCGGGGTCGATCCAGGCCAGGCCATCGGCGGCGAAGTTGCCGACGAAGAAGGGTAGATCTTCATGGGCGATGATGGTGCCCACGCGACGTTCGCCCGCGTCCGCCGGGTTGGCGATCTTTTGGGAAGTGAATTCCTCGGCGCGGGTGTCGATGATTAGCACGCCGTCGCTGCAACCGAAGGCAACCAGCGCGCCCAACGCCGCCTCGCCGTGGAGGCCCGGGCATTCGTGGAAGCTCTGAAGCAGTTCGCCGTCCATGCTGTAGACATCGACGCCGATGGGGAGTGCACCGTCGCCGGGATCGGGCGCGGAGACGATCACCCTGCCCGCCACAGCCATCGTCACACCGTGATGGGGTTTGCCACTGTCCACCGCCACCAGGGCGGCGTCCGCGTTTGTCATTTGTGCACGTTCGACAATCTGCGTTGCGCCGGTGCCGTCGAAGAAGATGGCGACCTTGCCATCATGATCCACAAAGTGGATGGGCGTCGGCCCAGTCATCGTCAGGTCGAGCAGGGCTGGATCCTGGCTGTAGGGATGCATGTGATCGCCGTGATCTTCGATCCAGACGCCGCCGTCGATGACATTGACTACCCCGGCGTCGGTCTGCACGGCGAAGGCGTAGCGTTCGTCTTCGGTGGTGTAGACACGCGCCGCGCCGACCAGATCAAAGTGGGCGATCTCGTCACCGCTGTTCGGGTCGAAGACTTGCACGAGTCCAGATTGGCTGTCGGCCACAAGGAGTCGACGATCCTTGAGAGCACCGTCTGAGGTCATGCCGTGATCGAGGGCGTGATCGTGGGCTTCTTCCTCATGTTCGTGATCTGCATGATCATGATCCTCGACCGCCGCCGCAGCGGGCAACGGGATCAAAATCCCTTCGTCGGTCACCACCACGGGTACTGGCACCACGGCACAGCCTGCCGTGAACAACAGAGCAAAGACCAGCGCCAGTCTACTGTAGAGACGGCACGGAAGGCGAAACAAAGTTTTCATATAATCTCCTTTCGAGAATTGAAGACGTGCAAACGTTTCAAAATCACCGCAAAGGCGCAAAGGGCGCAAAGAAAAAGAAGAGAAAAGAAGAGCTTCTGAAAACCATCGAACTTGGTTTTATGCCGCTTCTTCTTCTTTTCCTTTCCGCCTCCTTTGCGTTCTTTGCGCCTTTGCGGTGAAAACTCATCACTGAATTTGCCCCAACCGCTCCGCCGCGGCGCGCGCCCCGCGGATGTTGGGCGATGTTGCGCCGATTTCCATCTCCGCCAGTGGACCGCTAACATGCAGTCCCGGCGCCCAGTTGAGGCGGGCATCAACGATGGGATAGCCACACGGCGCGCAGGGAAGCCCCAGATCGGCGATGGCATGGTCGATCCAGACGCCGCCGGGGCGTTCACTGCGGAAGCCGGTGGCCGACAGCAGGCGATCCGTGTTCAGCCAGTCGCCGTTGTTCAGGCACAGCGAAATCTGCCCACCGACGCCGATTTCCGCCTGGGCGACGTCGGCTTCGCAGAGGCGCAGCGTCCCCTCGCGGACGGCGTGGCGCACTTTGGTGACGATGTCTTTGGGCATGGAGCCGGGATGGCGGGCGGCGGCGATCATGTGACGGCGTTGTCCGTAGTCGCGACAGGCGTGAAAGTCGCGCAGACACTTGGGGCCGTTCCAGCAGGGATCGCTGTCGAACTGGTGCTTGTCGATAGGACGGCGTAGCAGCAGTGTCACCGTGCCGGGTTGGCGTTTGGCCAATGCCAGCGCCGTCTGCCCGGCAGAGATGCCGCCGCCCAACACCACGGCATGTTGCCAATCGGGCAGGTCGGCGCGACGGAAGCCGGGCGCAAAGATGTGATCCACCGGCGCACCCTGGGCCTGAAGCACAGCGGCCCAATCGGGGATACGCAGCGCCGTCCGCCCCAATGCCAGGACGACCCGCCGCGCCTGGATCTCTCCTTGTGCGCACTGCACACCCCAGCCACCGGGAACACGGCGCAAGCCGCTGGCGCTGTCCTGTTGCCAACAATCAACCAGCTTCGACTCCGTCACCACCTGGCGGGCGTGCGCCTGGAAGAAATCATAGGCGGGGCGGTCGTAAGGTGGGCTGTAGCGTTCCAACACCCGTCCATGCGGCGTGCGGCCAAAGCGGGTCAATTCCTCGCTGTCCAGCCCCAGATGATGGACACTGGGCGAACGCAGGTAGCGCATGCCCACGTTCTCGGTGCAGTGGTTCCAGCGCGCCAGCGGATCAGCATGAGGATCGATGACACATAATCGATCCCGCGCCACGCCACAGCGACGTAATAGACTATGCGCAATGTGGACGCCATGAATGCCGCCCCCTACAATCAACCAATCGAGCATCTTCTACGTGATGTCCTTAAGGCTGAGTCCTTCACGGCGCAGGTACGCCATGAGGCCGACTTTGTCGATGATCTTTTGCCCTTTGGTCGAAACACGCAGCGTTACAGAGCGCCTCATTTCCGGCACAAAAAACTTCTTCTTTTGCAGATTCGGCTTCCACACCTTCTGCGTCTTCTTTTTGGACCAGGGCACGTTGTTGCCGTGTTGTACCCCTTTGCCGGTAATCGCACATTTGCGAGACATGAAAACTCCTTTCAACTTTGATTTACCATTCGGGAAAGTCGTCTTCGTACGCGCCCCATTCCCCACTGATGAGTTCATCGTCGGTGAGCAGGCAAGCGTCGAGGACGGCGCGCAGGTGGGTGACGTTGAGATCGACGCCGATGAAGACAAGTTCCTGGTGCGGCGCTTCTTTGGTTGGTGCGTCGGCGAGGACGGCGTGGGGCTGCCCATTGCCGTTGAGCTGGGCCAGGATCGCCGTCTCTTCCACTTCGTCGTCGCCCGACCAGGAACCGGCGTATTCGACGACCATCTGCTTGCCTGCCTGCGACCAGTAGCCCACGTCATCGGGGCGGGTGGCCAGCCAGAAGAAGCCTTTGGAACGCAGGACGGCGTCCAACCCGTCGTCGCTTTCGATGAAATCGAGCAGCCGCGCCGGGTGAAAAGGACGCTCCGCTCGGTAGACGAAGCTGGTGACGCCATACTCGTCGGCCTCCGATTCGACAACATCGCGGGGAAGTTGCAGCCAGCCGATGATGGCCCCCGCCTGCTCAAAGTCGAAGCGCCCGGTGTTGAGGATCTCGGCAGGTGACACTGCGCCATGACGGGTATGCAGCAGGTGGGTGCGAGGATTGAGGGCGCGCACGACACCTTCCACTTGGGCCAGCGTCGCATCGTCCACCAGATCGGTCTTGTTGAGCACGATGACGTCGGCGAATTCCACCTGATCCACGAGCAGATCGGCGATGGAGCGTTCGTCCTCGGGCGTGGCGGCCATGTTGCGATCGAGCAGGGCGTCGGCGCTCTGCACTTCGTTGAGGAAGTTGAAGGCATCCACCACAGTGACCATCGTATCGAGGCGGGCCACTTCGCCCAGCGCGCCCTCGTCCAGATTAAACGTGAAGGTCTCGGCCACAGGCATCGGCTCGGCAATGCCGGTGGATTCGATGAGCAGGTAGTCGAAACGTCCTTCGTGGGCCAGATCGGCCACGGCTTGCAGCAGATCTTCGCGCAGGGTGCAGCAGATACACCCGTTGGTCATCTCAACCAGTTTTTCTTCGGTGCGGCTGAGTTTGGCGTCGCCGTTGACCAGGGCGGCGTCGATGTTGATCTCGCTCATATCGTTGACAATCACGGCGACGCGCAGACCGGCGCGGTTGTTGAGAATGTGGTTCAGCAGCGTCGTCTTCCCCGCGCCCAAAAAAGCCCGAAAGTACGGTGAGCAGGCGTGAATCGATGGTTTGCATGGTGAATTCCTGAGGAGTGCCGGGGACGATCCAGCTGATATTCTGTCAACGCTACAGCGCCGGACCGTCCCCGGCACTGCGACAGCACGGTACAACTATAGCTCAGGCGTGGGAAACAAGTTGTCCGGATTTGTGGCAAGGGTGTTGTCGCAATTACGACAATGTTGGTCGGCAACTGGGGGCTGAGAATTGGGGTAGGTGGTACCCTTCTTGCCAGGCGAGAGCAAGTAGAAACGTTCCGGCCTCACCGCTGCCCGCGTAGGAGGGATCGGCGCCGACGTAGTTCGCCCAAATGCAGGTGACTGTGGTGCTGCGCCTACGGCGGCAATCTGGGCATGTGTGATGCGCACGTCCGCGCAGTCCATATGCGGTGACAACGCCGAACTGCTCGCCCAATGCGTCACCAGCCCCAGGACACGATCCGCCAGATAGGGAAGCGCGCCTGATTGGCGCTCCATGCTTCCATCAGGCGCAACCGCAGCCGCAGCCGTTCAGCAAAGTCGGGCAGCGTAATGGCCTGCGCCCACGGCATCAGTTCAATTTGTACGTCGGTGTGGGCGGTGAGGTGGATGAAACAGCCGTCTTCGGGGTGAGGGATTACGATTAGTCCGGGGCCATACAATCCAAGCATCACTTCGCTGCCGTCGGCGTGGATCACCGTCTGCGCCACAACGCCGGTTTCGATCCACATCACCAGATCGGCGTCGACATGGATGGTCCGCCCTTGCCGGTAGAGGTGGCAACGTTGTGTCTGATCCTCAATCTGACTACGCGGCGCTTTCTGCGCCGCCATCTGCCGGCGTATGCGTTGGAGCAACAGCGATGGCCCCGTCAGCAGCGGCAGCACCGCAGCAGCGGCGTAAACCGCGTAGGCAAGAAGTCAGATTGACATCTTCGATGCCATTCCACACCAGTACTGTACCCGGCAGCGGCAACCAAGCCTCGACCTGCACAATACTGTCTACGCAGACCAGCACGAGATCATACGTCGGCAGTGGATCGGCGGGACACTGCAGGAGCGTCACCGCGTACCCCTCACGCCACAACGCATTCACAGCCTCTAGTGGAAGAAGAGATGGGTTGCAGACAAGAATATGAAGCATGAACCTTTAAGTCATGGGTACATGGAGAAACCAAATGAGAACAAATCTCAATTAGAAGATTGTAGAGTGCAGAAAGAGAAATGTCAATTTCAAGGTGTTGGAGAGGGTATCGGAGAGGGTACTAGTAAAACCAGGGAGACGATTGGGGAGACAGTGGGTCACGAACCTGAAATAGGCCGACAGGTTGGCAATGCTCGTGCATCGGCACGGGAGGTCCACCATATGATCAGGTTTGAGTTCCGCTGAAATCGTCTGTCCTGGATGAAATCTACGTGAGCCAGCGATCTGGTAAACAAAGGGGATGACAACAGACTGTCGAGGCGATCCAACATGCCACCGTGGCCCGGCATGACGATACCGCTGTCTTTGGCGCCGACCTGACGCTTGAGCATGGAGATAGCCAGATCGCCAAAGAGTGCGAGGACGCCGCCGCCCAGGCCGATCAGCGCGCCGATCAGCGAGTAAGCCACGATAGAGTGAAGTAGGCGAAGGTGGAGCCGATGGCTGCCGCAAAGATCCAGCCGCCGATGGTCCTTCAGCTCTTTTTGGGGCTGAGCCGAGGCAAATCTTGTGCCTGCCGATGGTGATGCCCACGAAGTAGGCGAAGGTGTCGTTGGCCCAGGTGACGAAAAGCGCCAGCAGCACCCACCTAGGCCGTTGGGCAACAGGCGCAACGCCAGCGCCTGCCCAGCATAACGCCGATGTAGATCGCGCCTGCCGCTGTAATCGTCCAATTGGTGAGGGGGGTTGCTGCGTTTGGTAGGGCGCGGATCAATGTGAGGATGAAGCCCGCGGTCAGCAGCGTAAGCAGCGGCACAAGGGAATGTGGATTGTCACGAAAGGACGATCAACAGCAACCAGATCAAAGCCCACTGGGCGATCCGGCCGGTAGCCGCCCACGCGCTAGCCCGTAGAACTCCATGCCGCCTAGCGTCGACACAAAACGATCAGGGCAGCCCACCAGATCCCACCCAACCAGAGCGCGATCAAGACGGGCGGTATGACAGCCAAAGATACGATCACGCGCTGTTTCACTGCAACACGCTCGACTCTCGGATGAATCAGATTCTCGGATGGATCAAATCGATGCAAGCATCAGGCGGGGGTTGGCTCGGTGTCGAGTACTCGACCGAAGCGACGCTGCGCGTTCGTTATATTCTACAAGCGCTTTGTAGAGTTCATTGCGGTCGAAATCCGGCCAGTAGGTTGGCGTGGCATAGTATTCGGAATAGGCGGCCTGCCAGATAAAAAGTTGCTCAGCCGGTATTCGCCGCCGGTACGGATGATCAGATCGGGGTCTGGCAGATCACCGGTGTAGAGATAGCGGCTGAACGTGTCTTCGCTTAGATCGTCGGGAGAGACGCCATCGGCCATAAGCTGGCGCATTGCATCAGGATCTCGCTGCGGCCGCCATAGTTGAAAGCGACGTTGAGGATGATGCGGTCGTTATTCTTGGTGACATCCAAGCGTAGAGGATCTGCTTCTGCAATTCCTTGTTGATCTTAGGCCAGCCGCCCGCTGTGGCGGATCTGCACGCCCTGTTGGTGCAGTTCGTTGAGTCGCTGACGAATGGTCGGGCCCAGAGCCACCTCAGCCGCTCACTTTCCTCTTCAGGACGATTCCAGTTTTCGGTGGAAGGCGTAGATCGTGAGCACCTTGATTCCAAATTCAACACGACCCTCAAGCACTGGGGACGGATGTTGTTGACGTAAGCCTGATGCCCGACATGGCAGATCAAACCGCGCCTTGGCCCAACGGCCGTTGCCGTCCATAATGATCCCCACATGGTGAGGAACCGACCGCAAGGGTGGATACGCTGATTGCGCTGTGCTGGTCACTGGATTCTCTCTTCAAATCAACGCTACTTGAGACGCGTTCACTTGCCTCACAGAGGATGGCCATACGCCACGTCGGCTTTGTAACAGAAGAGAGGGTGAGATCGCCCCACCCCTCCATCATTAGCCGAACTTCGGGCCAATCAATTGTCACTGGGTCGATTACGACTGAGCGCAAGCTCAAATCGTCATGATTTCCCGCTTCTTTTTCCTTGACGATTTCATCCACGCTTGACGTAAGCGTCCGTCTTCTCTTGGACAAGCTCTTGGCCGTGGTGCAGCTCGTCCTCGGAAATCATACTTTCCTTTTCAAAGGAGCGCAAATCGTTAATTGCATCCCGGCGGATGTTGCGCACGCTGACACGCGCCTCTTCGGCCCGTCGCGACACCATCTTCACCAGATCACGGCGGCGTTCCTCGGTGAGCCGACGGGATGTTGGGGCGGATCTGTTTGCCGTCGTTGTTGGGTGTAAGGCCGAGATCCGATGTCGCAATCGCCCGCTCGATAGCAGCAATGTCCTGAGTGCTGTAGGGCCGGATCAATGGTTGTTGTGCTTCGGGTACTGAAATCGCAGCAAGCTGTTGTAACGGTGTCGGCATTCCGTAGTAATCAATCGTGAGTTCATCGACCAACGCCGGTGGCGCACGCCCCGTACGGATCTTCATCAGATCGTGGTGCAAAGCGCGTCCATCGCCTTCGACATCCTGTCTTCGGTATCACTGAGAACCTCTTTGATCATACGAAAGCTCCTTGCTATGCAATTGACGGTCAATCTTCCAACGCCGTCGGGGCTGCGGATGTATAGGCGTAGGGTTCAATTGTAGCAAAATTCACGGGGTTTGAGAAGAAGGGGGATGGTGATTTATCACCAACCCCTACGCTGTGGCGTACCCCGAGAACATCGTCCCCACCGGCTCGCGGACAACTTTGGGCAGCACACCCGCGTTCCACAGGTTGACAACGCAGATGGGCAGATCGTTGTCCATGCACATGGCGATGGCGGTGCTGTCCATGACACCGACGCGCATGTTGAGCGCATCGATGTAGTTGAGGCGGTCGAAACGGCGAGCGTCGGCGTTGGTCTTGGGATCTTTGTCGTGAACAGCGTCGACCTTGGTGGCCTTGATCAGCAGTTCGGCGTCGATCTCCTGGCGCAGGCGGGCAGCGTATCGGTGGTGAAGTAGGGGTTGCCTGTGCCGGCGCCAAAGATGACAATCCGTCCTTTTTCCAGGTGACGAATGAACGGCGCTGAATGTAAGGGTTCGGCCACGGCGCACCTCGATGCCGGTCATCATTGCGCGTGGGGCGTCCAGCGTTCCAGTGCGTCTTGCAGAACCAGGGCGTTCATCACGGTTGCCAGCATCCCCATGTGATCGGCGGTGGCCGCGCTCCATGCCGCCGTCAAGGCCGTCCTGTTTGCCGCGCCAGAGTTCCCGGCGCCGATGACCAATGCCACCTGCACGCCCATTTCGGCGATTTCGATCACCTTTTGGGCAACCTCTTCCGCGCGGCGTGGATTGATGCCAAAACCACCTTCGCCGGCCAGTGCTTCTCCACCCAACTTGAGCAGCACGCGTCGATACTTCAGAAGATCACTCATCGGGCTTGATCCTTTTTGGTGTGCAGGTTGCAGGTTTGCAGGTGACGGAAGAGATTCAGTACTGAGGTTGGCTTATGCCATCGTCAATCGTCCGCCGTCAATCGTCCGCCGTCAATCGTCCGCCGCTGCGTAAGTGCGAAGTACACAGATAGAGCAGTGCCCAGCCTTTTGGGGCTGGGCACCGGGTATACAAGTTAGCCGCCGATTTCGAGCCTGGCGAAGCGGCGAATTTGAATGTTTTCGCCCATCGCGGCGATGTTTTCTACCAACAACGCCTGGATCGTCTTGTCGGGATCCTTGATGAAGTTCTGTTCGAGCAGACAGATCTCGCTGTACCACTTGTCGAGCTTGCCCTCGATGATGCGATCCCAGACGGATTCGGGCTTGCCGCTGTCGGCAAGTTGGGCGCGGAAGATCTCTTTTTCCCTTTCAATCACATCGGCAGGAACCAGATCGCGGCTGACATATTCAGGGCGGGCGGCCACAACCTGCATTGCCAAATCGCGGGCCAGTTCCTGGAAGTTGTCTGTGCGGGCCACGAAGTCGGTTTCACAGTTGACCTCGACCATGCCAGCCATTTTGCTGCCAGGATGGACGTAGGTACCGATCAAACCTTCGTTGGCGGCGCGATCCGCCTTCTTGGCTGCCGAGGAAAGGCCCTTTTCACGCAGAATTTCAACTGCCTTGTCGAAATCGCCGTCGGCCTGGCTCAGTGCCTTTTTGCAGTCGAGAATGCCTGCGCTGGTTGCCTCGCGCAGTTCCTTTACCATGCCTGCCGTAATCTCAGCCATCTTATACTCCTGTATGTGTTCAATGTGCTGCTTTGTCGTTGTCACATTTTCGCCCACTGGCCCCACAACCGGAGGGCTGAGGGCCAGTGGGCGAATCTATTTAGTCTCTAAAGCTGCTGTAAATGCCGAGACAGAATCCTACTCTTCGGCTTCTGCTGCCTCGTCTGCGCTATTCTCGTCTGCGCCACTCTCGTCGCCGGATTCGTCCACTTCCTCAGTGTCAGCGTCTTCGTCTTCGCTGCGACCGCCCTGCAACTTAGCCAGCGTGCTCGGCCCAAGGAATTGCTCCATTTCGGCCAAATCGGCATCGGAGACACGGCCGGTTTCCACTTCTTCGGCCTCACGCACCTCACGGTAGCGGCGGCCTTCTTCCACTGCGTTGGCGAAGATCTGCGTGATCAGCTTCACAGAGCGGATGGCGTCGTCGTTGCCGGGGATGACGTAGTCGATGGCATCGGGATCGCAGTTTGTGTCCACCAGCGCCATGACAGGAATACCCAGTTTCGAGGCTTCGTCCACCGCCAGATCTTCGCGGCGGGTATCGATGACGAAGATCAGGTCGGGGCGGTCGGTCATGGTTTTGATGCCGCCGATACGCCGGTTCAGCTTCTCGATTTCACGGTCGAGTTCGAGCTGTTCCTTCTTGGGCAGGCCGCGAAATTCACCACTGGACACACGGCGTTCAAGCCGGTTCAGGTAGTCGATCCGCTGCTTGATGGTGACCCAGTTGGTGAGCGTGCCGCCCAACCAGCGGTTCGTGATGTGGGGCATGCCACAGCGTTCGGCTTCCTGGCGCAACGTTCCCTGTGCCTGGCGTTTGGTCCCCACAAAGAGGACGGTGCCACCGTCTGCCACGATATTGCGCACCATTTCGTAGTAATCGTTGATGCGCATCATCGTCTGGTGCAGATCGATGATGTGAATGCCGCTGCGTTCGGTGAAGATGTACGGGCGCATCTTCGGGTTCCAACGACGGGTGCGGTGTCCAAAATGGACGCCTGCTTCGAGCAACTGCCTCATGCTTACTGCTGCCACGTTTAACCTCCTCGGGTTAAGTCGTCCGCCCTGTTCATCCCGTGAATGCACTGCATTCCCAGTGAACGCAGCACCCCATTCAGCGGTCCCAGAGCGTGAAGGATTAAAAAGCCAGCATCGCATTGATGCCGCGGTATTTACGCATACCGACTGAAAATCATACCACAACGGGGATGGTTCGATCAAAATTGGTGGGGTTTGTGGTCGCTCTGTTTTGGGGGCTGGGGATCGGGGACTGGGGACTGGATCTCAACATGGGTGGGTACAAGCGACAGGAATGCTCAAAAGATCGGAAGTGATGTTACTTTGAAACCAGGGTTTTGGCCTGACTTGTGACGCCGGTTGAGCTAGCCAAACTACGGATTTCAAACCCCGATCCCCAGTCCCCAATCCTAGTCCCCAATCCTTCTATGCTACAATCCTCCCCATGTACCTCATCATCCAGATTCCCTGCTACAACGAAGCGGAAACGCTGCCGCAGGTCGTCGCCGATCTGCCGCGGACGGTGCCGGGTATTGCGCGGCTGGAATACCTGGTCGTCGACGATGGCAGCAGCGACGGCACCGCCGAGGTGGCGGCGCAGTTGGGCGTTCACCACATTGTGCGTCATCCCCGCAACCAGGGATTGGCTGTGGCATTCCAGACCGGTCTCGACTATGCGCTGCGCGCCGGCGCAGATGTGATCGTCAACACCGACGGCGACAACCAATACCCCGGCGATCAGATTGCGGCGCTGGTACAGCCGATCCGCCACGGTGAGGCCGACATTGTGATCGGTGACCGGCAAACACACCTGATCGAGCATTTTTCACCATTGAAGCGGGTGTTGCAGCAATGGGGCAGTTGGGTTGTGCGCGTGGCTTCGGGGACAGATGTGCCGGGCGCGGCCAGTGGTTTCCGCGCCCTCTCCCGCGAGGCGGCGCTGCGGCTGATCGTGCTGACGCGCTATACCTACACGCTGGAGACCATCATTCAAGCTGGGAAAAAGGGGCTGATCATCACGCACATCCCCATCCAGGTGAACGATCCACTGCGAATCGCGGCTCATGCGCAGCACGTGGAGCTACATCAAGCGGTCCGCGGCCACGATCCTGCGGCTCTACGCATTCTACGAACCGCTGCGCACGTTTTCGTTTCTGGCGGTCCCCTTTGTGCTGGTGGGGCTGTTCCTGTTAGGGCGATTCTTCTACTTTTACGTCGTGGGGGCGATCACCGGCGGATCGACGGATCGCTTCGTGCAGTCGGTGACCATCGGTGGCACACTGCTCACCGTCGGCTTCCTTATCTTCCTCTTCGGCGTGCTGGCCGACATCGGCTCGACACAGCGTTCGATGCTGGAGGAGTTGTTGTATCGGCAGCGCAAACAGGAATTGGAAAGAAAGCAGAAAGCAGATTGTGAAGAGAGAGGCGCTCCCAATTGAGGGGCGCCTCTCTCTTCACAATCTGCTATCTGCTTTCTTTTCCTCATTCTCATTCCCCAGCTACGCCCAAATCCTCGGCAATTTCCTGCATCGCCGCCAGGACGCGCGCCACATGCTCGTCGAACGGTTCGCCCAATTCCTCGATGAACATCATGTTTTCCTGGCGGTCGATGGCGGCGGTGAAGGCTTTGTCTTTCCACCTCTTCTTCACCGATTTGACGCTGACATCGCGCAGGTTCTTGGTGGGGCGCACGTAGGCACATGCCTGGATCAAGCCGGTCAATTCGTCGCAGGCCAACAGCGCCTTGTCGAGCTTGCTCTGACGTGGCACATCGAGGAAGGTGGCGTGCGCTGCCACAGCCTGGATCAGTTCTTCGGGGTAGCCGCGCTCGCGGAAAAGACGTAGCTCTGTGCGCGGATGACCGTTCTGGGTGTCATCCATGTTGGGGTGGCGCTCGTAGTCCAGATCGTGCAGCAGGCCGGTGATCCCCCACAGTTCCTCGTCTTCGCCGTAGTGACGGGCGTAGCTACGCAGCGCCGCCTCCACCGCCAGCATATGACGGCGCAAACTCTCCGATTCCACCCACTCACAGAGCAGGGCATAGGCTTCTTCGCGATTGGGTAAAGGCATGGGATGTACTTTCTAGGTTGTGTCGGTTGATTATTCTGACTCTACCACCTGCTCCGCGGACTGTAAACCTGCGGCGGGAGGCGAAATAGGATCGCCACGCCGTCGCCAGCCATTACGCCAGGCCAGGATCAGGCCTACTGTCACCACGAGCAGGTCGCGCAGGCGCATGAGCAGGCTGAGGCCGATGGCCCCCGCCGGATCATGGCCCAGCAGTATCAGGGTGAAGACCTGGCCTGCCTCCAGCGTCCCCAGCCCGCCTGGCATGGGCAGGAGGAAGGCGACACGCGCCGCCACGAGCAACGCGATCACCTCCACAAAGGCCAGATCCATATGCAACACGCGGGTGGCCAGCCAGTATTCAGCGATCATCACCGCCCAGTTAAAAAAGGACACACCCAGCGCCAGCAACGCCACACGCGGACGCCGCCGCAGCAGATCGTGGATGGCGTCCTCGGCGCTGTGGACGGCGACGGCGGCGCGCTGCTGTACACGCACACGCCAACGCAGCGGGAGCAAACGCGTTGCCCAGTTCAGCAACACAGTGACAGGTCGACCGCCTCGCCACAGCACGATCAGCGGCACAAGCGGCAGCAGCAGCAGAAAAACCGCCACAGCCGGCGCGCTCCACCCCAACATACTGCCGAAAACACCGTCGAGCAGCACATAGAGCACCATGATCACCAGCACGCCGAAATTCGCCACCAGTTCCAGCGCTTTCTCCAACGTCACACTGGCGATGGCCCTGGCCGCGGGGACATGCACCCGCGTGAGCAGGTGAATCTGCGCCGGTTCGCCGCCGAACTGCGGCCCTGGCGTCAATTGGCTGATGGTGGCCCCGATCAGTCGAAATTCAACCAGGCGAAGATACGAGACGCGTTCACCGATGCCACGCAGGATGATCCACCAACGGTCGGCCAACAACACCACAATAAAGACGTTGTAGAGCAGCAATCCTGCCACCTGCCAGGGATCGGTGCGCTGCAACACCGCCCACACCGCCGCCGGTGACACTGTGCGCAGCGCCACGAAAAGGAGGATGAGCAAAGACAGACCGATGGCGATTTCGATAAACGGCAGCGTGCGATTCTTCACGAAAAGTGTTCCATCTCAGTTTTGGATCAACGGCGCCGACCCGTCTGGTTGTTGAAGAGGTACTCTTCGGGCGTCCACAGAGCGAAGCGCCCGGTGCCGGTCATCACCAAGGTGACCGCGGTGATGAGCAGGAAGCCGTTGTCCGCGCCCAGGCCGCGTACGAGCGCGTCGACGCAGGCCACCAACACGAAGACAACACCCGTGATCCGCCCCGCCACCCCCAGCACCGCCGTCAGCGCGGCGACAGCACCCAGCACGAAGACGACACTCGTAATCCCCGGCGCGATGACATCAAACGGCGCGGGCAACGCAAACCAGATCGCCCTATCCTGCACGACGCGCCAGAGGATCAGCGCGGTCACCGCGGCGCCGCTGTAGCGGAAAAACACGGGCAGCCAGGCGAAGAGGATCTGCTGCGTCGCGCCGTGAACCCGCCGGTAACTTTCCGACGCCGGATCGAGCCGACCGATCACCACGAACCAGTCGCGCAGGAAGCTCACAACAATCGGCCCGCCGAAAAGCAACGCGGCCAGCGTGGTCAACGGCGGCGCGAAGACAGGCCACAGCACGATCATCATAAAACCCATCTGCACACCGGCCACAATGCGGCGGTTGGCGCTGGGCGTCATGGGGAATTCGGGCAGGCCCCGCTGCGCCCGCAGACGCAGCCCCCACACAAAGAGCGGGCGCCCCAAGCCGACCAGCAGGTAGATCCACGGCAACTGGCCGTATTGGATCGCCAGCGCAATGCCGATAAGGATGCCCAAGCCGTCGAACTCGATGTCGAGCACTTCGCCCAGCACCGTGGTGTGATCGGTGATCCGGGCCAGGTAGCCGTCGAAGAAATCGGCGAAGCACGCCACGCTGTAGAGGATCGCCGGCGCCCAGGCCAGCCAACCATCCGGGCGCGGGGCAAAGAGAAAGCCCGCCATCAGCGCGTACGCCAGCCCGCGGATCAATGTGAGCGCGTTGCCGATGCCCAGTGTGGGCAGCAAATTCTTCTCGCCGCGACGGTGATTCTTGCCCAGATTGCGACGCACCAGCCACAACTCCACCCCGATCACCAATCCGGCCAGCACCAACCAACGCTCCGCGCCTGTCATCGGCCCCGTGGGTAGATGGAATCGGTTGGAAAGATACCAATAACAGGAGATCAGCACAACGATTTCGGCCAGCAAAAACCCCCACCAATAGGTTTGCAGCCGTCCCAGCGAAGTGGCATCGGACGCGGCACGCGATGGCATAGGATCATCTCCAGGTTGAGCGCAGGAAACTATCGTCGGCGCAATGCAGAGCAACACAGAGCGTGTCAGGGGGAATCTCGGCGCATCGCTCCGAACATCTGGAAACAGTGACGAAGGCTGTCGCCTACCGTGGGCTTCACCGTTCCAGCAGGATTTTCCGATCATAATACACAAGACGACAACATGCCACTGTCAGCCAGATAGCAAAGCGCCACATTGCAAAGGGATTGAAATCCCGCCCTGTGACCCCGCCACCCCCTCATCTGCTACCGCCTACGCCCATTCTGTGCTACCATGTGCGTACCAAAAAATAGTCACTTTTTCAGCGAAGGAGATCTGTGTGGCCGGTCGAATTCCGTTATTGATTCATGCCACCCACGAGGCGGGCGTTAAGGTAGGCGGCATCGGCGCTGTGCTGGACGGGCTGTTGTCGGCGCAGGCATACAACCAAGCCGTGGATCGCAGCATCCTGGCCGGGCCGATGATGGGTTGGGACAGCACACAGATGGAACGGTTGACAAGCCCGCGCAACCGGTTGACGATCCGCTATTCCAGCCTGCACGGCATCTTCGACAACGTAGAACCGACGCTTGCCGAGGCGTTGCAGGCCGTGGAACAGACCTACGGCGTGGCCTTGCTCTACGGCGTGCGGCGTTTCGGCGGCAGCGATCACGAGGTGATCCTGATCGACGCCACCAGCCCCAACATGGTGCCCATCAACGCCTTTCGCTACTTCGTATGGCAACACTACGGCATCGACAGCAACCGCTACAGCCACGACGGCGAGTTCAACCTCTTCTTCAGCATTGCGCAGCCACTCTTCGCCACGCTCAAGGCCCTGCAAGTAGACGCCGACCTCGCCGCCAACGACCGTTTCATCCTCGCCCACGAATGGCTGGGCATGCCGCTCGTCTTCGCGGCGCAGATGAACGAGCCGGATCAGTGGCGCACCATCTTCTACGCCCACGAAACCGCCACAGCCCGCCTGCTTGTGGAAGAACACGGCGGCCACGACACCCGCTTCTACAACGCACTGTCCATCGGGCGTGCCTGGGGTGTGGATCTGCCCACCCTCTTCGGCGATCAGAGCCACTACTACAAAGACGCCATCATCCGCCAGGCCCTGCGCTGTGACAACATCTTCGCCGTGGGTGATCTGGTGGTGGACGAGCTACGCTTTCTCGGGAACGGCTTCCACAACGCCCATCGATCTCGTCTACAATGGCGTCACCGTAGACGAGATCACGCCGCCCGCCCGGCTGGAATCGAAGCGCCGGTTGCAAAAATACTGCGAACGGCTGCTGGGCTACGTCCCCGACTACGTCTTCACCCACGTCACAAGGTTGGTGCTTTCCAAAGCGCTGTGGCGCGACATCCGTGTGATGGAACACCTGGATCGCATGTTGGGCGAGGCGGGCAAGACGGCGGTGCTCTTCGTGTTGAGCACCAGTGTCCCCGCCGGGCGACGCCCCGAGTGGGTACGCTCCTGGGAAGCCCAATACGGCTGGCCCGTCGGTCACCGCGGCGACAACGGTGATCTCATCGATCAGGAAGCCGGCTTCTTCTTCAACGGCGTGGAACCGTTCAACCGCAACGCGCACAACAGCCGCGTTGTCTTCGTCAACCAGTTCGGCTGGAGCCAGGAACGCTGCGGCGAACGCATGCCCCAAGAGATGGAATTCGCCGACATTCGCCAGGGCAGCGATCTGGAGTTCGGCCAGAGCATCTACGAGCCGTTCGGCATTGCTCAGGTGGAACCGCTCAACGCCGGCGCGATTACGTGTGTCTCCAACGTGTGTGGCTGCGTGGGCTTCGTGCGTCGCGCAGCCGAGGCAATCGGCATCGACCCCGCCGCCGTCCCCAACATGGTGGTAGCCGACTACGTCACCGTGCCGCCGGAACACCCGCTCAACTCGCCGTGGGACGCGCTCGCCATCGGCCAGGGGACGCGCGACTGGATCGAGTCGATCAACAGCTTTGGCGCAGCGCAGCGTATCTTCGAACTGCTACCCAAAAACCAGACTGAAGTCGAAGCGCTGATCCGCAGCGGCACGGCGCTGGCCGAGCAGATGAGCTGGGACGTGGTGGTGCGCGATTACATGGTCCCCGGCCTGGAGCGGGCAAGACGATAATGGCGCGCACTGTTTTGCGTCCCTTTGCCGAGGACGATCTGCCGACGCTGATCGCGTTTTGGAACGAAGCGTTCGCCGATCAACCCAACTTCTACCCCATCCACGAGGACGCATTCCGGCAACGGGTGCTGGCATCACCGTTGGTGGATGCGGCGGGCCTGATCCTGGCCTGGCGCGAGGACGACGCCGATCTGCACCAGTTGGTTGGTCTGGTACACGCCTTGCAGCCGCCGCCGAAGACAGGCGTCCACGCCAACTGGCCGGCGCACCATACCATCGCCGTCCTCTACGTAACGCCGTCGATGCGGGGGCAGGGCATCGGCAGTCGGCTGTTGCAGGCGGCGGAAAGCTGGCTCTACTACTGTCCTGTTCACTTTGCGGGCCACGCGCAGGCCGTCTACGGCACAGTGGAAGGGCCGCACCAGCCCTTTTTCGGCAGCACCGAGCGCATGGGCATCCAGGCAACCGAATCGACACTCATCGACTTTCTGGCCAAGCGCGGCTACCTTTCGGTGGAAATCGGCGACGTGACGCTGGCGCGCAGCGCCGAACCACCGGCGCAGCCGTCCTTTCCGGCAGGTTTGAACGCAGACGGCTTCCGCCCCATCCGGTTCAGTCATCTTGCGCCGTTCACTGGCAAAGAGGCGACCAGGATGCCCAGTGTGAGCCTGTGGGGTGACAACGGCGGCGATCCCTATTTTGGTATCGGCGTGGTCGACGCGGACAATGTGCTACGGGGGCAGATCGCCTGGTATCCAATGCACACGCCAAAGACGATGGCGCTGGTCAACTTCCGCCTGGATCCTGAACTACGCGGACACCGCGCCGGCTCCTTTTTGTTGGACATGGGCCTCAACGAAATGATGCAGGGCGTCGACCGCGGCGGGCGCGCCATCGAAACGGTGACGCTCCACACGCACCTGACGCTTTTCCCAGATGCCATGCGACTTTACCGCAGCCGTGGGTTCGAGGTCACCGACGCGTGGGTCAACCTGGTTAAGACTTGAGCTGTCCGCGGCGTGCGGCCCGTGCGGCCCGAAACATGAGAAAAACAATATATTTTTAAGGAGAATCGTTGATGACACCGAAAGCACCGAAGCAGACGATGCTATTTGCGCCCCCTTTGCCTGAACTGGATGCAATCGCCGGCGGCTATCACGGCTCGCCCTTTGCCGTACTCGGGCAGCATGTGGCGGGAGAAGACGACGACGCCACGCTGGTGATACGCGCCTTCCGCCCGCTGGATGCAGCGGTGTGGGTGGTGGACACCGCCACCGGCAGCGAGCACGCCATGACACGCATCCACGCCGAAGGGATCTTCCAGGCCAATCTGCCTGGGCAGAGCGCGCCGATTGCGTATCGCCTGCTGGTGGAAGGGAAAGACGGTAGCCGTCACGAGATCGAAGATCCGTATCGCTTCGCCGAACCGTTCACCACCGATTTCGAGCGTCATCTGCACGGTGAAGGACGTTTCCTGCGCAGCTTCGACAAGTTCGGCGCACACTTCCGCACCATCGACGGCGTCGACGGCGTCAACTTTGCCGTGTGGGCGCCCAATGCCGAGCGGGTCAGCGTGATAGGGCCGTTCAACGGCTGGGACGACCGCGTCCACGTGATGCAGGTCAACGGCGGCGTTTGGGAGATCTTCATCCCGCACCTGCCCGAAGGCGCCGACTACAAGTATGCGATCAAGTCGCGTTACCTTGGCTACAAAGTGGACAAGGCCGATCCGTACGCGTTTTACTCGCAGGTGCGCCCGTCCACCGGCTCGGTGATCTGGGACATCCACAAATACGAATGGAACGACGCCGAATGGATGGCGGCGCGGCCCGAACACCAACGCCTGGATCGGCCGCTCAACATCTACGAAGCGCATCTGGGCAGCTGGAAGCGTGTGCCCGACACAAACGGCTTCCTCAACTATCGCGATCTTGCCCACGACATGGTGGATTATGTCAAGCGGATGGGCTATACCCACATCGAGCTGTTGCCCATCACCGAGCACCCCTTCGACGGCTCGTGGGGTTACCAGACCACCGGCTACTTCGCGCCCACCAGCCGCTTCGGCCCGCCCGAAGATTTCATGTATTTCGTGGATTACTGCCACCAGAACGGCATCGGCGTGATCCTGGATTGGGTACCTGCCCACTTCCCCCGCGATGCGCATGGGCTGTCTTTCTTCGACGGCACACACCTGTACGAACACGAAGATCCGCGCCAGGGCGAGCACCGAGATTGGGGGACAAAGATCTTCAACTTCGGGCGCAACGAGGTGCGCAACTTCCTGCTGGCCAGCGCGCTATTCTGGCTGAACAAGTACCACATCGACGGTCTGCGCGTCGACGCCGTGGCGTCTATGCTCTACCTCGACTACAGCCGCGAATCTGATGAATGGGTACCCAACAAGTACGGTGGGCGCGAAAACCTGGAGGCAATCGACTTCATCCGCACCTTCAACGAGGTGACCCACGAACAGGCCCCCGGTGTCCTCACGATTGCCGAAGAGAGCACGGCATGGCCCATGGTGTCGCGCCCGACCTATACCGGCGGCCTTGGTTTTGATCTAAAATGGAACATGGGGTGGATGCACGACACGCTCAAGTACTTTGAGAAAGATCCCATCTATCGCCGATATCATCACAACTTGATTACTTTTAGCCTAGTATATGCATTCAGTGAGAATTTCGTCCTACCCTTTAGCCATGATGAAGTCGTCCATCTGAAAAAATCCATGCTGGACAAGATGCCCGGCGACCTTTGGCGCAAATTTGCCGGCCTGCGCTCGCTCTACGGCTACATGACCGGCCACCCAGGCAAGAAGTTGCTCTTCATGGGCAGTGAATTTGGCCAGTGGCGCGAGTGGACCGAAGCCAACAGCCTGGATTGGCACCTACTCGATCAAGAAATCCATCGGCAGTTGCAACAATATGTGGCCGATCTCAACCATCTGTATCTCACCGAAGCCGCGCTCTACGAAGTTGACACAAGCTGGCAAGGATTCTCATGGCTCGATCTACAGGATGTGGATCACTCGATTATCAGCTTTCAACGCAAAGCGGCCAATCAAGACGATCAACTGGTGGTGGTGTGCAACTTCACACCGGTGCCGCACCTCGGCTACCGTATCGGTTTGCCACGGGGCGGCAGATACACAGAGTTGTTCAACAGCGATAGCCCAATCTACGGCGGTAGCGGTGTCGGCAATCCGGGGTTCATCGAAGCAGAAGAAAGGCCCTGGCAGAGCGGCACTCATTCCGTCGAAATCAACCTGCCGCCGTTAGCGGTGATCTACCTGAAACCAGCAACGACGTAACGCATCACCAGCGCAGAACGGCCCCACAACCAGTGCCTACCCTGACATGGTATTGCGTAAGCAGCACCGCAGCGCAGTATTTGCTATCTGGTGCTGCCGTGATGTCAGGGTGGAAGCTTAGGGCGTTACGATGAAGGCTTATTCACCCAACCGAGAGTTGGCGGCGATCTTCGACAACATCCTCGAAGATCTCGAACCCTTCCTGCCGTTCAACGCGGCAGGCGTCTTCTTGGAGGATGCCGGCGTCCTCAAACTGGCCGCGAAACGGCGCGCCTTGCACATGGAGATAGGCGCAACGTTCGACATCGCCGAAGCGCCGCTCTATCGCCGAACCCAAACCACACAACAACCCATACGCCAATCCGATTTGGCGGGTAACGAGGATGTCTGTTGCCTCTTCTCGGGTATGGATATTGTGGGGTGGATGGTTATTCCATTCTTGGTGAACGATGCTGTGGTGGGCGGCGCAGTGTTCGCAAGCAGTAAGGTACATTTTCGCAACACCGATGTTCACCTGGCGCAGATGTTCATCAGCCATGCTGCCGCGATGGTGGAAAAGGCGCAATTGGCCAGTTCGCTGGCCAACGAAAAACGCAGTATCGAACTCCTCTTCGAACTGAGCCAGAGCTTGAACGAGACGCTGGATCTGCGTCAGGTGACAGAACGCGCCATCTTGCTGACTACGCGCATACTCGGTGTGGAATTCGGCGAGATCATGCTACTCGATCTGGATGATCCCAACCGGCTCGTCCTTTTTGCTGACGTGAATCATGGCATGCTCGGCGCCGCCGCCGCCATCGATTTTCCATTCCTCCAACTGGGCAAGGGAACCGCGGGCTGGGTGGCGCAACATGGCTTACCGGTGATCGCCCCCAACGTCGCCGAGGAACCCACATGGATTCCTGTGCCCGGCGTCACCGACGAGGTACGCAGCACCGCGGCAATTCCCCTGATCGCCCACAACCAGCTTTTGGGTGTAATCGAACTCTCCAGTTCAGTGAAGGGTTTCTTTCAGCCCGATGCACTGCCTACACTCCAAGCTGTGGCAACCCCGATTGCGATGGCGCTGCAAAATGCGCGTCTCTTCACGGCAGAGCAGAACCGCTACGAAGTTGCCGAGGCGCTGCGCCTTTCCACATCCACCCTGACACTAGACCTGAATCTGCCGTCTCTGCTCCATGGGCTATTGGAGCGGCTGCAACGTGTGGTTCCCTTCGACAGCACCACCTGCTTTTTGCTCAAAGACAATGCTGTTCAAGCCGTGGCCATGCTTGGTGTGCCAGACGCCGACAGCGTACGCCACCACTCATTTCCCATCGACGAGCACGTTGTGCAGATGATATCGGAACGAAAACCGATTGTCGTGGAAGATGTGGCACAGACAACCTGGTTTCAAGGGTGGGGCGGCACCGGCGCCACCCGCGGGTGGATGGCCGTACCCTTGATCCATCGCGGCCAGTTCATCGGTCACATCTCGTTGGATAGCCTGCAACCCGGCACCTACGGCCCACATCAAGCCGAAGTGGCGCAAGCATTTGCCAACCAGGCAGCGGTGACAATCATCAACGCGCGGTTGTTGCAAGACAGCCGCCGCGCCGCCGCAGAGCAGTGGACAGTAAGCCAGATCCTCCGCCAGCTCAATGCAACTTCAACGGTGGCCGATATTCTACCGGCGACAGCGTGGGGGCTACGCTCCTTAGTACAGTGCGACGCCGTGGAACTCGCCGTCTTCGACGCAGATGGGCTGGAAGCGTCGGCACTTCGCCACACCTACAACGAATACACCGACGCGGTAGAAAATCGGCACGCCTACGCCGTTTCCGACAGTGCAGGCGCTCAGTGGAACCTGGCAGGAGACAACTATCACATCGAGCCGGGCGGCGACGACGAGACGCTGAGTCTGGAATCCATCGATATCGAACACGGTTACACGGTACAGTTGGCGGTGCCGCTACAGGTGGGCCGACGCGTCCTCGGATCGCTGCGCCTGCTCTGGCGATCACCGTTTGCGGCAGACACAATCAACATGACCACCATCTCGCAGATTGCGGATGCCGTGGCCATGACCACAGAGAAAAATCAGCTCTTCGGCCAGACACGTCGGCGCGTCGAGGAAATGGAGACGATTGGCCGGCTCACCACCACCCTGCGTCCTCTGGAAACCCAGCAGGATATACTCAACATCAGCCTTTCCTTCGTCCAGAAGACGTTCGACTGTGGCGTCGTTCGGCTCTATCTTGGCGAAAATGACGATCACCTGGCGCTGGTTGCCGCGGTGGGCAAGCCATCTACCACAATGCACACATTCCCACGCCACGGATCGATTCTCGGTCACATCATGCAGACAGCACAGCCGCTTCTATCGCACGATTATCAACAGGATCCGTTGGTTCATCCGCAGGTTTTCAAAGATTGGCGTTTGCTCGGCGTTTCACCAATCGCGGCCATCTTCGCACCCGTATTTGCCGGCGCCAACGTGATCGGTGTGATTGCCGCCTATTGCTTCACCAAGGATAGAGATTACACCGACGACGATCTTCACTTGCTGTCGACCATAGCCGGCATCATCGGCACGGCGCTGCACCGCTCCTCAATCGTGGACACAATGGAACAACGGGTGGTGGAGCGCACACGTCAACTGGCCGACGCCAACGAACGCCTCCAAGAACTGGATCGGCTGAAATCGGAGTTTATCGCCAATATCAGCCACGAACTGCGCACGCCGTTGACCAATATCCGCTTCTACATCGATCTGCTCCGTCGCGGCCGCGCCGAAAAGCAGGGCAAATATCTACAGACGCTAGAGAACGAAGCCCAACACCTTCACAGGCTGATCGAATCGGTGCTCGATCTGTCACGGCTCAACGCAGCACGAACACAAGGATTGTTCTTCGAAGTGACGCATTTCGATCTGGCCGCGCTACTGCAAGACACGTGCAGCCTGTACGAACAGCAGGCACGGGCCAAAGGGATTGAGTTGAACTATGCCGGCATCGACAAATCGCTGTGGCTCAACGCGGATCGAAGCCAGATCAACCAGGTGATCGCCACGCTTCTCACCAATGCCATCGTCTATACTCAGCCAGGTGGGCAGGTTGAACTCTCTGCCGGCTTGTCGCACAATGATGGCATACAAGTTGCGATCCGCGACAGTGGGATCGGCATTCCGGCCGCAGAAATCCCCCACATTTTCGAAAGATTCTACCGCGGCGCACAGGTCACCGAAAGCGGTATACCAGGCGCAGGGCTTGGGTTGAGCATCGCAAAAGAGATCCTCGAACTGCATGGTGGCACAATCAGTGTCAACAGTACACCGGGCCAAGGGACACGTGTGCAGATCTGGCTGCCACGCTCACGCCCACTCAATGAACTCATAACACCAACTGAGAACGCCACTGCAAAACAAGCAATAGCAGAGAAAGCGAAAGAATCAAATGACGCAAGCTAATGTCGGAACGGTCCTGGTTGTCGAAGACAACCCAGCAATGAATAGCGCCATCTGCGATATTCTGGAACTAAACGATTACAAAGTCTACTCCGCCGGAAACGGCAAAGAAGCGCTTGATCTCCTGCAAAAAGAACGCCCGGATGTGGTGCTCTGCGACATCATGATGCCGCAGATGGACGGCTACACACTGCTGCGCCACACCCGCGCCGATGAACAGCTACGCACGTTGCCCTTCATCTTTCTGACGGCGCGCTCATCGCCCGAAGACAAGCGCCAAGCCAAAAGCATCGGCATCGAAGACTACTTGGTGAAGCCGGTCGATCCCGAAGACCTCACCCTCGCTGTAGACAACGCGCTGCGCCGCTCACGCAACCTGGCCAAAGAGACACAACTTCAGATGGATACGTTGCGCAACCAGATCGTGCGCACACTCCAGCATGAATTCCGCACACCGTTGACATTCATCCTCGGCTACGCCGAGTACCTGCCGAAGTCGCCGGCGAACAGATGGATCTCGACACACTGCGCGTCTCCACCAATGCCATCCTCGAAGGGGACACCGCCTACAGGATCTGGTGGAAAAATTTCTGATGCTGGCCGACATTCAATATCGGCAACAGTTACCCGGCGCGGCCGAATCGTTGACTGTGCAGCAGATCCTCAGCAACGCGGCCGCCAGCCTGGCCAAAGACGCCGAAGATGCCGGCCTCGAAATCGTCTTCTCCACGCCCGACAACACCGAAAAAGTGAATGGCGATGTACGCTACCTGCACCGCGCCGTCGTTCACTTGCTCGAAAACTCGATCCAATACCGTCGCCCCGAATCGAAACGGGTCTGGCTCAGCGTCGTCCACGCCGACAACTACCTGGGGCTGCAAGTGGCCGACGAAAGCAGCGGCATCTCCGACGAGATGGTGCAACGGCTGCAACGTCCTTTCGAGCAAGCTGAGCGCGACGAGCGCACTCTGCCCGGCGCCGGACTCAGCCTGGCGCTGATCCAACATGTGGCCCGCTTGCACGGCGGCTACCTCGACATCAGCAGCCGCGAAGGCATGGGCAGCACCTTCACCCTGTGGTTGCCTCGCCCTATCGCCGACAACGAAGGCGACAAGACAGGATGAGCACGGGCATCGAACTACCCATCGCACTACATGCCGTCGTCGCCGGGCAGATCCTCGGCGCCAAAGACAGCCAACCCACACCCACCGCGTTGACCGTCACAGCCGACGGACGGATCGAGAAGCTCCACGCCACACGGCCCGTGGTCGACGGCGCACATTTCGACGCCACAGGCTGTACCGTCCTCCCCGGCTTCGTGGACGTACACATCCACGGCAGCGCCGGCAGCGACAGCATGGACGCCACGCCCGAAGCGCTGATCGCCGTCAGCCGCTTCATTGCCAGTCGCGGCGTCACCGCGTTCCTGGCCACCACGATGACCGCGCCGCCTGCACCCACCCTGGCCGCCGTGCGCAACGCCGCCGCCGTCGATCCCAACGGCCTGCCCGGCGCGCGTCTGCTTGGCGTTCACCTGGAAGGGCCGTTCCTCAGCCCCGAATTCCCCGGCGCCCAGCCCAAGGAATACGTGCGCGATCCCGATCTGGCCGAGTTCGAGCAACTAGTCGACGCCGGACCGGTGCGGCTGATCACGCTGGCGCCCGAACGCCCCGGCGCCGACGCGCTGATCGATCTTGCCCGCCGCCGCGGCGTGCGCGTGGTGATGGGCCACACCGCCGCCACCTACGATGAGGCCATCGCCGCCGTGGATCAGGGCGTAGATCAGGCCACCCACACCTTCAACGCCATGACCGGCCTGCACCACCGCAAGCCCGGCGTCGTGGGCGCTACCCTCAGCGACGACCGCGTCTTCGCCCAGCTCATCGCCGACAACATCCACGTCCACCCCGCGGTGATGAAGGTGCTGGCGCGCAGCAAAGGCGCCGACCGCACCCTCTTGATCACCGACGCCATCCGCGCCGCCGGCCTGCCCGAAGGCGACACCGAACTAGGCGGGCAGCGCGTCACCGTGGCAGACGGCGCCTGCCGCCTGCCCGACGGCACGCTAGCCGGCTCGATCCTCACCATGGATCTGGCGCTGCGAAATTTCATCGACGCCACCGGCTGGACCCTGGCCGAAACATGGCCAGTCACCAGCCGCGCCGCCGCCCACGCGCTGGGGCTGGATCACGAAATCGGCGTCCTCGCGCCGGGCTACTGGACGGATCTGGTTATGTTGGATGAAAAACTGGAAGTCGTGGCGACGGTGGTGGGGGGAAAGCTTGTCTATTTGCGCGATGGGGAGGAGCAGCGCGTGGGGAAATGAATGAAGAATGAAGAATGGGTAGAGTATCTGTGGTTGCTGATGCATGTTGCGGCGGCAACAGGCGCTACCCATTCTTCATTCTTCATTCTTCACTTCAGTGACAATCACACGTTTCGCCCCGGCGGCGGTCAGCGCATCTGCGACGGCCGCCGCTGTGTTTTCGTCCACGGCGGCGATGAGGTTACCGCCGCGCCCGCCGCCGCTGAGTTTGGCGCCCGCGGCGCCGGCCCCGCGGGCAGCGTGTATGAGGTGATCCAGTGCATCGCAGCTCACGCCAATCTGGGCGAGGACGCGCTGATTGGCGTCCATCAGCGGGCCGATCTGGGCGATGTCACCGTCTTCGATGGCGCGACGGGCAGCGTGGACGATCTCGCCGATCTCATCGAACCAGGCTTCGTACCACTCGGTGTGCGCCTGCCGGAGCAGCGCACGTCGCCCACGGCTTGGCGTGTGGGCGAGGCAATGCCGCTGTCGGCAATGGCGATCATGAAGGGTCGCGCCGGCGTAAAGGATTGGATCGGCTCACCGCGCACAAACCACACCGGCTGCCCGTAGGCCACCACGGTGTTGTCGATGCCGCTGGGCGTGCCGTGGTAGAGTTCCTCGGTGCGGTAGGTGAGCGCGCTGACCACATCGGGCGGTGCGTCTTGCCCCACGTGGCCGAAGATGGCGCGCACGATGGCGGTGCTCACGGCGGCGCCGCTGCCCAATCCACTGGCCAGGGGGATCGTGCTGCGCACGTCGATGCGCCAGTTGGGATCAGCGGGCGCCCCCAGTTGGGCCAGCGTGAGGCGAACAATGAGCGCCAGGGCTTCGTCTTCAGGCGCGGTGGAAAGCAAGAACTCGCGCTGCAAATCGTGGGCTAGAACCAGGCAACCATCCGCGTTGCGCGCCGTCACCGTGGCGACGGCGCTCACGTCTGTCACCGGGACGGCGATGGCGGGCCGGTTGTAGACGACGGCATGTTCGCCAAAGAGGATGATCTTGCCTGAGGCGGAGGCAACAGTGGATTGGGGCGTCATTTACGCATCACACGCAGCAGTTGGGGGAGTTCGTCGGGGTAGAGGTGAATGCCTTCGGCGGCAAGACGATCTGGATGAACCCAGTGTGCCACGGCCAGTGCGCCGTTTTCGTTGATCACCACCTCATCGAGGGCAAAAAGCGCCTCGTCGAGCAGTTGACACTCCCAGATAAAGACAACCTCGTGTCCGCGTTGGCCGCGGTGGGTGAAGATGTTTTCCGTCACCGTTAGCAACCGCAGCGGTCTGACCTGCGCGCCGGTCTCTTCCAGCAGTTCACGCACCACAGCGGTGGCGCTGGTTTCGCCAAACTCGATCCCCCCGCCCAGGGGACGGTAGAACCTGCGCCCATCGCTGGTGTCGTCTCCGTAGCAGGCCAGGATGGCGCCGTCTTTGGGGCGGCGAATGACGGCGATGGCGATGGCTCGAATTTTGCCTGCGGCCATGGGCTATCCTTTCAGCACATCCACCAGCGCGTCTACCAAGATCTGATTCTCTTCGACGGTGTTGTAGAAGTAGGGGCTGAGCCGCACCGCGCCGGGGCGATAGTCGATGATCACATTGCGATCTTTCAGCGCCTTGACCACACCGGCGGGATCTCCCACTGGCAGCATGATGATACCGGCGTGGCGCTCGGGGTCGACGGGGATGCGCGGTTCCAAGCCGACGGCGCGCAGGCGCTGGATCAGATCCGCGTCCAGCGCTTTGGTGTGGGCGCGCACCACGTCGACGCCGATCTCTTCGATGATGGACATGCCGGCGTTGGCGGTGTACACAGCGGACATGGCGGGTGTGCCAGGCTCGAAGCGGCGGGCGTCTTCGGCGCGGACGAAGCGTTCGGGGTTGAACTTGAACATGTCTTTGGCGGCGAACCAGCCAGTAGTGGTAGGGTTGAGTTGGGGGATCAGGTCCTCGCGTACGTACATGAAGACGATCCCCGGCCCGCCCAGCAGCCATTTCAGCCCGCCGCCCAGGTAGACGTCGACGCCGGCGGCTTTCACGTCTACCGGAATCTGACCTGCGGCCTGGTAACCGTCGATCACACACAGCGCGCCGGCGTCGTGGGCCAGGTGGCTGATGGCGGCGATGTCCTGGATCCAGCCGCTGGTGAAGTAGACGTGGGTGGTGGCCACCAGCGCCGTCCGCGCGGAGATGGCGTCGGCGAAGGCTTGCAGTGGCGTGTAGATGTGATCGGGGCTGGTGAGCAGGCGCACGTTGGCACCTTCCTCGCCGCGGGCCATCCACTGGTAGGGAATGGTGGGGAAGTCCATCTCGGTGATCACGACTTCGTCGCGCTGGTCATAGGCCAGGCTGCTGCCGATGATGCTCAACGCCACGCCCACACTGGGCAAAATGGCGACCTCGTGGGGCTGTGCGTTGATGAGACGGGCAAAGCGGGCGCGAGCGTCGGCCATTTCGCCCAGCCAAAGCTCATACCACGCCGACGCGCCGTAGCTCATCCACTGTTCCATGTAACGGTTCATCGCGTCCACCGAACGTCGGCTGAGTTGCCCCAACGAGCAGGTGTTCATGTACGTGCTGCGTTCTAACCCCGGAAATTCCGGTCGCCAACGAGAAGAGAGAGAAGCGAGGTCAGTCATGGTTGCTCACTTAGGCATGATTGATGATGAAAGATTGGGTCGAGCCAGTGGTTGTCTATTGGCCGCAATCGAACGTCCGGGGACGATTCCATCCCCAGTTCCCAGTCCCTAGTCCCCGATCCCCAGTCCCCTCATCAGCACATCCGGCACATCCGAAATGATCGTGTCCACGCCGAGATCAGCAAGGCGCTGGGCTTCGTCCAGATCGTTGACCGTCCACGTGTTGACGTAGTGGCCCTGGCTGCGCGCCCATTTCATGTAGGCGGCGTCGATCAGGCTGTTGTGTGGGTGCAGCGCTTCGGGCGCGATGAGTGGACCTGTCCACGCGCGGCTGAGGAAGACGGGCAGCGCCTGGTGGTAGAGCAGACCCAACGCGATCTTGGGATCATGCCAGCGCATGGCGATCAGCGAAACCGGGTTGAAGCTGGAGACGATGACCTGCTCATGCAGCTTGCGCTGTTGAATGAAGCGCACCACGGCTTCCACTTCGGGGCCACCATCCCAGGCCATGGACTTGACTTCGATGTTCACCTGGCAGCGGTCGCCAATGAGGTCAAAGACCTGGTCCAGCGTAGGGATGGGCGTACCGGCGAATTCGGGGCTAAAGTGGCTGCCAGCGTCGAGTTGGGTGATCTGCGCGTAGGTGAGTTCGGCAATCTTGCCAGCGCCGTTGGTGAGGCGATCCACGGTAAAATCGTGGTGGATCACCATGACACCGTCGGCGCTGCACTGCACATCCAATTCTACACCGGCGACGCCCATGTCGAGCGCCTTTTGGAAGGCGGGCAGGGTGTTTTCCGGCGCGACGGACTTGGCGCCACGATGGGCAAAGATCTGGGTTGAGCGAGACATACGGCAATGATGGCCTTTCTACCATCCAAAAATACGGGAGAGCAGCCCCTTTTTCTCCTTTTTCGCGGGAGCGGGTGGGGGCGGCGGCGGTGGCTCGATCTCGAGTGTGGGCTCGGGTTCGACGATGCCCAACTGATCCTTGAGTTCGTCGGTCATCATGAAGGGCGTCCATGCCGGTTCCCACACAATGTTCACGGCGACGGACTGCGCGCCTTCGGCGAGGATCGTCTTCTCGACGTTCTCGATAATCTGCGGCCCCATGGGGCAGTGCGGCGTAGTAAGGGTCATGGTGACCACGACGTGATCTTGCGCTGCCACGTCCACGCCGTAGACGAGGCCAAGATCCACGATGTTCTCAAAAATTTCCGGATCGATCACCTGCTTGAGCGCTTCGTGCAGGTGCTCTGGCTGCAAGGTAGATGTCATCAGTTTCTCTCAAAGTATAAAAATAGAACGCTGATTGAATGGATGGGCGGATTTTTCGGATTAAAGCAGAAATCGCTGGTGAATCTGCAATCATCCGCTCAATCCGCCCGATCCGCGTGCTATTCTTGCGTCTGCTCGAGTCGCCGTTTTTGTTGACGGCAGAACAGGTCAAGTCTATCATAGGTGGACTTGCGGACAGAAACCATCCCCCTGGTAAATCCCGGCGGAAATACACCGATAGTATCCACCAAAGGTGACAAGGTAGTCTTTCTACCGTGGTATTTACACCATGACGTACTTGGAGATTGCATGAAGCAGCCATCGATTCGTACTGTGTTCGCCACGCGCTACGTGACGCCGTTGCGCGAAGGCGGATCGCTGCCCGCCGTGGTCGAGGCCGACGACGGCGCGCTCTACGCAATGAAATTCGTGGGCGCCGGACAGGGCGCCAAGGCGTTGATCGCCGAGTTGATCGCCGGTGAAATCGGCCGTGCGCTGGGTTTGCGCGTGCCAGAACTGGTGCTGATCGACATGGACGAGACGTTGGGGCGCTCAGAGGGCGATCCCGAGATCCAGGATCTGCTCAAAGCGAGTATTGGCCTGAACCTGGGTCTGCGCTACCTGCCCAATGCCTTCGATTTCAACGTCCTGCTGGCGCCGCCGCCGGACCCAGTGCTGGCGTCGGAGATCGTCTGGTTCGACGCCTACGTCACCAACGTGGATCGCACGGCGCGCAATGTCAACATGCTGATGTGGCAGGACGATCTGTGGCTCATCGATCACGGCGCATCGCTCTACTTTCACCACAGTTGGGAGGGTTACCGCGACCGCGTAGACGGCCCCTTCCCCATGATCCGGCAGCACACACTGCTCAAGTTGGCCGGTCACTTGGAAGAGGCGGATCGCAGGCTGCGCCCACAGATTTCGGATGAGTTGTTGCGCTGCATCGTGGATCTGATCCCCGAGCAGTGGCTGGGTGGTGAGACGATCTTCGAGGACGTGGCCGCGCACCGTCAGGGCTACGTGGAGTATCTGTCCTTGCGCCGCGACGCCGCGGACACGTTTTTGCAGGAGGCGGCCCGTGCCAGAGCAGCCCTCTAGCCTGCGTCCAACGTCGTTCGACTATGCGGTTATCCGCGTGATGCCCGCGGTGGAGCGCGGCGAGTTCATCAACGCCGGCGTGATCCTCTTCTGTCGCACGCGTCGCTTTTTGGACGCCTGCGTGGAACTGAATCGCGCCCGCCTGGCGGCGCTGGCCCCTACCGGCTTCGATATCGAGCAGGCCGAGGCGCACCTGGCACTGATCCCGGCCATCGCCCGCGGCGCCGGCCCGATTGGGGCGCTACCCTTGGCGGATCGCTTCCACTGGCTCACGGCCCCACGTAGCACGGTGATCCAACCTTCGGTGATCCACTGCGGGCGCTGCGTCGATCCGGCGGAGGCGCTGGACCGGCTGATGAACGCAATGATTAGGGATTGATGATTGGGGATTAGGGATCGTGTTGAGGATCTGAAATCGTCTAATCGCTCAATCGCCCAATCTGATCACGTTCTTCATCAAAATTCGTTCGCAAAACTATTGATATTCTTCGACTTTTCCGCTAAGATCTCGTTCGTATCGATTGATTTCGGTCATTTGGCCGCCCCCGGCCACAATCACTTGTATGCGCCCACGCAGTCGCTTCTGAATTCCTCTCCAAACCCCAAAGCAGCAGTGTACTGTCAGACGCAGGAAAGCCTCGTCAGGAGCTGCCACGCACTACAACTGAATCCGTGAACACAACCTGCAGCCCAAAGGCGATGTTGCAGGCGAATTGGTGTTCGTCCAACGGGCATCGAATCACTGTGCATTGCCATGCACGGTGTTTTTCTGATGCGCCAATCGTGCAACCGATATTTGCGTTTTTTGATGACCTTTTTGGTCAACAGGAGAGAACTATGTGGCAAATTGAACAACACCCTGTCAAGGGGCGGATTGTGGTGGCAACCCAGGAAATTCGGCACGGCGAGACAGTTGTGTCCGCTCGGTTGGTGCGCCAGGTGGAGCAGCGCGACCGCTACAGCCTGCAAGGCCGAGAACATGCACATTTACGTGGATGAACCCGGCATTCTCTTCTCACACTCGTGCGAACCCAACTTGGGGCTTCGGGACAACGCAGAAGCGTTCGACTTCGTCGCCGCCGCCGACATTGCTGCCGGCACAGAGTTGACCTTCCACTACGGCATGAGCGAGATCTACAGCGTGGCCGTCGACGCCTGCGCCTGTGGATCGTCCCGTTGCGCGGGCAGGAGCGTGGGCTTCGCCGAGATGACGCCCGACGAGCGGAAGCGGCTGATGGCGTTGGGTGTGAGCCAGTACGCCATGCAGATCCACAGTGCGCTGCAAATCGCCTGATCTACCTGATTTCTGAGCAGTAGGATAGAACGCGGATGAAGCGGGTTTGAGCGGATTTTCTTTGTTCTTATCCGCCTTAATCCGCCCAATCCGCTTCATCCGCGTTCTATTCCCACCCATTCCTGTGCGATCCAATTCGCGTTTGCCCCTTGACAAACCGCGTAGTATTTCTTACAATCGGATTTGATAAAGCGCATTATCATCCATCACCCCATTTGCGCAGCAGCCTTTTTTACGAATTATGAAACGACGTCCTCGACAGGTGGATGTTGCCCGATTGGCCGGTGTCTCGCCGGCGACGGTCTCGTTGGTGCTCAACGGGCGCATCGGCGGCAATGTACGCATCAGCGAGGAGACGCGACAACGTGTCCTCGACGCCATTCAGGCGCTCGGCTACGTGGTCAATCCGGTGGCGCGCAGCCTGGCTGGTGGTGAAAACCGGCTGTTGGGCGTCTTCACCTACGAAGCCATCTTCCCGATCCAGAATCAGGATTTCTACTATCCATTTCTGATCGGCATCGAAGAGGAAGCCGCCGCGCTGGGCTACGATCTGTTGCTCTTTACTGGCCGCGGCGAAAAGGACGGTCGACGCACGATTTTCCACGATGGTGTGAATCGCCTGGCAATGGCCGATGGCGCTGTGCTGTTGGGGCTGGAAAAAGACAAGCACGAGCTGATCCGCCTGGTGCAGGAAGGCTATCCCTTTGTCTTCGTTGGGCGCAGAGAAGTGGCGGATGTTGACCTGGCCTATGTGGCGGCGGACTACGTGGAAGCCACCGCCACTGTGCTGGCCGATATCTTCGATCATGGTCACCGGCGCGTCGCCTATCTGGGCATGCCCGTGGACAACGAATCGGCCAACGACCGTCTTTCCGGCTATCACCTGGCCCACGAGCGCAGACAGTACGTGGTCGACGCCCGTTTCGTCCATCGGCTCAAGATCGACGCCATCACGCCAGCATTTGTGCAGCAGCACCTCGATCTTGGCGTCAGCGCCTTTGTGGCGGAACACGATTCCGCCGTGGAGGCGCTGATCAGCGCAGGTGACGCACTGGGCAAACGCATCCCGCACGATTTTTCGCTGGCCATGCTGGGCGATCCGCTGAGCGGACGCAAGGAACTGGCCGAGATCACGGCATTCACCATTCCGCGCCGCCAGATGGGCGTCCACGCTGTGCGGCTTCTACTCGACATTCTCACCGGCAAGAGCGAGACCAAACATGTGACGCTGCCTTGCCGCTTTGTTGCTGGTTCGTCGGTAGGGAGGAGGGATTAGGCCTAGTCCCCCTCCCTCTCATCCACTCAAGGAGGAATCCACATGTCTCTCAACCGCTCCAGAATGACTCGCCGAGATGTTCTACGTTTGATGGGTATGTCCGCCGCGGGGACGGCGTTGGCGGCCTGTGTGCCAGCTGCGCCCGGTGGCGGCGGTGCGGCGGCGCCGTCCTCTTCGGGCGCGGCTGCCGGTGAAGCAGCCACCGAAACCACTGTCCGTTTTTGGAATGTGTGGGGCGCAGCACGTGAAGAGTTGATGAACCAGATCGCAGCCGGTTTCGCGGAAGAATACCCAGGCGTCACCGTGGAAAACCTGGTGCAGCCATTCGAGAACCGCGCCGAGAATCTCTTCGCCGCCATCGCCAGCAGCCAGCCACCAGAAGTGCTCATGGCCAGCCGCGCCGAGATCCTGCAAATGGCCGACGAGGGGTTGATCCTGCCCATCACCAGCTACGTGGAAAGCGCGGGCATCGATCTCAACAACTTCTACGATTCGGAGATCGGCAACTTCTACTACAAGGGCGAGCTGTACTCGATGCCCATGCCCACCGGCGGCGGCGTCACCAGCCTGATGCTGGTCAACAGTGACATGTTCGCAGCCGCGGGCCAGGACGTAGTCGTCCCCACCACATGGCAGGAACTGGAGGAAGTGGCCAAGGAATTTACTGTCCTCGATGACCGCGGCATTGTCACCATCGGGGCGAATGTGGGCACCGCCGTTGCTGATTTCTTTGCCTGGCTCTACTGCAACAACGGCCAGATTTACAGCGACGATCTACGCTCGGTGGCCTTCAACTCCGAAGTGGGCATGGAGACGCTGAACTGGATGGTGAACTTCACCAACGACATCAACGGCGGCGTGCAGAACGTCACCGACTTCTTCGCCGGTCCTGGTGAAGCCACTGAGGCACAGCCGTGGTACAACGACAGCCAGTTGATCAACTTCCCCAACGTCTCCATCTTCTTCCACATTCAGACCTATCGCCCCGACCTGGGCTTCGAGGTGGGTCTGCGCCCGTTCAACGCCAACAACGCCGACGCCAAATCGCAAGGTCTGTCGGGCGAGGCGTTTGCGTGGGGTTATGTCGTGCCAAAGGCCGTCCCGCGGAGAAGCAGGAAGCGGCGTTCAACTGGGTCAAGAAGATTACCTACGACACCGACGGCGGTTGCTGGTTCATGCAGCAGCAAGGACGTCCCTCGCCGCTCAAAGCCTGTAACGAAGATCAGAGCTACTACGACGCCAACCCCCACTGGGCCAAGGTACTAGAGACGTCGCGTCCGACGTATCTGTGGACATCTTGCCCGTGCATACCCGTGTCCGCGACATTGTGGATCAGGGCGTGCAAGCAGCCATGTTCGGCGACAAGGGGGTATTGAACAGGCGCTGGCCGACGCCGCAGAACAGGCACAGGCCGTGGTGGACGAATACTGGAGCGAACAAGAAGGATAGGCATGACGACGCAATCAATGGGCGCAGGGCAAGCTACGGCTCGCCCTGGCCCAGTGCGCAAGTTCAAATGGGGCAAGTGGCTGGGCTACGTCTTCATCGCTCATGGCTGATCTCGTTCCTCGCCTTCGACGCCATTCCCATCGTGTCGGGCTTCTACCACAGCTTCACCAAGTGGAATGCGATGGGCGATGCGCGCTGGATCGGCGTGAACAACTACGCCGAGGCGCTGAACCGTGATCCGCTCTTCTGGAAGTCGGTGTCCAACACGCTCTACTACATCGGCCTGAGCGTGCCGCTGGGGATCGTCGCTGCCTTCGTGCTGGCTATGATGCTGAATAGCCGCGTCCGCGGCATGACAATCTACCGCACGATCTACTATCTGCCTTCGGTGGTGCCGATCGTGGCCGCCGTGATCGTGTGGGTGTTCATCTTCGAGGCGCGGCGCGGTATCCTCAACTGGGCGATAGAGTTGGTGGGGCTGAAGCCGATCCGCTGGCTGGCTGACCCCGACTGGGCGATGATGGCGCTGATCATCATGAGCCTGTGGGGCATCGGGGCGACGATGATCATCTTCCTGGCCGGGTTGCAGAGCATCTCGCAGGAGATGTACGAAGCCGCCGAAGTGGACGGCGCCAACGGGATGCAAAAACTCTTCCGCATTACCATCCCGCTGATGACGCCGACGATCTTCTTCACGCTGATCCTGAACCTGGTCAACGCCTTCCAGTCGTTCTCCAACGCCTTCATCCTCACCGGCGGTGGACCCAACAACGCCACGCTGCTCTACATGATCCACATCTACACCAACGCCTTCGGCTACTTCCGCATGGGCTATGCTTCGGCGCTGTCGGCGCTGCTCTTTGTGGTCGTCTTCGGCGTGACGTTGCTTGTGTATCGAACTTCGGATCGGTGGGTGTACTATTCGTAATGCGTAATTCGTAATGCGTAATTGGTTGAGCAAGTTCAATCGGTTTGAAGCAATCTGCTCTGGGTTACGCATTACGAATTACGCATTACTCCCCGCCGACATCACCCTTTTTGGACATTGCTATGGCCGTTCGCAACCCAACCTCGCGCGTGGTGACACATTCGCTCTTACACCTGCTCCTCATCGCCGGTTCGGTGGTGATGTTGATTCCGCTGGTGTGGACGGTGTCGACGTCGTTGAAGACACTGCAACAGATCGCCATCTGGCCGCCGGAGTGGATTCCCAATCCGGTGATGTGGAGTAACTACGTGGAAGTGTTCCGCGTGGCGCCGGTGATGCTTTGGCTGCGCAATTCGATGGTGATCGTGCTGGCGAACGTGATCGGCGGCGTGGTCACCTGTTCGTTTGTGGCCTACGGCTTCGCACGGATGCGCTTCCCCGGGCGGGATGCGCTCTTCATCCTGTTGCTGAGCACGCTGATGATGCCCTACATCGTGCGCCTGATCCCGCTCTATGTCCTTTACAACCAGTGGGGCTGGATCAACACCTTCCTGCCGGTGACAATACCACAACTGCTGGGGCGCAACCCGTTCTTCATCTTCCTGCTGCGCCAGTTCTTCATGGGCATCCCCGATGACCTGTCCGACGCGGCGCGCATCGACGGGTGCAGCGACTTCGGCATCTGGTGGCGCATCGTGTTGCCGCTGTCCAAGCCCGCCCTGGCCGCGGTAACCATCTTCGCCTTCCAGCAGGCATGGGACAACTTCCTGGCGCCACTGGTCTACCTGGCCGGGCGTCCGGATCTGCGTCCGTTGGCGGTGGGGCTGTACCTCCTGCGCGGCGGCGCCGGTCAACTGCCCGACACACACTACATGATGGCCCTTTCGACGCTGATGATCCTGCCCATGTTGCTCATGTTTGCCCTGGGACAGCGGTATTTCATCCAGGGCGTGACGTTGAGCGGGTTAAAGGGATGATGAAGATGATGGGATGATAAGGATGATGATCGTCGCGTTCATCATCCTCATCATCCCATCATCTCTCTGCCCGACTACATTCCAATCACACACCACCATCCTTCCCATGCTCATCACCCACCTCGAAGCCTACAGTGTTGCCGTTCCTTTCACCGCGCCGATTTTCAGCGCCTACGGGGTGAGCTATCCGGCGCGGCTGCGGACGTTCATCCGCGTACACACCGACGTGGGGTTGATCGGGGTGGGCGAGGCGGGTGTGTCGGCCACGCACACCGTGGAACGAGACGCGCAACTGCGCGTCTTCGAGCAGACGGTGGCCCCACGCATCCGCGGGGAAAGTCCTTTCGACTACCGGCGCATCATGCAGAAGTTGGGCAACAGCGCCGAGTCCATCGCTGTGGAACTGGCCTGCTGGGATCTCATGGGCAAAGCGGCGGGCGCGCCCGTCTACCGTCTGCTGGGCGGCGAGGGGGAGCGGACCGCGATCCCCACGGCGGCCTACTTCTTCTTCCGCGGCAAGGACCGCACCGGCAACCACGAGGTGACGCTGGACAACTGCGTGGATCACGTGCTTGCGCTGATCGAACGCTACGGCTTCCGCTCGGTGAAGATGAAGCTGGGCGTCCACGATCCGCTGGACGAAGCCGACGCTGTGGCCCGCGTACGCGCCGCCATCGGCCCCAAGATCCGCCTGCGCGTGGACCCCAACGGCTGCTGGTCTTTGCCGGTGGCGACGCGCATGTTGAAGATTCTAGAGCCGCTGGATCTGGAGTTTGTGGAAGAACCGTTGAAGTGGGTACCGTCGCGTGTCCCCGTGTCGACGCAGGCGGGCGTCCCCAGTGTGGACACGACGGGGCTGGCCGCGTTGCGCCGCTCCAGCGCCGTCCCCATTGCCGCGGACGGCGCATACCGCATCGACTTTCTGCGCCAGGTGGAGCGCGAACAGGCCGCGGACGTGGTGCTGGGCGACATTCAGGGCGCAAACGGCATCCGCGGGCTGCACGATTTCTTCACCGTGGCGCATGTGCTGGGGCTGGCGGCGTCGCTGCACAGCGGCACTGAATTGGGCGTGCAGCAAGTGGCAAAACTCCACGTCGCCGCCGCCCACCCCGAAATGATCATTGCCGGCGACGCCATCTATCCAGAGTACGTGGGCGACGTCCTCAGCGGGGATGTCATCGCGGACGGCAAAATCGTCATCGAGGACGGCTCGATGCGGCTTCCCCAAGGCCCTGGCCTGGGCATCGACCTCGACGACGCCAAGCTCGCCCAATACGAGCTGACCGAAGCGCGTCACAGCGAGTACGACGAATTCTGGCGCGAGATCAAAGACGCCTACCAGATCCCGGCGGCGGGGCCGGATCTGTTGGTGCGAAAATTCTGAGGAGCTATCCATGCGCGAAAGCCACACCGCTGTCGTCGAACGCAACGTCACGTGGACGGGGGCGTTCGAGGTGGAACCGTACGAGACCGCTTGGGCCGGCGAAGCCATCTACTTCGTGCGCGCCCTGGATGCTGTGCGTCTGCCCGAAGGGGTGACGGCGAAGATCCAGATCTCGCCCGACGGCATCCACTGGGCCGACGAAGGCACACCGCTGCCCATCCCCAACCGCGATGACGAAGTCACCTTCGCGCGCGTCCGTCACTTCGGCGGCTGGCTGCGCGCCGTGGGCGAACTGCCCGAAGGCGCAAGTGTGACGGTGATTGTCTACTTGGCGCTAAAAGAATAGAGTGGATTTACGATTTGCGATTGACGATTTCCCGGTTGAGGATCCGAATCCTAAATTGGGCTATCGGGTTTGGGGCAACGCCGCAAAATCGACAATCCAATCACGCTACCAACACCGTCAACACGATAATCGTAAATCGTCAATCGCAAATCGTAAATCTCCCCAAGGAGATCACCCAATGAAGACTCAACAAATTCTCACCATCCCCCTGCCCTCTCGCGCTTTGATCCGCTGCCGAAGATTCTGTTCTTCGACGATTTCGATCACGGCTTGCAGGGATGGACGGGCTGATTGGCAACTACGAAGGATCGCTCAATTCGATGCTGCCGCCGTATCGCGATCTCCGCGTGCCCAACTGAGCAACCTCACCCAATGGGACACGGCAGCGACGGTTCGCTCAACGGCACCTACGCCATGAAGCTGGCGACGCGGGCCAAGGAAGGGTCCTTTGCGGTGGGGATCAAGCGAGCGACCTTCCGGCATGCCGGTCCTGTGCGGCTGGAGGCGTATTTCACATTCAAGCCCGAAGCGTCGGAATTGAAGTTGTCGGAGACGGATGTGCGCGCCGTGGGCGTCCTCTTTGACTTACAGGACGGCGACAGCAAGCCCAATCCCTACCGTGTCATGCCGCATCTGCGCTACGTCAACGCGCTGAACGGCGAAGCGGTGGGCAAGTGGCAGTTCAAAGCCCGCCGCGAGGAATTGCTCGACATCGGCGGCAGCGGCAAGACCAAGTCGCACTTTCACCTGGCCGCCGAAGGCTGGGAAGATCTGCCCGGCGGCGAACAGAAGCTCTGCTACAACGAAATTGCCACCAAACAGAACTGGTACTATCTGCGCCTCGACTTCGACCTGGCCGAGATGAGCTTCCTGCGCTTCCAATGCAACGACCGCGCTCTTCGACCTGGACGGCGTGCAGCCTATGCGCATCCCGGCCACGGCCAACCTCTGGTGCATGCTCAACACCGTCTTCTTCGTAGAGACGGATCGTGACAAGCGTGCGTTCCTGTACCTGGATTCCATCGTGCTGTCACGTCTCAACCGGAATAGAACGCAGATTAAGCGGATTGAGCAGATCTGGGCGGATTATTCAGAAAAAATCCGTTCCTGATCCGCTCAATCCGCTCAATCCGCGTTCTATCCACGAACTAATCCAACTTTTCAACCGGAAGGAACCCCCCATGAAAGAACGATCAACCGAGATCCTCATCGTCGGCGCGGGGACGGGCGGCGTGGCCGCGGCGCTGGCGGCAGCCCGCCTGGGCAAGCAGGTGATCCTCACCGAGGAGACCGATTGGGTCGGCGGCCAGTTGACGGCCCAAGCCGTGCCGCCAGACGAACACCCGTGGATCGAAACCACCGGCCACACACGCAGCTACCGCCTTTTCCGCGAGAAGGTGCGCAGCTACTACTGGCGCAACTACCCCATGACCGAAGACGCCCGCGCCAACACACTGCTCAACCCCGGCAACGGCAACGTCAGTCGCCTCTGCCATGAAACCGCAGGTGGCGCTGGCCTATCGAGGAAATGCTGGCCTACCGCTCCAGCCGCCGCGTCGACGTGTTGCTGCGTCATCGTCCCATCGCCGCGGAGACGGACGGGGATCGCGTCACCGCCGTCACCCTGCGAAACGACGAAACCGGCGAGGACATCGTCATCAGCGCGCCCTACATCATCGACGCCACCGAGTTGGGCGATCTGCTGGAACTGGCCGACGTGGAACACGTCATCGGGGCCGAGAGCAAGGCGCAGACCGGCGAACTCCACGCCGTCGACGGTGACCCGCAGCCGCTGGATCAGCAGGCCATCACCTGGTGCTTCGCCATGGATTACCTCCCCGGCGAGGATCACACCATCGACAAGCCCACCGACTACGATTTCTGGAAGGGCTACCAGGCCGACTTCTGGCCCGGTCCCCAACTCGGCTGGAAAGACGTGGATCCAATTACGCTGGAAACGCGCCACCGCGGCGTCTTCCACGGCCCACAAGATGGCCGCCGTGTGGGGACGTTCTGGCTCTACCGCCGCGTCAACTTCGAGGGCTACTACCCCAACAGCTTCATGCCCAGCGGCATCACACTGGTCAACTGGCCGCAGATCGACTACTGGCTGGGTCCGCTGTTGGGTGTGACGAAGAAGAAAAAACGAGCACCTGCGCCAGTGCAAACAGCTCAGCTTCTCGCTGCTCTACTGGATGCAGACCGAAGCGCCCCGTCACGACGGCAGCGGCTACGGCTACCCTGGTCTGCGCCTGCGCCGACATCGTCGGCACCAGCGACGGGCTGCCCAAGTACGTCTACGTGCGTAATCGCGGCGCATTCAGGCCGAGTTCACTGTCCTCGAAGAACATGTGGGCACGGAACAGCGCGAACAGATGGGCCTGCCCGTCGGTTCCACCATCTTCGACGACACGGTGGCACCGGCTCGTATCGCATCGACCTGCACCCCAGCACTGCACCGCGTACCTACGTCGATATCAGCAACTACTCCCTTCCAGATTCCGCTGGGATCGCTGATCCCCGTGCGCGTGGACAACCTGCTGCCGGCCTGCAAGAACCTGGGCGTCACCCACATCACCAACGGCTGCTACCGCCTGCACCCCGTGGAGTGGAACATCGGCGAAGCCGCGGGCGCGCTGGCAGCGTACTGCCTCGACAAGAGCCTGTCACCGCGGCAGGTGCGCAACACCGAAAGCCACCTGCGCGACTTCCAGGATATGCTGGTGGATACGTTGGGGTTCATCCTCGAATGGCCAGAGTACGCGCGGATTACGAAGAGATAGGAACTGGGGAAAGAGATTAGGCGATTGAGAGATTGGGCGATTGGGGATCGTGTTGATCCTCTGAAATCGCCTAATCCCTCAATCGCCTAATCGCTACTTGTTCAACACCACACACATCGAAGACTCAACTCACGCTACTCACCCACCGCATCACACGCGCTCGCCAAGCGGTCGATGATCATGTCTACTTCGTCGTCGGTGATGGCGAGTGAGGGGGAGAAGGCCAGGGTATTGCCGCCCACGGCGCGGGTGCGCAGGCCGTTGGCCATCGCCGCATTGGACACGGCCTTGGACTTGGCCAGATCGGGCGTGTGCGATTCACGGTCGGTGACGATTTCGACGCCGCACAACAGCCCCTTGCCACGCACGTTGTCGAGGAAGTCGAACTCGTCGCGTAGTTTGTTGAGGCCGGCCAACAGCCGTTCGCCCTGTTTGGCGGAATGGGCCACGAGGTCTTCCTGCTCGATGATGGCGATGTTGGCAAGCCCAACTGCGCAGGCGGCAGCGTGGCCCGAGTAGGTGAAGCCGTGCATCCAAGATTCGTCGCCCGGCGCGTTGAGGATGACGTCGCGGATCTGATCCGAGATCATGGTGCCGCCCAGGGGCAGGTAGCCGCTGGTCACCCCCTTGGCAAAGGACATGAGATCGGGGCGCAGGTCCCACTGCTGGTAGCCGAACAGCGTCCCCGTGCGTCCAAAGCCGCAGATCACCTCGTCCACGATGATCAGCACATCATACTTATCGCAGATCTGGCGTACCAGCGGGAAGTAGTCGTCGGGCGGCACGACGAGGCCACCCGCGCCCTGGATCGGCTCGGCGATGAAAGCGGCCACGGTCTCCGGTCCTTCACGCAGAATGGCTTCTTCCAGCGCCCTCGCCGCGGCCTGGCCGATGGTTTCGCCGTCCTTGACGTCGCCGCGGTAGCGGTAGGCGTTGGGGTTGGGAATGTGGATGAAACCGTCCAGCGGTAGCCCGAACGACTTCCAGTAGGCTTCCACGCCGGTGGCGCTGGTGGCGGCCAGGGTGATGCCGTGGTACGCCTGGAAGCGCGAGATGATCTTGCGCTTCTGCGGCTGTCCCATGCGCCGCCAGTAGTAGAGGACAGTCTTGAACGCGGTTTCGTTGGCTTCGGAACCGCCCGAGGCGAAGTAGGTGGTGTTGAGCGTGGGGTGGGTCAACGAGGCCATCTTCTCGGCCAGTTCAATCGAAGGCGGGTTTGACATGCCCACGAAACCCGACGTGTAGGCCAACTTCTGCATCTGTTCGCGCGCCACGTCGGGCAGTTCCTGGTTGCCATAGCCGATGTTCACATTCCACAGCCCGGCCATGCCGTCGAGGACCTGTCGCCCGTCGGTGCCGTAGAGAAAGACGCCCTCCGCCCGGTCCACGATCAGCGGATCGGCGTGTCCACTGGGGTGATGTAGCCCATGCAACTGCCGCTTGTCATGTTCGACCAGCGTTGCGTGGTCTGAGGTGATAGAGAAGGTCATAGAGCGCTCCTTACTTGAATAATGTAGTCGTGCTCTCATTATCCTAGAGGAAGCGTTTAAGGGCAATCTAGGGGAGAGTGATGCGTGATGCGTAATTCGTTGAGCATGTTCTCTCTGCAGTCGACGATCTGCTCTGGATTACGCATCACGCATTACGTCTTTACCAATTCGTAAACGACCCATCCAACCGCCGCAATGTGGGCAGTTCGCGCTGTTGGAAGGGATGTTTCTTGGCGGCTTCGCGGTCGAATTCGATGCCCAGGCCGGGGCGGGTGGGGGCGAGCAGGTAGCCGTCGCGCCATTCGGGCTGCACAGGCACCACATCGGTGAGGACGGTGCCGGTGGCGCGTGGCTGTTCCTGTACGCCAACGAGCGGGGTGGCCAGGCTCATCTGCAGGCAGGCGGCGCTGGAGACAGGACCCAGCGGGTTGTGGACGGCGAGTTGGATGTAGTGGGTCTCGCTCCAACCGGTGATCTTGCGTGCTTCGGTAAAGCCGCCCACGATACAGAGATCGATGCGGGCGTAGTCGATCCACTCTTCTTCGATGAGTTGGCGGAACTCCCATTTGGACGAGAACTGTTCACCCGCGGCCAATGGCACGCGCGTGCGCGGGCGCAGCGTTTTGAACGAGTCGGGGTTCTCGCAGCGCAGCGGATCCTCGATAAAGAAGGGGCTGAACTGTTCCACTTCCTGGCAGAGCCAGACGGCTTCGGGCAGGTCGAGGCGGGTATGCACGTCGAAGCAGATTTCGATGTCCTCACCCACCGCTTCGCGCACGGCCTGGAATTGCTTGATCGTCTGGCGCACGGCCTGCCGCGGTTCGAGGATCTGGCCGTCGTTGGGTAGCCCCCAGCGCACGAACTTCCAGCCCTGTTCCTTCGTCTCCAGGCACGAATCGACCAACGTCTGCACGTTGTCCACTTCGCCGCGGTTGTGTGGGTAGCAGACAACCTTGTCGACACCAGCCCGCCTAGCAGCTCGTAGATCGGCACGTTGAGCGCCTTGCCCTTGATGTCCCACAGGGCGATGTCGATGGCCGACATCGCCGACGTGAGGATACGCTGCGCCGGGAAGAAGCCGCCGCGGAAAAGCACCTGCCAGATGTGCTCGGCGCGGAACGGATCCATGCCGATGAGGATGTCGCGGAAGTTCTGCACTGCGCCGATCACAGCCAACGCTCGCGGCTGGTGATGCCCGCTTCACCCACACCGTAGATCGTCGGTGTCACCACCACGAAAAGGAAGTTGCGCGCGCCCAAACAGGGTAGCACTGTACGTCTGTGATTTTCATAGGAAGCCCCCAGGTGTGGATTTTTCGATTGACGATTGAATCTATACAGGTGTTCTGATTATTCTGCGTAGACCGCTTGTCGCAAGCCCTTGATGTAGCCGATGGCGAAGAGACGCCCAATCGCCGGGTAGCATGGCGTGATCGTTGCTGTCGCCCTCCATTGTGGGGACGTGATCAGGGCGCAGGACGCCTTCGTAGCCGATATCGCGGTAGGCTTTCATGCATTCGAGCATGTTGGTTTTGCCGTCGTCGTGGAACGTTTCGTTGAAGTGTTCGGGCGTCCCTGCACATCGCGGAAGTGGACGAAGAAGATCTTGTCCTGTTTGCCAAAGTGGCGGATGGCGCCGAGCAGGTCGTCGGTCATCAGGGTGAAGTTGCCCTGACAGAGGGTGATGCCGTTCATGGGGCTGGGGTAGAGATCGAGCAGGCGCTGGTAGTTGTCCACGCTGCGCATGATGCGCCCCAGCCCGCGGATGGGCGAGAGCGGCGGATCGTCGGGGTGCATGGCCAGTTGCACACCGGCTTCCTCGGCCACGAGAACGACAGCCTTGAGGAAGTATTCCAGGTTTTCCCAGAGTTTGTCTTCGCCCACTTCGCCGTACTCGGTGAGGGGCGCGTTTTTCATCAGGTATTGATCGTAGCCTGTCACCAGAGCGCCGCCGCGGGTGGGGATGGTGGTGGACGTGCGCATCCAGTTCATCACTGGCATCCACTCGTAGCACCAGACCCCGATCCCCAGCTTGCCCATGTTGGTGAGCAGATCGATAACGGTTTCGATCTCTTCATCGCGACCGGGCAAGCCCAGCTTGGCCTTGTTCAACGGCGGGCGGCTTTCGAGGACATCGAACTTGAAGCCGGCGTCTTCGTAGGCGGTTTTCACACGCAACAGCGACATGTAGCCCCAGGGCAATCTTCCTTGGTGGTGGCGGTGTGCAGTGTACTCATATCCATGCCACCAACCACATAATCGACGCCACACCTTCACCATCCTCCACAACGGAGATAGGCGCAGCAGGACTTCGGCAATTTTGATCATCGATCAATTCCTTCCAGGTGTATGGGGTACGGGGGTATTGTGAAGAAAGAACTACGGGTATTCAGTATAGATCAAGTGGGGTGGGGACGCTAGTTGGGGAAAGAGGGCGTGATGCGTGATGCGTGATGCGTGATGCGTGATGCGTGATGCGTGATGCGTGATGCGTGATGTGTGATGCGTGAACGATTGTCACCGGAAACTTGCATACTACAACCTGCACACCTGCAAGCTGCCAATGAAACGACAACTTCCTCTACCCACGCATCACGCAACACGAATCACGATCTCAACTCTCCACCATCACCACCTCGGGGCTGCGTAGGTAGTGCGGCCAGCCGCGTTCGGCGACGGTGGGGGCGGAACGCAGGATGTTGCGCAGCGTCCACAGCGGACCGCCGGGGCTGCGCACGCGCCGGGATGGCCTCGCCGCACGTGAAGCGCAGAAGTCCCTGGGAACCAGGTGTAGGCTTCACCGGCGGTGTAGGGGATGTGCGAGTCGCTCGATCCCAGTTCGGCCAGGTTCTGCGCCTGCCGGTTGAGGTAGCGGGCGTAGCGATTGCCGATGACGTTGAGCGGGCAGCCGTGACGCACTTCCACAGCGTCGAAGGGAAGATGCTGAATCGCGTGCTTGACGGAGTGTTCCCCCAGCCCCACGGCGAAAGGATGAGCCGCTACGGCCAGCCCACCAGCGCGGTGGATGGCGTCGATGGCCCCCTGCGCAGTACGAAACAGTGGAAACGTCGATTCGACAACAACGCCAGGACATCCCCTTCGTCGGTACTCACTTCCTGACCAACGATGACATCAATATCCAATTGTGGCGTCTGGCGTGATGCGCGACGAGGAGCGCCTTCTGCGGTGTCGTGATCGGTGATGGCGATCACCGCCAAACGGAGTGTGCTGGGCGATGATCTCTACTGCTCTTCGGGGGTCATCAGGCATCGCTGGCCGTGGTGTGCAGGTGCAGATCGGCACGGCTCCACAGTTGACCGTCCAGTTCGATCTGACGGCCTGAGGGGTTAACTCTTACACGGTGACCTAGATTGGATTTCACGCTTAACTTTCCTTGAATTTCGGCAGCTTCAAGAAGATCTACGCTGTCGATTCCACACGCGGATAGAAAATCACACACGAAAATTATGTCAACTCGTGGTATTCAACGGCTTTTCGGGTACGCTGTCAAATCCCCAAGTGGCCCTGCTACGATACACCGCAGGTGATCTTGTTCCAATCTTGATTCTCACGATTGAGATTAACGTTGTGAGATCGCAGGCAAAGAGGAAGTTAAGCTTTGGTAAAGGTTCGCGAAGCAAGTCGATAGGGGAGGCGGCAGCAAGCAATGGGAATACAAGGATACTTCAAGTGAACGGTTGCTGTTGCAAACAAAAGGGAAGCGCTCACCAAACGGGAGCGCTTCCTCTCTGAACTATGGCTCCTCGAGTTGGACTTGAACCAACAACCCTCCGGTTAACAGCCGGATGCTCTGCCGATTGAGCTATCGAGGAATAAGTCGGCGGTCGACGAGCGACTGTTCGACAGTATACCGTCTCCGCCGGATTCGGTCAAATTCGTAGGGGGGTGAGGTGCATTAACTCCTTTACCCCAGGTAGTCGCGCAGTTTGCGGCTGCGCAGCGGGTGACGCAACTTGCGCAGCGCCTTTGCCTCGATCTGGCGGACACGTTCACGGGTGACGTTGAACTCTTTGCCCACGTCTTCCAGGGTGCGGCTCATGCCGTCTTCCAGGCCGAAGCGCATGATCAGCACTTTGCGTTCGCGTTCGGTCAGCCCTTCGAGGATCTCGTTCATCTGTTCCTTGAGCAGGCGACGGCTGGCGGTGTCCACAGGGCCGGGCATGCTATCGTCTTCGATAAAATCGCCCAGGTAGCTGTTTTCTTCTGTACCCACAGGCGTTTCCAGGCTGATGGGTTCTTGGCTAAGACGCTGAATGCGTTGCACCTTGGCGGCGGCGCGTTCCAGCGCGTGTTGCAATTCGCCTTCCACCTCTCTACCGGCCTTCCACACCCGCCGGATCTCGCGCGCCTGATCCGGTTCGACAAACTCCATCTCCAAAGAGATTTCCTCAGGCGTGGGTTCGCGACCAAGTTCCTGCTGCAGGCGACGCGCGGTGCGCACTTGACGGTTGATGGTCTCCACCATATGCACAGGGATGCGGATGGTGCGCGCCTGATCAGCGATGGCGCGGCTGATGGCCTGGCGGATCCACCAAGTGGCGTAGGTGCTGAATTTGAAGCCCAGCGTGTAGTCGAACTTCTCCACTGCCCGCAGCAGACCGACATTGCCTTCCTGGATCAGATCCTGGAAGTTGAGGCCCCGACCAATGTAGCGCTTGGCCACACTCACCACCAGGCGTAGGTTGCTCTGCGCCAGTTGATCCTGCGCCAGCTTGCCATCGCGGAGTTGCGCCTTGTAGCGGTCGATGGCGTCCCAGTCGATGCCATCGGAACCATATTCGTCGAGGAGGTCGCCGTGTTGCTCGCGCAAGGCCGTCATCTTCTCTTCTGCTTCGACGCCGAGGGCAATGCGCTTGGCCAAGGAGACTTCTTCTTCGGCAGTCAGCAGATCATGTTGGCCGATCTCGCGCAGATACATGCGCACCGGATCGAGGATCTGGCTGACTTCGGCGACGTCTTCGATCACCTTCTCGACGGGAACGTACTTCTCCTGTTCGATTTCGGCTTCTAGTTCAAGATCACGTTCGATGCGCGGCAGCGGTGCGCTGTCGTCTTCTTCTTCTTCATCGTCGGCGATGTCTTCGAACAGATCTTCCTCTTCCTCTTGCTCCTCGCCAAGCTTGATGTATTCGTCCAATTCACTCTCGGAGCTGGACGCTGGTGCGCGATTGGTTTGGGTTTCGGCTGATCGGTTCGGGGTGGTTCGTCTTCTAGCCATGTTTTTTCCTGATCGAAGATCACTAGTATTAGGCAATGCGTATGCCCTGGTCTATACGACCGGCGTCGTATGAGACGCGGTTTAAGCGTTCCAGCACTTGTTCCAGGTGATGACGTTCGCGACGGTTGGTGTTGATTGCAGTGGAGTACCCCAACACGGCATCGCGATCGTCGTTCTGTTGGGCGTCTTGGAGCAAAAACTGCATTGCGCTAAGGTCCTCGCGCAAATGTTCGCGTCGCAACCGAATCACGGCCTTCAAAACGGCTTCTTGCATTTCCATCAGGTCGCGTGCGGGCGATGCAGCAGCAGCGTGGATCAATGCCGCCAATCGGCCATGCAGATGATGTGGAAGCGTTTCCTGGAATGTTTCGAGATCCCAGTTCTCGTCACTGGTGATAAAACGTTTCAGGGCAAGAAAGATCTCTTTGTGTTCAGTGCGTTGCAGCTCGTCGACACGTAGTAGGTTAATCTCCAACTGCTCCGACATCGAAGCCAGCCAGATCAACAGATTGGGTTCCTGTAATAGATGTGCCAGCAGAAATCGCTCCAGGGCAACGTCCGAACGGACATTGTCTTCTGCGGCAGATGCAGGCTGTGGCGCCGACGCGGTGACTCTTACGTTGACGCTGTCGTCGGCAGTGTCGCGCTGCGGCTCGTCTCTACGGCGAATGCGTGCCGAGGCTGCGCTGCGTGTCTCCTGGTGCGACATGGTGCGTGCCGCGGCCTGGACTCGGTGGGCAACTGTCTGTTCATCGATCTGCACCAGGCGGCTCAACTGCTGGGTGTAGTGCTGGCGCTCGATTTCATCGTCCAGTTCGGCGATGAGCGGGGCAAGCTCGGCCACCGCCTCCGCCTTTCCCTGCGCCGAGGACATATCTGACTGTGCGCCGACGACATTGATGAAATAGTCGACCAGTGGTTGCGCTTTCTCCACCAGCGCCGCCCAGGATTCAGGCTGCTTACGAATAATATCGTCAGGGTCTTTTCCCTGTGACAGGGCCACAATACGCAGATTTGCCGCCAATCGGCTCTCCATGCGCACACGCCCCGAAGACGTTACCACGGGTTTGCGCACCCGTTTCAACGCCTGTCGCGCCTGATTCAAGCCTCGTATCGTGGCCTGCTGACCGGCGGCGTCGGCATCCAACGCCAGGATGAAGTTGTTGGTGTACCGTTGAAGTTGCCGTAGCTGCTCCTCGGTCAATGCTGTCCCCAGGCAGGCAACCACGTTATTGTACCCAAACTGATGGGCAGCGATCACGTCCATGTAGCCTTCTACGATCACCACGGCGTCGGCTTCGCGGATCGCCTTGTGCGCTCTATCCAGGCCATAGACGGTTTGTGATTTGTTGAAGAGCGGTGTATCGGCTGTGTTGAGATACTTGGGCTGGCTCTTGTCGAGTACACGCCCACCGAAGCCGACGATGCGCCCTTGTCGGTCGGCAATTGGGATCATCAAGCGATTGCGGAAGGCGTCGTAGTAGCGATCTCGGTCTTCGTTGTGCTTCAACACACCGGCCCGGTGCTGCTCGTCGGCGGAATAGCCCAACTCAGACAGGTGATCGTGCAGTGCATCCCAGCTATCGAGGGCGAAGCCAAGCTGGAACTGCTCGGCCACCTGGGCGTTGATGCCACGGCCACGCAGGTACGTACGCGCTTCTTCGGCGGCAGGATGACGGTGCAATTGGTTGCGGAAGAACTGAGCGGCCTGTGCATTGATGGTGTACAGACGTTCGCGCAGGGCATTCTCTTGATCGCCCTGCTGGTCATCGACCAGTTCAACACCCGCTTCACGGGCCAATTCCTGCATCGCCTCGCGGAAGTCCATGTTTTCTCGCTTCATCAGAAACGAAAAAACGTCGCCTCCGGTGCCGCAAGCGCCAAAACAACGCCATGTCCCTGTATCCGGGAAGACGACGAAGCTAGGTGTCTTTTCCTGGTGAAAGGGGCAATTCGCCTTGTAGGTACGTCCGGCTCGTTTCAGAGGTACGTAGCGGGAGATGAAGTCAACGATGTCAATGCGCGCCTTGATCTCGTCGGTAACGTCCATGCTACTCCTTCCTCTCTTGCACGGGTAGCACTGCGGACACTGGCAGGATTATAGCGTGACTAAAATCGAGTGTCAAAGCAACTTCCCTTACCCAAGCCCCAGGTCCGCGAGGACCTGCGGGTAGGCGCGCTCGGCTTCACGGAAAAGATCCGTCAATTTGCTGGCACGAAAGACATTGCCTCGGGTTTTGATATCGCCGTTGAAGAACGAATCGCGCAGGCGCTTGTGCCCCATCCAGATGGCGTGAAGATCGTCGGCCAGCATCGTCAACTCCAGATCGGCGCGACCAGGTCGCTCACCGAAAAAGACTTCCATCGGTGGTTGGCGACCATCGAGCAGCACCTGCGCACTTGGATCGGCAAACTGCATACGGATCACAAGATTGCTGCGCGTGAACGTCTCGATATGCTCTGGTTTTTGGCGTACCTGATCAAAAACGGCCTGCAATACATTATATAATTGTCTGTCTGACTTGAAAAAAGGCATGGGCGATCTATTTCATACGAGTCTGGATAATCATGAATGCGAACCATATTATAAAGACGATCAAACGTCTCTCCAAACGCAGTGTGTCGTGTCAGCTTGCACAGTGGACACGCTTGGCGTACAATCAGCCACTGTCTTAACACTGTGCAACATCCAGTATGGCCCAGAAACTCAGGCGCACATAGACGCTGAGCAAATGCGTCTGGAACAGTTGCTTTCTTTTGAACGTTTTCGTGTATACTATGGTATAAGCTTTGTCCTGATGAGGATGGCCGCCAGAAAGCCCTGCCGCCGACAATAGGTTACCACCCGCAGCAAGTGGCGCAAGCAACCAGATTGGCTGTTCCGCATCGCCTGAGAAATGGAGGAAATGAGTTCGGAATGCAATTCTTCAAACGCGATAAGAAGGACGAACAAGACGAAGAACCGATCTACCAGGAGCCTTCTCCATTGGTAGAACGTGCCAAGGCTGCCCTGGCTCAAAACGAACCATCCGAAGAGGAAATGCAGCAGCCCCAGGAACCGGCCAATGATCGGCCGCTTCCCTCGCCCACAGAATCGGTGCCGCCACCGCCGCGATTCCTTGAATCCCCGGCTGCACCCAGGCCGACGGAATCGGTGCAAAAGGAGAAGGAAGCGACTTCTCCGCCTTTGGCCTCCGCACCGCGACGCCCGGAACCGGCGCCACAGATGCCGGAACCAACGCCGCGATTCCCAGAACCGGCGCAGCGTATGCAGGAACCGCAGCGCAGGCCGGAATCGGCCCCTCAGATGCCAGAACCGCCGCGGCCGTCGGAGTCGGCGCCGCAGCCACGCTTTGATCCGACACCACAACGGCCCGAACGTCTGCCTGTCAGCCAGGGGAAGTGGAACCCGGAAGGAGAAAGAAGAGCCATGAACCCAGTGCCTCGCGAGCGACTGCCCTATCCCGACTTGCCTATGCAGCCTCAGGAACGCGAACGAGATCGTGAGCGCGAACGCGAACGCCCGATGTCTCGTTCGACGCAGCAGTCAGCGCCGTCCCCGCGCACGGTGATCAGCAAAGAATCCAACTTCAACGGCAACGTCCGTTCGGACGGGGATATCCTGATCGAAGGCTCGTTTGAGGGCGAAATCGATTGCAAGGGTACCGTGATCGTGGCCGAAGGCGCCAACGTCTCAGCCACAGTTCGCGCCCGCAACGCCACCATTGCCGGTTCGGCCAATGGCGATTTCTCCTGTGAAGAACGCTTGACCATCGAAGCTTCGGGCGAAATGCGCGGCAAGGCCCAAGCCCCAACGCTCGTCGTCGACGAAGGCGCTTTCTTCGAGGGCGAATTCAAGATGGGCGCCGGCGGCTTCAGCTCGGTCAGTTCTAACCTCAGCAGTTGGCAGAGTGGCCGCTCCGGCGGCACACGCCCTGCTACGTCCAGTGCTCCGTCCACAGAAGAAGAAGGCGACGATTAGCAGAAGAGATTGGACGATTTGGCGATTTAGAGATTTTCCAGAGACCGGACATCATCGGATGTCCGGTCTCTTTGTTGCTTGCAGCACCATCAATCTCCCAATCGCTTAATCGCCCAATCTCTCAATCTCCTCTCCCCCGCCGATCCGTGCGCGCCCGCAGCAGATGACCCTCAATCGATGTAACATAGAGATCACGCAGATCCGGCCCACCGAAAATGCAGTTGGTGGGGCGGTTGCATGGCAACGGATGTGTCTCAAGGACACGTCCATTCGGCGCGAAGACGTAGATCATGCCGCCGGGGCCGCTCACTTCCCAGCCGGCCGTGGCGATGAGGTTGCCCTCACTATCCAGGCACATCCCGTCGATGCCGCGGTGCGGGTAGAAGTTGTGCAGCACGGCGCACTCGCCCAGCGTCCCATCTTCGAGGACAGGGTAGGCGCGCAGTTGCGTTGCGTCCTTCGCCGTACTTGCTCTCAGCGACATAGAGCGTACGCTCGTCGGGCGAGAGCAGCAGCCCATTCGGCGATGTGGTGTCGAAGGTCATGCGCACGGGTTTCCACGTGCCGTCGGGCTGGGGATCGAGACGGAAGACGGACTCGTGATCCAGCTCCATGTCGTCGCGGTAGTCGCCGTAGCGCGGATCGGTGAACCAGACGCGTCCTTGCGAGTCGATGGCCAGATCGTTGGGGCTGTTGAGGCGCTTCCCTTCGTAGTTGTCACACAACACCGTGACGCCGCCGTCTTTTTCGTAGCGGACCATGCGCCGCCCGTTGCCTCCCTCGCAGGCGTAAAGTTCCCCTGCGGGATCGAGCATCAGGCCGTTGGCGTTGTTTGTCCCCGTGCGCACCACGCTGATCTCGCCGTTTGCCGCGCCGTAGCGCATGACGCGGCTGTTGGGGATGTTGGTAAAAAGCAGGCCGCTGCCGTCCCAGGCCGGCCCTTCGGTGAGGCCCATCGGCTCGGCCAACACTTCAAATTCCCACGACATGGTAGGCTCCTCTTTAGTTTTGTCCTGAAATTACAGTGCGCAGTAGCCTGTCTTGGGTACACAGGTTTGCCGCATCAAGCTGCTGTGAATCTCAGGTTGAGTTTTGTGTGCTGCGATGAAGCTCTAGGGATGTGTTAGAATAGCACCAATCGCCCTCATTCTACGTCAGCGCCAGGGTGAGGACAAACGGAGGCGAATCATGGCAGTCGTGTCACCTGCACAGTTGGACACATCAACCGAAACCGACAACATCCGCAACGAAGCATCACGCACAGCGCCGCCGCTGCAAAGTGGGGATCGACTGGGCGTGGCCGAGTTCCATCAGCGCTACGCGCAACACCCAAGCATCAAAAAAGCTGAACTCGTAGAAGGAGTCGTTTACGTGAGTTCACCAGTCTACACGTCCCACAGCAAACCGCACGCACAGTTAGTTTTTTGGGCCGGTCTCTATCTGGCTGGCACCCCGTCGGTACAGATGGGAGACAATCAGTCGGTCCGCCTGGATAACGACAATGAAGTGCAACCTGACATCTGTCTTTGGCAAGACAATTCTGTAGGCAAGCAGATTTCAGTCACACAAAAGGGTCTACTCCTGGGTTCACCGGATCTTGTGATCGAAGTTGCCGCCAGCAGCGCCGCCTATCACTTGCACCAGAAGCTGCGCGTCTATCAGCGCAGCGGTGTACGGGAATATCTGGTCTTTGTGGCTTACGAGCAAGAGGCGCGTTGGTTCCATCTCGTCGACGGTGAATTTCAGCCCATCACCGCGGACGATGAAGGCGTGCTGCGCAGCCGTCTCTTCCCCGGGCTGTGGATCCACCCCGATCATGTGTGGCAGAACGATTTTGCCGCCATGCAGACGCTACTGCAGGCCGGGCTGGACAGCCCCGAACATGTTGAATTTGTGAAGCCCGCGCCGCCGGCGGAGCCGTCCCCGTGAACGGCACATTGACCGATGTCCCCGGCCTGAGTGTGGGACACTGGACGGATCGCGACGCGGCCACCGGCTGCACGGTGATCCTCTGCCCACCCGACGGAGCCATCGCCGGTGTGGACGTGCGCGGCTTTGCCCCAGGCACGCGCGAGATCGCCCTGCTTGATCCGGTTTGCATGGTGGAGAAGGTCCATGCTGTGCTGTTGAGTGGCGGGAGCGCGTTTGGGCTGGCTGCCGCGGATGGCGTCATGCATTGGCTCGAAGCGCAAGGACGTGGATTCGATACCGGCATCGCCAAAGTACCCATCGTACCGGCGGCGATCCTCTTCGATCTGGGCATAGGCCGCGGACGTGCGTCCTGGCGCGGCGGAGGGTTTCGCCGCCTGCGAGGACGCTACAAGCGCCCCCGTGGTTCAAGGAACCATCGGCGCGGGGACAGGCGCCACCGTGGGCAAAATGGCCGGTCCTGGCCTGAGCATGAAAGGCGGCGTCGGTAGCGCCAGCCGTGTCTTGGGATCGGGTCTCGTGGTGGGCGCGCTGGTGGCGGTCAACGCCGTGGGCGACGTCATCGATCCAGCTACCGGCGCGATCTTGGCAGGCGCACGACGCCCCGACGGCGGCTTTGCCGATTCCATGCGCATTGTCGAGCAAGGACTCGCCGCAAGTTTTCAAGATGTCAGCCGCAGCAATACCACGCTGGCCGTCGTCGCCACCAACGCCCGGCTGAGCAAAGCCGGCGCAACCCAAGTGGCGCGCATGGCCCACGATGGCCTGGCGCGCACGATCCGCCCCATCCACACTTCGTTCGACGGCGACACTGTCTTCGCGCTCTCCACCGGCGAAGCCGACGCGTCGGCCAGCCTGATTGGGGCTGTGGCCGCGGACGTTCTGGCGCAGGCGGTGGTCAACGCGGTGCGGGCGGCGACTGGCCTGCACGGTGTGCCGGGGATTGAGGAGATTTGGACAAACATCTGTTGCAATTGAAACGTATGATTCGTATAATTCATACGAATCATACGTTTTTTGTATTCAGGAGACGAAACACGATGGCAGAGACAACAATTTCCATGACCGAACTGCGTCAGCACCTGGGTGAATATGTCAACCGCGTGGCTTACGGCGATGAACGGCTGGTGCTGTTGTCACACGGGCAACCCAAGGTAGTGATCCTCAGCTACGAGGAACTCCAGCGTTTGGAGTCAAACCAAGCGACCGACCAAGAGACAACGCGAATGAAAATGTTGTCTGATCTGGCATTGGCTAACCAGCTTCGTGAAGAACACGCCGAGTACTTGGCGTCACATGGCATTGAGATTGAGGATTCAAGCGAAACGCTCCGTCAGCTACGCGAAGGATTGATCCCGTGACGAAGGTCGTTGTAGATTCCGGCATCACCTTAAAACTGGTCCTGAAGGAAGATGACAGTCACAAGGCGACTGCGCTATGGCTTCAATGGGCAGAGAGTGGCGTCACCCCAATCGCGCCAACCATTTGGCGATACGAAACAACATCCGTCATGCGCAACAAGACACACCGTGGCATTGTCTCGGTAAACGAAGAAGAACAGATGCTCACAACACTGCTTGGGCTGACGATTCAGTTCTTCTACCCTCAACATCTACACAGGCGGGCTTGGGAATTGGCGCGGAGATACAACCGCCCCGCCGCGTATGACGCGCACTATCTGGCCCTAGCAGAATTCGAGCGATGTCAATTCTGGACGGCAGACAAGCGGTTGTTCAACGCTGTGCGCGCAGAGCTTGATTGGGTTCGCTGGCTGGGAGAACTGTGACAGAGCAGCGTAGACCCGCCGGGTTTTCTGAAACCCGGCGGGTCTTTTCGATCAGCGTAGAATCGCAGGCAGGTAGATATTCTCTTCGCTGCTCACCTGCCCCGTGGTAAAGGACCACACATAGTCCGCCCCCAACGCATTCCCGCCAGATCGGTGACACCCTGCCCCATGCTGACAACATATCGCGTGTCCATGACCAGCGCGCTGCGCAGGACGATTTCGATGCGGTCGCCGATGGCATCATAGTTGACGCTGATGGGCAGCACAGCGCCGCCTTCGGCGCGCACGCTCACCGTCTGCGTCGTCACCGTGGATGGCGCCAGCGGTTCGGAGACGTGGGCCAGGATCACGGGCGTGAGGCGGCGCCGCCCGTGTCGGTGAAGGCAGGCGTGGCGCTGACCGCAGACAGGTTTGCGCTGTCGGCAGGCTGCGTCCACGTCACCGTGGGCGGTGTGACATCGCCCGACCAGGGATCGACCTGGATCACGATTTCACCGGGCAGGCTCTGGGTGACGGCGTTGGTGACGCGGAAGGTGAAGCGATCCTGTCCGCTGAAACCGGCGCGCGAGGTGTAGGTGAGGTTGGGCGGCGATCCTGTCAACGCCGTAGATCGGTTCGTCCACCAGCGCATAGGACACCGTGGCGCCGCCGCATCCTTGCCGGTGAGGACGACGGCAAGCGACTGCCCCGACTCAACGGTCAGCGACTGCGGATCGGCCACCAGCGCCTGGATCGTGTTGACCACAGCGTTGGTGGGCGTCACCTCGGGTACGCTGGGGAAGTAGACCGTGGCCTGGTTGCGGATCACCGTACCGCTGGGTAGGTTGTTTTTGAGTTTGGCCGTCACGGTGACTGCGCCCTCGGAGCCGATTTCGCCCTTGGGGGCCAGTTCACCCACATTCCAACTGATCAGGCGGCTTTCGGGATAGAAAGTGCCATCGCCAGTCAACACCACCGACGCCGGATCAAAGTGCTCGCTCAGTTCGTCCGCCACGAAGACGCCGAAGGCTGTGCCGCCGCCCTCGTTCTCGTAGGTGACGGTGTAGGTGACGGTCTGCCCTGGCAGCAGCTCGCCCACCGGGCCATATTTGGCGTTGGGATCACGGGCGATGCGCACACTGGTACGGTTGCAGTCGGCGCCGGAAGCGTTGCAGTCGACGCAGCCCTGATCTTCCACACATTTGGTGCCGAAGGCGCAGGTGACGACCTCGGGCAGCGGTGCGTAGCGTCCACCCAGGCAGCGCAGCACCTTGTAGTTGGGGACATCGAGCAGGTGGTAGATGTTCCACAGGCTTTGATCGCAGGTGCGCTTGTCCGCGGTGCAGAGGTGACTGTCGGGGTTGTCCGCGCAGTCGGAACCGCAGCGCAGCGTGTCCACCGCCTCGCCCACACCGGGCAGGCCCGAGACGGTACCGCCGCACTTGGCGCAGGCGTCGGGGTTGCCGGTGTTCTTGCAGATGTAACAATCGTTGGCGTTGAGCAGGCTGCCGATGGCCTTGATCTTGTTGGCGACCAACCAGCCGGAGCAGGTTTTCCACAATGCAGTTGAAGAAGCACGCCCCTCGTCGAGGACCTGCATCTCGGCCAGCGAAAGCTCAGTTGCCCCGGCCCAGCTCCCCCAGTAATCGACGTTGCCGGAGGCCAGATCGCGGACGTAGCCGCCGGTAGCCGTGCGCACACCGAAACTGTCGGGCGTGTAGATAGACGCTTGCACGCGGCTGCCTTGACGCAGCAGGTACATGACTATGGCGCGGTCGAAGTCGATCAACGTGATCTGGCGGATCAGCGCGCCGCTATTGGTCTGCTTTTCCACGGCGTCGACGAACTGATAGCCCTGGGTTAGCGCATCCTGGTAGATGGTCTCCAGATCGGGATAGGATTGGCGATCCTGTTCGACCTGGGCAGCGGAAAGATCCGTGCTGCCAGTGAACGATCTCGGCGTATAGGACAGATACGGCGCCGGATCGAGGGGACAGTCTTCGATGTTTGTGGCCAGGAGCAGGCCCATCGCCTCGTCTTGCAGGTTGTCGGGCAGGCCCCAGAAGAAACGCACATCCACCGAAATCACGCCGCCTTCGCCCGATGGCACGTCGCCCAGTTGCCAGAAAGCTTGATGCTTCTCGGGCCAGTAGATGCCGCCGTCGGTGCTGTTGAGGTATTCGGCGCTAAAGGGCAGCACCAGCACAGCCACGGCGCTTTCGATGGTTCGTGTGGTGAGGTTGGCGTAGGACAGGTTGTAGGTGTGCGCTGCCCTGGGCTGACGCGGCCCGGCCCCACAGCCACGAAGAGCAGATCGCCGGTGAGCAGGCCGTTCTTGGGCGCAGGCTGCCAGGGCGTGTACTTCACGTAGTCGCTGACGCGATCCCCGGTGGCCGATGGATTGGTGGTGGTGTGGCGGGCCGGACGGCGATCCCCAGTAGTTGTCCACAGCGTCGGTGACGGTGCTGTTGTCGACGTGCTGGACGCCGTAATTGCCGTTGCCGAAGATGGCGTTGTTGCGCAGCGTGGGCGCCGCGCCGCCGGTGACGTAGACACCTTCTTCGCTATTCTGCAGGATCACGCTGTTTGTGATCCAGCCGGTGGCCCCTGCGCCGAAGCCCACGCCGTCGCGATTCTGCACAAACTGATTGGCGTAGATCTGCGGCGCTGCGCCCTCAACGGTTAGCCCGCGATCCCCCGAAAACGAGGATACACTGTTGCGAAGCAGCGCGTCGCTGGTGTTGATGTAGATCTGCTCGGCGAACCAATTGCCACCGTAGCGCACGATGACGTTGTCCAGCACGCTGCCGCGGCTGCCAGCACTGAGACGGATCGAACTCCAATCGTTGGCCGCAGGGGAGGTGGCGCTGCCGTCGTCGTTGGTGTCGCCGCCCACAGCGTCGTCGATGTACGAGGTGAAGACGATGGGCGTGTCCCCCGTCCCCGAGGCGTCGGCGATCAGCGTGCCGTTGACCCACAATTCGTCGGTGCTGTTGCGGAACTTCATCACCGTGCCGGGCGTGAGCGTCAACTGCGCACCCTCGTTCACCGTCAGGTCACCGTTGACGAGGAAGGGGAAGGCGTCGTCCCCGTCCCAGGTGACCGTTCCCGTGATCGTGCCGTCCACTTGCAGGCCGTTGTACTGGTTGCCCACGCCGCTGTTCCCCGACAGCACAACCGAATCGGCGTTGTTTTCCAGGTCGGCATAGGCCGCGGCCAGCCCGTTGTTCTCGAAGCGCAGGTTGGTCAACGATGCGGGCAGCGTGTTCTCGAACTGGATGCCGTACTCGCCCGAATGCGAAATCGTGCTGTTGCGCAGCGTCACCGCGCGGGTGGCGACGTGGATATTTTCGTTGTACCAGTTGCCGCCGTAGCGCACGATGACGTTGTCCAGCACGCTACCGCTGCTGCTTGGCGTGAAGCGGATCGAACTCCAATCGTTGGCCGCAGGGGAGGTGGCGCTGCCGTCGTCGTTGGTGTCGCCGCCCACAGCGTCGTCGATGTACGAGGTGAAGACGATGGGCGTGTCCCCCGTCCCCGAGGCGTCGGCGATCAGCGTGCCGTTGACCCACAGTTCGTCGGTGCTGTTGCGGAACTTCATCACCGTGCCGGGCGTGAGCGTCAACTGCGCACCCTCGTTCACCGTCAGGTCACCGTTGACGAGGAAGGGGAAGGCGTCGTCCCCGTCCCATGTGACCGTTCCCGTGATCGTGCCGTCCACTTGCAGGCCGTTGTACTGGTTGCCCACGCCGCTGTTCCCCGACAGCACAACCGAATCGGCGTTGTTTTCCAGGTCGGCATAGGCCGCGCAGCCCGTTGTTCTCGAAGCGCAGGTTGGTCAGCGACGCGGGCAGCGTGTTCTCGAACTGGATGCCGTACTCGCCCGAATGCGAAATCGTGCTGTTGCGCAGCGTCACCGCGGGTGGCGACGTGGACGTTTTCGTTGTACCAGTTGCCGCCGTAGCGCACGATGACGTTGTCCAGCACGCTGCCGCTGCTGCTTGGCGTGAAGCGGATCGAACTCCAATCGTTGGCCGCAGGGGAGGTGGCGCTGCCGTCGTCGTTGGTGTCGCCGCCCACAGCGTCGTCGATGTACGAGGTGAAGACGATGGGCGTGTCCCCGTCCCCGAGGCGTCGGCGATCAGCGTGCCGTTGACCCACAGTTCGTCGGTGCTGTTGCGGAACTTCATCACCGTGCCGGGCGTGAGCGTCAACTGCGCACCCTCGTTCACCGTCAGGTCACCGTTGACGAGGAAGGGGAAGGCGTTGTCCCCGTCCCATGTGACCGTTCCCGTGATCGTGCCGTCCACTTGCAGGCCGTTGTACTGGTTGCCCACGCCGCTGTTCCCCGACAGCACAACCGAATCGGCGTTGTTTTCCAGGTCGGCATAGGCCGCACAGCGCCGTTGTTCTCGAAGCGTAGGTTGGTCAGCGACGCGGGCAGCGTGTTCTCGAACTGAATGCCGTACTCGCCCGAATGCGAAATCGTGCTGTTGCGCAGCGTCACCGCGCGGGTGGCGACGTGACGTTTTCGTTGTACCAGTTGCCGCCGTAGCGCACAATGACGTTGTCCAGCACGCTGCCGCTGCTGCTTGGCGTGAAGCGAATCGAACTCCAGTCGTTGGGCGCGGGGAGCCGTCCCCGGTGGCGCCGCCAACGGTGTGATCGTCTATCGACGTGAAGTAGATGGGGAGCCACCCGAAGCATCGGCGATCAGCGTACCGTTGACCCAAAGCTCGTCGGTGCCGCTGTCGAATTTGACCACGACGCCGGGTTGGATCGTCAACGTAACACCGGCTTCGACAGTAACGTCATCTGTGACGATGTAGGGGCTGTTGGCAAGCGTCCAGGTGGTATTGGTGGTGATGGGGCCGCTGACATTGGTGGCGGCCCAGAGCGGTGGGGAAGCAGAGAGCGCAAAGAGCAGCAAGAACACAAGCGTCAGGACGAACCCTCGCGTGGATTGCGCGCACAGGTGAACTGCTGCGGTGAGGAGCCACATCGATCCTCCTTCTAGATTGGGTGAATCTTGAATAGAGTTTTGCCTGAAATGGATGCTGATGTGGAATTTCATGACCACTTACATCGCAGTATAGCCCTTTCGCGGACGGATCTCAAGGAACTTGGCAGCAACGGGTGTAATTCAAATTCGGGGCAAACAGTGCCGGGCACTGTGGCTAGCGCAAAACTCGCAACGGGATTGAAATCCCGCCCTGACACAGAAAAGCGCCCTCAGGCGCTGCAGAATTTCTCCCAGTCGCTGAGGCGACTTCTCGGTGTCAGCAGAGGGTTTCAACCCTACATAAAGGCGATATTCTCTATGAAATGTCTGTTGCCGCCACCAAAAAGCGCCCGGCGCATCTCGCGCCGGGCGCAATCTCCTAATCCTTCAATCTCTACTCCCCAATCTCCACAACCACCCGATCCGTCCCGCTACGCCCGAACACCTCTGGCGAGTACATCTCTTCCGCCTTGGCGGGCGGGGCGATGAATTCGCCGGGCGTGGTGGCGCGGGCGACGTAGGTGTACTCGTAGACGCCGTCCCACAGCAGCGAGGTGAAGGCTTCAGCGCGCTGATCACGCAGATTCTGATGCTCGTACCAGGGACCCCACCACCACCAGCCATAGCGATTCTGAGTGCTGGGATCGCTCTGCGGGATGTCGCCGACCACGGCCAGGGCCGGATTGAGCGCCTCGAAGCCCGCGGGCAGCGGATCGATCAGCGCCACGTGGTAGCGTCGCGACGGGGCCACCATCGTCACGCGGATGCGGACGCGGGTGCCGGCTTTGACGTGCCACGTGCCGTCCTCGTCCTGGCGCACGTCGGCGGGATCGTCTACGGCCTCGTAGGTGCGCAGCACGGTGAAGCCGTGATCCGCCGGATCGAGCGAGAGATCGGTGGGGGCGTAGCGCATGCCCAGGCGATAGTAGAGCCGTCCGTCGCCCTCTTTTTGCAGGATCAGCGGCACGGTGCCGTCCGACGCTGCTTGCTCGCGGCTGTCCTGGACGATCTGCATGGGGATGTCCAGATTGACGGTGTCGGTGGAGCGGCCGCGGAACTCCTGGCTGCCGGCGTACTGATCCCCGAGCCAGACTCGGGCCACGAAGTCGGGTGTCTGCGCTTCGTAGCGGTTGAAGTAGCCGTCCAGCGCCAGCAGCACCCACATGTTCTCCTGGGTGCTGCGCCAGCGTCCTCGATCGCGGTGGTTGAGCAGGCCGCGCACCAGTTTGGGGATCAGATCGCTGTCGGGCTGATCGGCCATGAGCGCTTCGAGGAGGACGGCGTCGGTGCGGCGGTTGGAATGGAGCAGCAGGTACTCGCCGTCGTCGTAGCCATCAACGAAGTTGGCTGCGCCCGCTGTCTCGCTGACCCGGTTGTTGAGGTAGCGGCGGATCTGGTCGATCTGCCCCTGCGATGCCCCGTCACCGGTGATCGTGTAGAGCAGCCAGCCGATGCTTTCCAGCGACAGGTTGTCCAGGCCGCGGACGTCGATGAGTTGCCGCGCCTTGACGGTGTCCACATCGTTGAGCAGCTTGCGCACGTAGAGCGAGTAGGCCACCAGGCTGTCCTTGGTGCGCTGGCTGTACCAGCCGGGGATATAGCTCTCGATGTTGCGCAGGTGGTTGAGCGAGCGGCTGATCATGTCCTCGGGGACAGCGTAGTCCTTCAGCCGCGCCCGGGCCAGGGCGTGCGCCACGTGGACGCTGTAGTACGGCCAGATTTCGCCGCCCTGTCGCCAGATTGGGAAGCCGCCATTGGACGCTTGCAACGTCTGCAAGGTTTGGATGTCCGCGGCCATGAAGGTGTTGATCTCTTCAGCCGAAGGCAGGCCGGGCGCGTCGAAGGCGGTGAGCACGTCGCGCAGCGCCGCCACACCGATGATGCGCGAGGCGATCTGCTCGGAGCAGTAGAAGGGATAGTCGACCAGGTAGATGTAGGCGTCGGTGAGGGCCTGCACCGCGGTGGACGACATCGAGACTTCCAGCCCGCCGTAGATCGGGATCACGTTGTCGGGCGGGAGGACGGGTTGTAGCACCGAGCCGGTGTCGTCGACCTCACCGTAGACGGCAAAGGCTTCGGTGGTGGCAGGGGTGTAGACGGGCAGAGAGACTTCCGCCGCGTCAGAATACCCCCCGCTGACGCCCGCAAGTTGGAAGCGGGCGGTGCCGGCCTTGGCCGTGGTCGTGGGGAAGCGGACTTCCACGCGGTCATTGGCGGGGATGGTAACGCGCACGCCGTCCGCTTCGCCGACTTCGACGGACATGGCGCTTTCGGCGGTGAGATCGGCGTTGGTAGCCTGCACCGCCACGTCCACGGTCATGGGATCGTCGGTCTGATTTTGCAGCACCACAGGCAGTTCGAAGCGATCCCCAAAGTTGAGGAAGCGCGGGGCCGACGGGCGCACCATCAGCGGCAGCCGCGCCGTGACGTTCGATTCTGCGGAGCCGAAGTACTTGCCATCACCCACAGCCACCACCATCACGCGGTAACGGGTGAGGTTATCGGGGACGGTGACTTCGACGGCGGCGTTGCCGTCGGCGTCGGTGCTCACTTCGGGGGCGAAGAGCGCCAGCGGATCGAAGTTGCTGCGCACGCGGATCGCCTCGCCCTGTCCACCTTCGGCGGCGGGCGCTTCGGCTTCGGCGGCCATGTCGAAGGCCATCGATTCTTCGGCGGCAGGCGCTGCGGCGGCCATCGGCATCGCAGTTCCCCTTGCCATTGTCATCACTTCGGCGCCGTCGCCACCGAAGGCGTCAACGTTGGCGGCAGCTTGGGCCAGCAGATCGGGGTTGATCAACAGCAGGTTCGAGCGATTGTGGTAGGTGGAGAGTCCGGGGCCGCGCCCGCCATAGAAGACGGCCACGGGATCGGCCAACTCGTAGTTGGTCAACGCCAGGATCGACTCGTCCACCACCACCACAGCCAGTTCAGCGTCGGCCACAGGATCGCCGTTGGCGTCTTTCACGTTGACGTCGATGACGGTGTTGCCGCCGGGTTCCAGGCGGTTGGCCTGCGGCGCGGCAGAGACGGTCAACGTGCGGCTGAGCGGCGGGATCTCCAGGTTCAACTGGCCGGTGGCGTAGGCCGGGCGGCGCGGCAGATCCGAGAGTTCTTCGCCCTGATCGTTGAGGCGCGGGGCCGAGCCAACCAGATCCACCTGCACGTAGGCGTTGGGCGTGTAGCTGTCGTCGATAGGCACTTGCAGCGTGTAGGTGGGGCCGTCCATGCTGAAGCGCTCCTGGGTGACAACGCCGTCGCGCAGCAGCGTGAAGAGACCTTCCGCCGGGTAGAATGGCGACTGCACCAGGATCTCGGCGGTGTCGCCGGGCTGGTAGGTCTCGGCGCTGGGGATGAGCTGGGCCTCTTCCTGTTCCACATCGCGGCTGGGCGGGCGCTGTCCACCGCTGACCCAGCGGGTGAGTTCGGTCTGATTGGCGCGTCCCTGCTCGTCTTCGATGGTGGCGGTGATGCTGATACGTCCGCCCAGATCGAACTTGAAGTTGCAGGTGGCGAACTCGGCGTTGGGATCGTCGGCATCGGCGGCGTCGGTGGTCTCGACGGCGCAGGTCTGCACGTCTTCTTCCACTTCCTGCCACTGGCCGTTCTTGTATTCCCAATCGAGGCGGGCGGCGCGCACACCCACGGCATGGCCCGCCACCGGGTTGCCGTCGATGTCGGTGACAACGACTTCGATGGGCAACAGTTGGCCGCGTTCCACGAAGTAGCCGGTGGTGCGCAGGCCGACGTAGAGATTGGACGGGTGGACGATCCAACTGCTGCTCGTGCTCCAGCCCTGGCGGTTGACGTCGTAGACGGTGGCCTGGGCGTCGTAGGCGTAGGGCAGCGGTTTCTGTGGCGTGTCGAAGTCGATGCGCAGGGTGTGTTCACCGGAAGCGTCGGTGCGCGAGTTGAAGTTGGCAGAGTAGCTGTCGCTGCTGTCGCCGTAGTCGTAGCGCCACCACGGCGTCCACGAGCCGAAGGTGAAGGCGCTCCAGTTGGGCGGCCGATAGGACGTGGTCGACGCGCTCACGGTCCAGTCGGTCTCCGCGCCGGGGAGCGGGCCGCCGGCGTAGTAGGCCGCTTTGACCGTGGTCACCGCGTGATCGCCCACCACGAACGGTCCTTCGTTCACCGAAGAGCTGACCTCAAACTCGGGGCGGCGGAACTCCTGGATCTGGAAGTTGTGGCTGTACCAACCGTCGTAGCTGTTGGCCAGGACACCACCGGTGATGCGCAGATCGACGCGGGCATAGCCCAGGTTGACGTTTTCGGGCAGGTCGAATTGCAGATCGAAGCCACCCAGCGCGTTGAGCGACAGCGTCCCTTCGGCCACGCGGTTGCCCTGCGGCTCGTAGACTTCGTAACTCATGGCGCTCGCCCAGTTCGAGTCGAGCAGGGTCACGTCGCCGGTGGGGCCGGGGGTGATGCCGCGCAGCCAGCCCTTGAGGTGGACAGTTTCGCCGGGTTTGTACATGGCGCGGTCATCGAAGACGAAGTAGCGGGCCTGGGTGGTCTGCGGCTGCTTGCGCCAACCGTCGTCGTTGCGACCGTAATAGTAGGTGGAATAGGGTTGGAACGCGGCGTCGTTGCCCTGCTGCACGAGGACGAGTTGGGCGGTGTTGTCCGCGGGCAGCGGCAAGGTGACCACGCCGGTCTCGTCGGTGCGGCCGCTGACGCCGGTAGGCCACAACGTCACCTCGGCGTCGGCCACGGGCGGCCGTCGGCCAGGCGATTGGCCCACACGATCATCTCGTCGGCGTCGTGGAAGGCGTCCACGCCGATTTGGGTGACCTGGATAAACTTTTGTGTGGCGTAGTTGCGGATGCGGTTGGCCTGGTCGCGGTTGAGGATCGACGAAAGCAGGCCGGGATCAGGCTCAATGAGCAGGATCAGGCTACCTGTGCCGTCCACCGCATCACTCAGATCGATGGGGGTTTCGCTGAGCGCGTCCGCTTCGCCGCGGATGTCGATCCCGCGCTCAAGGACCAGGTCACCGGGCGGCGGTGGTGCGTCTTCTCTTCGCCACGAATCGCGCACCCAGGCCAAATAGTCGACGTACTGCTCGGGCGCCACGCGGTACGCTTTCACGTTGACGCGGCCGATGTTCACCGAGTAGATGCTGTAGACCGGTATCGCCGACGGGTCGAGGACGATGAACGGTCCACCCGGCGCGGTGAGGTAGGGCATGGCCGAGCCGACGCGGAAGGTCAACTCTGCCGGTTCGCCCAATTTCTGGCCGTAGATGTCCTGCAAGTCGCCGCTGAGGGTGACGTTGTAGGTGGTGCGGCCTTCGGTGTTGCCGCGGATGCTGATGTTGTAACCGTAGACGTCGTAATCGACGGCGCTGAGTTCGGGATCGATGGTGATCAGCGCCGGATCGAAGGCGCCCATGTCGATGGGGTTGCTAAATTCGATGTTCCAGGGGGTGAAAGGCGGGCATTCGTTGCCACCCCAACCGCACTGAGATCGGGTGACCATGAACGGCCCGTAGGTCTGGAAGCTGAAGCCCTGAGCGTTGGTTGTGGTCAGCGGACCTTCGGCGGAAGGCGTCCCCGCGCGGAAGCTGACGGAGATGGTCGTGCCTTTGGGCAGATCGCGGGTGGGCTTGAAGGCGAGCCAGCGACCGTCTTCGGCATTGTTGACGAGCCAGCGCACACTGTTGAGTTCGTCCTCGTCGGCCAGGCGCACGGGGATCGTCTCACTGCCCGCCGAAAGCTGCACGTATTCGAGCACCGCGCTGGGATCAATACGCTGATCGAAGGAAGCAAAGAGCGTCGGTGAGAGCGGCTGAGCGCCGCCGTTGGGGTAGGTACGTTGCAGCGTGGGCGGCGGCGTGCGGAAGGTCCACGTCACGGCGTCGGCCAGCGTGTTGCCGTTGATCGAGGTTGTCCCCGCGGGGATGGGGGCCTCGTATTCGGTGGCCATCGGCAGCCGATCCACGCCCTCGACGTCGGCCTCAAAGAAGAGCGTCTTCGTGCCCACCCAGCGCCAGTGACCTGAGACTGCCGGCGTCAACTGCACGGGGACGTCGGCGGCGGCCAGTTCTTCGTGGCTGGTGAGCGGGACCATGGCCTGGTTGAAGGTGACACTCATCTGCGGAACGATGGGGACATCGCCTTCGGGTGAGTAGCGCAGCACCTCTACGGGCGCGTCATCGGCGACGTCGGGCGCGGCCTGGTCTTCGCTGGGCGGGAAGGGCAGGTCCACTTCGTTGCCAGGGCGGGGCGGCGGCAGGCTTTCCACGGGCAGGCGGTATTCCTGCTGATCCTCCTCTTCGGCCTGTACAGCGGGCAGGCGGTTGAGGATGGCCTGAAGCTGGTCGGCGTCGAGCGGCGTGGTCTCCGCCGTGGGAATGTCCAGCGCGTTGGGGTCGAAGTCGGGCTGTCCTTCGCTGAGACGGAAGGGCGTCGACGGGTCGGGCGGTTGGTCTTGCGGATTGCCACTGAAGTACATGTCCCCTCCCGTGTACGCGGTGACAGGCTCACTCGGCCCGCAACTACTGAGGAGCAGAGCGACCAGCAAAAATAGGTTGATCCAACGTCGATAGGATGGCATGACGATCCCCTTTCCGCAGAATGGAGGCGGTGCGGACAATTGTCCTGTTTGTGGTTTTCGAGCGGAAGACGGTAGGGGTGACGCGCAGGCTACATGCCCACAAAAACGCGCAGTAGAGGCAGGAATCCAGCGCCCATCAAGGCAATGATGACGTGCTTGATGATTTTGCCGCTAATCACTGTCCCCAAGAAGACGGGCAGCCGTACCCGCATCGCCCCGGCGACGATCCCGGCGAAGTCGAAGATGGGCAGCGGCAGAATGGCGAAGACAAAGAGGGCGATGGCGGTGTAGCGCGTAGTGAAGTGTCTGACAAAGGGATGGGTGCGATCAGGGGAGATCAGCGCCCGCCCACTGGCGCCCGCCACGTACCCGCTCAGTTCACCCAGGCCACTACCGATCCCGGCCAGGATACCAAGCAAGACTGGATTGAGCACGCCGCCCATCGAGAAGACGACGGCCAACCCCGGCGCCGGGAGAATGACCGTGGCACTCGACAGGAAGCTGATCAGTGTTGCACCCAGGTATCCCCAATGCCCGGCCTGCCGGACCCAACCAGGATTCAACGCAGCCCAGAAAGATCCGAGCGTGATTGCGATCAACGCCAACACGCTGAGCACGCACGCAGGTTGATGTTGAACGGGCCGGATTGCAGGGATGCCGTGTTCTCGGCGGCGGGCAGTTCATCCATGTTGGGATCTCCCTACGCGCAGAGGAACGGCGATGGTAGCAAGCATGTCACAAAGTCCAGTCGTTACACAGGACGAACGGGTTGGGGTGTTTGTTCCCAGTTGGTGCAGATTGGTGCGTAACTGGGTATTGTGATGCGATTCGGGCGAGTTGTGTTGTTGGCGCATGGGAGATTTGGCGATTAGGAGATTGGACGAGTGGCGCAGAAGCCCAATCGCCCAATCTCCCGATCCCCCAATTTCACGCTGCCGGCTGAACCGCAGCACGGGTACAGCGAAATATGCTATTCAGAAATCTGAATGGTGACGGAAACAATTGTATCGTCGAGTGTCAAATTGCTCAAGATGTCCAAACCTTCGACCACTTCGCCGAAGAACGAGATCTGCGTGCCGGCGGCGGCGGGCGGCGCTTCGAAGGCCACCAGCACCTGGCTACCGTTGCTGACCAACGCACCGGTTGCGGGATCCTGTGCGTAGAGGAAGCCGATGGCGCCGGGTCCCCATTCCGCTTCGCCGTTGAGTTCACCGGAGAAGTAGTAGCCGGCATAGCTGGCAGGGACATTCTCGGGAGCACCGAAGATGACCAGGTCGGTGGACGCATCGTTGACGGGCGTGCCGTCGTAGTAGCCCAACGAGGCCAGCACCACGAAGTTGTTCACAGTGGTAGGCGCCAGTTCATCGTTCAGGCTGATGACGATGTCGCCCTGCGAAGTGGAGACCGTGGCGTTGTAGCTCTTGGCCGTGTCGATGACCATATCGGGCGCGGTGTTGAAGAGACCGCTACGTTCCTCCATCGACAGCTCGGCCAGCGGGCGAGCCCCGGCGGTGAGGTCTTCGGGGGCGATACTGCTGGGCGCGTAAGGTGTGGGCGTGGGTGTAGGCGGCGGCAACGGTGTGGGCGTAGGCAGATCGCTGGCTTCCGTCTCTTCGATCTCGATGGTGAGAATCTTGTCTCCGTCGAAGTCCGGCCCCTGTTGCGGGTCGCGGCGGGTCAACTGATCGAGGACAGCGGCGCCTTCCACCACTTCGCCGAAGATGGTGTGAAGACCGTCCAGCCAGGTTGTGGGCGCAAAGGTGATGAAGAACTGGCTACCATTGGTGCCGGGGCCGGCATTGGCCATCGCCAGAAGACCGGCGCGGTCGAAGCTGCCGCCGGTGTAGATCTCGTCCTGGAACTGATAGCCGGGTCCACCCATGCCCGTGCCGCTGGGGTCACCAGCCTGGGCCATGAACCCGTCGAGCACGCGGTGGAAGGTGGTGTCGTCGTAGTAGCCTTCGCGGGCCAAGAAGACGAAGTTGTTGACGGTGACGGGCGCGCGGTCGGCGAAGAGCTGAACGCGAATGTCACCTTTTTCGGTCTTCAACGTGGCGTAGTAATACTTGCTTGTGTCGATGGTCATCTCGGGCGGGCTGCTGTACATGCCCACACGGTCCGCGGGTGAGCCGTCGCTGCTATCTTCTTCGGGTGCGGCGGTGGCTGCCGGTTCGGCGGCAGCAGCTTCGGTGGGCGCAGGGACGGTATCCCCGGCGGGAGCGGCGGCGTCATCTGTAGTGGGCGCAATACCAGGGATGTTGCAGGCGGCCACCAGCAGCAATGCCGTCAACACGGCTGTGAGCAGCCAGATTCGGTTATTGTTCAATTTCAAAGTTTGCAAAATGGTCTTCCTTTTCGGTGATGCGGTGGATCGGCAGCCTGTTTGTGGCTGTCGATCACTCAATGGGAGCACGATATTGAAGATGTAATCAAACGCCGCCGTTGCGGAACTCGAACCACCAGAGACTACCCAACCCAACAAGTGCTACGGCGCCTCCGATGACGGCGGCTTCGACCGGCGTCGCCTGGGTGAGGTAGATCGAAGACAGCCCCACAGCGCCGGCGATCAGGTAACAGATCAACACCGCCTCGCGCCTGCTGTCGGTGAGGCGAGCCAGCCGATGGCTGAGGTGATCCTTGCCCGGCGTGGTGAGCGGATTCTTGCCGCGGCGCAGCCGGCTCACAAAGACGAGCATTGTATCAAAGATCGGCAAAGCCAGCACCAGCACGGGGATCATCCATGTGACCGTAACACTGTTGGACGGGAAACGCAACTTGATCGCCACCGCGGCCAGCAAGAATCCCAAGAAGAGGCTGCCGGTGTCGCCCATGAAGATATAGGCCGGGTTCCAGTTGTAGATCAGGAAACCCGCGCTTGCCCCCGCCAACGCCGCCGCCAGCGCGCCCACCAGGTATTGGTCGCTCATGGCCGCCAGCAGCGTAAAGAAGACGGCGGCGATCATGGCGATGCCGCCGGAGAGGCCGTCCATGTTGTCGAGGAGGTTGAAGGCGTTGGTGATGCCCACCACCCACAGCAGGGTCAGCCCGATGTCCAGCCAGTTGCCGAAGATGCGGATCTGCACGCCGCTGTAGATCAGGATGGCCGCCGCCACCACCTGGCCGGCAAGTTTGATGTAGCTGCCCAGGCCGCGCTGATCGTCGATGATGCCCATGATGCTCACCAGCGACGCCCCCACAAAGATACCCACCACTTCGTTGATGTACTGGCGTTCACCAAAGAAGAGCAGCGCCAGGATAAAGGCGCCGTAGATGGCAATGCCGCCCATCAACGGCACCGGGCTGGCGTGGATCTTGCGCGCTGCCGGCTGATCAAGAATCCCCAGGCGCAGCGCCAGTTGACGCGCCATCGGCGTGCCGCCGACGGCCAGGATCAGGGCGCTGGCGGCCATGAGCAGGTAAGGCGTCATTTACGGTCACCCTCCCAATGTAGCAAGGAACTGTTCGACGGCAGGCTTCACCGTATCGGGCGCCAGCGGCAGCGCCTGCTCCGCGGATGTGCGCGCCTCGTCGAGCCGACCAAGCGTCGCGTAGATCTGCGCCAGCCGGAACGGATAGTCGTAGTTGTCTGGTTGCAGCGTCATCAACTGCTGCAAGGTCGCTTCGGCCTGGGGTAGCCGGTCGTTTTGTATGTAGAGCGTGGCCAGGTTGGCCAGCAGTGCCACATCCTGCGGCGCCGCCGCCGCCATCGCCTCGTACTGGGCGATCACCTGATCGGTGTTGCCTTGCTGGTTGTAGATCTCGATGAGCAGGCGGTGCATGTCGCTTTCCACCTGGGGCAGATTCTGCGCCTGGGCGATTTCGATGCCATTTTGCGCCCACTTGATCGCTTCGTCGGGCTGTTGAAGATCGCGGTAGAGGATGGCCAGATTGCGCACGGCGTTGGCGTCGTTGGGGGTGCGATCCACAATGGCAAGATTGGTCGCCAGGGCGTCGTCGAGTTCGCCGGCGCGCGCCTGCACCACGCTGAGGAAGCTGCGCAACTGGTTGCTGTTGGGTACATTTTCGATGCCCTGATCGAGCAGCGCGATCAGATCGTCGTTGCGCTGCTGCTGATCCAGCAAGTCGGCCAGGAGCAGGTAGGTCTGCTCAAAGCGGTCGTCCAGCGACAGGCTGTGCCGGTAGACGTCTTCGGCTTCGTCGGTGCGGCCCAGCAACACCAGCGTGCCGCCCTTTTCGTTCCACAGGTGGGCGGCGTTGGGGCTGAGCGTGGTGGCCACATTGTAGAAGTCGAGGCTTTTTTCCAGATTCGTGGCGCGTTCGGTTGGATCACTGGAGAGATCGGCCCAACTTCGGTAGAGGCGGGCCAGGTTGGCGGTGTGATCAGTGTTGAGTGGGTTGACTTCCTGCGCGCGCAGCAGGATCGTCTCCGCGGCGCGCAGCAGATCTTCGCGTCCCATCTGCGCCACTTCTTCGGCGGTGAGGCCGATGACGTCGTCTACGTTGAGCGATTGCGGCAAGGTCAACGGGCTTTCCACCGGCGCTTTCTTGGCCTGCTCCAGCAGCGCCCGCCCCAGGAAGAGCATGTAGTGATCTTCCGACGGGCGCACCGCCAGCGCGCGGCGGTAAAGTTCCACGCTGCCCACCCAATCGCCGTTGGCGTCGAACTGCTGGCCCTGTTTGTAGAAGATGTCGGCGCGCACCAGCGCCACGTTGACGGTGCTGACAATGGCGAGGATGGCCACCAGGATCACCGCGCCGCCGGCCACGCTGAAGACGGCTTGCGTGGCCACAGGTCGCCGCTGGTTGAAGAACGACCAGGCGAAAGCGACGGCCGCACCCAGCGCCCAGATCACCACGATCCACGTGTAGAGCGTGAAGTGGCCGGCGATGTGATTCAATTGCGTCGCCAGATCGGTGCCGGCCTCGGGCGCAACCAGACGCCCAGCCTGGATCAGGCCGTAGATCAGCCAACCACCCCACAGCACAAGGCTGTAGCCGGCGAAGCCACGCGCCCACCAGCCGGCGTCGGCCGGTTGTGAGCGCCGCAGCGCCGCCACCGAAAGGCCGATGGTCACCGCGATGAGCCAAGTGAAGATGACGAGGAAGAGAATCGCCGGGCTGCCCACCGGCGCGCCGTCTTGCATGCGCCGCGTAACACTAAAGATGAGGATCTCAAAGGGATTCGAGAAGCCCTGGAAGTTGGTTGTGTAGAGGAAGGCCAGGGTCAGCATCACCAACAGATCGGGCAGCACCGTGCTGGGGAGCAGCCCACCTTCGCTCACCGGCGCGTCGGTGCGGGCGCGACGGCTACGTCCGCGCGCCGAAGATGTACGCGCCGCCGTCGCCGCAACAGGCGTCAGATTGGCGAACGACTCCGGCGTCAGCCAGCGCATGCCCACAACCAGCAGCATGGCGGCGAGCACCCAGAAGTAGGTGCGCGTGGCAGCGATGGCGATACCGGTGTGGATCTCCACGAAATGGGCTGTCACCGCGGCGAGGATGGCGATGATCAGCAACTGGCGTCGTCGGTCTTCGCGCTCGATGCGCGCGCCTGGGTGGATGAAAACGGCCAGTGTCAGGTAGAGGATCAGGCCGATGATGAAGCCCACCGGCAGCGCCACGCCGAAGAAACGCCAACTCTGATCGAAGGTCACGAAGATGCCGGTGAGCACGGCGCCGCCGCCCAGCCAAAACGAAAGGAAGACGATCAGATCGCGGCGCCCAGTGATCAGTCCCAGCCAGCGCAACGACCAGTAGAAGATGGTCATAAAGAGCAGCACGTAGGCCACGAAGCCGAAGCCGCCGGTGATGGCGAGGCTGTCCCATGTTTCGTTGTGCGAGCGATCCGGGCTGGCGTTGCGTGCTTCCACTTGGGCCAGGCCGGGCGGGTAGAAGCTGTTGTAGGCCACCCACATCGCCTCCGGCCCGTAGCCCACCAGCGGGCGAATGGGGTTCACGGCGTCGGGTTCACCGTCGGGGAAGACGATGGGATCGTGTGGCGTCACCATGTCGGCCACGCCTTCCCAAATCAGCGTACGTACCAGGTTGGTGCCTTCGTTGGTATCGAGGATGGTGGTGAGTCGGCCCACGTAGGGCATACTGCGCAGCGGCTCGCCCAACGGCGTAACATTGATGAGCACCAGAAACAGAGCGCCCAGGAAGCCCAGACCAACCCAGGTGGCTGTCCAGGCGCGGTAGTGGCGCGGGCGCAGCCCTGTGAGCAGCAGCAATACAAAGATGTAAAGACCGGCAGCCAGCCCCAGCCAGGGTCCGCGACTTTGTGTCCAGAAGATGGCCAGCGCCTGGACGATGAGCACGAAGAGGTACGATCCGCCCACCAGCGCGCTGGGCATGTCGAACGTGCGACGTCGCGCTTCGGCGGCCTCGTCTTCGGCGTCTTCGTTGCTGAGCAGGAAGGCGAAACTGCTGTAGATCCGCTCCAAGGTGAGGAAGAACGCCATGATCAGGTAGGCCGCCAGGAAAATCGGGTTGCCGGCGTTGCCGGAGACGCGCGTCTGCACGTCGCCGCCCCAGGGCAGCGGATCGATGCCGAAATGCTGGATCACGCCGTAGATGGCGATGGGCAGGCTGGTGAGGATGATGGTGTGCTGCAGGCGGCGCAGTTGATCCGGGCGGCGCAGGTGCGCAGCCGTGAGCAACGCAATGGTGATGTAGCTCAAGAAGCTGTAGGTCCCCTGCAAACGTTGATAGGACCCCCACCAGCTCACAGTCGGCGCCACGCTCAACGCCGTGCTCACGGCGTAGGCCAACACCAGCAGCGCCAGCGGCAGCAGAAAGGGGACGCGCAACCAGCGCCGATACCAGGGCGCCGAGATCGCGTCTGCCGACGAAGCGCTATCGTCCTCGGCGCCGTGGGCAAGCAGCCAAGCGCGCCCGCCATCTGCCAGTTTGACGAGATAGGCCAGCAACATCACCAGCGCCACCGAGCGAACGAGGCTGATCTTGTCCGGCTCGAAGGCGCGGCTGGAGTAGACGTTGAAGAAGAGCGGCGCCACGATCAAGGCGGCCAGCCAGCCCGCTTCGATGACGCCTTCGCACCACGCTTGAATCTTTGAAGTCTGTCGCATCGGTTCACTGCCCGCTTGAGTGGATGGTATGTGTAGAAATCATGGCAATCACGTGTTCGAGGGGATCTGCACTCTGTCAAAACCTGGGCATTATAGCACAGGCGAAAACGCCGCGTCACAAACCGGCAGTCAGGTCACGGTAAACTCGCTCGGTGGCGTCGAGCATGGCGTCGAGGCTGAACGCGGTCTGCGCATGGGACAACGCTGTCGCGCCGAAGTTGCGGCGCAGATCGACATCGTCGACAAGACGCTGGATCGCCGCAGCCAGCGCCGCCGAATCGTCGGGCGGCGTCACGAGGCCGGTTTCGCCGTGACGATTGACGTAGGATGTGCCTGTCCCCAGTTCGGTGGAGATCAGCGGCAACCCCGAAGCCATCGCTTCGAGGAGGACGATACCCAGCGATTCGCTGCGGTGGATCGAAGGCAACACGAAGAGATCGGCGGCGCGGTAGATCGCAGGCAGATCGGCGTCGGAGAGCGTACCCGCCAGTTGGACGCGGTCGCCGATCCCCAGTTCGGCGATGAGGCGGCGGATGTCGTCTTCTTCGGGGCCGGTGCCAACCACGAGGCAACGTGCGCCCGTCACTTGGGCCATGGCACGCACGAGGACGGCTACGCCTTTGTAGTAGCGCAGCCGCCCCACAAAGAGGACGAGCGGCCCTGGGCCGTATTGGGCGCGCAGTTCGGCGGAGCGGGCTGTCACCGCGGGTGTGGGGGCGAAGCGCTCTAGATCGATGCCAAAGTGGACGACTTCGATCTTCTCCGGTTGGGCGGCGGCGATGGGCGACAGGAAGGGCGACGAAGCGATGTACGGCGGATTCGACACGAGGATCTTGTGGGCCTGGTGCAAAATCCGACGCAAGAAGGGCGCGTAGAATTTGAGCAGCGTCGCTTGTTTGACGATATCACTGTGGTAGGTGATCACGGTGCGACGTCCGGCGCGCACAAAGATCTGCGCCAGTTCGCCCGGCGGGTAGGGCGCGTGTAGATGCACGATGTCGGCGTCCTGGCCGATGCGATGCAGCGCCCAGGGCATTTCGGCGGCCAGCGGCGCCGACGATATGTTGAATTGGCGGGCGCATTTGGTCACTGAGACGCCGTCGATGGTCTCGATCTGGCGGCGGTTGGCGGTGTTGGTCACCAGCACGCGCACATCGTGGCCGCGAGCGCGCATTCCCTCGGCCTGCCAACGCAGGTGATTTTCGATGCCACCGAGGACAGGCGCGTAGTCTTTGTAAACGTGGACGATCTTCATGACTGTTTGGTGGTGTAATCGGCCAGGGCGCGGAAGGCCAACGCCGGTTCGTTGGGCCGGCGCTCGGAGCGGCCGATGTTGTAAAGCACGATCAATTCTCGGCGGGCGCGGGTAATGCCCACGTAGAGCAGGCGCAGGCGTTCGGCGGCCACGCCCAGGCGGGCCTGCTGCGAGGCGGCGCCCATCACGTAGTCGTCCAGTGTCCCCATGTGCAGGTGACGCACCTGTTCGATGGTCTCGGCGACGAGGTTGAGGTTGTCGCGGGTGAACCAGCGTTCTCCGCGGTAGCCGTCTTCGTCGCCGCCGCTGGGGAAGCTGTAGTTGCTCACCGAGAGCAGATAGACGCGATCCCATTCCAGGCCCTTGGCGGCGTGCATGGTGGCTACGGTCACCTTGCCGGGCGGGGGATCGAAGCCGAGGGCGTCTTCGTTGAAGCCGAGCAGGCGACCGCGGTTTTGGGCGATCTCGCTCAGTTCGTGGGCCAGATCGGGCAGGCGCAAGTGTGGCTGTTCGCGCAAACGGCGCGCCAGCAGCACAGCGATGCTGTGGGTAAGCGCCAGATCCGCCGGTTCGGTGAAGATGTCGCTGCCCAGCGTGAGCACCAGTTCGTCCACAGGCAGCACGGTGGCGGCTGTCCAGCGGGCCAGGTCGGCGCGGAAACGATCCAGCACGGTGCGAAAGCCTTCGAAGTCTTCGATCCAGTTAAGTTCTTCCAGCCAGTCGTCGCCGCCAGAGGGGAAGAGGAAACGCTCGGGTTGTCGCAGTTTTCCAAGCGCACGTGCAAAGGTTTCCACAGGTTCAGGCAACTCTTTGGCCGAGGCGTCGCCTGTCTGCGCCAACACCGCGCCAAGACGGGGCCACCAGACGGCGCGCCAGAGTTCGGGCAGGTGGGGCGGTTCTTCGGGGCGGGCGATGTATTGCAGCACAGTGGCCAGGGCAGCAGCCGCCACCCGCGTGTTGTTGCTGGCGCGCAACAGCGAATCGTCGAAGGGCAGTTCGGCGTTCTTGAGCAAAGTGGAGAGCGCGAATCCGCGCCCGTTGTCCGGCACGAGGACGGCCACCGTCTGCTCGCTGTGATCGGGCAACCAGCGTTGCAGGCTTTTCACAGTGACGTCGAGTTCGTCTTCGGGGGTGAGGGCGCGGTCGAAGACGGTGACACACGGCGATCCTGGCGGCGGGTTGGGCTGGGGATCATCGGGCAGCGTAGGCTCGATATCGGGCGTGGCCAGCGTCATCGAAGGCGGCAACACGGGGTGACCGGCCCGACTCCACTGCGAAAGGTAGTTCGCCAGATCGATGATGGGCTGGGCGCTGCGCCCGGAGTTGGGCAGATCGAGGGCGAGCACATCATCGCGGGCCAAGAAGCGGCGCAGGTATTTGGGATCGGCGCTGGTGAATGTGGTGTTGATGGCCTGATTGGGGTCGCCTACACGTACCCAGTTGCCGTGGGCGTCGGTGAGCAGCGAGAGCATCTCTTCTTGCAAGATGCTGCTGTCTTGGGCCTCGTCTTCGAGGACGTAGGGCCACTGCGCCTGGAGACGGGCCAGGAAGGTGTCGTCCGCTTCCAGCGCCTGCAACGCGAGGACGATGAGATCGTCGAAGTCCACAGCGCCGCGCAGGTGCAGGCCGCGCTGGTAGTCGGCGTAGATCTGCACAGCAAATTCGAGCAGCGGCCATCGCCCCGACTGGCGCGCCAGGTTGTTCTGGAGCACAGCCGCCGACGTGCGCAGATCCTTGGCGGTACGGATCATGGCGGCGGCGATGTCGAGGGCATCATCGCGCAAGTAGCGTTCGATGCGGCGGGGTTTTCCAGATAGTCGCGCTGCAAGAAGGCGCCGAAGAGATCGGGATGGCTGGAAAGGTAGTTGGAGACGGCGGTTTCGACGATCTCGCGCGCCGTCCGTTCGTCTACAATGCCGAATTCTTCGGAAAGGCCCACCAGCGCAGGCCGCTCGCGCACGATGTCGTGGGCCAGACCGTGCAGCGTGCGCACACGGTAGCCCACACCGGGCAAGAGTCCGCGGGCCTGGATGAAGGCGTTGATGCGTGTGCGGAAGTTCTCGGCGGCGCTGTTGGTAAAGGTGACCACGAGCACCTCGCGGTCTTCCGCTGCGCTTTCGGCCGCGAGTTTTTCCACCAGGCGCGCTGCCAGCAAGCTCAGCGTAAAGGTCTTGCCGCTGCCGGGCACAGCGCTGATCCCCATCCGCCCGCCATCGTATTCAAGGATTTTCTGTTGCGCTGGGCGAAGGAGAATCGAATCTGTCGTCATCGCTCGGTTTCGAGTTAAGCGCTATGGCAACGGCGCCAGGATCTGCACGCCGCTTTCGGTGGATTCGGCCACCCACCCTTCAACTGAGGCGCCGTCTGGGCTGCGATAGCGGATCGGCCACCAGATCAGGCTGTCTACGCTGCGCGACCAGCCCACGATCTCGACGTCTTCTCCCGGCTGCATCTGGGCGACGATGTCATCGGCGGGCTTGTTGACGTAGCCGGGTGCGCGCCGAATGTTGACCCGACTGCTCGTTGCGTTCTCGGCGCTGCCGCCAGGCTGAAAGCGCGAAGACGGCGTCGGTGTCGGCGCAGCATTGGTGCTGTCGACATTGGCGCTGTCGACGGCTGTGGGCGCGGCCGGCGGCGTCCACACTGGCCCTGTCGATTGGAAATCGGCGAAGCTGAAGTCGTCGAAGCCGACGAGCGCGGCAACGCCGCCGCAACTGGCAAGCGCCAACAGGGCGAAGGTCACCACAAACGCCACCCAGAACGGGGTCCGCGTGCGGGAAGTGGGCGCAGGTGTTGGTTCTGGCTCGGATGTTGGCATGTTGGGAGAATAGTCCATCGCGCCACTTTGGCTACACGAATAAATACCGGCCCTGTGATATATCGCGGCCAACTCGGCGGCGAAACAGGACCGGCATTCAACTACACGCAGTTATGACAATGAAAGTTAAGATAGGGAGCCTAGCACACGCAGAACACCCACAGCATTGCCTTGGAGATCGATGCTGCTGTGCTGTAACAAAGCGTTGCCGGAGCGCCCATCGTCCAGTTTGACGGTCAGCCGACGATCTCGGTGCAGTTCGGTCATTGTTTTGGTGGCGTTGAGCGCCTTCGTGGTATAGAAGATGCGCACATGACTGGCGTCACCATGATTGGTGGATTGAAACTCCACCACCTTCACATCGTCGAGAACAGAGACCGGTTGGTCGGTGTGATCAAAGTACAACATTGCTTTCATGCTGTTCATACCTCTCAGGTGGATCCAAGGCCGGGAAATGGTAGACAAGGGAAAAGTGAGTGAAAACACGGGTTGCAGAATTGCAGCGTGTCGCGTTATTCTTGACGTAATTCTACTACAATATATTATGGCATGTTACGCGGATTACGTAGCAATGCGAGCAGGCCTCTCTGCCCAACGCAAAGCATCGTAATAGTAGCAGATTGGCAATGGCTAGACAAACCAACCTCAAGCTGTGATGTGCAGTTTAATTCACCGGGGCAGAATCACCAGCCGTTCGCCGTTTCAACGTACTGCGCCTCTATGGCGCCGATTTTGTCTATGTGAGTCTATGAGAACCTGCCCAGTTTGCAGCACTAGCAATCCCGAGGACGCTGATTTCTGCAGCCAATGCGCCACCCCTCTCAACCGCAGATGCGCACACTGCGGCCATCACAACGCGCCCGAAAGCAAGTTCTGCGGTGAATGCGGGTCTTCGCTTGTACATCTCCACCTGTGCCCACATTGCGGTGAACCGATCCAACCGAACAGCAGATTCTGTAGTCAATGTGGTCATCCCACACCGGCCGCGCATGGCGATGCCAACGGAAACGTGTGCGTCACAGCTATCGCCGCTCGAAACCGCTATTTTCCACTGGCAAACGGTTTGGCGATCAGAGCAACAAGCCCCCACTGCCACCGGAATGGCAGGGCGAGCGACGTGAGGTCACAGTTCTCTTCCTCGATCTGATGGATTTCACCACAAGGCTGTCTAAGCAAGATAGACAGCGAAGAAATCACCTCATCGTCGACGAGGCGTTGCGCCTCTTGTGCAGATCATCTACCGCTACACTGGTACACGGTAGACAAGTTCACCGGCGACGGCTTGATGGCGTTGTTCGGGACACCACGAGAACGATCGAGCGGGCAGTTCGGTCGGCACTGGAAGTAAGCAGGTTCTGAAGCCCCTTCAGCAGCGCATCTGGGATCTCTACGGCTTTAACTTCAGGCTCCGAATCGGCGTAACTTACGGGCGTGGTGATCGCGGCATTAATTGGGCAGCAATCTGCACAGCGAATACACCGTAATCGGCGACACCGTGAACGGCGCGCCTGGAGACAGCGGCAAGCCCGGCACCATCCTGGTGAGCGCCGACACGCATGCAGCGTACCCGATTTTCGCTACCAGCCGGTGGCGCCGCTCACGTTGAAAGGGTTCCCGGAGCAGGTAATGTCGGCCGCCCGCTCTCGGTGCGCAAGCATCCAGGGCGTGTGCGTGGCCTGCCCGGCGTGCAGACGCCCATGATTGGCCGTGCAGACGAGTTGGGTCTGCTACACAAGGCATGGAGCCGTGTGCAGAAAGAGCGGCGCAGCCAGGCCGTGTTGATCACCGGCGAAGCAGGTATGGGCAAGAGCCGGTTGGCCTCTGAGTTTCGCCGTGAGATCGATGTGGCCTGCCAGCAATGTGTTCGAGGGCAACTGTCTTGCCTTTGCCGCTCCAAACCGTTCTGGGTGTTTGCCGGCCTGCTACGCGATTTCTTGCAGATTAGCGAACTGGACACGCCGGAACACCAGAGTGAGAGCTTGCGGCTCTTCGTCGAAAACCTCGATCTGCCGCAGCACCAGATCCTGCCCTACCTTTCGATCATCTTGGGCCTGGAGCAGCCGGATGACCAGGTGACGCAACGATTGCAGCAGATCGATCCAAACATGCTCCAACGCCAGACGTATGTCGCGATGCGGCAGGTGCTGTTGGCCATGGCGCAATCGACACCGTTGGTCCTCGTTTTCGACGATCTGCACTGGGTGGATCCGGCTCGGAGGATCTACTGATCTGCGCGATTCAATCGATGGCCGAAGCGCCGATCCTGCTCGTCTTGATTTCGCGGTATTTCGAACGCAAGACGACGATTCGTTCACTGTTGGAGGTGCTGGAGCGCAGCACACAGCGTTTTACCGATGTAGAAGTAGGGCAGTTGGCAGAAGTGGAAGCCATCCAACTGCTGGGGCAACTGCTCAAGCAGCCTGCCGAAGACGACACGTTGCGCCCATTGCAGCAGCGCATCGTACAACGGGCAGAGAGAAGTCCATTCTATATCGAAGAAATCGTGCGCATGTTGATTGATCAGCACATACTGATCAAAAAACATGGTCGCTTCGAGATTGCCCCCAACACCGACCAGACACTGGCGCACTTCCCAGCCACGTTGGAGCCTGATCCTGACACGTTTTGATGGCCTCAGCGAGAACCTGCGCCAGATCTTACAGAAGGCGGCGGTCTTGGGGGTCGTTAATATGCAGGCGTTGCATCGCGCCAACGGATCAGATGAGCGGATCTTTACGATCTCAAGAATCATGTTCTTGGCCGAAGATCCGCCCCTAACACGAGCTGGTGAGCTTACCACCTTCTATCACGCCCTGATCCAGGAAGCAATTTAGCACCATTCTCAATCGCGACCGCAAGAAGCTACATTATGTTGGCAGGTGATTGACGCATGACCTACCAACGACGATGTGAACATCGAAGTGCTCGGCTATCACTACAACAACAACGAGCCGCACCTGGCGATCGTACCTGGTTGCCTCGGCTGAAAATGCAGGACAGCTAAGCGCCCACGAAACCGCCATCGCCCGAACAATACCGCCCACCTTGCGCTGATGGCCAACAGACAGAGCCAAACGGCAGCGATTTCATCCGTCTTCGGCTCGGCATGGGGCGCACACTGAAGCTGAAAGGGGCGTTCAACGAAGCCAGCCAGATGCTGCAAGAAGGCAATCGACTGGCTGAGCAATCGAAGCGACGAAGGTGATCAGTACGTCAAGCCTGATCTGGAGCTTAACAGCTTGCTGATGTGCGCCAGCGTGAAGGCTCCCTCGACGAAGCCTTCGCTCACCTGGAAACAGCGCTTTCTCTGTGTGATCAGATCGAAGGAGAACGCCACCACTACCTGTGGTATGCCCTCATCGATCGAATGGCCTGGATCCGCTTCCGCCTGGGTCAGCTAGACGAAGCAGAACAGCTCGCCACCCAGGCCATAACCTGGACAAACAAGAACAGGCGGCGCCCGCGCTGGCCAGCCTGGCACAACACGCTGGGTGGCACACGCTACCAGCAGGGCGCCATCCGAAGCGATTCCTTACGTAGAGAAAGAGCCTGCAACTACACGATGACCATGCGGGCTACACCCAGGAACCGCGATTTGCCCCTCGGCCCAATGAGCGCGTCCTCATGCGTGCAGGAATGGCGGACATCGGCTATCATTACCACAGCAAGCCGATCTCATCGAACAAGAGAATGGCTTTACCGTAGCCGAAGCGCGCCGTCAACCTGCGCAACCTCGGTCTTCTGCACATTAGGCGCGGCGATCATGAACAAGCGCGCAAAGACTACGAAACAAGCCTTCGCTCAGCCGCAGCATCGGCGACAGCACAGGCGTGGGCTGTTGTCACATTGGGTTGGCCCACCTGGCCTTAATTCAGATGGATCTGGAAAGAGCCGGAACACACATCGAAGCCGCCCAAGAAGAAGCCGACGCGCTGGGCGAAGACCATTTCATGCAGTTGCTCCTGATCCAGGCCAGCATTCACGCCGAAACCGGGGCCATGCAAGCAGCATTCGAGCTTGCCAGCCAGGTGCTGCAAATGGCGCAGGCATCCGGTTTATCGGAAGAGGAAGTGGAAGCCTATCGCGCCTTGGGCCGGCTACATCGCCTTACCGGCGAATACATGAAGGCGGAGAGCCTTCTGCGCCAATCGCTGGATCTCTCCCGTCAGCGTCGCATCCCCTACCAGGAAGGTCTGGCGCTGCTCGAACTGGGGTTGCTCTACCAGGTGCAGTTCCAAGAACGCCAGTGGCGCCGCAACGAGTTGACGTACAAAGCAGAGGAAGTCCTGGTCCAGGCGACTGAGGCATTCGAGCGGCTGGGCGCACAGCACGATCTTCAGACAGTACAACGCCTGCGCCAGGAGTTGCGTGAAGCAGCGCTGCCGGCAACCATTCCAGATTTTGCCAACGTGCCGGCCACAAAACATCGTGAGCGCGTCATCGCCGGCGGGCACGAGAACACCGGCGAACGCCACACCGTGTCGGTGGTGTGGCTTCAGCTCTTGCCTGGCCACAACAACGGCGACAATCTCCCTACAGGCAAAGACGACAATGTCTTACAGGCCATCCGCGAAGTAACGTCCGAGGTCAGCGCCGTGGCGCTCGCGCTCGAAGGCAAGATGCTCCACCAGCCAGGCGGGGTTTGTATCCTGTTCGGGCTCAACGGCATGCATGTTGATGATCCAGAACGGGCGATGCGTGCAGCGTGGCACCTGCGGCAAACCTTCACAGATCGGGGCGAACGGCTGCCGATCTCACTGCAATACAGCGTGACAGTAGGCGAGGTGACAACAGGACGTTTCGCTGTTCCGGTGACGAGCGAGGCGGCGGGCAGCAGCGATCCGGTGCAAGAAGCGGCTCGCATCGCACAGCAAGCAGAGCCGGATCGGATCTGGGTGACGCAGACAGTGCGCGCGTTGACACAGCATCTCTTCATCTTTGCACATTCCACCGAGAACGGTATCGCCGAAGCCACACAGATGCAGGCCATGCCCGACTTGCAGCAGCGCCTCACCGATATGACCGGCGCCTTCATTGGCCGCGCCTCTTTGCTGGAATCGATGCTTCAGGTGGCGCAGCACCTGCCAAACAACGAAGGCGGCATTATCTGGCTGGAAGGCGAGGGTAGGCATGGGTACCAGCCGGTTGATGCACGAGCTGGCCACCAGGTTACAGTTCGAGGACGCAAGTCTCTGGCGCGCAAGTTGCAGTATCCAGACAACGCGCACGCCGCTGTCTCTGTTCCGCAACCTGCTAACCTACGCCTGTGGCCTTTCGGCGTCTGACACACAAGAAGAAAGCAGGCTCAAGGTGCGGCGGCATCTTCAACAGCTTATGGCCGCCGGCGAAACGGTCATGGCGCAGAATATGGACGAATACGTGGATCTACTCTGTCACATCGGCGGAACAGAGGCATCGCGTCTCGCTGTACGACAGCCTGGATCCTGCCGAGTTGCGCCAGCAGATCTTCGTAAACGTTCGCACCTTGATCCACTTGGCAAGCCAGAACGGTCCGCTGATCCTTCTACTGGATGATCTCCACTGGATCGATCCCATGTCGGCGGATCTACTGCTCTTCCTTTCCAGCCTGGTTGTTTCTTCGCCGGTGCTCTTCATCTGCACGCAGCGCAGCCAACCAGGGCAATTGCCGGCGCCGTTGCGTCGCATTCAATCGCTCTACCCCGTCTACAATTTGCACGTCCACGTGCAGCCGCTGAACCGGGCCGAAAGCCAGGCATTGATCGACGATCTGGTGAAGCAGACGTCACTGCCGCCTGATGTGTGCGACACTATCCTGATGCGCAGCAACGGCAATCCTTACTTCTTAAAGAGCTTGTGCGCACGGCTATGGAACAGAACCGGCTGGTGGCTTTGCGCGAGATGAACGAAGACGCAGCGGACGATGCCGACGTTTCGCCGCCAATCCCCATCAACCTGCGCACCCTGTTGCAGACACGTATCCACTCGCTGTCTCCTGCACTCAAGAAAGTGCTGCAATATATGTCGGTGCTGGGGCGACCGGGAGCGCCGGCGCTACTGGCCACACTCACACAACAGCCCAATGTCGATCTGCTTCTTCAGCAGCTTGCGCGCAAAGGCTTGCTCAACTACGTCATCGAAACTGACCGCTGGCAGATCTCGCATTGGCTCACCGAAACCATTGTCTACGACGGCTTGCTCAAAATCCAACAGCAGATTCTACACCGCGAGATCGCCGAGACGTTGGAAACAATGTGGCAATCGACCGAAACGATCTACGCCGATGAACTCGCCTATCACTTTGAGCAGGCCAACGAACCGCAAAAAGCGGTCGTCTACCACATTGAGGCTGCCGAATTCGCCGCGGCCCTGGCCGCCCACGAGGAGGCGATTGCTCACTTCACCAGTGCAGCATCATTGCTCGCCAACACGCTTGGCATCGAAGACGCCTTGCGCTGGAAGGTCGCCAGTGGACTGGGCGCAAGCTACCTCGCGCAAGGACGCTATGCCGAAGCCATCACCACAATCGAGCAAGCACTGCCGCTCGAAGCGCCTTCTGCCGAATGCCGCGCCCTCGCACTGCGTCGGCTGGGCCAGGTCTACCAGAAACAGGGAAAGCCAGAAGACGCGATCAAGGTCTTCGATCAGGCGTTTGCGCTCCTGACCAAGCATCACACGCCCAGCGCAAACCTAGAACAAGCGCGCCTCTACATCAGCCGCGCTTGGACATTCTTTTTCTCCGGAGCGCATGAACAAGCGAAGGCCGACTGCGTACACGGCTTGGAAGTGGCAGCCAAAATCTCGAATCTGCGCGAACAATCGGCGGCACACAGCCTGCTTGGCGCCATCTACCACAAACAGGGCAACCTGGAGAGCGCCATCGAGCACACGAAAACGGCAATGGAAATCCGCAAACAGACCAATTTCGACTGGGGAGTGGCCTCGATGCTCTCCAGCCTGGGCAGGCTTTCGATTGCCGCGGGGCAGTTCAAACAGGCGCAGCAGTATTTTATGGAAAGTCTGTACCTGCGCAGGGATATGGGCGATGCCGAAGGCGTCAGCACCTGTCATATTCACCTTGGCAAACTCGCCGCCGATACAGGGAATCTCAACAACAGCGAGTTTCACTACCGCGCAGGCTTGAAGATCGCAGAACACATGAACGCTTCGTATCTGTCCACCAGTGCCAATATCGGATTGGCGCGGGTGGCCCTGCTTCGCAATCGCCTGGCAGAAGCGGAGGAACTGCTCAACGTCTCTGTACACGAGGCGGAATCTATGCAAATGAAAGATCTGCTCCTCGACGCACATCTCCTTCAAGCGGAGATTCTACTTGCATTGAAGCAGCACGCACAGGCAGAACTGCTGGCCGGGCAGACAGCATTGGCAGCACAGGCAGATCGAGTGCCGGTGTTGGAAGCAGCCGCCTGGCGAATCACCTGTGAAGCACAGATTGCCCAAGGATCAGAGAATGCCGAAGCGACACTGGACAAGGGTATGAAAGCCTTGCGCACCATGACCGATCCGCTGGAGCAGGTTCGCTGGTCGCTGCTTTCGGGGAAACTGCACTACCTGCATGGGCGTCGTCGCGAGGCCCAGGATCAATTGACGGCCGCCAAAAATGCGCTAAAGAAACTGGATGTGAACTTTGAAAGCCTCCTCGCCAATGCAATCCCGCATAAGATCACGTAGGTTCATCCACGCCTTGTCTTCTACGCTCCGGCAGCCTACCCCAAATAGCCCTTTGCGTACCAAAAACACATATTTACCTTACGGAATGGTACTGTTGTACCAAATCTAGTACCTATCGCCTACATTCGTCATAGCCACAGACCGCTAAGATGGAATAGTCGGCCCTGTAACCACGCCATACGAGCCTGTTTGGCGTGCATAAGCCAATGCTTTACAGCAAGGGAGTTATCATGAATTTCGCCAGCCTGGTTTCAAACGTACGGCCTTTTCTCGTGCGATTAGGCTACTCTCTTCTCCTTGCGACGCTCTGTCTATCTTCGGCGCCCTCGGCTTCTGTCGGCGCCGTCGCTTACATCGATCCTTCATTGATGGCGTCGACGGATGCAACCTTGTCGGTCATCGTGCGTGGCGCGGACAATACCGATGCCGCACAACAGGTGGCGCGAATCGGTGGCGCCGTCACAAGTGATCTGTGGCTCATCGACAGCGTAGCGGCATCGATTCCTCGGGCGAAGCTGACCCAATTGGCAGCCGCGCCGGGCATTATGTCTCTTGTGGCCAATCACGGCGTCCATTCGGCAGATTTGCCTTTCGACGGTTGGGTGACACATCGACGCATTCCCGGCGAAACACTCCTGCTCAATGCTTCGTTGCAGACAAAACCCGTATCGCTGCCCGATGGCGCCATTCGTTTTTGTCACCGAAAGAAACTACCTGCACATCTACAATGCAGACGGAAGCGAGCGCAGTTCGCTGCGATTGAGCAAAGGCGATTACGAACACCCCCCCGTTGTCGGCGGCGACGGCACAATCTACCTAAGCGGTGACAAGTCCATCACCTACGCAATCGATTCGATGGGCAACGAGTTGTGGACGTACAAACATGATCGCAAAGTCACTGCCATTGCGTTGGACGATGCAAACAAGACGCTCTACCTCGGCGACGACAAAGGCATGGTCACGGCGCTGAGTACAGAAGAGAATGGGCGATACCTCTGGCAATTCTCAAGCGGTGAAGGCGACGTCACACATATTCTTATCGGCGTGGGAGATGCCAAGGTTTTCGGCTTCACCCAAAAGGGATACATCACTGCGCTCAACCCCACCGGACGACGGGCTTGGGTTGTACGCCGAGCCGAAGCAGCGCCATTTGAACATGTCACCTTGGCGCCGCACGATGGCAGCGTCTATGTATTCGGCGAAAGTCGGCTGCTGTACGCGTTTGACGCACATGGTGAGCCGAAATTCCAACTGCGCGCGTCGTCGAAGATCACGGCGCTGCCCGTGGTTACGCCCGACGGTGCGATTCTTGCCGGTAGCAATGACGGCATGTTGCTTGCAGTGAACGCTGATGGCACAGAACGCTTCCGAGCGTCGCTGCACGATGAGGAGATCAATGATCTGGCGCTTTCACCGGATGCGGCCACTGTCTATGCACTCGACGACGACGGACGGATCATCGCCCTGGATGTCACAAGCGGCGCGGTGACGTGGCAATATGAAGCCGATGACATGGAGCGCAGCCGCATGGTCGTGGAAGAGGACGGCCTCATCCACATGGTTGACAAGCGTGGCGACTACACAATCCTGAACGGGCTGGGGGTCGCTGTCAATCGCTTTGATCTCGATGCCAAGGTATGGCCGTACCCGATCCTGGGCCAAGATCACCGACACCGTGTCTACATCGTTGGCGAAGAAAACCAGATCTTCGTGCTCACACGCCTACCGGACAACCGTGCAGGCCATCCCGATGTGGTGAACACCGACACGCCCGGCGTCTTGGCCTTTGCCAACCCGGTAGCCGTGGATGTGGGCGCCGACATGTTGCATACACCGCACCTGCCCGATCAAGGCGCCATTACCGGCACAGGCATTACCGTCGCCGTCGTCGATTCCGGCGTCCAGTATGGCAGCGATGCGCAGGCAATCGCAGCCGCGCAGTTGGAAGCGCAGTTCTTGGGCCAGGCCGACTTTGTACAGGAAACCTGCGTCGAAGAGAACAGCAATCGTTTGGGGCAGCAGGAGACGGGCTATTGTTTCCAAAATGCACAGGAGAGCCGCGATGAATATGGTCATGGCTCGCATGTTGCCGGCATTATCTGGAGCCAATATCGCGACGCTGTCACCGATACGTGGATGGGCATCGCCCCCAATGCAAATCTGCTTTCCGTGCGCATTCTGGCGGCAGACGGAACCGGTACATACGTCGACGCCATTGAAGGCATCCAATACGTAGTCGGCAATCAGGATAGATTCAATATACGGGTGCTCAACTTGAGTATCAGCGCCTTGCCGGCCACACCGTACTTTGTGGATCCACTCAACCAGGCGGTGGAACGCGCCTGGGCCAATGGCATTGTCGTCCTTGCAGCGGCGGGCAACGAAGGGCCGGAGAGCGGCAGCATCACGGTCCCTGGCAACGATCCGTACATCATCACAGTCGGCGCCATCGACAACAACCGCACGCCGGGATACTGGATGGGCGACACGTTACCAATCTGGTCGGCCACAGGACCAACACACGATGGCTTCATCAAGCCAGACGTTCTCGCCCCTGGTGCGGATATCGTCTCTACCGTGCCGGAATCGGCTACCATCAGCCGCGAGCACCCCGATAACCGTGTCGGTAGGGATCTCTTCCGCATGAGCGGCACCAGCATGTCCACAGCCGTGGCATCGGGGGTGGTTGCGTTGATGCTGCAAGCGAACCCCGATCTATCGCCCGATCAGATCAAATATCGCCTGGCAATGAGCGCCCGACCTGCCGTCACTGCCGAAGGGTACCCTGTCCACAGCATTCTCCAACAGGGAATGGGACGCATTTGGGCGCCTACGGCGGTACTGGGCGATTTCCCCGAAGACGGCTATGCCAACCAGGGCATGGACATCGAATCTGACCTGGCGCATGGCTGGATCACAGACGATGACATCAGATACCATTACCAAGGCCCGGTTGAACGACTCACCAGCGACAACGGACTGGCCCATCTCTTCGTTGTACATGTGGGCGAAGAGGTTCATGGCATTGGCGCCGTCAGTACCAATGCCGAAGATCCGCAATGGTTGACCTGGGACAAGATCGGCGAGGGGGCGGAGTACGAGATCAAGATTGCCGCCCAGCCAAACATCTCCTGGTCGGGTGGGCTGGCGCTACCTTCAGGCATGGCAACGTGGGCCGGCGGCATGGCAACGTGGGCCGGCGGCATGGCAACGTGGGCCGGTGGCATGGCAACGTGGGCCGGTGGCATGGCGACATGGGCCGGCGGCATGGCAACGTGGGCCGGCGGTATGGCAACGTGGGCCGGCGGCATGGCAACGTGGGCCGGCGGCATGGCGACGTGGGCCGGCGGCATGGCAACGTGGGCCGGCGGTATCAACACGGCAGAATCGATCCTGGCCAGCACGACATGGGTCAACGATGATGGCAGCACTGCCGAGTTCCAGGGAGCCACTGTTCTCAACCCGGTGGAAGAACCAGACTCAGCGCCGATCCCGGATCCGGGTCTGGGAGATCGACACCTTTACTTGCCCATCGTCCAACATTGATTCGCTTACAAGCCATCTACACATTCGCCGCAACCCAGCGAAGCAGACCGGTTTAGGGTATGTGCTGCACACTGTGATTTACGGATAGACTCTTATTCGTACGGACGACCACCTAGGATTGCATGTATGTTCAAGAAGGACTTTCAGATCTCCAGTGCACCGCGATTGAAGCATCTTCGTAGCCGCTTCAGGGCGTTGACAACGAGACCCGAAACGGCAAACGGATCAAGTCAAGCCACATCAGTTGACGCTCATGCCAAGCTGAGAGCGCTTCCCGTAAAATCACCGCAGGTAAACAGTCAGGCACTGCTCAAGGCAGTGCCTGATCTCCTTTTCGTGATCAGCCGCGACGGAACCTATCTTTATTGTCAGGCAGCATCGGACTATGATCTGCTGGTTTCCCCCGATTACTTCCTTGGGCAGTCTGTATACGACGTGATGCCCGAGAAAGTCGCCAATCAATTCATGTATGCTGTATCAAGGGCATTAAGCAGCGGGGAAATTCAGACAATCGAGTATGCGCTCTATGTTGCCGGGAAGCCGCGCCATTACGAAGCGCGCATCGCAGCCAGCGGCGACGACAGCGCGCTGGCCATGATCCGCAACATCAGCAATCGCAAAGACGCAGAAGAAGCGCTGCGTGCCAGCGAACAGCGATTTCGCAACCTGATCAACAGTTCACCCGATACGATTTGCCTGATCGACACATCGACGATGGACATTGTCTACGCCAATCGCGATGCCTTCTGTGGCTACCCGTGTAAAGTCTTGGTTGAAATTGCAGAGCAGACAGTGCATCCCGACGATTGGCAGCGTGTAGCGGAACAGTGGCGTACACTGCTGACAACCGGCGCCGCGCCCAATGCCAGCGAGTTTCGTTTCCGCAACCAAAACGGCCAGTGGGAATGGATCCAATCACGTGAGACAGTGCTTTCCAGCAAAGAGGACGGAGCGCCGTTGCAGATCCTCGTCACGTTGACGATTATCACCGCGCGCAAAGAAGTGGAGCAGCAGCTTACCGAGGCCCGGCAGGTAGCCGAAGCCGCCACACGCGCCAAATCGGCATTTCTGGCCAACATGAGCCACGAGATCCGCACCCCCATGAACGCCGTCATCGGCATGACCAGCCTGCTCCTCGATACGGCGCTCACAGCAGAGCAGTTGGAATTCGTCGAGACCATACGCACCGGCAGCGATGCCCTGCTCAACATCATCAACGACATCCTGGATTTCTCGAAAATCGAATCGGACAAGCTCGAACTGGACATCCACCCCTTCGATCTACGCATCTGCATCGAAGAAGCGCTGGGCCTGTTCTCGGCCGCCGCCGCCGCCAAGCATCTACTTGTCACCTATCGCTTTGCGCCCGAAACCCCGCGCTACGTCCACGGCGACGTAACCCGCGTGCGCCAGATCCTGGTGAACCTGGTGGGCAACGCCATCAAGTTCACCTCAGAAGGAGAAGTGGTGGTTTCCGTCTCCGCGGAGCAGTTGTCACCAGAGCAGACGCCGCCGGACAATGCTGACCCGTGGTATGAGATCCTTTTCTCGGTGAGCGACACCGGCATCGGCATCGCCACAGATCGACAGGATCGGCTCTTCCAATCGTTCAGCCAGGTCGACGCATCCACAACGCGCAAGTACGGCGGCACAGGGCTGGGGTTGGCCATCAGCAAGCGCCTCAGCGAGATGATGGGCGGTCGCATGTGGGTTGACAGCACCGTCGACCAGGGGTCTACGTTCTCATTCACGGCCACGGTGCAGGCCAGCGCCGAACCAACGTTGGAGGCCAGCGATCACACGGACGTCTCATTGGATGGCAAGCGAGTTCTCATCGTAGATGACAATGAGACGAATCGGCGCATTTTCGTCCACCAGACAGAACAGTGGGGGATGCAGAGCACCGCCGTCGCTTCGGCCAAGGAGGCGCTCGATTGGCTCCGCTCCGGCCACGTGGTGGATGTTGCGTTGCTGGACATGCAAATGCCCGAAATCGACGGGCTATCGCTGGCGGAACACATTCACGCCAGCAACGTCACCAAAGATCTGCCATTGATTCTCTTCTCTTCGGTGGGACGCAACGATGCGGATCGAGATCGGTTCGACAAACACTTCAGCGTCTGCCTCAACAAGCCTGTACGGCAGACACGCCTCTACGAGCACCTGCAAACGATCTTCTCGTCGCCGCATATCGCCAAGAGCAGCGCAGACGAAACCACGATGGGCGACCAACTGTTGGCAGAGGTGTTGCCGCGCCGCATCCTCCTGGCCGAGGACAATCCCGTCAACCAGAAAGTGGCAGTGCGTATGCTCGAACGTCTTGGCTACCGGGTGGACATCGCCGCCAACGGCATCGAAGTCCTCGATGGGTTGCAGCGCCAGCGATACGATGTGATTTTGATGGATGTGGAAATGCCCGAGTTGGACGGCATTGAGGCCGCCGAACACATCCGTGCGTTGGAAAATCGAGTGGAACAACCGTATATCATCGCCATGACGGCCGGCGCCATGCAAGGAGATCGAGATCGCTGCCTCGACGCCGGCATGGACGACTACCTGAGCAAGCCCGTGCGCAAAGAAGACATCGTTCACGCCCTGCGCCGTAGCAGCCGGATCGTAACGTCGAGCTAAGACAAACAACAAGGCAAAGGCACAAAAAAGGAGCCGCCCTGATACGGGGCGGCTCCTTTTTTGTGCCTTTGCCAGTGGTCGGCGGTTCAGAATCCCTGCAACTTGCTCAGGTCGGCGATCTGCTGCGGCAGGCGGGCAATGTGCTGCACCAATGCCTGGCGAGCGGCGCGCACATCGGCGTCTTCTGCATTGACCAGCACTGCCTCGAAGAAGGCGTTGATCGGCGCTTGCAGTAGCACCAGCGCTTCGGCCAGCGCAGATGCCGGTTCGGCGCCATCGTGGACCAACGACGCAGCTTGCCGATAGGCGCTGTCCAGCGCACGTTCACTGTCGGTTTCGTAGGCCGCCGCGTTCAAGGGCAGATCCGCCTCGATGGTGCGCACAATACGTGCGCAGCGGGCGTAAGCTGTGAACGTCGCCGACCAGTCGGGCTGGGCCACCATCGCGCTCAATGCAGCGCAGGCACGTTCGGCCAGGAACGGATTGTTGCCGCGAACGGCCAACACAGCCTCCACCACGTCGTTGGCGTATCCCATTTCCAGCAGCACGCCCTGCAAACGGCGCGTGATGAACTCAGCCGCCTCGTTCAGCGCCTGTTCAGAGATATCGACGCTGAAATGACTTGCCGCCAGTTTCAACGCCGCATCCACACTGAAATCTGCGTGCGCAGCCAGCAAGTTGTTGACGATCCCCAGCCCAGCCCGGCGCAGGCCGAACGGATCGGCGCTGCCGCTGGGCTGCACACCCACGCCGAAAAGGCCGGCCAGGCTGTCCAATTTGTCGGCCAGGCTGAGGGCCAGGCCGGGCAGCGTATCGGGGTTGGCGTCGCCGGCGAAACGGGGCAGATAATGCTCGCGGATCGCCTGCGCCACGTCGGCGCTTTCTCCGCTCTTGCGGGCGTAGATCTCCCCCATGACGCCCTGCAAGCTGGTCATTTCCACCACCATCGACGTCACCAGATCGGATTTGCACAGCGCTGCGGCCTGCGCTGCCGTCTCCTTCTCGGCCGCGGACGCCCCCAGCATCTCGACGATCTGCGGCGCCAGTTTCTCCAGGCGATGCACTTTGTCGAGCATAGAGCCGAGCTTCACGTGGAAGGTGAGCGTGTCCAGCCGCGGCGTGAAGTTCGCCAGTGGTTGGGCCGTGTCGTGGCGGTAGAAGTAGGCGGCGTCGGCGTAGCGGGCGCGGATCACGCCCTCGTTGCCGCGGCGCACCACATCTTCGTGGGCCAGAGTGTCGGCATTGGCGATGGTGACAAAGTAGGGCATCAGTTGCTCGCCGTCGCTGTCGGCGGCTTCCACCGGGAAGTAGCGTTGGTGCTTCTTCATCACGCCGATGAGCACCGGTTTGGGCAAATCCAGATAGGTTGCCTCGAACGATCCCAGCACCGGCGTCGGCGACTCGACCAGATCGGTCACTTCGTCTAGCAGACCAGGATCCTGGGGCGATTGACCTTTCACGGCGGCGCCGGTAGCCTGCACCATCTCGGCGATGCGTTGTCGCCGATCCTGCCGATCCAAGACGATCCCCTGCGCGGCCACAGCGTCGAAATAGGCATCCGCCGCGGGGACAACGAACGTGGTGAAGCCGCCCAGGGGCAGATCAGCCGCGGCATCGCGGAAGCGCGGCCCACGGCTGACACGGTCACCGGTGACGCCGGCCCACGTGAACGGGATCACCTGATCGCCGTAGAGCGCCACGATCCAGCGCAGCGGACGGGGGTAGCTGGTGTTGGTGGCGTTCCAGCGCATGGTCTTGCCCCAGCGCAGCCCGTTGAGCAGATCGGTGAGCACGCCGGGCAATACGTCTACCGTCGGTTGGCCCACCAGCCGGGTGACAGCCCACACGTAACTGTCGCGCACTTCCAACTCGGAGACGTCGATGCCCTGTCCGCGGGCGAAGCCGGTGGCGGCGCGGGTCGGTTCACCGGCAGCGTCGAAGGCGCGGTCGGCGGGTGGCCCTTTCTTCTCGACCATTTCGTCGTGCTGATGCGTCGCCAAATCGGTGACGTACGCCACCAGCCGTCGCGGCGTCCCCGTGACGTGCAGACTGCCGTAGTCGAGGCGGGCGGCTTCGAGTAGCTCAGCCAGCTTCATCGTGATCTGCGCAATGCCATCCTGCACGTCGGCGGCGGGTAGCTCTTCGCTGCCGAGTTCGAGGAGAAGGGACTGGGGATTGGTGATTGGGGATTGGGCCGTAGCAGAGGACGACGACGTTGTGACGGTGTCCGGCGTTGCCGTAGAAGCGCTGTCTTGCAGCCAGGGGTATTCGGCGCGTTGACGCTGTTCGGCGTACATTTCGGAGATGCGGCGCGCCTGGGTGCGCATGTCGGCGAAGTATTTGGCGCGCTCGGTGACGCCGATGGCGCCGCGTGCGTCGAGAATGTTAAATGTCTGGCTCTGGCGCAGCACGTAGTCGTGGGCAGGGATCACCAGTCCGCGCTCGATACAGGCATCGGCTTCAGCTTTGTAGAGATCGTAGAGCATCTTCTGGCGCTCCACGTCGGCCAGATCGAAGTTGTAGACGCAGTACTCCACCTCTTGCTGCCGGTAGATTTCGCCGTAGCTGTGGCGACCATCGTAGTCGATACTCCACACGTCGGTTTTGTTTTGCAGGTACATGACGATGCGCTCCAGCCCGTAGGTGATCTCCACACTCACGGGATCGAGCGTCATGCCGCCGGCCTGCTGAAAGTAGGTGAATTGGGTGATCTCCTGGCCGTCGAGCCAGACTTCCCAGCCCAACCCCCACGCGCCCAGGGCAGGCGACTCCCAGTTGTCTTCCACAAAGCGGATGTCGTGGCGGGTGCGATCCAGGCCGATGGCTTCCAGGCTACCCAGGTAGAGTTCCTGTGGGTTGCCGGGATCGGGCTTGAGGATCACCTGGTATTGGGTGTGCATCTGCATGCGGTTGGGGTTTTCGGCGTAGCGGCCGTCGTCGGCGCGAAAGGACGGCTCCACGTAGGCCACGTTCCACGGCTCCGGCCCCAGTACGCGGATCACCGTGGCCGGGTTCATCGTTCCCGCGCCCACTTTTTCGCTGTGTGGTTGCCAGATCAAACAGCCGCGCTCTTCCCAGTAGGCGTTGAGGCGGCGGATCACTTCTTGCATCGAAGGAATTTGGTTCATGGTCAATCCAATTTCGGTTATCTTGATGATTTTTCGCCAAAGGATAGCGAAATAGAACGCGGATTGGGCGGATTGGGCGGATCAACCGGATCAGATCTAAAAAATCAGCCAAAATCCGCCCGATCCGCTCAATCCGCGTTCTATTCTGATGCGAACAGTTCATTCTATCATAGCGGACGCAGAGGGACCGGCACGAAGGTGATCACGAAGATGGCGATCACCAGGTAGCCGATCCAACGCCGCCGTGCATCCAACTCGGTGACGTCGTCCAGCGCGGGCGGGTGGAACGGGCCGCCCAGGATGTTGATCAGGATCAGCCAGAAAAACCAGCCTGTCCAGCCAAAATCGATCAGCCACGGGAACATCTGCTGCACTGGTCCCAACCCGGCCACGCCCAAGAGCAGCATCCCGCCCATCGTAGCCCAGTTGATCAGCCGCGCCCGTCGCCCAAACAGCGCGAAGACGGTGTGTCCGCCGTCCAATTGGCCGAGCGGCAGCAGGTTGAGCGCCGTCACCAGCAGGCCGATCCAGGCGGCGAAAGTGACGCGATTCATCATCACGTCCAGCCCGCTGACGGGATCGGGCAGCGGCTGCCCAAAAATGGCAATCTTGGCGAAGTAGTAAAGGATGCTGTTGCCTTCCAGCACCGCGCCTGGCGTCGGCGCAATCACCGTGACATCGCTGGTGCTCAGGCCCACAAAGATCAACGGCACAGCCAGCACCAACCCGGCCAGCGGGCCAGCGATGCCGATGTCGAAGAGTTTGCGGCGATCCGGCACCGGTTCCTTGAGGCGGATGAACGCGCCCAACGTGCCGAAGGTGAGCGGCATGGGCAGGAAGTAGGGCAGCGTCACCGCCACTTTGTGATAGCGTGCGGCGAAATAGTGGCCGAATTCATGCGCAGTGAGGATGCCCAGCAACGTGGCGGCAAAGGGCCATCCACTTAACAGCAAAGACGGCGTCGTCAAGATGCGGACGATCAGCACATTGGTGGGCAGCGTGGGATCGATATCCAGTTCACCGTAGAGCGCGCCCACGAAGAGCGTCGAGATCACCGTCAGCACAAAGAGGACGAGGTTGATCCAGGCGCGGGAGCGAGTCTTCGGCACGGCGCCGGCCAGCACTTCGAGCACAACCGCTTGCGACGTTCCGCCAGATTTCAGCGCGTCCTCATCGGGCCGCAACAACGGCGTATAGCCGCGGCGATTGAATTCCGCCAGCCAGCCACCGAAAACGTCTTCACTTGGGCGGTTGAGCAACCCCTTCAGCACCACCGGTTTGCGCCGTGGGTTTCGCGGAATCTGCACCGATTCGATGCTCAGATCGTTGCCCACGATCTGACGCGCCGCCAACACCATTGCTTCCCCCTGCGTCTGGCGCAGCAAGTCGTCGGGCGGCGTTGTCCAGGTTGGGGGAACAGCTTGTTCACTCATGAACCACTCACAGACAGGAACCAGGTTCCAACCGAAGAAAGCACAGAAGGGTATTCTATCGCATAATCGGCCTGTTGGGGTAAATTGCATGGGGAAAGAAGCCAAGGTAATGGTACAATAGACGCCGTCTTGTTGTAATTGATAGACAAATTCCGTCATTCCCAGAGGAAGCCTCATGCATCCGTTCCTGCAAAAACTGTCCGAACAGCCACTGCTCAGCGACGGCGCGATGGGTACCATGCTCTTCGCCCGCGGCGCCGGCAGCGAACAGTGTCTCGAATATCTGGTGATCAGCCGTCCCAAGTGGGTCACCGAGATCCACCAGGCCTTTGCCAACGCCGGGGCCGACATGATCAAGACACACACCTTCGGCTCGAACCGGGTGCGCCTGGCCAAGTATGATCTCGCCGACAAGGTACGCGATCTCAATTTCCGCGCCGTGCGCCTGGTGCGCGATGTGCGCGAAGTGGCTGGGCGTCCTATCTTCATCGCCGGTGACGTGGGCCCCTTGGGTGCGCGGTTGGCCCCCTACGGCCCGGTGACGGTGGAAGAGGCCCACGACGCCTTCCAGGAGCAGGTGTCGGTGTTGTGGGAAGCTGGCGCCGACCTGATCCTCTTCGAGACATTCAGCGAAGTGGCCGAGTTGGAGATCGGCGTGCGCGCCGCCCGCCATGTCTGCGATCTGCCTATCGTGGCCTCGATGCCCTACAACCAGGACGGCCGCACCGCCGCCGGGCAGACGCCCGACGAAGTGGTGCAACGCCTGCGCGACGCCGGCGCCGATCTGGTGGGGATCAACTGTTCGGTGGGGCCGGCGCCCATGTTGCGCGTGCTGGAAACCATGCACCGCGCCGCGCCCGACGTCGACTTTAGCGCCATGCCCAACGCCGGTTTCCCCGAACGTGTCGACGGGCGGCTCTCCTACCCGGCAGGCGCCGAATACTTTGCCCACCACGTCGCCCCCTTCCTCCAGAACGGGGCGCGGCTGGTCGGCGGCTGCTGCGGCACCACGCCCATGCACATCCACGCCATGCGCGTTGCCCTGGACGAATACCTGGGCCGCAGCCCCGCAAAGGACGTGACACAGATCGAAGTGATAGAACAGGAACTCCCGTCACCGCAGATCGGCCTGAGCGTGGAAAGCGACGAGGACACCGCCGACAAAGCCACACAACTGCTCCAAAAGCTCAATGCCGGCAAGTTCGTGATCAGCGTCGAAGTGGACCCGCCGCGCGGCTTCAACGCGCAGAAGCAGATCGAAGGCGCTCGCCACGCCAAGAGCATGGGCGCCGACGCCATCAACGTGGCCGACAGCCCCATGGCGCGTGCGCATGAGCGCCATGTCGCTCTGTGTTCAGATCCAGCAGCAGGTGGGCATCGAAACCATCGTCCACTTCACCACGCGGGATCGGTCGCTGATGGGCTTGCAGGCCGATCTGATCGGGGCGCGAGCGCTGGGTGTGCGCAACATCCTGGCGCTCACCGGCGATCCGCCGTCGCTCAGCGACAACCAGACGAGCACCGCGGTCTACGATGTGGATTCCATCGGGCTGGTGCGCATCATCAACCGCTTCAACGAGGGCTTCGATCAAAGCGGGCAGAAGATGGGCGAACCTGGGCGTTTCACCATCGCCGTGGCCTGCGATCCCACGCGCCCCAATCTGGAAGAAGAAGTAGATCGCTTCCATCAAAAAGTGAGCGGCGGCGCCCACTTCACCATGACACAGCCTATCTTCGATCCACAACTATGGCTCAACTTCCTACGAATCTACGAAGACCGACATGGCGAATTCCCCGTCCCCGTGCTGATCGGCGTCTTGCCGCTGCAAAATCACCGCCACGCCTCGTTCCTGCACAACGAAGTCCCCGGCATCACGCTGAGCCAGGACGCGCTGGATCGCATGGAGCGCGCCGGCGCCAATGGCCGCGAGGAAGGCGTGAAGATGGCGCAGGAACTGCTGCTGCAACTGGTGGAAGCGCCCAAAGTCCAGGGCGTCTACCTCATGCCCAGCTTCGGTCGCTACGAAGTGGCCTGCCAGGTGCTAGAAGTGCTCACGCCGGAACAGCGCGGCATGGTGAAGGTGTAACATGACGACGCCCACACAGGATCCCACCCTGGCGCGGCTGCTCGACGTCTTCGCCGCCGCCGACTGCTGCTGGTTCGCCAGCTCGCGCCCGAATGGACGTCCTCACCTGGCGCCGATCTGGCATGTGTGGCACAACGGCGCGGCCTACGTGGTGACGAAAGCCGGCGCTGTGCGCACGCGCAACATCCAGGCCAGTCCCCATGTCAGCCTGTCTTTGCCCGACCCCATGAACGTCTTCATCCTCGAAGGCGTGGCCCGCTTTGCGCCGGAGATGGAGACGGAACTGGCGCCGTTCTTCCAGGCCAAATACGATTGGAACATCACCACCGACGCCGAATACGACACGATCATCGCCGTCGATCCGCGGCGGGCGATGGCGTGGGGCAGTCATGGCGAGGGGCGCTGGTCGTTCGAGCTGAACCCAAAGCATCGATGATCCACGAAGAAATCGAACTGACGGAGGCGACACGCATGGACGCGATTGAACACAAGACCATCAGCACCAACGGCATCAATCTGCACGTGGCGCAGGCCGGCTCGACCGATGGCGAATTGGTGATCCTGTTGCACGGCTTTCCGGAGTTTTGGGCGGGGTGGAAGGCGCAGATCCCGGCGTTGGCCGAGGCCGGTCTGCGCATCTGGGCGCCGGATCAGCGAGGCTACAACCTCAGCGACAAGCCCAAGGACGTCGCTGCCTACAACCTGGACGAGCTGGCCAAAGACGTCATCGGCCTGATCGACGCAGCGGGGGAGGATCGCGCATACGTGGTTGGTCACGATTGGGGCGCGGCGGTGGCATGGTGGGTCGCCATCAACTACCCCGACCGGGTGAAAAAGCTGGCGATCCTCAACGTGCCGCACCCTTCGGTGATGTTCAAGACGCTACGATCAACGCCCCAGCAGATGCTCAAAAGCTGGTACATCTTCTTTTTCCAGATTCCGCGGCTACCCGAGTTCCTGATCAGCCGCGGCAATTGGCGCGCCGGCGCGCAGATGATGCAAAACAGCGCCAATGTCGGCACATTCAGCCCCGCGCACCTGGACGCCTACCGCAAAGCGTGGTCGCAGCCCGGCGCGTTTACAGCGATGATCAACTGGTACCGCGCCCTCATGCGTCACCAGCCCCCACGCCGCGGACCGAGCCGCGTCACTGTCCCCACGCTGATGATCTGGGGCGCCCACGATGTGGCGCTGGATCGCAGCATGGCCCAGCCCAGCATCGACTACTGCGACGAAGGCAAACTCGTCTTCGTGGAAGACGCCACCCACTGGGTCCAGCACGACAAGCCCGAATTGGTGAATCGGCTGCTTCTAGATTTCTTGTCGGATGGCAAAAATTCCTGCTAGACTTTCGCTACCAACAAGAGTAAAGTAAAGATAGCACGTACGTGTTCCCACAACTTTCTCTCGCGTGAAGTATGTAAAACCAAATAACGTGTCGTCTGTGGATCTCGAACAGTCAAAGGAGGTATCCCCCAATGTCTCTTGTACGAAATGTTCTGGCGAACAGGCAAGTCTTCCGCAGTCGAGGAATATGGACGCGCCTGACGTTGGCGCTGATCGTGGCGTCGCTTGTCACCGTGGGGTTCGTCACCACGCCGGCCGTCGCTGCGCCTAAAGACGTGGATGTCGAAGCGCCCAGCTATTCGGTCTACTACATCGTGCAGCCGGGTGACACACTGTCGGCCATCGCCCGCCGCTACGGCACCACAGTGACGGCGATTGCGAATGCCAACGGCATCAGCAACCCCAGCAAGATCTATGTCGGTCAGCGGCTCTACATCCCCAGCGGCAGTGTGGGCAGCCCCTCGACACCGTGGCCGGTGGACAGCATCTACTACATCGTCAAGCCGGGTGATACGCTGTCGGGATTGGCGCGACGCTACAACACCACCGTCCAGGCCATTGCGCGGGCAAACGGCATCTCCAACACCAGCTATATCTGGGTGGGGCAACGGCTGATCATGCCCACCGGCTATGCCTACCCGCCGTCGGTCTACGGTTTTTACTACACCGTCAAGCCCGGTGACACACTGAGCAGCATCGCCAAGTGGTACGGCATCAACATGTACAGCCTGGCCGCGGTGAACGGGATCAGCAACATCAGCTACATCTACGTGGGGCAGAGGCTCTACATTCCGTAGACGTGATGCGTGATTCGTGGTAGAGGATGATTCGCCGCGGTTTGGGGCGATCTTCGTTTACGTATCTACTTGCCCGATCCAGATCTGGATCGGGCATTTCTTTTTCGGCTGCGTTGGGGGTCGCGTTCTATCCCATCTCGTTTGGCATTCACGGTGCGCGCAGACAATTCCCTCCAGCGGCTGGTTCTGCTACAATCTGTGCGTTCAACGAAATCACACAGCACAAGATCAAGGCGGATCTATGCAGCTATCGTCTCTATTTCAGAGTGCGTTGGCCGTTGCTTTGCTGGCTGCGGTGGGGAATGCACTCTTCGTGTTTGGGCAGCGGCGCGCCGAAATTGCGGCCAATCCGTTTGTCTTCATCTTCGCCGTGTTGTTGGTCTGCATCGGCCTCTTCGCGGTGACAATCCCATTCTTCGACCGGTCGGATTTGGGCGGCTTTGTGCGGCGCAACCTGATCTGGATCGCGATCAGTGGCTTCGGCTTCTACCTCACTTTTGTGGGCTTCTACTTTCTGTACACACGTCATGGCGCGTCGTACTACGTACTCTACGCCGTGCTCTCGATCCTCACAACATCCGTCTTGGTAGGGTTGATCATCTTTCGCGAACAGATCAACGGCTTCCACCTCGCCGCCATCGGCGCTGCGCTTTTGTCCGTCATCCTCTTCGGCCTAGGACAGTTCCGCTCATGACTTATCCCGTCTACCCTATCGATCTTCAGTGTCATTCCACCTTTTCCGATGGCACAGAGACACCCACCGAACTGGTAACGCACGCAGCCAGGCTTGGCATCGGCGTGCTGGCGATCACCGATCACGACAGCGTCCTCGGCGTGGCCGAAGCGCTGGACGCAGGTGCGCAACATGGCGTTCACGTGATCCCCGCCATCGAGTTCAGCACCACCAGCGACCGCGCCCGCGATTTTCTCGATATCAACATCCTGGGCTACGGCCTCCGCCACGAGGACGATGCCCTGCTCGACACGCTCACCACTGTCATCGAGGCCCGCGTCGAGCAAAAGATCCGCCAAATCGAGAAGTTGCAAGGGTACGGCGTCCACGTGCCGGTGGACGAGGTGCTGGCGCTGGCCGGCGGCGTACCGGGTCGCCCCCACATCGCCCAGGTGGCGCTCAAACACAACCCCAGCCGCTTCTCATCGCTCTCCGACGTCTTCGCCCAGTTCCTGGCCGCGGACGCGCCCAACTCGGTCTACGTCACCCGTTCGTTCAGCCTCACGGTGGAAGCCGCTATCGAGCTGACCCACGCTGCCGGCGGCGTGGCCGTCCTGGCGCACCCGGGCATCTACCACCGCGTGCGCGACATCGACGCCGCCATCCACCGCATGATCGACGCTGGCCTCGACGGCATCGAGATCCACTATCCTTATGCGAAAGAGACGCGGCGCAGCCTACCCGGCGCGTCGCCCGCCCAACTGACAACGCACTTCGCCGAAATCGCCCGTCGCCACAATCTGCTCGTCACCGGCGGCAGCGACTACCACGGCGAACGCAAGACCATTCACCTGGGCGAAGCCGGCCTCACCCTGGCGCAGTGGCAGCGTCTCCAGGAACGGGCAGGCTGGGCATGATCCAAACACCCACCGCTGCGCCGCTCTACCGCCCCACCTGGCTGGAAATCGACCTCGCCGCGCTGCGCAACAACGTGCAACTGCTACGCCGTCACGTGGGCGCAGATCGCACGCTCTTCGCCGTGGTCAAGGCCAACGCCTACGGGCATGGCGCCACGCTCATCGCGCCTGCGGCCCTTGCCGCCGGCGCCGACCGGCTGGCCGTAGCCGCGGTCAACGAAGCCATCGAGCTGCGTCAGGCCGGCATCGACGCGCCCATCCTGGTGATGGGCTACACACCGGGTTGGCAGGCCGAGGCGCTACTCCGCTACGATCTAACCGCCGTCCTCTACGATTTGGAGGTCGCCCGTCACTTCGACGCCGCGGCCCGCGCCCAAGGACAGCGCATCCGCGTCCACGTCAAAGTGGACACCGGGATGCGCCGCCTTGGCCTCTTCCCCGCCGACACGCCGGCCTTCCTGACCGAAACCGCACAATTGCCTGGGCTGGACGTGGAAGGTCTCTACACCCACTTCAGCACCGCCGACGACGCCGACAAGTCCCACACCCAGCAGCAGCTTGCGCAACTCGAAGCGCTCCTCGGCACCCTCACCGCCCAGGACCGGCGACCACGGCTGGTCCACAGCGCCAACCTGCGGCCACGCTCACGGTGACCGGCAGCCACTTCAACGGCGTGCGCTGCGGCATTTCGATTTACGGCCTGCACCCCAGCCCCGAAGCGTCGCTGCCGACGGGATTCCGTCCTGTGCTGCGGTGGGTGGCGCAGGTGGCGCAGGTCAAGGCGCTGGCGGCGGGCGATGCGGTCTCCTACGGCAACACCTACATCGCCGACCGCGCGCACCATTGCCGTCATCCCCGTGGGGCTACGCCGACGGCTTCCCGCGCAGCCCGCGCACGTGGGGTCACGTCCTTGTTGGCGGGCAATTTGCGCCGATCCGTGGCCGCGTCTGCATGGATCAGACCATGATCGACGTCACCGAGATTTTGGAAGACGGTGGATCTGTGCGCGCGGGCGACGAAGTCGTGCTCATCGGCGCCAGGGGATGAGCGTCCGCGCGGAGGACGTCGCCGCCCAATTGGAAACGATCAACTACGAAGTCGTCAGCCGTCTCATGGCGCGGCTGCTGCGGATAGTGGTGATTAGTGATTAGTCAATGTCATTAAGTTAAGCGCGGAGTGAGCACCCCAGGTGCGGGTCTACACGAGTACAGCCGCACGAGGGCGTGCTTTCTCCGCGGATTTTCGACGGTTGGTCGCTTAACTTAATGACATTGGGTGATTAGTGATTGGTGATTGGGTCCCTGGTGAGCGCACGAATTCTCGATCCTTGATGGTGCAACACCATGTCGAACGCTCATCCCTTCGCCAATAGACCACCCAATCACCACTCACAAATCACCAATCACTCACCGGAGGTGAACACTTGCAAAAGAAAGCGGAGTTTGTCTACGCGGCGTTGGTGGAAGCCTACGGTGAGCCGGCGTGGAAGCCCGGCGAAGATCCTGTAGACGAGCTGATCTGGACGATCCTCAGCGCCAACACCAACGACACAAACAGCGGGCGCGCTTTTCACACCCTCAAGGAACGTTTCGGCGACGACTGGGATGCCGTGCGCACTGCCCCGTTGGATGCGGTCAAAGACGCCATCCGCGTGGCGGGGATGTACAACCAGAAGGCCCCCAACCTCGTCGCCTCGCTGGAGAAGCTCAAGCAAGAACGCGGACAGTACAGCTTGGACGATCTGCCCGAAATGCCCGTGGACGAAGCACAACGTTACCTGGAAAGCTTCCCCGGTGTTGGCCACAAGACGGCCAGCATTGTGTTACTCTTCTGCTTCAACATGGCCGCCTTCCCCGTAGACACCCAAATCCAGCGCCAAACCCAGCGCCTTGGCCTCAGCGACCGCAAAGCTTCCCCGGCCAAGATCAAAGCGATCTGGGAGTCACTGCTGCCGCCGGAAACGTTCTACGCGCTGCACCTCAACCTGATCCGTCATGGCCGCGAGATCTGCGATGCACGCAACCCGCGCTGCGAACTCTGCGTACTCCAGACACAGTGTGACTACTTTCAGGGCAAAAATGAGTGGGGATAAAGACAATGAGGGGGATAAAGACGAGGAAGAATGATCGACGAAGGAAAGAGGAGAGGGACACGGATTTCAGGATTTCCAGGACGGCGGACTTTCCTGTCCTGCGAATCCCCGCAATCCGTGTCCCTCTCTTATGTTCTCCGCGTTCAGCGCCGAGTACGCAAAAAGGCCACCACGGGTGTGGTAGCCTTTGCGTTTACAGCTTGGTTTTCAGTCTACGCATTGACGCCTGAATGTTGGCGACGTCTGCGGTGCATCCGAAGCTTACGCCTCGGCGCCGACCTTGTGCAGGGCGTGCATCAGGCGGCTCTTGCGGCGGGCGGCGTTGTTGCTGTGGATCACACCCTTCTGCGCAGCCTTGTCCAGCGCCTTCACGGCCTTGGCCACGGCTTCATTGGCGCCGGCGTCACCGGCTTCGATCAACGCGCGGGCCTTCTTCACGGCGGTGCGGGCGCTGCTGCGGTACACACGATTGCGGGTGTAGCGCTTTTCGGCCTGTCGCGCACGCTTCTCAGCAGATTTTGTATTCGGCATGTCAACTTCCCTTCTGGATCGAACCTGCGGCGCAGGCACTGTTCAATGCGATATTGATATAGACAGATAATTGCTGTGTAAATGGGATGTTCAGTCCACAAGCGTAAATCTTAGCAAAGACAGGTGGATTTGTCTAATTCTCGGGCGGGTGATCAGGTGCTGGATTTTGCGCCGCTGTCGCCATCCCCCGCTGCCGACGTCGCTCCGTCTCTGTGCGCAGGACGTCGCGGAACGCTTCCTCCAGGTAGGGGAACGCCAGCCACACCGACGCCGCCCCAAACAGCGCCCCGGTGACAGTGCGCAGCCACCAGTGCTGCTGCGCAGGCCAATCAGTTGTGTCCCCCCGTCCAGCGCAATGGGGATGAGGAAGAGCGCGTAGATCTTCAACCCCGGCGAACGCGCTCGCCGCCGTACAAAGGCGAAGAGCAGCCCCGTCAACAGTACAGCGCCATAGATTGCCACATCACGCTGGCAGATCGCCACCTTGTAGCCGGTAGACTCATTGCCCACAAAATAACGTTGTTGAAGCAGATTCAGCCCTGGCGTCATCCCCTGTGCTTCCAACGACTCAAGGCTGTAAAACGGCTCCTGGCCAAAGAGAAAGTAGCTGTGATCGGGCAATTGATGACAGGCGAACGAGTAGATCCCGTAGATCGCCTGCGCTGGGCGCGTCCAACCCAAAGAGAGGAACGTCGGCGCCATGAAGGGGAGCAGCAGATACAACGCCATCGCCGTGTTGATCAGCGCCAGCCAATGGCGAGCAATGCCCGTCACCAGCTGGTCGGCGCCCTTCGCCAGGCGGCTGCGCGTCAACTCTGCGCCCTGCGCGCCGGCGTACATATTCTCCGTATTTTGTGGTCGATTCTCCTGAGACATCCGGTGATTCTCCCTAACAATCAATCGTGTGCGTGGTCCAATCGCCCAATCTCACGATCACCCAATCTCTACTGCTAAAACAACGACAACGCCTACGCGCTCTCCGCCAGCCGCTGCAACTCGCGCCGCAACACAATCTGGCTGATCGGCGCCTTCAACGTCACCGTTTCGGCGCCTGTTGCGATCTCTACGACGGGGATCTCCAAAAAGTAGCGGGCGTGGAGCGATTCGTCGCCGGTGATATCCTGCGTCGCCAGCGAGAAGTTGAACTTCCACTGTAAATCGTCTAATTCCTGGCCAACGGCCTCACACAGCAAGCAGTCGGGCTTGGTGTAGAACGTCACACGCATGGGGGGATCGGCTTTCTAGCTGTCATAAAAAGCCAGGACAGGCCACTGACCTGTCCTGGCAGGGTATCTCGAAGTATCGAAGCGGCTTACCGGAGCTTGGCGACCTGTTCGGCCAGCAATGCAGGCGTCAGGATGCCGTCGACGCGGCCAACGATCACACCGTCGGCGTCCACGAAAAGGGTGGTCGGCAGGCCGCGCACCGCATACGCCCGCTGTACATCGCCGTCCGTGTCCATCGGTACGGCCATCGTCATTTCGAAGGCGTCGGCGAAAGGCGTCACCGTTTCCACGTCTTCCTGCACATTGACGGCGAGGACGGCGATCTCGGGGTGCTCGTGGTGTAGTTTCACCAGTTCGGGCATCTCCGCCCGGCAAGGACCGCACCACGTGGCCCAGAAGTTGATCACCGCGGGCCTGTCCAACGCCGACAGCGACGATCCCTCGTCACCGGGCAGCAGGAAAGCGAAGTCGGGGGCTGTCTTCCCCACCGAAGGGTCACCCTCGCCCAGCAGACGCGCTGCCGGATATCCTCGGCCCAGGCCGGTGGGGAAGGCATCGAACGCAACCGGCGTGAAGTCCGCTTGCACGCTCGATCCCCCGCAGGCGGCAAGCACAAGCAGCGCCATACCCAGCAGCACAAGCTGTATGCGTCTTGTCATCGCGTTACTTGACGCTGCTGCTGTTCAGCGATGCGCCGCTGAGGTAGCCGATGTAGGCTGGCACCAGCGGCAACACACACGGGCTGACGAAGCTGATCAGGCCAGCGATGAAGGCCAGCGGCATGGCGCTCACCAGGCTGGGATCGAAGATGTCCACTGTGCCAAAGTTGCCCGAAATACTCTCTTCCACCGCGAAGACAAACTCATTCAACCCGGCAAACGTCGTCGTCAGCCGCTGCAACTGCTGCGACCAAAGCAACCAGGCCACCACCAGCAGGAAGATGCCACTGATCACGCTCACCACATTGGCATAGCGGTTGAGCTTGCGCAACACGCCTGTGGCCTGCCCGAACGCCGCTCCGGTGATCAGAAACGGTATCCCCAACCCCAAGCTGTAGACGGCCAGCAGCAGCGATCCTTGCCACACGGTGGTGGCCGACGTGGCCAGAATGATAATACTGGACAAGATCGGCCCGATACACGGCACCCAGCCGGCGCTGAAGCTCATGCCCATGAGCACACTGCTCAGGTAGCCCCAGTTACGCTTGACGTTGTGCATCTCGGTGACGCGACGCTCGGTGTAGAGCAGCGTGTTGAAGAAGTTGAGCACATCCACCAGCGCCTGCGCCGCCGGGTTGGTGTTCAGATCTGCGCGGCTGGAGATAAAATTCACCAGCCAACGGAAAACGCCAAGCGTCACCAGTGCAAAGACGAAGAGCAGCACGGCGCCGAACTTCTGCAACAGCGGCAAGTACTGGTTGAGGCCGTGCCCAAGCAGCACCACCAGCGGCCCGAAGATCAGCGTAAAGACGATGCCGAAGCCGACAACAAATGCCACGGCATGAAGGAACGTAGTCGAACGGCTCACCGGCTTCGACGTAGCCGTCTTTTTTGGGGGAGAAACAGCCTGCGCCATACCACAATCCTTTCGACGGAGAAGAAATGAATGATGAATGAAGATTGATGATTGTGTAGAGGTTACCAATTCAGGATTGGCAACCTCTACACAATCGTTGTTCTTCATTCATTTTTCATATCTATCCCGTTCTAGAAGTAATCGCCCCTACGTCGCTAGCGGTTGCGGCGCTCGGACACCTGCTCTTCGAGCATGGTGATTTCCTGCTCCAGTTTGCGTTGGCGGGAAAGCATGAAAACCACGTAGAGCGTCACCAACAACCACAGAATGATAAATGCAGCAGCTAGATAGGCCATTTTAGTACAGCGCCTCCCGCAGTTCGTCTACGCGTGCCTCAAGGCGCAGTTGGCGCCAGCGATGCAGCATCAGAGCGGCAAATAGAATCGTAAAACTGATAGATGCAATCATCAATGTCTGCCCCATCGACGGGCCGATGCCGCTGAAGCTACCTTCGGCTTCACCGTTGCTGCCGTTGGTCATCACAGGGTGAATGGAGCGCCACAGGCGAGCACTGTAGTAGGTGAGCGGCACGCTCAAGAATGCGAAGAGCGCGTAGATGCTGGCGAAGCGCGCCCGAACGTGCTGTTCATCCAGAGCGTTGCGGAAGAGGATGTAGGCCACATAGATCAACACCGTGATCGTGGCGGTGGTCAGGCGCGGATCCCATGTCCAGTAGGTGTTCCACGTGGGCTTGGCCCAAATGCTACCGCTGACCAAGATACCGACCCCAAAAACCGTACCCACTTCGACGCCGGCCAAGGCAACGCGATCCCACTCCAGCTTGCGGGTGACAAGATAGCCGATGCTGCCTACTACTGACACAACGAAGCCCCACAACGCCGCCACACAGACGCCGATGTGGAAGTAGAAGATACGCTGTGCAAATTGCTCATCACCGGCCAGGTTAACGGCGTCACCGGCATAGAGCAACGCAGCCCATACCGCCACAGCCATCGCCAGCGCCGCCAGCACATCCAGTGTGAGCAGTGGCGCGTACCACCGATCACGGCCTACAGCCAGCCCGCCCGAACGGGGCGCGGAAGAAACAGTTGAACTCATGGTCAATGCCCTCCTCGAAAGTATGACGAATCATCACGTGTATCATCACGAGTAAAGAGTACGGAATGAATGAAGAACAATGAATGAAGAATGCGCACACTCGACGTGATCTCTCTGTTCATCATTCTTCATTCATGATCATTTTCAAGCAGTATCCCAGATCAGATCAAAAACCAGATAGGCGATCACCACGAACAGCAGATCATAGAGCGCCAGGATGCCCAGCCAGCGCCACAAGCTACTGGCCAGTTGACCGTCGATGGCGCCGGCGGTGAGCGCCGACCCCGCCGTGAACACTGGCAGCACCACAGGCAGCAGCAAGATGGGCAGCATCGTCTCCCGCGCCCGGCTGTTGGCGGTGAGGGCGGCGAAGAGCGTCCCCACGCCGGTGTAGCCCAGCGTACCCAGTAGCAGACCAGCCAACACCATGGGATGGAAGAGCGAAACGTCGAACAGAATCAGCAGCACCGGCAGCAGCAACACTTCCATGAGCAGCATGAAGAGCATGTTGGCGGCCAGTTTGCCGAAGTAGATGGCGCTGCGATCCATGGGCGCCATCAACAGCCCGGCTAGGGTGCCGCGGTCCACTTCGGCGCCGAAGGAGCGGTTCAGCCCCAACACGCCCGCAAAGAGGATCACCACCCACAGGATGCCCGGCACCACCATGCTGGAGTTCGGTACGCGCAGATCAAAAGCCATGCCGAAGATCAACGCGCCCAACAGGCCAAAGACGATCATCGTGCTGAAAACCTCTTTGCCGCGGATCTCGGCGCGCACTTCCTTCAAGAAGATCGCCCAGACTTTGCGCAAGAAGGCGCTCACACCGCCGCCGGTGCGCATGGCCACAGGTTGTTCAGCCGGCAGAACCATCTGTTTTTGCGTCATCGCGTTAGCCAATCCAATGTTCGTAGCGTTCGCGCGCCGCTTCGTAATCGAGCGACGCGGTGGGGACCACCTCAGCGATGTCACCGTCGGCCAGGAAGGCCAGCCGATCCGCCCAATCCACCGCCCGCTCCAGGTGATGGGTGGTGAGCAGCACGGCGCGACGGCTACGGCGCAACGTAGACACCAGATCCGCCAGGTTGCGCGCGCTGACCCGATCCAGGCCGGTGTCCGGCTCATCCAGCAGCAGCACCGGCGGATCGTGCAGGATCGCGCGACCAATCGCCAGGCGCTGCACCATGCCGCGGCTGTAGGTGCGCACAGGATCGTAGCGACGCGTCCACAGATCAACGGAGCGGAGCACGCTTTCGATGCGCGCCTCTACGTCGATCAGGTCGTACATGCTGCCGAAGAAACTCAGATTCTCCCAGCCGTTCAGGTTGTCATAGAGCAGGGGCGCATGGCCCACCATGCCCACGTAGCGGCGGATCTCGTGACTGGCCTTGGAGAGCGGCACCTGCCCCAGCCAGATGTCGCCGCGGGTGGGCTGATCGAGGCCGGCCACCATGCGCATGAGCGTGGTTTTGCCGGCGCCATTGGCGCCCAGCAGCGCCACCACTTCACCCGCTTCTACTTCAAAAGAGACGCCCTTGAGCACGCGTTTGCGCCCGTAGCGTTTCTCCAACTTGTCGACACGAATCAGCGGCTGAGAAGACGACGACACGGACCGCCCGTCCTGTGCAGCGGACGGCTGCGCGGGGCGGGTGGCGCCATTCTCGGGTGCGGTGGCTGTCATCGCCGTCTCTTTGCTCATTTCTCGGCCTGCTGGTTGAGGGCATACAGTTCTCGTTTGAGCGCGGCGCGCTGCTCTTGCCAGGCGTCCTCGTCGAGGTTGCCCAGCGCCTGCTGATCGTCCAACTGCGCGATCTGCTGGATCAACTGGCGGCGGCGCTTCTCCGGTGACACGCGCACGGCGGCTTCGGCTTGTGTCGGCTGTTCGCCGCCGCTGCGCCAGCGCCACACCACGATACCGGCAATCGCCAACAAGAGGACACCGCCCATCGTCAGCGCAATCGTGGGATCGATGGCGGCTGCGGTGCTGCCCACGGCCTGGCCCGATGCAGCGCCTTGCATGGCGGCCAACCGAGGATCTTCGCCGGCTCCGGATCAGGCCGCTGAAGGTCAGCGTGAAATCCTGCGGCTGCATCGCGGCGGCTGTCCACTGTAAGTAGCTCAATCCCTGGATGTCCTGAACACCAGCGAAGGTCAGATCACCATTGGAAGCCTGCGCATCTACCTCAAGTTCAGGCAGATCGGCCACAAGCAGGTTGAGGCCGCTCATGTTGTAGTCGAGCGGCTGCTGAATGGTGATGGCGTCACCGTCGAAGGGTAGCCGGTAGCGCACAAAGATCTGGCGCATGCCGTCGCCGGGCGGCACCGGGCGGGTGTCGTAGATGCGATTGCCCACTTGCCGGTAGACGCCGCCGATGGCGCCATCTTGCAGGCCGATCTCTTCGGCGCCTTCGGGCAGCGGCATTTCCAACGTCACCGGCGTGTCGGCGCCCGCGACTTCGCTGCCCACAAAGGTGGTGTCGCTGTTGTTGCCAAAGGAGACGACCTGACCGATGAGCAGAGCGCCGGGTTCGTGCTCCACAATCCAGCTCATGCGCGTGATGTTGACGCCGCTGCCGTCGCTGCTGGTGTCGTAGATGGGGACCACAGCCTCCAAGGTGTTGGCGGCGTCGCCTTCCAGGGTTGTGTCCTGGCCGAAGCGCAGCACGTCGGACGCGTAACTGATGCCCTCATGCTCGGTTGTGATCAGGTAGAAAATGCCGGGATCAACGGGCAGACCATCGAACTCGAATGTCCCATCTGCGTTGGCGGTGGCTTCGATGGTATCCAGCGGGGTCATGTGGGCGTAGACTTCGAGCGACACAGTCCCCCCCTCGAAGGGGGCGCCGTCTGGCGTAAACTGTTCCACCGTCCCCTGGATCATGCCGGGGCCGCTACCCACCGGCGATACCCAGGACGGCGAGTAGGTGAACGCCCGAATGTAGCTGAGCACCGACTGCTTCTGCGCATCGTCCCAGTCGGCGCCGAGATCGGCGTGGGCGTCGGCCCAGCCCTGCGCCAGATCGGCCTGGCTGAGCGACATCATGGCTTCGATATCGGCAAAGCTGGCAAGTTGGGTCTCAGCGTCGGGGCCGTCGCCCAGTCCTTGCTCACCGTGACAGGACGCACAGTCGGCAGCGTAGAGCGCCGCGCCGTCGGCCATCTCGGCTTCGCTGGTGTGCAGATCCCAGGCGTAGTAGACAGCCTGCCAGGTCTGATCATCGGTCATGCGCTCCTGCCACGGTGGCATCATCTGCTCAATGCGCCCGAACTTGGTGGTGTGAAAGAATTCAGCCGGGCTGAGTTCCCACACTGCCGTGGGATCGGAGAAAGCAGTAGGCACCACAGGCATCTGCGCCGTGGCTTCGCCGTCGCCGTTGCCTTCGGCGCCGTGACAGGGCGCGCAGTTTTCGGCGTAAAGCCCTTCGCCCAGCAACGCCATAGGCGGCTGGGTCGGCACGGTGACATTGTTTAGGTCAAAAGGAGGGGACGGTTCAATTTCCTGGGCAATGGCGAAGGAGAGGCCGACCACCAAGAGGAGCGACGCAAGGATCAGCGCAGCGCCAACTTTCCGCAATGGTTGCGTGTTGGAAGAGGACATTCGATTAGGACTCACGGATTGGGTTGCCCTTCGTAGGCTTCGAGATGAAATCACCAGGGCGCCGAGAGCCTCCGCCGCCCGAAAAAGACTGTTTTGCATTGTCACTCTGAATGACGCAAAAAGAACCGGTCAGGTGCATAGGTGTGCTGGGTCCGCGTGGGTAGAGAACGTAATGCGTAATCCGTAATGCGTTGAGCAAGCGCCAATGCATGAGGAACTTGCTCCGTCAATTACGCATCACGGATTACGCAGTATTTTCATCGCGTCGACTGCACAAACACTTCTTCCGGTTCTTCTTCGTAGCGGCTGGGACACTTGAGCAACAGGGTCTCGGCCTGGAAGGTGCCGTCGGCCAGGAGTTCGCCTTCGACGATGGCCGACGCCGCCCGCTGGAAGTTGTCGGGGCGAGGGCCGTAGAAGACGATGGGGAGTTGCGCGCCGTCTTCGTCTTCGATGGCAAAGCGCAGCGTCACTTCCTGCGCGTTCCAGTCTTCGCTATCGGCGACGACGGCGCCGTTAACGCGGATACGCTGCCCCAACACGTTGGGGTTGCCGTTCTGCGCCTGCACCAGCCGTTGCTGCACTTCGCCAACAGTGAGGTAGTAGGCCGACGCTGTCATCGAGCCATAGATGATCAGCCCAATGATGAGCGCGATCAACCCGCCGCCGGCGATCATGAACTTCATGTTCATGCCGCCGCGGGTGCGTTCGGCCAGTTGCGAAGGGATCAGTTCGTCTTCGATTTGGGGGTCCGAAAATGTGCGATCTGCGTAGTTGGTGGTCATTGTTCGTCCAATTCTTCTTCGTCTATCCACTCGACTTCTGTTTCGAGGATCTGTCGCGCCTTGTCGGCCAGCAACGCCGGCACCAGCACATCGGTCGACGCCAACCTACCCGCGGTCAGCCCGTAGATGCGCCCCAGACTCTCTCCACTTACGATGGCGGGTATCCCTTCGCTGACCAGCCGCCCCTTGACAACGTGTGCTTCCATCAAGTTGGCCGCTTGCCAGACCACCACCGGTTCCTGTTCCCCGGATCCGCCGGTGCGTGTGGCGCCCGCGGATTCCGTCTCTCCTGTGGCGGCGTCATCCGCGTCACCGCGGCGTAGCCACCCTCGAAAACCATCTGCAAATACAGACACAGGTATTCTTCTCCATCAATCCCGCAGATGACAGCCGACACAGGCAGCCGCATGATGCGCCGCAAGCGCCAGGACTGAGCAAACACGTGATTCAACCGTTCTGCGTTGGGATTGTCGTCATTTTACCGAAAGTGTAGCCAAAACCCGAAATCCCAATCAGCAATGCGCAATCCTGTCCAAGTGGATCATCTCTGTTGTCTTATGCGACGAGATCAGACGGGAGGACAAAGGCGCCGTCGTCTTTCCGCGGGAAGGGGACAATGTCAACAACGGCGGTACGGTTGAGCAGGCCGTAGATGTGCGGGAAGCGCTCAGCGTGGGATAGCTCCCACCGGAGTTCGGCGTCGAGTTTGCTTTCGTCGACGCATACGATGACGTACGGCGTGGGATCCGATTGATAATAGCGCTGCGCTGTTTGCAGCAACTGCTCCGGCGATCCCGAGGCGTGGATGAATCCCTCGTCGTCAAATGTATCGGTGCGGTAGGGGCTATCTACGGCCTGCTTATTCCAATAATCGGCCGGTACCATGTGGTAGATCATCTTGTCCTCTTGGGGGGTCTATTCGATAGAGACGGCGCCGCGCCCAACGAAGGGGTTGTACTCACGTTCAGCCCCAATCGTGGTCGACGCTCCGTGGCCTGGGTGGACTTCGTACTCGTCGGGGAGGGTAAGCAACTGCTCGCGAATGCTGCGCACCAGCGTCGGACCATGAGCGCCAGGCAAGTCGAAGCGCCCGATGCTGCCCTGAAAGAGGGTATCCCCTGCAAAAACCTGGCCGCCCTGGTGATCCACGAAGACGACGTGACCGGGCGCATGACCGGGCGTGAATCGGACTTCGAGCCGTTCCTGGCCGAACTCGATGATCTGTCCATGCTCCAAAAATTCATCGGGATCGTCGATGGGATCGATGTGGGCGCTCAACCACAGGCTCACCCGTTCCGGTGCATCGCGCAGTACAGGTAGATCGGCAGCGTGCAGGTGAAACGTGGCACGTGTGATACGCCGGATCGGGTCCACCGCCATGACGTGATCGAAGTGGGCGTGGGTGTTGATGATCTTCTCCACCGTTAAATCCAATGCGCTCACGCTGTCGAGGATGGCCCGCGGGTTGTCGCCAGGATCGACGATCACCGCTTTGCCGGTCTCCTCACAGCCGAGCACGTAACAGTTTTCCTGCAACAACCCCACAGTCAAGCAGTCGACGATCATAATTTCCAGTTTCTATACGGATGAACAAAATCGTTTGGATTGGCGGCGCGGAAGAACGTGATCCGTGTTGCGTGATCCGTGACGTTTCGAGAATACCTCTGGATCACGCATTACGATTCACATCCTATTCGCAACACAGCCACCGATTGCCCCAGCGTGCGATCTCGCGGATCACCGGCGCCAGTTCGTTGCCCATGTCGGTGAGGCTGTACTCCACGTGCGGCGGAATCGCGCTGACCTGAATGCGCTGCACCAGCCCTTCGTCTTCCAGCATTTTCAGGCGGCTGCTCAACGTGCTGGGGTTGACGCCCCCCAACTCCTCCTGAAGTTCGCAAAATCGCTTGCAGCGGCAATCGAGCAGATGATGGACGATCTGCAATGTCCACTTCTGCCCCACAATGCGCGACGCCGACTCAACAGGACAGGCGCGGATTTCAACATCTTCGTACACGGTTTCGTACGCGGCGGTTTGTGTCATGGGATCACTTCCTCTATCGGCGAAATACGTCTGAGGCGCTACAAATAACATAGTACTATGCCGCGAGGGAATCTGTCAATGGAGGGGAAATAAGATTGGGCGATTGGGAGATTAGGGGATTTCAGATCCTGTGGAGGATCTAAAATCCCTCAATCCCCCAATCGCCTAAGTCGCGCAACACTCCCCGCCACGTTTACTTCCAAAAACGCCTCTTCTCCTTCGAAGGGAATGTCGAATTCTCCGCGGACCAGCGCGCCGGGGGGCCACTCGTCGGTGGGGTAGAGGCCGCCAGCCAGTGGACCGCTCACCTCTTGGCCACCCAGACGGAGCGTAAATTGGAGGTCGGCGGGCCAGTCGGTGGGGAGGGGATCGGGGGCGCGCCAGTAAAGAGTGACATGCAGCAGATCGCCCGGGCGCAGCGGCGTCTCCGGCGCGTGGGCGAAGCCGCGCGGATAGGCGTCGAGGCCCACGAGCGTCACCGGGCCAAGGACGCGATCCACGCGCTGCTGGATGGGCAGCACGTCCACCGGCAGATCAGGACCGCGCCGCACGTCTACCTGCGCCACGTGAACGAAGTCTTGACCGCCCACGGGCAGCCGCGCCCCGGTCTCGGCGTCGTATAGCGCCACAATCAGACGGTAGATGCCGGGCGGCGCGCCAACCGGAATGTAGAGCGCGTGGTTGTCTGTGATCAGGTCATCGGGTCGCCAGTCGATGGTAGGGCGAGAGCCGCCTGCGGGCTCGCCGTCACGTTGGGCGATGACCTGGTTTCGGCTGTCCAGCAGTTGCACCGTCACCTTGAAGCGGCGCTCCGGCACAGCAAGCGCCCGCCAGCGCAGGCCCACCAACAGCGAATCGCCCGCCACCGCCTCCCAGGCATCGCCCGACCGGCAGCGTTCCTCCAGTTCGACCATGTCGGCGAAGCGAGGTGGATCGGTCCACGGCGTGCAGCGCAGTTGATTGGGCAGCCTGTAACGGACGAAGCGCACATTACCCTGCCAGCTTTCGAGTCCTTTGAACGCCTGCAGATCGAGCCAGCTTTCCACGATCCGCTGCGGGTCGGCCTCGTCCTGCGCCCAGAAGACGGCGAAGATCTCACGTCGATCCTCGGTGGCTGCGGCCAGTTGCGCCGTGGTTGTGGCGGCGTCGGCAGGGCGTTGCTGCGGCAGCGCCAGCACCGGCACGCCTGGATCGTAGAAATCCCACACTTCGGCCTGCCCCGGCGCGTCGAGGATCACGAGATCATGTTCAAAGTCGCCAAGCACCGCAACACTACGCGCAATACCCGCGTAGTTGTCACGTGCCGTAGGGTCGGCGTAGTAGCCGGGCAGCAGGACGACGGCGGTCACCGTGGCCAGCGCGCCTACGGCCACCCCACCGGCCAACACCGGCCATCGCCGACCAGACAAGATCCACGGGGCCGCCGCCGCCAGCACACACCAGGCCGGTGACGCGATGATCAGGAACTTCAAAAAAGCCTCGCTGAAGAGACCAAGCCCAAACATGAGCACGATTGGGGTCAGCAGCCAGACCGACAATGGGAGCAGAATAGAACGCGGATTTGGCGGATTGAGCGGATCTGAACGGATTTGTTCTGGTTTGCTTCGCGCGGATCCGCCCAATCCGCTCAATCTGCGTTCTATTCTCAGCCCGATCAGGCCGATGATCGGCAGCAGCGCCGCCAGGATCAGCCAAGCGGGGGCGAGGTCGGGCGCGTTGCGCAGCGGGCCTATCGCCAGGATCTGCACGGTGGCTTGCAGCGCGGCGAACGGGGCCACGTCGTCGCCGCCGGCGGGCCAGGCCAGCACCCGCGCAATCGCAGTGGGTAGCCAGGGGAGGAAGGCAAGGATCACGGCAGCGTTGATCAACACGAACCCGCCGCCCTGTCGTCGCCACATGCGCGTCCTGGCCGCGGACGTTTGGTTGCGCCACAAGCGCCCCCCCTGCCAGAGGACGGTCAAACCGGCAGCAGCCAGCAGAACGCCGAACGTGTAGTGCGTCCACAGGCCGGTCACCGCGCAGAGAAAGTAGATCGCCATTGGCAACGCGGGGGTACGCGCTTCGGCCCAGGAGCGACGCAGGGCGATCACCGACCAGAGCAGCCCGGCGCTTTCCAACGCCAGCAGCGCGTACATACGCGCCTCCTGGCTGTAGAAGATCAAGAACGGGTTCAGGGCGGCCAGCAGCGCCGCGAGCAGGGCGAACCACTCGTTTCCGCGGGGCAGGCGCGCCTGTTTCGCCACCGCGTAGACAGCCGCAACTGTGGCCACGCCGGCCACGGCGGAAAGTGAACGCAACCCCACCGCGTCCGCGCCGAAGACGCTGGTCCACATTTTGAGCAACCAGTAGTAGCCCGGCGGGTGGATGTCGGCGGCGGCGGCGCGGGCGATTTCACCGAAGCTGCGCGCCATCAACGCCCACGTGTTGCCCTCGTCGTGCCAGAGCGAAGAGCAGGGCAGGCAGTAGAAGCGCAGGAAGGCGGCGAGGGTGAGGGTAATGAGTAATGCGTAATGCGTAATTTGTACAGTGTGGCGCTTCATTTTTGGGGATCGTCTCGCTACGACGTGCGTTAAACGATATTGTTTGGGCATTGACGGCGAGTTCAGTCGCCAGTCGTCCTACTGGCGTTGGTCGTCTGCGTGTACTTGCGTATCACCTCGTACACCGGCTGCGGCGTGAAATCCGGCGCGAGGAGACGGAAGTAGGCTTCGGGCTGGCGGTTCTGTTCCCAAGCGTCGGTGGCGCGCTTGAGGTACCAGACGTTGGCCACGCCCAGCCACGGCCATTCGGATCGGATGCGGTCGTAGGCCAGGGGCAGGTTCTCGGCCTGCTCCGCCAACGAGACACGCCCATAGCGCGGATCGACGTCTTCGGGGGCGGCGTTCCAGTTCATCTCGCTGATCCAAATCGGCTTGTGCGCGTCGCCGTTGGCTACCATCAGATCGCGCACATACTGCGGTCGGCCAAAGTTCATCACGCGTGGGTGCATACGCCGGTCGGTCGGCCCCGACCACAGGCCGTAGCCCTGCACCGCCATGATGTCGAAGTAGGGTGCGGCGCCGGCGTCGTACATGCGCTGCAAGAAGAGCAGATCGGTGAAGTTGTGGCCGGGCGACAGCGTACCATCCAGATCGATGGTGGCGGCCAGCGCGCCTGCGATCACCTTGGCGTTGGGATCGGCGGCGCGCACCGCTTCCGCGCCCACACGCAGCAGATCCACGTACGCTTCTGGGTCTACCGGTGCGTTGCCCCACTCTGGGTAGATGTTCGGTTCGTTCCAGATCTGGTAGTAGCGGACCTGCCCGCGGTAGCGTTCGACCACGGAGCGCACGAAGTCGCCGTAGTCGGCGAAGTTGTCGGGCGGAGCGTAGGTGCCGGCTTCGTCCCCCCTGGTGCGGGTCCACTGCGGCGGGTTGCTCAGGCGCACGATCAGCTCCATGTCGTACTGGTTGGCCAGGGCGACGATCTGATCGTACTTGTCCCAGGCGGAGCGGTACGGCTCGTGGCGGCGGTCCTCGAAGTCACCTTTGCCGTGGATCTCGATATCTTCCCAGGGGAATTCCTGACGCAGCCAGTGAAAACCGGCCGCCGACGCCATGCGCACCAGTTGCTCGCGCTTGGACGGTTCGGCCTCCTGCTCCAAGAAGACATTGACGCCGAACGGGTTCACGTCCGCGCCCGGGCCGACGGTGTCCGCGGCCAGATCGAGGCGCGGTCGCAGCAGATCCGCGGCCAGATCGGCGAGTCCTTTGACCTGGGGGAGCAGGTCGCGTTCGCCGGTCTGTTGCCACATCCACTGGCGGGCGGGTGACGTACTCAACATCAAAAAGGCCAGCCCGCCGAAGATCAGCAGGCCGGCCCAGAGGAGCAAGGTTTGTCGCAATGCGTTGCGGAAATCATCACGCACAGAAATCACCGACTATCGAAGTCAACTACGGCCTGCTGACATTTGCCGTCACCGGCGACGCCGTCGGTGCGCACGTTTGCCAGTTCTGAGATGCGATTGCCGCTGCCATCGACCACCCAGAAGAACCAGTTGCCTTCGCGGGCGCCGTCCGATTGTAAGATGTGCGAGTAGAAGCCCTGATCCCAGCCAGGATAGCCTTCGTGCGGGCCGGTCTGTATTTGGGCCACAATTGGGCCGTCGGGTGCGTAGCTGAACGCTACGAAGTAGCCACTTTGCGGCACACCGCCGACGTATGTCTTGCCCTGTACGTAGGTGACGCCGGCATTGGGATCACAGCGCCCGACCACGGCAATGTTGAATTTGTAGCGCGGCGCAGGCGGCGCGGTGGGTGCAGGCGGCTGCGTCGGCACAGGGACCGGCGTCGCCGTTGGCGGGACTGGTGTGGCCGTGGGCGGCGGCGCCGGGATGTTGGCGGCAATCTGCACGCTGCCGGTGTTCTCCGCCGTCACCAGTGGACCGTAGAGCCAGCCGTTCTGCCCGTTGAAGTTGACCTGCCACCAGTCGCCCTGTGGGTTCTTACCGGTGACGATAAACCGTTGCCCAGCCTGCGCCGAGCCGACGACGGCGTAGTTCGTCCCAGGTCCGCTGCGCACATTCATGCCCTGGTTCGTCACCACAGCGGGGTCGGCGGGCGGCACAGGTGTATCGGTGGGCGCTTGTTCGGCGGGGGGTTGCGTCGCCGGTTGCTCGGCAGGCGGTTGCACTACCACCGGCTGCGCGGCATTGGCGGTGGCTTGCGCTTCGGCGGCCTGCGCCGTGGCTGCGGCCGCCGGATCCACCGGCACAACGGCGATTTCGGGCGTCGGCGTGAAGGTGGGGACAGGTGTATTGGTTGGGATGGCGGGCTGTACCGTCTCCTCGGGGCCACAGGCGGCAAGAGACAAGGACAGCAAGAGCACGGTGAAAAGACCAAGTCTTCGTAGTAGCATCATCGATTTCTTCGTTGCGAATTCCGGCTAAAGCCTGATCAAACAGAGCAGGCCATCCAATATCAGACGAAAAAGTACTATAGCATACGCCGATTTAACGACAAAACCCTGGGCGAGGTTCCAGGGGAAAGGCGGAGAGGGGCACGGGTTTCAGGATGGGCAGGAGGCAGAAGGAGAGGTTGATTGCGGATTGCGCCTAAGCATACGTGCAAACCAGCATACCTGCATACCTGCAACCTTCCCCGTCCTTTTTGCCTTTTGCACTTTGCCTTCTCTCAACCTCTTCCTCTTCGCCGCGATTGTTGATCCGCGCCGCCGCGATAGCTGGCCACTTTGAGCGCCCACACCTGGCACCGATCTACGTCGAACATGCGCGTGCGCAGCCAGGGTTCGATCTCGCCGGGTTCGGCGCTGGTGGTGATCACCGTGGGCAGGTTGGCGCTGTAGCGATAATTGAGCAGTTGGAAGAGTTTTTCCTTGGCCCAGGGGGTGGCGCTTTCGGTGCCGAGATCGTCGAAGATGAGCATCGGCGCTTTGCGCACCTCGTCGAAGCGCCGGTCGTAGGGGATGGGCGACTGCGGGTTGAAGGCGCCGCGCAAGTAGTCGAGGAAGTCGGGGACGACGACGAACATGGCGTCGTTGCGTCCTTGTTCGCGTTGCAGGTTGGCGATGGCCGCGGCTAGATGCGTCTTGCCCACACCGTGCGATCCCATGAGGACGAGCCAGCCGATGGGTTCTTCGGCAAAGGAGATGGCGGCGTCGCGGACACGGCGCAGGTTGCTCAATTCTTCCGGCGAAAGGCTGCGTCGGTTCACCTCAAAGCTGTGGAAATGCTGGTTGTGGTGCAGCGAAAGCGTGCTCAATTCGCCCTGGCTGGGGTTGGCGCCGGAGCGAAAATCGGGCGCGGTGACGTGGATGCGCTCCACCAGGTTGATGTCCATGAGGCGGCTGCGAATGCGCTGATCCATGTCTTCGAGGCGTTGGTTGGTGGTGATCACCGTGGGCAGTTGACCGTTGTAGCGGTGGTTGAGCAGTTGAAAAAGCTTCTCTTGCGCCCAGGGCGTGCTGCTCTGCGTGCCCAAATCGTCGAGGACGAGCAACTTCGTCTCGCGCACCTGCTCGAAGAGGCTGTCGTAGGTCACCTCGCTGCTGGGGGCGAAGGCCGAACGCAGGTGATCGAGCAGATCGGGGACGACGACGAAGACGGCGGGCTGGCCCTGGTCAACGCGTTGATTGGCAATGGCTGCGGCCAGATGCGTCTTGCCGCAGCCGTAGGTGCCGGTGATCAGCAGCCATCCTTCGGGCGCCGCCGCGAAGTGGCGACAGCTTTCGTGGGCGCGGTGCAACACTTGCTGCGTCTGCAACGGCAGCCAGGAAGGTTCGGGCATGAAGTTGTCGAAGGTGAAGCGGGCCATCGCTTCCAGGTTGCTCATGTTCTGGAAGGCGTTGAGCCGCCGCCATTGGCGCTCTTCCTCTTTGCACTTGCAGGGGATGGCCTTGCCGAACTCAGGATGCCCCAGCGGCACGTCTTTGAGGATGAAGCCCGCGCCGCCGCAGATCGGGCAACTGCCGCCGCCGGGGCCTCGCGGGCGTGGCGGCAACGGCGGTCCGCCTGTCGGGCGGATCACCTCGTCGTCGCGGCGGGTGACGGAGCGACCGCTGCGGTAGCCTTCCTCAACTCCGAATGATGTCGGAGAATTCGTCGGGCGTGTAGTCTTTGGATTCAGCTTGCGCAGAAGACCGTCCAGATCTTCCATATCCTTCGTCCTTCCCTTCGGTCTCCCACCGCTTGAGCACAGCCTGGATGTAGCGGAGTGCGCGTTTGTTGTTGCTCACGGCGATCTCAAACGCTTCTTCGATCCAGTCGGGCGGGTAGGTCTTTTCCATGTCGCGAAGTTGCTCGGCGATGATTTCGGTCATCATGCCGATGTTCTGTTCGTACAAAATGAAGACGTTGGGCCGTTCCACGCTGAGCCGCGCCTCTTCAGGCAGGATCTTTTGCAGTTCGGCCAGCCGGCCCTGGCGGATCATGGCCACAGCCTGGCGTCCTTTGGCGGTATTGAGGAAGTACCAATCTTCGCTGATCAGCGATGCGCCTGCGCCTGTCTCCACCTCAAGGCGCAGTAGGGTTTGGCGGGCGGTGGCGCGTTCCAGCGCGTCCTCGAGCGCGGACAAGGGAGAGCGTAGATCGCTCTCCAGGTTGAGGCTGCGCAGTAGCGTATCGTCGGCGCGCAGATCGTCACCGCGCAGGTAGCGCAGGTCGCTGGTCTGCTCGTTGAGCAGCCAGAAGGCGTAGACCGTCAACTTGAGTTCGGCCAGATCGTCGATCTGCGGCAACAGATCGGTGAAGAAGAGATCGGGTACGATCACCGGTTTCATCTTTTTGTCGGGGAAACCGATGAAGCCTGGGAGTGGTTTTGGCATAACTTTTAGTATTCCAATTCCTCGCGCTGGATCTCCAGATCGCGGAACTGCGTCAACTCCTTGCGGAAGAACAGACTGACGGTGCCGGTGGAGCCGTGGCGATGCTTGGCCACGAGGATGTCGGCGATGTTCTGGCGATCCGTGTCTTCGACGTAGTAATCTTCGCGATAAACGAAGAGGACGACGTCCGCGTCTTGCTCAATGCTACCACTCTCGCGTAGATCCGAAAGCATAGGGCGCTTGTCGGCGCGGCTTTCGACGGCGCGGCTGAGCTGGCTCAGGGCCACAACAGGCACGTTGAGTTCGCGCGCCAGTTCTTTGAGCGAACGGCTGATGTAGCTGATCTCCTGTTGGCGGTTTTCGCCGCCGCGGCTGCTGTTGCCCCCGGTCATCAACTGCATGTAGTCGATGACAATGAGATCGAGGCCGTGTTCGGCGTAGAGGCGGCGGGCTTTGGTGCGCACATCCATCACCGATACGCCGGGTGTGTCGTCGATGAAGATGTGGGTGGCGGCAAGGGTGTTGGCCGCTTCCATCAAGATCGGCCATTCCTCTTCGTAGATGGACCCCAGGCGCAGGCGGTGGCTGTCGATGGCCGATTCCACCGAGAGCAGACGTTGCACAAGCTGCTCGTTGCTCATTTCCAGGCTGAAGACGGCGACGCGGGCGTTGTAGCGTTTGGCCGCGTTTTGGGCGATCCCCAGGCCGAGGCTGCTTTTGCCCATGCCCGGGCGCCCAGCCAGGATGATCAGGTCGCTCTTCTGGAAACCACCCAGCAGTTTGTCCAGCATGGTGAAGCCGCTGGGGACGCCCATCAACGTGTTCTGGTTGCGGGCCAGGAAGTCGATCTGATCCACCACGTTTTGCATGATGGTGCTGATGGGCGTCAACTCGCGGTGGATGCGGCTTTCGCTGACGCCGAAGATGATCTGTTCGGCCTTGTCCACCACATCGTCGACATCGTTGCTCTCGTCGTAGGCCAGTTCGGCGATCTTGCCGGCTGCGCCGATAAGACGCCGCAAAATCGCGGTCCGCTCGACGATGCGGGCGTAGTAGTCGACGTAGATGGCGGTGGGTGTGCTGTTGATCAGCTCGGTGACGTAGGCCGGGCCGCCCACGTCTTCCAGTTGCTCCTGCCGCTCCAGCTCGTCGACCAGGGTGACGAAGTCCGCGGGCTCGCGGCGTTCGTGCAGGCTGAAGAGCGCGCTGTAGATCCACTGATGTCGTTCGCGGTAGAAATCTTCGGCGCGCAGGAAGCTGGCGATCTTGATGATGGCATCGGGATCGATGAGCAGCGAGCCAAGCACGGCGCGCTCCGCCTCCAGGTTCGACGGGATGGTTTTGATGGCGGCTTCGTTGGATTCGGTCATACGTGCTACGGTCCTCTGGTCGGCAGTGGAAAGATGTGGGCAAAAGCTGCGGAAAGGCTGTGGATAAGCCCTGGGGTGCAAAAACGGCGGGACCGATTTGCGGTCCACGCCGTTTTGGATGACGCCAGCAGCAATTTTCTTACATCGATCCGCCCATCGTTTTCTGAACAGGGGAGGGTCTGAACAGGGGATTCCTGGGCAGGTGCGACGGTTATGCAGTTAGCCGAGGTTGTCGATGTCCAGCCCTTCGATGAAATCGCGGAAGACGTCGAGATCTTCGTCTTCGTCGTCGAAATCGCCGGCGCTTTCACGTTGCGGGCGGCCCTCTTTGTCGGCCAGGCTGAGTTCTTCTTCGGGTTCCATGCCGGCGCGGTCCATCACATCGTCGTCCACGTAGATGGGTACGTCCACGCGCACAGCCAGGGCCACGGCATCGCTGGGGCGGCTGTCCACTTCGATGGTGTCGCCGGCCACGTTGAGCACGATCTTGGCGAAGAAGGTGTCATTTTGCAGATCGCTGATCACCACGTGGGTCACTTCGCCGTCCAACGTTTCGATCAACTGCCGTAGCAGGTCATGGGTCATGGGGCGCGAGACTTCGATGCCCTGAAGTTGGATGGTGATGGCATCGGCCTCGAACGGGCCGATCCAGATGGGCAGATAGCGCTCTCCGCTTTCCTCTCGCAAGACGACGATACGCGCTTGAGACATCAGACTGACCCGCACGCTGTCGATCGTAACTTCAATCATAGTTAGGGGCTCCCGGAAACAGCCAAAATATCCACACCTAATGCTAGGTTTGCAGAGTCGTGTTGTTCTGCGCAGAATTATAGCATAGCCACAAGGGGCCGCAAAGTGATATCCGCCACCAAGATCGATTCTAAAATGCAACGAGACGAAAAACGAGACGAAATCTGGTTGATCTCGCCGTATCACTCGGGCAGCCACAAGGCGTGGGCCGAGGGATATGTGCGCGCAACTCAGCATCACGTGCGCGTGATCTCCATGGCCGGGCGTTTTTGGAAGTGGCGAATGCAGGGTGGGGCAATTGAATTGGCGGCGCAGGCACGGTGTTTGCTGCGAGCGGGTCACGTCCCCGATGCCGTGCTGGCCACGGACATGTTGAATTTGGCCACGTGGCTGGGTCTCCTGCGCCGTGAGTTGCCGCCGTCGACGCCGGTGGCGCTCTACATGCACGAGAACCAACTCACCTACCCGTGGCGCCCTGGCGAATCGCCGGATCTCACCTATGCCATGATCAATTGGCTCAGTCAACTGGCCGCGGACGTGGTTGTCTTCAACAGTGAATTTCACCGACGCGCCTGGTTCGAGGAACTGCCGCGCCTGCTCAAGCACTACCCCGACTACAATCATGTGCGCAGTGTAGAAGGCGTGCGCAGTCGCAGTCGCGTGCTGCCGGTGGGGATCGATCTACCGCCGCTGTCACCGCGGGCGCAGGCCGACGAGGCGCCATTGATCCTGTGGAATCAGCGCTGGGAGTACGACAAACGCCCGGATCGTTTCTTCGATCTGCTCTACCGCCTGCACGCCGACGGTTACACCTTCCGCCTGGCCGTGGCCGGGGAAAACTTCCGCAACGCGCCCCAGGAATTCGAGGAGGCGCATGTCCGGCTGGCGGAGCATATTGTGCATTGGGGTTTCGTGACCGACAAACGAGGATACCTGGATCTGCTGCAACAGGCCAATCTGGTGATCAGCACCACAGATCACGAGTTCTTCGGCATCAGCGTGTTGGAGGCAGTGGCGGCGGGCGCTTTCCCCCTGCTACCCAACCGGCTCAGCTACCCCGAACTGATCCCCGAGGCGCTGCACCCCGCTTGCCTCTACGCCGACGACGCCGATCTCTACACCAAAACGGCGCAGCGGCTCACGCAGCCACGTCCAGCGCCGCCGTCGCTGGTTGAACACGTCCGCGAGCGGTTTGGGTGGGGCACGGTGGCGGCGCGGTACGATGAGATGTTTGATGGGCTGGTTATGCGTGATTCGTGATCCGTAGACGAAGCAGCTTGCTAGGGAGAAACCAGAGAAATAATGATCCACGAAGCATCACGAAGAGGAAAAAGAGGGACACGGATTTCAGGATTAGCAAGACAACAGAGCGGAAGAGCTTTCTGCTTGTTCTTTTCTGCCTTCGTGTATCTTCGTGTGCCTTCGTGGATCAATAAAATTCTGAAGTCCCCTAACTGGCTACCGACGTGGTCAACGCATTACGCATCACGCATCACGCATTACGCATCACTCTCCAACACCCGCACATCCACCGCCATCAGCCCCTTCTCGCCGTCGGTGACGGTGAATTCCACCAGATCGCCCTCGCGCAGGCGTCCGCGTTCGGCCAGTTGGGAGCGATGTGTGAAGATTTCATCCGCTTTCTGACGCACGATGAAACCGTAGTGCTTGCGCCCGTTGTACCACTTGACCACGCCACGCTCGCGATCCGCAGGGGCGGCAACGCGCCGACAGCCAGGGCAGTGAGTAGGCGCCTGGTCGGTTTCGGATTGGTGTTGTTCTTCGATTGTCCACAGAAACGCAACACCGCAGTTTTCGCAGAGGCAGGTCTCATCGCGCAGGCGGATGTTGCGTCGGGTATCGGTAGTCATCTATTCTTCACCTTAAGAATTTGAGCTCAACAATCTTAATGTCGATAACCTGATAGCGTCTATACTGGGGTAGGATTTGACAATCTCCCGCCATCTTGATACGATTCGCTGCATTACCGCATACCTCGGCGACGTAGCCAAGTGGTAAGGCAGGGGTCTGCAAAACCCTGATCGCCGGTTCGAATCCGGCCGTCGCCTCTCTGGAAGAGTTGCTCAAATCGGGCAACTCTTTTTTGATCCCTAGCGCCATCATCGTTGCTGTGTTCGAGCCACAACCGCCCCATTATAACATCGTATCCTCACGATTAAGATCCAAGCACCCGGACGATATCGTAAAATGATATAGCGATATCTTGTCGGATCGGCTAGAATTGAGATATCTCGATTCGGTAATGCGAAAAGAAAGCTCCTCTCACTACGCTGATATTCGTGTGCCTGGAGAGAAACAAACCGCACACTTCCGACGTTCTATCACCACACGCCCATTTTTCTCCTGAAGTTGTAGTCCAAGAAAGATCCATCTCATGAAGTCGAACCCTTCCCCTTTGCAGTCGCGACTGCGATTCTTCCTATTGGCACTGTTGATGCTTTTCCTGACCGCATGTAGCGCGGACACAGCCGTGCCGCAGGTAGGCCCGCGCCCGGCATCCGAGCTTTCGGCTGCGGTGGAAGCCTACTTGCAGACCTATCAGCCAGGCCCTTTGCCGCGCCTGTTTCAGACGACCTACGTCTATGATCGCAACGGCGAGTTGATGGCCGAACTCTTCAGCGAAGGGCGGCGCAGTTGGGTTTCGCTGGATCGCATCTCGCCTTACTTGCTAGAAGCCACCATTGCCACCGAAGACTCAACGTTCTTCATCAATCAGGGCATCGATCCGCTGCGCATTGCCGGCGCCGCCGTGCAGAATGTGGAAAGCGGCGACATCGTTTCCGGCGCAAGCACGATCACCATGCAGTTGGCCCGCAACCTCTTCCTCGGCGCCGATGATCGCTACGATCAGAGCTTCGACCGCAAGATCCTGGAAGCCGGGCTGGCCCGCGAGTTGACGGAAACCTACACCAAACAAGAGATACTCGAAATGTATCTCAACACGATCAACTACGGAAACCTCGCCTACGGGCCCGAAGCGGCGGCGCAAGTCTACTTCGGCAAAAGCGCAGCGGACCTGACCCAGGCCGAGGCAACCCTGCTGGCCGGCATTCCCCAATGGCCCGCCGTGTACAATCCTTTCCGCAACTTCGAGGGCGTGCGCAATCGGCAAAACACGGTGCTGAGCCTGATGGTGCGCCACGGTTACATGACCCAGGAAGAGGCCGACGATATCTTTGCCGATCCGATCTTCCTCAACCCCGCCCCCGGCGCGGTGACAGTGCAAGCGCCCCACTTCGTCAACTACCTGATCACACAACTGGACAACCGTTTCGGCGACGGCTACACGCGCCGCGCCGGACTCCACATCTACAGTACGCTTGATCTACAGATTCAGGCTGTGGCCCAGGAAATCGTCACGCGTCAAGTTGCACGGCTCCAGCCCACCTACGATATGAACAACGGCGCCCTGGTTGCCATGAAATCCGGCACCGCTGAGATTCTGGCAATGGTGGGCAGCGTCGACTACACCAACGACGCCATCGACGGCCAGGTGAACGTGGCCACACGCCGACGGCAGCCAGGCAGCTCGATCAAGCCGATCCTCTTTGCCACGGCGCTCAACGACAACCTGATCAGCCCCGCCTCGGTGATCTGGGATGCGCCGGTGCGCTACAAGATCACCGGTCAGCCCGACTACGAACCCAAGAACTACGACGCCCGTTTCCACGGCCCGGTGACGGCGCGTGTGGCCCTGGCCAACAGCTACAACATCCCCGCCGTGAAGCTACTGGATCAGGTGGGGGTGGAACGGATGCTGGAAAACGCCCGCGACATGGGCATCGGCAGTTTGGACCGTGGCCCCGAATGGTACGGACTCAGCCTCACACTCGGCGGCGGCGAAGTGACATTGCTCGATCTCTCCACGGCCTACCACACCATCGCCAACGGCGGCGCATACCTTGCGCCCCGCCCGATCCTGGCCATGTCCGACGCGGCCGGGCGTTCTATGGCCGAAGAACTGGGTCTGCGCGCCGCTGACCAGGTGTTGAGCCGCGCCGCCGCCTTCCTGCTCACCGACATGATGAGCGACAACAACGCCCGCATCCCCATGTTTGGCGCCAACAATCGGCTCGTGCTCAGTCGGCCCGTCGCCGCAAAGACAGGCACCACCGACGACAACCGCGACAACTGGACCATGGGCTTCACCCGCTACCTGGTCACCGGGGTGTGGGTGGGCAACACCCAGGGCAGGCCCATGCGCAACAACGCCACCGGCGTCGGCACAGCAGCGGTGATCTGGAACGAATTCATGACGACTATGATCGAAGATCCGGACCTGAGCGCGCGTCTGGGTGCGCCTAGCGATCCGGCGCAGTGGACATTCAATCCGCCGGAAGATGTCACGCTGCGCCCTGAATGCCCCGCCAGTCTTGTCTGCCGTAACGGCGGCGGCGAATTCTTTGCCAACGATTGGCTTGAAGTGGCCGAATTCAGCGGCGGCCCGCTCACCGACAGCGTGATCCGGGCGCCCTCGCTTGCCGTCTTCCGCGATGGGCAGCGCATCGGCTACTGCCTGGAAGATCGGGGGGTGGTGCGCACGTTGGTGCGCCTGCCTGGGCGATTCGGGCTGCCCAGCAGCGTGGTGATCACCACGCCCGAAGACGAAGAAGCCGGCGACAAACAGGCATCGATTGCAGCAGACATCGCGCTGGATTCGCCCAATCTGCTGACCAATCTGGAGATCCCCGAGATCATCGATCTGGCCGTCAACTCGCTCAACTGGCAGCGAAAAACAGGACGAGCGACGCCGCGGCATGGCGTACAGCGGGCATGGCGGCCAGATTAGCCTTGGCCCATGCGACGAAGTACAGAGTTGGCTGGGCGGCGTGTCCATTGCCCGCAACGAAATCGGCCAGTCACAGGCATCTGTGCGTATCGACCCGACCAGCCCGCAGTTGCTCGCCCTCACGTCGCCCGGGGACAGGCACACCACAGGACGCGCTGACCTCGGAACCATCCGCCACACCGGAAGAGACGTCGGAAGAGACGGCAGAAGCGACACTGGAAGCGACACCGGTCCCATCGAACAGCCCTTCGGCGTACCGGTTGATCAGTGTCAGCCACGGCAACGAGTGTCCCGGCGGTTACCTGATCGGGCGCATCGTCAACAACCAGGGCGGCCCCGTTGCGGGGGTGCGCGTGCGTATGATCGACGGCTGGGGCAACTACTACGAATCCATGAGCAAGAGCGGCGCCGCCGATTTTGGGCGATTCGACTTTCCGCTGTATTCTGACTCACCACAGGATCTGCGCGTCACCGTGCTGGATGACGGCGGCATGCCCATCAGCCCAACAGTAACAGTGCCGCATCGGCAGAGCGCCGAAAGCGATTTCCCGTGCCACTTCGTGGTCATGCAGCGCAACTAGGAATGAGTAACGAGTCAATGTCATTAAGTTAAGCGATCCCGCGCTCGAATATCCGCGGAGTGAGCACGCCCTCGTGCGGCTCTACCGGTGTGGACCCGCACGAGGCGTGCTCACTCCTGCGCCAACTTAATGACATTGAAGTAACGAGTAATGACTCGACTGACATTGACTCGTTACTCGTTACCCGTTCGACAAGGCGCAATGAGCCGAAAATCGCACAGTTACAACCTCGGAATGATTACATGAAACGTTCGTTGCGCCTGTTGACAGTTAGCGCTACTGCTCAGCGCCCTGCTGCTGAGCAGCTACCTGGCTTTGGATGCCGGTATCAGCCTGTTTGCACAGTCGCCCGCACCCACACCGGCGCCCACAGCTGAACCTGCGTCATCGGCCAAGCCGGCCGTGCGCACCGAAATCACCTTCCCCACGTCGGACACTGTTGCCTACGGCATCATGCGCGAGACAGCGTTGATCAACAACTACCTGCGCTACGAAGTCCACCTTGCCCCCAGCAACAGCAGCCAGTGGACGTGGCTCTCCGGTGATTTCAAAGTGGTACGTGATGGGATCTGGCCATCGTCAACACCACCCTCTATCCAGATGGATTCTACGATCTGCGCGTGCGCTCGCTGAACACGGATGGCGACTACGCCGAAAGCTACGTGCGGGGTTGAGATTCGCAACGAAGATCCGCCCACGCCAACACCCACTTCGACCATCACCGTCACCGTTCAGGTGACAGGTACACCGACGGCGCCGTTGCTTTCGCCGCTACAGACACCGCCGCTACCCACGGCAACGCCCACCCCAGGCAGCTTCGTCCCCAATGGGCAGGGCATCTACACACCCGGCAACGGCGACAGCCTCAGCGGCAGCGTCCGTTGCAGGCACCGCCAACGGCAAGGATCCAGGGCACCGTTTCCAACGCTACGAAATCTACTGTTTCGCCTACCGGCCAGAGACGTGGAACTGGCTCTTCAGCAGCCAGAACCAGCTTTCAACAGCACCCTTTACGTCTTCGATACCACGAAACTGCCCAACGGCTACTACGATCTACGCCTGCGCATCGTCTACACGGATTCCAACTACGACGAATACTTCGTGCACGGCCTGTATGTAGAGAACGATGCACGGGTGCAGAACAACCTGTTTTCTTGGTGCGCATCGATGCCCCGCAAGAAGGAAATCGGCTTAGCGGCATCGTCGACATCACCGGGAGCATCGTCCACCCACGGTTGCAGCGATGGGAACTCTACTGGGCCGAAGAAACGTTACAAGAGGGCGATCAAGAGTGGCGCTACCTCTTCCGCGGCGACTATCAGGTTGTCGACGATCTAATTGCTCGCCTCGATCTGCGCCAGATCCCAGCAGGTGTCTACGCCCTGCGCATCCTGTAGTCGAAATCAACGGCAACTACAGCGATCACATAATCAGACGATTACATGTCGCTCCGCCTACGACAGACGCACAAAGCGACTCACAGTGACCTTACAGGGCAGCACATAGGATTTTTGCGTTGTATGCAAAGTTGTATAAAGTTGGCTCTCTCACCTGAGCACGGTATAATACTCTACTGTGCATTCGACGCATGTAGCTCCGACGGCAAAGTTGCCTTACATCATCTGAAATATGCCGGAGAACCGTGCGGATCGGCATCTGAGTATGGTTGAATTGAATATGGTTGAAATGAAATGGGAATAAAGACTGGAACCTATCCCGAAATTCGCAGCAGCTCTGCAACTTCAGGATAAGCACATGTTCATCGCGAACGGTGGAAGCAAAACATACCGTTCACAAGCTCGGCATTCGATTGCCAATCGATTTGGAGGAAAGCATGAATATTGGGAAGAAACTGTGGCAGATGTTGGCCTTTGTAATGGTTGTGGCGATGCTCGTCGGCAGCCTGCCTGCCGCGATTGCAAGCGCACGGTCCGAGGCGATTGTGTCGTCGACGGTCAACGGCAGACTGGATGAGCAGTACGCCAAGCACTACCTCGAACTCCGTGTAACGGATCAGACCAAGGCCGTTCGCCTGGTGATGGACTACAACCCACAAGATCGCCAGGAGTTGGACAACGGCGCCGGCTTCTCCACGTCTTCGATCAGACCGGCTTTCAGCGCTTCACCAGTGGCGGTTCGGCGGTCAGCACCAACCTCGCCACCGGCACCGTTGAATCCACCGGCGGCATCAAGCAGAAGGTCGCCGTGATCGGTGATCCAATCGGCACCTTCACCGTGGTTGCCTACAACGACACCTGCGCACTCACTCGACTACACGCTGACCGTCGAAAACGCCGTGTTGGTGGATGGCTCCGGCGAACAGGTGACGGATCCCAGCGCACCGGTGACCGCCGCCACCGAAGCAGCGGAAGAGACCGAAGCTGAAGCCGCCGAGACGCCAGCTGCCACTGCCGCCGCCACCACTTGCAGCGGCCACGGCAACCGCCGCCGCCACGGCGACCCCTGTCCCCGGCCGCTGCGACCCCGAGCGTCCTCAAAGCCGAGGAACTCGAAGGTGAATTGAATGAACGCTTTGCCAAGCACTACTACGAGTTGGAAACCCAGGGACATCAGCCGCTCTCGTGGTAGAGATGACCTACGACCCGCAGGATTCACAAGCGCTGGACAACGGCTTCAACTTCTACATCTTTACCGACGACCAGTTCCGCAACCTGGCGAATCTGAACAACAACACCGCGGCGGGTGAACTCCAGAGCGGTACGCCGAAGACGAAGCGCGCCACCATCAGCGATCCCTTCCGCACCTACACCGTGGTCGTGGCCAACGACTCCAGCGTCCCGGCCGCCTACAAATTGATGGTCGACAACGCCATTCTCGTCGACGGCTCGGGCCAGTCCATCACCGCGCAGGAGATGAGCGCCACCGCCGTCACCACGGGCACGACGACCACCACAGAGACAAGCGCAGCCGCGACCGCGACCACAGCCGTTGCCGCAGCGACCACCACCACCGACGGTCGCCGATGCCATCACCCCGCCCACCACCTACACGGTCGTGGCCGGTGACACGCTCGGCACCATCGCCCGCCGCAGCCTACGGCAACGTCCAGTTGTACCAGCAGTTGTGTACCTACAACAACATCGCCGACTGCAACCGCATCGAAATCGGCGACGAGATCCAAGTTCCTGTGCAGTCGGAACTGGGTGGTTCTGCCCCGGCCGCCACACCGGCCGCCACAGCAGCCGCTACACCCACACCGGCGCCGACCACAGCCGCCGCAGAAGAAGAGGCTACGCCTGCCGCTACAGCCGAACCGGCTGAAGAAGACGACACCACCGGCAGCACCCCTGTCAACGAAGGCGCCACCGGCGATCTGGTTGCTAAGCAGCCGGTAGCTTCAGCGTCCTCGACACACTGGGCCTGCTGCTGACCTGCTCGAACTGGAACAGAACCAGTCCGACAACATCAAAGCCATCCTACGAGCGGCGAGTATACCTTCTTCGCCCCCACCGACACGGCCTTCACCTCACTGGACGAGGCGACCCTGGAAGAACTGATCGACACCACCAGCAATCCAGGGCAGTTGGCCAACGTGCTCAAGAACCACATCGTGGCCAACCAGGCACTGTCGACTGATCTGACCGATGGCATGCAGCTTACGACGCTGGCAGGCAGCACGCTGACCGTGAACATCAGCAGCGGTGTCGTCACCGTAGGCGGCGCCACCGTGGTGCAGCCCGACATTCTGGCCACCAACGGCGTCATCCACATCATCGACACGGTCCTCGTCCCCGAGGAATAGTCGCGACGCTGTCGGACCTTGCAACGCAGAATACGCCCCGGGCCTGTGGCCCGGGGCGTATCTTTCAACCACAAAATGACTTGTCGGCTTAGTACACACGTGCTACACTTACGCCCATGAACGAAGAGACCACCCTTCCCCGCAACCAGAAAAATCACCCTGAACCATACTACGCAGATGTAGAGGCAGACGTAGCGCCGGAATGGCCGGACGCCCACTTCGACGACATCCCCATCGAAGAAGACGATGCGCGCCCGCTTTCCCGACGATGAAGATCGATCCGAAGGCCGTTTACATCACCCTTCGCAGTTAGAAGAGACGGATCTGGCCGCATTCTTCGGCAACGACGGCCGCTGGCAGGCTTGTTCGATCAATACGAACTGCGCCCAGCCAGTTGCAGATGGCCGAAGCCGCCAAAGAAGCCATCCTGACGCGCAAGACAGCACTACTCGACGCTTCCACCGGCACCGGCAAGTCCATCGCCTACCTGCTGCCCGCCATCCTCAGCGGACGCACCGTGGTGGTGGCAACAGCCAACAAGTCGCTTCAGAATCAGCTTTACACCAAAGACGTCCCCTTCCTCGCCCGGGCGCTGGGGCGGAAGATCAACGCCGTCCTCGTGAAAGGGCGCAGCAACTACCTCTGCACCTACAAATGGAGCGCGAAGGACAGGAACAGCAACAGATCGCGCTCTACGACCGTGAAGACGAACAGTACACCTTTCTGCGTTCGTGGATCAACGAAACCGAAAGCGGCGACGTCGACGATCTGCCCTTCATGCTCGGCGGCGACCTGCGCGGCCGTGGTTAGCTTCCCCGACGACTGCCTGCAACGCGACTGCCGCCACTTCGTCCACAACTGTTTCGTCAACAAGATGCGCGACGCGCCGCCGATGCACAGGTGCTGATCACCAACCATCACCTGCTGCTCAACGCCCTGGAAGTGGGCGAGGCGGGCTACCGCATGTTGCCGCCCGGCTCGATCTACGTCATCGACGAAGCGCACCAGTTGGAGGCCACCGCCACCTCCGTCTTCGAGGTCGAGGTGACCAACTATGCCCTGGCGCAGTTGCTCGCCCGCGGCGTCTTCAAAGAGCACGTAGACGCCGAACGCATCGCCGAACTCGATCTACAGAACCTATTGGCCTTCAACGAAGTGGAACGGATGAGCAGCGACAACTCCTTCCGCATCGAACACGAACTCCCCGCCATGCAGGAGTTGGTAAGCCAACTGAAGACGCTCCACGATGAGCTGACCAAGAACAATCCTTTCAAACAGACCGAAGACAAAAAAGAGACCGAAGAGACCGCAGAAAGCGCGCCCAATACGACATGTCGCTGACCGCGCGTTCAGTTCGTTGGCGATCAAACTGGCCGTCATCGCTACCGACAGCCGCGACGACGACATGGTGCGCTACGCCGAACGCGTCCATGATCGGCGGCACGTACGCATGACGATCCACGCCGCGCCCATCGATCCGGCTGAAAGCCTGCGCGAATTTCTCTTCGACGACGAAAAGCGCACGGTGATCTGCACCAGCGCCACCCTGGCCACCGACGGCAACTTCGAGCACTTCAAACGTCGCTGCGGCGTGGACGGTGAGACCATCGAGCGCGTGCTCCCCGCCGTGTTCGACTACCCGAACCAGGCGGTCCTCTACCAGCCCGCCCTGCCCGCCTACGATTGGCGCAACAAAGAAGTCTACTACGACGCCGTTGCCCGCGAGATCGAACGTCTGCTCGAAGTCAGCCGAGGCCGCGCCCTCTGCCTCTTCACCAATTGGAGCGGACTGCAACAGGTTCACACCCGCCTCAAAGATGAGACAAGCGGCGTTTGCTGGCCTTTGCAGGCCCAGGGCGACGCACCGCGCAATGCCCTGCTCACCTGGTTCCTCGAAACGCCGCACAGCGTCCTTTTGGCCACGCGCTCGTTCTGGGAAGGCGTCGACCTGCCCGGCGAGGACCTGAGCCTGGTGGTGTTGGACAAGATGCCCTTCCCCACCCCCAACGATCCGCTGCACAGCGCCCGAATGCAGCGCCTCGACGCCCAAGCCCAGGGCGCCAGTTTCGGCGAATACATGGTGCCGCTGATGAACCTGACACTGAAACAGGGCTTTGGCCGCCTGATCCGCCGCAGCAGTGACAGCGGCGTAGTCGCCATCCTCGACGAGCGGCTTTCCAGCAAAGCCTACGGTCGCCGCACCCGCGAAGATCTGCCGCCGGCGCGATTCAGCCGCAACTTCCGCGACGTGCATACCTTCTACCGCACAGCGATGGAGAGCCGCGCCGACTTCGCCCTCAATGTACGCGCCTGGGCGGATGTCACGTCGTTGCGCTGGCGCTGGCAACTCTACCGCCTGCAAGACGGCGCCGGCGACGGCGAAGACGGGTCCACGCGCGCCGACAGCGTCGCCGTGGCGGAGATCGAAGCAGCTGTGGCTGCCCTGCACAACTTGCGCGCCCGCATCGACCGCGCCGGACGCAAAACCAACAGTTTCGGCGTCGAACTGCGTTGCAGCGCCGAAACGGAAGCCACCCTGGCGCAGGGCGACTTCAAAGACAGCCTGCGCAAAAAGTGGGTCAACGAATCCTCGGTGTGGGGATCGTTCCACGTGATCGGGCTGCGGCGCAAGGTCGATACGACTACCTGAGTTTGTGTGGACACGGATCAGAAAAAAACGCGGATTTCCCGTTCTTCTGCTTCGTGTTTTCTACGAATTGGTATTCACAAGAAATCTTAACCAGCACCAGAGCCACCACAACGGTGGCTTTTGTCTCTCCCCCACCCACGGTCAGGACGAACCATGACACAGCCAATCAACACACGCGGCGACAATGAATACATTGCCTTGGTCCGTGACAACCACAACTACCGTAATCTCTGGCTGGGGCAGGTGGTGAGCCTGCTCGGTGACTGGTTCAACTTGATCGGTTCCGCCTCTCTCATCGCCGCGTTGACCCAATCGGGCTTCGCCGTGGGCGGTTTGTTTGTGGTGCGGATGTTGGCGCCGTTCCTCGTCAGCCCCCTGGCAGGCGTCGCCGCGGACCGCTTCGACCGGCGCAAGTTGCTGATCATCACCGACATTCTGCGCGCGGTGATTGTGCTTGGCTTTCTGCTCGTGCGCGACGCAAGCATGGTCTGGCTACTCTACGTGCTCACAGCGGTGCAATTGGCGATCAGTGGCTTCTTCTTCCCGGCCAAAAACGCGATTCTGCCGGATGTGGTGTCGAAGCGCCAGTTGGGTGTGGCCAATGCGGTCAGTTCCGCTACCTGGTCGGTGATGTTGGCGCTGGGCGCAGCGCTAGGGGGACTGGTCTCCGGCGCTTTCGGCGTCTATGTGGCCTTCATCGTCGATTCGCTGACTTTTGTGATCTCCGCCTTCTTCATCTGGCGCGTCCGCTATGCACATGGGCCAGCGCTCCAGAGCAGCGACAAGAGCATCGGCGCCGCCCTACGCCAGTACGTCGACGGGCTGCGTTATCTCGGCGGCGAGAAGGACATCCTGGCCATCTCGCTACAAAAGGCGGCCATCTCGCTCACCACATCCGGCCCGTTCCAGGTGATCCAGGTGGTGATCGCCGAACAGCTATTCGTGATCGGGCGGGGCGGCGGCATCAGCCTGGGCATCCTCTACACTGCCGTAGGCGTGGGCACAGGACTCGGCCCCATCGTGGCCCGTCGCTTCACCGGGGACCGCGACCGCGCCCTGCGCCATGCCATCGCCTGGTCATACGCCATCACGGCGGTGGGCCTGCTGCTCACCGTGCCGCTGACCGGCCTCGGCCTGGTGACGTTGGGGACATTCCTGCGTGGCTTCGGTGGGGGGATCGGCTGGGTCTTTTCCACCCAACTCCTCTTCCAGAGTGTGCCGGATCAGGTGCGCGGACGTGTCTTCTCCACTGAGTTTGCCATGTTCAGTCTGGCGTCGGCCATCGCCGCTGCCTGGGCAGGTGCTGCCCTGGATTCGCCACTGGGCATCGCCGGCGCCATCTGGCTCATGTTCATCCTCAATCTTGTCCCCGCGGCGGCGTGGACGTGGTGGACGTTGCGCAAACGCGGCGCGCAGCCGGCCGCAAAGCCGATTGGAGATTGAACGTGAAGCAGGGATCGACGTTGAAGCATGTGAGAAGTTGGTTATTGGCAATCTGCGCGCTGTGTACCCTGGCGCTGGGGACCGTCACCTGGGTGGCGGCGCAGGAGGGGACTCCGCCCGCGCTGGTTGAGTCTTCGCGGGTGAGCGGCACGCTGGATGCGCCCTTTGACAAGGACTACCTGGTGCTGCGTGTGGTTGGGCAACGCCGCCCGCTGACGCTCGTGATGGATTATGTCCCCCAGGGCCGCTGGGAACTGGACGACCGCATGGGCTTCTTCGTCTTCGATCCGCTGGGCTTCGACGCCTACCTCAACCGCGGCATCGGCGGTGCGCTGTCGGTGGCGTCCGGCGTGGCGCTGCCGGGGACGCCGCGCCGCCTCCAGGCCACGATTCTCCAGCCCAATCGCGACATCTTCTACATCGTCGTCTACAACGATTCGCCGCTACCGATGAACTACGTCCTCACGGCGCAGAACGGGCTGATCTCGGATCAGATCGGTGGCCAGATCGTCGACGTCTACAACCCACCGCTCGGTGACGCTGGTCAGGCGCCGTTGATCGTCGTCCCCGCGCCGACGGCCAGCCCAACGCCCACGTTGCCGCCACGGCGTCTGCTGTCGATCTCCGATGCGCTCACAGGCCGCTACGACAGCAATTTCCACGAGTTGCGTGTGTTAGATCGCAATGTCCCTGTACGCCTGGAAATGACCTACGATCCGCCGGAGCAGTTCTTGCAGGACAAGGGGCTGGAATTCAACGTTTTCACCGATCACCAACTGCGCGTGCTGCTGCGCGACGAGATCCTGCCCTGGCGCGCGGAGGACATGACCGAAGGTCACCTCACCATCGAGCCGGACGGTCGCTATGTCTGGCGCGCCGAGATCATGGATCCCTACGATCAGTACACCGTCGTGGTTAGCCAGTATCGATATTCACTGCTGTGGCTGGGCTATCGCCTCACCGCCGAGAATGCCGTCTTCCTGCGCCCGAGCGAGGCGCCCACCGTCACCCCCACGCCGATGGTGAGCGGCGGTGGTCCGTTCATTGTGGTGGAAGTAGAGAAACGCCCAACAGTCACGCCGATCCCTACAGTCACGCCCTTCCCCACGCCTACAGTGGAGAGCCCGTTGCCGACGCCAACCGAGACGCCGTAAGCGAGTGCAGAGCGGCGCAGGCGAATTTCAGAAACGCAACCAGATCCAATCGCTTAATCACCCAATCTCTTCTCCCTAATCACCAGTCACCAATCACAACTATGACGACCAATCGCCTCACTCGCGTCGTCGTCGTCGGCACCAGTGGATCGGGCAAGACGACACTGGCGCGCAACATCGCTCACATGCTCGACATGCCACACATCGAACTGGACGCCATCCACTGGGGACCGAACTGGACACCGCTGGAAACGCCCATCCTACAGCAACTGGTGGCGGAAAGGGTCAGCGCCGAACGCTGGGCGTTGGACGGCAACTACCGGCACCTACGCGACATCGTCTGGCGGCGCGCCACCACCCTGATCTGGCTGGACTATCCCTTCTGGCTGGTCATGTGGCGTATCGTCAGCCGCACGTTCTTGCGCGCCTTGGGCCACCAGGAACTGTGGAACGGCAATCGCGAGAGCATCCGGCAGGGCTTTTTCAGCCGCAATTCGGTGATCTTGTGGTCGTTCAACACCTATCACCGCCGTCGCAAGGAATACCCGGTCCTGCTTCAGCAGCCCGAATACGCGCACCTCAATGTCATCATCCACCATTCCCCTGCCGAAACGAAGCGTTGGCTGTCTACGTTGAAGAGCCAGAGCAAGTGATGTCAGCCGTTTTCCCTCCTTGAATTGCACCCCCTTTCGCGGTCGGGCTGGACATGCGGCGCACTTTCCGTCAAAATATGACATATGGGGCAGCGAGAAGCTTCATAGATCAATGATATGATCTCGCAGGAAAGGAAAAACATCCCCATGCGCGAAATCCTACCTGATCTGGCACGCTGGCGGGCGCAGGGCAAAGACGTGGCGCTGGCAACCGTGGTGAAGGTCTACGGCTCCGCGCCGCGCCCTTTGGGATCGAAGATGGCCGTCAGCGCCGATGGCGAGATGATCGGCTCCGTCAGTGGCGGCTGTGTGGAAGGCGCCGTGATCCAAGAAGCACTGGCAGTGCTGGCCCAACGCACGCCTAAACTCGTCCCCTTCGGCATCAGCGACGAATCGGCCTGGGAAGTCGGCCTGGCCTGTGGCGGCGTCATCGAGGTGTATGTCGAACCGCTTGATTGGGATTGACCGTGTCATCTCTGGCGTGCGTGATTCGTAATGCGTAACCCAGAGCAGAAACGCCCAACGATGATATTACGTCGACAAGTACGCATTATGAATTACGATTATTCCAACAGGAGGACCCCCTAACATGTCAAAACCAAAGAAATCCGACAACAAGCCCGGCGGGCATCGTCGCGCCGGCAAACCCAACAGCGGCAACGAGGAAAAAGCGGGGCCGCCTCAGCCCATGAGCCGATTGGATCTGGAAAAGCAGATGGCGGAATTGGGCAAGCTGCTCAACGAGCAGGATTTCCAGTCGCTCGACGACGTCAACGACTTCCTCAGCGGCCTCATGGCCGAGGAAGACGGCATCATGCCCACGCGCAACCCCGAAACGCCCCTGGAGAAAGCCCAGGAGATCATTTGGGAAGCGATGGAGACCGAGAATCCGCTCAAGGCAATCCGATTGGCCCAGAAAGCGCTGAAGACCTCCGCTGACTGTGTCGATGCCTACCTGCTCTTGGCCGATCTGCAAGCCGAATCGCTGGAAGAAGCCTACGAACTCACGCAACAGGCCGTCGCCGCGGGTGAACGCGCCCTGGGCGCAGAGATGTTCGAGGAAAACCGCGGACATTTCTGGCTCATCGTAGAAACGCGCCCCTACATGCGCGCCCGCCTACAACTGGGGCAGATGCTGTGGCAGCTGGGCCGCCCCAGCGAGGCCATCGAACAGTACAGGGAACTGCTCGAACTCAACCCCAACGACAATCAGGGTGTGCGCTATGGGCTGCTCATCTCGTTGATGCAGATGTGTCGCGATGAAGAAGCGGCCGAACTTATCGCTCAGTTCGACGATGACGCCTTCGCCGTTTGGAACTACAATCGCGCCCTGCTCACCTTCCGTCAACACGGGCGCGGGCCGGAAGCCGACGCCGCCCTCAACGCAGCCTTGGATGTCAACGAATACGTACCCGACTATCTGCTGGGCTACGCGGACATGCCTTTCGATGATGACATGCCCGACATGCACGGCTGGGGCGACGAGGCCGAGGCGATCCTGTACACGGCACAGGCGATGGTGATCTGGCTACAAACACCCGGCGCACAGATGTGGCTCGCCGAACGCTACGACGCACTGGACTAGGCAGCGGTGTCGTCGATCTACGCACAACTGGCGCAGGCCATCGCATCCGATGAATTGGTCGCCGTGGCGACGGTGCTCAGCGGCCCCCGTACAGGACAGAAGATCCTGGTGCGCGCCGACGGCAGCATCGCAGGCAGTCTGGGTGATGCGGCGCTGGATGCCGAAGTCATCGAGCGCACGCAACAGGCCATGCAGCGCCAGCAGTGTGATCGCTTCACCCTGTCCACGCCGACCGAGGCATCGCCCGGCGAACTCTTCGTCGACGTGCATGTGCCGCCGCCCACGCTGATCATCGTGGGCGCGGTACACATCGCCATCCCGCTGGTCACCTTTGCCAAGACGCTGGGCTTTCGCACCATCGTGCTCGACGCCCGCACGGCCTTCGCCACCCAGGAACGCTTCGCCCACGCCGACGAACTCGTCATCGGCTGGCCCGCGGATCGAATGGCTGAACGCCGTCTCAACGAGACCACCTACGTCGTCACCCTGACCCACGACGACAAATTGGACAACCCGGCCCTCGTCGTCGCGTTGAACCATCCTGTCCGCTACGTCGGCGCGCTGGGATCGAGACGCACCCACGCCAAGCGTGTGGCCGCCCTCAAAGAAGACGGCCTCACCGACGCCCAAATCGCCCGCATCCACGCCCCCATCGGCCTCGATCTTGGCGGACGTAGCCCGGAGGAGATTGCGCTGGCGATACTGGCGGAGATTGTTACGGTCAAGAATGGAGAGGCGAAGAGGCGATGATTCGATGATGCGAATTGTAAACCGTCTCTTCGCTTCTTCGCCTCCCCTGCCCACCAACCTACTCTGGAAGAGACAACACCTATGCCCACCCACCCGATCCTCCCCGCCCTCCAAGCCGTCTTCCCCGCCGAGCGGCTGCTGACCAACGCGGCGCAGATGACAGCGTATGAGTCCGACGCGCTGACGGCGTTTCGGCAGCGTCCGGCCGCCGTGGTGATCCCCGAAAGCCAGGACGAGGTGATCCGCACCGTGCGCTTGTGCCACGAGCACGACATCCCCTTTGTGGCGCGGGGAAGCGGCACCAGCCTGTCCGGCGGATCGCTGCCTGTGGCCGAGGGCGTGGTCATCGCGCTCAATCGGCTCAACCGCATCCTGCGCCTCGACCCCGACGAACGCGTCGCCGTGGTCGAACCGGGCGTGATCAACCTGGCCGTGTCCCAGGCCGCCGCGCCGCACGGACTCTACTACGCGCCTGATCCGTCCAGCCAGCCCATCTGCACCATCGGCGGCAACGTGGCCTTCAACTCCGGCGGCGCGCACTGCCTCAAATACGGCATGACCAGCAACCATGTCCTCGGAATCAAGGCTGTGCTGGCCGACGGCGAAGTCGTGACGATGGGCGGCGACAGCCTGGACAGCGTCGGGCCGGATCTCACCGGTCTTTTCGTGGGCAGCGAAGGACTCTTCGGCGTGGCGCTGGAGATCACCCTGCGCCTGCTGCCCATCCCTGCTGTCTACCGCACGGTGTTGGCGTCGTACAGCAGCCTGCAAGCCGCGGGGGACGCTGTCTCCGCAGTGGTGGCGTCGGGGCTGTTGCCCGGCGCGATGGAGATCATGGACAAGCTGGCGATCAAAGCCGCCGAAGTCGGCGCAAAAGCCGGCTACCCACAGGACGCCGAAGCCCTCGTCATCGTGGAATTGGAGGGCGAAACCGAAGCCGTTGAGGCCGAATTCGCCCAACTGCTCCAGGTGATGGAAAGCACCGACGCCGGCGAAGTGCGTATCGCCCAGAACGCCGACGAACGCGCCCGCATCTGGAAAGGACGCAAAGCCGCCTTCTCCGCCGTGGGCCGCCTCGCCCCCGACTACATCGTGCAAGACGGCGTGGTGCCGCGCAGCAAACTGGGCGAAGCGCTGGCCGAAATTGACCGCCTCAGCCGCCAATACGACATCCAGGTCGCCAACGTCTTCCACGCCGGCGACGGCAACCTGCACCCGCTGATCCTCTTCGACGGGCGCGTGGAAGGCGCATTGGAGCGCGCCGAAGAGCTGGCCGGCGAAATCATCAAACTCTGCATCGATCTGGGCGGCTCCATCACCGGTGAACACGGCGTGGGCATGGAAAAACGCGCCTACATGCCGCAACAGTTCGGTGAATTGGAAATGGAGATGATGGAAACCCTACGCCGGGCCATCGACCCCAAGCAGATCGCCAACCGCGGCAAGATGCTGCCCATCGGCGAGGCCCCGGCCCTCCACCAGCGCGGACCCCATCCACTCGAAGCAGCGGGTGTGATCTATCGTGAATAGACGTCAACCATGAAAAAGGTATTGCTAATTGTGATCGACTCGGCCACCGGCTGGGTCTTCGAGCGGGCGCTGGCCGAGGACCGGCTCCCCAACTTCGCCGCGCTGGTCGACGCCGGCGAAATACGCTACGACAGCGTCGCCGTCTTTCCGTCGATCACCCCGGCGGCGACCTCTTCGATTGCCACGGGCCGCTATCCTGTGGAACATGGCATCGCCGGCAACTACTGGTTCGACGCCGACGACAACAGCCTGGTCTACTACGGATCAGACATTCCCGCCATCCTCAACCACGGGCTGGGCAGCTACTTCGAGGACTTTCTGGTGAGCTTCAACCACCACCGCCTCAGCGCACCCACGATTTTCCACACCGTCGAAGCCGCCGGGCGCATATCTGCCTGCCTCAATTTCTTGATCTTCAACGGCCCGCACCCGCACGATGTTGTGGTTCCACCGCTGGTGGAAATCCTACCCGGCGTCGAACTCTCGAAGACCGTCTACGGCCCCACGATCCTGTCGCTGGGCGTGCTGGTGAAGCCGCAACTGCCCAACGCCGACGAACCGCTCGACGTCCTCGACGGGCCGCTGCACAAGTTCGGCTTCGACGACGAGAACAGCGCCGTCCTCTTGCGGCAGATGCTAGAGCAGCGCGCCCTGCCCGACTTCACCCTGGCCTACTTCCCCGACTACGACGGCGCTTGTCACGCCCAAGGCCCGTGGGACGCCTTGCCCACCCTCGAAAAGATCGACGGCTTCCTCGGCGAACTTTTCGCAGCCCACGGCGGACTCGACGCCCTGCTCGCCGACGTCTGCATCGCCCTCAGCGGTGACCACGCCCAGTGCGACATCGTCGACGACGACAGCGCCGGCATCCTGCTCAACGATCTGTTGCCGGGCTTCACCGTGGCCAAGGCCGGCGTCACCGCTGATCAGATGAACGACGACGACGATCTCATTGTCTGCCCCAACCTGCGCCTGGCCCAGCTCTATGTGCGCGAGCCGGCGGCGGATCGCTGCGCAAATCGAGACGAACTGGCCGATCTGCTGCTGGCCGACGCCCGCATCGATCAGGCATTCTGGCGCACTCAGGACGACGACAGACGGTGGATCTACCACGTGTCCACGCGCGACCGGGGGAATCTACAATTCCGGCGCGCCGCCGCGGACGAAGATAGCCCCGCCGACGTCTACGGCTGCCGCTGGCAGTGGACGGGCGATCTGCGCGCCGTCGACGGTCATGTAGACGGTGACATCATCACCTTCGGTGACTATCCGAATGCCTTCGAGCGCATCGTGGGCTTCCTCGATCTGCACAGCAGTGGTGATCTGGTGCTCACAGCGCACCCCGGCTACGAATTCCAAGTGGCAGGCACCAGCGTCCACACCGGCGGCGGCTCTCATGCCGCGCTGCACCGCGTCGACTCGCTCTCGCCCATCCTCCTGGCCGGTGCGCCCGCAGGCATCCACCTGCCCGATCACCCAAGGACAGTCGATCTGGCGCCGCTCTGTCTACAAGTTCTAGATCTGGAACCGGCATTCCTGCCCGGAACCAGCCATGTCAATTTCCAGCCGGATTAGGGGACTGGGGACTGGGGATCGGGGATTGGGGCAGAGGTATCGCTCTCCAATAGCCCGATCCCCAGTCCCTAGTCCCCAATCCCCAGTCCCCAAGAATAAACTATGGCGACACTCGAAAATACAACGATCAAAGTGGAAAGCGTTGCAGAGATCCAGGACGCCGTGCGCAGCCATGACCGCGTTGCGGTGCGCGGGGGCGGCAGCAAGCCTGTCCTCTCGACGCCGCACGTGGACGCAGCACTGCTCGATCTCGCGGCGCTGCGCGGGGTGACGGTCTACGATCCTGGCGAGTTTACCTTCACCGCCCGCGCCGGGACACCACTCAGCGAAGTGCAGGTCATGCTGGCCGAAAAAGGACAGTACCTGCCCTTCGACCCACCCCTGGCCGAGGACGGCGCCACCCTGGGCGGCACCGTCGCCGCCGGCCTGAGCGGGCCAGGACGCCTGCGCTATGGCGGTGTGCGCGACTTTCTCATCGGCGTCCGCTTCGTGGACGGGCGCGGCGAAGAGGTGCGCGGCGGCGGCAATGTGGTCAAGAACGCCGCCGGCTTCGACTTCCCCAAACTCATGGTGGGCAGCTTGGGCAAGCTGGGCGTCCTCACCGAGTTGACGTTCAAAGTCTTCCCCGCGCCGCCGACCACGGCCACGCTGTGCGCCGTCTACGCCGACCTCAACCCGGCGCTCAACGCCATCCTGCGCCTCACCCGCAGCCAATTCGACATCGACGCCCTCGATCTGGCGCCGCTGGCCGACGGCATTGTCCTGTGGATACGGCTGGGTGGCCTGCCCAACGCCTTGCCCGGCCGGCTCGACGGGCTGACGGCGTTGCTCAACCAGACCGCCGCACCGCAGAGCATCGAACAACACGGTGAGGACAATCCCGCCGGCCACTGGGACGAGATGAACCGCCTGAGTTGGCGCATCCCCGACGCCGCGCTGGTCAAGATCCCGGTGACGCCCGAACGCATCCGCACGCTCGACGCCGAACTGGCGCGGCAGGGCGCGGTGCGTCGTTACAGCACCGGGGCCAACAGCGCTTGGGTCTCCTGGTCTGCCCCCTGCGACGCCCTGGACAGCCTGCTCCAGCGTCGGCAGTTGGGCGGCCTTTGCCTGTTTGGACCGGCGCAGCGCCCGTGGTTGGGTCACCTGCCGGGGTGGGCCATGTTGCAGCGAGTAGCGTCTACCCTGGACCCGCACAACAAATTCGCCGTGCTCGACGCCTATCCCGTCAAGGCCAACGCAACAGAGGGAGCCTGAGTTGCGACACGAAATACCTCTCGAAGATCTAGGCCCGCAAGGACACGCCATGGCCGAGGCCGTGGAAGCGTGTGTCCACTGTGGCTTCTGCCTGCCCGTCTGCCCCACCTACGTGGTGCTGGGCGAAGAAATGGATTCACCGCGCGGGCGCATCGTGCTCATGAAGGGCGTGCTCGAAGGCAACCTCAGCCTGGACGAAGTGCTGCCCCACATCGACCGCTGCCTGGGCTGCCTGGGCTGTGTCACGGCCTGCCCGTCGGGCGTGCAGTACGGTGAGCTGATCACGCCGTTCCGCGCCATGAGCGAGGAGAAGCGCAGCCGCGATCCCATCGAACGCGTCACCCGCCTGATGACGACGCAGACGCTGCCTTACCCGGGCCGTTTCCGCGCCGCCGCCACGCTGGGCAAGCTGGGCAAACCGCTGCGCAACATCCTCCCCGACACGGTGGGGGCGATGCTCGACCTACTGCCCAGCGAGATTCCGGCTGCCCGCCCGCTGCCGGCCATCCACCACGCCCAGGGGACACGTCGGGCGCGGGTGGCGCTGTTGAGCGGCTGCGCGCAGCAGGTGCTGTCGCCGGAGATCAACTGGGCCACGTTGCGTGTTCTGGCGCGCAACGGCGTCGAAGTGCTGATCCCGCCGGATCAGGGCTGCTGCGGTGCGCTGTCTATGCACGTGGGCGAGGCGGGACAAGCGCGGGCGCTGGCGTTGCGCAACATGCAGGCATTCGATCTGCAAAGCGTGGACGCCGTCATCACCAATGCCGCGGGCTGCGGATCGGGCATGCACGAGTACCCGCTCCTCTTCGCCGGCACCCCGCACGAGGACGCCGCCCGCCGCTTCGCTGAAAAGGTGCAAGACGTGAGCGTTTTCCTGGCACAGTTGGGCATCGAGACACCGCCGCCGCTGTCCACGCCCATGACCGTTGCCTACCACGACGCCTGTCACCTGGCACATGCCCAGGGCGTGCGCGATGCGCCGCGGCAGATCCTCAGCGCCATCCCCAATCTCAAACTCGTCGCCATCCCGCAAGGTGAACTCTGCTGCGGCTCTGCGGGGACGTACAACATCGAGCAGCCCGAGATCGCGCGTGAACTGGGCGAGCGCAAGGCGTCCGCCATCCTCAGCACCGGCGCCGACGTCGTCGCCACAGGCAACATCGGCTGCATGACGCAGATCAGCAACCACCTGGCCCGCCAGGGCGCAGATCTGCCTGTGATGCACACGATTGAGTTGCTGGATTGGGTCTACGAGAAGAAGGGCTAAAGAGGTCGCCGCAAAGGCGCAAAGTGACCACTTTGCGCCTTTGCGGTGATGATTATGATCGCAGTTTCTGTTCGTAGCGCCGCGCCAGGACGTACACCAGCCCCAGGTTGAAGACCATCCCCACCAGCCAGTAGCCCAGGTAGCTTTGCCCCGCGTCCATGCGCCAGTAAACGACCAGCGGCCAGTAGGACGGCATGATCCCTGCGATCCACTGGAGCGGCGGGGCCACGAAAAAGGCCAGCATGGGGATCATCTGCACGCCCTGGATGCCTTTGAGCACAGCCAGCCCTGTCACCTTGTTTTCGGCGAAGGCGGCAAGAAGCAGCGCTGTGGTCGCGCCCGATAGCGCCGCCGGCGCCGACAGTAGCAGCAGTTCGCCCAACGGCAGCGAGGCAAACCCCGCCACATACACCATCACCGGCGTCAGCACAAACGAGAGCGCCACCGGTAGCCCCAACCTGTACATCAAATAGGAAGACAGCGGCGTCGGCGTGACGAGCAACGCCGTCAGCATGTGCTCGTCGCGTTCGTCGAGCAGCAGCAGCCCAACCACCACGCCCACCAGGCTGGGGACGAGCAACACCACCATGCTGGTGACCAGTGGGAAGTAGGGTGTCAGGTCAATGGCGTAGGTAGTAAGCAGCCAATCCGCCATGAACGGCACGAGAAAGCGGAAGACCACCGCCACGATCAGCGCGCCGAACGACACCAGCAGCAACAACGAATCTCGCGCCACCGATTTCAGGTCAACAGGGCCGAGCGAACGAATGAGCGTCAACGTGCGCGACATTGGATTTCCCCTTTTTGAGACGAACAAGACGACAGCTCCCTCAAAGATACGCCCGCATCGGCAACCCCGCCCGACACGCACGCGACAGCCATCGGACACTGGTGACAGACGGCAACGACCATTGTAACCGCGCCACACACAACACCGCATCCACAGAAAGCTGATTCAAGGAATTCCAAAAGCGATGGGAAATGACGCTACTGCAAAAAGGTCGCTCAAGCGCAAAAGTCCGACTCCTCTCAGGAGGGGAGCAACCGCAAATCACACAGAAGTCGGACTTTTCGCAGGGGAGTCATGGGAAATAGAACGCGGATTGGGCGGATCTTGGTGGATTCTTTCGAGAAAAATCCGCCGAGATCCGCCCAATCCGCTCGATCCGCGTTCTATTTCAGGTTGGATACTAGATGCTACCGCTGATCCACCGGCACGTAATCGCGGACCTCAGCGCCTGTGTAAATCTGCCGCGGGCGGGCGATGCGCTGATCGGGATCTTCGACCATCTCCACCCACTGCGCCAGCCAACCGGGGGCGCGGCCCAGGGCGAAGAGCACGGGGAACATGTCCACGGGGAAGCCCATAGCCTGGTAGATGATGCCACTGTAGAAATCGACGTTGGGGTAGAGTTTGCGCGAGATGAAGAAATCGTCTTCCAGGGCGATGCGCTCCAACTCGATAGCGATATCAAGCAGTGGATTGGTGCCTGTCACCTCGAAGACATCGTAGGCCACCTTCTTGATGATCGTGGCGCGCGGATCGTAGTTCTTGTAGACACGGTGGCCAAAGCCCATCAGCAGCACTTCGCGCTTCTTCACCCGGTCAATAAAATCGGGGATATTCTTCACGTCGCCAATTTCGGTGAGCATACGCAGCACCGCTTCGTTGGCCCCACCGTGCAGCGGACCGTACAGCGCCGCTGCTGCGCCAGCCATCGAACTGTACGGGTCGGCGTGGCTCGATCCAATGTTGCGCATCACAGATGTGGAGCAGTTCTGCTCATGGTCGGCATGCAGGATGAAGAGGATGTCCAGCGCCTTGGCCAACACCGGGTTGACTTCGTAATTGCTCTGATTCATGTAATCGAGCATGTAGATGAAGTTCGCAGTGTAGTCCAACTGATTGTTGGGATAGTTGTATGGCCGGCCGATGCGGTGACGGTAGGCGAACGCCGCCATCGTGGGCAGCTTACCCAGGATGCGCCAGATGTTCTTGAGCCGCGTATCTGTATCGTGAATCTCTTTGGCGTCGGGGTGGAACGTGGAAAGCGCCGCCAACGAAGCGATCAGAATGCCCATTGGATGGGCGTCGTAGCGGAAAGACTGCATCAGGCCGGTGAGGTTCTCATGGACGTAGGTGTGGTGCCTTATCTTGTACTGCCACTGCTGCAATTCTTTTTCGTTGGGCAATTGCCCAAAAATCAACAGATAGGCAACTTCCAGGAAGGTGCTCTGTTCGGCCAACTGCTCGATAGGGTAACCACGATAGCGAAGAATGCCTTTGTCGCCGTCGATGTAGGTAATGCTGCTTTTGCACGAAGCGGTGTTGGTGTAAGCGGGGTCGTAGGTCATCATGCCGAAATCGTCGACATTGACCTTGAGTTTGCGCAGGTCGATGGCCTTGATCGTATCGTGATCAATGGGGACTTCGATAGTTTGGCCGGTGCGGTTGTCCGTGATGGTCAGCGTGTTGTTACTCATTTGGCTCGCTCCTCATGCGACGGTGCAATGAAGTGTGAAATGTATATAAATCCGACGTATTGACGCGGATTCCCTCCGAAACCTATTGATGAAATCGTGCGGGGTCCCTGACCGGTTGCGAGCCGTCAGGACCGAGGATGTAGCCTATTATGCCCCCATCCAGGTGGAAAAACAAGACGCGGGGCAGTTTGGGGAATTTCGCCGACACCGGCGCAACACATTTCAATCTCTGATCAACTGAATAGGCTCAAATGGAAAGACGCGGAGAGCATCCTCCGATGCGGCTGCACTGTGCAGTGCCGCATCGGAGGATGCTCTCTCCGCGCCTACGAAACTGATAGAGTTGAATCTCGCTACGCCTTCACACGATTCGGCATGGCCGTGTCGTTGAGACCGCCGAGCAGGTTCTCTGCTGCCATGATCGCCATCTTGCGGCGGGTGGCCACGCTGGCGCTGGCGATGTGCGGGAGCACCACACAGTTTTTCAGCGACAGCAGCTTGTGATCCGACGGCAGCGGCTCCGGCTCAGTGACATCCAACCCGGCGGCCAGGATCTCGCCGTTCACCAGCGCATCGTAGAGATCGTCGTGGTTGACGATGGGGCCGCGGCTGGTGTTGATGAAGATGGCGCTCTTCTTCATGCGGCGGAACGCGTCGGCGTTGAAGAGGTGATGCGTCTCGGGGAAGAGCGGCGTGTGCGTGCTGACGAAGTCGCTACGTTCCAGCAACTCTTCGAACGACACGTACTCGATGCCCAAAGACTTCGCCAATTCCTCGTTGGGATAGGGATCAGAGTAGATCAGCTTGCAGTCGAAGCCGCTCAGCATCTTGGCCACCGCAGCGCCGATGCGCCCCAGGCCCACGATACCCACGGTGCTCTCGTGCAAGTCCTGGCCGGTGAGCCACATCGGCTTCCACGTGGTCCACTCACCGTCTTTCACCGCGCCTACGCTTTCGGGGATGCGTCGCCGTGGACATGAGCAGCGCCACCGCCAGTTCCGCCGTCGTCTTGGTGAGGACGCCCGGGGTGAAGCCGATGGCGACGTTGCGCTTGGTGCAGGCCGCCACGTCCACGTGATCGTAGCCCACCGACATCGTGCTCACCACCTTCAACTGCGGACCGGCGGCGTCGAGCAGTTCGTCGTTGATCTTCTCGGTGAGCAGGCAGTAGAGACCGTCGGCCCCGGCCACCCATTCCAGCAGTGTCTCCCGCGGAATCGGATCGTCGCTTTCCCACTGCTTCACGTCGCAACTCTGCTTGAGCAGTTCGATGGCTTCGGCGGGGACGCGTCTGGTTACCACAACTTTCGGCATGATCGACTCACTTTCTGATGAAGATTGATAGATCAAGCTGTTAACCAGTAATCGGCGAAACGGCCTGCCATCGACGTGGGCATTCGACCTTCCATGATCGTGCCCTCGCCGGTGTACTCTTCCTGTTCCACATGGCCGTACTGGTGGAAGAGTGAGACCAGATCACCGTTCTGGTAGGGGATCAGAATTCGCACGTGTACCATGTCCTGGCGCAGACGTTCGTCGATGAAGTTGAGCAGTTCATCGACGCCCGCGCCACGCAGCGCGCTGATGGCAATGGCGTTGGGATAGTCGGTCTTCGCCGTCTCCAGCCAGGCTGCGGTTTCGGCATGGGCGAGGTCGAGGCGGTCGACTTTGTTCAACGCCGTGATCACCGGTTTGTCCCCCGCGCCCAGTTCTTCGAGGACCTCTTCAACCGCGGCCACCTGCTCATCGGCGTTGGGATGGGAGGCGTCCACGACGTGCAGGAGCAGATCAGCTTCGTTGATCTCCTCAAGCGTGGCGCGGAAAGACGCAACCAACGTCGTGGGCAACTTTTGGATGAAGCCGACGGTGTCGGTGAAGAGCGCCAACCGCCCGCTGGGCAGTTCGACGCGACGTGTGGTGGGATCGAGGGTGGCAAAGAGCTGATCCGCCGCGGTGACGCCCGCCTTGCTGATGGCGTTGAGCAGCGTGCTCTTGCCCGCGTTGGTGTAGCCCACCACCGCGATCACGGGCGTGGGCGACTGCCGCCGCCGCGCCCGGTACTGTTCGCGGTGCATGCGGATCTCTTCGAGTTCGCTCTTGAGATGCGAGATGCGCCGGTTGATCTCGCGGCGGTCGACTTCCAACTGCGTTTCACCAGGACCGCGCACGCCGACGCCGCCGCTGGCGCCACCGGCGCGCCCGCCGGCCTGACGGGCAAGGTGGGTCCACGCGCGGGTGAGGCGGGGTAGGCGGTATTCGTACTGCGCCAGTTCCACCTGCACTGCGCCTTCGCGAGTGCTGGCATGACGGGCGAAGATGTCGAGGATCAGCGCGGTGCGGTCGATCACCTTGATCTCCTGACCCAGCACCTTCTCGATCTCGCGCTGCTGGTTGGGCGACAGTTCATCGTCGACGATGACCACATTCGCGCCCAGTTCCACCACCACGGTGTTGAGTTCCTCCAACTTGCCGGAGCCGATGAAGGTGGCAGGGTTGGGGTGATCGAGACGTTGTGTCAGGCGTCCACTTACTTTCAGGCCCGCGGTCTTTGCCAGCAGCGCCAGCTCGTCCAGCGAGTCTTCTAGCGAGAGAAGACCGGGATCGCCGGTCAATTCCACGCCCACGAGGACAGCCACTTCGGCGGGTCCGCCCACACTGAGCAGACCGGTATCGTCGCGCACCTCCACGGTGCGGCCGCGGTTCTGCGAGCCAAAGTCGTCCACCTGGGTCATGGCTCGGTTGCGATTAACATGGCTTTCGTTATGTGCCATAGGTTCCTTCCTGGGTATGTTCTTTCACGGCGCGGACAGGGTGACGAAGTCACTGCTCACCCAGCCCGGCACCGGCTCGACAATCTGCAACCAGGCCCCGTCTTCGGTGACGGCGAGGACAAAGACATCTTGCCTTGCCGCCAGTTCGGCCAGCACCTCGCCATCCAGCGACGGCGTTTGGCGCACGCGCAGCCCATCGCCATTGGTGACGCCAACGGATGGCGCGATGCGGGCGTTGAAGGTACCGATCTCGCCTGATGCGGGCAGTTGGTAAACACCCTGCCGACCAATCCAGCCCTCGATTGGCTCGCCCACATGTGCCCACAGACCATCTTCGCTGTAGGCGTCGACGGTGACCAGCGCGCCGGGCGGCGAGAGGTAGGCCAGGATCTGGGCGTCCTCACGCGCTTCGGCGTGGACGGCCACTGCCTCTGCGCCGATGCGCACCGGGCGCGGCAGCGGGTAGATTTGGTTGAGCCAGGCAATGGATCGTTCAGACAGGTCGGCCGCTGTGGGGGCGTCCTCCTGCCAGAAGGCCAGGGTGTTGATCCACGCGCTCACCGGTGTACGCAGCGCAAGGACGCCGCCACCACCAGCACAACGGTCAGCGCCGTGGCAGCGATCCAACGTCGATTGCTGCGCCATTCCCGAAAACGTGCTCCCCATTGTACACCAATATCGCCAAAAGATCGCCCTCGATTTTCCCAAACCGTGGACACGTTCCGGCCTGTGCCACGCAGGTCGACCCGAGAGAGCCGTTCCCAGCCCAGACGCAGCCAGCGCGGGTAGTTGTAGCGTTGCGGGGCCACGTTTAGGGCCAGCGCCCAGCTTTCCACGGCCCAGTCCGCGGCTTCGGCGGTGATGGACAGGCGATCCTGCAAGCGCCGTGACAAGCGCTGCCAGTGGACAGGGTCCCCGGCCAGTTTGCCCGCGGCCAGCAGATCGCGCGGGATCTGCTGTTCCTGCGCGTGGACGAGGACGAAGATCTCACGGTAATGCTGACCGCACACGTCCTGCAAGAAGGCATCGACGCGGCGCGGATCATGGATGATCGCCTGTCCGTAGTGCAGGGTCAGTTGGCGGAGGATCTGACGTGGTCGGTCGTGCATGAGCTAGAGGCGTACTTCGCCTTCCTGGCGGCCAAAGTGGATACGGGTGCCAGAGGACAGCGTCACCGTCTGGCCGGGCAGCACATCGTGGACGTTACCGGCGCGGTCGGTGCTTACCCACTTCTGGCCGGTGAGGTTGCGCAGCCCCCAGATTTGGGGATTGCGTGGATGTTGCGTCACCTGGGCGGCGGGGCGCTCGAAGTTGTACTGCTGGCTGTCGTCGACGTGGTGCGGGTAGAGCACGGTGTCGTGGTTGAGCATGATCACCTCGCGGCCCATGCGCATGCGCGGGGGCATACGCAGTTCCTCGTCACAGGCCCAGCAGCGCGGCGGCTGTCCACTGGTGCGCAGGGTGTCGACATCGTAGAAATTCTCCGCGCCGCAGTCGGTGCAGTAGAGGATCGAATCGCGCAGCCGCACCAACGCCGCCCGCCACTCACTTTCGCGCACCCGCCCGTGGACGGGGTCCTTGATGCCGTTGGTGAAGGCGCGCACGAAAAGTTCACGGAAAAAGGCCGGGTAGATGGGCCAGAAGGCCAGCGCGTTGTCGTGAAAGCCTGGCAGCGCCCGGTTACGGTCGTCTTTGGGATCGAAGATGAAGATCGGCTCCGTGCCGTAAAGACGGGTCATGGCGGGCAGATCGAAACAGCGGATCTCGGCCTCGCGCGCACCTTCCAGCGGGTGGTGATTCACCAGCATGTAGAAGAGCAGCACAGCCAGCGAAAAGAGATCGGTCTCCGTGCTGGGGACAGCCTCGCCACGTACAATCTCGGGGGCCATGAAGCGCGCCGTGCCGCCAATGCCGCCGTTGTTGCGGCGGTCGACGCCTACGTTGTCGTTGTCACAGATGCGCACTTCGCCGGTGCCGGGATCGAAGAAGACGTTGCCGAACGAGATGTCGCGGTAGCAAAGTCCTTTGAGGTGCAGGTTGAGGTAGCTGTGCGCCATCTCAAAGCCCGCGGTCACGAGGACGCGAAAACTCGGCTCCACGCGGCGCATCACCAGATCCACGATACCCACGAAGCGTTTATCGCGCAGCGGCATCACATAACCAAAACCCGGCGCGGCGGACGATTCCACCACCTCCTGCGGCCACAGGAAGCGGTCACTGGGCGCGCCGGCGCTGACCGCGCTTTCCAGCCGTTCGCGCAGTTGCGGGTCACGGCGCAGATAGTGAGGAAAGAACCACTTCAGCGCCATCGGCGTCCCCTGGGTGCGGCCTGCGCCGTCGGAGAGCAGCGCATGATAGACCTCGCCCTGCCCGCCCCCGCCGATGAAGTCACCCACGGTGTAGGTCAGGCCGGATGTTTTGGCTGTGATGGTTTGTCCTGGTTGGAGGAGTTGGTTCATATTGATTGGTTTCAATCTTTTGAAGGATGCCAACCCGCCGCAACCCAACGACGACGGGAAAAAACGATAACAGAATGGTTCATGTGCAGGGCGTCGACAGTTGCTCGCCCACAGGGGGTTTTCCCAGCACCAGCGTCCCGCTGTCATCCCACTGAAAATGGTCATGGCATTGTTGACGTAGAGGATGGAAGAGTTTCACCTTTGCATTTGTCAATGGATCGAACCATTCTTGCTTCGTCGCCTTGTGCATATTGCAGGAAAAACAGGCAAGGCAGAGATTTTCTGCGGTTGACGGTCCGCCTACCGATCCAGGAACGATATGATCTATGTGCATAGAAGATCCACAGTTCTGCTCAGTGGTCATGCAGTAGGCGCATCGTCGCCGGTCCCGCTGCGCGATCAGGCTACGCATACGAAGCGATAAAGGCATCTTGTCACCTGGTTAATGCTCGGTGTTAATGCTCGGTGTTAATGCTCGGTGCCGATTTGTGGAAAAACAGGGAAACCGCGCAAGGATAGTAGTCGGAATGATTCTGCCTTTCGCAGCATAAAATTTTGTGCATGCACGAAAAGTTCATCCAATTCCTGTTGTTCTACGCTTGATAAATCACGCGTCTTCTGTTCGGTTGTCAACTGCTCAAGACGCTGCTGTGCAGACATGTCCATTTGGGCGTGGGCAATGTCATTGAGTTCCTCATCGCTAAGGATTGAGAGTGCGATAAGTTCTCGCCGCATTGCCTCTGGCATGTCGTCCTCGACAGCGGGCAAAGATCGCATGATGGATGCTGCTAGCACTTCCTCAACTGACACCGACGCCGCCTGCGCCGTCTCTTTGACGCGCAGGTAAACCGAATCAGGGAGCGTAACTGTTACTCTGTGCTCAGTCATAACCGTTCCTCACATTTATCCCTCCAGATAAACAAGCACGCCCACATTTTACCACAGGGGCGGCGCACTCACCGTCACCCCTGCCGGTAGGCCATTGCCACGGTGATGTCGTCCCCACTGCCCGAGGACGATGTATCCGCCAGCCACGCGGGCAAGGACGCGTTGACGCTATCCACCCCCTGCGTCTGCACGGCGGACAGCAGATCCGCGCCCACTTGGGCGAAGGCGTCGGCGTCGACGAAGGAGTTGGCGTAGCCGTCTGTGGCGAGGACGATCAACGCCGGCAGCGCGCTCACCACCGGCTGAAAGTAGAGGCGCACACTCGTCCACGCTTCCGCCATGCACAAGGACGTGGTCTCGTTGGCCAACAGGCGGCTGTCCTCGGCCAGGGGGGGCGCGGAGACCCGCCCGTCCGCGGAGACGGTGAGGATGTCGCCATCGCCCAACTGCACGTAAAGATGAAATTGCGGCGTCACGAGGACGGCCAACAGCGTCGCCCCGTAGGCGTGCAACCCAGAGCGCACGGCGGCGGGTTTGCCGTCTGTGGCCGGGGTGGTGAGGAGCGTTTCTTCGTCGGGCGTGAGTGGGTAGCGGCGCAGGTGACGCTGTACCCGTTCCTGCCAGCGCCGCACCAGGATCTTGGGCAGCCAGCCTTCGAGGTCACGTTTGAGTTGGGAGAGGTCGAGATCGTCCTGGTTGGGGCTGAAATCGCGCAGGTCACGCGAAAGCACCTGCACGGCGACACGCACGGCCAGCGCCGCGCCGATGTGGCTGCGGGCATAGCGCGCGCCGCCGTGACCGTCGGCAATAGCGAGGATCAGCGTGGATCCCTGTCCACTGCGCGGCCACCGGCGCAGTGCGTCCTGGTTGGGGCGGTTCGTGCGAAGATGGGACGCGCCAGGCACACTTGCACCCAGCGCCTGCCAGATCACGCCTTCCCCCGCCGTCGATTGCCCATCGGGGACAGACGCAGCCGCGTCTCTGGCCCCTGGCAACTTACCAGACATCGTCGGCGTCGGTGATGTCGGTGTCGGGCGCGGGCGGCAGGGGGACGTTGCTCTGCGCGGTGACGCCCACGGCCTGGCTGGCAGGCGAAGACGCCGACTGCAACACCGCGGTGGACACCCACTTGATGTGGCGAACCAGTGCTTCGGCGTTGTTATGCGCAGCGGCTCCAGTTCGGGGTGGCTGATGAAGCGCTGGAGCGTGTCCTTGTCGGCGTCGTCGCCGATGGCGATGGCGATGCGCACGGCCTTTTTGCCCCAGGGTGAATCCATCAACGCGCGCAGGCCGCCGCTGAAATCGTCGGTGGGCTTGCCGTCGGAAATCAGCACGAGGACAGGCGGCAGCGCCCGCCGCGGCATGACGTTGGGATCGAGCTGTTCGGCCACCAGTTGCAGCGCCTTGCCCATGTCGGTGACGCCGTCGGCGGAGAGATCGTCCCAGCGGAACTCGGCTACCGGCGTCGACTGGGCGATGTGCCACTGCGCGCCGTTGGAAAAGCGCACCGCGCGCACCATCACCTGCGCGTTGGGGTTCTCACTCGCCACGCTGCATGTGCGGGATCACCTCGCGGATGGCGTTGTTGAGCGCCTGAATCTTACCGCCATGTCCCATCGAGCCGGAACAGTCGGCAATCCAGATGAAGTGCAGTGGGCGGCTGGCAAGTGCGCCGCCGGGGAGCTTGGACATGGAAACCTCCTGAGGGGTGATTTACGATTGACGATTGACGATTGACGATTGTCTCGTATGGGATCCGAACGCGTGGTGGGAATCCTTTTGGCTCCAGAGCGACAACCTAAGCGAAACGGTAGCGCACTCTTCATGTTCATTCACGGTCAACACACAACACCCCCACAAAGGTTTCACATCCTCAACCAGACAATCGTCAATCGAAAATCGTCAATCGTCAATCCTCTCCGGTCCTGGGCCGGGTCTGCTGGCGATCACGCGCCGACGCCGGGTAACTGGGCGAGGCGGGATTCGATTTCGGGGGCGATGTCGGGTTCGCAGATCAGGTGGACGTTGGGGCCTGCGTCGATGGTGAAGTAGGCGTGCAGGCCGTCGTCCTCGCGCCAGCGCTGCACGGCGTGGAGAATGGTCAGCGTGGCCGGTTGCCAGTAGAGCAGACTGGGTTTGCTGGTCATCATGACGCTGTGCATGGCCAGGGCGTCGAGTTCGATGACAGGGCCGAGGCGGGCGATGTCGCGCTGGCGATGGCCTGGCGGACTTCGGCCAGCCAGCCGTCGACGTGATCACGCCGTCCTTGCACCAGGGGACTGGTCGACGCCAGCAGGTGACCGCCCGCGCTGCTGACTTTCTTTTCCTCTACGCTGACCACGGCCACAAGGTCGCGCAGATCCCAGTGATCGGCCGGGTAGAGTTGACGGGCGACGCTGGTGACGTCGTCGTGGCCCTGTTCCCACTCGACAAAGCCGCCGAAGAGGCTGCGGCTGGCCGATCCACTGCCGCGGCGGGCGATGGCGGAGAGGCGCGTCGGATCGAGATCCAGTCCTAGTGCGGCGCAGCCGGCCACGGTCAACGCCGCGAAGCCGCTGGCCGAACTGGCGATCCCCGAGGCCATGGGGAAGTTGTTGGCGCTGGTCACCTGGGCGCGGTAGTCGACGCAGGCCAGGGCGCGCAGACGATCCAGGTGATCTACCACGCGCTGCGCCTTCTGCGGCGAGAAGCGTTCGCCGTCTACCGTCACCTCGTCGGCGGCGAGTGCGCCCTCCACGTCCCAGGTGACAGTGGTGGTGGTGTGGGCGTCGGCCAACGTCATGCTGATGGAATTGTTCAGCGGAATGTTGATCGTGGCGTCGGCCACACCCCAATACTTGATAAACGCAATGTTGCTGCCGACGCGGTAGGTTGCGGTGTGGGTCATGGTTATGATAGTTCTCGGTCGGCCAGGATCTCGAAGCGCCGCATGAGATCGTCGATGAGTTCGTCGTGGGCCTGGAAGTGGATGGTGGCGCCGCCGTCGACAGGCTCGATGCGCGCCTTCCAGCCGATGCCTTCTACCAGTTCGTGTTTGTCCGCGACGCCGCCGCCCAGTTGTTTGAGCAGTTTCTCGGCGACGGGGGCGGTCAACCCGTCGAAGTGGAGTTGATCGACATCGTACATCTCGTCACTCTGGAAGCGCGGATCACGTCCGTCGTTGTCGCTGCCGAAGGATGGGGTGCTGATTGGCATAATGAAATCGTCCTCTCGAATACTTTTCAGAAGTGATCCACGGAGGCACACAAAGATACACGAAGCAGAAGAGAGAGAAGAGAGAGCAGAGGGACACGGATTGCACGGATTTTCAAGAGTAAAAAAGAGAAAGACGTGACAATTCTTCTCATCTCCCGTCCGTATACTCCCAAAAATCCGTGTCCCTCTCATCTCCCGTCCGTATAGTCCTGAAATCCGCGTCCCTGTCATCTCCTTCTCTGTCTTCGTGTACCTCCGTGGATCACTTCTGCTCTGCGTTTACCGTTGGGCAGGAGTATACCATCATTGCTTGACTGCCGCGTAATGGGTTTGCAGGCTGCGCACGGTGAGATCTTTCTGGCTCAGGGCGCGGATGCCGTTGACGGCCGCCTGCGCCGCGGACAGGGTGGTGATCAGCGGGATCTCCATGCGTGTGGCCAGGGTACGGATGCGGGCGCCATCGTTGCGGCTGCTCGGGCCGAGCGGTGTGTTGATGATCAGGTGGATCTTGTCATCGCGCATGGCGTCGAGGGTGGTGTACTGTCCTTCGCTGCCGGCGATGGCCTTGGCCAGGTAGGTGACAGGGATCCCCACCTTTTCGATGAGCGCGCCGGTGCCTTCGGTGGCGTAAAGCGTGAATCCCATGCGGTGGAAGTCGCGCGCCAGCTTCAGCGCCGCGCCCTTGTCGTAATCGTTGACGGTGATGAGCACGCCGCCGCCGGATGGCAGCCGGTAGCCCGCGCCGAGTTGGCTCTTGGCGAAGGCGTGGCCGAAGTTGCCGGCATGGCCCATCACCTCGCCGGTGGAACGCATTTCGGGGCCAAGCAGGGCGTCGATGCCGGTGAACTTCTTCCACGGCAGCACCGCTTCCTTGACGAAGAAGCCGTCGACCTCGGGTTCACGGGTCAGCCCCACCTCTTCCAGCGTCTCCCCAGCCATGACACGCGCCGCCAGTTTGGCCAGCGGCACGCCCGTCGCCTTGCTCACAAATGGGACGGTGCGGCTGGCGCGCGGGTTGACTTCGAGCACGTAGACGACGTCGTCCTTGATGGCATATTGCACGTTCATCAGCCCGCGCACGCCCAAGGACAGGCCCAGTTTCTCGGTGTACTCGCGGATGATGTTGAGATGATAGCCGCTGATCTTCCACGGCGGCAGCACACAGGCGCTGTCGCCGCTGTGGATGCCTGCCTCTTCGATGTGCTGCATGATGCCGCCAACGATCAGCTTTTCGCCGTCGCTCACGGCGTCCACGTCCACTTCGTAGGCGTCTTCGAGGAATTGATCGACCAGGATCGTGGGGCCGGTGGGTTGTCCGTTGCGCTTGCCGGTGACGCCCACGGCGGCAGTGACGGCTTCGGTCATGTAGCGGCGCAGGCTCTCTTCGTCGTCCACCACGGCCATGGCCCGCCCGCCGAGGACGTACGAAGGCCGCACCACCACGGGGTAGCCGATGCGCTGGGCGATGGCGACAGCGTCCTCGGTGCTGCGGGCGATGCCGTTGGCCGGCGACGGGATCTCCAACTGCGCCAGCAGCGCGCTGAACTGATCGCGGTCCTCGGCCAGGTCAATCGCGGCAGGCTGCGTCCCCAGGATCGGCACGCCCTGCTCCTGCAACCCGGCGGCCAGGTTGAGCGGGGTCTGTCCGCCGTATTGGACGATGAGGCCCAAGACTGGGGACTGGGGACTGGGGACTGGGGATTGGGGAGAGGCGACATCGTCGGTTTCTGCCCAATCACCAGTCACCAATCCCAAATCACCACTTTCCCGCTCGTAGATATTCAGCACATCCTCCAACGTGAGCGGTTCAAAATAGAGCCGATCACTGGTGTCGTAATCGGTGCTGACAGTTTCGGGGTTGCAGTTGATCATCACTGTTTCGTAATCCAGGTCGCGCAGGGCGAAGCTGGCGTGGACGCAGCAGTAGTCGAATTCGATGCCTTGGCCGATGCGGTTGGGTCCGCCGCCCAGGATGACGATCTTGGGGCGGCTGGTGGGCGGCGCTTCGCTTTCCATTTCGTAGCTGCTGTACAGGTACGGCGTGTACGCCTCAAACTCGGCCGCGCAGGTGTCCACCTGGTGGTAGGTGGGGAGGATGCCGAGGTGTTTGCGGAGCGCGCGGATGTCGAATTCGGAGACTAGGGACTGGGGATTTGGGACTGGGGACTGGGCAAAGGATGATGCCTCTACAGTCGGGAGAACCTTGTCCCCGATCCCCAGTCCCCGATCCCCAGTCCCCAGTCCCTTCTCATTCGCGATTCGGGCGAGCTGGCTGTCGCTGAAGCCCATGCGCTTGGCGCGGCGCAGGGTGTAGGCGTCGAGGCGGTCGATGCTCTGCTCGAAGTCGGTGATCTGCTTCATCTGCTCGACGAACCAGGGATCGAATCCGGTGATCTGGCAGATGGTGGCGGTGCTGTCGCCCTGTTTGAGCGCTTCGTAGGTGGCGAAGAGGCGGTCTCGGTTGGGCAGGCGCAGCAGATCGTGGACGGTGATGTTGGGCGCGTAGCCCTTGATCTGTCCTTGGGCGTCGCGTTCCAGGGGACTGAGGCCGTCGCGACCGATCTCCAGGCTGCGCACACCCTTTTGCAGCGCTTCCTTGAAAGTGCGACCGATGGCCATCACCTCGCCCACAGACTTCATCTGCGGGCCAAGTTCGCGGTCCACGCCGGGGAACTTCTCGAAAGCCCAGCGCGGGATCTTCACCACCACGTAGTCGATGGACGGCTCGAAGGCGGCCACCGTCTCCTGGGTGATGTCGTTTTTGAGTTCGTCGAGGGTGTAACCGACGGCGAGTTTGGCGGCCAGTTTGGCAATGGGGAAGCCGGTGGCCTTCGACGCCAGCGCGCTGGAGCGGGAGACGCGAGGGTTCATTTCGATGACGATGGTGCGTCCTGTTTTGGGATCGACGGCGAATTGGACGTTGCTGCCGCCGGTCTCCACGCCCACGGCGCGCATGATCAGCCGCGCCTGGTCGCGCAGACGCTGGTATTCCTTGTCGGTGAGGGTCTGCGCTGGGGCCACGGTGATGCTGTCACCGGTGTGGACGCCCATTGGATCGAGGTTTTCGATGGTGCAGACCACGACGAAGTTGTCGGCGCGGTCGCGCATCACTTCCAGCTCGTATTCCTTCCAGCCAATGAGCGATTCTTCCACGAGCACGGTGTGTACAGGGCTTTCGCGCAGCCCCCACAGCACCTTTTCGTCGAACTCTTCCTGGGTGAAGACAGTGCCTGCGCCGCTGCCGCCGAGGGTGAAGCTGGGGCGGATGAAGAGCGG
>JAWKOL010000014.1:0-164091 GCA_041391225.1 Caldilineaceae bacterium
AAGAAGGCAGCGGGGTGAAACATGTTGTCATGGCGCTGTTGCGCGATTTCGTCCCATGCTTTGCGGTTCTGGTCAGTGTATTTTTGGATGTTGGTCATGGTGTCCTCAGGGGGGATGAAGGCAAAAGTCAAAAGGCAAAGTGCAAGAGGCAAAAGTGGCAGAGGCTTGACGCTATTGGTGATCATGTTGACGGATAAGCCTCTTTTTTACCTGCCACCTGCTACCTGCAACATACGTCTGTCCAAACGTGACACTCAACCACTTTTGCCTTTTGCACTTTGCCTTTTGACTTCGTCTTCTTTTTCTTCTTCAATTTCGCCCAAGATATGCGCAAAGATATATTCGATCCCGTCCTCTGGGTCCACGTGTTCGCCGATGCGGATGAAGCCGAGGCGGTGGGCAATGCGCAAGGACGGTGTGTTTTCGGGCGAGATGCTGAGGATGAAGCGGTTGAGGTGATGCTGGGTGTGCGCCCAATCCATCAGGCCGCGGCAGGCTTCGGTGGCGTAGCCTTGTGCGCGGTAGGTGGCGAAGATGGTATAGCCGATCTCGATGCCGCCTGGTGCGAAGTCGCGCAGATAGGCTGGATCGGGCGCGGTGTGGAAGCCGATGTGGCCGATCATGGTGTTGGTTTCGCCGAGGATCACGGCGCGCAGCAGCCACGGTTGCAGCGACGGATCGCCGCGCAGATCGTCCAGGCGCAGCCGCATGAGCCACTGCTCGTCGAACCAATCGGGGCAAATGTCCGCGCCCAGGAGCGTGGACGCGTCCGCGCTGCGGCCTGTCAACGACGCTTCGAGGAAAGCCGGTGTCATCGACACCAGCCGGAGTCGCTGCGTTTGGATGGCTGCGACGGTTGTCGTCATCAGATCTGGCTGCTGCTGGTGCGCACAAGATCCATCAGTGTGCGGTGCGTTCCAGCGGCGGCGTCTTCATCTTCAGCCCGATGTCGACGTCGGCGGTAGCGGCCGTCGGGCATCATCTTCCACCCCTGTCTCGTGTCGGTGAGGCAGATGTCGAGGATCGTGAGCAGTTGCTGTTGCAGGTTCGGGTCCAGGATCGGCGCGATGGCTTCCACACGGTTGCTCAGGTTACGCGTCATCCAGTCGGCGCTGCCGATAAAGCATTGGGGATCGCCGCCGGTTCTCGAAGTAGAAGATGCGGTGGTGTTCGAGGAAGCGCCCGATAATGCTGAGCACTCCCGATCTTGTCGCTGATACCGGGCAGCCCCGGGCGGATGCGACAGTTGCCGCGCACGATCAGGCTGATCGGCACGCCTGCCTGGCTGGCTTCGTAAAGCTTGCGCACCAGTTCCGAATCGTCCAGCCCGTTCATCTTGGCCACGATGCGCGCCGGGCGACCGGCCAGCGCGTTGGCGATTTCAACGTCGATCATCTCGACGAAACGCCGCCGCATGGTGACAGGCGCAACCAGCAGTCGCCGGTAGTGCTGCTGTCGGCTGTACCCGGTGAGGAAATTGAACAGATCCATCAGATCCGCGCCCAGTTCGGGGCTGGCCGTCATCAAGCCCAGGTCGGTGTAGAGGCCCGCAGTTTTGGGGTTGTAGTTGCCGGTGCCGATGTGACAATAGGCGCGCAGACCGTCCTCTTCTTCGCGCACCACGAGGGTGGTTTTTGTGTGCGTCTTGAGGCCGATGAGTCCGTAGGCCACGTGGACGCCTGCATCTTCCAGCGTGCGCGCCCATTCGATATTGCGCTCTTCGTCGAAACGGGCTTTCAATTCCACCAACACGGCAACCTGTTTGCCCCGTTCCGCCGCCGCGATTAGCGCCTTCACAATCGGCGAGTCGGAAGACGTGCGATAGAGCGTCTGCTTGATGGCCAACACCTGCGGATCACGTGCCGCCGCTTCGATAAACGCCTGGGTGCTGACGGCGAAACTGTGGTAGGGGTGATGCACCAGCACGTCCCCTTTGCGGACGATGGAAAAGACGTCGGCGGGGCGCGACTTGCTGTTGAGACCGGCGAATGCGGGGTGTACCTGCGGTGTCCACGGATCGTCCTTGAGGTGGGGTAGGTTCACATCGGCCAGTGGGAAGAGATCAGCCAATCCCAGCGGACCGCGCACGTCGTAGACATCGGGCTGGTGCAGCCCCATTTCGGTCATGAGCATGTGACGCACATGTTCAGGCATGGCGTCGGATACTTCCAGGCGCACGATGGGCGCGAAGCGGCGCTCGCGCAACTCTTCGCTGATCAGTTCCAGCAGATCGTCGGCTTCGTCCTCGTTGCGGGCGATGTCGGCGTTGCGGGTGACGCGGAACGGATGCGCCGCTACCAACTCCATGCCGTCGAAGAGGACACGCAAATGTCGGATAATGATCTGCTCCAGAGGAATGAACTCGAACTGCTCGCCGGTGGAGACCCAGCGCGCCCGGTTCGGGGGGACTTTGACACGGGCAAAACGAGTCTCGCCGCTCACCGGATCGCACAACTCTACGGCAAGGTTCAGGCTCAAATTGCTGATGAAGGGAAAAGGGTGACCCGGGTCCACTGCCAGCGGGGTCAGGATAGGATAGATCTCGCGGTGGAAGTAGGTCTCCAATTGACTCTGCTGCGCGTCGGTGAGTTCGTCGTAGTCGACGATGCGCATGCCTTCCTCGCGCAGCGCGGGGAGCACGTCGTCGAGCAGGCAATCACTCTGGTAACGCATCATGCGGTGGACAGCTTGCGAGATCACGCCGATCTGGTAGTCGGGCGTGAGGCCGTGGATGGTGAGGTTGGCCATACCAGCCGCCTGCTGCCGCTTCAACCCCCCCACGCGTTTGCGATAAAATCTTCATCTAGGCTGCTGGCGGTGATGGGCCAGAATTTGAGCCGTTCCATAGCAGCCGGTTGCGCTCGTCCAGCGCCCTCGTAGAGAGCCAGTTGAAGTCCAACCAGCTCAATTCGCGGACATAGACCAGCGGCGACGAGGTCAATTCGTCCAAAGAAAGCGGAAAGATCCAACTCTGGCCTGAAATCAACCACCGGCGGCATGATCGAGAAAACCGATTTCCGCTTGTCCCTGCCATGCCAAAACCGTCGGGGTGGTCATCCAGGCCGGCAGCGCGGCTGCTCATCGTCGAGCTTGTGTAATACGTGACCATAGTGGGTTCCTCGCTTGAATGTCCTGATTACCGGTAGCTCGCCAACAGACGGCGCTCTGGAGCTTCCCTATTCTAATGAAAGCAGCACCTTTTGTCGAGTCATGCAGAATTCCCGCCTTGGAATCCCTATATCCGGTGCTCATTCTCTTGACCTAGCTGCGAAAAAGTCCGACTTCTGTGTGATTTGCGGTTGCTCCCTCCTGAGAGAAGTCGGACTTTGCGCTTGAGCTAATCTTTTTTGTAGTAGAGTCATCTCGCCGTTGCTGATCTTAAAGATCCCCTCGAAGGAGTATGCGTCTGATTCACTGTCTACAATCTTGATTTTTGCGCCGCTGATCGCGATTCTGTGGATGGGCCAATCTGGCTTATTCGCCAGAGGGTAGCCTCCGCGAATTTGGCGCACGTTGACGCATGATCGTGGGCGGTGTCTACGTTGGTGCTGGTGATCGGCGTGTTCGTAGCTGTGCGGCAGGATCGCCCGCCTTCGCCGACGCGATCGTGAGGTGGTGGCCAGGAGTAACGCGGGCTGCTGTCCGCGGCGTGATCATCGACATCGCTTTCCCGGGTTGGTGCGGGGATCAGCGTGGCCGCGGCGGTGGGCATCCCGCTGCTGTGGCGACCGGTGCGCCGCGCCTCTGGCGGCGACTTTTCCTCTGTTGCCGCTAAGCGCTGATTCGGCTGTTCACGGTGTTGCCCTTCGTTCACCATGCTGATTGTGCTCAACATGGTGATCCCATGATTGGGCTGACAATGCTCACCGGCGGTGCTGCACGCCGCAGACGGCGCATCGGACGGATGCCGCACCCGCCATGTTGACGTGGCCTGTGGGTGCAGCAAGGCCGATGGCGCTGGCGGTGATCGGCGTCGGGCTGGCTGTCGCGGCGATCCTGGCGTGAGGCGTTGACGTTGGCTTGGGATTCGGCGTCCGTCGTTTGCCGATCTTGTGATCGGTGTGGAGCGGTTTCGGCGGCGGTGCTGGTGAGCAGATCCTCAGCGCAGTGCAGCCGCGCTTGGCGTGGGCATGGACCCCGACGCAGGGGTTGAATTTGGAAGTGCTGCTGGGGCCGCTGCTTGGCTCGCCCGCCGGCATTCTCACCATCGGTTTCGCCGCCGCCCTAGGCGAAGAGACGCTGTTCCGCGGCGCGCTGCAACCCCGTTTCGGTATTTCTCCTCACCACCCTCCTTCGCCATCACCCACAACCAGTATAGTTGTCGCTCTCCACCGTGGTGGTCTTCGCGGCGGGGTTGATCTTCGCCGTGCTGCGAACGCGCTACAACACTGTCACCTCGATGACGGCCCATGCCACCTACAACATCACCCTGGCAACGTTGGCGATGCTGGCGATGCGTTTGCTGGAAAACACGCAGATGTAGGACTTGTCCAATGCGACGAGGTGTGATACGATGAGGAATAGGTTCTTTATCGGTTTAGTAAATCGGTTTTGATGCAGCAATCGTAGTTTTTTGTAGTCATTTTTGAGTTCTCATACTCAATGCGAAGGCGCAAAGAACGCAAAGTGGAGACGTTTTTCTCCGCGATCTTTGCGCCTTTGTGATGGGAAATTCTGATGGCCTGCATCAAAAAACAGGCGGTGCATTGAGCTGTCAAGATGCTTGTGAGGGGCGTTTCATGCCACAGTGGCGACGCAATTTGTACATTTTGTTCGTAGTACAGCTCTTATCCATGGCTGGATTCAGCCTGATTTTCCCGTTTTTGCCGCTCTACGTGAAGGAAGTGTGGCACCGCGCACCGCGGCGGCTCGATTGAGCTTTGGGCCGGGCTGGTCTTTCTTCGGCAGGCGCTGACGATGATGCTCTCGGCGCCGGTGTGGGGCGTGGTGGCCGACCGTTTCGGACGCAAGCCTACGATTGCGGCGCTGCCGTGGCGGCGCGGTGACCATCGCCCTGATGGGCTTCGTGCAGAATGCCGGAACGTGCTGGTGGTGCTGCGTGATCCAGGCTGGTGACAGGCAATTGCGGCGGCAGCCAATGCGCTGGTAGCAGCATCGACGCTCAAGGAACGATCCGGCGAGGCGCTGGGGTTGTTGCAGATGTGGTTGATCGGCATCGCTGTCGGCCCGGTGATCGGCGGCGTAATCGGCGACGCCATCGGTTTTCGCAGGTTTCTGGATCACGGCGGCGTTGCTGGCGCTGTGTACCGTGGCCGTCATCTTCGGCGTCGAAGAAGAATTCACGCCTGCGCCCCGTGGCAAGGCGGCAACATGTTCGGCGGCTACTGGGATCTGAAAGCGCCCGACATGGCCGGTCTCTACTCGGCGGGCTTCCTCAACAGCCTGGGCCGCTCGGCGATCATCCTGGTGGCCGCTCTTCGTGGCGCAGTTGATGCACTCCGAAGCCCACGCCGCCCGCGACGGGCATCATGATGGGCGCCTTTGCCTTTGTCGGCCTGGCCAGTTCGCCTGGCTGGGAAAACTCGGCGACCGAATTGGTCACAACATTCTGCTCTTCGCGGGATGGTGCTGGCTGTGGTCTTTACCTGGGACAGCCGCTTCAGACAGCGGCCTGGCAGTTGGTTCTGCTTCAGGCGCTCACCGGCCTGTCCACCGGTGCGGCGGTGCCGGCGCCAGGCGCGTTGATGAACTTGCGCACTTCGCCGGTGCGCAGGGCGCCACATTTGGCCCGGACAACAGCATCCAATCGCGCAGAGTGCTGGCGCTGATGGTCGGCGCAGGATCGCCACCTGGCTTGGGATCCGTAGTCTGCGGCGTCGATCCTGATCTACAGCACGGTCGCCCTCGTTACCTTGCACCTGTGGCGTGTGGGTGTGTCCCATGCTGCCGTGGCGCAGGCGGTGCCGAGTAGTGGTGATTGAGAGATGATGAGATTACGAGATCAGCATCAGGGATTTCGATCCTGTGCAGGATCTGAAATCCCTTAATCGCCCAATCTCTTGTCTGTTGTGCTCCCCGCCTATCCCCCCGAAGGCGGGAGCACTTTTTGTTTGGGGAGTGTGATCTATTGTGAGCCAACCACAGACCATTCTTAGCCCAAATGCTTCATGAGTTCACCTGTGCTGGTGAGAACGGCGATGCGGTTGCCGTCCACTGGAACGATGTTACGTTCTCCGCTTGCACTGTCCACTCAGCGGTGAGGGCGCCTTCCTGACCGATAGCTGACCACCAATGGTCGCACCGATTCGGTTGCCCGCCAACTGGAAACTGGAGACGCCGCTTGCTTGCGTCGTCCAGTCTGCGCTGAGACGCCTTCTTTGACATACAAGGTTCCATCGGCGGCCAATACTGCGATACGGTTGCCGTCTATCTGATAGTCAAGCACATTGTTAGCCAGCATCGTCCAATCTGCGGTGAGCGCTCCTTCACGTAGAATTCACCGGACGTGGCACGCCCATACGATCACCTTCTAACTGGAACGACTGTGCATTGTCAGCCACGGTTGTCCATTCGGCGGGTGAGTGTCCCTTCCTTGACGGCGACATTGTTTCCTGTGGTCAGCACCCCAATACGGATGCCGGCCAAATGGAACGATGATAAATTCCCCCGCCGCCAGATCGATCCAGTCTGCACTCAAATCCTCTTTCACGGAGAAGCTACTGGTTGTTTTCAAGACGCCGATACGGCTGCCCTCCAATTTGGAAATCGGCTGCATTGGATGTCAGCGGCACCCAGTCCACATTCAGAGAACCCTCTTTGACCTGCAAATCACCTCCAGTGGAGACGGTAAACCAATGCGGCTGCCATCCAACTGAATTCGGGCGAACGTTGTCGGCCTGCGCGTCCATTCGGCGGACAGTGTCCCCGCTTACGTCGTAGAGATTGCTGTCGCTGGTGCGGACGCCGATACGTTGCCCTTCCAGTTGGAAAGGCGCCGGCGGAGCCGGGCGCTGTGCCTGGCGTAGCCGTCGGTGTCGGCGTGAGGGTGTCGCAGTCGTGGTGGAAGCCGTGGCTGTCGGTGTGCGCGGGTGTCGCAGTCGCAGTGGCAGTCGCGGTTGGTGTGGACGTGAAAAGTTGCCGTGGCTGTGCTTGTCGGCGTCTGTGAATTGCCAGGCGTCGTTGAAGCCGTTGCTGTCTGATCGGACGTTGGGGTAGGCGTTGCTGTCACCTGCGCGGCTCCTCAGTGGTCGTCGGTGGTGGCGGTGACTTGTCGGCTGGGTCGCAGTGGCTGTCGCCGTGGAGAGCGCTGTCGACGTGGCGCTGGGTGTGGCTGTCGCCGTCGGTGTTGTAGTTGGCGACGGGTCGGGGCAGGACACGGCAGCGAAGGCATTGATGCGCCCAGCCCCGAGCTGATCCTCATAGTCGGGGTTGACGGCGTCGATATTGTCCGCGCTGGAGAGGATGCATTCTTCTACATATGCCGCGGACCAGTCGGGGTGCTGCGACTTGATCAGCGCGGCCAGCCCTGCCACATGCGGCGCCGCCATCGACGTGCCGGATAGTGGCCACCCATCTGCGCACCCAAAAAGTTCAGGATCACAGGATAGGGTAACGTGGACAGGATCTCGCCGCCCGCATGCGATTGACGTCCACCCAGTCGCCGTAGGTAGAGAAGTCGGACTTGCCGTCGTCGCTGTCGGTGGAGGCGACGCTGATCACGCTGGCATAGGCGCTGGGTAGACGACGGCGTCGCCGTTGTTGCCGGCAGAGGCGACGACGATAGCGCCCTTCCTTGGGCAACTGAATTGCCTGCTCGATGGCAGATGAGTGGCCGTTGATCCCAGGCTTAGGTTGATCACCTGAGCGCCAACTTCGGCGGCATGGCGATACCTGGCGGCGATGGCCGAGGCATACGCGGTCGATAGTCCATCATCAGGGAAGACTTCGATGTAGCAGGATGCGGGCATTCCAGGCCAGCAGGCCGGCGATGTCTATTGCTGTTGGTGGACGCAGGCGATGCCTGCCACGTGGGTGCCGTGGCCGTAGGTGTCACGCGGATCGTCGTCGAAATTGCCGAAGTCGTACCAGCTATGGTGTCGTACTTGTCACGTAGATCAGGTGATCGGTGTCCACGCCGGTGTCGACGTGATGGCGATGAGCATCTCTTCGGCGCTGCCCTGGGTGACGTCCCAGGCCGATTCCGCGCCGATCTGCGCCAGCGCCCACTGCGCTGGTAGAGCGTGTTTATTGGGGATGGTGGAGAAGAGTTGGTAGGCGAAGTCGTGCTCGGCGTGTAGGCAATCGCCGGATCATTGGCTACAGCCTGCTGGAACCGCGCCCAGATCGATATGGCTGGGGAAGGTCCAACGCAAAGTCCCGGTCCCTGTGATGGGTTCTTGAGGAGACGACGCCGTACAGGTTCACATAATCGAGGTGAGATTGGTTTCTTTGCTTGAACCCGATCAAGAGCGTGTTTGGGGCAGCATCGCCGGCCGGCTCATCATGATGACGGGCAGGTAGATGGTGCTGGTGTCCGCCGGCTCGGTCTGGTCCCGTGACGCCGGGGCGGCGTTGCCCGATCCGCCCGCAACCGCGAGGACAAGCGACAGGACGAGCAGCAAGCTGAACAGGGTCCGCGCAGTGGCGGCGCGTGGTTGGTGCATGGGTGAGGCTCCTAGATAGGGAATGATGTAAGCTTCGAGTCTGCATGGGTCAGTCCAGAATTTAGGTTGTGTTAAGCATGTCAATCAAAAACCCGTCTGTTACTCGAATGAATCACATACTGTGTAGGATCACCGCCCAAAGACACGGTTAACGCATCGTAGGTCCATTTAGGTTGCCAGTGAATCCGAGAAGGAATTTGCGCAATACCAGTGTCTTCCACTAAGCTCATACGAATGAATGTCCTGGTATTGCAGTTCATAGGCATAATGTGCACGGTGCAGGGTTACAAGAGTTGTTAGACTTGCGAGCCTGTCTTTATGCGCTTCATTGATCATAGGTACGAGTGGATGTTTTCATTCTACCCATACATCATAACGGCCCTTGAATACCACTCGTGGCAAGAAAATATCATCCAGACTAATACCGCAATCTCCTCCGACCACACGTTTCTGACTCGATATTCACCGGTGGTTACTTTCTGTTTGCCCATATCTAGACTTTGCGTGTCCTTCACCGTTGTACATCCGAGAAAACGCCGCCGTGACCGCGCCGCTGGCAAACTTACCTCCTCCAAGCTCTGCGGCTGTGCCTCCGACAACTGCTGCCGCTGCTACGCGGTATGCCTGTGTATCTAGACGCTGAATATACGGATCTAGCAACTGTGCAAAGGCGCTGCTGATGAAACCGTCTTTCCAATTGCTCACCGATCACATTTGCCACGCCACCAGTAACGGCATGTGCGGCGATTCGCTGTGAGAGTGACCACCGTGGCCGTCCATGGGCAAAGGTTCCTACTTGGTTGAACATCCGGCAGCCATTGCGCCTGTAACACCGCCTTGAATCCAGCAAACGCATCACCAAGACTCCCGCCGTAGAGCAGTGTGCCGGTGAAGCCTCCCGCAAAACCCGCCGACGCGCCGCCGACGGCTGCGCCCATCGTCAGATGCGCGCCGAACGCATGAATCGGCGAAGCAAGCAACCGCCGCGGTGACAATGGTGCGCCAGCGTTGTCCTTCACCCAGTCGACAGCATCCTTCGCCCACTCGCCCAACTTCCTTAAACATAAACCCACTGGGATCGGTGTACGACAGCGGGTTGTTGAGGACGTAGCTGTAGCGGTTGAGGTTCTGCATGTTTTCCGGCGCCTGCACGAAGGGATCGGCGCTGAGGAAAACGCCCATTCGCCGGATCGTAGACGCGCCCGCCCATGCGGATCAGCCCCACCGCGTCCAAATGATTTCGGTGACCGGTGAAGCCTGATCGAGGACAGGCGTCAGCGCGTTTCGGCGCCAGCCAGCATGGCGGCGCTGGCGTCTTCCAGGCGTCGTAGCTGGAGCTGCTCGACTATGGCGCCGCCGTCGTCGGTGATGGTGTCGACGGAGCCGAGGTGATCGCGGTGCAGGTAGCGCGTGTTTCCTCTACGTTGCCGCGTGGCGCGCGCCGTTCCACTGCGGCCACCACACCGTCACTGCCGCGGATGTAGTGACGCTGCACCACACCGCTGATGGAGATCTCCAGTTCGAGCAAACCCAGCACGTAGGTGGCGGTGCGCGCTTCACCAATCTTGCTAGTCTGCCGGTAGAGGGCGCGGTCTGGTGTGTAGGCGAAGGTCATCTGGTTGAGGCCGTGGGTGATGGTGATCGGCCGGTTGAACGAACTGTACGCGGTGACGCCTTCGGTGTCGATGCGGTTGCCCGCGGCGTCGCAGACGTAGCCATTGCCGCGGACCTGAAATGCTGGTGACGCGTGCGCCCTGCGCCGTTTTCACCGTAGGTGTAGCTGCCTCACGTCGGAGCGTGGTTGCAAGATGACGTCGCATTGGGCTGTCTGCGCCGACTGGCCGCCTGCTCACCTGCCAACTGACTAGACGGTTGAGGCTGTCGTAGCCGAAGATTTCGGCCAATCCCTGGCGGATCACGGCGTTCGGTCAGGTTGCCTGGAAGTGCTTCGAAGGAATAGGCGTAGATCCCGCACGTCACCCGACAGGTCGCGACGCGTCTGGATGGCGAGGCCGGTTTCGGCGTTGTAGCTGCGTGTTGTGACTAGACTGCTGCTCCAGCGTCTGCTGCGTCGTCTGCCCGGTGGCGTCCATGCGCTAACTGCCGGGCAGACGACATTGCTTTCGTCGTCTTTCACCGGAAAAGATAGCTGGGATCGTTGTAACGATGGGCGATAGAGGCTGCTGGGGTAGACGAGTTTGCTGACTCGGCTGAAGCTGTCGTATTCGGTGCAGCTTCGGTAGGTCTGCGCGCCGATGGTGGTTTCGGACTGGTAGGGGCGACTGTGGCCGTCGTAGGCGTAGCGTTCGTGTATCCGTCTGCGCTGGTGACCGTCACCAGCTTCCCGATGCCATTGGCGGCGCTGCTCGTAGACCTGGTGGTGGTCCCTTCGGGTTCGTTGCGTTCGACCATGCGCTGGCAGATCGTAGCGCATGGTCACCTGTTGCCCGTTGGCGTCGGTTTCGTGACCAGGTTATCGAGGACGTCGGTGTGCAGCTGCTGCTGCCTGCCGGGATCGTCCATGCCGAGCTTGCGCCCGCGAGATCGTAGGTCAGCGGCTGCAGGTGACGTTGCGATTCGACTTATTCTCGGAGCAGGTTGCCGAAGCTGTCGTAGGTGAAGTTGACGCTGCGCCGGTCGGCGTCGGTGCTCTGGACGAGCAACCCTGGCTGTTTTCGGTGCGGCGTTAACTGCCCAAGCGCGTTGGTGAGCGGGTGGTGAGGCCCATGTATTCTGTGCGGGCGGTGCTGCCAATTCCGGCGTGTGGTGCAGTGTGACGGCGCCGAGATCGTCGTACTCGAAGGTGCTCCACAACGGGGCGTCGACGAGGTAGGTTCCGGGATGTGCGGGCGATGCGGCCCTGGCTGTCGTATTCGGTGTCGCCGAGGACGGCGCGATCGTCGAAGCCGGTCGCCCTTCGCGGATGGTCCGGCTCCAGCAGATCGGCGTAGACGGTCACCGCTGGGCTGCCTTGCTGTTCGGTGTGCGAATAGGTGACGGCGTGATGGGCATTCGTCGCCCTGGCAGCGCATGGGCCACCCTGGTGGTTGTGCTGGCGCGATGGTGATTGTGGCGCTTCCGAAGCCAGCGTCACTCGCCGAGTGCGGCCGTTTATCGGGGCCAGTGACGGTGGTCACCTGTGCGTGGATCGTAGTACGGCTTTCGCCAGATCCAGCGTTTGTCACCTTGAACGGCGAACTGGCCGCGGCTGTCGAAGATGCTGCGCTGCGCGGCGACTTCGATCCCCTGTCCGCTGACAGAGGAGGTGACAATGCTGTTGAATGCGTCGTGCTCGTAGCGTTTGACCAGGCCGCAACGCCGCCAGATCGGTTCTGTCGTCTCTTCCACGAGATTCCGGTTTGGCGTCGTAGGCGTAGGCCGTGGTGCGCGCGCCTGAGCGAGCTGTCCTGGCGCGGTGGCGGTGACCTCGGCGCGTGTCAGCCTGCCCAGGAACCAGCGGTCGACGTCGTCGGCGTAAGTGTTCACCGTCACCTGACGCCACCTGTCGCTGTGCTGTACGTCCACGCGGGTGACATTGCCCAGATCATCCACCTCGTAGCTGGTGGTCTTGGTGTCGATGAGATTGCCGTCGAGTTCCGAAACGTTGTTCTACCGCTGCGCTGCAAGAAGACGTAAAATGGGCCACCTTCTCGACGTTCCAATCGTCCCCATTCGTTTTCAACCAACGACACGACTTTGCCTTTGACGGTGCGTTCGATGCGTGGGGTAACCGGTGCAGGGGAAATCCTGGCGATAGTGGTGTGGGTGCGCACCGTACGCTGATCGATGACGGCGCTTTGACGAAAACCGAGGATCTGCTCGCGCAGGTTGACCCGCAGTTCGGCGTAACGGTAGGTGGAAGGCGCCAGCCCGCCGACGCCGTCGCTGGTGCTGAACGACGCCACCACGCTGGTAGGCGCTTGCACGTCGATCTGCGGGCAGGCGGCGCCCTGCCCGCGATCGTAGATCGCCGCCGGTGAGCGCCTGCTCGATGGTGATGATCTTGCCGTGGCCAAGCCGGTGAAGAAAGCAGGCGGTCGGGCGCGGCGCAGGATTGGCTAAGTTCCATCGCTGCCCACCGCGTCCAGTTGCCGGCGTCGTTGCCGCGGCTGAAAGTGGCCAGATCGGGCTTGTTGTCGCCGTCGAAATTGCCCACCACCATCTGGTAGTCGGTAACTCTGCCGCCGCCGTTGTACATGTAAGTTGCGGCGTCACCGCGCGCCAAGCCTGTGAGTCGAACCGATCCGCCTGAGATAGATCGACGAAGACGTGTTCGAGCCAGGCGTTGTCTTCCGACGGCGCCCGCCCAACGGTGACGAGATCAGTGAGGCCGTCGGCGTTGAAGTCACCCGTGGCGACGCGGTAGTTGAGCGTCTCCTTGTTGCCGCGGTACATGTGACCCTGGGCGTATCCGAAGGCTGGGCGTGCGTGGCGAAAAGCCGACGCAGCCGGTGGAAAGCTCAACGTAGATGTTGTCGTGCCAGCCGCGTCCAACACCGTGGCGCGCCTGATGGCGGCCAGATCGGTGTAGCCGTCGCCGTTGAAGTCGCCGGCAGGATCTGGTAGTATCCTTCGCCGCCGCCGTTGCATATGTGGAAGCGGCATGTCGGCCGACCACGGCAACGACTGAAAGCGATCCCATCGAGAGTTCCACGTAGGCATGTGGTGCGCCAACCGCTGTCGAAGAAACCGGCGCGGCTGAAGGCCGCCAGATCGGTGAGGCCGTCGCCGTTGTAGTCGCCGGGATGATAGTCGGCGGTGGTCCCCTGGCTGTTGAACATGTGTTGGGCAATCTAGCAGCCCATACGGATCTGAAGTAGCCGCTGCGCGAAAATGCCATGTAGATCTGGTGGATATCAGCCGCTTCTGATGTTGCGGGCGCGCGAGACCGGCGGCAAGATCGGTGTAGCCGTCGCCGTTGAAGTCGCCGGGCAGGATCTGAAAGTCGGATGTGCCGCCGCCGGCGTTGAACATGTGGATGGGGATGTCGGCAGGCCAGGCCAGCGATGCGAACCCAGCGCCGGTGGAGAGTTCCATGTAGATGTTGTTGTACCAGCCGCTGTCCTGCTCTGGGCGCGCCCAATCGCGGCGAGAGATCGGTGAGGCCGTCGCCGTTGTAGTCGCCGGGGATGATCCTTGAAAGTCGGCCGTCTCTTCGTTGCCCCTGAACATGACCGGGCGGGAATCCAGCGTCCCAGGCCAGCGAATCGAAGCCCGTGCCGTTGGAAAGCTCCATGTAGATGCTGTTGAACCAGCCGCTGTCGGGGCTGATGGCGCGGCTGACGGCGGCGATGTCGGTTTTGCTGTCACCGTTGTAGTCGCCGGGGAGGATGCGATAGTCGGCGGTTTTGCCGCTGCCACGCAGCATGTGGCCGGCAGCGCGGCGGCCAGCTTTGCGAACGGAAACCGCTTCGCCGTCGGTCCATGCGAAGACGGTGGGGGCGAAGCAGTTTTCGCCGGCACACTCGGTCACCTGGGCGAGGCGAGAACGGTCGGTGACGGTGTTCTGCGTAGTCAAGTGCGTAGGAGCGCATCGAGTTGTTCACCAGCAAAGCTCTTGATCTCGCGGCGGCTACCCATCTCCACCTGGGCGCCTGCTACGTAGCGCTGGATGATCTTGGTCGCGCCGTAGTGGAATTCAACCAGGTTGTATGGCGCGATCTCGGCGTTGCTGTTGCCGGTGTAGCGGATATGGGGTATTGCTCGCCATTGACGTCGTTACGGTGGTACGCCACGGTGAGGTAGTTGCCCGTGGAGTCCTCGATGCGGTTGACGGCCCAGCCTAGACGCCGTTCTGCCCTTGGACGCGCACTTGGGCGTCGGCGGTGCTGCCGTAGGTCATGTGCAGGCCGGCTTTTGTCCACACCTGGAAGAGTTGGGGCCGCTGCCGTTTTGGCCGTAGGAAATGATGCGCGAAAAGGTTACCGATCTCTGTGCGGTATTCCGTCCCGTTGGCGCCGTAGGTTCCGTCACGTGGCAAGCAGCGGCCAGCCATCCAGGCAGAAGAGATCGCTGTCGTCGAAATCCACAGGATCGGGGCTGCCGTTGCGTTCCACCGTGGTAGCGTCCAATCGCGGAGAGGCCGGCCACCGACCAGCCGACGCCGGCGATGCCGTCCCCACCCTGGCTGTTGTATACCAACGCCAGATCCGGCTGTATACCGGCAGTGCCGGGCGAAGCCACCAGCGGAATGCGTAGACAGCCGCCCCCTGACGTTGATTCCTGAACGCACCCTGCGTGAACCCAGCCCGATGCGAGGATGGTCAACTCGGGCGAGTGGTGGTATTGGCCGAACAGGGAGGGAAGCCGCCACCCTGGCGGCGTGGGGTCCTGTATCGATATTGGGGCTGCTGCCGCCGGGGCCTTGGACGAGTGGGAGGAACACGGTGTCATCGTCTTGGGTGGGGGGAGCTTGTTGGGGAAGAGAGTGTTGGTGTGCTTGGGACAGTGTCTCCGAAACCGGGGTGATGGTAAGGAGCAAGGCGAGGATGACGCCGAAAAACCGTTGCGATCGACGGTACATACATGAATGTTCTCCAATTTCGCTTTGAACTTACATCGTAGGCGACTTCATTATCGATGTATGTTCTTGCCATTGATCGATCTCCCTGTATTCGTGTTGGTGTGTGGATTCATGGACGCTGCTACTCTATAGGCATCGTCCTGGTTGAGCTTCAGAATGTCTGCAAAGATCTCGGTGTTTCTTCTATCTGAGGAATGTCGTGAAACTCACAGCCGGGTTGCAACATTGCATGATTTCATAGACAATGCCCATACGCCCGATCCCCGATAACTCAGTTGCCCAGGAGACCAACCCCTTAATGCACGACCGTCTGCGTTTCGACTCTACAGGAGTTGGCCGAACACGTCCGATACTTTTGGCCTTCAAGGATTGGCAAAAAGCAGGTGACGTAAACAGCCCACTCACTGAATTTCACCTTTTTTGAACACGCCAGGCAAGCGCAGCAGTTCACCGACGATCCCTCTGCGCTGGAGCAACGCCAGATCCTCAACCGCATGCTGCTGAGGAACTGTCTCACCTGGCCACTACCCACCCGCAGGAAGCGCTGCGCTGCGCAGCCGTTTTGTGGAAAATCGCTACGTGCGTGAGGTCGCCCTGCGCCAAAACGTTCTCGAGAGCACTGTCTACATTCAGCAACGTGAGGGGATCGAGCACATTGCACAGCGCCTGACGCTCAGGAGACCGCGCTACGGGGTGAGCGCGCCGACGTGCTGAACGGTCGACTGCCCGCTGCTACGGCGACCCGGCCGCTGGCCTTGAGCCGCATATCGACAATATCGCCGGCCAGCTATCGACCTCTCAACCGCCGTGGATCGTCTCAATCGAGGGCATCGGCGGCATCGGCAAGACGACGCTGGCCGACGCCATCGTTCGCCACACCATTGACGACGCTGCCTTCGCCGATATCGGCTGGGTGAGCGCCAAAGTCGGCGGTGCTGATCTGGCCGGCAATCTGCGTGCAGCGCCCAGCGCGATGCTCAGCGTCGACGAACTGATCGCTGCACTCTTCGCCCAACTCCTGCCCAATCTGCCATTGCCTGGGCCGGAAAGGGCCATGACGCTACTGCGCAAGCGGCTCAAAGAACATTCATCTTGTCGTCATCGACAACCCGGAAACGCTGGAAGACCTGCACGAACTGCTGCCCACCCTGCGTTCACTCACCAATCCCAGCAAAGTTTCTGCTCACCACACGCTGGAGCCTTCATTGAGCTTCCGGCGTCTTCCCCTATCATGTGCCCGAGTTGGCCCAAGGCGATGCTCTATCTCTGTTGGTGCTACGAAGCAACGCAGACGAACCTGCGTTCCGTCTCTACGGCAGGATGATGCCATGCTCATCCCTGTGTATCAGACAGGCAAAGTTGGTGGCAACCTTTGGCGCTGCGCCTGGTGGTAGGCCTGGCTCGTGCCTACGGGTTGATGTGCTGTTGCTGGATCCACAAACGCCTCCGGCCAACTCCAGAAACTCCTTACAGGCTACATATCTACCGCCGCGCCTGACGGTCTGGATGAATTAGACGGGTGGTGCCGTTTACACGCGCACTTGCCCCAGGTGGTGATGATCTGACTTTTTGCTCCAGATTGTGCATCACTGCCGCGCGAAGACGTTGTCACTGCGCTCAACCAACTTGTGACGCAACTCATCAATGCGTCTCCGACGAAGCCGGCGTCGTACGCTACTTCCGTTGCACAGCTCACCCAGGCACGTTCTGCAGGAACAGGTCGCCAAATGGCAGATGACATTTACCTCGCAGCATACGCGCAGCTATCCTGATCTGTTCCGCCGGATGATCCTGAACGGCGCGGAAGCGATCCTTGAGGAAAGCCGACGCAATCCTACTATCCAAGACGCCTATGCTCGCTCGGAGCATCTGCGTAATCGCGCGCTGCACACACTGGTGCTGGTGACGTCCTATGCCGGACGCCTGGCCTCTGACGTGTGATCTGCTCATGCTGGCCGAACCGATGGAACGGGCCGGTCATCGTGCTGACTGGATTCGTTACTTGGAAGTTGGCCTGGACGAGGCTGTGGAACGCAAGGAACTCGTTGGTGGCGGCCGAGATCTCATACTAACTGGGGCTACTTTACCAGCACGTGGCCGCGCACGACGGCAGGCCGAAGCTGCACCTGCACCGTTGTTTGGCGTAACACCGAATTAGGCGACGACATTCAACGGGCCAGGGCCTTGAATTTTTCGGCCCATATTGCCTACTTACAGCGAAACTACAACGATGCCCACCAGTTTGTGCAACAGGCATTGTCTTTGGGCGCTGGTGATCCAGAACGCCGTTTCGAGCCTCATGGTGATTGGCTGCCTCAGCCCAGATCGAAGGCGATGGCAGGATGCGCTGCATAGCTGGCGTGAGTCTTTGACTGCAGGGCAGGCGATAGGCGACCGTAAACAGATCGCCTATCGCCCGCGCGATGTTGGGCTTGCCTGCATGTATCTGGAGCAGTATGCCGATGCCATCGAGTACTATCGCCAGGCGCTCACTCTGGCCGAAGACGTAGCGGATCCCGTGAACTGCGGCGATTACGCAGATGAATCTTGCCGTTGTCTACTTCCAGCAGGACGGTCGGCCCCAATACGCCGCCATCCCACTGTTGAAAGACGCCGCAACCACGCTGCGCCGTTTCGACGATGGCCGACATCTGGCAATGGCCTACAACAACCTTGGCCTTACCTACACCGCGCTTGGACTCTGGCATGAAGCCGAACAAGCCTACCTTGCCAGTGTTGATCTGTGGCAGCAGACCGGCGACACCTTGTCATTGGCTGAGACCGTCGATGGCCAGATGTGGTATCTGTCGCAGGTGCCCGCTGAGGCTACCGTGCAGTTTGAGCGTTCATTGGCGCTGGGCAGCTGACGACCAGGACGTTTCCCGCCAACATCTACGTTTCAGGGTGACTGAACACCTTCTTGCGGCACAGGCCGGACTGAAACAGCACGCCCATTGTCTCGTGATCAGCCACCACCGTTGCCTGTGCCACACTGCGTGCCACATGCCAACAGCTGTACCGTCTGTGCCGTCTGTGTGCTGGAACTGGTCAGCGTGGACCAGCCATAGCCCGTCAAACCAACGATCATAATCGCAATCAACAGCCAGCGTCGACCTCTCTGCATCGCAAAATCTGAGCTCCGTGATGGGGCCATCTTCTCCTTGTCCGTGATGGCTATTGGGGTGATGACGAACCGTAGGACAAGGGTTATTGAAGTGGCGGGGCCGTGAGTTGGGGTGGCGGAGGATGAGTGCAACCATGCATCGCCATTGCAGCCCGTGCATGCTGACCCCTGTGCAACAGTTGCTGCAAACAGGAGAAACACATCCCGACGACATCCGGAGATCGAACACAAACGCAGGGTGGCATTCGCCGACCTACCTAATCGTTACCCGGAACCGCACGATTCTAGCGGCGCGGCCGGGCCAGCTGCGCAGGCTAAGCGAACCGTCCACGGCGACGCGCTGGCGCAACGGTGAGACGCTGCCCAGTTCTCCAGAACTGCTGAGCGATTGCCGCCGCTCGGAAGATGACGCCGGTATCGGCTGGTCTCTGTTCCGCTTTGCTGGCTACATCGACAGTGTCACAGGCGGAGGTAGCCACCCTGTGGCCCGCACCAACAACGAAGACGGGGCCGATCCATCGCTTCGTCCACCTTCCCGCCGCTTTTACGCCTCTCGTTGTGGTCGGTCGTGGCGGAGCAGATCGGGCCCAGATCCTGGAGGCGATGCAAGACGAATCTGGACGGTGATGATCGGCATAGATACGGCATGGGCGGATCGGAAGACGGCGCTGGCGGCGCGAAGCACCAGAACGGTCGATGGCGGAGTTTGGTCGTTGAGACTGTTGTTCGGCTCATCGCGATCAGTCACGCCTCAACTGTTCGTCCTTCACCTTTGAACACATCATCGACAGCGATCGGCGCACAGCTTCGGCGCGCGCTCGACTGTGCGGCTGCCCGAAGAGGAGAAAGAAGCGGAGATCAGGGGAATTTTCCACAGCCGCCGCATTTTGGTTGTGCTCGACAACTTGAGACCGCCGCCGAACCCCAACACTAAATTACACAAAGCGGCTTCGACACCTGTTGGCGCCGTCGTGAAAGCACTGCTGCTCACCAGCCGTCACCGCCTGCGATGAGATTCACGCCCTTCATCTGCGGCTTTGCCGGGATTGCACATGCAGCACCTGCGTCAACAGGCGCTTGTTCGCAACATCGAAGATCTCACCCGGCGACGTCGCAACAGGCAGCGTACCGACGCATCGACCGGCGGTGCGCTCTGGCATTGAAGCCGTGGCAGACGACTGAAGCCTTACCACTCTCTGTGGTGTTTCACCATCTGCACCTGGCGCAAATTCCCATCGACTCGAAGCAGATGACGAATACGTCCGGTTCTACAAATTCATCTTCGGGCGCACCTGGGCATTGTTAAGCGGTGAAAGCCGCGGGCTGCTGTTGGCGTTGGCCAATTTCGTTTCCCATACCGGCGGCACTTACAGCGCGCTCAAGGCTGTCAGCGCCATTGCCGAGCCATTGTTCGCCCAGAGCATTGATCAACTGTGGCGGCTTTCGTTTGTGGAGACAGACAAAGGAGCGGCAGATTACGTCACAGGTGGCCTTGACGAAAAACGCTACGCGCTGCATCCCTTGACGCGATACTTCGTGCTTTCGGAGATTGTGCGCAGCGATGACTCGCTGTGAAGGAATGGGCGCAATGGCTTTGATCCTCGATACTTTGCCTCAGCAACAGGACTTCTATCGGCAGACAACGCTGCGATACATTGCGTACTACGTCGACTATGCCAAGCAAAATCGATATCGATACGAGCGTCTGGTCCTAGAGATTGGGAACATTCTTGGCGCGTTGCGAACTGCATATGAACACGGGGTGCATGCCGCCTACATCGCGGGTGTAGAGGCCATGACGTCTTATTTGGGGTCTAGTGGTAAGGAAAAGACAGCCGAGAACCTCCTGAACAACGCAATATCGATTGCCCGCTCCACCCGCAACCGTGGCGATGAGGCCAAGTTGTTGGCGTTGCTTGGCGATCTGTCCATGCGAATAGGAAACTACGCCACTTCCGAAGCACAGTACCAGCAGGGATTGGCTCTGTGCTCTACACAGGATCCATCACTCGTCGACGCCGATCTGTATCGCGGTCTGGGGACACTCTACTTTTACCGGGGCGAATTGGAAGCGGCTCATGATCTCCTGCAGAAGGCCCTTGATCTGACACGACACGCATCGAATAGCAGGGCGCGCGCCAGCGCGCTCGTCAACATGGCAACGATCCTGCACCAGCGTGGCGCGCACGAAGACATCGTGTCGGCGTACTTGATTGAATGCTTCGAGATCTTTGAATCCATCGGTGATCTGGCAAACGCCGCCCTGGCATTATCCAATCAAGGGGCGCTTGCCTACGAACGTGGCGACTGGTCCGCGGCAGAGAAGCATTTCGCCCGTAGCCTTGTCTTTGCCAGGCAGGTGGGAGATCTCGAGAAGACAGCACGTCAGGCCATGAATCTAGGTGTAGTGGCAAAAGAGCAGAGGAAGCTGGCGCAAGCAGGTGTTTATTTCGGCGAAGCCTGGCAACTGGCCAGGCAGACAGCCAACCTTGAACTTCAGAGCACTGTATTGACCAGCCTGGGCGAATTGGCGCATGTCGATAAAGAATGGCCGCGCGCAAAACACTTCTACGAGCAAGCGATGGCCATCGCCGAACGGATCGGTCATCAAGAGAATGTAGCGTGGCTGCTGGGGCAACTAGGGGAGTTGGCCTATCAAGAAGAGCGATACTTGGACGCAGAAGCGCTTTTGGAGCAGGAATCAACGTGGCGCGCCAGGTGGAACGTATCTGGACACTCTGCGAACTGCTTCTGCATTGGTCGACGTTACAACTGGCATTGGATAATCTCGACCTGGCTGCTGCGAGCCTAAACGGGGTGCGCCAACTCTGCGGTGAAAAACCCACAGAGATCTACGCACATACGCTTTAGGGGCTTGCCAAACTGGCGATTCGACGCGGGGACAACGCACTAGCACAGCGCCATGCCGCCGCAAGTTTGGCAATCTTCTCTGACCTGAATGCCGGTGCCGCAGCGGATGTGCGTGCGTGGATCACAGACAATTCCTCGGACGCGTCAGTGCCTGGCACGGGGCACAAGATCTCGCGCTGACGATCATGTGCTGACCCGTGCCAGGCACTGACTCGGATCAATTTCACGCGTACTGCGCACTCTCGCCCAATATTTTCCTGTACAACACCTGTTGCCGCGCCACCGCGGCAGTGTAGCGTTCCCCCGCCGCCGCGGACGGGTACGCCGTCTCCGCGATGGGGAGCAGCGGCAGGTCTTCGGGGACGAGGCCGAGCGCCTGCGCCGCGAGGACGGCCACGCCGCGGCTCGTGGCTTCGTCGATCTCGGTCAGGTGGACGGGACGTTGCAGCACGTCGGCCAGGATCTGCCGCCACAGCGGCGCGGACTGAAGCGCGCCGCCGCTGGCGTAGATCTGCGCGCCATCGGCCAGCGACGGGGCCAGCCGGTCGGCGATAAGGCGGAAACGATAGGCCACAGCTTCCAGCCCAGCGCGCAAGATGTGGGCGGGTGTCGTCTCTGCCGAGATGCCGCTGATGGTGAGGTCGGCGGCGGTGGCCCAGCCGGGGCTGCGTTCGCTGCGCAGGAAGGGCAACACCGTCAACCCGTGGGCGTCGGGGGCGAGGGCGGTGGCTTCGGCCAGGAGTTGATCGTTGTTCTCTTTGGCCAGCGTGCGGCGTAGCCAGGTGTAAAGCGAGCCGCCGTCGGTGAGTGAGCCGCCCAGCAGCCGCCGGTGGCTGTCTACGGGATAGACCCAAAGCCCGGGCGGCACGTTGATCGTGTCCACGCCGTCGGTGCGTACGACGACGCGGGTGGCGCCGCTGGTGCCGATGGTGAGGGCGAGTCGTTCGGCGTTGGTGCAACTGGTGCCGATGTTGGCCGCAGCGCCGTCGCCCACGGCCAAGAAGAAGGGGACATTCACCAGTTCGGGCCAGCGTTTGGCGTACTCGGCGGACAGACCTGTGATTCCTTGCGTAGTCATGGACAGGCGGCAGCTTGTCGGGCTGGAGGAGCAGGCGGTCGACCAATTCCTCGTCCCAGGTGTTGGCTGCACGGTTGGGGAGACCCGTCCACCCGGCCTCGCTGCTGCTGATCGGGGCGAAGCGCGCCCGTCCACTGGGCGAGGAGGTGGGCCGACAGCGTCTGCCAGGTGACCACGCGCCAGCCGGGCGGCGTCCTCCGCGGCGAGGCGCAGGAGTTGGGCAGGGGCGTAGGCGGTGTGGATTGGCGTCCCCGTGCGCTGGTAGGTGTCGAGCAGCTTGCCCGCGCCGTCGAGGTCATCGCCGCAGACGACGGGCGTAGTCGCCGCTGAGCGGATCGGCGTAGTGTAGACCGGCGTCACCGGTTTGCCGCTCCCGTCGACGCCCAGCCAGCTCATGGCGAAGGATGCCCAGCCCACGCCGACGATCTGCCCACTGCGTTCGGCGCGCAGCCGCTGCAAACAGACGTCGAGCGTGCGTTCGGTGGCCTGGCGCACGGCATTGGCGTCGGCCTGACCGTCGCCGTCGAAAGCAAGCCGCTGCTGCGCCTGCGACGACGCCACCGGCGAGCCGTCGACCGTCCACAAACTACACCGCACCGACGACGTGCCGACGTCGATGGCGAGAAGCAGAGGTTGGGTTGACTTTATGATTTGTGTCCCCAGAGGTGTGGTGGGTGGCGGGAAAGAGATTGGGGATTAAGCGATTGGGCGATTGGGGGATTTCAGATCGTCTACACGATCTGAAATCCCCAATCGCCCATCGCTTAATCTCAATGAATTTCAATCGATCTTCTCGTACGCTTCCAAGGCTCTCTCCAAATCCGCGATGAAATCCGCCGGATCTTCGAGGCCGATGGAGACGCAGAACATATGATCGGTGAGGCCGAGGTTGGCGCGCAGTTCGTCGTTGCCGTAATAGCTGAAGGCGAGGGGCGAGCAGGCTTTCGTAGCCGCCCCAACTGTAACCCAGGCTGAAGAACGCCAGGCTGTTGACGAAGGCGGCGCGGGCGGCTTCGCTGCGTTGTTTCAACGCAAACGAGAAGAGACCGCTGTCGCCGCTGGACTGGCTGCGATGCAGCTGGTGCCCCTCGAAACTGGGCAGACCGGGGTGATTCACCTCGCTGACCATCGGATGCCCTTCCAGCCATTCGGCGATCTCCAGTGCCGACGCCTCGTGTCGTTTGAGGCGCAGGGGCAGCGTACGCAGGCCGCGGATGGCCAGATAGGCGTCGTCAGGGGCCAGCGATGCGCCCAGTTGACCGTGGACGCGATGCACATGCTTCATGGCTTCTTCGGTGCCGGCCACCAGGCCCAGCATCATGTCGGAGTGGCCGGCGATGTACTTGGTGCCGGAGTGGATCGAAATGTCCAGGCCCAGGTCCAGCGGTTTCTGGTAGAGCGGCGTGGCCCAAGTGTTGTCGATGGCCGTCCAGATGTTGTTGGCGCGGGCCAGTTTGGCCACGGCGCGCAGATCCTGGATCTCGAAGAGGCCGGTGGACGGCGATTCGAGGAAGATCAACTTGGTGTTGTCGCGCAGCAGCGGCGACAGATCCGTCGACTGCTCGGAGTGGAAGTAGGTCACCTCGACGCCGAACTTGCTGAAGATGCTGCCGAACATGCCGCGCACCGGCCCGTAGACGGTGTTGACGCACAGCACATGGTCGTGCGGCTTCTAGCAGCCCAAACAGCACCATGCTGATGGCGCTCATCCCCGACGAGGAGGCGATGCAGTCGTCGGCGTGCTCCAGGTGGGCGATCTTCTGTTCCAGTAGCTTCACCGTGGGGTTACTGTGCCGGTGGTAGACGAAGGGGCGACGCTGCTCACCCGTGACATTGGCCTTCCATGTCTCGTAATCGGGGAAGGCGAAGAGGCTGGCATGAACAACCGGCGGATTGACGGCACCGTACTGCGCCTGGCGGTCGTCGAAAAAGATGGGCGATGTTGGTAATGTCGGCCAGGGTGGACGGATCGAGATTCTCTTTCATGTTGTGCGGCTTTCTGCAGGTGACGGAATGAATTTGGTTGAGGGCATCGTCCTGCTTTTCTGGCTCCATCTCATCGATGAGCAGGACGAGTGAATCCTTGGTGCGGGTGCGGTAGGCGGCGCAGGCCATGGTGGTTGTGGCGATGGGTGCAGTGATGAAGAACATGATCACCAACAGAATCACGCAAAAAGATGCCGCTTTCGGCGTAGAAGAAGATGCCCAGGCTCAGCAACAGTCCGCTGATCCCCAATGTGGCGGCCTTGCCCAGCGCGTGCATGCGCGCCAGGACATCAGGGAGGCGCAGCACGCCGATGGAACTGACGATCATGAAAAGCGTGCCGAGCGCGGCCAGAAAAAGAACGATTCCTTCGTGTAGCGTAAGATCCATGTTAATTCCTCGATTGTTCGACTGCTCCCAGTAGCGCGCCAGCATCACCGTGCCCAAGAAGCCCAGCACCGCGATGACCACGGCGCCGTCGGCCAGGGCGGATACGCCGGTGCGCATGGCGATCAAGGCGATGATGCCCACGGCGTGAATGGCGATCAGATCGAAGGCGACGGTGCGATCCGGCACGTCCGGCCCCAGGAAAAAACGGACGAAGGCCACGATCAGCGACACCGCCATCAGCCCGATCAGGATCTCGATGCCCAATTCAAAGGTGGTGAGGTTTTCCAAGTTCAGCATCAGGCGATCCCTCGTGTGATCTGGAGCAGGCGGTGCTCAAAGCCGTCTTTGATCTGGCGGCGAAATTCTTCTGGATCGTTGATGTCGAGGCCGTGGACGTACAGGACGCTGCGGTCTGGGCTTAGATCCAGGCTCAACGTCCCTGGCGTCAGGTTGATCATGGTGGCCAGCACCGCGATTTCGATGTTGCCCGTCACCGTGAGGGGAACTGCCACTACGCCCGATTCTACACGCGGTTTCATGCGCTCCTTGGATTGGAGCACCGTCCACGTGACATCTGCGCTACTCACGATGATCTGCCACACAGCATAGAAGATAAAGGCGACCACGCGCCACGTTTGCCTGCTGTAGCTGGATTCAACCAAGGTGAAAGAGCAAACCGGCCGCGAAGCCCAGAAGTAATCCAACGCTCCGAAGATGGGCAGTTGGGCCTGCCACAACAGCGATGAGCAAGTTGTTCAACAGCAGGATGAAGTAGCGACTGGCGTAGTCGGTTTTGGATTGGGCCTCTGGCGCATCTTGTGGCGCGTCGGTTGGTTGCGGCGTCATTCGGCTCCCCTTTCCTGTTGCGCAAGTTCGCGTGGCATTTCTGCTGTGATGTCGACGCCCACAGCCTGGATATAGCCGTCGCGGTCCATCACCTGCTCGGCGGCCACGCTGGACATCTGGAAGACCGGTTCGGCGAAGAGGCCGATGCCCAGACTCAGGCTGATCAACACCGCAATCGGCGCAAGCACAAGCCACCGTTGCATCGGCGTCGCCAGGATCGACGGCCGGTTGGGTGTCTCCTCGCGTTTGCCCCAGAATCCGTACTGCCACAGCCGCGCCATGCTCATCAGCGTCAACACGCTCACCACCACGCTCACCATCGCCACCAGCCAATGGCCGGTGTCCAGTGTGACTTGGAGCAGGCTGAGCTTGGCCACGAAACCGCTGGACGGCGGCACCCCGGCCAGCGACATGGCGGCGATGAAGAAGATCACCGCCAGCACAGGCTGCGTTGTCATCAGGCCGCGCAGCTTGCCGATCACCAGATTGCCGCTGCGCGCCTCCAGTTCGGCTGCGCCGCCGGCCATGAGCAGCGCCGTCTTCACGATCATGTGATGCACGAGGTAAAGGATACCCGCGGCCATGCCGAATCCCACGGCCAGCCGGTTGCCACTGGCGGCAACACCCAGCCCCATGATCATATACCCAACCTGGCTGATGATGTGAAAACTGAGCACGCGGCGCACTGTATTCACCGACATCGCGCCCAGCACGCCGGTGAGCATGGTGAAGCCCGCAATCGCCAGGATCAGCGGTTGCCAATCCACGAGCAGCGTGGGGAAGACGAGCGGGAAGAAGCGGAAGAGCGTGTAGATCCCTACCTTGGTGAGCAGCCCGCCGAAGAAAGCTGTCACCGCGGGGTGGGTGGTGTGGTAGCTGATGGGCAGCCAGAAGAAGAGCGGGAAGAGACCGGCCTTGCTGCTAAACGCGATCAGCAGCAGCCCACCGATGATCATGGGGACGTGCGGCGGTGCTTCGGAGATACGTAACGCGATTTGCGCCAGGTTGAGCGTCCCCAACGTGCCATAGGCCACACTGATCGCGGACAAGAAGATCGTCGACGTGATTAGGTTGAGCACCACGTAGCGCATCCCGCCGCTGGTTTGCCCGGCGCGGCCTCCAAGCGTGAGCAGGACGAAACTGCTCATCAACAGAATCTCGAAGAAGACGTAGAGGTTGAAAAGATCGCCCGCTAGAAAAGCGCCGTTCACACCCGTCACCAAAAAGAGGAGCAGCGAGTGGAAGTTGAAACGCTCGCGTACGTCCAATGTGCCGATGGCGTAGGGCAAGATCACGGCGGCGAGGATGGCGGTGAGTGTGAGCATGATGGCGCTCAACCCGTCCGCGATCATGGTGATGCCGTAGGGAGCGGGCCACAGGCCGATCTGCACCACCAGTCGCCCTTGTTGGATGGTGTGGGCCAACAGCGCCAATGCCATCGCCAGGTTGACAGCTAAGGCCACGGCTGCGATGGCGCGTTGTACCGTCAACGCAGGGTAGGTTGAACAGCGAGAGTGTAGTCCCAGCGCGCAGCCAGCAGGGGTACGACGACGAAAATGGCAGCCAATCAGCCGTGACGGTCATCAATACGGCTCCTTCGGTACGTCGCCGATTTCAGGGACATCAATGTCAGGTTCATGCGCTTCTTCTTCCACGTCGGGTGATGCAAATTCCAGCCATTCGTAGTCATCTTCCGTCACATCCAGACCGTGTTCGTAGTAATCGGGCGCTTGGGCGAAGACGCCTGCGCTGTCGACGATAGGTGGTGTCGGCGGCAGTTCCATCGCCACCTCGAAACGGCGATTCACCAGCACCACCACGAACGCGGTGATGGCGAAACTGATCACAATCGCCGTGAGGATCAGCGCCTGTGGCAGCGGATCCACGTACGCGCCCAACGCGCCGAGCGGTTCCTCTTTGTCGAGCAGGGGCGGCAGTCCGCGCTGCCAGCCGCCGGTACTGAAAATAAGCAGATTCACGGCATGGCTCAACAAGGCCAGCCCCAGGATCAGCTTGATCTCGCCGCGGCGCAGCACCAGGTACGCGCCACACGCAAAGAGCACGCCGATCTGCACCGCCATCAAAAAGACAAGCATCGGCTATCTCCTCTCCGCCGCCTGGCTCAGGCCAAGCAGGAACGACGACGTCACGGCGATGACGGCGATGTAGACGCCGATGTCGAAGAGCAGCGGCGTCCCCAGATCCAGGGTCAGCGGGCCAAGCGGCAGCTTCCACCACACGCCCTTGAAGTAACCGCCGCTGAGGAAGCCCATCACCGTAGCCAGCAGTGCAATCAGAATGCCCAGGCCGATGCCGGGCGGTAGAAAACGTCCGATGCGCTGACGCACCTGGAAGTCGCCGGTGCTGAGAATCTGCATCTCCAGCGACACCTGCGGCCATCCAGGCCACAATGAAACCGCCGCCGGGCAGATTGTCCGCGCAGCAGCAGGAAAGACCGACAGCGCCAGCAGCGCGGGGATCAGGATGCGCGCCAGGAGGCGGAGGTAGAGTTCGGGCATGATCGTTGACCTCGAAAGATGGTAGAGCGTGATTTGTAATTCGTAATTCGCAATTCGTAGAGCACGATTCGTCGCTTGCGGGGCGATCTGCTCTGGGTTACGCATTACGAATTACGAATTTTCGGTCGCGCCGCCCGCAGCAGCGCATGCGCGCCCACCGCCGCGATGCCGAGGACGCTGATTTCGCCCAGGGTGTCGAAACCGCGGAAGTCGACCAGGATCACGTTGACCACATTGCCGCCGTGACCGCCGGGGATCGATTCTTCGATGAAGTACTGGCTGATGCTCTGCCACTGTGGCGGCTGCGTTGATCAGCACAAACAGGAAGCCGAAAGCGCCCACAGCAATCGACACGATCCAGTTTCGGATCACAATCGGTTTGGAGATGGGCTGACGCTGCCGCGTGGAATGCGGTAGAAGACAAGCACCAGCAGCACCACGGTGAGCACTTCGATGAGCAACTGCGTTAGCGACAGGTCCGGCGCGCCGAAGAAGACGAATCAGCGCCACCACGATGCCCACCACACCCAGGCTGATGATGGCGTTGAGCCGAGACACCGCAATCACCGTCCCCACGGCGGCGATGATCGATGCGATGACGAGCACCACTTCGATCACTTCCAGCGGCGCGATTGGCGGATGCAGGTGCGCGTCCCAGTCGATGGCGCAAGCGGCGCAAGGAGCACGGCCACGGCAGCGCTGAAGACGATCAACACGTGCGTCGAAAGTGACCTGTCCTGGATGATGCGGGTGCTGAAACGCGCGGTGGCGTACAGTCCGTTGATCGTGCGCTCGAAGAGCCCGGCGTGCCTGACACTGCCTTCGGCCAGCAGCGGACGCAGTTGGTTGCGCCGCCAAAAGATCAGCGCACCTGTGGCGATGGCGAGCATGCTGGTGATGAAGTAGGGCGTCAGCCCGTGCCACAGCGACAGGTGTGTCTCACTTGGCCGCCGTAGATCGATTCACTGGCCGGATCAAAGAGCAGCGGCATGGGGTTGCTCAGCGTGAACGGGATCACCAGGCCGATGGCCACGAGGACGAGCGCAGGCAGCAAGATGGGCAGTCCAGGCGTGATCCACGTGGGCGGCGTCTTCGGGCGGGGTGCGGCGCAGGAACGGCTCCCAGATCGAGGTGAGGCTGTAGGCCACGAAGAAGGCCCGCCAGCGCCGCCAGCCAATCAACAGCAAGGGACAACGCCGCCGTGGGATTCCAATTCGTGGAAAAGCGTCTCCAGCAGCGTCTCCTTGGCCAGGAAGCCGAAAAAGGGCGGAAGCCCCGCCATCGACAGCGCTGCCAGGATCGCCACGCCGCTCACCACCGGCATCGACTGCCACAGGTTGGCCAACCTGTGGATGTTGCGCGTGTGCGTTGCATGATCGATGATGCCCGCCACCATGAAGAGCGGTCCTTTGTAGAGCGAATGGGCCAGTGTCCCCACCACGGCGGCGATGGCGGCTTCTTTGAAGTCAAACGCCAGCAGCAGCACGAGAATGCCCAACTGGCTCACGGTGGCGTAGGCCAGCAGCGCCTTGAGATCCGACTTGCCCAGCGCGAAGATCGCCCCAATCGTCATGGTGATCGTCCCCACCACCAGCAGCGACCAGAACCAGATCTCACTTTCGCTGAAGGCGGGATGCAGCCGCGCCAACAGGTAAACGCCCGCCTTTACCATCGTGGCCGAATGCAGGTAGGCGCTGGCCGGCGTGGGCGCGGCCATCGCGCCCGGCAGCCAGAAGTGGAAGGGGAACTGCGCCGATTTGGTGAACGCACCCAGCATCACCAGTCCTAGCGCGTAGGGGAAGACGGATGTCTCCATCAAGCCGGGCGTGCTGAGGATTTCGCTGATTGTGTACGTCCCCGCGGCCTGGAGCCAACAGCAGCAACCCCGCCAGCATGAACAGCCCGCCAAAGCCGGTGACCACCAGCGCGGTGTTGGCGCCTTTGCGCGATTTCTCGTCCTTGTGCTTGAAGCCGATGAGCAGATAGCTGGTGATGCTCGTCCCTTCCCAAAAGACGAAGATGGCGATCACATTGTCGGCCCACACCAGCCCCAACATGCTGGCCATGAAGGCAAAGAGGAAGGCGTAGAATCGCCCCTGTTCGGGGTCGTCGTCCAGATAGTAGTGTGTGTAAAACGCGATCCCCGCGCCGATGACGCTGATGATCAGCCCGAACAGGATCGCCAGCCCGTCTAGCCGGAAGGCCAGCTCCACGCCAAGGCTGGGGATCCACGTCACCCGCTCGGTGTAGACGATCCCTTCGGCCAGTGGACCCAGCCGCGCCAGCAGCCAGCCCGCCACCGCCGCAGGAGGCAGCAGCGAAAGCCAACCGGCGTATGTCTTGTTGTGTGGGCGAATCAGCCAGAGGACAAAGCCACTGACAAAGAGGATGAGCAGAAAGGAAAAGAGCATTGAGCGGTTTCCGTGTGACGTGAATGGATATTGTACATCTGAACCGATTTTGTCTAGGATGAGTCGGTTGATTTTTGCTGTAATGTTTAACCGCAAATCACACAGAAGTCGGACTTTTCGCAGTGGAGTCAGCAAATAGAACGCGGATTGGGCGGATTGGGCAGATCCAGGCGGATTATCAATCCAAATCCGCCCACATTCGCTCAATCCGCCCAATCCGCGTTCTATCTCCGGTCGCTGCTATTGTGATAGGATCGCCGCTGTGAAAGTTCGTCACTCTTTGCCGTTCGTGCTCCTGTTGGGGACGATTTTTGGATCGTCGTTGGTGGTTTCGCGTTTCAGCGTGGGGCAGTACGATCCGCGCACGTACATCGCGCTGCGATTGACGATTGCGGCAGTGCTACATTTGGTGGCATATCTCTTTACGGCGCGGCGTTTACCGCGTGGGCGCTCGTTGTGGATTCATGCGGCCGTGCTGGGGATCATCGGTTCGGCCATGCCCATGACCGCGGTGATCTCGTCGTTGCAATACCAGTCCAGCGGTGTGACCTCGCTGTTGATGACGCTCAACCCTGTGGTGACGCTAATCCTGGCACAGATCTTTTTGCAGGATGAGTCGATGACGTGGGGTAAGTCCTTCGGTGTGATGGTGGCCTTTAGCGGCGCGATTTTGCTCTTTGTGCAGGGGGAGACGGGCTTGGCAGGCTTTACCCAGGCCGATTGGCGAGGCTACATGTGGTCGGGGGCGGGTGTGGTGGCCAGCGCGTCGGGCAGCATCTACGCCCGCCGCTTTTTGCGCCACGGAGATAGCTTCGACGTGGCAAGCATTCGCATGTTCAGCGCCTCGCTGGTGATGGTGGCAGTGGCCTGGTCGACCGTGGGTTTTGACCTCAGCCGCGTGGACATCCGAGGCGTAGGCGCACTGGTCTACGCCTCGGTGCTGGGGACGTTCGTGGCGTTCCTGCTTAGCTTCTACATCATCAAACGCTTCGGGGCCACGGCGTCGTCGCAGACGTCCTACGTGATGCCGGTGGCGTCGACGGTGCTTGGTTCGCTGCTGCTGGGTGAGCAGGTCACCGCCAACATGCTGGCGGGTATGGCGCTGATCTTCTCGGGCCTGGCGCTGCTCAACTGGCGCGATGTGCAGCGCATGGTGCAGGCGCAGTGGCGAATGCGGGCTAGCGCAAATCGCGGCTGAACGGCAGCAGGGCGATGGGCAACAGTTTGATGTGCTGCTTGGCGAAGGGCAGCCCCACAATCGTCACCGCCAGAATCGCCGCCGAAATTACATGCGCCACGGCAATCTCCCAGCCAAAGAGCAGGATCCACAGCAAATTGAAGACCATCTTGAGCAGGCTGTCGGGGTTGTTCGTCTCCACCACCTCTTTGCCGAACGGCGTGAACGTGGCGAACCCGAGCTTGATCGACTGCAAACCAAACGGGATGCCCACGATGGTGAGGCACATCACCAGCCCGCCGAAGATGTAAAACAGCCCCGCAATCAACCCGCCGAAGATCAACCAGATCAGATTTCCGAGAAACGACATGGCACGGTCCTTTCGTGTCGTAAGTGTATGTGCTTGCGGTGGACAGTACGTGCGCGGGCGTGGATTGGTCGCGAGAGAAACGACGGACGAATTTCAAGGACGATGGCGAACCGAGAACGTCGAGAGGCGTCCTCGACGAGTAAACGGGATTGAAATCCCACCTGCCGGGTTCGTCAACAGAATTACCCCGTCACCCTGTCATCCCCAAAATCCTTGCGCAGCCAATAAAACGTGCTCCCCGGCGGGTAATCTTCCAGGGCGCCGACGATGCGGTAACCTTCTTTTTCGTAGAAGCCGCGGGCCTGGAAACTGTAGGTGGTGAGCATGGCGCGCAGACAGCCGCGCTCTATGGCGATCTCCTCGGCCCGGCGCAGCAGTTGACGGCCCACCCCCCGCCCGCGCAAGGACTCGTCCACCCATAGTTTGTCCACTTCGAGCCACTGCCAGTACGTAGACGCGGCCACGCCGGCGACGATTTCGCCCTCATCATCGCGCACCACGATCTGGAACGGGTTCAACCCGTCCACGCGCACGCGGCGGTGGTGCGCGGAGACCTGGTTGTTGTGTTCGCGGATCTGCTGGGCGAGAAAATCGTGGACTTCGGCATCTTCTGCTTCGTTCACCACAAATTTAAGCCGTTGTGACTGGGGATCGGTGCTGGACATTGTCTGTCGGATTCCTTTGTGCCAAGGCAGAACGGTGTATTTTTCGTCACGTCACCGCGCATGAATTGGATAGGGCGAATCTGTCGCCTGGCAATCCAACGTAAGATACACCAACGCTTCCACAGAAAGGATAGACAAATGTTGCGAATTTTAACGTGGCTTATTGCCCTCATGGTTGTCGTGGGCATCAGGCGCCTGAGTTTGGACACAACAGCGGCAGCACCGCTCGCGGACGAATGTCGCGGCAGCATCGGCGCACAACAGTTTGAAAACCTGATCGTGCCTGACGGCGCAGCTTGTGTGCTGGAAGGTACACGTATCGACGGCAACATCATCGTGGGTACATCTGCTACACTGATGGCCAACAATATCATCGTTGGCGGCAACATCCAGGCCGAAGGATCGACCAATGTCACTGTGCAGGGCAACGCCCGCGTCGGCGGTAGCGTGCAGATCAAGCAAGGCGGCGGCGCCACCGTCGACGGCGTCAACGTCACTGGTGACATTCAGATCGAATCCAATGACGATTTCTTGACTGTACGCGGCAACATTGTCGGCGGCAACGTCCAGATCTTCCAGAATCGCGGCGGCGCCCAAGTGATCGACAACCGCATCGACGCCAACCTGCAATGCAAAGAGAACGCCCCACCGCCCACCGGCAGCGGCAATCAAGCCACGAGCCTCGAAGATCAGTGTGCCTCGCTCGGCAGCGCGCCGACGCAACCTACCCCTTCGCCCACTCCTTCACCCTCCGCAACGCCTGGCAGCCCTCCCAGCCCCACACCCACCCTAATCGCCCGTTGACAACGGCTGCAATGGCGTCATCAACGGCGGTCGATTTGAAAATCTCGAAGTCCCTGCCGACACAAGCTGTACGCTCAACGGCGCCATCGTCGACGGCAACATCACTGTCGGCGTCAACGCTACGCTACACGCCATTGAGGTGAACGTGGGTGGCAACATCCAGGCCGAAGGCGCTCGCGACGTCACCGTACACAAAGACTTCGCGTGTCGGCGGCAACGTGCAGGTGAAACAGGGCGGCAGCGCCACTGTGGACGGCGCAGATGTCATCGGTGATATCCAGTACGAATCCAACAGCAGCGCGCTCAACGCCACCAACAACCGCGTCGGCGGCAACATCCAGATCTTTCAGAACAGTGGCTGGATCTCCGTTACCGACAACCGTATCGACGGCAACCTGCAATGCAAAGAGAACAGCCCGCCACCCACAGGGTCGTAACCAGGCCGCCAGCTTCGAGGACCAATGCGTAGGCTTCGCGGGTGAACCGCAAGTACCCACGCCGCCAGGTGGGAACAGTGTCACCTGCCAGGGCTTCATCGGCGCCGGCAGCTATCAGAACATCACGGTGCCGGATGGTGGGATCTGTAATCTGGTGGGCGCTCGCGCCAGCGGCGACGTGACTGTGGGCAGCGGCGCCGCGCCGAAGGCCAGTCGCCTCGTCGTCGACGGCCATGTGCAGGCACAGGGCGCCGCCGTTGTCACAATTCATAACAGTTCCATCGTGGGCGGCAACGTCACCGTCAACGGCGGCGACAGCGCCACCGTTGACGGTGTGTTGATCCTTGGCGATCTGACCGTAGAAGGCAATCGCCGCGCACTGGCTGTGACGGGGAACCAGGTCGGCGGCGCCGTACAGATCACCGGCAACCAGTCCGGCCTGGTCGTGCGCAGCAACACACCGTCACCGGCGCACTTCAGTGCCAGAATAACAGCCTTTGGCCAGTCGCCGACGGCAATCAGGCCGCTTCCCTGGCCGATCAGTGTGTGGCGCTAACCGTGCGTGTGTTCATGCCCATGGTTGCTCGGTAGAGATTGGAGACTGGTGACTGGGGATTGGGAAATGGATTCCTCAATCCCCAATCACAAATCCCCAGTCCCAAATCCCCATCTATCACTCCGCCAACATGTACCGTTCTTCAGCGTACGCCGCTTCGTGGTGGCCCGACCAGGCAATGACCCTTGCGCTTCGTCGTAGTAGATCATCATTTCGGCGGTGTCGTTGAGGAAGTTGATGCGGCCGATTTCCACTCGCTTCACGGGCAGACCGGTGCGCTGACGCAGGTCTTCGAGCAGCAGCAGGTAGTTTTCGGGCGTGATCAACTCGATGCGTTCGTAGCGGATCGAGCGAGAGCGTTCGTAGTGGAATCCCCACTCGCGCTCGAGGACGTAGAGTACGCCCGCCATCGCCGCGTTGACCCCCGCCAGCGCCGTCCATGCGCCGTCGCGCATGAGCACCGAGTTGATCACCGGCAGCGCGATCATCACGAACAGGTAGGTCATCTCGCGGGTGGACATGGTGGTGGTGCGGTAGCGCAACACCGAGAAGATGGCGAAGAGGCCGAAGCCGACGCCCACACTCAACTCCGTGCTGGTGAGGAAGGCCATCACGAAGTAGATGATGGTGTTGAATGCCAGGAAGGTGAAGACGTAGTTCTTGTCCTGGCGGGCCGGGAAGTAGATCCAGCGCACGATGACGAGCGCCACGATCAGGTTGATGGCGAAGCCGGTGAAGAGATCAATGGTATTCATGGCGCTCTCCTTGCATCAGGCTGCTGATTAGACGGTGTTTGGTCTTGAAACGATTGTGTTTGAGTTCGGGGTAGATCAGGCTCACCCCAACGCAGTATTTGCTGAATCCGGTGCTGCGGACACGATGCTGCCGCATCAACTGTACGAAGCGCGAATCACGCGACAGCCGTTCTTGTTTGACTTCGGCGATGAGCACGCCGGGCAGCGAAACGAAGGTGTCGTGCCAGGTGTAGTTCAGGTCAATGTCCAGGGTGACGCGTTCTTTGTCCACTTTGTTGACGAGGGTGATGCGTCGGTAGCTGTTCCACAAGGTGGGGACCATTTCACCGGCGGCATAGGGACATGTGCTGCCCACGAAGTCAGCCGCGTCTTTTTCCAGGGCCATGAGCAATTCGGGCGTCTGCACACGGTCTTTGTTCACCTGCTGCTTGTTGGTTTTGTGCTTCACCTCAAGAAACGAGATTTCCGATTCCACGTAGGTGCGCGAGCGGACCTTGAAGCGGTCGGCAGCGCGGTTGTGGTGCATGTGGTACATGGCGAAGTCGGCGGTGTCGAAGTAGAGCGTACGGTAGCGGTTGAGCTTCTGCCCCGCCACTTCGAGGACGGCATATTCGTCGCGCAACTGCGCCAGGATCAGCGGCAGCAACCGACTCTGTAGCACGAATTTCTGCTCTACCCGCTTCAGCAACGCCACCTCTTTCATCTCGTCCAGGTGGATGGGGCGGGTGTGCGCAAGCGCTGTGTGCAGCGTCAATTCATCCAAACCCCCAGGCAGGGCGGGCATCTTTTTTGTAGTGGGTGTGTCGTACACCGTTGGGATGGGCAGTAGCGATCCGCTGGGTGAGGAAGTCGTTGAACTTAACATAATCACGTCCTATCTCATGGGGGGCAGGGGGCTGCGACAACGTTCGATGTCGGTAGTCTACCCAATCGATATTCAGGACTTGTTAAGACGGGGCGGGGAGATCGTGAAGATTCATAGGACATCGCAGAATTTTTCATGATCCACGAAGGCACACGAAGCACCACGAAGAGGAGAAGAGAGGGACACGGATTTCAGGATAGGCAGGACGGCACAGCGAAAAGGCCTTCTGCCTGTTTTTCTGCCTTCGTGTATCTTCGTGTGCCTTCGTGGATCGTTTTTCGCTGGTTATAGGCGTAGACGTTGTTGCGCCTCCGTCTCCTGCAACCACCTCCCCACGGAGGACGACGTAGCGTTTGGCCGCCTGGAATTGGATGGCGCTGTGCCAGTCCGCCGCATCGAGGACGACGAGATTGGCCGCTGCGCCGACGTGCAGGCCGTAATTGCCCATGCCCAGCACCCGCGCCGGCGTCTCGGTGATCATGGGCAGCACGCGGTCGACTTCGCTGTTCCACGCGAACCGGCCGTTGTGGGCCATGAACTGCGCCACTTCGAGCATGTCGTTGCGCCCGAACGGATAGAACCAGTTGTCCACGTCGTCCTGGCCGCACGCCACGGGGACACCCGCGTCGAGCAGTTGACGGACACGGGTGATGCCACGCGGCCAGGGTTGGCGATCCTCGAAATCGGTGGCGATGAGGGAGACGTGGCTGTTGGAAAAGATGGTCATGCCGCCGTCCGCGAGCAGATCGATCACTTCGGCGGCATAGTCGTCGGGGTAGAAGGAGAGCGCCGCGCATTGGGTGGCACTAACGCGTCCCTGATACCCACGGGCGAGGACCTGCCGCGCCACCATTTCCAGTGTGCGTGACGACGGATCTGCCACGTCGTCGCACACGAAGTGCAGATCGCGGTCGTACTGCTGCGCCAGGTCGAAGCAGGCGTCGACGTGGCGCTGTTGCGCCGCCGTGGGCCGTTCGATCCAGGGAATGCCGCCCACCACGTCGGCGCCGCGGTCCAGGGCTTCGTGCATCAGGCGCATCGTTTCGGGCGCGGCGAAGCCGTCCTGGGGAAAGGCGACCACCTGCACCGTCATCCAGCGCTGGTATTTCTGGCGGATTTGCAACAGCCCCTCCAGCGCGGTCAGCCCCGAATCGGCGTCGACGTCGGCGAAGAGGCGGATGGCGCAGGCGCCGTTTTGCACGGCGAGGCGCATCACCTCGTCTACGCGCGCGAAGACATTCTCTGGCGTGTACAGCCGTTTCACGTGCGCCGCCGCCTCGAAGCGCGGAAGCCGTTGGATTTCCGGCGGCAACTCGGCCAACAGCCGCCGCCAAAACGACTTGCAGGCGTGAAGCTGTCCATTGACGAAAGCAGGCAGCGTTAGCCGTCCGCCGGCGTCGATTTCGGCGGCGGCGGTGGCCGCAATCTGCGCTTCAATCGCCGTGATCTTTCCGTCCTCGATGCCGATGTCCACGCGAGCGCCGTCGTGGTGGGTTGCGTTGCGAAGGATCAGGTGCATGGTTCCTTTGGCTCCGATAACTCATTATTCGTTACTCATTCAATTCTATGATATCACAGCGGCTACCACTGCTGCCGGTGGCGCGAGCGCGCACGTCATCGAGATATCGTGTATAGGCTTTGTAAAGTTGCATGTGGGAGAATCGCCATCAACCACACTGTCGCGGCGCGGGCACTGATCTTTGTGGGTGATACCGCCAACGATGTCTTTGATCCTGTGTAGGCTGCAGATGAGCGTAGGAGGTTTTATGAATGAACCATCAACGCCTGGGTACCGATCATTTCTGATTCGCCTGTGGCCAACGTTAGATGGAGAAGACATAGGCTGGCGCGGTGAACTTGAATACATCCAGAATGGGCGACTGCTCGCTTTTGACTCACTTCAGGAATTGACCGACTTCCTGCACTGGCAGGCGCAGCCTTTGGATGTGGAGTTCCTGCGCCGCAGAGAAGGTAGATCGCGTAAGACCGTTGGGTAAACACTTCAGAAATCGCCTTATGAGAAGCCGTACCGCAACTCACCCAAGGCGCCTCGGGTTTCCTCACGCCGAAACGAGAGATGACATGGCACACTTGATTCGAGTAAGTGCAGAATCCAACCATTACTTCCTGGCCGAGCGCATCGCAGAGGCGCTACACAACGATGACAATCTCGTTTTGCAGGCAATCGGCGTCAAAGCGGTGTACCAGGCTGTGAAAGCATCAGCGACGGCGCACAACAATCTGCAACCTGAGAGAAGCTTCTGCCTTCTTGCCGAGTTTGTCGACGTTGACATTGAGGGGGATATCCGTACCGCAATTCGCTTTATTTTGCGGATGCATCCGAATGATGCTGTGTAGCAACAGAAGCAAGCGATCTGGCGCCCACCTTGAAACTACGACAATAAAAACTACACAATAAGTAGACACCTGTCCAACTGTCCAGTACAGGAACTGGCCTAATTCCGTAGGGGATTTATGTATTTTTGCTATATATTTCCTGTATGCTTCCTATAGCATACGGTTCTTCTACACCCCCCTACATGTCACAAACGCATCCCGGAAATCGTTGACCCTCTGCTGCCCTCCATCGCCCGTGGCATGTTTGCGTCTTTCGCCGACGCGGAATAGGTCAGCTAACCGATGATGCCGGAAACAACCACGCTGTCTAAACTCTCCGTGCGCCTCTTCGGCGCGCCTCAGGTGACATACGAAGGTGAAACGCTGAACATCCCCCGCAACCAGGTGCGGGCGCTCTTTTATCGCCTGGCCGACGAACGCGAATGGATCGCGCGCCGGCACCTCTGCTTCCTCTTCTGGCCCGATGTAGCCGACGTGTCGGCGCGGCAGAGCCTGACGCTGGCGCTGAGCCACCTGCGCCGCGCCCTGCCTGCCGGGGAAATGCTTGTCACCGACCACGTCAACGCCCGCCTTGCTGATGAAGCATTCAGTTCTGATGTCATCGAGTTTGAGGCTTTGTGCGAGGGCGAGCACAGGCGCATTGAACGCCTGACAGAGGCGGTGGCGCTCTATCGCGGACCGTTCCTAGATGGGGTCACGTTGGACAACTGCCCTGAATTCGAGAACTGGCAATTGGCCGAACGCCGCCGCTACGAACGTCTCTTCCTTGATGCGCTCTCCACATTGATCACCGATGCTGTGGCGCGCGGCGCCTACAGCGAGGCAATCAACCACGCTCAACACTACCTGCAAGTGGATCCGCTGGAGGAAGAAATTCACCGCTGCCTCATTGAGTTGTACCTGGCCACAGGTGATCGCTCCGCCGCCATCCAGCAGTATGAGCAGTGTGTGCTGCTGCTGGAACAGGAGTTGGGCGTCTCACCTATGCCCGAGACTTTCGCCCTCTACGAAGCTTCTCAACACGAACGGCCCAGCAATCTACCCTTGCCACCCACCCCTCTTATCGGCCGCAAGGACGAAATCACCCAAACCGCCGTTCTGCTTCGCCGTGACGACGTCTGGCTGGTGACCCTAAACGGCGCCGGCGGCAGCGGCAAGACGCGATTGGCCCTGGAAGTCGCGGCAAAACTGTTGGCTCACTTCCGGCACGGCGTCTACTTCGTGGATCTCTCTCCCATCCGCAACCCGCAATTGGTTCTGCCTACGATTGCCCGCGCTTTGGGCTTGCCCGATGTCGGCGTTCCGCCCACGAAAGACAAACTCCACAACTTCCTGAGCGAGAAACACCTGCTGCTGGTGCTGGACAACTTTGAGCAGGTCCTCGCTGCAGCGCCGTACCTCACCGACCTGCACGCGGCTGCGTCTGGCGTCAAGATTCTCGTCACCAGTCGCGCCGCTCTGCACCTGCGTGGCGAACGCGAAGTGCCAGTGCCGCCGCTGTCGCTCGCCACCGTGATGAATACCTCTTCTCCAAGTGATTTTTTGCAGTCCGACGCCGTGCGCCTGTTTGTGGAACGCGCACAGGATGTACGCCCTGGTTTTGAACTCAACGAAAACAACGCCTTGACCGTGGCTCGTGTCTGCGCCCGCGTCGACGGTCTTCCTCTCGCGATTGAACTTGCCGCGGCGCGCTGCAAACTCCTCACACCGCAGGCCATTCTAGAACGGTTGAGTGCGCCTCTTGATCTCCTCTCCCGTGGCCCTCGCGATCTGCCCGACCGCCAGCAAACGCTCCGCGCCACCATTACCTGGAGCACAGATCTATTGAACACCGACGAGCGCGCGCTCTTTCGGCGGCTGGGCGTGCTCAGCGGCGGCTTCACCGTGGAAACCGCCGCTGCCGTCTGCAAAGCTGAGGATGCACTGGATATCGATGTGATTGACGGCATGGCAGCGCTGCTCGATCACAACCTGATCCGCTATGCCACCGACACTGACGACGGCGAACCGCGCTTCACCATGCTGGAAACCATTCGCAGCTTCGCCTGGGATGAACTCGAAGTCAGGGGTGAACTTCGTGGATCATCAAAATCCTGAAATCCCCTTATCGCACACAGTATGGGCGATAGACTGAAATCAGCGACCGGGACATCTCGATCTGTGTCTCGAAACGGAGGCTCGGATCGCCGCTTGCTGCGTTTAGCGTCAGCGAATTGCCGTCCACGGCGTAGGTTGTCGCATCTTGCAAGGCGCTCAGAAAGGCATGTTCCCTGATCATTGACTCCTCATCACAGTACATGCGGGTCACCGCGAGCGGGCCGAAGTGGATCTCGTCGCCGTCCAGTTGATACCCACCCGAGTACTGATTGCAGCCAGATGAGCCGTAAACCTGGCTGTCCATCGTAAAGACGACGGTGCGATGTTCGTTGTCTCCGCCTGCGGGCTGGTCACAGTGGATCGCCGCGCACGCGACCAAGGGACTCTCTACCCAGATTTTGCCTTGGAGCGTCGGAACGTTGTCCGCGGGGGCGATGTCTGGTGTCGATTCCTGCGCGTACGCAGATCCTGCGCCCGACAGGGCCATCCAGAGCACGAGTAGAACCCAGAAAGTTGGGCGCATCGTTGTGCATAGGCTCTTTTTCGCCGTTTGGCAAACGCTTCGCATGGCGCATCTCCATTTCCGTGTTGACCACGTTGACTTCGATCATTGTTCATGCACACATCAGGTTCGATCTATGTTTCACCCTGGTGACGCACAACCGAACCCGATGTGCTTGAAATAGGCATTAGGAGAAACCAGAGAAATAATGATCCACGAAGGCACACGAAGGCAGAAAAGAACAAGTAGAAAGCTCTTCCGCACTGTTGTCCTGCGAATCCTGAAATCCGTGCCCCTCTTTCTCTTCTTCGTGTGCCTTCGTGGATCAATAAAATTCTGAAATCTGCTTACCGAACGAAGCAAGTGCATGCAGTGGCGCTGAAGGTGGCTACGGCATTTCCGCTTGCCGTGCAGGCAACCAGATTTGCCGGGGAGATTGGTGTCCCAGGTGAAGGCTTTGCGGCGTGAGCTGTGATAGGTTGGGCGGCCAACAGTGTTAGGGTGAAGATCAGCATCGTCAGCGCAAGTGCGAAACGACTGAAGTAGCGGCTCATGAAGTCTACTCCTTTGGAACTGGGTGATTGGTGTATGTAAATAGGTTTCCGGTACTGCTTGATTTGTATCCTCGCGCTGTGGGTTATACAGAACCTATACACGGATTGAATTGGATTGCAGGATTTGTAAATGGGCCGCGGGCGCGCAAATGCAGACCTCTGCACAGAGCGGCGCAAGTGAATCGCTCTATTCAGTTGAAATGCGGTGTGGTGTGATGGGGGGATGATGAATGTTGCGGGTGGCTTGTGTCAGCGTTGGTCAGGCTGTTCCCAACGCCGCGTCACCTCCGTCTTCACCACCAACTTCCCGCGTTTGAACGTGGCCAGGCGCAGCGGCGGCGCGGTGATGGCTTGCAGCGGCTCCGTTGTGTCGAGGACGGTGAGGTCGGCGATTGCGCCTGGTTCGATGCGGCCGCGGTGACCGAAAAGTTGCGCAGGATGACTGGTGACCATGTCCAGGCATTGGGCGAGTTCGTCTGCGCCGGTCATGTGGGCGGTGGCGGCGGTGAGTTGGGCGATGTGGAGCAGATCATGGCTGCCGAAGGGATTAAACGGATCCTGCACGTTGTCCGACGCCGCGCTCACGGTGACACCCGCGGTTAGCAGTTCCTTCACCCGCGTCACCCCGCGGGGGACAGGACGATGGCCGCGCCCCATGAGTACCAGGTTGCACAGCGGCAGCGTGACGATGTGAATCTGCGCCGCGGCCACGGCGTTGATGACGCGGGCGGCGGTGGGTTCGTCGACGAAGGCCAGCGAGCAGCAGTGGCCTGCGGCGATCTGTCCTTGCAGGCCGTGGGCGATGGTGCGCTCGGCCAACGCGGCCAGGGTGAGCATGGCAGGGTCTTCGGTTTCGTCGATGTGGAGATCAATGGGCTTGCCGCTGCGCTCGGACAGGGCGAAAAGAGCGTCGAGATCGGCGATAGGATCGGGTGTGAGGGCAGGCGCGCCGCCCACATAGTCGACGCCCATCTCCAAAGCGGTGCGCATCGTGTCGGCGCACTCGTCCGAAAACGTGATCAGCCCTAGCGCGACTAGCTGCAAATCGATTTGGCCGCGCATCTCTTCGCGTAGCGAGAGTAATGCTTCCACGGTGACAAGGTCGCCGGTTACTTCGGTGTCTACGTGGGTGCGCAGCGCGGTGACACCGTTGAGCATGGCCTGTTCCAACGCCCTGCGGGCCGCGCTGAGCACGTCCTTGCTGCCGCGGGCCAGTTTTTCCTGTCGCCATACGTCGATGGCTTCCAATAACGTGCCACTGTGGTTGACCGCGCCAAGATAGGCTTTGTCCAAATGCGTGTGACAGTCCACCAACCCTGGCAGCACCACGCCCGGCCAGATCCCATTCCTGTGAGGCATTCTGCGCGAGGTTGGGTTCTTGGGCCACAATCACCCCGTCGGCAATGCCTAAATCCACCAACTTGTCGAAGCACGATAAGCGCGCATTGCGCAAGATCCAGTCCATCTTCTGCTGTCCCCCCGGCGGCCGGTTCAAGGTGTAATTTGAATTACACCTGCCGGTTCAAAACCCATTGTTTGTCACCGAAAAAAGTGATATAGTTATAGACAATCCTAGACGCCTCGTTTTCAATTTATCCTAAGTATTGTGCCACATGTTCTCGTTTGGGTGCGTAGGTGGATGTACCCTTTGCGAACCTTCGGCGAATGGGCGCGAGCCGTACTTCTGCCCTTGTCTTTGTCGATCCCATTGATCCATAGGGAGCAAATATGGCAGATCCGTCGAGAGATCCTGAATCTGCGCACATTGAACAGATCGGCGACCGTTCGATCCATACCGGCGGTGGTATGTATGTCGAGGGCAACGTCTACGTTGCCGACGATGCCTACGATGTGCGTGGTCTTGAAAACCCATACCTGGGTCTGCGCTCTTTTACGTTCGAGCACCGTGATCGCTTTGCCGGCCGGGCCGCTAGTGTCGAACAGGCCGTGAGCAGCCTGACCCGACCAGGCGAGCAGACGACGCTGATGTTTGTGATTGGCGCCAGTGGCTGTGGCAAGTCTTCGTTTGTGCAGGCCGGCATGTTGCCTGCGCTGGAGGCGCACTATCGAGTGCTGAGCAAGCCGGTGCGCCACACCGTGATCACACCCTCGCGGCAGCCGATGGCGATGCTGGCCGAAGGGCTGTATAAACTTGGCCTCGCCCCGGATGGCCCATCCGCCACAAGTGTATTTGCCTCTGTGCAGGGCTATTCGTTGGGGAAACCGAACGAGCCGGCAGCGACGGATCAGGTTAGCCTCTTGGTCATCGATCAATTTGAAGAGGTGTTCAGCCAGTCTCTCCCCGAGCAACGCGAACAGTTTCTCGCCCTGTTGACGACGTTGCCCTCATTTGCTGCCTTGCGCATGCACATCATCGTCACCTTTCGCGTTGACTATTTGCCGGATTTGCATGACTACGAGGCGCTGTTTGCCCTGGCGAAATCCGGCTTTGACCTGCGTAAGATGACTGCAGACGAGCTGACAGAGGCAATCTGGCAGCCAATGCGCGCCCGATTTCCGACTGGGGAGAAGAGGCTGGAAGATGCACTGGTGGATGCCCTGGTGCGCGATGCGGGCAAAGATGCCACATTTCTGCCGTTGCTGCAAGTGACATTGGAGGATCTTTGGCGACGTGGGCAGATGCGGCTGAGCGCGTACGGCGCGTTGACCGATGCCATCCGTCTGCGCGCTGAATCGATCTATCTCCACGCTCAAGATGTCCACGGCAACCAGATTGAGCGAAGCGAGGCGGAACGCGCCGAGATACTGGCGATCATGCTGGATCTCATCGATGTTTCGCTAGACGACGAGAAGCGACGCGATGTTCGGCGACGCCGCCCGTTGGCGGACATCGTGCAGGCGAACGTGCAACGGCGTCGGCTCGTAGACGAACTCAGCTTAAGTCGATTGCTCAGCGTGGATCGTGAACGCCAGGCCGGCACAGTGGAAGTGGTGGACATTATCCACGACTCGTTGATTGCCAACTGGGATCGCCTGCAAAATGAGATCGAAGCACAACGTGAGCGCCTGCGCAAACGTGCTCGCTTTGAGCATTCTCTGGCCGAATGGCAGGCGCACGGCAACGTGGACGGTTTCCTGCTCACCGGCGTCTGGCTGAAGGCGGCGCAGGAATTGCAGGCGGCGGACGATGTCTCATTGCGCGATGCGGCGGCGTTGGACTACCTGCGGCGGTCGCAGCGTCATCGCTTCCGTCTGCGCGCGGGGGTGGGTGTGGCGGCGCTGGTTGTGGCCTGTGTGATCGGGCTGATGGCATGGCGCATTTTCTTCTTTGATCCGCTGGTTGCCCCGCCGATGGACGCCAACGCGTTTAATGTGGTCGTGGCTGATTTTGCCCCCGTCGGCGTAGAATCGGTTGCCGATCAGCGCATGGTGCAGGATGCAATCGACGCTGGCGCTGCAATGGCGCTCAACCTGGTCGGCTATTTGCAGGACAACCAGGAAGCGATTGAATCACAGATGCACAAGCCGCTCAACATCCTCACACCGGACCGTATTCTGCGCGTCGACATGACCCCATCGCAGACACAGTTGCAGGTCGATTGGCTTGACACGCCTGTTTCCTTGGATGAGGTGAATGCCAAGGCATTCATCTATGGAGAGTTGCGCTTTGTCAGCGCCGAAACCTGGCAATTGACACCGGTGTTCGATCTTCGGAGTCGTGTCATGGAGGACGGCGCCATCGATGCCCTGGGTGTCGAGGGTTTGGGCGCTCCTATATCGTTGCGGGTAGAAACCGAGGGCGAGGTCCAGCGGGTAAGCGAAATCCTGCAACGACGTATCAATACAGCGTTGGTCATCTACCGAGGATTGGACGCCTACCACAGCGGCAGCGTAGAAAACTTGCAACTGTCTGAGCAGATTCTCTGTTCGAGTGCGCAGCGGCCCGATGCTGAAGAGATCTATGCTAACCTGGAACCTTCTAGTGTTCAGAAAAAGATTCGTGAAGTGGGTGAGAGCGAGTTGAAAAATAGATAGAGAGATGCGATCCTGTGCGGTGACCAAACCAACACGAAAGGAGGCATCTCTCATGCAGATCAGGATACGTCTGAGCAATCCGCTTCGTCAAGAAGTGATCGAGCGACTGCAGCAGGCGTATCGCCGAGGGCAGACACGAGTGGTGCGGCGGATTCATGCGTTGCTGGCGGTGACGGAAGGCAAGGCGATTCATGAAGTGGCTGCGCTCTTCGAATTGGGCGAACAGACGGTACGGGATTATGTGAACGCCTTTCTGTGCAAGGGGGTGGCGAGTTTGGCCTATCGCAAGCCACCCGGACGACCATCCAAATTGACCAAGACCCAACGAAAGGAGTTGGCTGACTTGATTGAAGCAGGTCCGCAAGCGGCCGGCTATATGAGCGGCTGTTGGAGTGCTGTGCTGATTGGAGACCTGATTCAGCGCCGCTTCGGCGTGACGTATCATCCTCACTACCTCTGTGAGTTGTTGAACCAGATGGGCTTTTCGTTCCAGAAAGCGCGTTTTGCCTCGGACCATCTCAATGAAGCGGCGCGTATCCAGTGGACGGAAGAGACGTGGCCCCAGATTCTGCGGCTCGCCCAAGAGAAGTCGGCGTTGGTCCTGTTTGGTGATGAAGCCAGTTTCGCCCAGTGGGGATCGCTAAGCTACACCTGGGCGCCCAAAGGCCAACAACCCGTTGTCAAAACCTGTGGCAAGCGCAAAGCCTACAAGGTCTTTGGTCTGATCGACTTCTTCTCCGGTCAGCTCTTCTGGCAGAGCCAGACCGGCCGTTTCAACACGGATAGCTATCAAGCCTTTCTCACTGCCGTCTTGCAGCAAACTCAGCAACATCTCATCTTGATCCAGGATGGTGCCCGCTACCATACCAGTCAGCCGATGCAGGCGTTCTTTGCTGCTCATGCCGAGCTACAAGTTCCGCTGGCTTCCTACTCCCGAACCGTGCCATCCATTTCGAAGTGAAAAAGCAGGCCACCCATCTCAAGTACTTTCCAGCTTTTGAGGACTTGACCGTGGCTGTAGACAAGGCGCTGCAACGCTTTGCCACTCTTCCTGTTGAGATCCTATCCCTCATGGGACGCTACTGTGAGTCCCTCGGTGCTACACCTTGATTCACGAATCTTTTTCTGACATCTTAGTGTCTGCAGCAATACGCACCGTTGTTCGGGGTTCCAGCACCTGATGAACGCAGCGCTATCTGGATGAAAGCATCGCCGGATGTCGTCAAAGCTTCGATTATCCGGAGCAACGTCGATCAATAGCGACGGCGCTCCTTTCTCGTGTGAGCTTGAATTCAACATCCTGTGTGAAGGAACGGTTCAGGCGTCGCTACTTGAGCTCGCAAAACCTTGCAGGATGTTCACGATGGTGCGGATCCCCAATGCCCGAATGCCTGAAGGACTACAACTATTATCCCTTACCACCTGGCACGAAGTATTTGTGATTGGCGCCTGTGCGGAAACCTACGACCGCTTTACTGAGTGGCCAAATTGCCCTCGCCCTCTTCGATGAAACGATTAAAATGCTGAGACCAGTGGCATACGTCCACATACTGCCGCCTATTGGATAGGAAGGAGCTACCTTGACCGCGGTAACATATTGATTAATCTATCTGTTTTATCTACAGCGGGCGTGTCCGACGTAATTAGCATTAGTAATGCCCTGAAGAATGGACAAACTCGCTGCCGCCAATTACAGACTGCAGTGCAGGCAGCTGCCGCAGTACAACGATGCAGACGAATGCGTCTCCCTGCCGCAGTTGGCAGCATGGAACCTATTGTGCGATTGGTCAGGAACAACTTGCGCGCTTGAGCTTCAACAGACCATTCAGAGTAACCCAGATAAATGGCAGACAATCACAGATTCCTGAGCTTGATGAATATGAATCAGAACAGCGGAGTGTGGACTATGAAACTTCGGACGCAATGGAGTTGGCTTAGATTGGGATCATCTTTGGCACATCGCTCGCCGTCATTTGTGGCGAACGCTGCAGGGCATGGCTGTCCTGACGCGGCAACCAATGCACCTCCTGGTGCTTTTCTCGTACTCCCACGTTTCCCCTAGCCCGATCTCTACACCTAAGATATTTTCCCCGTTACCCCGACCCCGATCTCTACACCTAGAATATTTGTAACAAGAGTACCAAAAGTCGGCACGGTCCAAATCAGATTCCGGCAGACCTCTTGGCAGCCTTTCTGCAACAGGCTTCCATGACTGAGGTAAAGGATCTCTGGATGAAAATGATGCGATGATCGAACAGCTTTCAGTTCTGCCTCCGGAGGATCGTCATCTATCGCATGGATTTGGGAGCCAACTGGGCCTATCCGTTTCAAACTTCATTTACTACTGATACGGCGAACCAACTTACGATTGACATAGGCGAGTTTGTGAATGATGCCCCAGGTGGGCAGTATCTCATGTTATTCAATACCGGCACTATGCCGAACAGCGAAGTGGACATTGTCGCGTCACTACTTCACTGTGCCGGATCGCGCTTCGGTAAAGGAATCGACGATTTTGGATACCTCAGGATTGATGTTGTCGCTAGGCCTATCCCCAAATGTGGACAATACCGATATTGCAAGTCCGGTGGCAGGTAAACGGACAACCAGCCGCCAGCGAGAACATACTAAACAACTTTCTGTGGAATTACAGCGAACTGATGCCCGCAACCGGCGTAGATGCGACTGCCAAAGCAGAAGCACTGCTGCTGCCGCCGGGCGGCGATCAATCAGGCTTTCCCATTCCTCAATCTGCCGGAAGGAACGCTGCCGCCGGTGTCTACGCTGCCGATGTCTTCTACAAAGGCAGTTGGGAAAGCACGATTCAGATCGAAGTGGGGCCGTAGCCCCGACATAGCAACTAGGACACGAAGACTGAAAAATGTCCACGAATGCGGGTGAGCACGTTCTCGTGTGGGTGTTCAGTGTAGGCCGTACGAGGGCGTGGTCACTCCGCAGTTCCCTGCATCCAGCGACTCATTTACGCTGTGTGTACTAGCGCTCCACCTCAAACGTACTGATCACGGTCAACAGCCCCAGCTTTTGCGCCGTGGACGCGATCATCGCCTCGCCTTTCCTGCGCCGTCCCTGGCGTCGCCGAGGCTTCGCCTGTCGCTCCAATCGCGGCTGAGCCAGGCTGTGGCTGCGGAGCCGAAGAAAGAGCGGCGTGCCGGTGTCGGGGAAGTCGGCGTAGTGGACGACAACGGTCCATTTGGACGAGATCAGGCGCGATGGCGAGGATCAGCGATGTTTCCAGTTCGCGGCGTGGAAGCCGAGACGCCGCTCCTGATCCGAGATGGCGAAAGGCGGATCGACGAGCAGCGCCGGTTGCAGGCAGAAACACATCAGCCCAGTCGCCGCGCGGATGTCGCGTGCGGCGGCTTCGAGCAACGCCACGTTGCCGCCATGCCCGTTGAGGAAGGCCAGCCGCCGAAATCCTGCGTCGGCTACCCACGGGCGAGGTCATGTAGCACGGCGTTGAGCGTCTGATTCGAGAGGCTGATGGTGCCGGGAAGCCGGTGTGCTCGTTGCTTTTGCTGTACGGCAACGTGGGCAGCGCCCACACGGCGGCGTCTTCGGGTAAGGCGGCGAGGGCGGCGTCGAGCATGGTGGAGACGATCAACGTGTCCGTGAGTGTGGGCAAATGCGGCCCATGCTGCTCCACCGCGCCCACCGGCAACACGACAACCCCATCGCGTTTGTCGAGAAGCGGCGATGTCGATCAAGAGAGGTGCGAGAGGTAGCGGTTCACAAGTGTTCCTTTTCGGTGAGATGCGACAAACGCCCCAGTCCCCAGTCCCCAATCCCCAGTCCCTTTCAAATGTCCTGGATTCAGCAGCCCATGCGGATCCCAGCGCGCCCGCGTCGAGGATCGGCTGTCCGTTCCAGCGCACGTCTTCGTCGAGGTAGTGGGTGTGGGCGTTGGCGATCCAGATGCCGATGGATTCGCACCAGGACATGAGTTCGGTGAGCTGTTCGGACGATTGGAAGCGCACCAGCGTTAGCCCTTGCGGCACGAGGCGACCGCCGAATTTCATGAATTCGATGTGTTCCATGAGGACGTCGCCGTAGCGTTCCCGGCGCTGCGCCAACTGTTGGTAGACCTTGTCGGGTAGGAACATGTCTTGCAGGTAGGTGAGCGACGGATCAGATTTCATGGCCCATAGCGTGGTGTGGTTCCACGAGAAGTCGCTGAGCTGCCAGCCGCGGCGCAGGTAGTTCTCGTGCAGGCTGTGCCAGGTGACGACGCCGCCGAAAGAGGCCATCCGCGCCGCCAGCGTGGCTTCGTCCATGACAACTTGGAGCAGGAGGATCGCCTTGCCGTCGGGGCAAGCGCCGTCCTTCACCAGTTGGCGGAAATAGGACGGGATCGGCCACGCCAACGCCGTGACCAGCCGCTTCGGCTCGCTGTCGTCGATGGCGAGCTCCTCGGCGCAGCGCAGGGCGTCGGTGAAGGTGTCGAAGGCGACGACGTACTGCGCCCAAGGACGCGCCGGGGCCAGCGCCAGCGTACAGTCGAGGACAATCGCCGTCAGCCCGCAATTGTGGACGACGCCGCGCAGCCCGTCGGCGCTGTCGATGCTGAGGATCTGCGGATCTTCCTCGACGGTCACCACTGTGGCGGCGCGCACGTTGTCGTCGTCCCACAGCGTACCCCAGGTGACGGAGCCGATGCCGCCTGCGCCGCCAGAGACGAAGCCACCTGCTGTGGCTGTCTGCAACGTGCTTGGGAAGAAGCGCAGTTCGAGTCCACGTTGCCGCGCCGCCTGTTCCATGTCCACGAGTAGCGTGCCTGCCTGCACGCGCATGGCGTCTTCGGTGATCTCCAGGATCTGATCCAGCCGCTTGAGGTTGAGCAGGATGCCGCCGTGGATGGGGATACCCTGGCCGTAGTTGCCCGTCCCCGCGCCGCGGGCGGTGATCGGGATGCGCTCGCGCACCGCCAGCCGGACCACGGCGAGGAGTTCGTCCACGTTGCCGGGGCGCACCATCACATCGGCGCGTTTGTCTTCAAGCAGAGGCTTGAGCACCGGCGAGAACCAGTAGAAATCCTTTGACTGTTGTAGCAGCGTCCGCTCTTCGCTGAGCAGGTGTTCGTCTCCGACAATGGCGGCCAGTTCGGCGAGCAGTGCGTTGGTGAGCATGGGTGGGGTGGTCCTTTGGTTGTTGAGGACAGACGACTGACGGCTGACGACCGAGATTTGTTCATCTCGTTGTCCTCGACATGGGTTGAGGTCGTCCGGTACAGTTCCAAATTTCGGGTCAACTTACTCAACGAGATCCGCCGTCTGTCGTCCGCCGTCCTCCGTCTTCTGATACCGGCACCGCGTACGCAAATACAAATAATCCCCCGCCTTGTGCAGGCTGATCGGTTCCGAATACGGGGCGGCGTCGGGGAGCCAGGCCACGCCTTCGGCGTAGCTGGGGCGGAAGTTGGCGGCGTCGCGCCCCACGAAGACAGGACACCAGGTGACGAATTCTTCGTCCACCAACCCAGCGTCGAGCAGACCGGCGAAGACGTGCGCGCCGCCTTCACAGAGCAGATTGCGGATGCCGTAGTCGTCGTGTAGGATGCGCATGAGCTTGTGCAGATCGGCGGAATCTTCGCCCAGATCGAGGATGTCCATGTGGCCGACGCATTGGATGGACCGTGCGTTGATCGCACCTTTGGCGGTGGTGGCCATGATCAGGCGCTGGTCGGGATTGTGCAGGCAGTGGGCATGGGCGGGCAGCGCGCCGTTGAAAGAGAGCACCACCACCAGCGGCACCGCATCCAGTCCGTCCGCGAGACGCTGCGCCTTGAAGGCTTCGGCCTCAGGCGGGTAGATGAACTCGGCGGTGGGATTGTAGTCTGGTTCCATGCGGATGGTACCGTCGCCGATGAGGACGGCGTCGGCGCGCATGCGCAACAGCCCCATCAGCCAACGGTCGTGCGGGTCGGCCTTGGTGACGAAGGCAGCGGCTTCTTGCCCTTTGACGTTGTACGAAATGCGCCCGTCGCGGGATGTCGCGAAATTCGTGTAGACGTAGGGGCGTCCTGCGATGACAGGCAGCGGCCAGTCGCCGGGATAGATCTGGCGAAAGACTTCGGGCAGAGAGGGAGGCTGTCCTTGTTCGGCGGAAAAGAGAAGCTGGTAGGGCGCGCCGGGACCCTTGGGCTGGATCATAGGTTGCTCCTTTGGTATGGTGTCGATGGGGGACTATATTACCCACGATCTAAGCGAGACACAAACCCAAATGATCCATGATAAAACCTACTTGATTGTGCTGACGCATGTTGTACACTGTTACCATGATCGTTGCGTCAGCTATTCTTCAGGCATTCCCAGAACCCACAACACTGGTCGATCCGCAAGGTACGATTCTCGATCTAAACCAAGCTTACTGCGACTATGCTGCACGGCTTGGTGTACAGATCGCGCGTGCTGATCGCATTGGTCGCAACATCTTTGAGTACGGCTCTGCCGATGAGAAAGCAGATCTACATCATTTGCTTGCCGAAACACTCAGCCAGGGCCGTGGATACTTGCGTTACCGCCCTGATCAGCTTCACTCGAAACGTCCTGTCAATGTAGAGGTAACGGGCCACGCTGTCTACGCAGAAGACGGCGTACTCTCTGGCGCGCTCTTGATCCGGCGCGTCTTGGCCGACGAGATCTTCCAAGAAGAGCGTCGCCGCGTAATGGAGCGACTGCGCGAGGCGATTTGGGGAATGCAGCATAGCGACGACATGGGCGATGTGATGTCGGTGATGCGCAATGGACTGGTGCGGCTGGCTGTGCCATTCCTGGCGTTTGGTGTCAACGTCTTCGATATGTCGCAGAATCCGCCACGTATCAGCATCTATCTTGATACCGAAGGCTCGGGAGGCAGGTGGCGCACCGTCAATGCTGAGTACGGTGGCAAGGCGCTGTTGAAGTTCTGGCAGGAGAAGCGGATCGTCTATCGCCGTGACTTGTCGCAAGAAGATCCTTACGGCGAATATGACTATATCAGGCTTCATTCAGACAATGCCCCGGTTCGCTCGGTGCTCGATATCCCCTTTGCCTACGGGACGTTGGCCGTCAACAGCCGCGATCCCAACGCGTTCGATGAGATGGACATTCAGATCCTCAAGGAAATGGCCGACGCATTAGACGAGGGCTTCCGCCGCCGCGAGGACTTGCAGCGGATCGAAGACGCGTTGACACGTGCCGAAGCCGCCAACCTGGCCAAGAGTCGCTTCCTGGCCAACATGAGCCACGAGATCCGCACACCGATGAACGGCGTATTGGGCGTTGCCAGTTTGATGCTCAGCACCGAACTCACGTCGATCCAGCGCGAATACGTGGGGATCATGCAGCACAGCGGCGAACATCTGCTCTCGCTGATCAACGACATCCTCGATTTTTCGAAGATCGAGGCCGATCACCTGGAGTTGGAGCAGATTCCATTCGATCTGCTCGAATTGCTCGAAAGCGCAAGCGACAGTCTCAGTGTCCATGCCCAGGCCAAAGGGATTGAACTGCCGTGTGTTGTCGACCTTGCACTACGCCGTCCCCTGGTGGGCGATCCGGCGGCTACGCCAGATCGTGCTAAACCTTGCCGGTAACGCCGTCAAGTTCACCAACGAAGGCGAAGTGGTGATCCGCGCTGACCTTGAAGCCGAACAGGCAGACGATGTGACGGTGCGTTTTTCCATCGTGGATTCGGGTATCGGCATCGACATGGACAAAAGAGAGACGCTCTTCCAGCCCTTCAATCAGGCGGATTCCTCCACCACGCGCCGCTATGGCGGTACCGGCCTGGGGTTGGCTGTCTCCAAGAAATTGGTGGAGCTGATGGGCGGTGAAATCGACGTCGCCGACAACCCTGTCGGTGGCACGATCTTCTGGTTCACGGCGCCGCTGACGAAGTCCATCGAGGCGCGTGAGGCAGAGCGACCTTGTCCGCAGGCGCCGACTGCTCGTGTGCTTGTGGGCGGCGGGAACCTGGCCGTGATTGATTCCGTCGCGTCTCATTTGCGTTTCTGGGGGTGTCGATACGACGTAGCGCACGATGACGGCAACGTGCTGTCGTTGATGCAACAAGCTGCCGTAGACGGTGATCCGTATGTTGCGGCATGTATCGACTGGGACATGATCGAGCCAATCGAAGAGCGCTTCTTCGCTGATGTCGAGGCTGCTGGGTTCGCCCCTGAGCGGTTGCTGATGCTGGCAACGCTACCCGCACAAGGGCAGTGCGCCGCCCGATGTCGGCAGTCTGGCGGCCGCTCGTTGACAAAGCCTGTCAAGAGCGGCACGTTACGCACCGTATTGCAGGAGCTAGTGTCGCCAGGAATACCCGCCGCGCACACGCCACGCCCCACCCGTCCGTTCGCATTGAATGGGACAAAGCCGACACCGTCTGGGGAGTTGGTGCTGCACAACCAAAACCGTGGCTACCGTGTCCTCTTGGTGGAAGACAACGCCGTGAACCGGCTGGTGGGCATACGCATGTTGGCCAACCTCGGCTATCGCGCCGACGCCGTGGAATCGGCATAGATGCCCTCGATGCCCTGCAAACTGTGGACTACGATCTTGTGCTGATGGACATTCAGATGCCCGGCATGGACGGCTATGAGGCGACGCAGGCGGTGCGGTCGCCCGCTTCATAGCGTGCGCAACACTGCCATTCCCATCATCGCCATGACAGCCAATGTGCAGGACAGCGACCGCCGCCTGCCTGGATGCCGGCATGGATGATTTCATCCCCAAACCAGTGCGCCCAGGAAGCTTTCCGAAGTGCTAGCGTATTGGTTATCTCAAAATAGACATGCCGGGTTGCCAAAAACCCGGCAGGTTTGTTTCTACACCAGCGAATCGACCTTCGACGGCTGTTTGGGGAGAGCACAGCCAGCTGTGCACGGCCGCCGAATCCTTCGCCCACACGTCGGGGAAGATCTCCCGCAACTCTGCCAGACTACGATAGCCAAAGAGCAGTTGCAGGAAGATCAGCGCCGTGCAGGCGACGTCGGCGTGATGGGCAGAAGGCCGGTGTGCGCCACGGTTCGATGGTGGTGATCTTGCCTTTTTCAGATGCAGACGCATCCCGCCACGGTAGAAGTCGATCTTTAGTTCGCCTGTCAGCCCCGCCACCACAGATTGCTCGATTCGTTCTTCCAGCACAGGCTTGATCAATTGGATGAATCCCCTGCACATCGGGGGCGCGCAAATACCAGGTGTAGGGCGGCTCGTAGCAGCGCCAGGTTGCCTAGGATGTCGTAGGCGGGGTGGGTGCGCCCAAAACCAAGACGCAGTTCACTGCACACGGCATCCTCCATCGCAGGCGTTGCTTCACCGATCTGCTTGAGTGCGCGCAGAACGCTGGGGATGGCCTCTTGCCAGTTGACCTGCGTCGTTAGATCTATCTCAGGCACGTAGAAGGATTTGCTCCACCGCCGCGAATCCACCAACACGTACCCACACGGCGTTCCTTCGTCGTTGATGACGATATGGAGCGTCGCTTCAGCGAGCCCACATCCTTCCCCGCCGCCGCCGGATCGTCCCAACTGGTGATGGGAATTCCCAGAAACGGGTGGGCGCCTCGTGCCATACTAGGCTATTCTGTCGTCTCCGGTTGTAGAGCGTCTCTAGCAAGGGACGTCGGCGACGGTGGCTGCGCGCAGCGTGAATGGTTCGCTCTCGCCGTCTTTGCGGAGCGATGGGATGGCCGTCAATTGCACCGTGCGAAAGCCCCCAGATCGAGGACGTACTCGTAGCCGAACTGGCGGTAAAGTATTCGATGCCGGTGATCGCCTGCGCCATGTCGCCATTGGCCGCATGCGCGTGGACCATCTCGAAGCAGCGCCCGCACAAGTCCGCGGTTACGATACTCGGGGTGCGTGGCCACTTCCTCGGGCCGCCCCACGCCGAAGCGGATCCCCGCATAGCTCCACTCGTGGCGGAAGTAGCAGGTGCAGGCCACGATGCGGTGTTCGCTGCGCGTGGTGTCCTCGATCACGGCAAAGTCACCGGGGCCGGCGAATGGGAAGTTGCCGCTCAAAAAGATGCGGGCGGCGTCGATTTCGCTGGGGCGCAGTTCTGCGTCTTCCTTGTCGCGGAAAACGGTCGCCATCAAGTAACCGACTTCGGCCGCGTCGCCTGCTTGGGTAGACCAGCGTCGCACCAGCCCGTTGCCCAGATCGCCGACGTACGACGCCTCTGCAAGGGACTCTGTCATGGGGGGATCCTTTCTTGAGTGGGTGGGGGATCAACAGTGCCTGGCACAGGCCACTATCGGCAGGTTTGACAAAGGATTACCGGCCTGTGCCAGGCACTGTTGATCTCCCTAGCGCGCACCACACGCCTGAAGACATGCCTGCATGTGACCGCGCGACTCCGCCGCAATCGTCACACACTGTTCCAGACTGTATTCCTTGGCGCCGATAATCTCCAAATCCAGCGGACCGGTGTAGCCGTGCTCGTGCAGCACGCGGATGTAGCCGACGAGGTCGATGTCGCCGCGTCCGTTGGCCTGCATTTCGGGCTTGCCTGGTCCTTGTTGGCGGCCCTTGCAGTCGCGGATGTGGACATGCTTCACGCGGCTGATCACGGCGGCGATGGCTTCCACCGGGTTCTCGTTGGCGCGGTAGATGTGTGACGGATCCATGTCGATGCCGAAATTGGGCGACGAAATGGCTTCCATCACCTTGAGCGTGGTCGGCGTGTTGTAGACGGCGTGGCCGACGTGCGCCTTCACACACAGTGTGACGTCGTAGCGTTCCGCCATCTGCGTCAGCGCGCCCAACTCGTCGATGGTCTGCTGCAAGGTGGACGGGTCATCGGTCTTGCCGCCGGGGCCGCAATTGATGATGGGGATGCCGATCTCCACCGCCGCCTGCATGGCCGCTTCCATCTTTGCCGGGTCGCGGGAGGGCTGCTCCATCGCCAGTAGTGCCAGATCATAGGCCGCGGCCAGCCGCTTCACCTCCGGCGCAACCTCGCGCCAGCGATCCAGTACCAAATGTTCGCTCATGCCGTCGATGGCCGAAACCTCCACGCCATCATAGCCGGCCATCGCCAAATGCTTGAACGCGGTTTCCATATCGTACCCGCCGAAGAGGACGGTGTTTGCGCCGAGTTTCATGGGGATCCTTTCCAGTGTGTTGGTCTCTCCGTTTGGATGTCTTGGGGAGGCGGGATGATGTCCGACCGCTGCGGTCGGCGATGATGGGATGATGGCGAATCGTCGAGATTCATCATCCCATCATCTCATCATCTTTTGCATTATCTATAGTAGTGCGAAATCTCATCCACCTTCACCACCGTCCCCTGCTGAAGCGACTCAATCGCAGCCGCCAACACCTTCTGCGCGCCAGCCCTTCTGCCGCGGAACCGTCAATGCGGTCGGGGTGGACGTCGTCGCTGACCTGCTCGAAGAAGGTCTGCTGGCGGTTGAGGAAGGTTTCCTCGAAGTCGCGCATGCCGCCGAAGATGGGGTTGCTGTAGACACGCTTTTCCATGTCGCCCGCCGGGTAGAGCGTGGCCTCGCGGTACATGTCCTCGATGACGAAGCGGCCTTTGGTGCCGGCCACTTCGCAGCGCTCCATCGGGTGGCCGCGCTCGATGTCGTAGCTGCCGGTGAGGGTACCCACCATGCCGTTGACAAAGCGCATGTTGAAGGTGGCGGTGGACCAGATGCGACGTCCTGGGGCTTTGGTGGCGAAGCACTGCACCGCTTCGATATCCCCGCAGAAGTAGCGCATCACGTCTACGGTGTGGGGGTGTAGCGCCTTGAGCTGGAAGTAGGGCGAGCTTTCGCGTGGGTTCATGATCCACATGCTCATGTTCACAAAGAGCAGATGACCGATGCGCCCTTCGTCTTGCCAGCGTTTGGCCAGCCGCGCCGCCGGCGTGAAGCGGTGGTTGAGGTTGATGCCGTAGCAGACGCCCTTCTGCTTCGCCAGCGCCACCATCTCTTCGGCCTGCGGATCGTGTTGGAGATGGGCTTTTCCCCCAGCACATGACAGCCAAAATCCAGCGCCTGCATGGTTGGTTCGTAGTGTTCGCTGCCGTACTCGTAGCCGCCCGTGGCCACGATGCACACATCCGGCGACAGCGCCGCCAGCATCGACGGCACGTCCGCGAAACCGGGGACGCCGAAGGTCTTCGTGCCTACCTCCAGCCGGTCCTGGCGCATATCGCACACGCCCACCAACTCCGCCAACTCACTCCCTTGCACCAACCGCACAAATGGCGCGCCCCAATCGGTCCCAGGCCGATGACAGATACTGTAGCATGTTCGTTGTCTCCTCGATTGTTGGGGATCGGGGACTGGGGATCGGGGACTGGGGATCTTGTAGAGTGGCTGATCCCATCTTTGTTTGCATCTCCCGCGGCAGCCAATGGGCATCGGACAATTCAAGCGCGCCGTACCGACCAATCCCCAGTCCCCAGTCCCCGATCCCCAGCCCCCAATCCCTATTTCCGCTCTTCCGCCTGCAACTTCACGGCCTGGTTCACGTTGCCGATGTGCAGGGTGTCGTAGGCTTGCTGCGATGTCTTGAACGCGCCGACGCCTTCTTTGCCGTGCCAGTCGCCCTGGTGGTGGATCGGGTTGGGCAGGCCGGTTTCGGCTTCGCGCTTGGCGATGTAGGCGTCCATGCGCGCTTTGAGGAACTCGACGACGCCGGGTTCGGCTTCGGCCAGGTTGGTGTTTTCACCGGGATCTTCCACCAGGTTGTAGAGTTCCACTTCGGGCTTGAAGTGGAAATCCGGCTCTAGCGATGATCAGCTTCCACTGCGGCGTGCGCCAGCCATGTTTGCGCATCCACGTGCATTCGGTGATGTAGAACTCGCTCTCGTGCGACGCCTCTTCGCCGGACCATCGGCATCAGGCTGCGCCCGTCGAAGGTGAGATCATCGTGCTGTAACTCGGCCAACTCCAGCAGCGTGGGGACGAGGTCCTTGTGCTGATTGAAGCCGCGCACATCGCTTCCCGGCGGGCATCTTGCCCGGGTAGCGAATGATCAACGGCACCACCAGCGTCGGCTCGTACATGCCGTGGTGATCGAACCAGCATTCGTGATCGTAGAGCGTCTCGCCGTGATCGCCATTGACGACGACGATGGTGTTTTCGGCCAGGCCGCGGGCTTCCAGCGCCGTGAAGATCGAGCGGATCGCGGCGTCCATGTAGGCAATTGCGCCGTCGTACTGGGCGATGACGTAGTCCTTGTCGGTGATGCCCGGCGGCATCCACGTGGCGAAGAAATCGCGGAAGGGAGCGAAATTCATCACCGGTTCCATGGACTTGTTCTCGGGATCGAGTTCGTCGCCGTGGTAGAAGGCGCGCTCGTAGGGGTAGGGCGGCAGGTAGGGCGTGTGGGTCCATGTGTCGCAGGAAGAGGAAGAACGGATCCCGCTTTTTCGCCAGCCGATCCAACTCGGGGATCGCCACATCGTTGAGGTTCTGTGCCTTGGGGCTGCGTCCTCTTCGTAGCTGCCCCAACCGGGGAAGGTAATGTAGTTGTGAAGCCGCGAACTGGGGTTGCCGCTAAAACCCACGCAAGTCGTGTTGTAGTTGGCTTCCTGAGGATCTCGGCCAGCGTGGGTACTTCCTCGCGCAGCGGTCCTTGATGGCGAAGCGCCACCACCTGCGTCCCAAACACATCGCGCCCCGTCAACATGGACGCATACGCGCTGGTGGTGGGAATGTGCGCGCTGAACGTCTGCTCGAACAGCGTCGCTTCCTTGGCGAAGTGGTCGATGTGCGGCGTGGTCAGCCGATCATATCCGTAGCAGCTCATGTGATCCCGGCGCAGCGAATCAATGCCCAAAAGCACGATATTCGGCGGGCGTCGTCGGGAGGTGCGGCGTGAAGGCATGGGAGACTCCTGTAAAGAACGTTGGGTGTGTATTGGTTTGTGAACGGTGGGCGTAATGCGTGATACGTAATGCGTAATTCGTCAACGAGAAACTTCGGCAATTGGGGCGAATCTCGCTTTACCAGTTACGCATTACGTATTACGCATTACGCATAGTCGTACTCGCGCATCGCCGGCTCCAAAAAATCAAACATGCTCACCCCGTCGTCCGTCTTGTAACGCCCCACGGTTTCGGGGTGGACGGGGATGCGGGCGAGGGGGAAGCCGAGGAAGGCTTCGAGCTGGGTCAGGGTTTCTTCCTGGCGGAGGACGAAGTCTTCCATGCGCACTTCGATCCAGTGGGCCGGTTTGGGTGTGGCTTTGACGAGTTTGTACTGGTAGATCCACGAGATGGCGCGGCGATGGCGCTCGTCTTCGGTTTCGGGGTAGTCGATGCCGAAGGTGTGCAGGTCATCGGTGACATGACGGCCCAGGATGCAGTCGCGCGGATTGCGCACCCAGAAGATGTACTTGATGTCGGGGAACATGCGCAGAATCCAGGGGAACACGAGCGTGGTTTCGGGGATCTTCCAGCCCTTCTTCGGCGCAGGTGCAGCCAGGACAGATTGCAGGTAGGTATGGATCAACTCGGTGAACTCGTCGGGAATGGGCATTTCGTGTAGCTTGCTGAAATCCCAGTCCAGGCCGCCTTTCCATTCCACAAAGCGCGCCAGGACACGGCAAGCATCGTACATGGGCTGCGGCGGCAACAGATCGCCGGAGCGGTTGAGCCGGTTGCCCATGAAAACGCCGCTGGCCGACAACGTCTGCGACATGGCACGCGTGGCCGAATGTCCACGGCCGATGATGGTGATCAGAGACCTAGGGTGAGGCTCCGGGAGAGTGAGATGGTGAGATGATGGGATGATGAAGATGATGGGGTGACGAGGTGACCATCATCCCATCATCCTCATCATCCCATCCCCAGTTCAATCCGTTTTCCTTCACGCGCCGACTGGTACGCCGCCAGGATCATCTCCACCGCCACGCGCCCGTCTTCGGCGGTGGCGGTGGGCGGCGTGCCTTTGAGGACATAGTCCACGAAGGCGCGGGGGACGCCCTGGATGCGTTCGCCGTGATTGGCCGGGATGGGGATCTGCTGATCTTCCCAATCTGGTTCGCCACGACGCCAGAGTTTGAGCGCGATGGGGTTGTCCACGCGCGGGCCGTTGGTGGAGGGGACGTCGTCGTGGTTCTGGATGATGACGCCCTGATCGCCGTAGACTTCGGTGGTGTTCTCGCCGGCCAGCATCACCGACGAGTTGACCAACTCGGCCATGCTGCCGTCGGCGAATCGGTAGATGGCCACGCCCATGTCGTCGGGGGCGACGTCGGTAAGGGTGTTGCCGATTTCGGCCATCACGCTCACGGGGCGGCCCATCACCCAGTGGATGAAGTCGGCGGCGTGGCTGGCGTCGTCGAAGAACATGCCGATGTTGTGCTTGGGATCGAAGTGCCAGCGCGTCGGCCCGGTGACAAAGTCCTGGTTGAAGAGCAGCGGGATGGCGTGTCTTCGCCGCAGCAGACCGACCTTGCCCACCGCGCCGCCGTCCACCAATTCCTTGAGGCGGATGTTGGACGGGTCCTGGCGCATTTGGAAGGCCATCATAAACGGCACGCCCGCCTGTTCCACCGCGGCAGACATGCGGTCGCAGTCGTCCAGTGTCAGCGCCATCGGCTTCTGGCACAGGATCGCCTTGCCCGCCGCCGCCGCCGCGATCACCATTTCGGGGTGTCGATCCGTCTCACACGTCACGATCACGGCGTCCACTTCGGGATGGTTGAGCACGTCCTCGACGTGGGGCGAATAGGACATATCGAACTCCGCCGCCATCTTCTCGCCGCGTTCCGTGTTGTCATCCCAGCACGCCACCATGCGCACGTCCTCAAAGCCAAGCATACGCCGACAGTACGCGGCGGCGTGTCCATGCGCGAAGCTGATGATGCCGATGCGAAGAGGATTGGTCATTGGGGTAGCCCTTGCTCTGAGCGAGATGATGAGGATGATGGGATGATGGGATGATGGGATGATGAATCTCGACGACACCCCATCATCTCATCATCCCCATCATCTCATTTTTCTTCCCTATTCTCCCGGCACTTCCGAGTTCCCGCTCTCATGCGACCGAATCGCGGCTTCGATGATCTCCTGCACCGCCAGTCCTTCGCGGCCCGAGGCTTCGATCTCGCTGGGTTCCACTTCGGCGTGGATCTGTTCCAGCCAGCGGTGGATGCGGTTGGTGAAGGTGGCGCTGAAGCCGCTCAGCCCGCCCATGATGCTGTTGCGGATCACGGTCAGCTCGTCAGAGCGGCGCGGGTAGAGGGTGAGTTCCTGGTACAAATTGTCGAGGACGAAACGTCCTTCGGTCCCCATCACCTCGCAGCGCTCCAAGTTGTGGCGCGGGTTGGTGTCGTAGCTGCCCGTGAGGTGACCGACGACGCCGTTCTCAAATTCCAGGTTCACCTGCACGTTGGAGTAGGTGATGCGCCCCGGCGCTTTGTTGAAGAAAGCGTGGACGCGCTTCACGTCGCCGCAGAAATAGCGCATGATGTCCAGCGAGTGGGGGTGCAGGGCGCGGATGTGGAACCAGGGCGACGTTTCGTTGGGGTTGCCGATCCACATCGTCATGTTGATCAGGAGCAGATCGCCCAGTTTGCCCTCGTCCACCCACTGTTTTGCCTTGGCCGCGGGCGGCACGAAGCGGTGGTTGAGGTTGATGCCGTAGTAGAGTCCTTTTTCTTCGGCCTTGGCCACCATCTGCGCCTTGGTGATGTCGTTGGAGATGGGCTTTTCGCCGAGGACGTTGATGCCCGCTTCCAGACACTGCATCGTCGGCTCGAAGTGATCGCCGCCGTTCTCCGTCCCTGCGGTGGTGACGCTGACTGCGTCCAATTGCACGTTGCGCAGCAGATCGTCCACGCTGTAAAACGCGGGGACGCCGTAGCGGGCCGCGGCCTTGTCGGCGCGTTCCCTGTCGATGTCGCACACGGCGACCAATTCGGCCAAATCGTCCTGTTTGTAAACCGGCGCATGGGTGTTGCCAATGTTGCCCATGCCGATGACGGCGACTCTTAACACGGTTTTTCCTCCAGTGGGGTGAGAGTGGAGATTCGAGATTGTGTATGCTTCATTTCACCGCAAAGGCGCAAAGAACGCAAAGGACTGACGCAGAGGATTTGGACACGGATTTGCAGGATTCAGAAAGATTCAGATTGCTTTTCAAAATCCTGTAAATCCTTAAAATCCGTGTCCCTCTCTCTTCTCTTCTCTTCTGCCTCTTTTCTTTGCGTTCTTTGCGCCTTTGCGATGCAGTTCTGCTTCACTCGTACAGAAGCACTTCACCTGCCGTCCTTCGTGTTCCACGGTGGGCGGCGCTTTTTGGCGGCAGATGTCCATGACGGCGGGGCAGCGACCGGCGTAGCGGCAGCCGACGCGCATGTACTCGTCGGTTTCTAGTTCCACCAGGCTGGTCTTCGAGTCCACGCTTTGTCGGGATCGGCCTGGGGGATGGATTCCTTGAGGTTGATGGTGTACGGGTGTTTGGGGTCGCCCAACACCTGTTCCACAGGACCCATTTCCACGATCCTGCGCAACATGACGGCGATACGGTCGGCTGAATAGAACGCCGTGAAGCAGATCGTGGGTGACGTAGAGAAAGGTGACGTTCTGCTCGTCTTTGAGTTTGCGGAACATGTTGACAATGGACATGCGCAACGACGCATCCAGCATCGATACCGGCTCGTCGGCCACGATCAGGACAGAGCGTGAGCAGCGAGCGGGCGATGGCCCCACGCCGCTACGCCTGCCCGCCCAGCGCTCGTTGAGGGAAGCGTCCTTTGATCTCCGGCCAGCGTGAGGCCCGCTTCGGTGAGCATCTGATCGATGTAGGCGTCCACGTTGCGGCGGTCGGCCATTTGTAGTTGAAAGCGGTCTCGTAGAGATAGTGATCGATGCGCTAAGCAGGCTGAAGGCGGCGAACGGGTCCTGGAAGACGGGCTGCACTTCCTTGAGAAAACCAGTTGCGCTTGTCCTTTTCGCTGAGATCTGCCACCGAGCGTCCTTTGTAGCGGAGGACGCCGTGGGTGGGCGTCTCCAACCCCCAGGAACATGCGCGCCAGCGTCGTCTTGCCGCTGCCACTTTCGCCGGCGATGGTGAAGATCTCGGGCTTGGTCAGGTCGATCTGGAAGCTGGCTTCGTCCACGGCGCGGAATTCGCGCGACAACCCTGCCGGATCTGGAAGATCTTGGTGACCGAGTCGGCCAGCATTACAGTATCCGGACGGCTTGCGGTCAGACGGGTTGGGCATGAGGCACCCCTTCGGTGATCAGGTGACAGGCAGCGGTGACCGGGCGTCAGCTCGATCATCGCCGAATCTTCGGTCTTGCGGCGATCCTGGCCAGCGGACCAGCGCCGGGTGGCTGCCCGACAGCCGCTGGGCGGCGTGTCAGGGCAGGCGGGCGGCCGGGGATGCTCACGCAGCTCCGTCCGCTCGGACATGTTGGGCAGGGAGCGGATCAGGTATTGCGTGTACGGGTGACTGGGGTTCTTGAGGATCGTGCGCGAGTCGCCCTCTTCCACCAGCTTGCCCGCGTAGAGGACGGCGATGCGGTCGGCCAAATTGGCGTGGACGCCCAGATCGTGGGTGATGAGGATCATGGTGCTGCCCTCACGCTGCCGAATTTCCTTGAGCAACTGGATCACGCCGCGCTGCACGATCACATCCAGCGCGGTGGTGGGTTCGTCGGCGAAGATCAGCTTGGGCCACAGGATCGTGGCCAGCGCAATCGTCACGCGCTGGCGCATGCCGCCTGAAAGCTGGTGCGGATAGGCCGTGAGCACCTTTTCGGGCAGGCCGAGTTCCTGCAAGTAGGCACGCGTCATCTGCACCGATTCGGACTTGGACAGGTTGTTGTGGGCGGCGATGAAATCGTGGAAGGTGTCCTGGATGCGACGCACGGGGTTGAGGACGTGCATCGATCCTTGCGGGATGTACGACACTTCCTTCCAGCGCAGATCGCGCAGCGTGTTCGAGTCCATGGACAGCGCCGCGATGTCATGGCCGTCGAACGAATACTTCACCGTGCCGGAGACGACGGTCAGCGGCGGCTGGTGCGCGCCCAGCATCACCTTGAGCAGCGAAGACTTGCCGCAGCCCGATTCTCCGGCGATCCCGTAGACTTCGCCCGCCTTCACCGACAGCGACACCCCGTCCACCGCCTTCACCGTGCGCTCGACGCCGTAGGCATGGGTGATGTAGTAGGCTTTGAGATCCTGCACTTCGATAATGTTGGTCATGTCTACCCTCTCACTTGCAGCCGCGCCAGCCGCGTGCGCGGATCGAGGAAGCGCGTGAGGCTGATGGACACCAAATAGAAGCCGATGACGATCAACACCGACGCCGCAATCGGCGCGGCCAGCACCCAGACGCGGTTGGTGAGCAGGGCCTGGTAGTAGTTGCCCCAATACAGCATCGTGCCGATGCTCTGCGCGTCCAGATCGCTCAGGCCTAGCACCGCCAGCGTTACCTCGAAGCCGATGGCGAAGAGGAAGCCGCTCACCATGTCCGCCAGCAAGAAGGGGATGAGGAAGGGCAGGTGTTCCTGGATGACGATCTTGAAGGTGTTCATCCCTGCGAAGACGCCGGTGTAGGTGAATTCCCGCTCGCGCAGGCTGAGGATCTGCGCTCGATAGCGCTTGGACGGATACGCCCAGTCCAGCAGCCCCAGCAGGATGGCCAGCCCCAGCAGCGTCATCTGTCCGCGCAAAATCGATGCGAGCAAAATCACCAAAGGCAGGCGTGGGATGACGATGAAACTGTCCACGATGGACGAGGCCACACGGTCGAACGTGCCGCCCACGTAGCCCGAGATCATGCCCAACATCACGCCGATGCTGCGCCCGATGATCACGGCGATCCCCGCCACGATCAACGTGTTGCGGATGGCGAAAGTGAGCATCCAGAACACGTCTTGGCCGGTGGATGTCGTGCCTAGGATGAACTCCGCCGACGGTGGCTCGTTGCGATCCACGGCGCGGCGGTCATCGGGCTCGTAGGGAGAGAAGAACGACAGCGCCACCATCACGATCACCAGCACCAAAATCGAAGCGCCGATGCGGAAGGATGGGCTGAAACGGAAGAGATCGCGGAGTACAGCCATAGTTTGTCCTTATCTTTTATCGATACCGCACTCGCGGATCCAACAACGGATACATCAAATCCACCAGCAGCGACGCCGTGGCGATGCCGACGATGGAGAGCAGGGTGACGCCCATGATCAGGTTGTAGTCGGCGGAGGTGATGGCCACGAAGAGCGTGTAGCCCAGCCCTGGATAGCCGAAGACCACTTCTGTGATCAGCGCGCCCTCGAAAATCGCACCCAGCGACAGACCCAGGTCTGTCACCTGTGGGAGCATGGTGTTGCGGATCAGGTACGAAAATAGGATTTTGCGTTTTGGCACCGCCGCCATTTCGGCGTACTGCACGTAGTCGCTTGTCACTTCGCCGCCGGTGAGTGCCTTGGACATGATAAAGCGAAAGGCCGTGCCACCGATGATCACGGACAGCGCGGGCAAAAAGCTGTGTTCCACCAGGCTGCTGAGGTAGCTCCACGAAAAGCTGGGCGTGCCTTTGGCCCCGCCCACCAGTGGAAATATGGGGAAGTAATAGGCCAGCAGCATGAGCAGGATAAAGGCCAAAATGTAATAGGGGACGGGATAAACCGACACCAACGAGTTTTCCATGATGCGCGACCACCACTTGTTGGGGTAGTAGCCCGCCAGCGCGCCCAGGATCAGCCCCAATATCCAGGACAGGATCACCGTCGTGCCGAGCAGGCCCACCGTCCAACCGATGGCGTTGCGGATCATCTGGTTCACCGTCATGGGGAACGACGTAAACGACGGACCCAGATCCCCGCGCAGGATGCGACTCCAGAAATTGAAGTACTGCTCGAAAATGTTGCCGTCCAGCCCGTAGAGATCGAGCAACGATTGGCGCAGTTCCAGCGTCGCCTCCGGGCTGAGGCTTTGGAACGCCGTCAATCGACCCAACGCCTGCTCCACTGGGTTCACCGGCGAGAGGCGCGGGATGATAAACGTAATCGTCACCCCGATGAAGATCACCATCAGCCACTGCACCAGGCGAGGCAGAATGTATTCTTTGAAGAGGAGCATGTGCGACTCCGTAATCTTTCGCGTATGCGGAGATTCATGTGTGACGGTGATTGGTGATAAGTGATTGGTGATTCGGATCGTGTAGAGAAGCTGAGTGCGTTTTGCTCGCTGATTCACGATTTGAATCACCAATCACTTATCACCAGTCACTTTATTCGTTCACCGGTTTCAGGCTCTGGAACGCAAACTTGCCGCCATGGAACCAATACAACGGCATGTAGTTTGGATTCTCGGCGGTGGGGAAGCCGGTCCAGTAGCGTTCGTCCCAGGTGACGAACTTCTTGAAGCTGATGGCCGTGATCATGTACATCTCTTCCGTGAAGTACTGCAAGAACTCGGTCACCACCTCGAAGTTCTCTTCGCTGGTGGGGTTCAACCCGTTCATGGCATCGATGTACTCGCCGAACCGCGGATCGTTGATGCGCTGGTGATTGTTGCCACCCGTGGAGCGGTAGTCTTCCCCGTTAGGGATGTAGTATTGCGGGTGGAAGCCACGAATTTCGGGCCAGGCATCGCCGGCGGCCTGCGCGAAGCTGTACCACGGCGTGCTAACTTCGTACTGACCGGTGACGTGGTTCTGATCCCACACACTGCGTTCGAGACCTTGCAGGTTGACGTCGATGCCGAAGTCGGACCACATGTCGGCGGCGGCGTTGGCCATGCGGAAGGCGTCGTTTTCATCGGGCGGCGATTGCAGTTGCAACTGCCACGGTGTGCCGTCGGGCTTGAGCCAGTCGCCGGAACCGTCGCGGCTGAAGCCGTTCTTGATCAGCAGGCGCTCGGCCACTTCGGGATCGTACTTCCACCAACCGGTGCCGAAGACTTCACGCGGTGTACCGGGGACGGTGTAGCCTTCGCCTTCGGCCCATTCGGCGATCTGCTCGGGGATGGTGGGATCGTAGGGCTTGTACATCACGCCCGGCTCGATCTCAATCTCCAGGTTCTGCAACCAGTCTTCCATGGGGTCGAGGTAGATGGCGCTCAGCGAGGCCGTGGGCGGGATCGGCATAGCGGTCACCTTGGCGACGCCGCCGATGTACGATGTTTGCAGGTCGACGATGTCGAGGGTCAGGGCCAGCGCCCAGCGCACGTCTTTGTTGGCGTAGATCGGATCCGTCTCCATGTTGAAGGCAAACTGGCGGGTGCTGACTTCGTTGGGGTAGGCCCACGGGAACTCGGTGTACCAGGAACGCGCCGTCGGTGTGGTGTCCAACGTGGTCTGGAAGGCTTCGAAATCCACATCGAAGTAGACGTCGAGTTCGCCGCGGGACATGGCGATGGCCTTGCGGGCGCTGTCACCGTAGAAGATGGTCAGCACGTACTTGGGACCGGGGTTGCCCACGATGATGCCGGCGGGGGTGCGTTCCCAGTCGTCGCGACGGGTGTAGAGTTCCCAGAAGCCGTTGGGATCGGTCTCGGTGATGGTGTACGCGCCCAACGTCACTGGCGGGCTAAACGTGAAAGTAGCCGGATCTTCAACCGTCTCGAAGATGTGCTTGGGCATGATGTAGACGCCGTTCCAGCGTGTCTCGAACATGCTGTGGAAGCGCGGGTTCGACTGGTTCAGGTTGAACTGTACGCTGAAGTCGCCGGTCTTTTCCACCGAATCGAGGAACTGGTTGAGCTGCGCCGCCCAGCCGTTGGCGATCATCCCCTCGACGTTCTTGAGCGTTTCCACGGTGTAGACCAGGTCGTCCGCCGTGAACTGGACGCCGTCGCTCCAATAGATGTTGTCGCGCAGGTCCACGCTCATCTGAGTGAAGTCGTCGTTGTACATCGGGTCGGAGATGGCCACGCCGTTGATGCGTTCGCCGGTCTCCTGATCGCGGTACCACAACGTTTCCATGATCAGGGCATGGCGGTGCGGGTTGTGCGGTCCGTTGACCCACAGGTTGTAGTTGTCGATCACACTGTAGCGGAAGATCTGATCGGCCACGAACATCTCTTCGCGGGGTACGTCCACAGGCAACTGGGAATCGCCCGAAGCGGCAGGTTGGGCCGGCGCTGCTGCGTCACCGCCGCCGCTGCCACTGTCCGTGGCGGCGGGGCCGGCGCAGGCAGCCAACACCAAAACCAAAAACATAGACAGCACAAAAACCATATTCAGTTTCTTCATCTTCTTGTTCTCCTCGTAAAGATAGTGTGGGGTAGGGCGGAGTTGGGTGTGGATCTGTGTCTCCTTTCTGTGTTGGGTGGGGATTAGGGACTGGGGACTGGGGATCCCGTAGAGAATCTTGATATTGCTTTAACCTGTGCCTTGGTTGCGAAAAGCTCAACCGGTGTCACTGGCCCGGTGTCCACGATTTCCCAGTCCCCAATCCCTAATCCCCAGTCCCCTATCTTCAGTCCAGATGAAAGACCTCTTGCAATTCAACAAACATCTCGTCGGCCCGTTCATTGTTCGCCGACTCGAAGTAGGGAGCCATGAATTCCTGCCAACGTGTTGACGCAGTGACAGCCATTTTGGCCTGAGCGGCGTCAGCCCTTCGGGCGTTTCCACGTAGCCGAAGGAGACCGTCTTCGCGCGTGAAGATCGATGTAGTTGTGCCAGCCCGCCACTTCTCGCAGCGCATCCAACATCTCGGGCCACACGTTCTCGTGGTGCTTGATGTATTCGTCGAGTTTGTATTTGTTTGACTTTGAGTAGGAATCCGGCGCGTTGCATGGTTGCTCCTTTGTGTCTTGCACTAGTAGTGCGTAGTGCGTGAACTGATGGCGATGTACACGCACCACGCACTACACTACACTACGCACTACCCTCTGCCATCGTCATCAACCCCCATCCCCCGCAGCGCGTCAAGCATCTCCGGCGGGGCGCTGTCATCGGTGATGAGACAGGAGATTTGCTCCAGCGCCGCAAAGGATGCCGGGCCCATGCGCCCGAACTTGCTGCCGTCGACGATGGCGATGACTTCCTGCGTGCGCGCAATGACCGATTTTTTCAGCTCAACTTCCAGCAGGTGGGTATCGGTGAGACCTTCTTCGATGCTGACGCCCCACGCGCCCAGGAACGATTTCTGCAAGTTGAAGCCCTGCAACACCTGATCCGTAATCGGCCCGGTGACCGAGCCGGTGATGTTGCGCACGTTGCCGCCGGCCAACACCACGTTGACGCCAGGCGCATCGAGCAACTCCAGCGCCGTCCACACGCCGGTGGTCACCACGGTGACGTCGCGCAGGTTGGCCCGGTGCTTCAATGCCTGCGCCACCGCGATGGCCGTGGTGCTGGCGTCGAGTAGGATCGAATCCATGGGGCTGACCAGTTCAGCGGCCAGCCGCCCGATGCGTTCCTTGCGCCCGGCGTTGATCCCCTGCCGCGTGGCAAGCGAGAACTCCTGCCGCGCCCGCCCATTGACGATCCGCGCGCCGCCGTGGATACGCACAATGCATCTGCCGATCGACCAGTTGGTTCAGATCGTTGCGGATCGTCACCGGCGAAACCTGGAAGATCTCGCTCAACTCCGCAACCGACGCCGATTCATGGACCAGCATCCGGGCCAGTATCTGCTGTTGGCGGTCATTGGCTAACATGGGCGGATCGCGTAACTGGGTGGTGGTTGGGTATTGGTGGGTTGGACGTGGTGCGTAGTGCGTGTACCGATTAAGTTCCTCTATCGGTACACGCACCACACACTACGCACCACGATCTTCTCATCAACCAACTCGGGCAAACGCCAACTCCTGCAACTAACGCAAATTTCCCCAAAACCCCACTCCGATGGCCGATGCTTAACGCAATGATGGGTGGGGGCGTGGGCGCACCGGGCGTCGATGAATTCGGCTGGGGAGGCAGAGCAGTGCGGCTGTTGGTGTTGCCGATACGCAGGATTGGGCCGAGGGGATCGATTCCCCTTCGGCGGCCAGGAACTTGAGCCGTCCGTCGCAGGTTTGAGTGCAACTGAAGATCGTCACCGGGCCGGTTTTGACGTTGAATTCCACAGAGACACCGGCGCCGGACTTACCGTGGTAGAGGCCCAGACCACGCAGGACGGGTTTACGGTCGCCGATGGCGAGGTGCGCGGGGCCGTCGTGGCCCATGAGCACAAAGTTCTCGTTGAAGTCCATGGCGTAGAACTCGGTGTACGAGCCACCCGCCCCGAGGACGTCCATCACCTTCATGGCGACGGCGTTCTTGAGGTCGCCTTCGCCGGCGGGATGCCGCGGGCGGTGAGCAGCGAGTTGCCCAGGATCAGCGCCGCCGCGCCCGGTCGCTCGAATTCGTTGTCGTTGCTGCCGCAGTAGTAGTAGGCCAGCCCGCCCAACTCGAAGTCGACCGCAGCCGATCCAGCCCAGCGGCAACCTTGCAGGCGCGCTGGAGATCTTCTTCTTTGGCCGATGCGTCGATCTCGAAGACCTGGCGCGCTTCCTCCAACTTGCGGTCGATCTCTGTCTGCGTCACAGCGTTGGCGCGGTCGGCCAGATCGTCCATCTCCAGCACTTCCACATGCAGGCCCAGTTGGGCGTGGTGCTGAGTGAAAGTCGGAATTATGTCGAGCATGCGGGGTAGGTGTGGCCCAGGAAGCCGAAGCGTCATACGCTTGCGCACCGCCGTCGCCGCCTGACACCATTCGCGCAGCGATGACCAAGCGCGTTCGTCGTCGAAAAGCGTGCCAGAGACCACCTGAAACTCGATTCCAGCGCGGTGGAAGGCGTTGGAAAGTTCAGGACACAACAGGTGGAGCAGTTGGCCAGCCATTCGCCGGTGTCGGTGTTTTCGTAGTCGGCGCGGCCACGGGTTGCAGATTCAGCACCAGCACAGGCACTTTGGCGCGCTGCACAATCGGAAGCACCTGCGAACTGGTGGCGTAGGTGGCGGTGTGACAGATCAGCAGGTCCACGTTGGCGGCGGCCAGGACGTCACCGGCCTTGTGTGCTTCCTGCAGCGTCTCCACCAACCCACAGCCCACGACGTCGGCGAACTTTCGGAAAGCTGATCGGCGATGTGCCGATAGTAGCCTTCCAGTCGCTCCTTCAAGCCAGGGAACTGCGGCCAGTATGCGCGTAGCCCAATCACCAAAAAGGCCGACTGCGCGCCTTCGGATAGCTTCGCTGCCAGGAAGTCCATGTTGCCTCAATCCAGGTGATGAGTTGGCCGAAGCCTGCGCTGATAGCGGCGAGCTGCGCCGGTAATTACACATTACGGATTACGCATTATTGTTAGGACTTACGCCGCTCCTAGGCGTAGGAGCGCAATATATTGCGCCCTTTCAGGTGCGAATTGCGTAAGTCCTAATTGTGTTTTTTGATTGTTATTTGGTCTATGTGGGGGTGAAGCACCAAACACAGCCTGCTGTGTCTGATCGATTGTTCTGCAGGGATGGCGATAGCATACAACCACAATCTTTGGTTGTCAACCAGGGATTTTCATTTTGTTGTGATTTGCCCTGCGTTTTCTTTCGTTTTAGATTTCACAATGTTTTGTTTGTGCAAATTAGAGCAAAATGGATGGGCAGATTTCGCTGTGTAGGCAAGAACCGCGGCAAATTGGTTTTGACATTACCATCAGGCTACCGTATGATGATGCTCCCCTAACAAATGAATCACGTGACCAGCTAGTAGAAAACAGGTACTATGGCCACTACTGTTGATCAGCTCCCGTCCCCTGCTGCCACTCAGCAGGAAACGCAGGAATGGTGGCGCAAGATCTATCAATCGTACATCTTGCGCAAGCTGCTACGCACCTTCCTGACCATTTTCGTCGTCACGACCATCATCTTTTTCCTGGTGCGCTTGTTGCCGGGGAATCCAATCGAAATCTACGTCAATCAATTGGTGGTTACCTATGGTATGCCGCTCAATGAGGCATACGATCAGGCTGCCGCTCTCTTCGCGATTGATTTAGATCAGCCCATGATCCTTCAGTATTTCTCCTATTTGGGGAATCTCGTACGTGGCAACTTGGGGCAGTCAGTCCTATCGCCCGGTACGACAGTCACTGAAGTTATCCTGCGCTTCTTGCCGTGGACATTGTTCAGCGTGGGCACCGGCCTGCTGATCAGCTTTGTGATCGGCGTCCTCTTGGGGATCATGATGGCCTACCGCCGTGAGAGCGCCCTCGATCACGGGTTGACTGTCTTGAGTTCGGTTGTCAGCTCTGTGCCGGACTTCTTGATCGGCCTGTTGCTCGTGGTTTGGCTGGGCGTGCAGTGGCAGATTGTGCCGATTGCCGCCATGCGCGGCGCTTACTCCTCCGGTGTGCAGCCCAGCTTGAGTTGGTTCTTCATCCAAGACGCATTCTTCCACGCCGCGCTGCCGATTGCCACCTACGTCCTCACAAGTGTGGGCTTTTGGATGCTGAGTATGAAGAGCAACACCGTGAGTGTCCTCGGCGAAGACTACGTTACCGTGGCCAAGGCGCGCGGCCTGCGTGAGACACGTATCACCTCGGCCTACGTGGGGCGCAATGCTCTGTTGCCCATGTTCACCATCTTGACCATCCGCATCGGGTTTGTGGTCGGTGGGTCGTTGTTGGTTGAACAGATCTTCGAGTATGCGGGGATTGGGCGTATGCTGGGGCAGGCCATCAACCAGCGCGATTATACGCTGATGCAGGGCATCTTTCTGGTCATTACCTTCTCTGTTATCTTTGCCAACTTCTTCGCCGATATCCTCTACGGCTGGCTTGATCCTCGTATTCGACTAGGTGGGCAGGAGTAGTCCTCATGCAAATGATTGGGAGTGTTCTCTCATCGATTGGCAAGTCACTGCGGATCCTGACCTATAACAAGGTTGGTTTCATCGGGTTCCTGGTCGTGGTGTTCATGATTTTGCTCTCGTACGTGGGGCCGCAATTCGTCCCGCTGGACACGAAGACCAAGGTCGATCTGATCTACACGACGCCCTCGATGGAACATCCACTTGGCACCGATCACCAAGGGCGTGACATCTGGTCGCAGATCGTCAACGGCGGCAGAGACGTGATCTACGTCGCCTTCATTGCGGCGGTTGTCTCCACCCTCATTGCCGTGGTGTTGGGTGCAACCAGCGCTTTTGTGGGTGGCTGGGTGGACGGTCTGCTCATGCAGTTCACCGATATCATCCTCACCATCCCGCAATTCCCGTTGCTGGCGGTGTTGGCTGCTTTTGTCTCGTTGAACAGCCTGACGCCGCTGGGTGTGTTGTTGGGGTTGCTGAGCTGGCCGGCGTTGTCGCGTGCGATTCGCGCGCAAGCATTGTCGCTCAAACAGCGTGACTTCATCGAAGCGGCGCGGGCGCTGGATTTGGGGACGCGGCACATCGTCTTCCGCGAAATCGTGCCCAACATGATGCCCTACATCATCGTCAGCTTCACGCTGGCCATGACGGGCGCCGTCTACGCTCAGGCGGGTCTCGTCTTTTTGGGGCTGGTGCCGATTGCCTCGGGCAACTGGAGCGTGATGATCCAGTTGGCCTGGGTGCGCGGCGCCATCTTCTACCGCGACAGTGTCTGGTACATCATGGCGCCCATTCTGGCGATTGCCATTCTGCAACTGGCGCTGATCACCATGACGCGCTCCCTCGAACTGGTCTTCAATCCGCGCCTGCGCTCAAGCGAATGAGATGCAACTGCCCATGTCTCAAGTGAATTTGAACTGGCACCAAGAGTCCAAGACATCTGGTCAACCGCCGCTGTCACTGCGCAATGTCCACATCAACTATCGCACACGCAAGGGCAACGTGCAGGCGGTGCGGGGGATCAACCTCGATCTTCATGCCGGCGAAAGCCTTGCCTTGATCGGCGAAAGCGGTTCGGGCAAAACCACGTTGGGTTTGGGGATTGTGCGCCTGCTCGTGGACACCGCCGAAGTCAAGCCCGGCGAGATCATCTACCGCCGTGACGGCAAAGAGATCGACGTGCTGAAGCTCAAGCCAGGCGCGCTGCGTGAGTTCCGCTGGAAAGACTGCGCCATGGTCTTCCAGTCGGCGTTGAACGCGTTTAATCCTGTGCTCAAGGTGTGGGATCAGGTGTGGGATACAGCGCGGTCGCACGGCTGGAGCGACCGCGGCGCCGTGCGCAAACGCTTCTTGGAACTGCTGGAGTTTGTGCATCTCGATCCGGATCGCGTGATCAACTCGTACCCGCATGAGTTGAGCGGCGGCATGCGCCAGCGCACGTTGATCGCGATTTCACTGCTGCTCGATCCGCAGATCCTGATCCTGGATGAGCCGACCACGGCGTTGGACATTCTCACCCAGCGTTCGATCATTGATCTGCTGCGCCAGTTGAAGGAAGATCTGCACTTCACCATGATCTTCATCTCTCACGACCTGGCGATTGCCGCCGAGTTGGCCGACCGTGTAGCCACGATGTACGCCGGGCAGGTGGTGGAATTGGGTTCGACCGAGGACATTTTCTATCGTCCACGCCACCCCTATTCGCTAGGACTGATCCGCGCCGTGCCTACCGTCACCGGCGGCTTCGAGGACCTGGCCTCCATCCCCGGTTCGCCGCCCGACCTGATCAACCTGCCCAGCGGCTGCAAGTTCCATCCGCGCTGCGCTTTCGCCAGTGAACGCTGCAAGCGCGAGGAACCGCCGTTGGAGAAGGTGGGCAATGGTCATCAGGCCGCCTGCTGGCATTGGACGGAAGTGGCGAGTGAGATCGAACAGAACGGCTTGCGGGGGAAGGGTTCGGCTCAGAAGTAATCTTGTGGAGTAATCTTGTGGAATAAGGCTTGCGATTAGGAGATTAAGCGATTGAGAGCGCGTAAGCCTCCCTAATCTCTTAATCCCATAATCTCCCAATCTCTACGCTGAGATCAAACAGGAAGCTGGTTACAGCATGGCCCCATTGATCGAACTACGAAACGTGACAAAACGCTTCGGCCGCGGGGATGAACGCGTCACGGCCGTCGATTCCATTTCGCTGGCCATCAACCATGGCGAGATCGTCTGCCTGGTGGGTGAAAGCGGCTGTGGCAAGAGCACCACTGGGCGCATGGTCATCGATATGCTGCCGCCCACCGATGGGCAGGTCCTCTTTCAGGGCAAGGACATCCGCGCCATGTCCAAAGAGGAATACCAGCAATACCGGCGTTCGGTGCAGATCATTCACCAGGATCCCTACGCCTCGCTCAACCCGACGCAGACGGTGCGCCAGATGCTCACGGCGCCGCTGCTGCGGCACAAGAAGGTACCCAACCGCGCCGCCGCCGAGAAGCGCGCCGCCGAACTGCTGCAAATCGTCGACCTGACCCCTGTCGACGATTTCATGAACAAGTTTCCGCACCAACTCAGCGGCGGGCAGCGCCAGCGTGTCTCTGTGGCGCGTGCGCTCACCGTGGAACCCAAGTTCCTGGTCGCCGATGAGGCAGTGTCGATGGTCGACGTGTCGATCCGTGTTAGCCTGCTCAACATGCTCTACCGGCTCAAGTCTGAGTTCGATGTCACTTTCCTGTTCATCACCCACGACCTGGCTTTGGCCAAGTACTTCGCCTGGGGTGGGCGCATCACCGTCATGTACCTGGGCCGCATCGTCGAAGACGGGCCTACGCCGCGCGTGGTCCAAGATCCGCGCCACCCGTACACGCAGGCGCTGCTGGCGGCTGTGCCTGAAGCAGATCCCGAAATTGCCCAGCGCAAACGCCCGGTCGATCTGCGCAGCGCCGACGTACCCAGTCTGCTCAACCTGCCCAGCGGTTGCACCTTTCACCCGCGCTGTTCGTACTTCGTGCCGGGCGTGTGCGATGCTGCGGTCCCGCCACTCGAAAGCGTGCTCGAAGGCGGCAGCGTGGCCTGCCCGATCCGCAAGAACGAGTCGATCAGCCTGTTGATGAAGGAGCCGTCATGATCGATCCCTATCTGGGCAAAGCGGCCTTTCATATTGGTTTCTACATTGCGTTTGTAGCCGGTGCGCTCTTGCTCTTTTTGAGCGCGGCACGCCGGAATTCGTCATCACCCAGATCACCTTCGGCATTGGTGTCAGCTTTATCGCCATCATCGCGCTGCTGGTCAAACTGGGTGGGCGGCGGCAAGATACAGACAGCGACTGACTTCGTATCCCCTGAACAGATTGGGTTTTGACGCAAAAGGTTGGGTAGCCGGTTCATCTTTCCTTCGGCTTCACGATCCAATCGATCCCGATAATGTTTGGTAAACATTCACTAATCATGGAGGAAACAGCAATGAAGAAGCGAGTTTGGTTCATTCTCGTACTGGTGCTGATGATGGTCCTCAGCGCCTGTACAGCACCCACCCCGCCGGCGGCATCCACCGGCGATGCGGGTGGCGACGCCGCGGCTGACGCGCCGGCGGCATCGGTAGCGGAATTCCACCCCGCCTACCCGTATTCCCCGCCCCCCACCGGTCACTTCAACACCTTCGTGACCAACGGCTTCACCCTGGGCTACATCCAGGACATGACGGAACCCTCTTTGTTCATGTACATCTGGGCAGACGGCACCTGGTTCCCGCTGGCCGGCACCTCCTGGGAATGGGTGGATGATGTTACCCTCCAGGTCAAGCTCATTGAAGGCGCTGTGTGGAGTGACGGCAGCCAGTTCACGAGCAAGGACGTCGTCGACACCTTCTCCATCTCGCGGCTGCTCAGCCAGACGGTGTGGAACTTCATCAGCGACGTACAGGCCGTTGACGATTCCACCGTCAACTTCATCCTGAACGAGCCGTCCACCACGGTTCCGCGCCGTGTGCTGCGTGATGTCCGCATTCGCGCTTCCTCCACCTACGGCGAATATGCCGCACGGGTGCAGGAACTGGTCGCCGCGGGCATGACCAAAGACGACGACGACTGGAAGGCCCTGGTGCAGGAATTCAACGAATTCCGCCCCGATGACATGGTTGTGCTTGGCCCGTACAAGATCGACCCGGCCAGCATCACCGAATCGCAGATGATCCTGAACAAGGTCGAGACTTCGTACTTTGCCGACAAGGTGCGTTTCGATCGTCTGGTCAACTACAACGGCGAGACCCCTGTGGTGACCCCGCTGGTCCTCTCAGGTGACGTCGACTACGCCACCCACGGCTTCCCGCCTGCCACCGAGCGCGAGTACATCTCCAAGGGTTACCGCATCATCCGCCCGCCGATCTACAGCGGTCCTGCCCTGTATGTGAACCACGATGTGCATCCCTTCGAGATGAAGGAAGTGCGTCAGGCCCTGGCCTACGCCATCAACAAGGGTGAGAATGCGTTCATCTCCTTGGGCGAATCGGCCAAGCCGCAGGAATGCATGTGCGGTTTCTCCGACAACCTGACCGGCCTGTGGCTCACCGACGAAGTCAAGGCGCAGCTCAACTCCTACGAACAGGATCTGGACAAGGCCGAGGAACTGCTCACCAGCATCGGCTTCACCCGCGACACCGACGGCGTCTGGATCGACGACACCGGCGCCCGCATGGAATGGGAACTCACCGCACCCGCCGAATTCGCCGACTGGTCGGCCGCGGCTGAGAACACCGCCGAACAGCTCACCGCCTTTGGCTTCAAGACAGCGTTCCGTGGCGTCAACTTCAACCAGCACCCCATCGACATCAACGAAGGCAACTTCACGTTGGCGATTCGTGGCTGGGGCGCCGGCAACCCGCATCCTTCCTTCTCTTACGAGACGGACCTGAGCACCCACAATGCCTACTTCAGCGGCATCGGCAGCGGTGCAGGCGCCGTGGGCAGCACCGAAAGCCCCGGCATGTACTTCGACATGAACGTCAGCACCGACAGCGTCGGCGACGTGGACATGTGGGCGCTGACCAAGGCTTCGGGCACCGGCGGCGACGCCGATGCGCAGAAGGAAGTCCTGGGTACGCTGGCTCTGGCCTACAACGAACTGCTGCCGCAGATCCCGCTGTGGGAACGCTACGGCAACAACCCGGTACCCAGCCGCTTCGCCTCGGGCTGGCTGCCGGAAGGTGATCCCATCTACCTCAACAGCCCCTACGCTGACTCGTTTGTAAGCATTCAGATCCTGACCGGTCAGCTTGGCCCGGCGGAATAGAGACGTGGTACGTAGTGCGTGGTGCGTGTATCAGTTGAGTAGGTGACGCATCATTGGGTAGTTGGTTACTTTCAGAATGAAAAGAGGGCGCAGCTTCGGCTGCGTCCTCTTGCTTTGGACTTACGCAGTATACAGGTGTAGCGCAATATATTGCGCCCTTGCAGGCGTGGTTTGCGTAAGTCCTGTTGATTTTGTAGATGGTAAAGATTGTTTTGTAGATAGTACAGAACGGCGCAGGAGATGTTGGATGGGCTGTTGCGGAAGGTGGGGAAAAACGTGGTGCGTGGTGCGTAGTGCGTGTACAAGTAGAGTATGTTGGTGCTGCATTGGGAATTTTCAGCGTTCTCGGTGCATGAATAGACCAATTAGAACCCATTTCCTCCACTGGTACACGCACTACGCACTACGCACTACGTACCACGCACTATCTTTCCGGCAACGCCCACCCCATCCCCATCCCGAAGACCATCTCTCCTTCCACCACCAACCCATGCAGGGCGGCGATGTTGTTCGCCTCGTTGCTTTCTTTCACCAGGCCGGCTTCACTGCCCCACGAGTCGACCACGAGATAGAGATCGCTGACGCCACCCGCAAATGATCCCGGCCAGATCGAGTACGCCGTAGCGGGCGCATCCGATGTCAACTCGATGACTTGCCCGGTGGCGAGGTTGCCCACCGTCCACGTCAACCCGAAGCAGGGGACCATGCCACAGTTTTCGTTCCAGGGAGCGGGTGGTCCTTGTGGCGGCTGGGCGGGGTTGACGTGCAGATCCACCCAGAACGATCCGCTGTCGGCTGTGCCTATGTTGCGCACCGTCACGAGGACGCGCACTGCCTCACCCGCCACGAAGTGTGTCTTGTCCGGATCGAGTCGGATTTCGCCGATGAGGTCGGCCTGTGCAACGTTGCGCGCCACCGCCGGCAGGTAGAGGACCGAGCCGCTCTGCCCACCCGGCGACTCCACGATCCAACGGAACGACGTAGACACCGTCTCCGCGCCGTCACTGACAAAGATCGTCACAGCAAATTCGCCTGCAGTGACCGCCGCGCCCCCGATTTCGCCTGTCGTCGCATCGAGCGTGAGACCCGATGGCAATCCGGTGGCGCTGAAAGAGAGCGTATCTCCGTCCACGTCCTGCGCGGACAGGGCGAGCTTCACGCTTTCGCCCAGGCTGTGGAACTGATCTGGCAGAGCCTCCAGCGTCGGCGCGTCGTTGACAGGCCGGATCGTCAGCTGCACTTCGGCGCTGCTTTCGCCGCCGCGCCCATCGCGTAGGGCGTAGCGGAAGCGATCCTCGCCGTGGATATTGAGGCGTGGCGAGTAGGTGATCGTGCCGTCCGCTGCGCCGCGCACGGTCCCAAGCGTCACTGGCCCCAGTGTCACCAGTTGCAGGGTATCGCCGTCTTCGTCGAGATCATTTGACAGTAGGTTGACCTGGATGGGCGTGTCCTCGTCGGTGACGGCTTCGTCGTCCGCGGCGGTGGGCGCGCGGTTGACACTGGTTGCCATCAAGGTTGGCGTCGCGGACGGCGTCCACGATGGTGTTGGCGTGGCCGTGAACGTCGGCGGCGGCGTCAATGTCGGTGTCGGTGTAGATGTCGGACTTGCGATTGGCGTAGCGGAAGGTGTGGCTGTTGATGTCTCGGTGGACGCGGGGGGTGCAGTCGCCGTTGCCGTGGGCGTCGCCGTTTCTATTGTCGTCGGCGTGGCTGTGGCTGCAATCGTCGCCGTGGCTGTCTTGGATGCGGTGGGCGTGGCCGACGGTGTTTCCGTGAACGGCGGCGGTGCAATCGGTGTGGCGGTAGCGGTCCACGTGGTGGTTGGCGTGTCGGTGGGCGTTGCGCTTGGCGTTGCAGACGACGTGGCCGTTTCCGTGGCCGTTTCCATGGCGGTTGCTGTGGCTGTGAACGTGGGTGTGGGGATTGCGCTCGATGTCGCCGTTGCGGATGGCGTCGGCGTTGCTGTCGGTGGTGTGCAACCGGCAAAGGGATCGCCGTTGCCGCGCACACCTGGCGAGAAGCGCTCGCCTCCGGGCGTGTTCTCGCTGTGCAAGAGCAGCGGCTCCGCGCCTGTCACATCGGGGACGCGCACGAGCGACTGATTGCGCCCGCCTTCGCTGCCGTAGGCGTAGACGGCCATCACGCTGTCACCGGCGCGCAGGGTGACGCTGTCGCCGCCGTTGTTCAGCCCCAAACTGGACGCGGTGAGCACTGTCGACCCGCCGAAATCGCCTGTGGGCGTCCCCCCGCCGAAGACGACCACCGCGCAGCCCGGCGCGAGGACCGTCCCCGCGGGGAAGGTGAAGCGGATCTGCACCGCGTCGGCCAGCGTCCAGCCGCCGATGTCCGCGAGGACGCCGGTGGCGTTGACGATCTCGACGAACTCGTCGTCGTCGCTACTGACGACGCCGTCGCCGTTGGCATCGCCGAAGTCGGGATCTGGGTCGGCGTGGATCTCGTTGATAATCCAGCCGGTGGACGGTGTTGGTGTGGCTGTCACCGTTGGGCTGGCGGTGGCGGTGGGTATTTCAGTCGACGTCGCCGTCATCGTCGGCGTGTCGGTAGCGATGGGAAGCGTGGTTGGAGATGGCGTTTGAGTGGCGGTTGGCGATGCTGTGGCTGTGGAAGTAAGCGTTGGTGTAGCGGAATTCGTCGAAGTGGGCGAGGGCGAATCGGTTGCCGTGGCTGTCGGCGTAGCGGTGACGGGGACGCAATCGGCGAAGGGTGACCCGTCCGCGCGTAGACCGGGCGAGAAGCGCAACCCCGCCACGGTGGACAGGTGCTTGACGAGCGGATCGGGTCCTGTCACATCGGGCGAGCGGACGAGCGATTGGTTGTCTCCACCTTCGTTGCCGTAGGTGTACGTGGACAGCGTGCCACCGCCGTTGCTGAGAAAGACGGTGTCGCCGCCGTTGTTCAGCCCCAAACTGGACGCGGTGAGCACTGTCGCGCCGCCGAAATCGCCGGTGGGCGTCCCCCCGCCGAAGACGACCACCGCGCAGCCCGGCGCGAGGACCGTCCCCGCGGGGAAGGTGAAGCGGATCTGCACCGCGTCGGCCAGCGTCCAGCCGCCGATGTCCGCGAGGACGCCGGTGGCGTTGACGATCTCGACGAACTCGTCGTCATCGCTATCGACGGTGCCGTCGCCGTTGGCGTCGCCGAAGTCGGGGTCAGGATCGGCGTGGATCTCGTTGATGATCCAGCCGGTGGACGGCGCCGATGTGGCGGTCTGCGTTGGGGTGGGCGTCTCCGTTGCCGTGGCTGTCTCCGTGGTTGAGGCTGAGGTGGTGGGTGTGGTTATCTCCGTGTCGCCGCCGCAGGTGAATTGCTGCCCGGCGTTGACGTCGTTTGTCGTGGCAGCCAGGGGGCCGGTCCACGTGAAATCGGCGTAGGTGCAGCCTGTCCCCGCCAGTTGCAGCGAGTGGCCCACGGCTGTGCTGCCGCTTTCGGCGACGCCGATGTCGGCGCTGGTCATCCCGTCCGCGGGGCCGCCGGTGGCGGTGAATGTCCCTTCGTAGCTGATGAACTGCACGACGTTGTCGTCGCCGTTGACGAGCGCCAGCCCGTCGGGTGCGCCGTTCTGGATGCCGCTGTGCGCGAAGGCGAGTGTCCCCGCGCCGGATTGCTGATCGGGGAGTATGCCGGTCAACGCGATGGTGGCGTAGGGTGCGCCGTCGTTGCCGTTGTAGAGGATCAGCCGCCAGCCGCTGAGATCCGTCCCCGCGGGGCCGGCGATCTCAATGAACTCGTCCGCGTCACTGCCGACGTTGTCGTAGTGGATTTCGTTGATGAAGACAGTGGGCGCGTCCGCGGCGCGGGCGCGTGGCAACGTCCACAAAAAGGCTGAGAGCAAGAACGCAACGAGGACAAACAAACCCAAAAACGAGGCAGACCAGCGTGCGCGGTGATCCATGCGACGACTTCCTGGTGTGGTGAATGAAACCGATGCGGGGGAAGGGAGACAACGAATACGAGGAAGGGGCAAACCACTTCGCAAGTGACGTGATTATGGCATAGCTTGCGGGTGGGCGCAATCTTCTGTGAAAAGCGCGCATTATTTGACATTCGATGGGCAAGCGAGTAGTACTGAGTTTCCCATTTTCATCGCACAAAACAAACAAGGAGGAATCGATGGATCGCCGTACTTTTCTCCATGCCCTTGGCGTCGGCGGCCTGGGCGCGTCGACGGGGTGGACCGATGGCCCGGCGCAATCGACGGATCAGCAGATCTACCTGCCCGCTGTGATGGGCAGCGGCGCGGGGAGCATGTCGCTGCTTGTTGCCGCCGCCGACGCGCCTGACGCAATCCGCGAGCAAGCGCATTACCAGTGCGACGGCGTGGACGATCACGTCACCATCAACCAGGCCGTGGACGATCTGGGCGCAACGGGTGGGCAGGTGCAGCTTTCTGAGGGGACGTTTGTGTGCGCCAGTGGCGTACGTCTGCGGCGGAGGGTGCGTCTGGCCGGTAAAGGGCGCGCCACCGTCCTCCGCGCCGCGGGGACGTGGGCGGCGCACGACGGCAGCAGCCCCGGCGCGCTGATCGAGCCGTTCGACGTCGGCATCGACAAGACCAGTGTGGTGTCCCTGGCCCTGGACGGCAACCGTTACGGCGGCGCCGACGTGCAGGGCGTCTACTACAACATCACCACCAACGCCAACTTCGACGAAGGCCCCGACGCCGGCCACACCTTCGATGATCTCTACATCTTCCAGACGCGGCAGCACGGTTTCCACATCACCGGTTCACGCATGCGCGCCTCTAAGATCAGCCGTATCCGCGTCTACAACGTGGGCGAAGAGGGCGTCACCGTGGCGCATGGTTTTCTGATCGACTGTCCAGACGGGTTTGTGTCGGAGTGCGAAAGCGGCAGTAGCAGCGGCAGCGGGTTCTACGTAGACGGGACGAACAATCACTTTGTCAACTGCAAAAGCTGGTATTCGGATCTCTCGGGGTGGCAGATCCGCAAGCCACGCGGACAGTACGCCGCCTGCGAGGCACAGGACAACCAGGAGCATGGCTTCTACATCACCACGGGTCCTGTCTCCCTGGTAGGTTGCCACGCCGATTCCAACAGTTGGCATGGTGACACACCCGCCGCCGACTTCGACGGCTTCCACATCCCGTGGGGCAACCGCATTCAACTGATCGGGTGCAGCGCCTACGACAAGAACGAAGGACAGCGCGGGAACTGGCAGCGATACGGCTTCTTCGTGGGCAGCAGCGCCACCAGCTGCCAAATCATCGGGTCCGCGGCGGACAACGCTGTGGATGCGGTGGGGGGCAGTGGGGCAACCAGCGCCGCCAACCTGGTGATGGTCACCGCGAATACATAGCGATTGGGAGATTAAGAGATTAAGTGATTGTGCTGCTGCACCAATCGCCTAATCTCTTAATCTCTTGCTCTCTTTCTTCTCTCTCAACTCGAAAAACGCCAGCAACCCAATCCCCGCCATCAGCGCCATGTCGGCCACGTTGAAGATCCCCGTGCGCACAGGACCGATCCCCACGTTCATAAAATCGACGACGCGCCCATCGTTCATCAGGCGGTCGATGAGGTTGCCCAGGCCGCCGCCCACGAAAAGCGCCAGCCCCACCAGCGCAAGGACGTGCATCTGCATCGACGATCTGAGCATGAAGACGAAGACGCCCACCAGAATCAGCGCCACCAACACCACGAAGATCCAGTGCTGCACGTCGTTGGGCAGCCCAGCCCCCAGGCTCAGGAACGCGCCGGGATTCTCTGCATACTGTAACCGCACCATGCCGTTGAGGAAGATGAACGGTTCACTGCCCGCCAGCGTGTTCTGGGCAACCGATTTGGTGGCCTGATCACAGCCCACACTGACGAGCATGACGATGAGCAGGATGGCGATTCGTTGGCGTTTGCGCATGATGTACTTTCCCCATTCTTCATTCTTTGATTTCATATCGCACCGTCCACTGCACCTTGCGGATCGACGGAATCTTCCCCAGAAAACGCACAAATCCCACCTTCTCTGGCTCTTCGTCGTAGTAGAACCAGTCGTCGATCAGGTGCAGGTGGGGCGACCACGCTTCCATATCGTCGCTGTCGGTGATACCGCATTGGTAGGTCATCCACTCATCCAGCCCCAGTTCATACTTGAACTTGAAGCCCAGCATCCAAGCGTTGAGGCCGCGTGTGTAGCTTTCGTTGACCACTTCAGCCACAAGTTGGCCCTGCTTGATGCGTTCGCCCAGCCACTGCACCAGCGTTTGCACGTCTGCTTTGGGCAGATACATGAACAGCCCCTCGGCGAGGACCATCACCGGCTTCTCCTGCGCCAGCACTTCGTCCATCCATGCCGGGTCGAGGACAGAACACCCGATCATGTGGTAGCGATCCGTCTCTTCCACCAGTGTGCGTTTGAGTTGGATCACCTCGGGCAGATCGACGTCGAAAAAGTGGATGGATCCATTGTCCACGCGCCAGAAACGTGTGTCCAATCCACAGCCCAGGCTGACGACGGTGCAATCTGGGTGTCGCGACATAAACTCCTGCGTGTAGCGATCATATTGACGGGCGCGCAGCGCAGTGTGGACAGCAAGTGTGTCGCGCATCTTGAACTGTCCTAGCGAGCGCAGCAACTTCGCCCCGACGCCAGCAGGCTGGGGTTGATCTTCGCCACGATCTCCTCAGCTTTGGGATCATCCAGCACAGGACGCTTCGATCTGCTGTCCACAACGCGGCCATAGAGCGTCATCAACATCGTGGCCGACACCGTGGAAAGCGGAATGCCGTTGATCGCACCATAGGTAGCCATTGAAATTTCCTTTGAGTTGCAGGAATAGAACGCGGATCAAGGCGGATAAAACCGAAGAATCTGCTCTGATCCGCCCAATCCGCTCGATCCGCGTTCTATTCTGAATGTCGAAATCCATCCAGGCGCATTCGTTCGTATGCTATACTGGCAAAACGTGTTTTGATTATCCGCCTGAGGAGGGCGATTGTGCAACCGTCATCTGTAGAGTCTTCGATCTTACATGCCGACACGGCCATCGGCGCGGTGCAGTTGACCGTCACCGATCTGGACCGTTCTATCGACTTTTACCGCAGCGTCATCGGGTTCCGCGTCCACGAGCGCAGTGACGGGCAGGCCAACCTGGGCGCAGGTGGCCCCACGCTGCTGCAACTGGTGGAAAACCCATCCGCCCGCCGGGTGACAAACCACAGCGGCCTCTACCACTTCGCCGTGCTCACCCCAACGCGCCCCGCGCTAGGACAGGTCCTGCGCCGCATCGTTGACGCGCAGGTGCGCCTGGGTGGCTCCGATCACAGCGTCAGCGAGGCGCTCTACTTCGACGATCCCGACGGCAACGGCATCGAAGTCTACCGCGATCGGCCGCGCTCAGACTGGCAGTACGCCGACGGCAAGCCCTTGCTCGGCAACGCCCCGCTCGACTACCGGGGCATCCTCAACGAAGCCGACGGTGTTGGCGACGGCCTTGATCCGGACACGGTCATCGGTCATGTGCATCTGCATGTGGGGCAGTTGACACCGGCCATGAATTTCTACATCGACACGGTGGGCTTCGATCTGATCATGACGTGGCAGGGCGCGGCTTTCTACTCTGCAGGCGGCTACCACCATCACCTCGCCACCAACACCTGGGCCGGTGTCGGCGCGGCCCCCCAGCCCGCGGACGCCGTGGGCCTGCGCCACTACGAGGTTGTCCTCGCCGATGTCGAGGAACGTACGCGGCTGGTCGAACGCTTCGACGCTGCCGGTGTGGCGTACGAAAGCCGCAGCGATGGGTTGTTCGCGCGCGATCCGGCGCAGAATGGCGTGCTGTTCGTGGTCAACTGAATCGAATGCCGAAAAACCCGCCAGGTTTCAGAAAACCTGGCGGGTTTCGTTTTCATCACCCCCCAATCGGGCAGGTGAAACGCAGGCGAAGGCGAGTAGAATAGATGCACGCTCTTTTTTCGCGTAGGCGCAAAGAACGCGAAGAGCAGATCGTTAGAACGAGAATGCGCCTTTCCAAAGTGCAGGCCGCCCTTGTTTTTGCCTTTTGCACTTTGCCTTTTGCCTTCATCCACCCCCAAACCCTCAATGAGGAGAATGCCTTATGGCCTTCACGAAACAGGACGCCCTCGATTATCATTCCAGCGGTCGTCCGGGTAAACTCAAAATTGTACCTACCAAACCCATGTCCACACAACGGGATCTGTCGTTGGCCTACTCGCCCGGCGTGGCGATACCCGTGTTGGAGATCGCCGAAAACCCCGAAGATGCCTTCGAGTACACCGCCAAAGGCAATCTGGTGGCCGTGATCAGCAACGGCACCGCCATTTTGGGCCTGGGCAACCGCGGCGCGCTGGCTTCCAAGCCGGTGATGGAAGGCAAGGCGGTCCTCTTCAAACGCTTCGCCGATGTGGACGTCTTTGATATCGAGGTGGACACCAAAGATCCCGCCGAGATGATCCGCTTCTGCGAGCTGATCGCCCCCACCTTCGGCGGCATCAACCTCGAAGACATCAAAGCCCCCGAATGCTTCATCATTGAGCAGACGCTGCAATCTCGCCTCAACATCCCCGTTTTCCACGATGACCAGCACGGCACCGCCATCATTTCGGGCGCGGGCCTGATCAACGCGCTGGAAATCGCGGGCAAATCGTTCGCCGACGCCAAGATCCTGATCAACGGCGCCGGCGCGTCGGCCATCGCCTGTGCGGACTTCTACTGCGCGTTGGGCGCCAACAAGAACAACATCGTCATGTGCGATTCACGGGGCGTCATCTACAAGGGGCGCACCGACAACATGAACGAGTGGAAAGAAGAATACGCCTCCGACACCGACGCCCGCACGCTCACCGAAGCCTTCGTCAACGCCGACGTCTTCGTGGGCCTGTCGGTGGCCAACGTGGTGACACAGGAGATGGTGCGCTCAATGGCGGCCAACCCCATTGTCTTTGCAATGGCCAACCCCGACCCCGAAATCACCTACGACGACGCCGTCGCCGCCCGCGAAGACACGGTGATCATGGGCACCGGCCGCAGCGACTACCCCAACCAGGTGAACAACGTGCTTGGCTTCCCCTTCATCTTCCGCGGCGCATTGGACGTGCGCGCTCGGGCCATCAACATGGAGATGAAGCTCGCCGCCGCCCGCGCCCTGGCCGCCCTCGCCCGCGAGGACGTCCCCGACAGTGTGCTCAAGGCGTACGGTCTGGAGCAACTGCGTTTCGGGCCTAAGTACATCATCCCCACGCCGCTGGACAGCCGCGTGTTGATGTGGGTGGCCCCCGCCGTGGCAAAGGCTGCGATGGAGACGGGCGTGGCGCGGCGCAACATCGATCTCGAAGCTTATCTCGACACCCTGGCGGCGCGCATCGGCAAGGGCGAACAGGTGATGCGCACCCAGCAGCACAAAGCGATGGCCGCGCCCAAACGCTTCGTCTTCGGCGAGGGCGAACAGCCCAAGATCGTGCGTGCGGCCTACGCCGTGGAAACACAGGGCATCGGCACGCCCATCCTCCTCGGCCGCAAGGACGTCATCGCGCAGCGTTGCGCTGATCTCGGCCTCAACTACGCGCCCACGGTGATCGATCCCAACAGCAGCGAACTGCGCCAGGCCTTCGCCGAAGCCTTCTACCAGCGGCGGCAGCGCAAGGGCGTCACCGTGGCGTCGGCGCTGGACATGATGCGCCAGCCCAACTACTTCGGCCCGGCCATGGTCCTCAACGGCGACGCCGACACCTTCATCTCGGGCCTCACCTACAACTACCCCGAAGTGCTGCGCCCTGCCTTGCAGACGGTAGGCACTGCGCCTGACCGCGGCGTCCTCAGCGGCGTCTACCTGATGATCGTCAACGAGCGCATCTACTTCTTCAGCGACGCCACCGTCAACATCGATCCCGACGAAGAGACGCTGGCCGCCATCGCCATCAACGCCGCCGACCTGGCCACCCAGTTCGACATCACCCCGCGTGTGGCGATGCTCAGCTTCTCGAACTTCGGCAGCACCCGCCACGATCAGTCGGACAAGGTACACCGCGCCACCGAATTGGTGAAGCAGCGCCGCCCCGATATTGTCATCGACGGCGAAATGCAAGCCGACGTGGCCGTGGTGCCCGAACTGATGCAGCAACTCTATCCCTTCAGCCAGGTCCACGACGCCAACGTGCTTGTCTTCCCGGCGCTGGCTTCGGCCAACACCGCGTACAAACTGCTCAGCCGTCTGGGCGGCGCCGAGGCCATCGGCCCGATCCTGGTGGGCATGGGCAAGCCCATCCACGTCCTCGAGACGGGGGCGGAAGTAGAAGACATTGTCAATGTAGCCACGCTGGCGGTGGTGGATGTGCAGTATCAGGCGGGGAAGTAGGGATTGGTGATTAGGGATTGGTGATTGGGAAGAGAGAAGCGGCGCCGATGACTGTCATCGGCGCCGCTTTTTTCTCCTTGATTTGGAAGGGGACTCATGCGGATCTTGTGACCATCGATGACGGAGAAGTGTCCTCCCCGAAGACGAGACAGCGAATTCTATTGGCGCAGCAATCTGGTGCGGCCGTTTTGTGAGGGAAGAGATCGGGCGATTGGATTCTCTTCGTGGTTCGTCAAAATTTCGAAATCTCCTCAGGGCGACGCCTCGCGCACGATCCAGGGCAAATGCAATCGATACGCATCCTCGGTGCGTGACAGCACACGCCACAGGAACTCGACCGATTCCGCATCGCCGCCGCCGGTGACGGTCACCGTCACTGTGAAGTTTCCTTCCTCGGTAAGCGTACCGGAGATCACACCGCTGTCTTCGTGGATGGAGAGGCCAGGGGGCAGGTTCTTGGCGCTGAAGGTGAGAGCGTCGCCGTCGTTGTCCTGAGCCTGGATGGGCAGCGTCACTGTGTCGCCCTTTGTGCTCTCCTGATCCCCGGGACTGGTCAACACCGGCGGGCTGCCCGAGCCGCCGACATTGTCTGTGGGGGTAGCCGTGGGGGTAGCCGTGGGCATTGCTGTTGGTGTTGCGCTTGGCGTCGGCGTAGACGTAGACGAAGGCGTAACGGTCGGTGTGGCCGAGGACGTTGCGGTGGGCGTGGCCGAGGACGTAGCGGTAGGCGTGGCCGAAGCGATCTGTGTCGGTGTGGCTGTGGACGCCGCCGTGGGCGTGGCCGACGCAGCCTGTGTCGGTGTGGCCGAGGACGTCGCGGTGGGCGTAGACGCAGCAACCTGTGTCGGCGTGGCTGAGGGCGTCGCCGTGGGTGTTGGCGTCGCCGTGGGCGCGTTGACCTGGATGATCGTTGTGTAGTCGTTGAAGCCGCCGTCCTTGTCGGCGATGCGGGCACGCACGGCGCGACCACCCACGCTGCCGAGGAAGCTCGCAGGCACCGTCACCGACGCGCTGATCACATCGCTGATCTCGAAAACCCCGTCGTTGTCGAAATCATAGCTGTAGCGCAATCCCGCTGCTGTGTCTGCGCCAGAAGGATCTAGCTGCCCGTTGAAGCTGACGACGGCTGTGCCGCCGCGGTTCACCGCACCGCTGTTGACCAAGCTCGCCGTCGGCGCCACATTGCGCACGGTCACGGCGACACTGTCGGTGATCAACGTCGTCAGCGCGCTGGTCACAGCAACTGTGTTCACCGTCGTCTGTGGTCCGTCATCGGTCGTCATGGCGTAGGTATAGGTCACCGTTTCACCCACCGCCAGCGTCAATCCACTGGCCAGCGCGCCGGCCATGTCGTCGGTGATGGTCACGTCTGTGGCCGGATTGCCGCCGGTATTGGCGACGACGACGGTGTAGGTCACTGTGCCGCCTTCGTCGACAGCGGCGGTGTTGGCCGTCTTGGCGAGGGCGAGGGTGGTGTCGTTGTCGTTGATGGAGACTGACGTGGTGGTGATGGGGCCTAACGCGCCGCCCACCGGCGCACTGATCGTCAGATCGAAACGCTTGGCGGGTTCAATGACATTGTCATCGCTGATGGGGACGGTGACGGCGGCCTGGGTTGCGCCTGCAGGGATGGTGACCGTGCGGTTCACGGCGGCGTAGTCGGTGGGCGCGGCGGCGGTGTCGTCGCTGCTCTGCACCTGCACCGTCACCGCTGCGTATGGGTTCGCCGCGTCCAGCGTCAGGGTGACGGTGGCGGCGCCGTCGATTTCGCTGACGGCATACTCGTCCGCGCTGAACTGCACGCGCGGCGGGTCAACGTCGTCGCCACGTCAGCGCGGTTGTTGGCCGAAGATACGTCGTTGGTGGCGCTGATCGTCGCCGTGTTGGTGAACGTGCTGTCCGCGGTGATGACGGGATCAATCATCCCCGTCACGGTGATCACGCCGCCCGTGTCCGCGGCCAGGTTCGTCACCTGCCAGGCAAAGTCGGGCGCGCCGGCTGTCTGTGTCACAACGACGCCGGCATCCGCCGACCATTGGCTGCCCACGCCGGTGATGGTCACCGGCACGCGATCTCTGATCACCACATCCTGCGCGGTGTCCGGCCCCCGATTGTTGAACGTGATGGTGTAGGTGACAGGCTGCCCGGGCGCGACGGCGCCGCTTGGGGCGATCTCCTTGGTCACCAGTGGATCCGCTTCCGACGATAGATAGTCGAAGAGGTAGACGGCGCCGGTGTCTTCGCCGCCGCTGTCGTGGGCATAGGCGCCGACGCCGATGACGTCTTCACTGACGCTGATCGCCGCGCCGAAGAGGTCACCTGCGGCGAGATCGGCGCGGGTGACCTTCACCACCTCGCCCCAAGCGCCTGCGCCGCCCTGGTTGCGCACGAAGACGTAGGCCGCGCCGGTTTGGCCGTCATCTGTGTTTGACTGCGGCGCGCCCACGACGAGAAGGTCCGCATAGACGCCCACAGAGAAACCGAAGCCATCGTCGGTCGGTTGGGCGTCGCTCGGTTGGGCGTCGCTCGCCGTCACTTTGGTGACCTGTCCCCAGTTGTTTGCGCCGCCCTGGTTGCGCTCGAAGATGTACGCCGCCGCCGATCCCGGCGCGGCGTTGCCCTCCGAGTAGACGCCGACGGCCAGGGTGTCGCCGTGGATGCTCACGGCATAACCGAAATAGTCCAGCGGTTGGGCGTCGGCGGCGAGGATTTTGGTCACCTGCCCCCAGTTATCTACACCACCCTGGTTGCGCTGGAAGATGTAGACGGCGCCTGCGTCTTCGCCGCCGCTGTCTTCCTGGTGTGCGCCGACGGCGATGGTGTCGCCGTGGATGCCGACGGCCAGGCCAAAGGTGTCGGTATCTTGGGCATCGGCGGCGGTGATCCTGGTGACCTGCCCCCAGTTGTCGGGGCCGCCCTGGTTGCGCTGAAAGACGTACGCCGCGCCGATGTCGACGCCAGAACTGTTGATGGTGGGGGTGCCGTCTTTGAGCGGCGCGCCGACGATGAGCGTGTCGCCGTCGAGGTGTACAGCGTAGCCAAAGTAGTCGGCATCTTCGGCATCGGCAGCAGTGATTTTAGTTACCTGTCCCCAGTTGTTTGCGCCGCCCTGGTTGCGCTGGAAAATGTAGACGGCGCCCGCGCCTGGACCTTGGCTGTCTTCCTCGTAAGCGCCGACAACGATGGTGTCGCCGCTGATACTCACGGCGTGGCCGAAGTAGTCGGCCTCTTCGGCGTCGGCGGCGGTGAGTTTGGTCACCTGTCCCCAATTGTCGGCGCCGCCCTGGTTGCGTTGAAAAACGTAGGCGGCGCCGGTCTCCGGGGTGCTGCTGCCGGCCAGGGGCGCGCCGATCACAAGTGTGTCACCGCTGAGGGAGGCGGCTTGCCCGAAATAGGCAAAGTTCTGGGGGTCCGCGGCCTGCAGATTGGTCACCTGACCGGTGAAGAGGATTCGACTGGAGGGCGGCGGTGTGCTTTGTGCCGCCGGGAGCGCCCGTACCACAACGGCGCTCCCTGTGATCTGTGCTGCCACCAGCCCAAACGCAAGCAACAAAGCAACGGCTCGCCTGCCCAGGAACCTGGGCGAACGAATCGGAAATCTAGGACGAACTACCATTGGAGCACCCTCCGAGTTGTGTAGCAGTTTGTTCAGTGGAACCTGGCAACGTCAAACAGATCCACTTGGAAAGCGCCGGCTCGCTGCAACCATGTCGATGAGGGCAAGGATGGAGGGCGGTTGTTGCAGACGCGCCGTTTTGCGCTGCTGTAGATTTCGGCGGTCATTGCCGATGCATCCAGAGGTGGTGAAGATGCAGGCATCTCATCTCGGTTGCACGCCGCGATTTTGCAGGGGAATGGCATTCTGGCGGCTGAACCGAGGTTTGCCATTGTTTGAACAAGTCCTTGCTTGTCGTTTGCGCCGTTATCTACGTGTAAGTGTACTCAGGCTAAATTATACCTTTGTGTATCCTATGTCAACCTTTCAGTAAGGTTGTATGAAAGGTGTAGGCGCTTGCCTACCTCTAGACGTGGTGCAATGAAGCATGATTTATTAGAAATCTGTATGAAGATCCGTCCGAAATCCACCACCAAATCTAATTCTCATCTACGCGTAGAGGGGGGCACGGATCAAAAAAGAACACGGATCAGAAACCTGATCCGTGTTCTCGTTGAGGCGATTCCCTAGTACAAGGTGGCCGAAAAGAGTCCATGAAACCTTGTGGAGTGAGCACGCCCTCGTGCGGGTCTTTACCTCACCCACACGCTCACGTTGTCGATCCCCCAACTCTCATCCTCGATCACCTGCAACGACGAACCCACGAAGTCGAGCACAAGCGTAGGATCACTGTGCGCGAAGGTCAAGGTGACGCGATAGGTCGTATCCATGGGGAAGTCGAGGTAGTGATAGCCCAGGCTGTTGACCGCCGCCGCGCCCGACCGCGCCGGCGAATCTTGTGTTGGGTAGTTCTGTGTGAATTGTGTCCAGTTGGCGAAGGTTGAGTCTAGCAAGATACTTTCCCCCGCTTTCACCTGGAAGCGGTCTGGGCCGATGGTAAGCGGTGCGGCGACGGAGCGTAGAAGCGCCGTGTACGGATCGAAGTCCTCTGGTATCTCCACCATGTCGCCGTCCCATGAACGGAGGGTATAGAGATCGAAGGCGACGGTCACCTGACTGTGGGCGGGCAGGTCGCCCACAGTCAGGGTGACGGTTTCGTTGCCGAATTCGCCCAGGAACGACGCGCCGGTGGGTGCGGTGGCAAGCCGTGTTGTACTCCAGCCATTGATCTGATCGGTGAAATCGTTGACATACACAAGCCCGCCCTCGAATACAGTGGGCAAGAAGATCTGGTAGATTTCAACTGGCGCAGGCCCCACACGCCACGCGAAGGTGACCTCGTCGGTCAGCGCCCCGTCTGAGACGCTCACGGCGACGGTGTACTCGCCTTCGCTGCTGGGCGTGCCGCTGATGACACCGGTGGCGTCGTTGATGGACAATCCCGGCGGCAATCCTTTGGCACTGAAGCTGAGTGTATCGCCGTCGACATCCTCGGCGGTGAGTGTCAATATCACGGCGACGCCGACTGTGGCCTCCTGGCTGCCTGGATTGGTGAGCGTAGGCGCACTGCCGGCCCCGCCAACATCGTCTGTGGGTGTTGCGGTTGGCGTCGGCGTCTGAGTCGGCGTGGTCGTCGGCGTCTGCGTCGATGTGGCCGTTGGTGTCTGAGTCGGCGTGGTCGTCGGTGTTTGAGTCGGCGTGGCCGTGGCCGTGGCGGTTGCGGTCAGCGTCGGCGCGTTGATCTGGATGACCGTCGTGTAGTTGCTGAAGCCGTCGTCCTTGTCGGTAATGCGACCAAGCACGGTACGACTGATGACGCCGCTGACGTAGCTCGTCGGTACGCTCACCGATGGGCTAATCACGTCGGTCATCTCGAAGATGCCGTCGTTGTCAAAGTCGAAGCTGTAACGGAAACCTGCCGTCAGATCGGTCACAGACGCGTCGGTCTGCCCGCTGAAGGTGGCCGTGACCGCGCCGCTGTTGTCCACCGGGCCGTCGTTGCCCAAGATTGCCGTCGGCGCGACGTTCTGCACGCTGACGCTGACACTGTCGGTGATCAGCGACGTCTGCGCGCTGGTCACCGCGGCGGTGTTGACCAGCGTCTGTGGTCCGTCGACGGTCGTCAGGCTGTAGGTGTAGGTCACCGCCTCACCCGCGGCCAGGGTGACGCCGTCGGCCAGGGTGCCGGTCATGTCGTCGGTGACGGTGACGCCGGTGGCGTCGCCGTTGCCGGTGTTGCGCACGACCACAGTGTAGGTGATGGCGCTGCCTTCGTCGGGCGTGGCGTTGTCCACGGTTTTGACGATGGCAAGCCGCGCTGCGTCGTTGTCGCGGACGGTAGCTGTGGCATCGCCGTCGGCGATGTCGGCGTTGGTCTCGTTGCTCAGGCTGAGCGTGAAGGTTTCGTCGCCTTCCACGCTGCTGTCGTCGCGCAGCGGCACGCTGACGGTGGTCTGTGTCATGCCCGCGGTGATGGTCACCGTGCCGGTGGTGGCGGTGTAGTCTGCGCCGTCGAGGGCGGTGTCGTCGGCGGTGGTGTAGTCGACCGTCACGTCGCGGGTGGCGGTGGTGTTGAGGCGGACGGTGAAGATCGCCGCGCCCGCGTCCTCGTCCGCGCTGACGTCGTCCACCGTGATCTCGATTAGCGGCAGGGTGGGGCAGTCGAAGGGCGCCGCCATGAGGAAGCCGCTGAAGTCTACATTGGCGTTCACCGAGTCGCCGCTACCCGGTCCTATGCCGGATGGGCCGCTTGGGTTGCCCCACCAGTTGCCCACGGCGTCGATTGAGCCACCCAAACCGGTTACGGCGGTGTCGCCGTTGCCCACGATACAACTGCCGGCGATGCTGATGCCGGTTCCCCATACAGCATCGCCGTTGCCAACGGCGCTGTTGTGGACAATGCTGCTGTCCACGACGGTGAAGGCAGGTTCGAAGCCGGTGTTGAGGCTCCCCCCGCCGTTGGTTCCTGCCCGATTCCAACCCACCAGGCTACCGTTGGTCATCGTCACCACACCGCCGCTGTTGAAAATCCCTGCCCCCGCCTTGTCGCTGGTATTGGAGATCACCTGGCTGGCGATGAGCGTCAGGCGGGTTCCGCTTAGGTAAATACCGCCGCCATTAGATGTGGCGGTATTGGAGACGACAGTGGTGTCGATGAGCGTCAGGCTATCGAGACCACCCCCCACAGAAATGCCGCCACCCAACACACCTGTGCCGTCGCGAACGGTCAGGCCGACAAGCGTAACATCTGCGCCCAATATGTCTATGACGGTGCTGCTGTTGTTGCCGCTGATGCTGATGGGTACGCTTGCGTTGATGGTGACGGATGTTCCAATGAGTAGTGTCCCCGTGGTGAGGGTGATGGTCTGTCCGGCCAGTGCGCCGTCGAAGTCGATGACGCCGTTGGGGCAGACGTCCTCGATGGCCTTGCGCAGTGAACCGGAGCCGCTGTCTTCGGTGTTCTGCACGGTGATGGCGTTGAGGCAGGGTACGGTTAGGCCCGCGCTGCTGCTGTTGTCGGCGGCGTTGACGTCGTTGGTGGCCGTGGTGGTGGCGGTGTTGGTGAAGCGCCCCGTCGCCGCCAAGCTCTGGCTGATCGTGCCGGTCAACGTAATCACGCCGCCCGCGCTCGCGGGCAGACCGTTGACTGTCCATGCCAGGTTGAGCGCGTCGCCGGTCTGGTTGATGACCGCGCCGCTGTTGCTGATGCCGTCCACGCTCACGCTGACCGGCACACTGTCGCGGATCACAACGTCCTGCGCTACGCCGGGGCCGACATTGGTGAAGGTGAGCGTGTAGGTGATGGGATCGCCCTGTGTCGCCGTAGTTGGTGACACGCTCTTGACGATGCTCAGATCCGCCGTCGCCGGCGCGAACGACGACTCGTCGAAGCCGATGTCAAAGCCGCCCTGCTGCGGGCGCACATCGCCGAAGAAGTCGACGGTGACGCCAGCGTCCGTCCCCGCGTCGATGGCGTCGCTCAAGGACGACAGTTGGAAGTCGCCGACGATAGCATCCACGAAGGCCGCCGTGCCGGTGATCGAGTTTGTCCCCGCGGCGACGGTGCCGCTGAACGGCGTGGTGACGCTGGCGAAGAGGTTGAAGTCTTCGGTCACTGTGCCGTCCACGCGCTCGATGGCGATGGCCTGGTTGCTGACGATGGTGTTGGTGACGCCCACCGTGCCGTCCACGATGTAGAGGGCGGGGCCGTCCTCAACGGAGCGGTTGGTGATGGTGTTGTGGCGCAGGCTCAGTTCGCCTGGCGGCTGGCTGGTAAGCTCGCGCTCAAGATAGATGGCATCACCGCGGTTGGTGAGCGAGCGGTTGTCGGCCAAGAGATTGTTGACCAGGCTGACGGGTTCGCCTGCGTTGTTGCTAAGCCAGATGGCGCCGCCCGGATTGGCGGACGTATTGCTGATGAACGTCGTGTTCGTGATGCCTGCTTGACCGTAGACCCCGATGCCACCGCCGCTGGAGCCTGCCGTGTTGCTGAGGAAGGTTGTCCCTGTGATGGCGGTTGTATCGTAGAGTAGCAGGCCGCCGCCATCGAGCGCCGTGTTGCTGATGAACGTGGTTGCGCTCACGACGCCCCCGCCCAGGACCAACGCGCCGCCGCCCTGGTTTGACGCGACATTGCCGCTGAACGTACTTTCCAGGATCGTCGCTGCATCGCTGATGTAGGCGCCACCGCCGTCAGTGCGGGCCGCTATATTGACAGCGAGATTGTCGGTGAAGGTTGTCTGAACAAGGGTGGCCGTGTCTAATGCATATAGCCCACCGCCCCGTATCGCGCTCGAATTGCCGGTGAATTCGGTTCGCAACAGGCTGACAGCTTCGTCGACCGCAAGCCCGCCGCCGTTGCCATCCGCCGTGTTGTTGCGGAATGCCGTGTCCGTGATGACGGCCCCACCACCGCGCACATACAGCCCGCCGCCGTAGCCGTCCGCCGTGTTGCTGACAAAAGTCGTACCCACGATGTCGGCGTTACCATCGGCAACGTACATGCCGCCGCCGTCGATGCCCGCCTGATTTTCAGAGAAGATCGACCCACTTACCGCGGCATCGGCATAGATCGCGACGCCGCCGCCGACACCGGTAGTTGCCGTATTGCTGATGAAGGTCGTGTTCGTCAAAATGCCGGCGTCGGATAGATAAGCGCCGCCCCCATAGTCTGCCGTGTTGCTCAGGAAAGTTGTGCCTGTCAGCACGGTCGTGCCGTTGTTCGTCCACAGTCCACCGCCGGAGCCGCCGGTCTCGTTGCGTGTAAAAGTTGCATCTGTGATCGAGGCCGCGCCGTTGATGTAGGCGCCGCCGCCGGCCGCGCCGGTTGCGCGATTGCCGACGAAGTCCGTCTGTACCAGTGCGGACGCCCCAAGCGCATAGATCCCGCCGCCGGCCCAGGCCGTGTTGCTGATGAAGTTCGTCGCCGTGATCGTGGCCGCGCCTGCCACCATGATGCCGCCGCCGGAATCAGCCGTGTTGCTCAAGAAAGCCGTGCCTGTGATGACGGCCTCTCCGCCGACGTAGACGCCACCGCCTCTGGCGTTTGACCCGCCGGCGGCATTGTTGTAGAGGACAACCCCGCTCAAGGTGATCGACTGACCGGCGTGGATGCCCGCGCCATGCCCGGCAGCGTTGGCAGCCGTCAGATAGCCGTTTTGCACCGTCAGATCCTGTACCGTCAGATCTGCCGTGGACGAAATGACGCGGCCACTTTGCAGCGCGTCCAGTGTGGTCGTCTGCACAGCGGACGGGGTGATCCAGTTCGTCGTCGTGTATCCGCCGGCCAAGGTGATCGGCTGTGTCACGAGGACGACCTGATCCGTGCCGTCTTCGTTGACCGTCCCCGCGCAGGTGCCTGCGATCTTCACCGTGCCGCCCACAGACGCTGCGGCCACGGCGACGCGGAGCGCCAGGCTGTCTGCGCTGGCGAAGACAGTCGTGCCGTTGTTGTGGGTGGCGAAGCAGACGGAGATAGGCGCAGCAAAGGATGATTCATACGCGCCCAGATCCACCGTCCCCTGCTGGATGCGAGCGTTGCCATCGAGGTCTGTGCTGACGCCGCCGGGGATCAGCCCGTTGTCCCCCGCTCCGATGGCCGGGGAACCGGGTTGCAGGCGCAGATCGCCGACTGCGGTGGGCGCGTCAGCCGGAGCGACGGACGAGACGAACAGCGGGTCCGCGTCTACAAGGTTGTCGCCGCCATCTGCGCCGCAATTCGTATTCCACACGCCGCCGGGGTTACAGCCCTGTATCAGGCTGTGGCTGATCCCAATTATGGCGCCATTCCCGATGACGATAGCAGCGCCGGCCGTGCCTACGCCACTGCTGTCTTGGTTGTTCCAGAAGATGCTGTTCTGAATTCTGGGCGTTTCGCCGCCTGGGCTGCCATCGTACAGCCCCCCACCTTGGTCCGTGGCGCGATTGCCCGAAAAGGAGACGTTGAGGAGAATCGGAGAGCCGCTCAGGTTGTATATGCCGCCGCCGCGGGTGGCGGCATTGCCCGAAAAGAGGACATTGGTGAGAGCGGATGTGTCGCTGTTATACATGCCGCCGCCGGTGCTGTTGGCGGAATTGCCGGAGAAGGAAGCATTGGTGAGCGTCGGGCTGCTCCCGGGGAGATTGTACATGCCGCCGCCTGAGTTGGCTGAATTGCCAGAGAAGGAGGCGTAGTTGAGCGTCGGGCTGCTCCTTTCGTTGAACATGCCGCCGCCTGAGTTGGCAGAATTCCCAGTGAAGGAGACGTAGTTGAGCGTCGGGCTGCTGTCGTTGATGTTTTGCATGCCGCCACCATAGGTGGCGGAATTACCTATGAAGGAGACATTGCTGAGCGTCGGGCTGCCGCTGTCATTGAACATGCCGCCGCCATTGCTGTTTGGGAACGTATCATTCGCCAACCCCCCGGTGACGGTGAACCCGTCGAGCAGCGCGGTGCCGTCTGTGCCGCTGCCGGTGACCACGTGATAGGCGTTGTCGCCGGTGAGGTTGACCGTATCTGTGACCACGCCATTGGCGTCCACTGTATCGTTGCCGTCGAGATCGCCGCTGAGGACGGTGACGTTCACTTCCCAATCGCGTTCGGCCAGCGCAGATTCCGTCCCTGCGAAGCCGCCGTAGAGGGCGACGCCGTTCCTGAGTTGGAAGGTGCTGGCGCGGGCGTTGTCGGTTTGTCCTGCGCCTTGGTCGGGGTAGTAGACGCCTGCGGCCACCCAGATCTGATCACCGGAGACGGCATCCGCCAAGGCATCCTGAAGGCTGGTGTAGCCATTGGCCCACGAGGAACCGTCATTGGCGCCGGTCGTTGCATCGGTGTCGACGTAGATGATGTTCCCCTGGGCGAGGGCGGGCGTTGGGTTTGTCCTTAGCGCGATGACGGCGATCAGCAGCGTCATCAGTAAGGCGGCCCACCTGTGGGCGCGGTATTTCTGGGCGAAGGTGACGGGGTTTGTGGTGTTCATACGCTGCGCTCTCCTGTAACATCAAGCCTGTACATCAAGGCTTTGCATTTTTAAGCCCCAATAATTTGTTTCATAATCTCGGCTCTTGAGAGATTTTAGGTATAATGTGTGACACTTGTGTGACACACCCGTCCCCCAGATTGCATACGGTATAACCAGATATGTTCCACGCGTACACGCTTCAGATTTTTGGCCCGTTCCGCTTTCAGATCGGCGATGCGCCCGGGCGCTTCCCCACCAAACGTGGACAGGCGCTGCTGTCTTACCTGTTGCTCAACAATGCCCAAGTACACACGCGTACGGCGCTGGCCGAATTCCTCTGGCCCGAACAGCCTGAGAAGAAATCACGGCAGAATCTGCGCCAGACGTTGACCCGCATGCGCCAGGACTTAGGCGTTGGCCTCATCCACGGCGACCTGCTGCCGCTGCCGGATCCTTTCACCACCGACTACCACACACTGCAAGTGGACGCATCGCTCTTTGCCGTGGACGCGCTGCGCTTCCGCGCCGTGCTCCAGTCCTGCGCCGCTCACGCCCACACCGCCGTAGATCGTTGCCCACATTGCGCCGAACAACTGCGCCAGGCATTGGATCTCTACCAGGGCGAACTGCTGGCCGGCCTCAGCCTTGAAGACAGCCCCGCCTTCGAGTCGTGGCTGCTCATGGAACGCGAGATCTGCCACCGTCAGGCCGTAGACGCCTTGCAGACGGTGATCGCCTATCACCGCGCCCGCCAGGATCATGCCGACGTACGCGCCCTGGCCGAACGCTTGATCGACCTGGAACCGTACAACGAGACGGCACATGCCCGCCTGATCGAGGCGTTGGCCCTGCTCGGTGACCGCAACGCCGCCCTCGCCGCCTACCATCGCTGTGTCACACTTTTGGCCGAAGAATTGGACGCTCCGCCCGGCGAAGCGCTCCAGCAACTACACACGCAGTTGACGCAGGTACACGACGCAACCGCTGTGGCGGCGGCGTTGCAGCAGTACGCCGTCAAATCCGGCCGACACTTTCACTTTCCGCAATTCTCTACACCCTTCTTTGGCCGCGAAGCCGAAGTCGCCCGCATTGTGCAGTCCATGGCCGACCCGCGCTGTCGCCTGCTCACCGTCACCGGGCCGGGTGGCATGGGCAAGAGCCGCCTCATCGTCGAAGCCGCGCAGCGTGTCAACCCGCTCGACTACCCCGATGGCCTCTACTTCGTGCCCCTGGCGTCGCTCACCCAACCCGACGAGGTCATCCGCGCCCTCGCCGACGCCGTGTCGGTGCCGCTGACCGAGGGCGCAAATCTGCCGCTGCAACTGGCGCGGGGGCTGGCGCAGCAACGGCTGTTGCTCGTCCTCGATAATTTTGAGCAGTTGGTCGCGGCCGCGCCTATGTTGGCGGATCTGCTGGCGGCCGCGCCGAACGTCACCTGCCTGGTCAGCTCGCGCTATCCGCTGCAAGTGCAGGCCGAATGGCAGTTGTCCCTTGGCGGGTTGACTTACCCGGAAATGGATGAGGCGTTGCCGTCGGCACCGGCACCGGCACTGGCCGATGTAGCAGATCAATACAGCGCCGTCGCCTTCTTCGTCGAGCGGGCGCAGCATATCGCCTTCGACTTCCGCCCCAACCAGGCCGACTGGCCTGCCATCTTGCGCATTTGCCGCCTGGTGCAGGGGATGCCGCTGGCCATCACCATGACGGCGTCGTGGCTCTCGATCTACGATTGCGCCGCCATTGCCGAACAGATCGGCCGTAACCTCGATCTCTTCAACGTGTCCTTGCGCGATCTGCCGCCGCGCCACCAGAGCCTGCGCGCCACTTTCGAGGTGTCGTGGCAGTTGCTGCCGGTGACAGTTCAGCAGGCGTTGGCCCGCCTGTCGGTCTTCCGCGGATCGATAACCCCCACGGCGGCGCGCCAGGCGGCGCAGGTCTCGCCTCCGGATCTGGCTTTCCTCGTCTCCCATGCTTTGGTGACACGTGTCGCCGCCGACCGCTTCGAATTGCATGAGTTGTTGCGTCAATTCGCCGCCGAAAAGCTGGAACAGGCCGCCGAACGCGAGACCATCCACCGCACACATAGCCGCTACTACCTGGCACTGTTGGCTGCCGAAGAGACACAACTTGTCGGTCCTGAACAGTACCAATCCGTAGTCCGCCTGCGCGAGGACGCGCCCAACCTCAGCGTGGCCTGGTTGGCCGCCGCCGAGCAGGGTGATTGGTCACCGGTGCGGGAATGTCTGAAGTCGTTCGAGCACTATTGGTCGATTACGGGTATGCATGCCGAGGGAAGAAGGCTGGTGGCGGTGACGGCTGAACGCCTGGCGGCAGACCTGGCGCAGGCATCGGTGGTGGACAGCCGCGTCGACGGCGTATCTCGTGAGCGCGGCATGCGTACGTTGCTGGCGCGGCTCAAATTGACCGAAGCGACGCTGTTGCGATCTCATGCCCCCATCTCGACCACACAGGAGATCTTGCACGCTGCCCTGGCGTTGGCGACGCAGCCGCCGGAGTGCGACCCTGATCTCATTGGTCAAATCAGCCTGGCGCTGAGTTCAACTTACAGCCATCAGGGCAGGCGGGTGGAGGCGGAGACGCACCTCAATCGCGCCTACCACCTTTTGCAGGATTCCAACGACTATGCGCTCCAGGCCAAGTTCTACGTGGAACTGTCGGGGCAGAAATCGGACATACATCAACGGTTGGCGATGCTGAAGAAGGCGGTGGCGTTGGCCGAACAGAGCGGCGATCTCACGGTGGACTTTTTTGCGCGCGGGTTTCTTGTCTACGTGCAGACGCTCTGGGGGGATTTTTCAGAGATGCGCCACCATCTGGCGGTGTTGCTGCACAAGGCGCGGCTCTTGCAGAATGTGGTGGCCGAGGCGCGCGCCTTCAACTTCTACGGCGGCTTCTATTTCCAGATCGGGAACTTCGTAGAAATGGCCCACTACAACGCCCGGGCCATGGCCGTGGTGCAGAAGACAGGTGACCCCATGCACCTGGGCCTGCTCTATGGTCGCCTCGCCTTACACGCCCTCTTCAGCGAAGACGCTGAGCAGGCCGTTGTCTTTGCGCAACAGGGCATCGACACAGGCGTGGTCAACCGCCACCTGGATTTGCAGGCGATTTCTTCGTGTCTGCTGGGCCGCGCCCATGTGCTGGCCGGCGATCTCGACGCCGGTTGGCAAGCATTTCACCGCACCATGCAGATCCTCGACGCGCATGGACGGACCCTTGCCTACCTCCCGCCCGTACTGGGGCAGGCCACGATCCGCCTGCGCCAAGGACACGCGACGGCGGCGCGCGATGATCGATCCCTACCTGCCCGCCATCCTCAACGGCAACCTGAACACCATCATCGACTACGAACACGTTTACGCCGATGTGTATCGCATCCTGCGCGCCGTCGGTGATCCATGCGCGAGGCAGGTCCTCGCTCGCTTCCACGCCGTCTTCTCGCGCATCGCCGCCACCATCCCCGAAGATCAGAATCGCCAATCCTATTGGCGCAGCAACCCGGCGCGGCGGTTTGTGGAGGAAGGGATTGGGCGATTGGGTGATTAGGCCACCGGTCCATATTCCCCCTCATCTCTTGTTCTGGCCGAATGCCTTTTCTATGTGTTGCCGCCACTGACGACGCAAGCACTGTTCCAGGCACCCTCGGGATTGCATCCTTGCACCAAAACATAGTGTCCTCGTCTAGGGTGCGAGGTTACGAAGAGGGGGCGGTTGGGGTGTAGGCGTTAAGATAAGGACCAGCGAAAGTGCCGGGGACTTCATGTTGGACGAGTCGCCAGGAGTGATGACCCCGTCTCGCTGCGACGAAAAGTCCCCGGCACTTGTGTCTACGACGCTTAACTTAACGCCTATGGCGGGTTGGGGTGTAGGTGATGGTCGCCGTGCTGCTTCCTATGCTAAAATGATCGACACAATCGTCCCAACCCCACGCCCAAGAGGACCCGCCATGAGCACGCCTACTGCTGATCTCGATCTCGCGCAAAAGAACGCTGCCGCAGAACTGACCTACCTTGCCGCCATCAACGCCGCCCTGCACTTCGAGATGGGCCGCGACGAAAACGTCGTCATGATCGGCGAAGATGTGGCCGATCCCTTCGGCGGCGCGTTCAAGGTGACCAAGGGCCTCTCCGACCGTTTCGGCGAAGACCGCGTGATCAACACGCCCATCAGCGAAAATGGCTTCATCGGCATGGCATCGGGCATGGCGTTGATGGGCTTCCGCCCGGTGATCGAGGTGCAGTTCGCCGACTTCATCAGCTCCGGCTTCGACGCCATTGTGCAGTTCGCCGCCACCAATCACTACCGCTGGGGTGGGGCGATCCCCTGGGTGATCCGTGCGCCCAGCGACGGCGGGCTGCGTTCTGGTCCTTTCCACAGCCAGAACCCCGAAGCGTGGTTCACCCACACGCCCGGCCTCAAAGTTGTGGCCCCCGCCACCCCCGCCGACGCCTACGGGCTGCTCATCGCCGCCATCCGCGACAACAATCCGGTGATCTACTTCGAGAGCAAACCGCTATACCGCTCCATGAAAGGACTCGTCCCCACGGGCGATTACGTGGTGCCGCTGGGCAAGGCCGATCTTGCCCGTACCGGCGCGGACCTTTCGATCATCACCTACGGCGCCATGCGGCGCGAGTGCCTGGTCGCGGCCGAACGCCTCGCCGCCGAAGGCATCGAAGCCGACGTCCTCGACCTGCGCACGCTCAAACCGCTGGACGTGGACGCCGTCCTCGACACAGCGCGCAAGACGGGCAAGATCCTCATCGTCCACGCCGCCAACGGGAACACCGGTCTTGGCGCGGAGATCTCGTCGATCATCAGCGAGCACGCCTTCGAATGGCTCGACGCCCCGATCCAGCGCCTCACGGGCCTGGATACGCCGATCCCGTTCAGCCCGCCGCTGGAAGACGCGTACCGTCCGGGCGCGGATAAGATCTATGCGCGAGCAAGGGAGTTGGCGGCGTTCTAGAATTTGCGATTTACGATGTACGATTTACGATTGTTGGGTTGAACAAAAGATGCCCGCTCGACAACCTGTTTTGGTCAACAAGAATCTGTGCAAAATGTCCATTCGCATTCTCAACCCGACAATCGCAAATCGTAAATCCTATGAAACTAGCCACCCTCTGCTACGTCCAGCGCGACAACCAAACCCTCATGATCCACCGCGTGAAAAAACAGAACGACATGCACCAGGGCAAGTGGAACGGCCTTGGCGGCAAATTGGAGCCGGGGGAATCGCCCGAGGCGTGCGCGATCCGCGAGGTCTTCGAGGAAAGTGGGCTGTGCTGCCGCAACCCGCGGCTGCGCGGCTTCATCACCTTCCCCGCCTTCGATCAGATCGACGACTGGTACACGTTTTTGTACACGTTTGATGAGTTCGAAGGGGAATTGATCGATTCGCCCGAGGGCAATCTGGCCTGGATCGACAATGACAAACTGCTCGATCTCAACCTCTGGCCCGGTGACCGCGTCTTCGTGCCCTGGATCTTCGAGGAAACCATCTTCTCGGCCAATTTCGTCTACGACAAGGGCGAATTTCAGTGGTACGAGGTCACCTTCTACGGCGCGGACGGCTCAACCCGCTACGAGCGGGGATTGGGGACTGGGGATTAGGGGCTGGGGATTGGGTATAGATAAGATCGGGACATTGGATTGGTGCTCCTGACCAGTTGGCGATTGGGGGATTGAGCAATTGAGCGATTGCCGAGCGTCGTCTCGACATGAAGTAGGAATCGCCGAGTCCCTCAATCACCCAATCTCTTTATCGCCCAATCGCCAACTTGACCAGATAGCATCCTAATTGCCCAACCACGATCTCAACCCAGTCCCCAGTCCCCAGTCCCCAGTCCCCGATCCCTAAAACTTATACTCCTCCCGCACAGGGCTAAAGATATCGATGACCTTCGCCGGTTTGTCCAGGGTGCGGGCGCGGTGTTCCACGCCGCCGGGGATCACGAAGACTTGCCCTGGCCCCAGAAGGCGCACTTCGCCGTCGATGGTCAGCTCCAACTCGCCTTCGAGGACGACGCCGGCCTGCTCGTGTGGGTGGCTGTGGAAAGGGACGTCGCCGTGCGGCGCCAGATCGAGCATCGAGATCAGGATCTTGTCGCCCCAAAAGGTGCGGGTGAGGATGCCGGGGAAGAGTTCGTGTGGCTCACGTTCGGCCGGATCGAAGAATGGCATAGATTTTCTCCTGGGTGACTGGTTGGGTGACTGGTTGGTTGACGTGCCGATGCGCTCGCATCATACCATAGCCGCACCATCCGCTAAATTGGTCATTGCACAAGCTCAGCTTTTCCGCCATAATTGCGCAATTGATCATCGCTGATCACCCCGCACACCTCAAATCGATACCACCGCGTACGCTCTGCACCACCGTACTCCCTGCTCCGCATTTGCTTGACCATCTTTTCATCATATTTTCCCAAACGAACACCAATTTCGAGGAGATCGCGATGCCTGGAATCATGCGATGTATGCGTCCTGTGCGCAATCGGCTCTGGCTGATTGTGTCTTTGTTCTTGCTGCTTGGGCTTGGCGCGCTGCCGGCGGCTGCCGCGCCCCCCGCCCAAATGGACGAGGCCGAGTGGCTGATCATGGTCTACTCTGTGGCCGATGACAACGTCCTCGAAGAAGACATGATGTTCGACCTGCAAGAAATGGAACTGGTCGGCTCCAGCGCCGCCGTCCACATCGTGGCCCAAGTGGATCGCTACGACGGCGCTTTCGACGGCATGGGTGATTTCATCTCCACCAAGCGCTTCTACATCACCCAAGACGATGACGTCAACGAGATCAGCTCCGAAGAGATCGCGGACCTGGGCGAAGTCAACATGGCCGACGGTGAATCGCTCTACGACTTCATCCTGTGGGCCACGGCCAACTTCCCGGCGTCCAAACGCATGTTGATCCTCTCAGATCATGGCAGCGGCTGGCCTGGCGGCTTCGGTGACCCCGATCCTGGCGTTTCCGGCGCGGACGACATCTTTCTCGTCGACATGTTCGGCGTGGATAACTTGTGGCTGATGGAGATCGACCGCACCCTCGAAGCCGCCCTGGCCGACAGCGGCATCGGTCAACTCGACGTCGTCGGCTTCGACGCCTGTTTGATGGCGCAGATCGAAGTCTTCACCGCGCTGGCGCCGCACGCCCTCTACTCCGTCGCCTCGCAGGAGACAGAACCGAGCCTGGGGTGGGCCTACGTCGGCTTCCTCGACGCGCTGATGCAGAACCCGGGCATGGACGGCGCCGGTCTGACCACGGCCATCGTCGAATCTTACATCAACCAGGACATCCGCCTCTACGATCCCAACTTCGCCGGCGGCCTCGCGCCGGAGCAGGTGGCCCAGGAACTATTCCACGACGTCACCCTCAGCGCCGTGGACCTTTCCGCGGTGGCCGACCTGAACACGGCCATTGACGCCTTCGCCGCCGCCCTCGGCAACATCGATCAACGTGTGGTGGCCACGGCGCGCAGCTACGCCCGCTCCTACGAATCGGTCTTCGGCGAAGATTGGCCCTCGCCCTACATCGATCTGGGCAACTTCGCCGAACTCGTGGCCCAGAACAGCAACAACGCCGACGTGCAGGCCGCGGCCCAGGATCTGCTGTCCGCGCTGCAAGCCGCCGTCATCGCCGAAACCCACGGCGAAGGACGCCGCGGCTCCAATGGCATCGCCATCTACTTCCCCGTGCCCAACATGTTCGGCGTGGCCGACAACTTCGGCTACACCACCGTCGCCGCCCGCTTCGCCGAATCCACCAATTGGGACGAATTCCTGGCCTTCCACGCTGGCGGTGGCGCTGCGCCCAGCTTCAACCGCCCGCAGAACGATCCCGCCTACCAGGTGCAGCAGCAGAACGAGGAACTGGCCTCCGAAGATGTCGACGCGCTGCTCGCGCAGGTGGCAGCACTGCTCGAAGAAGGCTACAGCCCCGAAGACATCGCTGCCGCGCTCCTCGGCGAGGGCTTCGACGAAGAGTTCGTCGCCTTCTTGCTCGAAAATAACATCTTGGCTCAGCCGACAACGCCGTCCGCGCCGCCTGCTTCGGTGTCGAAACCCGTGCGCGTGGACCCGATCAGCCTGTCGGCGGAAGTGGCCTATCCCGGCGAGCCGGTGACCGTATCGTCGGTGGTGGGCGGCAGCAATCTGGCCTTCCTCTACACCTTCATCGGGCGCTTCCTCCCTGCCGAAGACGTGCTGATCATCGAGGACATGGACTTCATCTTCTCCGACGCCAACCAGGAAGCCGGCGACGTGATCTACCCCGTCTGGCCCGACGAAGAGTTCGAGGTTGGCTACGAGTGGGAGCCGACGGTCTACGCCATCAGCGACGGCGAAACCTCGCTGCGCGTGCTCTTCATGCCCGACACCTACGGCGACTCGCCCACCTACACCGTCGACGGCGTCTACGCCTTCGCCGATGGTAGCCCCGACCGCTACGCCACGCTCTACTTCCGCGACGGCGAACTGGAGCGTGTCCTCAGCTTCACCGGTGACGCCGCCAACAGCGCCGGCGCGCCGTGGGAAATCCGCCCCCAGCCAGGGGACAGCGTCACCGTGCTCCAGCAGGGCATCAACCTGGCCGCCAACGCCGAGGATGAAGACTACAGCCGCGCCGCCGGCACCCTGACCTTCGGCGACGAACCGCTCTTCATCGAGACCACGCCCGCGCCCAGCGGCAACTATGTCGTCGGCATCATCGCTGAGGATCTCGACGGCGAGACCTACGAGTCCTACGAGACCATCTTCGTGGTCAACGACGACGCCGCGGCCGAGGACGGCTACGTCCCCTTCGTGGATGAGGATCTGCTCTTCGCCCTGCTCCACCCCGAAGACTGGACCGCCTTCTCGGATCAGGGCTACGCTGTGCTGATCAATGCCGACGAAAACGGCTACGTGCAGATCGAGCAGTACGTCTTCGAGGAACCCACCAGCGTCTCCGACGCGCGGGCGTTTGTGCTGGAAGACGCCGTGAACCGCCTGGCAGGCGACGAATTCGGCCTCAGCGACGTCAGCTTTGGCGACGAACCGGTGGGCTACGCGCTGGGCGCGTTCAACGGCCAATGGCTCGACTTCAGCGCCGACTGGGACGGGACGCCTGTCTCCGGCGGTGTGGTGGTGGCCGCGCCCACGCCCGAGCTGGCCTACCTGTCCATCGTGATCCTCGACGACGAGATCTACGACGACGCCCTGACGCTGGTTGACAACACAGCTCTACAGCTTCGACGTGCTCATCTCGGGCATCGAGCGGCTGTCGGAAGGCGTGCCGCCGCCGGTGGGGGGCGAGGTCCTCTTTGCCGATGATTTCAGCGATCCCGAAAGCGGCTTGTGGGACGATGAAGAGATGTCGGACTGGGGCATGGGCTACTACGATGCGGACAACGAAATGTACGTCTACGAGCTGGCGGCGCAGTCTGGCCCGGTCTACGATTACTACGCCGAAGCGGAACTGGGCGACAGCTTCATCCTCCAGGTGGCGCTCACCTACGCCGGTAGTTGGGACAACGCCTACGGCCTCATCTTCCAACTGGTGGACGACGAGTCGTTCTACGCCGTGCGCATCAGCGGCGACGGCTACGTCCTCGCCGAGAAGGTGGTGGACGGTGAGGTGGAAACGCTGATCGACTGGACGGTGGTGGAAGGCATCGCCACCGGTGAAGGCGAAGCCAACCTGCTCACCATCGCCGCCAACGGCGAGATCTACGACATCTACGTCAACGAGCGCTGGGTGGGCAGCTTCACCGACGGCGACCTCAGCGGCGGCGTCTTCGGCATCGTGGCCGAAAACTACGACGAAGCAGCCGCGTCCGCGATCTTGTTTGACGATCTCCAGGTCTTCGCGACGGAATAGGGTTTCACCGCAAGGGCAGAAAAGAAGATCCACAGATTTCACGGATTTGATGGATTCAGAAGATATTTCTGGAACCCGTTTCATCCGTGAAATCTGTGGATCTTATATTTCCGGCTCCGACGATCAGTTGTCTCTTGGCGTCAGCAGCAGAACAAGTGCCGTGCAGAAAACGCGAGGTAAACTGAACTTCATAGACGGTCCTTACGAGTGGATCGCGAAGAATGGGCGAACGAAAACGGAGTTGATCACTGTTGATTGAGGTGACCTAACGTGGCAAAAGGCTGTGTCCATATGTGTTCATTGTTAGGCGTCATTGAGCAACTGTCAATTCCCAATTCTGTGTACGGATTTCACGTATTGGCGCTCAGGTTAACGCGTAACAACAGGGACCGTCTACAAGTTGCGGGGTGAGGGCTGGCAGGTTTTCGAAGATGGTGAGAAGTTTGTTTAGCGAGCACGGCGCAACTTCGCCGCCATGTCCTTACTGATCGTCGGCATCATCAACGTGACCATCCCATCTGCCGCGGTGACGGTCTCCTCGCTCAGCCACTCGGCGGCCTGTGGATCGAACCACTTCACTTGATACTCACCCGCGGGCAGATCGGTCAGCGTGATCTGTACGTCTGTCAGCGGATCGGGTTCGTAGGTCCAACTGGTCATCGTGGTGTTGGAACGGATGGCCTGGAGGATGGCGGCGTTGTAGGCGTCGTTGGCCGCGGGGACGTCGTAGGCGCGGTTGCGCACCCACAGCAGTTGATGATCGTCGTCCCCCAGCACGAGGACGTCGACATCGCCCGGCGACGCCGAGCCGCTGCGGGGCCGCAGCAAGGCCAGATCCTCGCCCTGCAAGAAGGTGGAAATCCCCTTGTAGTGTCGCCACTGATCCTGTGGATCGACGAAGTTGTCCCACCACCAGTGCATAGCGGTGCTGGCGTAACCCGTGAAAGGCGCAGCCCACAGGCCGTTGTGCAGTTGAATGCTCTCCAGCCCGGCCAGGTTTTCATCGTCGCCCGACGAGAAGCCCAGTTCACCGAAGACGATGGGCTTGTTGCCGGCGGTGCGGGCAATGCGTTCGTACGAGAGTGGGAACGTGTCCAGCGGATTAAGCCCGGTGTAGTCGTGCTGCTGGGCGAAGTCCAGCGCGCCGATCTCCCAGATCCCCGTGCGTGTGCCGTCGGCGTAGCTGGTGGTGACGAGGTGATCGTAGGGATCGAACTGCTGGATGTAGGCGGTCATCTCCTCTGTCCACGGTCCTAGATCGCGGTCGACCAGACCCACCCAGTTCACCTCGTTCCACCACTCCCACGCCAGCAGATTGGTCGAATAACCCCAGCGCGCGGCGATGTAGCGCAGACGTCGCTTGAACATCTCCTTGGCCGCTTCGTTGGTGACGAACTCGTACGGCACCGCGCAAGGGCCGCCCAACGCCGCGTTGTACGGGTTCTGTTCCCATTCCGGGTTGACCGACGTGCTGAACGCGCCGTGGTTGATCAGCGTGAGCATGATCGTAATGCCGCGTGCTTCGGCCATCGCAAAGACCTGATCCAGCAGCCACGCCTGTTTCATGCGGTTCGTGTAATTGCCCAGTCCGGTGTCGTTCCACTCGATGCCGAACGACCACGACGCCATCCAAACGCGCGCCACGTTGCCGCCGTTTTCGCTGAGCCGGTCGAACCAGCGTTCATAGTCGGCGAGGACGTCGCCGTTGGACCAGCCGATGTTGAGGCCGATGGGGAAGTAGGGCGCGCCGCTGTCGAAGGCGAAGTAGCGCGGGTTACGGCTGTCAATGCGCACGAAGCCGAGGTGATCGCTCTCGTCCACCGTAAACGCCAACGCCTCGCCCACAGGATCACCATCGCGGATCACCTGGGCGCGCCATTCGCCGCTTTCGGTGGGGGTGAAACGCGCCTTCCATCGTGGTTCGCCCTGCGGCTGCAACGTGGACGCATCATACGCCTGATACCAGAATGCGGGGACGCTCATCTGCGCGCCCGAGGGGGCGGTGTAGGCCACTTGCAGATCCATCTGGGCCGGATCGAATGGGTTGTCCACATTTGCATCGCTGCGAACATCGAATTCCACTGCGTGGAAGCGTTGCGGATTGCCGTCCTCTGGGCGCGTCATGTGCAGGACGGCGTCTCCTACGGCGGGCGCGCAGGCCGAAAGCGTCAGCATCAACAGGAAGAACGCCATTGCCAACCCGATCTTTTGCGCCATTCTTCGTGTCCTTCCTGGCAGACTACCAACTGAATGTCAGCAAGTTGAGCGACCAACCCTCGAATATCCGCGGAGTGAGCACCCCCCAGGTGCGGGTCTAAAGTGCGATCAGATTGAACATATACTTTAGACGAGAACAGCCGCACGAGGGCGTGCTCACTCCTCGCTTAACTCAGTGATACTGTGTGCAACTCGCAGAATCGGTGTCGAGTCAGTGCCAGGCACTGACGGGTCCACGGGCGACGCCTCATCCCTTCAAGCCAGTGGTGACGATGCCCTGCACGAAGTACTTCTGCCCGAGGAAAAACAGGATCAGGCACGGCAGCGCCACCATCAGCGCCGCGGCCATGAGCAGGTGGTCCTGTGGGCGGGAGACCACTGCCGATCCACCGGCGAAGGTGCTCTGCAGGTAGCGCAGCCCCACGGCGACGACGTACTTTTCTTCGCTGTTGAGGAAGATCAGCGGGCCGAGGAAGTTGTTCCAATTGCTGATGAAGCCCAATGTGGCCAACGTCGCCAGTGCAGGACGCGCCAATGGCAGGATGATCTGCCACAGAATCTGCCAGCTATTGGCGCCGTCCAGTCGGGCCGCTTCGTCCAGATCGTAGGGGATGCTCATCATAAATTGGCGCATCAAGAAGATGTTGAAGGCGCCGCCACCGAACCAGGCCGGCACAATGAGCGGGTAGTAGGTGTCGATCCAGCCAAAGCGCTGAAAGAGCAGATAGGTGGGGATCAGCGTTACTTCCACCGGCAGCATCATCGTGGCCAATGTCACGAAGAAGAAGGCGTCGCGCAATGGAAAACGGAAGCGCGAAAAGCCGTAGGCCACAATGGCCGAAGACAGCGTGCCGCCCAGCAGCGCCCAAAACGTCACCCAAAACGTGTTGAACAACCAGCGCCCAAAGGGGACATCCGTCCACACTTGCGTATAGTTTTGGATGAATTGCGGCGACTCAGGCCAGAACGTGGGTGGGTACCGATACAACTCGGTAATCGTCTTGCCGGAGCTGACCACCGTCCAGAAGAACGGCATCATCGAGGCCACCGCGCCGATGGCGACGATGACGTAGAGCAAAGTCAGTCTGCTGACACGCAGAAACCGGTAGCGCGGTCTGCGGCGCTGAACGGGTGTCGTAGTGATAGCGTTGGTCGTCATGTTAGCGCTCCGCTGCGTAGAAGACCCAGCGCCCCGAAAGGCGGAACTGGAGGAAGGTCAGCAGGAAGAGGATGATGAAGAAGATCCACGCCAGCGCCGACGCGTAGCCCATGTCGAAGCTGGTGAACGCGTTCTGGTAGATATGCAGCGAGAAGAACCAGGTGGCGCGCGCCGGCCCTCCGGCTGTGGACACAAACGCAATATCGAATGTGCGCAGCGCAAAGATGATCCCCAGCACCATGTTAAAGAAGACGGTGGGCGTGATCATGGGCAGCGTCACGTGGCGGAATTTGGCCCAGGTGCCGGCCCCGTCGATCTCCGCCGCCTCCAGCATTTCCACCGGCACGTCTTGTAGACCGGCCAGGAAGATGATCATGCGCGATCCACCTACGCTGGCCCACAGCCCCATGAGCGCCAACGAGGGGATAGCCCACGTCGTGCTCGACAGCCAGCCCGGCCCGTCGATGCCGATCAACCCAAGCAGGTAGTTAACCAGCCCCACATCGGGGTTCAGCATCCAGCGCCAGAGCAGCGCCGCAGCGACAATCGGTGTCAGCGTGGGCAAGAAATAGAGCGTGCGCCACACCGTCGTCGCCACAAGCTTCTGGTTGAGCAGAATCGCCACCATCAGCGAGAGCACCATCGCAATGGGGACACTCAACAGTGCGAAGTAGAAAGTGCGCATTAGCGAGGGGAAAAACAGTGGATCCGTGGTGAACATGTAGGCGAAGTTGTCCAGGCCGATAAACTTGGGCGGGCGCAACACGTTGTATTTGGTGAAACTCAGGTAAAGCGACGCCGCCAGCGGCCCCAGGATGAAGACGACGAAGCCGATGATCCAGGGCGAGGTGTAAAGAATGCCTTCGATGGCCTCGCGGCGACGGGCAGCCGACGGTCGGTTCGGCCTATCGCGAGCCGGCGTCGTGGAAGACGCGTTGGGAACAGAAGTTTGCGTGGTCATGGGTTGAGTTCGCTCTCTACACTTGGGCGGCTGTCACCGCCAGGGGGCGCGCACAATGGCAGAGATAGAACGCGGATTGGGCGGATCTGAGCGGAAAGATCCGTTTTCATCCGCCCAGTCCGCTCGATCCGCGTTCTATTCTCGTTTTGAACCGAATGCCTTATGCCTCTTCTTTGTCCAGCACGGCCTGGCAGAGTTCCTGGATCTGGTCTGCCGCTTCTGCGGGCTGCAACTCACCCAATTCCATCGCGTCGCACGCCTGAGCGAAGGCCTGGTCGAATTCCTGGCCGCGGTAGTTGGCCACCAGGTAGTCCGGCTCGATGCTTTCCATGATCGGGCGCAGCTTGGCGTAGGTGGGAATCGACTCGTAGACACGCTCGTCGGCCCACACATCGCCGCGGGCAATCGGGCCTTTCGCCCTTGCACGAGACCCTGCACGTTCATTTCCTTGCCGCAGAACCAGGCCAGCGCCTTGAAGGCAGCATCCGGCGCCGCGCTCTTGGTGGTGAGGCCGAAGACGTGCTCGTTCAACATACTGCGGCGGGCGTCGCCCTTGTTCACCGTGGGCGTGAGGAAGAAGTCGATCTCGAAGTCGGTGTAGGTGGCGGGGTAGATCTGGATGCGGAAAGGCCAGATGTCCACGGCCAGCACCTTCTGCCCGCCGAAGAGTTCCGGCGCGTTGATGGCGCCTGCCGCCGGTGACGGGGAGACATTCCACGTGTTCATCAGATCGTAGCTGTACGTGAGCGCCTGCACGAACTGATCGCGGTTGTCGAGGAAAGTGGCCTTCGTGCCGTCTTCACTGACCGGTTCCACACCGTGCTGACGATAGTACGGACCGCTGCCAAACGGATCTGAGCCGCGGTCGGCGCGGTAATAGCCGAAGACGTCGTCGGTGGTGCCCAACTGCGCCCACTCGGCCAGCTCGGCGAAGGTCATGTCGTCGGTGGGTTCGGGCAGACCCATCTCCTGTACCTTCGTCTTGTTGTAGGCGATGATCGGCACGATGGGTTCCGAAATGAACGACATCCAGTAGGTCTTGCCGCCGAAACTGTTGGCCTCGATGGCGCCGCCGAGGAAGTTGTCTTCGAGGACGTAGCCTGCGGCGTCGGCGTAGGTGCGCAGATCCTGCACAATGCCGTAGCTCTCGCCCCAGGCGATGTGACTGCGATGCCGCGGCGGGAACCACACCAGGTCGCCCAGTGTGCCCGCGGCCGTGAAGGAGAGGATCTTTGGCACGTATTCCGCGGTCCAGCCTGGGATAGTTTCCAACGTCAGTTCGATGTCGGGGTTGTTGGAGACGAAGCCGTCGATGTCCTGATCCAGGCCCATCTGGATCCAGGCGGAGACGTCCTGCTTCTCCACCATGTGGGCGCGCACCACGGCCTTTTCAGCCGATGGCGCCGCGCCGCCACCACTCGACGCCGCCGGTTCCGACGGTGTGGTGGCTGCCGGCGCGCACGCCGCCAGGGCTGCGCCGATGGCCACCGTGCTGCTCAAAGTCAGGAACTGCCTGCGGGAAAGCTTGTTCTGCTCACTCATTTTCTTCTCCTTGTTTGATGATGATGATCCGAACATGGGGTTTGGCACGACTCTGGATAGGGAGTATCCAGGGCAATGGATGCATCACATGCAGCAGAGTGAATCAAAAAGCCGTTTTGCGGAATACCCTCCCGTTTCCGGCGCAATTCTGCGCCGTATTGACAGCGGAACCCGCTGTTCCGCTCTAGAAACTCGCCAGGCCGATTCAGTTGAACGCGGAGTTCATGGACTCTTTTCGGCCATCTTGTCCTAGCGCCGGCGCGGCGGGCCGACCGAGGCGCGCTCGATCAATTCGGGCGCGACGACGGCGTGCAATGACGCCGAATCGGGGTGATCGAGCCGGTCGAGTAGTGTCTCCACGGCGATGCGCCCCATGCGTGCTTTGTCCACGCGCAGTGTCGTCAACGCCGGGCTGACATGGCTTGCCAGATCGATGTCGTCGTATCCAGTCACGGAAAAGTCGTTGGGCACGTGTTTCCCCAACCTGTGGAGCAACTGCATCGTATGGATCGCCACCACGTCGTTGCTGCACGCGAAGGCCGTCACCTGGGGCGCGTCGGCCAGTACACTGTTCAAGGTTTCTTCGATGTACGCAGGGCGGGGCAGGCAATCGGCATAGCATTCAGGCAGCGCCGCCTCGGACATGGCGCGCTGGTAGCCCAATCGCCTGCCCAAGATGCTGGGGTAGGCATTCGGCGTCGCGCCAATCATGGCGATGTGGCGATGGCCCCGCTCGATCAGATGACGGGTGGCGCGGTAGGCGCCGTCTTCGTTGTCGGAAACGACCGTGTCGTACTGCCCAGAGTAGGCGTAACTGTCGACCAGGACCAGCGGCACGTCGAGCCGCCGCAACATGCCCAACAGCGTCTCATCCAGCCAGATGCCGGCCACCAGGAGACCGTCCGCGCTGTTTTCGGCCAACATGCGCGGCGTGCGCACTGGGAGGTTCTCATCGTTCACCTCAAGATGCGCGTAGAGCAGGTTGATCTGTCGCTTTCGGCAGACTGCCTCGATCCCCGCCAGCACCGGCCCGTAGAAGTGGTTGGTCATGCCGTCGCTCTTGGCCAGCACGCCGATGGTGTTCACGTCCACCGGATTGGCGTCGTCGATCTGCTTGAGGCTGTAGCCCAACGCCAGCGCGCCCTGAATCACCCGCTGTCTGGTCTCCTCGCTCACACCTGGCTTGTTGCGCAGGGTCAACGAGACCGTAGACGGGGAAACGCCGACGCGCTCGGCAATATCGGCTAAGGTCGCTCTGGCGTCTGGTGGCATGTAGCACCCGATAGGGACCGGATACAAACAACAGGCCCAGCAGAGTTGGGTTTTGTAAGCCGGATACGATTTTTCAAATAAAGTGTCGTTAGGATAATGAGAGGCGTTGTAAGTTAGTACCACAGTACTACAAATAAACATCACTGTCAATAGATTTAATAAAATCTTTAGTAAAAAACAAATGAAGGCATGTGTGATTCATGGGTACGACAAGACCTTGATTCTACAGCGTACTTCAGCTATATTCACTAACAAAGGCTTTCTACATGAGAGGTCAATGACATGATCACAAAACTGTGGGTGAAGAACTATCGCAGCTTGGCAGACCTTTGCCTGATGTTGTGGACTATCAGGTCAGCCAAGTTGGCTCCTACCTTGTTACGTCGCTAACACATGAGGTGTCGGAGGACCGAGCACTGTTTGATCTGGCAAAGGAATCCGATGGCACATTACGGATGCTTGGGATTCTCTCGCTTTATATCAAGATCCACCTCTGAATCTGGTGGCACTTGAAGAGCCCGAGATGACCATTCATCCTGGCGCCCTGCGTCTCCTTTGGGAGCAGATAGAGTTTATAGGCTCAACCGGCGCTAGTCTTGCATCACACCCGGTAACCAGAGCCGCTCTGTCCCAGGCCCATCCTCGCCTGGGTTCTCCCCTCCCTGCGATTTGTCGTTGGCGATGAACGGCAGATAGTGCCACCACTCGGTTGGTCGCGGCGTTCCCGTGGCTGTCGGCGTTGGCGTGGCAGTTGCCGTGGGCGTGGCCGCAGGCCCAGGTGTGCCGGTGGCTGTCGGCGTCGCGGACGGCGTGCTCATCGCCGTGGGCGATCCGGTGGGTGTCGGCGTGAGTGTGCCGGTTGGCGTGCTGGTGGCGGTTGCCGTCGGCGTCGGTGTGTCGGCCACAGCCGCCGCGGTGACCGTCCCCACGTAGGACGTGGCCTGGTTGCCCGCCCGATCCGTGAGCAGCGCCAACACCTGGTGATCACCCAACTGTGTGAAGTCGTACGTCACCGACCACGTGGACCCGCTCACCGTCCCCGTGACAATCGTGCTGCCGCCGCTGGGCAGCACGAGGAAGAGCCTCGCCGTGGCGAGACCGTCGCCGTCTGTCGCCGCGCCGGAGACGGTGAGGACGCCGTTCGCCGTGGACGTGTTGATCGCGCCGAATTTGGGCGCAACCGTATCCACGAGCACGGTCCGGGTGACCGGCTGACTCGCATTCCCCGCGACATCGTAGCCGATGAACGAGATCGTCGTCGTAATGCCGTCGCCCAGCGCGGGGACAATGAGCGTCCAGCCGCCGTCGTCCTGGGTGGCATCGCTGCGGCAGTTGGCGGTGGAATCGTCGACGCAGAGTTGGGCCGCCGCTCTGCCGTTCGTCGATGACATCGCCGGTGAGTCGCGTTCTGCGGACCCGATGCGACCGTCGCTCAGCGCAGCCAGCGCCGCCGCGGACAGCGTGATCTGCGGCGCTGTGGCGTCGACAGTCACCTGCTGCGGCGCGCGCCAGCCACTCACATTGCCGTGGACATCCGTCGCCCGCCCGCTGATGGTGAAGATCGCCGTCGGTGGGGGTGCAGGCGTCGAAAGTGCAGACGAAACTGCCGTCCGCGTTGCCGCCCACGGTGCAGGGGATGGTGCTGCCGTTGACTTGCAGATCGAACGAGGCCAGCGGCGATTCGTCCTCGGCGGCGGCAATGACGGTGTTCACGCCCGCCACAACGTAGCTGATTACTACACTGACGCTGACCGGCGCGGACGTGTCCACCGATAGTCGAGCGTCTGCACCACGTACGGGCGATGGTAGCTGTCGGTGAGTGTGACATCGAGTGCGCCGTCGCCGTTGACCGTGCCGTTGAGGACCAGCGAGACCGTGCCCGAAGGTGCGATGCTGTTGGCGACCTGCGGCGAGTTCGAGATCGAGACGCCGCCCGACGTCGCACCGCCCACGCTCAGCAGCGGCAACCCGGCGCTGCCCACGTTCTGCGCCGTCACGGTGACGGCGATGCTGTCGCCCACGCCCAGCAACTGCGCCGGTGACGGGTTCGCCGTCACGCTGACGTCGAGCAGCGTGTCCGCCCACACCCCATCCGCGGGGACGATGCCCGCGCCCAGCGATGCGAATTCCACGAACTGCGTCCACGTCCGCCCCACATTCTGGTCGGGGACGGTGGCCCACACGTCGAGGAGATTGAGTTCCGACGCCACGCCCAGCAACTTCAACGACGACGCCGGGGTCGCGCCCAGCGCGCTGAACGGTACAAGCACGTCGGTGACGGTCCCCGCGGTGACGGCGTCGAGGGGCGCTCCGACTGTCCACGCGCCGCCGTTGGACGTGTAGAGTGTGGGCGTGTACGCGGTGGAGAGCCGGATCATGTAGTTGGCGGCGAAGGGCAGGACGTTCCCCTGTTCCGCGCCGGCGGGGTTAAACAGCGCCGTGCTGCCGCTGCCGCCGGTCCCCAGGTAGAGGTAGAGATCGCCGTTGTTCAGGTTAAGACCCTGCCAGCGCAGGCGCAGGTTGCTGCTGTCCCAACCGGCGAAGAGTTGCTGCGTGCCGCGGTCGGTCACCATCTGGCCCACCTGTTTGCCGCCGCTGTCGATCCAGTTGTCTTGGGACAGATCGGCGACGTAGTCGGGCGTGGTGGGCGTGTCGAAGATGAACGGTCCGCGGGTGTAGGCCGTCTGGTTGCCGTTGACGTCCACGGCGATGACGTGGGCATAGCGGGCCGCGCCCTCGGGCATGGCCAGATCGTACGTCCCCGCGCCAGGACCGTACGACGTGAGCGCGCCGATGGTGGCGTCCGGCGTCTCCGTCCAACCGGCGTAGACCGTCACCGCGCCGCCGATGACGGGCCAGGCGAGGCGCGGGTTGAGACTGGTGATCACCTGCGACGGTGTGATCAGCGCGCCGCTTTGCAGCGTCACCGTGGCGGTGAAGACGACGGGCGGGACGACGTCGACGAGCGCGCTGCCGCTGTCCGCGCCGGTGCGGCCCGCTTTGTCGGTGACGCGCACGGCGATGCTGACGGTGCCGCCGTTGGGGTTGGCCAGCGAGAGCGGCGCAATGGTCAACGACCAGTTGCCGCCGGTCAACTTGGCTTTGCGCCACGGTCCGCCGTCGAGGCTGACTTCGACTTTGTCCACGGCGCTGTCGTCCGCGGCGGTGCCTTGCAGCAGGTAGCCGCCGTCGTCGGTGAGTTGGGTCAGCGTGATCGGCTCCGTGGTCACCGTCACCGTAGGATCGGCCAGGTCGACGTAGACGATGTTCACCGGGCTGGTGGACGTGAGGCCGCCGCTGTCGGTGATCACAGCGGTGATGGTGTAGACACCCGCTCGGCGGCGTCCACGAGACGGGCCAGAGTTCGTCGGAGGCGAGGCTGCGCGCCGTCGACTCGGGGTAGTTGGCGCTGTTTTGGCCGTTGATCCACAGCGCCGCGCCGCCGATGTTGCTCTGGGCATTCAACCCGACCTGGATCGTGATGGGCAGGGTCGAAGTCATGGCGCTGCGGTCGATGGGCGATTGGATGCCCGTGCTCACCGGCGGCGCGCCATGGCCGGGCGGGATCGGCGTCCCCTGCGGCAGCGGCGCACCGGTCGCCGACGGGTTGAAGGTGGCAAGCACCAGGCTGTAGGCGCTGCGGCAGCGGCTCACGCTCAGGCCCGACGCCGACGAAGCGCGGACGTAGTAACGTCCGCTCACAGTGGGTGTGTAGGCCAGTTCGTCGACGTCGGTGCTGATCAACGTCGTGCCGTCGGTGTCGTAGAGGGCCAGCGTCACAAGCTGTGCCGTGTCCACGGTGACGGCGGTGAGTGTGTATTGCAGGCCCGCCGTCAGTGCGATCTGGTGCCAGTCGGCGTCGCCGGCGGTGTCGAAGTTGTGACCGGCGCTGCTGCCCGCGCCCACGTCGAAGATGCTCGCCGCGGTGTAGACGTCGTCGTCCTCGAAGCTGTCGGGCGTCAGCGTGCAGACTTCGGGCGTCGGCGTCACGGTGACGGTGGAGCCGACCGCGGCGCCCACGGGTGCGCCGTCACCGGGTTGGGGGACGGGCGTGGGCGTGGCGCTGGGGGTGGGCGTGGGATCGGGCGTGTTGCCGTTGTCCACGCAGACTTCCAGGCTCCAGGCGATGAGATCGCCGGTGGTGTCGCCCACATCGCCGCCCCCGGAAGAATTGTTGTCGGTGGCGTAGAGCGTCCACGCGCCGTTGGCGGCTTTGCCCACGAAACCCGCAAAGCTGTTGCGGCTGGGGCGGAAGGTGCCGCCGTCGTTGGGGAACTGCGGCGGCTTCAGCCCGGCGATGGCGTCGTCGGAGATGGAGAGTTGACAATTGCTGCCACCGCACCAGACGTAGAAGCCGTAATCTTCGAAAGCGAAGAGATCCACCGCCGTGCCATCGGGCGCGCCCAGGCCGAACGAGAGGCCGGACAGCCCGCCGTGATCGAAGGTGAGATCCTTGATGCTGACGTGGGTCACCGTGCCGCTCGCAGGCACATTGAGCGTCGAGCCGATGGTCGTAAAGTCATCGATGGCTTTCGGGATGTCGGTGCCGGCATAGACGCTGCAACTCCAGTTGTTGGGCGTCGGTGTGGGGGTGGGCGGCGCGTCGATGCGTACGTCGATGTCGTAGGGCAGGTTCTCGGTGCTGTTCCCCGATGGCGGGAAGACGCCGAGGATGAAGTCACCCGCAACGTTGACGACGTAGTCGAACGCTTCTTCGGTGAAGCCGAACCCTGCGCCGGGGAAGCCGAGGGTGAGGCTCATCCCCGAGACCAGCGAATTGGGCGTGATGTAGAGGTGATCGCCCACGCTGACGGGGAAGCTGTAGAAGTCGAAGTCGCCCACTTCGCACAGCGACTGGCGCAGTGTCACCGTGCGCGTGATGACGTTATACGGTGAACCCTGGTCGTTGTTCGGCTCGTACGGATCGAGGCCCGAACAGGTGGTGTTGACGCTGAGCAGCAACTCGTATTGGTCGGTGGTGGGTACGAGATAATCGTACCAGACCACCACGTACCATGTCCCCGCGGCGTTGAGGGTGATCTTGTCACCGTAGCTGAGCCACGAGCCGGGGAAGATGCCGTCGAAGTAGTTGCCCGCCGGATTGAAGATCGAGATGTAGTAGTCCACAGGCCGCGTGGGCAGGTCGATGGTCACATTCTGGCCGATGGCGCCGATGAAGCTGTAGTAGTCCTTGTCGCCGCTGTAGCAGAGCGCAGCCGTGATCGGCGTGTTGAAGCTGATGGGCGTGGCCGTGTTGCGCGTCTGGTTGCCTGCCACACCGGGCTGATCGTAGCTGTCGAAGGGCGCGCAGGCGTCGGCGGGCGGCGCAGGCGGCGGGGGCGGCGGCGGCGCGTCGGCCACGTCCACGTTGAGCGTGTAGGGGATGCGGCTGCCGCCCACCCACTGCGTCACCAGGATCGTGTAGACCACGCTCGCGCCGGTGCGGTTGATGTGGCTGAGGAACTCGTCCGCGGTGCCGGGGTTGTAGCTCCAGCCCACGCCCGCCCCATCGGCGATGAGGACCAGACCAAAGTCTGCGGGCAGATCGGTGAGCGTCACCGAGATCTGTTTGCCGTCGGCCACGCTGATCTTGTAGTAATCGTTGGTGTCGATCTGGGTAAGGCTGGCCGTACACAGCGCCGCGGACAGCGAACCCGTGGTGATCGTCGCCGCCGTGGCAAATGTATCGTTCGGTTCCAGCGTGTCCACATTGACGCACGGCTGCTCGTAGGGGACGCTGAAAGCCAACGCCAGGTTCGAGCCGGGTGGCGTGATCGTCGTTGGGTAGAAGACGTTGGGATCGAGGTTGCTCACGCCGTTGTATTCGCCGTCGAGGCGCGCCACCGACACGGGGTTGTTGCCGTCGCGGTCCGACTGCCACAGGCGGCTGTCGGCCACGAAGTAGAGTTCGTCGCTGAGCGGCTGTACGGCGAAGCCCCGCCCGCCGGTGACGGCCGCGATCTCGGTGACGTCGCCGCTGCCGTCGGCGGGGGCGCGCATCAGGCGGTTCTGCGTCGGATCGCGCCAGTAGACGGTCTGAGCGAACGAGTCTACGGTCAGATCGCGGATCTGTCGTCCTTCGGGCGCGGCGTAGATGACCTCCACGTTGCTGCCGTCGAGAGCGGCGCGGCGGATCTGATCCACAATCGCGCCGTTGTAGAGCGACGTCTGCACCCAGTAGAGGAAGCCGCCCACCGGGTCGATGGCGATGCCGTGATCGTAGGCAATACCGGTGACGATGGTCTGCACGTCTGTGCCGTCGCCTTGGGCGTTGAGAATGTCCACCACCACGCCGGTGTCGGCCTGCGTCCAGTAGACGCGTCCACTGCGTTCGTCCACGGCCAACGATTCGGTGAAGCGCAGCACATTGGGGCCGGTGTTGGCTACGACGACCTCTGCGCCGCTGCCGTCGGGGTTGGCGCGGATGATGCGCTCGAAGTTGTCGAGAATGTAGAGCTTGCCGCGCGCGTTGTCGGCGGCGATGGCCACGCCACCCACGAAGCCCTCACCCAGCAGGATCGGCTCCACCGTGCCGCTGAGGATGTCGGTGCGGATCAGGTCGCTGGCGCGGCTGTAGTAGACGTAGGGCGATCCCGACACGGTGGGCGCGTCGAGCAGCACCTCGAAGAGATAGGGGACGTCTGTGGTCGTCAGCGTGTTGTCTTCCACGCGCAGCAGGTAGTCGCCGTCCGCGGGGACGGTGAAGACGCCCTGCCCGCCCGCGTTGACCGTCCCCACATCCGCGCCGCCGGCGGCGGGGATCACACGCAGGGTGGCCGCACTGGCGTTGGCCGGGTAGTTGACGGTGAGCTGTTGGCCGGTCACCGCGCTGATGCGGAAGAGATCGACGTCCGCGTTGCTGCACAACGTGCCGCGCACGCGGCTACCGTCGGCGATCACCGTGGCGAATAATGTTGTGTTGTTCGGCTCGTTGGCGTCACTGGCGACGCAGTTTTCGTCGGTCACCAGCAGTTGGTACTGGCTCGCCGTCGGCGTGAGATTGGGGACGGAGACAGCCACGGTGTAGCGTCCACTGGCGTTGAGCGTCACGTTGTCACCGTAGGCGGGCGTGGTGGTAGACGAGATCACCGTCGTCGGCGTCCCCGACGGATCGTAGAGCGTGAGGTTGTAGTCGGCGGGCCGCACCGGCAAGGACAGCGTCACGGTCTGGCCGTTGAGGCCGTCAAAGGCGAACATGTCCACGTCATTCGCATAGCAAAGCGCAGCGGCGGCGGTTGCACCGTTGGTGATGCCGAAGTCCAGCGACGTGGCTGTGGCGAGGGTGCCGTTGCCCACACCCGGCGCGTCGTAGACGTCCACGGCGCTGCACGTCTCGTCACCGGGGACGGGGACCGGCACGTCGCCCAGTTCGAGGCTGAGCTTGTACCGGTTGGTGTTCTGCCCGCCGTACCCCATCACGAGGACGATGTAATCCACCGGCGCGCCGCTGGTATTGCGCACGTTGACCACTTCGTCGGCCAGGCCGTCGTTGTCGCTGAACGCCTGGTTCACGCCCGCCGGGACCTGCACGATGACACGGTAGTTGGCGGGCATCTGGCTCAGGGTGACGGTCATCGTCTTGCGGTCGGCCACGCTGACGGTGTAGTAGTCTACGTCGGCGGGCTGGCCGGTGCTGCTGTTACACAGTGCGCCGTAGACATCCAGCGTTGTCGCCAGGGTCAATGCGGTGGCGCTGCCGGCGGCGTTGTTGGGTTCGTTGGCGTCGGCGAGGACACACGGGCTGACGATGGGCGATCCACCGCCGATGACAAGCGCCGATCCCGGCTGATCGATGTTGATCACCGGCTGGGCGCTGGGGTTGAGGTTGGAGAATCCGGCATACGCGCCGCTGAGTTCGGCAATGGGTGCGGCGTTGCTGCCGTCGAGCAAGGACTGGTAGAGCGTGGTCCCGCTGCTGTAGTAGAGCGCGCCCTGGTGCGGCTGCAAGGCCACGCCGCGTGCGTCCGCGGCCAGGCCGGTGACGATGGCGGTCTCGCCGCTGCCGTCGGTGTTTGCGCGCAAAAGGCTGGTCCGCGATGGGTCGATCCAGTAGAGCGTCCCCGCGTACGCGTTGACGGCGAGGTCGCGCACGGTCTGTCCACCCACGGCGGCGCGCACGGTGACGATGCCGGTGCCGTCCAGATTGCTGCGGCGGATAGCGTCGCCTTCGGTCCAGTAGAGATGGCCGCGAATCGAGTCCACGGCGAGGCTGCTGCGGTTGTTCCCTGCGCCGATGATCTGCTGACTGTCTGTGCCGTCGGCGGCGGCGCTGCGGATGGTGCTGCCGGTACTGGCGACGGCTCCCTGCGGCTGCACCCAGTAGATGCGCCCGGTCAGTTCGTCCACGGCGATGGCGATAGGCGGCACGGCGACGCCGTCGGGGTTGGGCGCGGGGACGACTTCCACGTAGCCGCTGCCGTCGAAGGGATCGACGTTGCTGCGCACGATGTGGCCGTCGGCGTCGGCGAGGGTGTTGAAGCTGAAGAGCGTGCCGCGCACGCGGTCCACGGCGATGGCCTGGCCGCTCAGCGTCTGCGTGTCGGTGAGGAAGATGGGTTCGCGCAGGTGCGCGGCGTCGAGCGACACGCGGTAGAGCTGTGCGCTCAGGCCGTTGGTGTAGTAGAGATAGGTGTCGGCGGCGGGCTGCGGCGCGTCGAGCAGCCACTGGAACATGTAAGCGGCGTCGTTGGCGGGCAGGTTGCCGTTGCCGGTGACCAGCGTGTACGTCCCCGCGGCCAGGGTGAACTGTCCACGCGCGCCGGGGAGGACACGTCCTTGTTCCGCGCCGTCGGTGTTGAGCAAGCGCAGCGCGCCGCCCGCGGCGTTGGCCGGGTAGTCGAGCGTCAACACCTGGCCCGCCGTGGCGGTGAAGCTGAAGTAGTCGACGTCGGCGGCGTCGCACAGCGTGCCTTCCACGCGGGTCGCGCCGGAGATGTCCGCGGCCTGGCCGGTGTAGTTGTTCGGTTCCCAGGCGTCGTTGACGCCGCAGGTGTCGTCGTTGACGATCAACTGGTAGGTGTCGGTGGTGGGGACGAGGTTGGGTGCGCGCACCGCCACCGCCCACGAACCGGTGGTGTCGATGGTCACCGGCGTGGTGTAGGCCGTGCTGTTGAAGGCGTTGAAGAACGATCCGTTGGGCCGGTAGATGTGCAGTTCGTAGTTGGCCGGGCGCACGGGCAGGTTGAACGAGAGGGTCTGCCCCGCCGTGGCGTTGAAGCTGTAGAAGTCGACGTCGTCGCGGTAGCAGAGCGCGCCGGTGACGGGGCTGCCCAGCGTCAGCGGCGTGGCGTTGGCCTGGTTGTAGTTGCCCGCCAACCCGACACCGTCGTTCGGGTCCGCCAGCAGACAGTTGGCGTCGCTGATGAAGCCCGGCGCGTCGCTCAGCGAGACGTTGAGCGTGTACGGGTTGACGTTGTTGGCGGGCGCAGCGCTGTAGACGGCGATGACGTAGTTGCCGTCCGTTTCGTAGTTGGGCAGGTTGATCACCTCGTCGGTCAGGCCGCCGTTGAGGCTGGTGCCCAGGGTGACGCCATCGCGCTGCACGTAGACGTTGTAGTCCGCGGGCAGGTTGGTCAGCGTGACGTCGAGCTGTTTGCCACTTGGCACGGTGACGGTGAAGAAGTCGCGATCCGTGGGCAGCGAGGCGCGGTGGTGCAGAGCGCGCCGGTGGTTGTCCCCGCGGCGATGGCGGTGGCGGCGGCGACGCTGTCGTTGGGTTCATTGCCGTCGTTGGTGACACAACTGGGCGTGGCGAAGGCCGACCCGATGACGTAGGCCAGGTTGCCGCCAGGCCGGTTGATCAGCGTCGGCGCGAAGACGGTGTCCGACACGGGCAGACGCAGACCGTCGTAGGTGCGCTGGCTCAGATCCGCCACGACCGACGGGTTGCTGCCGTTCAGTTCGGCGCGGGATAGATCCGTGCCGGTGACGTAGAAGATGGCGTTTTCGGCGGGCTGCACGATTAGACCGCGGGCGTCGCTGCCCAGATCGGCCAGGAGCAGCGCCGGGCTTGCGCCGTCGGCGTCGGCCCACAGGAGCGCGCCGTTCTGCGACGGGTCGATCCAGTAGAGTTTCTGGGCGTAGGCATCCAGCGCCAGGTAGTGGATCTGCGCGCCTTCGGGCGCGGCGTAGACGATCTCCTGGTTGCTGCCGTCGAGATCGCTGCGCAGGATGAATTCGAAGCGCTGCCAGGTGTCACCGGCCACCCACAGCAGCTTGCGGCGGATGGGATCGACGACGAGCCCGCGCTGGTCCTTGACGTTGGTGACCACGGTCTGCACGTCGCTGCCGTCGGGGAGCGCGCTCTTGATCGTGGTGAGATAGTAGGTGGCGATCTCCGCCCAGTAGACGCGTCCGGTCTCCTCGTCCACAGCTACGTGCAGGCGTCCGCGCGGATCTATCACAACTGGCATGGCGTCGGCCAGTTCGGTGCGTCCGCTGCCGTCGGGGGCCATGGTCACCAGTTTGCCGTCGCCGGTGATGACGAAGAGACGGTTGCGGGCGGCGTCGGCGGCGATGACACTGCCCGCCAGCGGCGGATCGAGGAAGAGCGGCTCCGCGCTGTAGTCGCCGAAGAGCGGCACCCGAGTCAGGCGGCTGTTGTCTCCGTAGTAGACGTAGGGCAGGCCGGTCAGGCTGGCGAAGTTGGGCGCGGCGGTGATGCGGCTGTGGGTGGCGCTGTTGTTGGCCGGGGCGCGGTCCGCTGTGGTGGAGCCGACGGTCACCGTGGCGGTGAGCGGGCGCACGTCCGCGACGCTGACGGTGGCGCTGATGCTGAAACTTTCCTGCGTCAGCCCGATGAAGCGGCCCAGATCACAGGTGACGGATGCGCCACCGTCTGCGCAGGATCGACTTGATCCGGCGAAGGTTGTCCCCGTGGGCAGCGTCAACGTGAGGACGCTGTCGGCGGCGGGCAGCGCGGCGTCGTTGCGCACGGCGACGTCATAGCGCACCGTGTCGCCGTCGAGCACTACGGTGGACGGCGAGGTGATGCCCACCACCAGATCGGCGCTTTCTTCCAGGGTCTGGCTGGTCTGGATGATGGTCATGGCCGAGAGCGTGGTGCTGCTGCGGCGGCTCGTCCCCGGCGCGGCGGGTGTGTTGTCCACAAAAGAGGTGAACTGGGTGAATGTGCCGTCCTTTTCGCCGCGCACGATCTGCGTCTCCTGCGCCACGAAGACGCCCACCGACGCATCGTCCACGTAGATCTGCGGCAGCGGTGACGTGCGCAGACCGTCGGGGTTGCTGCCCAGGCTCACCGGGGCCACGGTGAAGGACGGCGATCCCGTTGCCTTGCCGTGGACGCCGGCCGTCACGCCGTCGGGGTCGATGGCCGCCCAGTAGAGGACGCCGTCGCGCACGGTCATCGACTCGACGTCGAAGCCGTCGCTGCCCGAGATGAGACACGTCTTCGGGTCCTGGCCTGCGCCGACGCCCACGCCTAGATTGTCGTAGAAATTGGCGTAGGTGCAGCCGTCTGCCACGCCCGCGAAGAAGGACGGATTGCCGCCGTTGAGGTCCGCGGCGACGATGAGCGTGTGTTTGTAGGCTGGGCCGCTGAAACGGATGCCGGCGTCGATGTCCACCAACTTCTCACGCTGGCGGCGTTCGCTGACGTAGAGGCGATTGTTGGCGACATCGAGGGCCACATCTCCGATCTGCATGAACTCGATATTGCCGCCGGTGTAGTTGGGATCGGGCGGAATGGCGTAGACCATCTGCGGCAGTGTGCCGTCGAGGTTGGCCCACCAGAGCTGATAGCCCTGTGTCCAGTAGAGTTTGTTGCCCGCGGGATCGACGGCAATCTGCAACGATTCAGCCGCGTAGGCCGTCAGCCCGCTCACAAGCTGTTGCACGCCGCTGCCGTCGAGGTTGGCGCGCCACACACCGGCCTTCTGCGCGTAGTCACCCTCGATCATCTCGGCCCAGTAGAGCTTGCCGTGGGATTCGTCCACGGCGATGTCGAGGATGAGCCGTCCTTCGCGCTCGATGAGGCGCACACGGTCGGCGGGGTTGCTCAAGTTGACGCGCTCGATGGCGTTGGGCAGGCTGCCCGTGGGATCGAGGCGGTTGCGGTAGGAGCCGACGTAGGCGACCGACTGCGGCGGCACCGCAGCGGCGCAGTGGTTGTACTCGTCACAGGCCGTGGCGGCGACGAGGCTGCTCTGGAAGCCGGGCCGCGTACACTGGGCCGTGATCTCCGCCAGATCGGGCGCGATGTCCCCGGCGAATTGGACGAGGGCCAGGTCGGTGGCGAAGTGCAGTTGATCCGGCGTGAGCGGGCAGATGAAGTCGTAGTTGTCCGCCGTGAGGTTGTCGTCGGTGACGTTGGAGCGGTAGACGGTGACGGCGCTGCTGCCTGTCCCCGCGTAGGTGACGCGCATGTCGAACTGCGGGAACTTGGTGTCGACCGGGGCGCGCAGTTGCGGCCAGTCGCCGCGGGCTTCGCCGCGGTTGCCCACGCTATCGGTGGCGCGCATGTCGATCTGGTAGTAGCCTTCCATCCCAGTCGGCACGGTGAACGCCCAGGTGTTGCCGATGAGCGTGGCCGGTTGCCAGCGCCGGTAGAGCGCGGCCACCGACGCCGCGGAAAGTTCGCCGTTGTAGATGAAGAAATCGTCCAGCGCGCCGGTGAGGAAGGGGCTGGATGCGGAAGCCGCGTACCCAACGAGGACGCGGTCCTGTGCGGTGAAGGTGGACGCGGTGGTGGGGCTGCTCACGGTGAGCGCGCCGTCGACGTAGAGACGGTTGCCGTCCGCGCCCAACGTGTGGACCACCTGATGCCAGTTGCCGTCGGCGTAGTTTTTGCCGTCTGAGCAGCGCAGTTCCAGGCTCGCGCCCGCCTGCACCGCGGAACAGACATTGCCGCTGTCGAGGAAGAGATCGCGGTCGTGTCCGGTTTGGGTGGGGAACTGACCGGCGATGGCGCTGAAAAGGCCGCAGTTGGCGCAGGAGGTGTTGAACCAGAAGGCAGTGGTGAGTCCACTTTCGGGCAGGTCCAGCGGCTCGAAGGTGCGCAGCAGATCGTTGCCGTCGAACGACGCAGCCGTGCCGTCCTCGCCGGGGACGCCGCTGGCTGGGCAGGTTTCGTCGAGGCAGAAGACTTGCGTCCCCGCGGCGGCGTTGTTGCGGAAGAGGACGGTGGACGGCAGATCGTTGAGCGGCAGTTGCAGCAGCGTCTCCTCGGTCTCGAAGACAGTGGCGGCGTCGACGAAGGCGTAGTCTACGCCCGCCACCGCCGAGAACGTGTCCTGTACGGTGCCGGTGAAGATCGCGCCATCGGTGATCTGCTCGTCGTTCTGGCGCGACTGCAAGGCCACGGTGGGCGGCGTCATGTCGATGACGAAGGGGATCACCTGCGTCGCGGGGTTGCCGTCGGGCAGGGCGTTGTCAATCGCGGTGACGGTGAGGGTGTACGTCCCTGTGGGGCTGGGATCGGCGTTGAAGCTGATGTCGTCGAAGACATAGGCCACGTTCCACGATCCGTCACCGGCGATGAGGCCGGGGGTGATCACCTGGTTGGCGCTGACGCCCACCTGGAGCGTCACCGCGGCGACCCCGGCGACGGCGTCGGACGCGTTGCCACTGAGTTGGAGTGTCCACTGGTTCTGGGCGTTGCGCTGCACGCGGCGGATGTCGCCGGGGTTGAGGTTGACGCTCAAACTAGGCGCGTCGCCGTCCAAGGTCAGGTTGAAGTTGGCCGAGTTGGTGTTGTCCACGGCGTCGAAGGCGCGCACGGCAATGGGGACGGCGCTGCCGCTGCCGGGGATGTCCACGGCAAAGGCCCATGCGCTGGTCCCTGTGGCCGCGCCGTAGCTGCCGCCGTTGACCGCCACTTCGACTTTGGAGACGTACGACGTGGGATCGTCCGCGGTGCCGCCGATGACGACGGTGCGCCCGGGCTGCACGAACGCGCCCTGCGTCAGCGCGGGGATGCTCGGCTGATCGCTGTCGATGGTCACCGGCACCGGCTGATCGAGGATGATGTCGTCGAAGGGCGCGGCCGCGGTTGTGCCGACGGCGACGAGGTCCGCGGCGAGGGCGGTGTTGATGTTGAAATCGCCGTTGGCCGCGGCGGCCTGTCCTGTGAGGACGATGTTGCTCTGCGTCGTGGGCAGCAGGTTGAAGTTGCGGGTCTGCGCTGCGCCGCCGAGTTGGCTGGGGAGCGACGAGGTGAATGTCCCCGCCGCGAGGAGCGCGTCCTCGGCCGCGGTGCCGTTGATCACCGTGGTAGTGACGGTCGTGCTCTGGCTCACGGCGAAGACGCGATCTTCGTCGTCGATGGTGGTGTAGAGCCGCGCCGGTGGATCGTTGACGACGCGCGGGTTGAAGGCGTAGCGGGCGGCGTCGATGCCGTTGAGCCGACGTTCTACGCCGTCGCTCATGCCGTCCAAATCGGTGTCGCGCTGGTTGGGGTCGCTGGTGACAAAGACCGTCAGTCCGCCCAGCGTGAGGACGTAACCGTTGACTTCGTCGAAGTCGGAAACGCCGTCGCCGTCGCTGTCCGCTTTGCGCGGGTTGGTCTCGTAGCGGATTTCGAGGGCGTCGTTGAGGCCGTCGTTGTCGGCGTCGGCCACGGTGGGGCTGAAGCCGTAGCCGCGGCGCACGCCGTACTCATATTCCACGCCGTCGGGGACGCCGTCGTCGTCGGTGTCCCATTTGGCGGGGTTGGGATCGATGGTTGCGCCGAGACCGTCGCCGTCGGGGTCGATCTGTGTCCCCAGCGCCGTCCAAGTCATGAAACCGTCCAGCGTGTTGGGCAGGATGTCGAGCACGAACGACTTGCCCAAATCGGTGCTCACCGAAGATTTGGCCGCCTTGTGCTTGCACACCTGGAACCAGCAGTCGTAGCGGGGCAGGGCCAGGCCGGTGTTGAGGTAGAGCGGCAGGATCTGGTTGATGCGCGGCGTGCTAAATTCATAGACGCCCGAGGTGAGCGTGTCACTACGCGCGGCCTGGTAGAGGTTCTTGCTCTTCACCGTTGGCACCAGCCAACCCACGACCGGCGACGGCACTTCCGCTTCCACCCAGCCGTAGGAGATCACATCGGCCCAACTGGTCTGGTTGAGATCGGCGGGGATCTTGCGTTCGGCGTTGTCGAGCGAGTACTTCACGGTGGTGGAGCGCAGGTCTTCGGGGGTGAAGAAATTGCCGTAGTGGTAGATGATCCCCGGCTCCGGCGCGAGGTGACGCACGTAGGTCCACAGGTCCACGGTGAAGCGCACGCTGTTGCCTGTCACCAATCCCTTGGCGGGATCGGTGAGCTGCATCTCGGCGTCTTCGATGTTGGTGATGGCGGGGTCGGCCTTGGTGTCGATCATGACGCCGCCGGTGTAGATCCACTCGGTGATCAGCTTGGTCAACGCTTCGGTGATGCCCAAACTACAGGCGGCTTTGACGCCCGCCTTGCAGATGATCAGCGCGATCAGGTCGAAGATCGCAACCACCGCCAACACAATCGCGCCGATCACCGAAAGTGACAGGAAGAAGGTGAGCACCAGTGTCAACGTGGTGGCCAGCGCCCCGGCCAACAGCGCGTTAAAGGCGATGCTGTCGGTGGAAAGACCGCCCTTGCCCCAGGCCGCGAAGAAGAAGGCCCAACTGACCACGATGCCAATCGCCGCTCCGATCGCGCCGGATTTGGCCGCGCTGGAACTGAGCGAATGGCGGAAACTCAGCACCATCGACTCGATGCCCTTGATCTGGCTGATGTTGACGTACGAAACGCTTCTGAATGTGTTGTAGACGTTGCTGAACTCCGATACCGCGTCCAATGTGGTTGACACGGCACTCACGGCCGACAGGATGATCTCGCCTGCCGACTGCCCTCCTTGACATTGGTGAGCAGGATGCCGATGGCCGAGAAGATGAGGATGGGCGCAACGGCCAACTGCCGGTAGCGCGCCGTTGCTTCGATTTTGCTGTCGCCCGTGTAGCGGTTCAACTTCAGCACACTTTCGAGTTGGCTCAATTCCTCTCCGGGCAAGAGGCCCGTGGATATCTTGATTTTCGACAAGATACTCTCGGTGATGTCAGCCCACTGCTGGTTGCTGAGCAGGGTGCTGTTGAGCATGGTCTGGACAGCGAGATAGGGGACGGCAGCGGCGATGTTTGCTGCCGCGGCGATGTAACTTCGGCGCAAATGCTCATCGTTGATATCGGCGGCTTGCAGGCGGATCGATCCGTTCGACGTGAGGGCTGAGCCGAGGCCGCTGCTGCCATTCTGCGAGAGGACGGTCTGGTTGCCCTGGATGGCGTTGGTGGTGACCATGACCAGTGTGATCTGATCGCCCAGGGTGACAGTGGGCGTTGTCGACGCGCCGATCTGGGTGGCGGGGTAGCGTCTCTCCAATTCAGAGACGTACTCCTGCGGCGTCTGCCGCGCCCAGGAATTCGAGCCGCTGACGAACTGGTAGGGGCCAGGTTGTAACCGCCGCTGATGATCTCCGGCTGATCGCGCAGGCTGAGCGTGAGGCTGTTGCCCGTCCACGTGACGATGCTGCTGCCCGCAGCGCGCACGTCGACGTTGCTGGCACGGAAGGCGCGATTCGCGCACAAAGAGCAGAGACGGCTTGGTGGCCCCGGTGCCGGTGAAGCGGCTGTTGAGGATGGCGGCGCGTGCTGTGTGCCGGTGTGGATGGTGGCTTCGTCTTCGTGGGCAAAGCTGCTAGGTTTTTCCACGCAGGCGGTTGGCGAGGATGCCCCAGCGCTGCCCTTCGGTGACGCCGCTGTTGCTCTGGCTGTCCCAGCGCTGCTTGATGGCGGGGATGGTGATGTCCCTTGGCCGTTGCCCACGCACGCGCCCTGGTTGTCCACGAAATCGCAGTCGCGGTTGACCATGAAACTGTTGTCCAGCCCGTTCATCATCTGGAGCAGGGCGTCGTCGTGGTTGACGTTGGCATCGGTGGCCGGGTCTTCGTAGACGATGGCCATGTCCACGCCGCGGTCCTCGCGCACGTTGAGGCCGGTGAGGTAGAAGTCGCTGTAGTAGGCATGCAGCACGGTGACACGGTTGTCGCCAGCCATACCTGCCAGCGCCTTTTCGGCGTCCTCGGGCGACTTGTACGTCTCGTTGAGCACCTGCACCAGCCAGGACAGGCGCACCTGCTGCGGTTTCCAGGTGGCGGCGCTCTGGTAGAGCAGTTGGGCGTTGAAGGCGACTTTGTTGCCGGTGACTTCGTCCTCTACCAGGGTGAGCGGCGCGTAGAGCAAGTAGCCGCCGTTGCCCGCCGGGCGCACGCTGATGTTGTAGTTGTCCAGCAGCGCTGTGTCGATGTCGCCGCCGCTGGTGCGGGGCGGCCGGTTTGATCGGGCAACGTCACTTCGAGCATGGGGACGATCTTGATGTCGCCGTTGGCGTCGGGCGTCATGGCGCAGTTGGGGTCGCCGTTCTTCTTGCACAGATCGAAGAAGGTCTTGCCGTCCCAATCCTGCATGTTGCCCTTTTCGTCTTTGGGCCAGTTGAGCACGTTGAAGGCGTACCAAAGCTGATCGGCGTTGGTGGGGCGCAGTTGCAGGTTGACGTAGGTGTAGCGGTTGGCCTGAAGCCCGTCGACGGTGAGGGCCAGCGGGTTGCTCTGGCTGAAGGCGACGAGATTGCCGCCGTTGTCTTTGCTGGCGACGAGGCGCGACACGTCCACGCTATCGGGGACGCCGTCGCCGTCGTCGTCGAAGTCGTAGAGATCGGGCGTGCCGTCGCCGTCGCTGTCGGGCGCGGTGGGCTTCCACTCCATGCTGTCGAGGACGCCATCGTTGTTGCTGTCGGCCCAGTTGGGGTTGCCGTACCAGGTGCGTCCGCCGTAGCTGAAGCCGGTGACTTCGTCGAAGTCGGAAATCGTGTCGAGATCGCTGTCGATGTCGTTGGGGTTGGTGCCGATGAGCGCTTCCTGTACGTCGGTGAGGCCGTCGCCGTCGGAGTCAAGTGTGGGCGGCATCTGGGCGACGGGCGCGGCGCTTACGTTGTTCAGCGTGAGCGCCGGCTCGCGGTTGAGGAATGCCTCGGGTGGCGTGTACGGACCGGCGGCGCGCAGGTTGTCGCGCATCTCCGCTGTGAGATCGCTAACGGCGCGTGCGTCCTCGGCCGCGGCGGACGCCACCTCGGCGCGTCGACGCCTGCACGGTGACGGTCGTTTGCAGTAGCGGCGTCACCAGCATGGCCATGATCATGAAGGCGTTGGTGAAGCGGTAGGCGCGGCGTGTCGGGCGCATCAAACGGCCATGCCGATCACCGCCAGGAGCATGGTGCTGAACCCCAGTGCCACGTCGATGGGTTCGGGCAGGCGCATGCGCCCGATGCTCAGCAGCAGACGCTGCCAGCCGTCGGCAAAGGCGAACTCCTCGCGGACGCCTGCGTAGTTGGTGAAGCGGATGTCCATTTCGGCGGTGGTGCGGTAGTCGGCGTCGCCCACTGGCGGGATCGACAGGGTGACGAGTTGGCGCACGGGCAGGCCGCGCCCGTCAACCCACAGTTCGCCGTCACCGCGGGTGTTGGCCAGGTGCTCAGGGATCTGCACGGTGGACGCTGGCGTCAACTGGCCGGTGCGTAACATTTGATCGCGGGCCAGCAGCGTCAATTGTTCGGCGTAGGCGCGGCTGTCCAACTCGAACGAGTAGATCCGAAGTTCCTCGCAATCGAGGACGGCGCACACAGGGTCCGTGCGCTGCGGCAGCCGGTCCTCGGCCAACGAGACGTTCTTCGCCACGTCAAAAAGGCCAAAAAGTCGCCGCCGGGGGCAAAGGCAATGCTGTTGTCGGCGCTGGCCTGCCAATCGCCGTCGCCGGCGGGTCACAAGACGACAACCCAATCGAGCGATCATCTTGTCATCTTGTCACCCGGTCAAATCTTCGATCCGCACCAGCCCGTAGCGGACAGCCAACAGCGCGGCCTGTGTGCGGTCGTTGATCTGCAACTTGGCGAGGATGGTGCTGACGTAGCCTTTGATCGTCTGTTCGGTGAGGTGGAGGGCGCGGCCGATTTCTTTGTTGCTCATGCCGTGGGCCAGGTGTTGGAGCACTTCGCGTTCGCGCTCGCTGAGTTCGTCCAGTGGGGTGGTGGGAGCGGGCATGCGCGCCATCAGTTTGCGGGCGATTTCGGGGTGAAGCAAGGGCTGTCCTTTGGCGGAGGCGCGCATGGCGGCCACCAGTTCGTCACCCGGAGTGTCTTTGAGAAAGTAGCCGTCGACGCCGGCCTGCATGGCGGCGTGGAGTTTGTCTTCGCCGTCGAAGCTGGTGAGCACCAGGACGTAGACCTGCGGGTAGCGTTCTTTGACGATGCGCGCCGTCTCCACGCCGTCCATCACCGGCATTTGCAGGTCGAGCAGCAGCAGATCGGGGACGCTGCGTTCGAGCAGGGCGAGCGCTTCCTGACCGTTGGCGGCTTCGGCGATAAGTTCCATGTCCTCTTCGGCGAGGATGGTCATGCGCAGGCCACGACGTACAATTTCGTGATCGTCTACCAGCATGATCTTCATTCGGGTTGCTCCTGGTGTATCGTGTTGCCCATTTTAGGGGTGTAATTCAAGTTGGGGGCAGGCCCAAGTGCCGGGGACTTTTCGCCGCAGCGAGACGGAGTTTTCGCTCTTGTCGCCACGTCCATCGTGAAGTCCCCGGTACTTTCGCCCCTAAAGTGAAATACACCCTCTCTGATCTGGTAGTTTTGTAAGTGTTCTTGCCGGGTGGCATAATCAAAATAACAGTGAGGCGTTAAATCACCGTTAAATTCACATGGGACCCCTATGCTGCATCTGAATCTACTTGGCGCGATCACCCTGAGCGATGAAGATGGGCATCAGGTGCGGTTGCCTGCACGCAAGGAAGAGGCGCTGCTGGCCTTCCTCGCCACCGAAAACAGCCACGCCCACAGCCGAGAAAGCCTCATGGGCCTGCTCTGGCCCGATTCTCCTCCCGACAAGGCGCGCCTTAGCCTACGTGTCAACCTGTCGACCCTCAAAAAGCGGCTCAAGCCTCTTAACGCCGACGGTTTGTTGTCTACCTCGTCGCTTGAAATTCGATTTTGCGCCGATCAGTGTGTTCTGGACATCGTCAAATTCAATCAATTGCTGCGTAGCGGGGACGGTCATGCGCACCGCCGCGACGAACTTTGCGATCAGTGCTTCCTACCTTTTGCGCGCGCCGTGGATCTCTACCGCGGTGCGTTTCTCGACGGTTTCTACGTGGACGGTTGTCAGGCCTACGAAGAGTGGCTGTTTATGCAGCGTGAGCGCTTCCGCGTGCTGCACTTGGACGCGCTGGAGAAGTTGACCGACTACCACCAGCGCCGCAGCCAACTGGAGACGGCGTTGGCCTACGCCCGCCGCCAACTGGAGGTAGACCCGCTGCGTGAACCGGCGCATCAGCGGATCATGCAGATCCACCTGGCGCAAGGGGACCGCGCCGCGGCGTTGCGCCAGTATGAACGCTGCCGCGCCGTCCTCGAAGACGAGTTGGGGCTGGCGCCGTCGATTGAGATTCAGGAATTGCACCAGCAGATCCAGGCCAGGCCGACGGCGCAAGCGACGGCGGCGATCTTGCCCGTGCGGACGAGCGCACCGTCCGGCCAGGTGAACCTGCCTGTGTACCTGACGCCATTCATCGGCCGCCAGGATGAGTTGGATCTGTTGGCAGCGCGTATTCACCAAGGAACTTATCGGCTGATTTCGCTGGTGGGTGCAGGGGGGATGGGCAAAACGCGCCTTGTGGTGGAAGCAGCGCGTCGCCAGGTGGATCACTTCGCCGACGGCGTCTACTTTGCGCCGCTGGCTTCTGTCGAGCAGGCCCAGGACGTGGCCGGCGCGCTGGCCTCTTCCCTTAGGGGTCACCTTTCGCGCTGCCGAGCGCACGGCGCAGGATCAACTGCTGGATTGGCTGCGTCCGCGCCACCTGCTGCTGGTGATCGACAACTTCGAGCACCTGGTCGCGGCTACGCCGCTGCTGTTGGCGATCCTACACACCGCGCCGCAGGTGACGCTGCTGATCACCAGTCGTGAACCTCTGCGTGTACAGGCCGAAGACCTGATCCACCTGACCGGTTTGCCTGTCCCCACCAGCGATGATCTGGCAGCCGTGGGCAAAGCGGCGTCGGCGCGCCTTTTCGTGGATCGGGCCTACCGCGTCGACAAGTCTTTCCGCTTGAACGCCGACAACGCCGCCGCTGTGGCGCAGATGTGCCGCCTAGTGGAAGGTCGCCCGCTGGGGATCGAACTAGCCGCGGCGCAGACGGCACATCGCCCTTGTCACGCCATCGCCGACGCCATCCGCGCCGATCTTGACGTCCTCACCGTTGATCTGGCCGACGTACCGGCGCGGCATCGCAGCCTGCGCGCCGTCTTCGAGCAGAGTTGGCAGGCGCTGACAGCGACAGAGCAGAGCAGTTTCAGCCGCCTCTCCATCTTCCGCAACCCGTTCAGTGTGGAGGCGGCCATCGCTGTGGCGGGCGCGTCCTTGGCGGTGTTGACGCGGCTGCGCAACGCCCACCTGATCGAGCGCTACGACGACGAGCGCTTCAGCGTCCACGAGCTGCTGCGTCAATTCGCTGCGGACAAATTGGCCGCGGCGCTGCCCGATCCGTCTTCGTTGCAGCGCCGCTACGCCGATTACTTTCTCACCTGGCTGAGTGGACAGACGCAGATTGTGACGGGCATTCAGGTGATGTGTGCGGCCCAAACGATCCAGGCCGTCATCGACGACGTGCGCGCCGCCTGGCAATGGACGTCCGCCGCACAAGATGTGTCTTTGCAGGCGCGGGCGCTGCCGGTGCTGGCGGAATTCTACAACGTGCGCGGAATGAACACCGCCGCAGAGCAGGCCCTACTCGCCGCGCTGGAACATGTCCCCGCGCAGGCGGACGATCTGCGGGCGCACTTGCTGGTGCGATTGGGGGCTGTGTTGGAGCGACAGGGGAAGATTGACGCAGCGACTGCCGCGATTGATCGAGGACTCGCCCTGGCCGAACAGATTGGCGATCACCACGCGCTGGCCCTGGGCCGCATGACGCTGGCCTTCCTGCGGCGGAGCACGGGCAGCGTCGTCGACAGCATACGGATCGTCCGCGATGCCCTGGACGCGCTGCCGCATGGGCAGTTCTTGTCTACGCGCGTCGATCTGCTGATCTTCCTCGCCACCCAAGAAACCGAATCAGGGAACATGGCAGCCAGCGACGTCGCCTACGCCGAGGCCAGGCGCATCGTGGCGCAGACGGGCAACAAGCGGCAGGAACAGGCGCTGCTCTTCTACGCCGCCGTGGATCGCATCGACGATGACGAAGTCGTCGCCCGCCGGTCGATTGAGCGGGCGCTGGCGCTCTGCCCTGAAACCGGCGACCGCACGCTGGAGACACACATCCTCATCGCCCTGGGCTTTTTGCAGGCGCGCATCGGCCACTATGCCCAGGCCATCGACTATCACCGCCGCGCACTGGTCATCTGCACCGACGATCACGAACCTATCCAGCAGAGTTACATCTTGCACAATCTGTGCGCCGATTATTACAATCTGGGCGACTACGAACAGGCGTATCGTTTCGGCCACGAAGCGCTGGCAATTGCGCAACGCAACAACCTGCTCGACGGCATCGCCTACGCCCAAATGCACCTTGGGCATGTCCTCGCCGAGATGCGATGGTACGCAGACGCCAAAGATGCGTTTGTCTGCGCCAGAGACATCCTCGTGCAGATGGAGCGGGAGCTCAACGTGGTGGAAGTCGACGCTGGGCTGGCGCATGTGGATCGTCTGCTCGGGGACATGTCCGCCGCGGTGCAGCGCGCCGACGCCGTCTACCCGCATCTCGTACCCGCGCCGCTTCCGCTGTTGGACGAGCCATCGCGTGTCTACCTGCACAGTTATCAGGTCCTCGCTGCCGCCAAAGACAGCCGCGCCCAGGAGATCCTGGACGCGGCGTATCGCTATCTTCAAACTCGCGCCGCCCGCCTCGACCCCGAAGACAGCGAACGCTTCCTCCGCGCCGTCCCCGCGAACAGGGCGATCCTGGCGGCGTGGGCAGAGTCCAGAGATTGATCCACGAAGGCACACGAAGAGGAGAGGAGAGGAGAGGGACACGGATTTCAGGATTATCAGGACAGAAGAGAAGAATGACTATGTGTCTTTCTCTGGATCTCCTGAAAATCCGTGCAATCCGCGTCCCTCTCCTCTCTTTCGTCCTTTTCTCTTCTTCGTGTCTCTTCGTGGATCCACGTCCACTCGGCTGTGGTTACTCCCCGTTCAAGGACGGCATACCCGTGGTGTAGAGCCAGTATTCGAAGAAATCGTCCAGATCTTCGCCGCTGATGTCTTCGGTCAGGGCGATGAATTTTTGGGTGGAGACGTTGTCATCGCGGTAGGTGGCGTAGTACTGGCGCAGCAGATCGAAGAAGGTCTCGTCGCCGAGGCGCAGGCGCAGGGCGTGGAGCGTCAACGCTCCGCGCACGTAGACGGTTTGGTTGAAGAGATCTTCGCCGGTGGGTGTCCCCGGTGGATTGACGTTGAACACTCCTTCGATGCTGCCGTTGACGATGCGTTCCAGCCGTTCCGCACCATAGCGATGTTCCATCCACAGCCACGAAAGGTAGGTGGCGAAGCCTTCGTTGAGCCAGATGTCCTGCCAATGCTCCAGGCTGACGCTGTTGCCGAACCACTGATGCACCAATTCGTGGGCCACCACTTCTTCGCCGGGCATCAGCAGGTGACCCTGCGACAGCAGCGACCGTGTCTGTGTTTCCAGCGAAAAGCCCAGCGGCAACACAATCGCGCCGTAACTCTCGAAGGGGTACGGGCCGATCAGGTCGCTGTAGAACTCGATCATCTCGCTGGTGTTTTCCAGTGCAGCCAGGGCCACATCACGGGTGCCGGGGGTGATGAAATTGAGGATGGGCAGCCCGTTGGGTCCTTCCTCTTCTTCGATGATGTACTCGTCGATGGCGACCGTGGCCAGGTAGGTGGCCATCGGATTGAGCACGTCCCACACGTAGGTGCGCTGACCGTCCGTCTCGATGACATCCACCAGCAGCCCGTTGGACGCGGCCACGAAGGGCTCGTCCACGGTGACGCGGATGTCGTAGGTCGCCTTGTCCTGCGGGTGATCGTTGGACGGGAACCACGTGGACGCGCCGAAGGGCTCGCTGACCACGACGATGGTGTCCCCTCGCTGCACCCAGCCCAGTTGACCCAACATCGGCATCGAGCGCGGCTCCGGCTGTCCGCCATAGGCCACGGTGACGGTGAAGACGTCACCCTCCGCCAGCGACGCAGCGGGCGTGATGATCAGTTCGGCGTCCTCGCGGACGAACTCGGCGGGCTGCGCGGCTACGTCGACGCTGTCCACGCGCAGGCCGGTGAGATCGAGGTGGAAGCTGTCCAATGCGGTGAGGGCGACAGCGCTGATCATCGTCGTGGCCGTGATCGTGTTGCTCTGCACGTCCACAGTTAGGCCCAGCGCGTAGTGTTGCACGTCGTAGCCGGCGTTGCCCAATCCCGGGTAGAGCGCGTCGCCGATGCTGCCGAGATCCGGGACGACGGTTGGTTGCGGCGTCACCACTTCGGGCGTCACCGGCGCTGTGGGGATGGGCGGGTACATGGTTGTGCAGCCGCTGAGCAGAAACGCAAGGGTCAGCAATGCAGATGTCAAAAGCGAACGGGTGGTTGGCATTTTCATGGTTTTGTTTAGGGGACTTCGTACTGAGCGATGCGGTGGTACAAGGGGCTAGGCGATCTGTAGCCCCAGATGAATCACAAAGGGATCGAAATCGCGATCCTGGTAAAGCAGCGTGTAGCCGTTTTCGATTACATACGTGGCGATGAGGCAGTCCACCGTCTTGCGGATGGTGATGCCTCTTTGCCGTAGAAGACGGTAATTCCTGGCACTTTGGATAGCCAGGGTGGCACCGCCGATCGTGAAAACAGGGAAGGTGAGCAGCGCTCGCTGTGCCCGTTCAAACTCCCGGTCCTGGCGGAATCCTTGAAGGACTTCACAGAGGATGAGATCACCAATCCCCAATTCCTGGCGACCTAACGCCAAATCGAGTCTGTCTGTGGTCGGTGTGTGTACTCCGTTGAAGTAGTCAATCCAGACTGAAGAATCAACAATCCACACGATCCTGCTCCGGGGTGTAGTCGACGCGGCCCTCACGCATGGCATCTAAATCGCCTTCCCAGTGTAGTTGACCACGCAACGCCCGTACGGATTCCTGCGCTTTGAGGCGAACCAGGGTTCTCAATGCTTCCTCAATCACGCCTTTTTTGGTGGTGATCCCGGTTTGCCGCATCGCTTCAGCAATCAATTCGTCGTCTAATACAATGTTTGTTCGCATGACCTGCTCCAATACACATGATCTGTTGAATTTGTGTGTATTGTATCACTATCAACCGCGTTCTATCAACCAGGATTGCCCAACCGCAACGTCGTAAAGACGCGTTGACTGAAACTGCGCAGGATCACAATGATCTCCACCAGCACCATGCCCAGCGTGAAGATCGTGGCCATCCACGCGATCTGGACCCAATCGATGTAGGGGATGAGCGGGGGGAGCGGCGCGGCAATGTCGCCGGTGATGCGGAAGAAGGGCGAGAAGAGCGCTGCCGCCACCGCACCGACGATGGTGCCGCCCACTGCGCCGTAGGCGGTGATCAGCGTGTACTCGATCCCCACCTGTGTGAGGACCTGCCCACGCAGCAGCCCCAGCGCTCGCAGCACACCGAACTGGTAGCCCCGCTCGCTCAAAGACGCAAAACCGTGTACCAACAGCGCCAGCGTCGCCATCACCGCCGCCGCCACAAAGCCCACCGACAGCGTGCCGAAGATGCCCACGCGCTCCAATTGTGCCTGTTCGGTGGCAACTTCGCTGACAGCATTGCGCAGCCGCCCGGGGGCCAGATTGCGCGCTTCGACGGCGTCGATCACTTGTTCTGGATCAGCCCCGTCCTGAAGACGCAGCCAGGTGTGGTGCGGGAACTCAGCCCCGCCAGGAGGAAGATCGTCTCCAGGTTGCCGATGATCACAAAATCGTCGACATAGGCCGTGGGGAAGTAGGTGTACGTCCCCGCGATGGTGAAGGTGCTGGTCATGCGGAAGCCATCGTCGAGGATGACGGTGATCGAAAGCGTGTCGCCCACGTTAAGGACATTGTCTTCGAGGAAGCGCTGCGGCACCAGCACATTGTCCAGACCGCCTGCTAGCCGGTTCATCAGCCCACCCAGCGAATCGCGGGCGAAGTCGTTGCGGAACCAGAGCACGTTGGGCAGATCGAGCCGATCCACGGCCAGGAAGCGGGCGTTGTAGCGGTCTCGGCCTGTGTCCACGCGCGCACCGTAGTCGCCCACCCGCGCCGTCGCGGCCACACCTGGCAGATCGTTGAACGCCCCGCGCTGCGTCACCACCGGCACTGGATTCGTCTCGCTGGGCAGGAAGGGCAAGAAGCGCATGTCCGCTTCCACGCTGTAGTAGATGCGATCCACCAGCCAGCGATCCAGACTCGACGCCATAGAAACGGTGTAAATCCCCATCGCCAAGAGGACAATCACCAACAGCAGCGGTGTGCTGTAGGCTGCGCTGTGGCGTCCTAGCTGGCGCAGCACCAGATGTGGTGTGAGCCAGGGCATGCGCCCCGCCAGCCAATCGAGGACGGTCATCAGCAGCGGGAAGAAGCGCATCACCAGCAGCGCCGCTGTCACCACGAAGAGCGCGGCGCGAGGACGAGCAATGGATCCTGGAATAGCCCCTCCGGCCCGCCCACGTTGGGGTCCACGAAACTGCCGCGCAGCAGCAGTTGGCGGTAGACGTAGATCGCAGGGATCACCAGGATGAAGTCGAGGTAGATGCGCTGCCAGAAGGGGCGTTGTGTCTGGCGAGCGTGGGCGCGTTCCTGCTGCACCACCGTCGTGCGCGACATGTTCAGCACGGGGACGAGCCGCCGCCAGCGCAACAAGCAGGCCCAGCACCACCAATCGCAGGTCCAGTCCTTGCAGCGAAACGGGCAGCGGCGGGCGCGGGCGAAGGTGAGGAAACTGGCCGTGTTGCCCATCAACCGCGCCAATCCCATGCCTGCCAAAATGCCCAGCGGCGCGGCGACGACGAAAAGCAGCAGTTGTTCGAGCATCGTCAGGCCGAAGAGCGTCGACTTGCTCATGCCCCGGCTGCGCAACACCGCGATCTCGCGCTGCTGCCGCCCGGCGATGATGCCCGAAACCAAAATCAAAAAGTAGACGAGGAAGATCAACGATGGCAGGTTGAAGGCCAGCAGCATCGTCGTCAGCACCGACTGCCGACCCACGAAATCCTGTAGCGGACCTAGCGGCGATATGTCGAGGCGGGCGTCGGGCAGGTAGCGGTCGATGATCGACATGGCGCGGTCGAAGCCGGTGACGTACTCGACGGCGTGGCTGGGGTTGAGCGGCGTGTCGTCGAGGGTGATGTACCACGAAATCGCCCGCGCCCGCGCCGGCAACACCGGTTCGATAAAGCGGACATAGTCGGCCCGGTTCACCAAAAGCGCCGACTTGAGGCTGGTGTCGGGGTTCTTGAACCAGAACGGACTCGTGGGATCGTTGGCGCGCCAGAACCCGGCCACGCGGACCACTGCGAACGGCTGGCTCACGGTAAACCCGACCCGGAAAGTTTCGCCGGGATCGAGGCCCATCTCCGCGGCGAGGGACTCGTGCATCCACACGTCCATCACCTCACCCGCTGACGCAGCGCCGCCCACAAACGGATCGCCTGCCGCCGCGCTGAGGTGATCGGCCACGTCCTCGATGTAGACGGCGTTGACGGTGTTGAGCAGCCCGTTGGGATCGCCGTAGCGGGTGTCTCCTTCGGGCGGCATCATCATCAGATTGCCGCTCTCCACCTGGATGCCCTGGCGCGCCCGCGGCAACCCAATCTCATCCGAAAGCGTACCCGCCAGATTGCCCGCCACTTCCTCAGCGTTGCCCAGCGAAAGCGGACGCCGCGCCGAGGGGAAAATGTAGACACGTAACGAAAAGGCGTCGCGCCCCGTCTGGCTGGTCAACGCCGTCAGCTCTTGCTGTAAAATCGCACGATCCACCCCTTGCGCAAAGAACGCCGCGCTGCTCAACAGCGCCACCGCCAGCACAATGCCGAACAAATTGAGCAAAGCCAACCCAATCCTGCTGCCAAAACTGCGCAACAGCAGGCGGAGGAAGGCGGGGATGAGTAGGATTGACCGGATGAGTGTGTTCATGGGGGGATGGGTTTCTCAAGTGGTGGGCGTAGTGCGTAATTCGTAATGAGTAATTCGTCGACTCTGTTGGTCGCCAATTAGAGAACTACTTCGTCTGCCAATTGCGCATTACGAATTACGCATTACTCAATCTTTCGCGCTTCCTCAAACGCCTCAAACTCCTCCGCCACAAAGTCGATGATGCGTTCGGCGAGGACGACGGGGGATTCGATCATGGGGCTGTGGCCCACGCCGCGGAGGACTTCGAGGTTGTTGGCGCCGGGAATGGCGATCAGCGTGCGGGTGGTGGCGTCGCGGTCGACGATGGTGTCCTGGTTGCCCCAAATCAAGAGGACGGGCAAGGTGAGGCGATGTACGTCCTCGAAGCGGTTCCAGCGATCCAGCGCTTCGGCGACGCCGCTAAAGGCCGCCGGCGCCATCTGTGATGCGTCCTCGACGAGTTGGGCGAAGAAGGCGTCGAATTGGGCTTGCGTCATGGCGGACGGCGGCGCGGTGGGCATGAGCGTGGCCAGGGCGCGGGCGAGCAGGTCGCGGTCCTCGCGCATGGAATCGAGCAGGCGCAGCCCCTCCAGCGGCGTGAAGACACCCTCCACCGGCGCCGTGTCCACGAGGACGAGGGTGTGCAGCCGGTTGATATGGTTAAGCGCGTATTCCACTGCAATCGCGCCGCCGCTGGAATGGCCGACAAGGTCGAAGTTGTGCAGATCCAGGGCGTCGACGAAAGCGGCAATGTCGGCGGCCTGATCCTCGATGGCGTAGCCGTCTGCGCTGTGGGTGCTGCCACCGCAGCCGCGTAGATCGGGGGCGATGGCGTAGATGTCTTCGGGCAGGATGTCGAAGAACGGCTCCCACCAGCGACTGGTGGCGAAGCTGCCATGCAGCAGCAGCATGGGCAGGCCATCCTCCGCGCCGTGGGTGCGGTAGTGGAACGTCATGCGTTCGGTTTCGAGAAGGGGCATATTTTCTACTCGCGCTGTGTGATTTTTCGATTCTCTTCGGCATCTTCGGGGAGGAAGATCAACAGCAGCGGCGGCGGCGATGGTGTCCATGTCCCCCTCGGCGCGGCCGACTTCCTCTTCCCCAAGGATCAATCCACCCTGCACCACCACGCCGTCGGGATCGAGCCAGCCCAACTCGCCGCCTTCGAAGAGACCATAGCTGAAGACGCCGCCATGGGCGTCGACATTGCCCACCTCTTTTTCGTCGTGGCGGGTGTCGCGGAAGATGCGGTAACCGTTGCCGTGCGCCTGGGCGCGTCCAATCCGCTGCGCCGAGCGTTGGCGTATGATGGTGTAGATGACGCCGTCCGCGTCCACACAGCCGACGCGCGACTCGCCGTAGCGGGTGAGTTTGTAGATGTCGGTGCGGTCCTCGGGCAGGGGGACCGACGCATTGGTTGGGTTTGTCATGGTGGGTATTTTAGCATTGGGGCGGGTGGATTGGTGAATGCGTGGTGCGTGGTGCATGTACCAGTGGAGGAAGTGAGCGGTGATTGGCGAGTTGGTCGCTTCAGTGCCAGGCACTGACAGATCCACCCAACTGGAAGCGTCACCATACAAGCCTGCGACGGCGAACCGTTATACTCTGAACCTGACCTGCACTTGTCAGTACACATCGTGTCCAACACGTGTCGACGAGATCAACGCACCCAATACACCGTCAACATCGCCACCGGTCCACATCGCCACCGGTCCACGCACCACGCACTACGTATCATTTCGATTCGTGTAGCCAATAGGAGAACTCTGATGAATCACAAATTACGTCTAGGAATCGGCATGCTGGCGCTGGCGCTGGTCATGGCGCTGCTGCCGATGACAGGACAGGCGCAGTCCAACGGCGTCTGCGCGCAGGAGGTGGTGGTGGCGCAGGGCGACACGCTCTCGTCCATTGCCCGCACGTACCTCGGCAATCTGAGCGCGTATCCGTCCATTGTGACCGCCACCAACGCCGCCGCGCTCACCGATTCTCGCTTCACCCGCATCGACAACCCTGGCGTGATTCGGGTGGGCTGGCGGCTGTGCATCCCGTCCTCGTCCGCGGTGACCACGCAATCGGCGCAATCGGCCCAGCCGTCGGTGCCTGCACCGACACCCACGCTGTCACCGGAACGGGCAATCACCGGTCCGCTCACAGCGGAACTGGACGATCCGTCGGAGCACCCGCTGTCGACTGCGTACATGCGCGAGCAGAGCTATCCTGGCAGCGAGATCACGGTGGTGCAGCAGCTTGGTCCTGGCGCAAACTACAGCCGCGCCATCGTCTCCTACGAGTCGGAGGGCAACACCATCCGCGCCTGGATGACGATCCCCAGCGGTGACGCGCCCGAAACCGGCTGGCCGGTGATCGTCTTCAACCACGGTCACATCCCGCCCACGATTTTCCGCACCGGCGAACGCTACGTGGCCTACATGGATTACTTTGCTTGCCGCGGGTACATCGTCTTCGCGCCGGACTACCGCGGACATGGCTTCTCCGAAGGTCAACCCGCCAGTGGACACGGCAGCCCGGCGTACACCATAGACGTCCTCAACGCCGTCTCTTCGGTGCGGCTGCATCCGTCCGCCGATCCCGACCGCATCGGCCTGTGGGGACACTCGATGGGCGGCGGCATTACCCTGCGCGCGATGCTCGTGGACGACGGCATCAAGGCCGGAGTGATCTGGGGCGGCGTGGTGGTCTCGTTCCTCGATTCGTTTGAGCGGCCCGAGTTGCAGGGCGTGCGCGTCCCCGAATGGTTCGAGCAGCCGCGCAGCCAGTACGTCGACGCCTACGGCGGCGTAGACGAAAACCGCGCCTTCTGGGTCGCCACCTCGCCCAACGCCATGCTCGATGAACTGTCCGGCCCGATCCAACTCCACCATGCCACCGCCGACGAAAGCGTGCCGGTGGAATACGCCGAAGTCCTCGCCGCACAGATCGAAGAAGTCGGCGGCACCGTCGAACTCTACACCTACGCCGGCGACAACCACAACATCTCGGTCAACTTTGGCACCGCGATGGCAAGATCGGTGGCGTTTTTTGATGAGTATGTGAAATGACTCAGGGGAGACCTATAGGTTAAGTAATGTCGACACAAGTGCCGGGACTATCGCCGCAGCGCGGAACATTCTCCTGGCGACACGTCCAACGTGAAGCCCCCGCTTTCGTTCTATCTTAACGCCTATGGGGAGACCCCTCCTCTAGCTCCCGCGGTGCGTGGGGAGGGGTGCTTCTTGGGCGGAGGATTGGAGATAGGTTCCCAACTTGACCAGTCGTGGAGATTCAGCTACATTCCTACCATCCTCGATCTAAACCGATTCATCTACCGCGCCAAGGAGCGAATCCCATGACCCAAAAGCAGTCCGACGCCCTCAAATTCCGCTGCATCGGCCCACCCCGCGGCGGACGTGTCGTCGCCGTGGCCGGCCACCCCACCGACCGCAGCACGTTCTACTTCGGGGCCTGCGCCGGCGGCGTGTGGAAGACCGTCGACGGCGGCACCTACTGGGAGAACATTTCCGACGGTTTCTTCACCAGCAGCGCAGTGGGTGCGATGGCGGTTTCACCCTCCGATCCAAATGTCATCTACGTGGGGACGGGCGAAGCCTCGATCCGCGGTGACGTGTCCTGGGGCGACGGCGTCTACAAGTCCACCGACGGCGGCAAGACGTGGCGCAACGTGGGCCTGCACGACACCCACCACATCGGCAAGATCCAGATTCATCCTCAGAACCCCGACATCGTCTACGTCGCCGCGCTCGGACACGCCTTCGGGCCGAACGACGAAGCGCGCGTCTTCCGCACGCTGGACGGCGGTAAGAGCTGGCAGCGTGTCCTCTTCGTGAGCAACCGCGCCGGCGCCATTGACATCGCGCTAGACGCCACCAATCCGCGCATCTTGTACGTCGATCTGGCAGGTGCATCGCCACTTCTGGGAACTGGTCAGCGGCGGCGAGGACAGCGGCCTGTGGCGTTCCACCGACGGCGGCGAAACCTGGATGGAGATCACCCGCAACAGAGGACTGCCGCAGACGGGCATCCTGGGCAAGATCGGCGTCACGGCGTCTCCCGCCAAGGCGGGGCGCGTGTGGGCCATCGTCGAGGCCGAGGGCGACATGTCCGGCGTCTACCGCTCCGACGACGGCGGCGACCGCTGGGAACTGCTCACCACCAACCGCGATCTGATGGCGCGGCCCTGGTACTACATGCACATCTTCGCCGATCCACAGGACAGCGAGACCGTCTACGTCACCAACCTGAAAATGTGGAAATCCACCGACGGCGGCAAGAACTACAACGAAATCACCACCCTGCACGGTGACAACCACGATCTGTGGATCGACCCCAACGATCCGCAGCGCATGATCGAAGCCACGACGGCGGCGCCAACGTTTCCTTCAACGGTGGCGACACCTGGAGCACCGTCTACAACCAGATGACCGGCCAGTTCTACCACATCGACGTCGACAACCGCCTGCCCTACCACGTCTACGGCACCCAACAGGACAACAGCAGCATCGGCGTGCCCAGCGCGTCGGAGAAAGGGGCCATCACCTGGGGCGACTGCTACCCGGCAGGCACCGGCGAAAGCGGCTATATCGCCGTCCACCCCGAAGACCCCGACATCGTCTTCGTGGGCGCGGTGGGATCGTCGCCGGGCGGCGGCGGCGCGCTGCAACGCTACGACAACCGCACCAAGCAGATCCGCCTCGTCACCGTGTGGCCGGAGACTTACTCGGGCTGGGGGCCAAAGGATCTGAAATACCGCTTCCATGGACCTTCCCCATCCTCTTCTCGCCGCACGACACCGGCGTCATCTACTCCACCGGCAACGTCGTCTTCAAGACCACCGACGAAGGTCACAATTGGCAGCCGATCAGCCCCGATCTTACGCGCAACGACGAGAGCAAACTGGGTCCGTCGGGTGGTCCGCTGACGTTGGATACCAGCGGCGCGGAACACTACTGCACCATCTCCTGCCTGATCGAATCGCCCCACGAGCAGGGCGTCCTCTGGGCCGGCAGCGACGACGGGCTGGTCCACATCTCCAAGGACGGCGGCGCGTCGTGGCAGAACGTCACACCCGCCGACCTGCCCGAGTGGAGCTTCGTCACCGTGATCGAGCAGTCGATGCACGATGCGGCGACGGTCTACATCGCTGCCACCCGCTACAAACTGGACGATTACCGCCCCTTCCTTTTCAAGACGACCGACTACGGCCAAAGCTGGCAGCGCATCGACGCCGCCTTCCCGCAGGATCAGATCACGCGCATGTTGCGCGAGGACCCCACACAGGCGGGTCTGCTCTACGTCGGCACCGAACGCGGCATCTTCGTCTCGCTGGATGACGGCGGACACTGGCAGCCCATGCCGGGGAATCTGCCCGTTGTGCCGGTCTACGACTTCAAGGTGAAGGGCGACGAACTGGCCATCGCTACCCACGGTCGCGCCTTCTGGATCGTCGACGATCTGACGCCGCTGCGCCAGGCCGCCGCGGCCGGGCAGGGCGAACTGCGCTTCGGCGCGCTGGCGCTCTTCCCGCCCAAGCGCACGCTGCGCCGCTGGATGCACTGGAACGTGGCTGGATCGCGTGGACCCAACAACCGCAACTACGCCCTATCGTTTGGCCTGCTGATCAGCTACCGCGAGGAAAAGGGCGAGAACAACGAGCAGATCCGCAAGATGCTCGACTGTGGCGAGAACCCGCCGCAGGGTGTGATTGTCCACTACACACTGCCTGCCGACGTGCTCAGCAACGTCAACGGCGACGTGCGGTTGACCTTCCTCGATGGCGAGGGCAAGGAGATCAAATCCTTCCGCCCCAAACCGCAGCCCAACGGCAAGGACAAACCTAGCGACGACGAACTCTTCCTGCCCACCAAACCTGGCCTCAACCGCTTCGTTTGGGACATGCGCTACCCCGAGCCGGAGAAGCTGCCCGAAGATCCCACCACCGGCAAGGCGACGATGGGCGTGCCGGCCAGGCCCGGCGTCTACGAAGTACGCCTGACCGTGGGCGAGGAATCGATGAGTGAGTCTTTGAAATCTTCGTGGATCCCGATGCCGGGGCGACGGAGGCCGACCTGAAAGCCCAATTCGATCTGGCGCAGACGTTGGTGGCCAAGATCGACGAGACGCACAAGGCCGTGAAGCGTATCCGCCGTGTCAAGGCGCAGGTGGAGATGTGGAAAGAGCAACTAACCCACGTAGACGCCGATGAACAGAAGCGCAGCGCAGTGGAAGAAACGCGCCAAACAGTTGATCGAGCAACTCCACGCCGTCGAAGGTGAGTTGGTCACCACTCGACGCCAAGACCTCGTTCGACCGTCTGCGCTTCCCCACGCGGCTGAACGCCAAGCTGGTGGGCCTGATCAACGTTGTGACCGGGGCCGACGCTGCGCCCACCAGGCAAGCCTACGACGTCTTCGAGCACCTGTCTGCCCAGGTCGACGCCCAACTCGACACGTTGGAATCGATCCTCGGCGAAGGTGTGGCCGACTTCAACGCCGCGGTGGCGGATTTGAAGGCGGGCGCGGTGGTTGGTTAGCGGATCCGTCGTGCGTCGTACGTCGTCCATCGTCGTTCGTCCGCCGTCCGTCCTCACCCAATAATCAAATATGACTTCCACGCATACCCATCCAGCCGGATCGGCATAACGCCCGGGCCTTGCAGATCGCCCTCGATCTGGCTGGTGAACATGTTAAGGAAGCGGCCCGGCCCGGTGTGCGCCAAGTTGACAAGTTCGTCCACCGGGTCGGCGCCGAAGTTGATCACGGTGACTTGCTTGCCCAGGTTGTCGGGCAGTTCGTGGAGCATGACGAGCAGCCCCGGCGACTTCACCTCGGGAACGTCGATCTGCTGGGCCATGAAGATCTTGTAGTCGCGACGCACACGCAGCATAGCCCGCAGTTGACCCACGAACGAGTGCGGGTTGCGTACCTGTTCAGAGATCGGGCCGTAGAGCGCCGTGGCCTTGGGCAGACCCGAAGCGGACTGTTCGGCTTCGGGGTTGACGTTCATCAGATCGTAGGCGCCGCGGTGGATCCAGCGCGTGTCGCCGTCGGCAAGGAGATGCTCCACGCTCTGGGCCGGCAGCGGCAGCGCCCCCACCAGATCCCAGCCCGACAGCGCGAAGACGCCCGGCTGAAACGCGTTGTACGCCACCAGCAACAGGTGCAATTGCTGCAACTTCTGCCTGTCTTCCCCGCTGAGTAGATTGAGATCTGTGATCCCCAGCGTGGCGGCGGCGATGCTCAACGTCGTCGACGCCACGCCGTTTTCGGTGAACCGCAGATTGTACGGCGCATTCTGACCGGTGAGCCGGTCGTACATCACCGACCGTATCTGACCACGCAACGCTGCGCCGCCCCACTCACGCCCCTGAAACTGGAATCGATCATCGTGGTGCAAGAACCAGAAGTGGACGAGTTCCAGTGTCAACTCGTCGTGGTTTTGCAGCGCGTGGATCAGCGATCCTGGGTCGATTTCGTAGTCGCGCATGATGCCTAACATCAGCCGCAAGAACTCCGTGTCCCCGGTGACGAGGGCGTACTGGTAGGCAGGTCTCGTCACAAAATCGTACGAGAGATCGGGGCCACCCTTGGCCATGCGCGCGATATCGTCCACCGCCAGGTTGAGTTCCTGGAAGGTAAAGCCGCCCACCTTGCGCACCATCCCGGCGATGAGCCGGTTGCCCACCTCCGAAAGTGGATGCCCTTCGGACCAGACCGTGCCGTCTTCGTTGCGCTCGATGCCCAGGAAACCGTTGGCGTCCAGGCGCAGCATACTGGCGCCGAGCGTGCCTAAGCGTGCAGCGTCGCCGATCACCAGCCGCTGCGCCGCAAACGACGGGTCCAACCAGTTCAGTGTGGGCTGCCCAGCTTTGAAGTAGTGGAGGTAGACCCAGCGCCGTTCCACGCCATCGACGCCGCGCACCACGTCGGTGGCGCTCCAGTCGGTCTCCTTGATGCCCGGCTCGTAGAAGATCACCGCGGCAGCCGGCCCACGATGTAGCCCTTGTCGGCCAATAGATCCACGATGCTGGGCGTGAGGTTGACCGAGTCGCGGTCTTCCCCACGTCGGGCAGCAGATACCAGTCCTCGCGGGCGATTTCCACCATGTGGTAGAGGCCGGGGTAGTCGTTGTAGCCGCGTTCGGCCAGGCGGAAATCGGCGCCCTTGCCCGTGTGCGCGGGGACAATGTCATCGATCAGGATAGCGCCGTTGGCCGAGGCGTTCTGGCGCATGGTCAGGTATTCGGCTGTCGTGCCGAAATCCGGGGCGATGTCGAGGCCGATGCGGTCGAAAAAGCCGTCGATGGTGGGGGTGTATTCTTGTTCGTAGATGCCACCGGACTGCTTGAGGGGGCCCGTGTGCATGCCTTCGATGCCGATTTCGGCGAAGGTGCGCCACAGATCGGGGTCGCCCAGCGTCGCCAGCACCGATTCGCCCTCGCGGGTGATGATCGAGGCCGGGTAGGCCGTAAACCACACCGAAGCCAATGCCGTGGCGTCGCGGGAAGCGGCTCGGCGTAGGGCCGACGCCACTGTTCGCCCTGTCCTGAATAGCGTGAAAGAATGCGACTCGTGCCGGTCAGCATCGAGCGTTGCACAAGCCACTGGATGTAATCACTTTCAGAGTGCTGCGTCACCAACCGTCTCCTTTGTCTGTCTCCATTGGTTCCTATTCAGGTGCGACGCACTGACCAGGAGAACGACCTGTATGCGTCAATGTTTGGGCTAGTGCGTCGCACGTGAGGCTGAACAGCCACCTCAATTGTCAGATTGAGCAATGTTCGGTCAGTCTAGCAGGATGGAGTGAATTGTCAACCGAACTGCTGACGACAGACGACTGGCGATGGACGATGGATGACTGGCGACGCTTTCGTGGCGACATGACAAAAGTCATTGCTGGTGGCGGCAAATCGCAGTACCTTGAAGCAGTCGAAGCCGCCCGACGGTCTGAATACAGCGACACCTTCGATGACCGGTACACGTACTACGCACCACGAAAGGATCACCATGCAGCCCCCCTCGATGAAACCCTACGCCGTCACCGCGCTGGCTGCGCTGCTGTTGGCTGCTGCCACCGGCGCGTTGATGCGTTTTAGCCTGGTCAATGGCTTTCCCACGTGGGCCAGCAATTACACCGCCATTCGTCATGCCCACAGCCACCTAATGTACTTCGGCTGGGGGACGCTGGCGATCATGGCGCTGATCTGGCGTCAACTGCCGTCGATCACCGGGCGTGCGTTGCCGCGAGGCGTCCGCGCGCAGATGACCGCCGCGGGCGTGGCCGCGTTGTTGAGCTTCCCCGCATTCTGGGCCAATGGCTACGGCGAAACGCAGATCGGCGGGCTGTCGCTGCCGCTGGGCGCGATGGTCTCCGGCGCCAACGGGCTGACGTGGGCCGCGTTTATCCTACTCTACGCCCGGGCCACTTGGCGACTGTCCCGCCGTCCGCTGCCGGTACGCTTGTGGGACGCGGCCATCGTCCTGCTGATCCTGGCTTGCATGGGGGTGCTGTGGCTAATGGCGCTGGTGGTGACGGCGTCTTCGAGTTTTTTCATGCACCAGGCCGCGCTGCATCTGTTCCTCGATCTCTACGCTGTAGGCTGGTTCGGCCTGGCGCTGCTTGGCCTGCTCTGGGCGCGGACTGGCGAAGACGCTGCCCGCGGACAGTGGCTCCCTGTGAACGCACTGGCACTCGCGCTTGCGCCCACCTTCTTCCTGGGCATGGCGCCCGCGGTGACGCCGCCTGCCCTGGCCGCGGTGGCGATGCTGGGCAACGTCCTGGCGGCGGGGATGCTGGCGTGGCATGGTTGGCTGCTGTGGTGGCAACGTGCGCGGTTGCCGCTGCTGGTTCAATTCGGGCTGTTGACGCTGGCCGTTCATGCCCTCATCGGCGTCGTGTTGATCTTCCCGGGCGTGTGGACCTGGGCCGCGGGGACGCAACTGCGCGTCTTCTTCCTGCACAACCTACTGCTGGGCTGGTTGAGCAGTGTGCTGATCGGGCTGATCGCGGCGCAGTGGATCAACACGCCCCGCACGGTGCGCCGGATCCTCGACGCCGCGTGGATCGGCGGCGTGGGCCTGATGCTCCTGTCGCTCCTCGGTATGGGCGGCGGCAACCTGTCGCCTGTTTCGCCGCTTGTCTGGCTGCAACTTGCCGCTTGGAGCAGCCTGCTGCTGGTCGGCGTCATCGTGATGCAGGTTGCTGTGGCCGCACGCCGCTTTGCCGGGCATAGCACGTCTCTGGGAATCACTGCCGAGGCATCCGGCTGAGTGGTGGTGTAAGCCTGCTTCCTTGCGCCCGAACGAGAAATGGCATACAGTGGCCCAATCACCAATCACAAGCCACCGTTCTCATTCTGCAGGAGACCACCATGCCCACCCAGTCCCAGTTCGACGTTGCCATCATCGGTTCGGGGATCACCGGCTCTACGCTGGCCGCCATCCTGGCGCGACATGGGCTGCGTGTGATCGTCTTCGAGGCGGGGCAGCACCCCAAGTTCGCCATCGGCGAGTCCATGATCCTGGAGACATCGGAGACGATGCGCGCCGTGGCCCAATTCTTCGACGTCCCCGAACTGGCCTTCTACAGTTCGGAGAACTACTTCGACTTCATCGGCGCGTCGCACGGTGTGAAACGTCATTTCAGCTACCTGCACCACACCCCTGGCCAAACCCAGCAGATCGAGCGCAGCCTGCAAGCCGTCATCCCCAAGGAGCCGCACGGCCACGAACTGCACCTCTTCCGCCAGGACGTGGACGCCTACCTCACGTCGCTGGCGATTCACTACGGCGCCGAAGTGCGCCAGAATACACGCGTCAACAATGTGGATATCGACGCGGAAGGGGTTTCGGTGACCACCCACGATGGCGCCACGATCACCGCCGATTTCATTGTGGACGCCGGCGGCTTTCGCTCGCTCATCGCCGATCAATTTGGGCTGCGCGATTTCGACTTGCAGGCCCATTCGCGCACGATCTTCACCCACATGATCGACGTCCCCTGCTTTCACGATGTGGGGGCGTCGCGCCAGGCGTACGGGCTGCCGTTCCGCGTCTCAGAGGGGACGCTGCATCACGTTTTCAAGGGTGGTTGGCTGTGGATCATCCCGTTCAACAACCACAGCCGCGCCACCAATCCCCTGTGCAGCGTGGGGCTGCAACTCGATCCCCGGCGCTACCCCGTCCGCGAAGACATGACGCCCGAGCAAGAGTTCTACAATTTCATCGCCCAGTACCCTAGCATGTTGGCCCAGTTGAAAGACGCCAAGGCTGTGCGCAATTGGACCCGCACCAACCGCATCCAATTCTCATCCAAGCATGTGGTTGGGGATCGCTTTGCCCTGCTCGGCCACGCCGCCGGCTTCATCGATCCGCTCTACTCGAAGGGGCTGTACACCTCGTTCATGAGCCTCGGTCTGCTGGCGCACCTGCTCCTCGACGCCTACGCCGCCAAGGACTACCGCGCCGAACGCTTCGCCCCGCTGGAGACACAGACCCTCGCGTTCGTGCGCACAGCGGATCGCCTCACCGCAAACTCGTACAAATCGTGGGGCAACTACAAGCTGTGGTCGGTCTACGCGGTGTTGTGGATGCTGGGTGCTTACTTGGAGCTTGTGAAGCTGATGAGCCTGCGCGGCGCGTCTGCCGATCGTCGCGCCTACTTCGAGGGTGCGCGTCACCTGAAACTGGCGGGCGGTGCTTTCGTCGAGTTCGATCAACTGGCCGACAGCATCGACCGCATCGTGGAAGATGTCAACATCGACGACGAAACCGCCGTCGACGCCGCGGTGACGCAGATCCGCGCGCTTTACGCCGGCGTCGACTGGATCCCCGACGCGTTTGTGCAGGTGCTCAGGGGCAAGAATCACCTGCCCGCCAACAAATTCCGCCTCAGCCTCTTCGATCCCGAAGACGGATTCCTCGGCCACGGCGCCTTTCGGCAACACTTCTTCGGCGATCACAGCATGACGGAAGTGGCGAAGCAGTTTGTGGTAGAGAAAGTAAAGTATTCCACGGTGGGCCTGCGGGCCGCGCGCAAGTGGGGATTGGGGACTGGGGATTAGGGACTGGGGATCGGGTAGAGCGGGCTGGTTGCACTCAGGTAACCAACCCGCTCCACACCAATACTCCAATCAAGAAGATCTCATCGCAAGCGAATCACGCATCATGAATCACACCTCACTCTACCATCACCTCCACATTGTCGATCCCCCAGCTTTCATCTTCGATAGCGTCACCGTGTCGTTACCGAACTGACCCAGGAACTTCTGCCCCTGGGCGAAATCGTGCGCTGTGTGGCGCTCCAACCCAGGCTCGTCGGCTACTCGAAATCGTCTGCAAGACAGGCGCGGCAGGTTCGTCACCAGCGGGAGGAAGACGTGCAGATCCTCGCTCGGCGTCGGTCCTGGATTGGCTGCGCCGTCGAAGACTAGCGGCAGGTAGACGCCCAACTGCCGGTCGACGGCGGGCGGCGTGACGCCATCGAAGCGGAAGAAGCCGCCCGCGTCGGTGACCGCCGTCGGCCCGCCGCCGCGGGTGACGGTGACGCCTGCGATACTGTATCGACAGCCACGTTTTCGTAGGTCACGTCGGTGAGGTAGCCCACCCGCACGAAGCTACCGGCCCACCAGGTGAATTCAACGTATAAGTCGTTTGGGATTTGGGGGGATACGAGTAATGTCAATCGGTGTTGAGGGGAGTGTGCTGATGTGCTAACTTATGTGTCTGTGGTGCGGGTGATTGACATCGAACGCGGGGAAGGTGCGAACGGTGGTGTGCGTTGGAGATGGTTCGCGTTGTCGTGGTGTTCGGTGTCAGAGGTGATAAACGCATTTGTGGGTGAATGGAGGTGCATTTGATGGGAGAAATGATATTTCCAGAGTTGAGTTATGCTGTGCAGGGTTCGTTCTTTGATGTGAACCGGCAACTGCGAGGTGTGGGGCTATCTGAAGAAGGGTGGGAGCGTGCGCTACATATCGCACTGACTGCACGCGGGATCTGTGCCCAACGGCAGGTGGCGTATGAGTTGAAATATGGCGAACATCGAATCGGTCGGTTTTTCGTTGACATGATTGTTGAGGACAAGATGTTGCTTGAGTTGAAGGCTACGGCTCGGCTGTTGCCGATTCACTTTGCTCAGGTGATCACCTATCTTCGCGTCACTGGCCTGGACCTGGGGATTCTGGTGAATTTCGGCGGGAACATGGCGGAATTTGAGCGTATATTGAGGACAACGCCTTCTTCTTCTCCTCAATTCATAGCGCCGCCCATTCAAAGCAGCGATGTAGTGACGGATCTATTCGAGCCGGAACTTACGCGTGCTATCCGGGGTGTCTTATACCAAGTCCATGCCTTCTTGCGCCCTGGGTATATGCACATGCACTATCGTCGCGCCACTCAGATCGAGCTTCGTGCTCAGGGGATCGGTGTACAGTATCGCACCAAGATCATGCTTGCGTACTTGGGTCATCCTATCGAAACGAAAGAGGTCAAGCTACTGATCGTCGAAGGGAAGATCCTTGTTGCCTGTGTGGCTGTCTCCGTGGTGACAGAGGCGATGCGGTTGCGGATGCGCCACTACTTGCGTTTGTTGAATATGCAATTGGGGCTGATTGCCAACTTCCACGCGCCAAACCTAGAGATCATCAGTGTGCGTGTTGCTCCGGCGGGGTGAGCAGTTGACACCGAAGGCAAGGAAAGCGTGAACATCTCCCACCAAAGCGAGAGACCTGTTCACGTGCTCCCCACGTTCGGTGTCACCGCCAATGCAACCGCTTGCAGAATCTTGACACCCGCCCAATAAATGTTGTATAACCGAACTATCCGGTAACCCCATCCCGGTTCTTCCCCGATTTTTGCCGTTTCGTGTTTTCACCTGCAAACCAACTCTATATTTTTTTACCCAGTCAATGCAATCGGTTGCGCAAGTTTACAAAGGAGTGATCTATGCACCCGCAGACTCGATTTCGGCGTGTCCTCTATTGGGCGGTCACGCTGCTCTTTGCGATTTCGACGCTGGCCGGCTCGCTGCTGACCGCGCCGCTGACCGCGTTCGCCGATCATTCGGCGGACCCAACCGGCGTTGCCCTGGCCGGTGACTTCCAAAGCGAGCTTGGCTGCCCCGGCGACTGGCAGCCCGACTGCGCCGTCACGGAGCTGACCTACGACGCCGCCGACGACGTCTGGCAGGGTAGCTTTACCGTTCCTGCCGGCAACTGGCAGTACAAGGCCGCGCTCAACGATGCCTGGGACGAGAGCTACGGCACGGCCGGCGGCGGCAATCTTGCGCTCGACCTGGCCGCCGAAACCGCCGTCAAGTTCTACTACGATCATAAGTCGCACTGGGTGGCCGACAGCCACAACGATGTGATCGCGGTCGCCCCCGGCGACTTTCAGAGCGAACTCGGCTGCTCAGGCGATTGGCTGCCCGATTGCCTCCTCTCCTGGCTCCAGGACCCCGACGACGATGGCATTTACGAGTTCCGTACCACGGCGCTGCCCGCGGGGACGTACGCCGGCAAGGTCGCCATCAACGAGTCCTGGGACGAGAACTACGGTGCAGGCGGCGCGCCTGGCGGCGACAACATCTCTTTCACCGTCGCTGCGGACAACGACGAGATCGTCTTCACCTACGACGCTGCCAGCCACGTGATCACCATCGCGCCGGCCACGCCGCCGCCCGCCGAGACGCTGGAATACGCCATCATCCGCTATCACCGGCCCGCCGCCGACTACGGAGACTGGACCAGCAGCGATTTTAACGACTACTGGGGCCTGCACCTGTGGGGCGACGCCATCGATCCCAGCGAGGCCACCGAATGGTCCGCGCCCAAGACGTTCAGCGGCATCGATGACTACGGCGCCTTTGTCGCCGTCAAACTGCAAGATCCCAGCAAGCCCATCAACTTCATCATCCACAAGGGCAACGACAAGGACACGCAGCCGGATCGCTCGTTCGTCCCCGCGCAGGTGCCTGTCAACTGGCTGGTGCAGGGCAACGAAGACAACCACGCCTCCCGCGCCGCCGCTGCCGGCCAAACCGTGATCCACTACCAGCGCGCCGACAACACCTACGACGGCTGGAGCCTTCACCTGTGGGGCGACGGCCTGGCCGCGGGTGAAGCCACCGAGTGGGCGTCGCCCAAGCTCCCCGACGGCGAAGACACCTACGGCAAGTTCTTCGTGGTGCAGATCGCCGACGCCACCAAGCTGGTGAACTTCATCATGCACAAGGGCGACGAGAAGGACACCGACGCGGATCGTTCGTTCGTCCCCGTTGATCATCGCGAAATCTGGCTGGCCCAGGGCGACGAGACGATCCACGCTCATCCCGGCGCGGTGGAGAACTACGCTGTGATCCACTATCAGCGCCTCGCCGCCGATTACGACGGCTGGGGCCTGCACGTGTGGGGCGACGCCAACGAACCGGACGTCACCTGGCAGGATCCGATCCAGCCTTTGGGCGCGGACGCCTTCGGCCAGATCTTCCGCGTCGATCTCAACGCGGGTGCAAGCCAGGTGGGCTACATCCTTCACAAAGGCGACGAAAAGGACCAGCCCGCCGATCAACTCCTCGATTTGAAGAAGAACGGGTATGAGGTTTGGATCGTGCAGGGGACAGAGGGGTTTTTGCTGGAGGGAGGGGACTAGGGCATAGGCGTTAAGTTAAGCGTCGTAGACACAAGTGCGCACTGGGTCAGCCAGAATCAGATCGTGTGGCCTGCCGCCACCGACGCGGACGCTACGTATCGACTGCACTTCGACCCAAACGCAGCCCTTGAACTGACCAAAGACGGCATCAGCGGCGGTTCTGTGCTGACACTGACTGTCGCTGCCGACAGCATCACCGGCACGCTTGCTGCCAAGTTCCCGCATCTTGCCAACCTACCTGTGTTGACACTCGGCGAGATGGGCCATCGTGAACAAGTGATGATGATTCTCAAACAGCAATCCGCCGTCTCGATGCACGATCAGCAGGGCGCCCTTATCGACGCCACAGGGATTCAGATTCCTGGTGTTCTGGATGATCTCTTTGCCTACGATGGCCCCTGGGTCTGGAGTGGTCTGGCAATGAGATGCGATTTCACCTATGGGCGCCGACTGCTCGATCCGTAACACTGCACATCTTCGATGACGCAGATCCCGCTACGACTTCTGTAACTTATACCTTGCCCTTCAATACTGAGACCGGTGTTTACTCATTTAGCGGCAATGATGTTGATGTGACGAAATGGAAGGGCAAATACTACCTCTACGAAGTGACGGTCTTCGCTCCGAGTACAGGCAAGATCGAGCGCAACATTGTCACCGATCCGTACAGCCTGAGCCTATCCACCAATAGTGGACGCAGCCAGATCGTGGATCTGCGTGATTTCGCCCTCATGCCTGCCGGCTGGTACACATCGACAGTCAATGCAACAGCCACCACGCCCGAAGATATCTCGATCTACGAACTCCACGTGCGCGACTTCAGCGCCTTCGATGAATCTGTCCACACGAGCACTGCGTGGCACCTACAAAGCCTTCACCCTGCCCGACAGCAACGGCGTGAAGCACCTCAAGGCGCTGCGCGAAGCCGGGCTGACGCATATCCACCTGCTGCCCGCCTTCGACATCGCCACCATCAACGAAGACAAGAGCACCTGGCAGCAGCCCGACTTCGCCGCCCTGGCCGCCCTCGCCCCGATTCCGAGGATCAGCAGAGCGCGGTCACCGCCGCAGCCAACGCCGATCCCTTCAACTGGGGCTATGATCCCTTCCACTACACCACGCCCGAAGGCAGCTACAGCACTGATCCCGATGGATCGACGCGCATCGTCGAGTTCCGCGAGATGGTCAAGGCGCTGCACGACATGGGCTTCAAAGTGGTGATGGACGTGGTCTACAACCACACCAACGCCAGTGGACAGGCGGCCAAATCGGTGCTCGACAAGGTCGTTCCCGGCTACTACCATCGCCTCAACGCCAACGGCCAGGTGGAGACAAGCACCTGTTGCGCCAACACCGCCAGCGAACACGCCATGATGGAAAAACTCATGGTTGATTCACTGGTCGTGTGGGCGCGTGACTACAAGATCGACGCTTTCCGTTTCGATCTTATGGGCCACCACATGGTGGACAACATGCTCGCCGTGCGCAGCGCGCTGGATGATCTCAACCATGAGATCGACGGCATCGACGGTTCCGCCGTCTATCTCTACGGCGAAGGCTGGAACTTCGGCGAAGTGGGCAACAACGCCCGCGGTGTCAACGCCACACAGGCCAACCTGGCTGGCACCGGCATCGGCACCTTCAGCGACCGTCTGCGCGACGCCGTGCGCGGCGGCAGCCCCTTCGACAGCGGCGAGGATCTCAAGAACCAGGGCTGGGCCAACGGCCTCTTCTACGATCCCAACGCCAAGGACCAGGGCGACGCCGACACGCAGAAGGCAGCGTTGCTCCAACTTACCGACGTGGTGCGGTTGGGGCTGGCGGGCAACCTGCGCGACTACCAATTCGTCAACGCTGCCGGTGACACCGTCAGCGGCGCACAGGTGGACTACAACGGCGCGCCTGCCGGCTACACCCTTGATCCACAAGAACAGATCGTCTACATCTCCAAGCACGACAACCAGACGCTCTACGACAACAACGCCTACCGCCTGCCCGTCGGCACGAGTATGGCCGACCGTGTGCGTACCCAGGTGGTGGGGCTGAGCACCGTCCTCTTGAGCCAGGGCGTGCCATTCCTCCATGCAGGCAGCGACATCCTACGCTCCAAGAGCCTGGATCGCGACAGCTACGACTCCGGCGACTGGTTCAACATCCTCGATTGGACCTACACCGAAACCGGTTGGGGCTGCGGCGTGCCGCCTGCCGGGCCTAACCAGGCCAACTGGGGCGTGATGAAGCCGCTGTTGGCCGACACCGCACTCAAACCGGCCAAGGCCGACATCGAACGCACCAACGCCCTCGTCCGCGAATTCCTGCAGATCCGCTACAGCACGCCGCTCTTCCGCCTGCAAACCGCGGACCAGGTGAAGCGCCACCTCAGCTTCTTCAACACCGGCCCCGAGCAGATCCCTGGCCTGATCGTGATGCTGCTCGACGACCGCAACTTCGCGGACATCGATCCCGGCCACGAAAGCGTGCTGGTGGCCTTCAACGCCAACGACGCCGCCCAGAGCTTGACCCTGCCCAGCCTGCGCGGCCGCGCGCTAACACTCCATCCTGTGCAGCAAAACTCGCTGGACGAACGCGTCAAGACCGCTACCTTCAACAGCAACACCGGCGCGTTGACCGTCCCCGCGCGCACCACCGCGGTCTTCGTGGAGGTGCAGGAGAACACCTACGAAGTGATCCTGCCCCTGGTGCTCAATGGCGCTTCGTGGGATTCCGATCCTGTTGACGTGGCGCTGTCCGCGGCGCCTGTGCGCCACGCCATTCAGGACGAGGTCTTCTACTTTGTACTGCCCGACCGCTTCGTCAATGGCAGCACCGCCAACGACTTCGGCGTCGGCCCCGGCGGCGATACCATCACCGACACGCTGCGGCACGGCTACCTGCCCGCGGACAAGGGCTACTTCCACGGCGGCGATCTGGCCGGCCTGCGTAGCAAGCTCGACTACCTGCAAGAATTGGGCGTCACCGCGGTGTGGATGACGCCTGTCTTCGAGAACCGCGCCGTCCAGGGCGACGGCACCGTCGCCGGATCATCGGCGGGCTATCACGGCTACTGGATCACCGACTTCACCCAGATCGATCCGCACCTGGGCAGCAACGCCGACCTCAAGGCGCTGGTCGACGATGCCCACAGCCGCGGTATGAAGGTCTTCTTCGACATCATCACCAACCACACAGCGGATGTGATCGACTACGCTGAGGCCCAATACGGCTACATCAGCAAAGAGGACGCGCCCTACAAAGACGCGACGGGCAACGTCTTCGACGACCGCGACTACGCGGGGACGGCCACCTTCCCAACCCTGGCCGCGGCCACGAGCTTCCCGTACACACCCGTCTTCCGCGCCGAGGCAGACGCCACGGCCAAGCTGCCGGATTGGCTCAACAAC
>JAWKOL010000015.1:0-148532 GCA_041391225.1 Caldilineaceae bacterium
GTGGCTGTCGCTGCCGGTGGTGGCGATGAGGCGCAGGCCCTGGTTGAGCCAGCCGTACCAGAGCGCCAATCCTTGCTCGTTGCTGTTCTTCTCACCGCGCCCACCAAACCAAGGCCCATTCCAGATCTCTACAAAATGGGCCGTGCCGGGCCTCATTTCGGGATAGACCCAACGGCAGCCGGTACACCAGGGATCGCCCAGGCTCTTGGGGTGGGCGATGATGAAGATCTGGCCGCGGGCGTAGACGTCCTCTGCGATGGCGGCCATGCCGGTCCCCTGGCTGTCCACGCGCCAGTCAATCCACGCCGACGTCCCCAGGCAGACGGCGTGACCCCAGAATGTGGTCAACTCCATGCCGCCCAGCGTCAGCAGCCCGTCCCCGCCCATTTGCGCCATCTCGCCCAGTGGACTCACCGTGTTGTGATCGGTCAGCGTGATGAAGTCCAGCCCCATGTCTCGGGCCGCTGCCACCAGATCGGCCACATCCCAATGACCGTCGGAGTGGCGGGTGTGGCAGTGCAACTCGCCGCGATACCAACCCGCCGCGTCGTTGATCACGCTATCGAAGCGCGGCGGTTGCCAGGGGTGGGCGTCGAGATCCGGTGCTCCCTGTTCGTAGTCGATGCTGATGGTATAGGTACACGGCGCGTCGGGGCCGATCATGTGGCTGTCGATCTGCGCCGTCCACGCGCCCGCGGGCAGCGGACCAGGCAAGTAGCCCGGCGTTGCGCCATCCGGGCGGATCTCCACCACGTGGTCCTGCCCGCCGCGATGACCGGCCCCACGAAAGCCATTGGGATCGAAGATGGTCAACGTGAGCATGTTGCGCGCGTCCCCTGCCTGGGCAGGATCGAAGTGCAGGTGGATCTTCAGCCGACTCACCCCATCGGGCAGCGAGAAGACGTGTGGAATGTGGCGTTTGACGTCGAATTGGGTCAGCGTGTCGGTGAAGTGAATGGTCAAGGATGCCTCCAGGGGGTGACAGGGTGAAAGGGTGATTCTGTTGGCGAACCCGCCTGGTGGGGTTTCAACCCCACAAAGCTCAATCGTACCTGGAGAGCCTGTCCTGTGTTTGACGGCTTAACCATGTGGTGGTCGCGCCTTGGTGGATCTGGCGGATGGCCTGGGTGAGCAGATCGGCCGCTTCGTCTTTGACGATGTAACCCGAAACGCCGCAGTTGAGGATCTCCTGGATGTACGCCTTGGCATCGTGGCTGCCAATCGCCAGGATGTTTATATCGACGTTGCGCTCACGCAGCCGACGGATGGCTTCGATTCCGTTCATCACGGGCATTTCGATGTCGAGCAAGAGGATGTCTGGGGTCAACTGCTCTGTTAGATGCAGGGCCTCGTGGCCGTTTTGGGCCTCTCCGACCACGGTAAGGCCGGGTTCGTGTTCCAACAGCTTACGCAGGCCCAGCCGTACACCGGGGTGATCGTCTGCAAGTAGAACCCGCACAGGATCTACGTCTTCACGGCTGTGTGACATATTTTTGGGTCCAGAATCGATGCAAGCGCCCGTAAGCGCCGGTGTGGATCAACGTTGCAAAGAAGGCTCAAACAAGGATGGTGAAACTTAGGATAGATTCCAGACCAATATACATGGGCCGTTCACGTTCCACAATGGGGGGGATCACGAGGAATGGGTGAGGACCTCCCTACCCACGATAGATGCGATGCCTGGGGCTAGACCAGGTTCTCGCGTACGGCCAATACGGCTGCCTCGACACGTGAGCTGACGTTGAGTTTGGCCAAAATGGCGCTGACATGTTTCTCGACGGTCTTTTCGCTGATGCTGAGTTTGCGGCCAATCTCCTGATTGGAAAGCCCGTTGACGATCTCGTGTAGCACGTCCAGCTCACGATTGGTCAACTCATGCTGACCGGGGACGGGATCTTGCACCCATGCGCTCATCTGCGCCGCCGCGCGATGACTGAGCCAACCATGTTCGCCGCGGGCAATGCCCAGCACGGCATCGACGATGGTGTCGGCGGCCTCTTCTTTGGTCAGGTAGCCGGCTGCGCCCTGGGCCAGCAGGTTGCGGATGTATTGAATGTCGTCGTGTGCGCTCAGGGCCAGCACGTTTACCGGCAATTGCGCCGCCTTAATTTGACGCGCGATCTCAACCCCGTTGATCCCTGGCAACTGCACATCCAACACCAGGACGTCGGGAGAAAGATCATAGATCATGGGGATCACCTGCGCGCCGTCGCTCGTTTCGCCCACTACTTCGATGTTGGGCTGCCCCGCCAACAACGTGCGAATGCCGGCGCGAACGACAGGATGATCGTCGACCAATATGACGCGAATCTTGTGCTTCATCGTTCCAACAATGCTGTGTGGCAGGTAGGTTGCTGCCTCTACCTGGGGTTGATCAATACGGCTGAAAAGGGGGAATGCGGCAATGCCACTTGGGGATCTGAACGCTCTTGTTGAGTATACATAGCCTGGGATGTTCTGTCTAGCCGACTGCGGTAGGTTGTGTAATTCACGCTTGGGGGCAAACCTTCCAGGAAGGTTCTACCCTTCCTGGAAGGTCGATGCCCGCTAGAACCGCACCCACGCCTGCTCGGCGTGGCTACGACGGGCGGCGTCGATCATCTGCTGCGCCTTGAGTCCATCGTAGAAGCTGGCAGCGTCGGCAATCCAATGCTCGCCGCTGCCCAGTGTGCGGGCGATGGCCTGGGCCAGGTAGACGCTGCCGCGGGCAAAGCTTGTGCCGGCCGGCAGCTCACTGTTGGCCTTCACCGGATCGTCCACGTCGATCTCCGTCCACTCGCCTGCTGCGAAAGCGGCGGCCTTCATGCCCCACAGTCGATCCGCTTCGTCCAGACGCAACGCGCCTTCGGTGCCGTAGAGGGTGACGGTCATGCCGGGCGCGCCGGGGGAGATGGCGCTGGCGGTGATGGCGCCGTCCATGCCATTGGTGAAGCGTAGCGCGATGTGGGCGTGATCGTCCGCGGTGACGAGGCGCTCGTCGCCGGTGCCTGGATCGTTGCGGTAGACGAGACCGGTTTTAAGCTGGGCGCTGAGCATCTCGATGTGTCCAAAGAGCCAGCGGCTGAGATCAAGGAGATGGCTGCCAATGGCGCCCAACGCGCCGCCGCCCTGTTCCACATCACTCCACCAGTTCCAGGGTTGCGCCGGATCGAGTCGGGCAGGGTAGCGCCATGTCAGTTCCACCCAAAGGCCGCGCCCCACGTAGTGCTGGCGGAAAAGACGGCGTATCGCCTGCCGTTGCGGTGTAAAGCGCAACTCGTGATCGACGATGGCCAGTTGATTGGGGGCAGCCTGCGCCGCCGCCAGCATCTTCTCGGCTTCGGCGGCATTTAGTGCCGTGGGCTTTTCGCAGATCACATGTTTGCCCGCCTGGAGCGCCGTCACCGCGATTTCGGCGTGCAGGTTCGGCGGCGTGGTAATGCTGACGATGTCCACGGCCTCCGACGCGACGAGGTCGCGCCAGTCGGCGTAGACTTCGGGGATAGCGTGCCGACTGGCGGCGCGCTCAGCGTTCTCCACTCGGCCCGACGCAATCGCCTGGGCGTGAAGTCCGCCCATCTTGAAGGCTGGGATCTGGACGCGTTCCGCCCATCCGCTACCGATGAAACCTACTCGAAGGTTCTTGCTCATGGTTGCCTCCTGCGTTCTGGATGAAGTTTTGAGATTGCTACGTTGGTTGGGCTTGAGAGATTGGGCGGTTGGCCGTTACGGCTATTGCAACTTCTGATATATCGCTTCCAGGCGGGGGATGATGTGCTGCCAGGTGTACTCGTTCTCCACAAAGCGATAGGCGGCGGCGCCCAATGCACGGCTCAGCGCGCCTTTCTCGACCTGATCTCCATCCCCGGCAGCCTGATCGCGCAGTAGACGCACCACCTGGGCGGCGAAATCACTGGGGCGGTCGGCGATGAGCAACTCGCGTTCGTGGACAACGCCGATGCCTTCCACACCCAACGAAGTGGACACAATCGCTTTGCCCCCCGCCATCGCTTCGAGGACCTTGAAACGCGTGCCGCCGCCCACCCGCATCGGCACCACGTACACCGCTGCATCGCGCACGAACGGACGTGGATCGTCCACGGCGCCGGTAAGCGTGACAGCGGGGTGGCCGCGCAGCACGTCGAGCCGAGCATGGGGGTTCATGCCCACCACTTGCAGATGCACGTTGGGCGCGGCCGCCTGGATCAACGGCAATACCTGCCCCGCAAACCAGAGGACAGCATCCACGTTGGGCCGGTAGTCCATCTTGCCCGTGAAGACCAGCATCGGGCGCGCCGGATCCGCACCAAGCGCCTGCGGGGTGTAGCCGCTCAAATCAACGCCGTTGGGCGCCACCACCGAGGCAATGGACGGGTGCAGCCGACGCAGCGCCGCTTGATCCGGCGCGCTGACCACCACCACCGCATCGGCGGCGCGGCAGACGCGTTCTTCGAAATGTCGTAGCTTCTGCCATTGTACCAGACTGTAGAGCGCCGCCGGCCAGCGTTTTGGGCGACGCAGATCGACCAACGCCGCCCGTTTTTGCAGCAGATACTCGGCGTTGTGGTTGTCGAAGACGATACGCGGCGCATCTTTGCCCAGGCGGCGGGCGCGCAGCGCGTAGCGCGCCATTTCGATGCCTTCGGCCTGCACCACATCGTATTTGCCGCCGCGGATCATTTCGTCGACAGCGCGGCCGGCTTCGGGATCGGCCAGGCGTAGCGCCATGTCGGGCAGGTGTGAGCGCAACGTGTCCACGGCGCGCTCGCGCGTGGACCGCACCGGCTGCCGCGCCGTGACAATGCGCCTGCACAGGTTGTGAAGCGGGCTTTCTGCGCTGAGTTCTTCGCCGGGGGCCAGCATGGTAAAGAGATCGATGGTGTGCGTTTGGGCCAAACTACGAATCAGGTGAAAGTTGCGCAGGGTTGTCCCCTGGCGAGGGGGGTAGGGGAGCTGCGGGGTGAGAAAGAGCAGCTTCATGGCACTGTTCCTGCCCTGCTTTCAGCGTGCGCGTTCACTGAGCGGCTCCGTTGAAATGGGGTAGCCCTTCACCACATGCTCGTAGACCGACAACGTCTCGGCGGCGGCGCGTCGCCAACTGAAGACGGCGGCGCGTTGCTGTCCTTTCTGACGCAGCTCTTCGTGTAGATCGTCATCGGTAAGGAGGCGGTGCATGGCCACGGCCATCTCTTCCCATGCGTTTGGGTCCACCATCAGCGCGGCGTCGCCCACCACTTCGGGCAGGCTGCTGGTGTTGCTGACGATGGTGGGCGTGCCGCAGGCCATCGCCTCCAGCGGCGGCAGGCCGAAGCCTTCGTAAAACGCCGGATGAATGTGACAGCGTGCCGCCACGTAGAGGCTGCGCAAGTCTTCATCGGTACGCGACCCACGAAGAAGGTCGAATCTTCCAGGTTGAGCCGTTCCACCGTCTCGAAGATCTCTTCGTAGAGCCAGCCGGGCTTGCCAACCAATACTAGCCCTGTATCGCGGACGTTGTATTTTTCGCGTAGATAGTGAAACGCCTCCAGCAAGCCGCCGATGTTCTTGCGCGGTTCGATGGTGCTCACAAAGACCACGAACTTGTCGGGCAGGTTGTACTTCTTGGTGATCATGGCCCGCGTCTCGTCTACGGGCAGCGGCTGGTAGAGCGGTGCAGCGGCTTCGTAGATCACACTGATCTTGTTCTTGGGGACGCCCAGCTGGCCCACCACGTCGTTTTTTGTGCTGTGGCTGGGTACGATGATGTGCCGGGCATGGCGCACGGCGCGGTCGATCTGGCTGTAGTAGGTGGCGTTGTCTTCGGTGAGGAAGTGGGGCCAGCGCAAGAAACCAAGATCATGTACAGTGATGATCGACGGGATTCTGCTGTAGAGTGGCGGTATGAAATCGGTACTGTGCAATAGATCGAGGGGATGAAGCATCAACTCAAGCGCCAACATCGACTGTTCAATGCGATGGTGTACCGGTGTGTAAAGCGTGGTGCGCCTGAAGTTGGGGGCAGCGACCAGCACCTCCTGGTGTTTGCGGTGCTGAAAAACCCTGTACTCATTTTCTTGATCCAGGGTGGCCAGTTCTTCTAACAAGTGCCGTGTGTAGCGGCTGATACCGGCCCGTTGGTGGTAAGTTAGTCGGGCGTCAATCCCAATTTGCATGTTTTCTACCGAATTTGCATGTTTTCTACCGAAAAGTATTCTGGGCGGATCCCATAATCAGGTGCCGGTGAATTGTAGCAGTGTGGCAAGATGGGGTCAAATTGATCCTAAAGTTCTCCCCAGCATGTTTGGGGGTGGACAACCAGAATGGTATAATTCCGCGATGATTTGTTCATTCCCCCCGCGGACACTGAGCTTCGGGTAGTCGTTTATGAGGGCAACTCTATGGATATAGCGCAACTGGCTCAAATGGTGAACTGGCTGGATGAGGAGCATCGCCGCGATCGGGCAGAGATCGCCCGCTTGCAGCAACTGGTCGAAAGTCAGTCTGCCGACATCATCGATCAGGCCCGGCGCATTCAGGATCTGGAGGGGCGGCTGGCCAACACCCAGTCTCAGTTGACCCGTTTCACCCAGATCGAAAACCAGATTCAGAACGTGAAACATGAATTTCTGCCCCTGGTTGAGCGCGAAGAAGAAGCGCGCATCAGCGCCATGCGCGAACTGGAGCGCGCCCGGCTCAGTGATCGTGAGTCGCTCAGCCGCGAGATTGGTGAAGTGCGCCGTGAATTGCCCCGCATCGGTCGCGTAGAAGAAGCTATCGAATCGCGCCGCGGCGAAGACGAGCGCCTCAACGAGATGATCGGCAATGTGCGCAACCAGGTCTCCATCGTTGCCAAAGAGATCGAAGAACGCACCCGCCAGATCCCCTTCCTGGCCGAACAGCGCACCAGCGACACCAAGCGCATCGCCCAACTTCAACAGGAGACCGTCGAGCTTTTCAAGCGTTCCGAAGCCTACATCGGGCGCGTGGCGGTGGTGGAAGAGGCCGTACGCAAAGTGGCCGTGGACGTGGAAAAGTGGCGGCCGATCCCTGCGCAGTTGCGCGAGGAACAGCAGAACTTCATGGAGCGGGTGCGCATCGAAGTGGTGGATCGACTGGCTGTCCTGGCGCGCTGGCAAGAGGCCATCGACGAGCAGCGCAGTATCGTGGCCAAGAGCTACGAACAGGTGCAATCCTTCTCTCAACAATTGGACGTGGCCCGCCGCGCCGCCCAGAGCATCCAAGACTTCCAAGAAGCCATCAAGCGCGAGTCGGCCCAGGTGCAAGAACTGCAACGACTGGCCGAAGAGCGGATGCGTCGCGAACTCGACGAATTTCGCGAAGACGCCGAAAAGAAGCGCCGCAAAGCCGATCTACGCCAGGAACATCTCTGGAAAGAGCAAGAAAAGTACAACCGCGAACTGCTCGATCACTTCCCGCCGATTTTGCACGACATCAAAGTTCACGAGGAATTGCTGCGTCAGCTCTGGAAACTGCACGAAAGCTACGGCACCCGGTACCTCACCGCCGCCCAGGCCTGGCTCGACGGTCTGCAAGACGCGCTGCGCGAACGCGACGATATGATGCAATACCTCGAAGACGAATGGCAGAAACAGCGCCGCAACGCCGAGCTTTACACTGCCCAGAACAACACACGACGCACCGCAGGCATCGTCACCGGCGAAAACTACAACGGCGCCTAGGGCCGGCTGACTATGCGTGTCATTGCCACCGCCGGCCACGTAGACCACGGGAAATCCGCGCTGGTGCGGGCGCTGAGCGGCATCGACCCCGACCGCCTGGCCGAAGAGCAGAAGCGCGGCCTCACCATTGATCTCGGTTTCGCCTGGATCGAACTTGACGACGAGCAGATCGGCATCGTCGACGTCCCGGGGCATATTGACTTCATCAAGAACATGCTGGCCGGTGTGGGCAGCGTCGACGCCGCCCTCTTCGTGGTGGCTGCCGACGAAGGCGTAATGCCACAGACACGCGAACACCTGGCCATCCTCGATCTGCTGGCCGTGCCAACCGGCGTCATCGCGCTTACCAAAATCGACGCTGTGGACGATGCCGAATGGCTCGATCTGGTGGAGATGGACGTCCACGATCTCCTGGCTGGCACCTGTCTGGCCGATGCACCCATCGTGCGGGTCAGCGCCCACAAGGGGACAGGACTGGCCGATCTGCGCCAAACCTTGCGCCACGCCCTCACCGCCTTGCCACCCCGCCGCGACCGCAACCGCCCACGCCTGCCCATCGACCGTGTCTTCACCCTTTCCGGCTTCGGGACGGTTGTCACGGGCACACTGAGCGACGGTCATTTTGCCGTGGGTGATAGTGTAGAAGTGCTACCCGACGGCCCCAGTGGACGGATCCGCGGCCTGCAAAGCCACAAGCAGAGCATCGACACCGCGCAGCCGGGCAGTCGTGTGGCCATGAACCTCAGCGGCATCAGCACCGACGAGATCCGCCGCGGTCAGGTGGTGTGCAAGCCCGACACGCTGCGCGCCACCCGCCTGCTCGACGTCTCTTTTCGCCTGCTCGAAGACGCGCCCGGCCCCCTTGCCCACAACCTTGCCGTGGATTTCTTCTGCGGCGCCGCGGAGACGCCGGCCAACGTGCGCGTGCTGGGTGTCGAAGAAGTCCACCCCGGCACGGAGGCGTGGCTGCAACTGCGCCTGGCCGAACCTGTCCTCGTCGCCGCCGGTGACCGCTACATCCTGCGCCGTCCTTCGCCCAGCGCCACATTGGGCGGCGGCGTGGTGCTCAACCCGCACCCGCGCCGACGCTATCGCCGCTTCGATCCAGACGTCGTGGCCCGTTTCGAGACGCTGGCGCGTGGCGCACCCGACGAGATCCTCTTGCAGACGCTGGAACGCGAGCCGTTGCTTGCGCCCGATACGCTGATCGGCCGCAGTGGCCTCGGTTCGGAGCCTGCCCAGGCCGCCCTGGCCGAACTCCAGCAGAGCGGCGCTGTCACCGCGTTGGACGGCGCGCTGCTCACCCGCGCTGCGGTGGACGGGCTGATCCTTTCTTTGACGGCGCTGTTGAACGAATACCATCGCGCCAATCCGTTGAAGCGAGGCATGCCGCGCGGCGAAGTGCGTAGCCGCCTACGCCTCCCGCGCAAGGACGCAGCCTCGATCTGCCGGTGCGTGCCTTCAATCAACTCGTGCAACAGGCCATCGACGCCCAAAATCGCCGGCGACGAGCAATTGTTGTGGCGCGCCGATTTTCGCGTCACCCTCGATGAACGTCGGCGCCGCGCCGTGGAGCAGACGATGGCCCGCTATGCTGCATCGCCCTACGCCCCACCCAATGCCGCCGAAACCCTCACCCTGCTCGGCGAAGATGAAGCGTTGCTCGACGCCCTGATCGACCAGGGGCAACTGCGCCGAATGCAGGGCAACGTCCTCTTCCGCGGGGAAGACGCCGACGCCATGTTCGCCCAGATCCGCCAGTTCATCGCCGCAGAGGGCAGCATCTCGCTTGCCCAGGCCCGCGATCTCTTCAACACCAGCCGCAAATACGTGCAGGCCGTCCTCGAAGAGATGGACGCCCAGCGCATCACGCGGCGGGAGGGGGATGTGCGGGTGTTGCGGAATGCGTGATTCGCAATGCGTAATTCGTAATGCGTGATTGTCGTTCGATGCGGCCTGCTTCTGCGTTACGCATTACGGATGACGCATTTTTCTTCCCAGGTGGCCCATGATCCCCCATGCCTTCGTTGAAATCCTGATCGAAAATCCATTGTTGTTGCTCTTTCTCGTCACCGCGATTGGGTACCCGCTGGGGCGGATCAAAATCGCGGGGAGCAGCCTCGGCGTGGCCGCTGTCCTGTTTGTGGGGTTGGCGGTTGGCGCATTGGATCCAGAGTTGGAACTGCCCGAAATCGTCTTCTTGCTGGGGCTGACGATCTTTGTCTACACAATTGGCGTCAGCAGTGGTGCGGGGTTCTTTGCTTCGTTTCGGCGCAAGGGGCTGCGCGACAATGTTTTCGTGGTGATGGTGTTGTTGTTGGCGGCGTTGCTCACGGTGGGGGCGCAGACGCTGCTGCAACTGCCAGGCGCGGTGGCGGCAGGGATGTATGCCGGCAGCCTGACCAACACCCCTGCCCTGGCCGGCATGCTCGATCTCATCCGCAGCACCGCCGCACCTGATCAACGAGAGACGCTGCTGGCCTTGCCGGTGATCGGCTATTCGGTGGCCTACCCGATGGGCGTGCTGGGCATGATCCTCGCTGTGTTCATCATGCAGCGCGTCTGGCGGATCGACTACAGCGCCGATGCGCAACGTGTGCGCGACATCCACGCCGTGGAACAGCAGTTGTACAACCGCACTGTGCGCATCCAAAACACAGACATCACCACCGCGCCGCTGCGCGAGATCGCACGGCGGCGTGGCTGGGGCGTCGTCTTTGGTCGCCTGCGCCGCGGTGACACCGTCTCGCTCGTCAACGGTGACACACGTTTGCAACTGGGGGATCTGGTCAGCCTGATCGGCACGCCCGAGGCTGTGGACACCGCCATCCCCGATCTGGGCGAACTCACTGATCTGCGTCTTGAGTTTGATCGCAGCCAGTACGACTTCCGCCGAGTTTTTGTGTCCAACCAGGCCGTGGTGGGCCGACGTCTGGCCGATCTCGATCTGCCGCATCGCTTCGGCGCGCTGGTGACACGTGTCCGCCGCGGCGACATCGACGTGCTTGCCTACGGCGACACGGCGTTGGAATTGGGCGACCGCGTGCGTGTAGTAGCGCCGCGCGATCAAATGGCCGCCGTTAGCCGTTTTTTCGGTGATTCGTACAGGGAACTTAGCGAGGTTAATCTGTTATCCTTTGGATTGGGGCTTTCGTTGGGGTTGCTTCTGGGCCTGGTGCCGATTCCGCTGCCCGGTGGGGTAACCTTTACGCTGGGCTTCGCCGGCGGCCCGCTGATCGTGGGGTTGATCCTGGGGGCGCGGCGTCGTACCGGCCCAGTGGTGTGGACACTGCCGTACAGCGCCAATCTCACGCTGCGCCAAATCGGGCTGATCCTCTTGCTGGCGGGCATTGGCGTACGTTCGGGGTACACGTTCTTCTCTACATTTGCGCAGAGTGGCGGCGTCTACATCTTTCTTGCCGGTATGGTGATCACCTTGGCCACGGCGTTCACCACACTTTGGGTAGGGTACAAGCTTCTCAAAATTCCATTTGGGTTGCTCATCGGTATGCTGTCCGGTGTGCAGACGCAGCCCGCCGTCCTTGGTTTTGCACTGGAGCAGGCCGACAATGATCTGCCGAACATCGGCTACGCGCTCGTCTTCCCGGTGACGACCATCACCAAGATCCTGGTGGCACAGTTGTTGTTGGTTTTCTTGCAGTGAGCATTCAGTGCTCTACCGCGATTGCCCTGAAACCGTCTGTTGTGTTGGGATGCACGCATCCACATGGAAAGCGACTATGGATAAACCAAGTTCAGATCTGTTCCAGCGTCTCACCGACCGTGCTCCAGACATCGTCTTCCGCTTTGAAACATTGCCCGAAATGCGCTGTACCTACCTGAACGCGGCGGTTTACGACATTCTCGGCTATGCCCCCGAAGAGATCTACGCCGATCCTGAACTCTTCTGGCGCATCATTCACCCCGAGGATCTGGAGCAACTTGTTCAGGAGTTTCATAACCCATCGCCGCAGGCCCCCGCCCTACGTTGGCAGCACAAAGACGGCCGCACCGTGTGGATCGAGCAACACATCGTCACCTACACCGATGCCGAGGTAGGGACGCCCTACGCCGTGGAGGGCATTGCTCGTGATGTGACGCACCAGAAGCAGAGCGAATCCCGTACGCCGTCACCTCGACGAGATCACATTGCTGAATCAGGTGATCTCACTCACGGCCCTGGCTCAAAATCTGCCTACCGCGCTACAGCAGGCGTGCGCTGTGCTGGCCAGGTTTTTGGCGCCGCAAGGCGCTGTGGCTGTCTTCGACGACGATCAGACGGTGTTGAACGTTATCGCCGAATACCAGGAAGGCGATGCACCCAGCGCGCTGGGTACACAGATTGCGGGCATCGGCAACCCGTCCATCGATGCCATCCTCGCCGACAAAGCGCCGTTAGCCATCAGCGACGCGGACACGCATCCGTTGTTGGCGCCTGTCCATGATCTCATGCAGCGGCGCAACACCAAATCGCTGCTGTTGGTCCCCATGCTCATTGGCGACGAAGTGCGCGGCACCTTGGGGTTGGATTTCCACACACCGCGCCGGTTCGACGCGGAAGAACTGCAATTGGCCCAGAATGTTGCAAACCAGTTGGGCCAGGTGTTGCAGCGTCTTACGCTCTACACGCAGAGTATGGAGCACGCCCGGCTGGCAACGATGCTCTCTGATCTGGGCGAACGGCTCAACCGATCATTCACACTGGCCGAAGTCTTCCAGGCGATTGGCGAGGGCGCTATGCACCTGAGCGGCAGTGATCGATGCGCCGTCTTTGCGCGTAATCCAGGCGATGTGATCCAATGCGCCTGGGCGAAAGGGATCACGGCGGCCTCTATCACGGCGATCCTCGACGATCTGCGCGGCGCAGCCACGACGCGTCTGCTGGACACGGCGGAACCGATTTTCTTGAACGATGTGCAGCGTATGCCCGCCGATTCACTTCTGCGCCGACTTGGCGTGGCCGAAGGGTATGGATCTGTTGCGGCATGGCCGCTGGTCTTCGAGAACAGGACGGTGGCCAGCGTTGTCTGCTTCCACGATGACACGCGCCGTTGGCCCGCCAACGAACGCGAGGTGATGGCGTCGTTTGCCCGGCAAGCCACCAGCACACTGGAGAACGCGCGGCTCTTCGGCGAGGCCCAGCGTCGTGCTGCTGAATTGGAGCGGCTGTCTCAGATTTCGTCGGCGCTGCGCTCGGCCAGAGATCGCCACGAGATCCAATCTGTGATCCTCGACGAGCTACTGACTCTATTGGGAACACAGAATGGCGCCGTGGTTCTGCGCAATGTGGATACGGCGGAACTGGTGTTGGCGGAAACGCGGGGAGACACCCTAAATCTGAGTGGTATGTCACTCAGTAGTTCGGCATGCATGACACTCGATATCGTTGAGTCGGGGCGGCCGTATGTGGCGGCGAATCTGTACGATGACGAACGTTTTGATCGCTACGATCTGGTCGAAACGCCGGTCGCCGCTGTGTGTGCGCCGCTCATCGTCGATGAGCGAAGCATTGGCGCACTGTGGGTGATCCGCCCACAACCGTTTACCGACACCGAAGTCAACCTGATCCTGGCAGTGGCCGACATCGGGGCCGCCGCCATTCACCGCGCCCGCGAAGTGGAGACATTGGAACAGCACGTTCAGGCGCGTACGCAGCAACTGGCCGAGGCCAATGTCCGCTTGACCGAGCTTGACGTGCTGAAATCAAAGTTCGTCTCCGATGTCTCACACGAATTGCGCACGCCGATCCAGAACCTGAAAATGTACCTCGATCTGCTGGAGCGAGGACGCCCGGAGAAGCGCTCGGTCTACCTCAACACATTGCAGGATCAGGTAGATCTGCTCAAACGCCTCACAGAGGACATCCTCGATCTGTCGCGGTTGGAACTGAATCCCGAACGTGGCGACTTCGAAGACGTGGAGATCAACCAACTGATCAGCCAGGTCTACACTTCGCTTAGGCCGCGCGCCGAATCGCGGGGGTTGACTGTGTCGGTACAACTGGATCCGCTGCTCCCCATGATCCGTGCAGACGCCGGCCAGATGGTGCAGGTTGTCAACAACCTGTTGGAGAATGCCATCAACTACACACTTGCCGGTTCGGTACGGATCTCTACGAAGCGGGCCGACAATGGGGTGTGTCTCCAGGTAGAAGACAGCGGCATGGGGATCTCTCAGAACGATATGGCGCACCTGTTCGACCGTTTCTACCGCAGCAATCGGGTAAGCCAATCCAACATCCGTGGCACCGGGCTGGGGCTGGCGATTGTCAACGAAATTGTGCAGAAACACAATGGCCGAATCGAAGTGGAGAGCGAGGAGGAGATTGGGTCGACTTTTCGTGTTTGGTTCCCGGTGGACGGCGTCACCGACCTCAGGGCATAATTTCTAAACACGTCGCGTTGGTTTCGGCTTTTGACATCACCCAATCGCTGTGCTATTCTGCGCAAATAGTCCTCCGAACGCAACAACTTAGCCATAACTTTGATGGGTTTCTTCATGCGCCGTTCTATCAAGCAGTCGATTCGTCAACAATCCGGTTTAGAGTCACTGGTCCACAAGGACGAGCGTCTGTTGCCGATTTCTCTGCTCGAAGGCCCGACGCACGATGAATTTATGCTTGCCCTCAACCTGCGCCATGAATGGCGCGGGTTTTCTTTTGGCAACTTCTGGTTTGGCTATTATTTTGCAGTCTCTCAATCGTCTCCACAGGTCGAGGAGCGTTGGGCTGTGTAGTGTGCAGCTTACGTGCAGACACCAAGAGCGTGGAGACGACCTCCACGCTCTTTCTTTTTGTACGGATTGGGGACTAGGAATTAGGGACTCGGGACTGGGATCGTGTCGGGTGAGCGACACCAATATAGGAATTACTTGCTCAACAAGATCCCAGTTCCCAATCCCCAGTCCCCAATCCCTAGTCCCCCACCCCACGAGGTGATCACATGACAAAAGTCGCATTCCAGGGCGAACACGGCGCTTATTCAGAAGAGGCGATCCGCCAACATTTTGGGGCAGAGGTGGAGACGCTGCCGTGTGAGGCGTTTGAACACATCTTTGCCGCCGTGGATCGCGACGAGGCGACCTTCGGCGTGCAGCCGGTGGAAAATTCGCTGGCCGGCAGTATCAACAAGGCATACGATCTGCTGCTGGAACATGATCTGAAGGTGCATGGTGAAATCGTGCTGCGTGTGCGCCACTGTCTGTTGACTTTGCCCGGCCAGGCCGCGGACATTCAACAGGTACGCAGCCATCCCCAAGCGCTGGCGCAGTGTGAAGGCTTCCTCAACCGCAACGGCTACAAGGCGATCCCCTGGTACGACACCGCGGGCAGCGCCAAGGAACTGGCTGAGCACCCGGCGCCAGGTGTTGGTGTCATTGCCAGCAAACTGTCGGCACAGACCTACGGCCTGGAGATCGTGCAGGAGGGGATCGAGGATCTGGCCTTCAACTACACACGGTTCTTCATCGTGGGCAAAGGTGAAGCCCCGCGCGGCGAAAACGCCAAGACATCGTTGGTCTTCGCCACGCCGCACAGCCCCGGCGCCCTCTACGGCTGCCTGGGCGAATTTGCCACCCGCTCCATCAATCTGACCAAGCTCGAAAGTCGTCCGCGACGCAATCGACCTTGGCAGTATGTCTTCTATCTCGATTTTGAGGGTCACTGGCAAGATGAAGCCTGTAGCCAGGCCCTGCTCAGCCTGCTCAACCGCGCCGCCTTCGTCAAACTGCTGGGCAGTTTCCCCGCCGCCGTGCAGCCGGAGATCGAAATCAATGGTCAGGGCGCGCTGCTGCAAATCTGACAGGGTGATCGTATTGGCGAACTCGCCTGGTGGGGCTGAAATCCCCTGCTGACACAGAGAAGTCGCCTCAGCGACTGGTACACGCTGCACGCCTGAGGGCGCTTTTCACTGTCAGAACGGGATTTCAATCCCGTTGCGGGTTCTCACAATCCGCATCTCGCAACTCGCATCTCTCAATCCGCAACTCGCAATCCGCAACCCGTCTGCAACACACAAAGGAGACCAACATGATCGTCGTCATGAAACCCGATGCAACCGCCGCCGAAATTGCCGCCGTGATCAGCAAGACGGAACGCATGGGCGCTTCCTCCCACCCCATCTACGGCGCGGATCACACCGTCGTTGCCCTGGTGGGTGACCTGACGCAGGTAGAACGTTCCGTTTTTGACGCGATGGCTGGCGTGCTGAAGACAGTGCGTATTCAGGAGCCGTACAAGCTGGCCGGTCGCACGAGCCATCCCCACAACACGGTGATCGACGTCAACGGCGTCAAGATTGGCGGCGAAGACATCGTCGTCATGGCCGGCCCGTGCAGCGTGGAGAGCCGCGAGCAGATCCTCGAAGTGGCGCACATGGTCAAAGAAGCTGGCGCAACCGTCCTGCGCGGCGGCGCTTTCAAGCCGCGCACCAGCCCGTACAGCTTCCAGGGCCTGGGCGAAAAGGGTCTTCAATACCTGGCCGAAGCCCGCGAGCAGACCGGGCTGCCCATCATCACCGAAGTCATGACCGTAGAAACCGTAGAAGTTGTAAGCGAGTACGCCGATATTTTGCAGATCGGCGCCCGCAACATGCAGAATTATGGTCTGTTGCAGGCCGTGGGCAAGGTGCAGAAGCCGGTGATGCTCAAGCGCGGCATCAGTGGCGAAATCAAAGAACTGCTCATGTGCGCCGAGTACATCCTCAGCAACGGCAACTACAACGTCATGCTGTGTGAGCGCGGTATTCGCACCTACGAGACCGCCACCCGCAACACCTTCGATCTCAACGCCCTGCCCGTGCTCCATCGCGCCAGTCACCTGCCGGTGGTGGCCGATCCTTCGCACGGCACAGGCGACTGGGAACTGATCCCCGCCATGAGCAAAGCCGCTGTGGCCGCTGGCGCCGACGCCCTGATCATCGAAGTTCACCAAAATCCCGACAACGCCCTCAGCGACGGCGATCAAAGCCTCAAGCCCGACCGCTTCGCCGAACTGATGGCCGATCTCCGTCGCGTCGCCGCCGCGGTGGATCGGAAGATCGCCACGTTGCCCGCGGATCGGGCGGTGACGAATGGACGTGTGATAGAGACGGCGTAACCTGCTTTTGGATTCAAACTTAGATTCGTTATCAATAGAGATTAGGAGATTGGGCGATTGGGTGATTGTTAGATGGCAACATCTGCGCACACGAAACCCCCTAATCGCTCAATCGCCTAATCCCCCAATCTCATCTGCAAGAGGACCCCACCATGATCGTCATCATGAAACAAGGCTCTGCGCCTGAACAAGTTGAATCCGTGGTCAAGCGGGTGGAAGAGATGGGCTACAAAGTCCACCTCAGCCGCGGTGAATCCCGCACCATCGTCGGCATCATCGGCGCCGACGACTACCGCATCCACCAGGATTCGTTCCTGGCCCTGGACGGCGTCGAAAACGTTGTGCGCATCATGCAGCCTTTCAAATTGGCCAGCCGCGACTTCGTTGAAGGTGACACCGTGATCGACGTCAACGGCGCCAAGATCGGCGGCGAGCAGATCGCCGTCTTCGCCGGCCCGTGTAGCGTGGAAAGCCGCGAGATGATCCTCGAAAGCGCGCACATGATCAAAGAGGCCGGCGCCACCTTCCTGCGCGGCGGCGCCTTCAAACCGCGCAGCAGCCCCTACAGCTTCCAGGGCCTGGGCGAAGAAGGGTTGAAGTACCTGGCCGAAGCCCGCGAGCAGACCGGCCTGCCCATCATCACCGAAGTGATGAGCCCCGACGAAGTGGAAGTGGTGGGCGAATACACCGACGTCTTCCAGGTGGGCGCGCGCAACACGCAGAATTACTCGCTGCTTAAGGCGCTGAGCAAGACCAGCAAGCCCGTCTTCGTCAAACGCGGCATGAGCACCACGATCCAGGAACTGCTCATGAGCGCCGAGTACGTCCTCAGCGGCGGCAACATGCAGGTGATGGTGTGTGAGCGTGGCATCCGTACCTTCGAGCCGTACACGCGCTTCACCTTCGACGTCAACGCCGTCCCCGCGCTCAAGCAACTTTCGCACCTGCCCGTCATCGCCGACCCGGCGCACGGCACCGGCAAGTGGGAACTGGTCGGCCCTGTCGCCAAAGCCGCCGTCGCTGCTGGCGCCGACGGCCTCATGATCGAAGTCCATCCCGATCCGTCCAAAGCCTGGAGCGACGGCGCCCAGAGCCTCAGCCCCAAACGCTTCACCCAGTTGATGCAGGAATTGCGTCCGCTGGCCGAAGCGGTGGGGCGGAAGATCTAATTCGTAATGCGTAATACGTAAGGTCGTGTAGAGCCTGCAACTTCCCAATTGGTGAACCATTTCGTCAACGGGATCTGGGTTACGCATTACGAATTACGCATTACGCACTATCCCACCCAAAGCGATCCTCTATGCCAAAACGTCTCTCTGACTGCCGCGTCACCGTTGTCGGCCTCGGGTTGATGGGGGCCAGCCTGTGCATGGATCTGGTGCAAGGACATCATTGCCGAGAGGTGCGCGGGGTGGCGCATCGCACGGAGACCGCGTTACGCGCCTACTTCGCCGACGCCGTGGACCAGGCCACCACCGATCTACACGCAGGCGTCGCCGGCGCGGACATCGTGATCCTGGCCACGCCCGTGCGCACCATCGTCAGCATGATCGACGAACTGAGCACGATCCTGTGGCCGGGGACGGTTGTCCTCGATATGGGCAGCACCAAGGGTGAAATCTGCGCCGCACTGGATCGCCTGCCTGCCGGCATCCAGCCCGTGGGCGCCCACCCGATGACGGGCAAGGAGCAGGCCGGCTTCACCGCCGCCGAACCAGGACTCTACGTGGGCGCGCCGTGGGTGCTCAGCCCGTTGCCACGCACCAGCCCGGCGGCGCTGGCGCTGGTCACCGAGTTGGCGCAGGTGGTGGGCGCTCGTCCTTTCGTGCTCGAAGCGCAGCGCCATGATCGGCTGGTGGCCGCCATCAGCCACCTGCCCTTCTTGCTGGCCACAGCCCTGGTCCACACCGTGGCCGACACCGGCGAGGACGACCCCATGGTGTGGGAACTGGCCGCCGGCGGCTTCCGCGACACCAGCCGCGTCGCCGCCAGCGACACCCGCATGTTCATGGACATCCTCGCCACCAACCGCGAAGCTGTCCTGGCGCAGATCGACTGCTTCGCCGATCACCTGCAAGAACTGCGCGCCCTGCTGGCCACCGCCAACGAAGCCGAACTGGCCGCCAAACTCACCCGATCTCAAAAGCTACGCGCCGAGTGGCGCAAGAAGTGATTGGGGACTGGGGATTAGGGACTGGGGACTGGGCAGACGAATCGTCGCCACCCGATCCCCAGTCCCCGATCCCCAGTCCCCAATCCCCAATCAACCGAAGGTTGCAAAATGGCCGACATCCTCACCATCCACAGTGGAAATGCGTTGAAGGGGCAGTGTCACGTACCCGGTGACAAGTCGATCAGCCACCGGGCTGTGATGTTTGCGGCGATTGCCGACGGGCGTAGCCGTGTACGCGGCTTCCTCGACGGCGGCGATTGCCGATCTACGTTGAACGTCATGCGCGGGCTGGGCGTGGAAGTGGAGCAGCGCGGCGCCACCGACGTGGTGATCCACGGCGTGGGGCTTGACGGCTTCCAGGAACCCGCCGATGTGCTCGACTGCGGCAACAGCGGCACCACCATCCGCCTGCTCACCGGTCTACTGGCTGGGCAAAATTTCGTGAGCGTGCTCAACGGCACCGAGCAGATCCGCCGTCGCCCCATGGGCCGTGTGGCCGATCCGCTGCGCCGCATGGGCGCGCAGATCTACGGGCGACAGGGCGGGAAACTGGCCCCGCTCACCATCGTGCCGTCCAAACTGCGGGCGATGGAATACACGTTGCCCGTGGCCAGCGCCCAGGTGAAAAGCTGTATCCTGCTGGCGGGGATGTACGCGGGCGGGCTGACCATCGTCCACGAGCCGGGGCCGGCGCGGGATCACACCGAGCGCATGTTGATCTCGATGGGCGCGCCGATTCAGGTCCTCGGGCGGACGATCCATAGCGAGCGCCCAGAGACACCGCTGAAACCGCTGGACATCACCGTCCCCGGTGACATTTCGTCCGCTGCCTTTCTGCTGGCGGCGGCCTCGATCACGCCCGACAGCCACATCACGATCCAAGATGTAGGCATCAACCCCACGCGCACCGGCATCGTGGACGCGTTGAGCGAAATGGGTGCTTCGATCCGCTATCGCAACGAGGGCGAGGCCGCCGGTGAACCCATCGCCAACCTCGTCGTCGAGACAGCGCAGTTGCGCGGAGCCACCTTCGGCGGCGAACGCATCGTCACCATGATCGATGAACTGCCCACTCTCGCCGTCGCCGCCACCCAGGCCGAAGGACGCACCATCGTGCGCGATGCCCAGGAACTGCGCGTCAAAGAGACGGATCGCATTGCCACCACCGTCTCCGAACTGCGCAAAATGGGCGCCCGCATCCAGGCCACCGAAGACGGCTTCATTGTCGACGGCCCTACGCCGCTCTACGGCGCCACCGTCGACAGCCACGACGATCACCGCCTGGCCATGGCCTTGGCCGTGGCTGGTCTCATCGCCAAAGGCGGCACCACCATCCACAACGCCTACGTCACCGCCGACAGCTTCCCCGGCTTCGAGGCCACGCTGCGGGCGTTGGAAACGGTGGTGCAAAAGCAATTCATGAACCAACCATCCGAATCGCCAACCCAATTCGCCCTCCCTACCGATATCACCGCCGCCACTACGCTGGTGGGGCTGATCGGCTGGCCGATTGGGCATAGCGTCAGCCCCACGATGCACAACGCTGCCTTTGCCGAACGCGGGATGAACTGGCGCTACGTGCCGCTGCCCGTCCACCCCGACCGCGTCGAAGACGCCATCCGCGGCGTGCGCGCGCTGGGTCTGCGCGGCGTCAACGTCACCGTGCCGCACAAACAGGCGGTGATGCCGTTGCTGGATCGCTGGACGCCCTCGGCGGAGGCCATTGGCGCTGTGAACACCATCATCGTCGGCGAGGACGGCCTGCTCACCGGCCACAACACCGACGCCGGCGGCTTCATCGCCGATCTCAATGCCCACGCCGTCGAAGTGATGGGCAAACACGTCCTCATTGTGGGCGCGGGCGGATCGGCGCGGGCCGTGGTCTACGGATTGGCCGAGGCGGGTTGCGCCAGCGTCACCATCCTCAACCGCACCGTGGATCGGGCCAAGTCGCTGGCCAAAGCCATGTCATCGTACTTCCCCGAAGTGGGTTTCGACGCCGCCGCCTTCCCCGACGCCGTGGCCGATTTGGCCGATGGCGCCGATCTCGTCGTCAACTGCACGTCGCTGGGCATGTCCCCGCGTGTGGAGGGCCTGCCCTGGGACGAAGACGTGGAATTTCGCCCCGGCCAGGTGATCTATGATCTCGTCTACAACCCCGCCGCCACCCGTCTGCTCCAACTCGCCGCCGCCGACGGCGCACAGCCCATCGGCGGGTTGGGCATGCTCATCCACCAGGGCGCGCTGGCCTGGTCCGCGTGGACGGGGGAAGGCGCGCCGGTGGATGTGATGCGGCGGGCGGTGAATGTGATCTTTGACAGGTAAGTGACTCGGTATTCGATGAATGATGAATGATGAATGGGGCGAGTTTATCGATTGATCTGTCGAATGCCTGTGCGCAAGTTCTGCTCATTCATTATTCTTCATTCATTTCTATTTTCTGAAAGGGAACCCCATGACAGCACAAACCAACCCCGTCAACTACCGAGCTGTACCCGACGAGAGTGGACGTTTCGGGGCCGTATGGCGGCAAGTATGTACCCGAGACGCTGATGCCCGCCCTGGAAGAGTTGGAGGAAGTCTACCTGCAAGCGCGCGGGGACAAAGACTTCATGGCCGAACTTTCGTATCTCCAGCGCAATTCGTGGGCAGGCCAACGCCCATCACCTACGCCCGGCGGCTGAGTGAACACCTGGGCGGCGCACAGATCTACCTCAAGCGCGAAGACCTGGCCCACACCGGCGCACACAAGATCAACAACGCCCTCGGCCAGGCGCTGCTCATGAAGCGCAAAATGGGCAAAACCCGCATCGTCGCCGAGACGGGCGCAGGACAGCACGGTGTGGCCACGGCCACTGCCGCCGCCCTGCTGGGGATCGAATGTATCGTCTACATGGGGACGGTGGACATGGCGCGCCAGCAGCCCAACGTCTTCCGTATGCGCTTGCTCGGCACCGAAGTCGCGGTGTAGAAAGTGGCTCACAGACGCTCAAAGACGCCATCAACGAAGCCATCCGCGACTGGGTCACCAATGTGCGCACCACCCACTACCTGCTGGGCAACGCTGGGGCCGCACCCTACCCCGTCATGGTGCGCGACTTCCAATCCATCATCGGCTGTGAAGCGTACGAGATGAATGACGGCACAATGGGGCCAGGTCGCCTGCCTGATGTGATCGTGGCCCTGCGTGGGCGGCGGCAGCAACGCCATCGGCATCTTCCACTCCTTCCTCGAAGAAGAGAACGTGCGCCTCATCGGCGTCGAAGCCGGCGGTCATGGCATCGAGAGCGGCGAGCACGCCGCCCGTTTCGCCGACCCCAAGATGGGCCGCGTCGGTGTGCTGCAAGGTACCAAGAGCTATGTTCTCCAGGACGTGGACAGCCAGATCGCGTTGACCCACAGCATCTCCGCCGGCCTCGACTACGCCAACATCGGCCCCGAACACGCCTGGCTGCGCGATTCAAACGCGCCGAATACACCTACTGCACCGACGACCGCGCCATGGAAGGCTTCAACCTGCTCTGTCGGTTGGAAGGCATCATCCCTGCCTTGGAGAGCGCCCATGCCATCGGTCACCTCATCGAACTGGCCCCGCAGCTAGACCGCAACCAGGTGATCCTCGTGAATTTGAGCGGCCGCGGCGACAAAGGATCTGGGGACGGTGATGCAGGTGATGGGGGAGCGTGGTGCGTAGGCGCGGTGCGTGTACCCGTAGCGCAAGACTTTTTAATGCCTGTGGGCACGGATCAATTCAGAAATATCCGTGTTTCGATCCGTGTCCACAACGCTCATCATTACACTACACAGCGAGGCAAACATGACAGGAATTGAGCGCGTACGCGCTGTTTTTGAGAAGGCAAAACGTGAAGGGCAGGCGGCGTTTATGCCGTACCATGCAATGGGCTATCCCACACGCGAAAAGACGTTGGCCGTGGTGGCGACGCTGGCCGCATCCGGCGCGGATCTCTTTGAGATCGGCATTCCGTTCAGCGATCCCCTGGCCGACGGCCCCACGGTGCAGGCTGCCACCTACACGGCGTTGATGCAAGGAACCACCGTGGCCGACTGTCTGGCGATGGTGAAGGAACTGCGGGCGCAGGGGGTGGCGCAACCATTCTGCGCTATGAGCTACTACAACCCGATCCTGGCCTACGGTGAAGAACGCTTCGTACAGGACGCGGTCGACGCCGGTATCGACGGGCTGATCGTCCCCGACTTACCGCCGGCCGAGGCGGATCTGCTAGAAGCGGCATGTGAACAGGCGGGCCTGGCAATGGTCTTCTTTCTGGCGCCTACCAGCAACGAAGAGCGCATTCGCACCGTGGCCGCGCACACCACCGGCTTCATCTACCTGGTCAGCATTACAGGCATCACCGGTGAACGCACCGAACTGCCGCCGGATTTGGTGGATTCGGTCCACCGTGTGCGGCGCTACACTGATCTGCCTGTGGCCGTTGGGTTTGGGATCAGCAATGGGGCGCAGGCGAGCCAGGTGGCGGCGCTGGCCGACGGTGTGATCGTGGGATCGGCGCTTGTGCGAGCGGCGGGGATGGCAGACAGCCTCGATGCAGTGCGTTCGCTCAGTAACGAATTGGCCGCCGGCAGCCACCAACCTCGAAAGTCGTAGGCAAGATGTTTGAGGCGTTCCTGGCGTCTGTTTCCACGGCTATCCGCCATTTCCACATTGTCCAAATGGCGTAGCATGTCGTAGTATAAAGGGGTCGCGATGGTTCTCGCTTGCAGAATATCTGCGATGACGTTCCAAATAGCTTTGTGCAAGCCAGATGCATCCCTGTCTTAGACGTAGGCAGGCTACCTCGAACCCGAAATGACGATTGCCAGCGTGATCATGGATGCCAACCATACAGAAACGCCCACACCGCGCTATCGTGTCCTTGTTGTCGACGACGAACCTCTGCTCTGTCGGATGGTGAGCGTCATGCTGAAGCGTATCGGCTACGAAATCCGCACGGCCTACAACGGCCAGGATGCGTTGCGCTCCGTTGCGGAACAGAAGCCTGATCTTATCACGCTCGATGTGATGATGCCCGATATCTCCGGCCTGGATGTTGCCCGCCGTCTGCGTTCCGACGCCAACACGGCGACGATCCCCATCGTCTTCGTCACTGCGCTGGATCGCAGCGTCTCCGACGAACTGCGCGCACTTTCGGAGCAGCCGGGAATCTACCACCTCGACAAACCTTTCAGCCAGCATCAGTTGGTTACACAGGTGGCCGAAGCGCTCAAAGTTTTACAGTAGGGCGCTGCCACCCCCCAAATGATTTTTCGATCAAGCCCACCCCGGCGAGGGCAATGTCCTCGCGCCAGGGGTGGGCTGTGCATTGGACGCCGATGGGCAAGCCTTCCGGCGATGTCCCTGCGCGCACCACGGCGGATGGCCAGCCGGTGAGGTTGTGGGTCATGGTGTAGGTGAAGTTGAGGATCTGCTCTTCCACTTGGCCGATGGGCAGCGCCGGCGTAGCATTGACCGGTGACACGATTAGATCGTAGCGCTGGAACCAATGCAGTGCATTGCTGCGGAAAGCGTCGAGCTGATCCCAAAGGCGCACCAGATCTTCGGGGGAGAGCGCCTTGGCCGTTTGGACGAAAGACATTGATGTTTCGGCGAGTGTGGTGCCGGCGCGGGCCAGCGCGGCGCGTTCCCAGGCCGATCCTGTGGCGCGGAGGACCCCGCGCAGCAGGTCGCGTGTCTGTTCGGCGCCGGGAATCTGCGCTTCTTCCACGTGACACCCCGCACCGGCCAGCGCACCGATGGTCCGCTCCACCGTGGCGACAGTTTCAGGTGTGGGCGCAGCCAGCCCGTTGTCGGTGAAATAGGCCACACGCAGCCCTTTCAGATCTACGTCGGCGGGATTGCGCAACGGCATGGGGACGATGTACGGATCGATGCCGTCCGGCCCGCCGATGATCTCAAGGACAAGTTGCAGATCATCGACGCGCCGCGCCAGCGGACCGACCTGGGTCAGCGAATCGGCCAGCCCGCCGAAGGGGACGGCGTGTCCTGTGCGGGGGACGCGGCCTGTGGTGGGGCGAATGCCGGCGATGCCGCAGAAATGGGCAGGCAGGCGCACGCTGCCGCCGGTGTCGGTGCCGAGATCTACCGGCGATCCCCCTGCCGCGACGATGGCCGCGGCCCCGCCGCTGCTCCCGCCCGACATGCGCGCCGGATCGTACGGGTTGCGCGTCGGCCCGAAGATCGGGTTGTTGGTGAAAAACGAGAGCGTAAACTCCGATGTGTTGGTCTTGCCCAGCAGGATCGCGCCCGCCGCCTTCATGCGTGCCACCACCGTCGCATCCGCCGCGGGGACAAAATCGCGCCGCCCCGGCGTCCCCCACGTGCTCACCACCCCGGCCGTATCCAGCGAGTCCTTGATCGTCATCGGCACCCCGTGCAGCGGACCGACTTCGTCGCCGCTCGCCAGGGCTTCGTCCGCGGCGCGGGCGCGATCACGGGCGTCCTCGGCAAAGGTGACCACGGCGTTGAGCGTGGGGTTCACCTCCTCGATGTGGCGCAAACAGGCGTCTACAGCGTCGACGGAGGAGATGTCCTTGTTGCGGATGGCGCGGGCGATCTCGTTGAGTGAGGCAGATGTGATTTCGATCATGGTTTGCCTTTGCTGTCGCGGTGAGTGTGAAAACAAAATCTAGTTCAAGGCTCATTACTCATTGCTCATTGCGTTCCACCGCCAGCGCCACCGCTTCACCGCCACCCAGGCAGAGCGTGGCGACGCCGCTGTGCAGGTCTTGTTGTTGCAGGGCGTAGAGCAAGGTGACGAGCACGCGCGCGCCCGATGCGCCCAACGGGTGGCCCAGGGCAATGGCGCCGCCGTTGACGTTGACACGCTGGGGATCGAGGCCCAATTCCTGCACGTCGGCGACGGTTTGGGCGGCGAATGCTTCGTTGATCTCGACGAGATCAAAGTCGGTGACGGCGCGCTTGAGCTTTTCGGCCAGGCGACGCACGGCGTGGATCGGCGCGCCGAAGATGGCGATGGGATCGACGGCTGCTTGCGCGTAGCCAATGACGCGGGCCAACGGGTCGAGTCCGTGGGCGTGGGCGAAGGCGGCGCTGCACACGACAAGCGCCGCTGCACCGTCGCTGATCGGTGACGAATTGCCCGCGGTGACGGTTCCCGTCTCGTCGAAAATCGGCTTCAGCGCGGCTAGCGCCTCGGCGGACGTGTCTGAGCGCGGTGTCTCGTCGGCGTCGACGGCTACGGTCTGGCGTTTCCGCGCCACGGTGACGGGTGCGATCTCGGCGGCGAAGCGCCCTTGTTGCTGGGCGGCCAAGAGGCGCGACGGTGGCTTTCGCGCGCCAATCGTCCTGTGCGCTGCGGCTGACGGCGTAGCGGCGGGCGATCCACTCGGCGCTTGGCCCATGTGCTGCTGCTCGAAAGGACACCACAGCCCGTCGTGGATCATGGCGTCGAGCACGGTCTGGCTGTTGAGGCGGTATCCGAAGCGGGCGCCGGGCAGGAGGTAGGGGCCTGGTTCATGTTTTCCATGCCGCCCGCCACGATGAGATTGGCGTCACCGGCGGATGGCTTGCGCCGCCATCATCACCGTCTTCAAACCACTGCCGCAGACTTTGTTCACCGTGGTTGCGCTGACCGAGGACGGCATCCGCGCCCATCGCCGCCTGCCGCGCCGGGGCCTGCCCACCCCAGCCTGGAGGACGTTGCCCATCAGCACTTCGTCCACGGCGCCAGGATCGACAGCGCGCCAGCGCAGCGCCAATGGCGACCGCGCCCAGTTCCGGCGCGGTGACCGCTGGAAACGATCCCCTGGAATTTGCCGATGGGGGTGCGTGCTGCGCTGACGATCACCACATCGTTGTCGTTCATCGGGCTCTCCACGGTGCGAGGGCGCGGCTGGCGCGCTCAAAATAGACGGATAGTTGTTGTTCTTTGGTTGCGCGCCAACCCGGTTCGGGTGCCACCAGCCGCTTGTCGAGTCCGCGTTCGGTTTCGTGCAGGTAGCGGGCGATGCGCACCACCCACCACACCAGCATCAGCGGCAAGTAGGTTTCGATGCGCGTCCGTAAGGGGTCGGCGTGTTGCTCCCCTCCGACATATCGATCCACGAACCAATGCCACCGTTCCGCGGGGACCTCAAGATGGGCGATGTGGGCGATGAGATCGGCGATCTCGAAGGCCGGATCACCCAGGCCGCTGTACTCCCAATCCACCGACACCCAAGGACCATCGCGGCGGATGAAGTTGCGGATGTTGGGATCGGCGCGGCAGAGCGTCAACGCGGGCGCGTCCCAGGACGGGAAGCGGCAGCGGTGCAGGTCTTCGAGCAGGGTGACGAGTTGGGGCGGGCGTTCGGCGGGCGGCAGCAGATCCAACTGCCAGTCGATGGCGGCGAAGGCGTCTCCCACGGTGGCTGCAAAGAGGACCACGTTGGGCAGCGGACGCTGGATGCGGTCCGCGGTCAGCGCGTGGACGGTGCGTAGATGGGCCAGCAACGCCTCCCAGTCGGCGTCGGCGTGCGGCGGTTCCTGCATCGCCTCGCCGTCGACCCAACTCTGCACCACCACAGGCCAGGCGTAGCGTTCTCGATCAAGCAGTATTGGCCGCGGCGCAATGGACAACCCCGCCTCGGCGAGGACGTGCAGCGCGTTCCACTCGCGACCGGCGCGGTCTCGGCCATCGTTCATCGTAAACTTGACGGCGAGGGAGGCGTTTGGATCGGATCCGCTCACGTTAGTGCCAGGCACTGATGCGAATCCCGATGCGAACGGCCGCGCGCAGTAGAGGCGGTTGTTCATGCCGCCGCCCACACGGTGGATCTGCCAGCCCTGCCACGTCCACGGCGCGGACGGGTTTTCGACGGCGGCCAGATGCGCGAGCAGCGGATGCAGGTCGGCGGTGTGGATCATGGGTAGAGTGTTTTGGTCAGCGCGCCCCATTCGGCCAGCGAAAGTGTCTCGGCGCGGCGTTGTGGATCGATCCCTGCTGCTTCGAGCGCGGCGCGGATCGCGTCTTTGGGCTGGGAAAGTCCACTGCTGAGGCTGTTGAGCAACTGTTTGCGCTTCTGCCCGAAGCCGGCGCGCACCACGTCGAAATAGCGCACAGGATCGACATCGGCCACAGCGGGCTGCGGACGCACGTCGAGGCGCAGCACGGCGCTGTCCACTTTGGGGCGAGGATGGAACGCGCCCGCCGGCACCTTCTGCACGATCTTTGGTACGGCGTAGAACTGTACCCCCACTGCCAGCAGCGACATCTCCCCCGGCCCGGCTACGATGCGCTGCGCCACCTCGCGCTGCACCATCACCACTGCCAGCGTCGGCGGCTGTGCCGATTCCAACAGATGCCGCAACACCGCGCTGGTGATGTAGTAGGGGAGGTTGGCGACGACTTTGTAGTGGGTTGCGGACTGGGGACTGGGGACTGGGGAGGGGCGAGTTGCGAGTTGCGAGTTGCGAGTTGCGTCTTCCGTCAGCAGATCAGCGACCTTCACTGCCAAAATGTCGGCGTGGACGAAGCGCACGTTGGGCTGGTTGGCGAAGCGTTGGCGCAGGATGGGGATGAGGCGGTCGTCGAGTTCCACGGCGACGACGTAACCGGCCTGCTCGGCCAGGTGACGGGTGAGGACGCCCAAGCCGGGGCCGATCTCGAGGACGGTGTCCGCGGGGGTAAGGTCGGCGGCGGCGATGCGCGCCAGGTGCGTCTCGTCCACCAGAAGTTTTGACCGAGTGATTTCTTGGGGTCGAGATCATACTGACGGATGAGGTCGAAGACGAGGCGGTCATGCCCCCTCCACCAAGTCGGCAAGTTCAGGATCTACCGGCGTTACTATCGTCTCCGTCAATTCAGGGCGAATGCGTCGGAAGTCTCTAGCGTTGAACGTGACAATCAAGTCTGTATCAGCACGGATCGCGGCCGCAAGGATCAGCGCATCGAACAACGCTGCTCCTGTAACACCATGCTCAATGGCATGGTTGATCGCAATTTTGTAGTCTTCTGTGGACAAATCAATGAATTCAAAGTGCGGCAAGACCATGCTGTCGAGCAGGTCCTTGGCTTCATGGCTTTGGATACGTGGTTGAAATGGAATACCGGTGAGCTTTGCGTATAGTTCGGCAAGGACGTGTGTACTTGTGAACCCAATGGCCTTCTTTTGCACGATACGCTGTAACAGCACGCGTGAAACCGCATGCGACGGATGACTCCGCACAAGGGCAGGCAAGAGGACGGAAGTATCGAGGAACAACTTCATATTTTATTTCGCTAACTGATTTGGACGCGCTCTTGACGAAACTGCTGGTCGTAGACATCCCAATCGAAGCCGTCGGGGAGTTCGCCGGTGAACACCAGCACCCCGTCTTCCCATACCAACCGTTCGCTCGGCGGTTGAACCCGAATCGACAGACTTTTGTCATCCACTTCTTCGACGCGAATCGTCGCGCCGGGCGTTAGCTGTCGACGAACACTTTCGGGGATGACAAAATGACCGGCGCTGTCTACATGCAGCGTGATCACTTCCGTGCTGGTTGTCATACGACACCTCACTGTTGCATAAACCGGATCGGTGCGTCAGCGGCAAAGGATCGCAGCGTCTCAAACACAATCGCCAGCGACTTGATGTTGTCCTGGCAGGTGGTGGCGGGGACAGCGCCGGTGGTGATGGCCTGGTGGAATTCGTGGAGCAAGTAGGCTTGCGCCGTGCGTTCGGCCTCTACGGGATCGACGACGGTGAGCGGTTGGCCCGTCATCTGCAAGGTGACCTGGTCGTTCTCCAGGCAGACGACGCCGTTGGCGCACTCGAAGCGCCAGTTGCCGTTCCAGGGCGTGTCCTGTCCTTGCGAGCACCAGGACCCGTTGTAGGAAAGGTGGACGCCGCCGCTGAAATCGATGTTGACCGACGCCGAGGCGTCGCCGCTGAACCAACTCCACGGCGGATTCCAACTGCGCCCGGCGATGGTGACCGGGTCCTGGGCCAGGAAGTAGCGCATCATGTCGAAGTGGTGGATCGACATGTCGATAATCAGCGGGTAGGGCATCTCCTCGCGGAAGCCGCCAAAGTGCGGCCCGCGGAAGAATTCCACGGTGACGGCGGCAATGTCGCCCAATTCCCCACCGTCGAGGACGTGTTTGAGCGTCAGCGCGGGGATGCTGTAGCGGTAGTTTTGCGCCACCATGAGCAGCACGCCCGTCTCGTTGGATTTGTCCACGATGCGCTGGGCGGCTTCTAGCGTGTCGGCCAGCGGCTTTTCCGAGAGGACGGGGATGCCCGCATCCAACGCCGCTACGGAGACGGCTTCGTGGAAGATGGGCGGCGTCACGTTGATCAGCCCGTCGGCCTGAACGTGGCTGAGCGCGGCTTCGACGCTGTCGAAGATGGTGGACGGGTCGAGATCGTACTGGGCTGCCTGTTCGGCGGCGATGATCGGGTTTACTTCCACAAACCCGGCGAAGAACACTTCTTCGGAATCGCGCACGGTCTGCAACCAGCGGTTGCCCATGCCACCCATGCCCACCTGAATCACGCTGATCATTCGTCGTCTCCCAGTCGTAGGACAGACATGAAGGCTTCTTGCGGGATTTCCACCGAGCCGACCATTTTCATGCGCTTCTTGCCTTCTTTTTGCTTTTCGAGCAGTTTGCGCTTGCGGGTGATGTCGCCGCCGTAGCACTTGGCGAGCACGTCCTTGCGCATAGCCTGTACGTTGGCGCGGCTGATGATCTTGGTCCCCACGGCGGCCTGGATCGGCACCACGAACATCTGGCGCGGGATGATCTCCTTCATCTTGCTCACCAGCTTCTGGCCCTTGATGTGGGCGTCGCCGCGGTGGACGATAACGCTGAGCGCGTCCACGGGCTGCTGATTGACCAGGATGTCGAGCTTGACCATGTCCGACGCCCGGTACTGGTCGATGGAGTAGTCCATGCTGGCGTAGCCGCGGGTGCGTGCCTTCAACTCGTTGTAGAAGTCGACGATGATCTCCGAAAGCGGCATGTAGTAGCTGAGTTCTACGCGTTTGCTGTCGAGCCAGGTCTGGTTCTTCACCTCGCCGCGGCGACGCGTCACCAGTTCCATGATCGGGCCGATGTATTCGGCCGGCGTGAAGATGTGCAGATCGCACCATGGCTCTTCGACGTGCTCGATCAGGGTAGGATCGGGCAGATCGGCGGGGCTGTCGATGGTGACCATCGTGCCATCGGTCTTGAGGACGTTGTAGGCCACTGACGGCGCCGTGAAGATGATGTCGAGATCGTATTCGCGCTCCAGCCGTTCCTGTACAATTTCCATGTGGAAGAGGCCCAGGAAGCCGAGTCGGAAGCCGAAGCCCAACGCCTGGCTCGTCTCCGCTTCGTAGACAAGGGCGGCGTCGTTGAGTTGCAGCTTTTCCAGCGCGTCGCGCAGATCGGGGTAGTCGTCGGCGTTGGACGGGTAAAGGCCGGCGAACACCATCGGCTTCATCGGTTCGTAGCCGGGCAGCGCCTTGGCGGCAGGGCGGGCGGCGACGGTGATGGTGTCGCCCACGTCGAGATCCTGCACGCTCTTGAGGCCGGTGGCGATGTAGCCCACTTCCCCTGCGCCCAGGTGACCGGTCTTGATCAGCGCGGGCGAAAGGACGCCGACTTCCAACGGCTCCATCTTGATCTTGGTGGACATGGCCAGCAGTTCCTGCGTGCCTTCGATCTTGCCGTTGACGACACGCACATACGCGATCACGCCTTTGTACGGATCGTAGTGGCAGTCGAAGACAAGGGCTTGCAGCGGCGCGGCGATGTCTCCTTGCGGCGGCGGCACTTGCTGCACCACCTGCTCCAGCACTCTTTCGATGTTGAGGCCGCTTTTGGCGCTGATCGAGGGGATGTCCTCGGCGGCGACGCCCAGCAGGCTCTCGATCTCTTCGGCCACCTCGTCGGGGCGGGCGGCGGGCAGGTCGATCTTGTTGAGCACGGGGATGATGGTGAGATCGAGTTCCATCGCCGCGAAAAGATGGGCCATTGTCTGCGCCTGGATGCCCTGCGACGCGTCTACCACCAGCACAGCACCTTCGCACGCCTGCAACGCTCGCTTCACTTCGTAGGTAAAATCGACGTGGCCGGGGGTGTCGATCAAGTTGATCTCGAATTCCTGGCCGTCGTGTTTGTAGATCATACGCACGGCGCTGGCCTTGATGGTGACGCCCTTCTCGCGTTCCAAGTCCATCGAGTCGAGAAGCTGTTCCTTCATCTCGCGCTCGGTGATGGTCCCGGTAAGCTGAAGCAGACGATCCGCCAACGTGCTTTTGCCGTGGTCGATATGAGCGATGATACAAAAATTGCGAATATGATCTAGATTCATATTGATTCTGTGTGTCTTTCTCGAATAAGCGAACTGAGACGTGTCGGGTTCATCATCTCGTCATCCCATCATCACTCGAAAAGAGATGATGGGATGACGAGATGATGATCTTAACACGATCCTTTTGCCTTTTGCGCTTTGCCTTTTGACTTCTTCTCACCGTTTGCCCAACTTCTTCGCAAAATAATCGATCGTTGGTTCCAAGCCTGCGTCGAGGCTGATTTTCGGTTCCCATCCCAAGATTGTGCGCGCTCGCGTAATGTCGGGCTGGCGCTGCTGGGGATCGTCCTTGGGCGGGGGTTGTAGACGATCGCGGCCTCGTTGCCAATGATAGCATTGATGCGCTGGGCGAACTGTAAGATGGTCAATTCCGCCGGGTTGCCGATGTTCACCGGATCGTTCTCGTTGCTCATGAGCAGGCGGTAGATGCCGTCGACCAAATCGGCGACGTAGCAGAAGGAACGGGTCTGGTTGCCTTCGCCGTAGACGGTGAGCGGCTCGCCGTCCAACGCCTGCTTGATGAAATTGGGGACCACGCGACCGTCGTTGATGCGCATGCGTGGGCCGTAGGTGTTGAAGATGCGCACGATGCGCGTATCAACGCCGTGGGCGCGGTGATAGGCCATGGTCATGGCTTCGGCGAAGCGTTTGGCCTCGTCGTAGACGCCGCGCGGGCCGATGGGGTTGACGTTGCCCCAGTAGCTTTCCTGCTGAGGATGCACCAGCGGATCGCCGTAGATTTCGCTGGTGCTGGCGATGAGGATGCGCGCACCCTTGGCCAGGGCCAGCCCGAGCGCGTTGTGGGTACCCAGGCTGCCCACTTTCAACGTCTGGATCGGCAGTTCCAGGTAGTCGACCGGGCTGGCGGGGCTGGCGAAATGCAGGATAGCGTCGAGCGGACCCTGTAGATAGATGTAGTTGGTCACATCGTGGCGGACGAAGCGGAAGCGTTCGTGGCCGGCCAGGTGTGCGATGTTGTCGGTACTGCCGGTGATGAGATTGTCCATCGCGATGACGGTGTGTCCTTCGCCCAGCAGCCGGTCACAGAGATGACTGCCCAGAAAACCGGCGCCGCCGGTGACCAAAACTCGCATGGAACGGTCCTTTCGACTATGATAATGGTATGTACCCTTTTCTACCGTTAGGTCCTCTTTCGATTCCAACTGCGCCGTTGTTTGCCATTTTGGCCGGCTGGTTCGGCATCAGCATGATGGCCCGCGCCGGACGCCGCCAGGGGTTAAACCCTGATCTGGTGTCGAATGCCGGTTTTATCGCGTTGGCGTCGGGTCTCATTGTAGCCCGACTGTGGCACGTGGTCCAGTTTTGGGCCATCTATCTGGAGGAACCACTGTTGGCGTTGAGTCTGCGCCCGGGTGGGATGTCGCCTGGGGCCGGCATTGTGGCGGCGCTGGTCGGCGGCTACGCCTATTTGATCTATGCGCGGCTGGATCCGGCGAAGGTGACAGCGGCGCTGGCGTTGGGGCTGATGGTGGGCGACGGCCTGTGGCAGATCGGCGCTTATTTGACCGGCGCGGTAGTGGGGCTGCCGTCTTCGTTGCCGTGGGCGTTTGCTTATTTTGGGGAGACGTTGCATCCGGCCGCGCTCTACCGGGCGCTGGGCGCCTTCGGGGTGACGGCGGCGATCTATACTTGGGCCGATTTTCGTCGCCCAGGACGGTTGATCCTGTTGAGCTTGCTGGGCTATGGCCTGGTGCGCCTGATCAGCGACGCCTTCGTGGACGGCGCCGCACTTCTAGGAACGCTGCGGGTATCGCAAGTGACGGCGTTTGCCTTGGCGCTGGCGGCAGCATGGCTGTTGAGCCGGCGGATGAAACCGACGACGACGCCCGCCGAATGAATTCGGCGTCTGATACGGGAAACCGGCTGAAGCCGGTTCTGGGAACACGATTACTCTTTGCCACGTTAGCTGGTGGTTTCAACCGCTGGTGATCAGATTGTACGCCCCTCAACCTTCCTCCTGAATGACCAACAAGACCCCGTGATCAATTGAAATGGTAGCCGGTGTCTGCGCCACGATGTTGCTGATGCCGCGGGTGGTACCCAGTTGTAGCGTAGCGTTGGCCAGCGGGTACTCAAGCCCACTGTAGGTGACGCCTGTCACCTCCTGGCTGAGCGGCACCACGCTGACGAGACTGCCCACCGGCGCGTCCAACTCGAAGCACTCCCCATCGCGCATCACCTGGAGCGTCTGGCGCCCGTCGGCGAGGACAATAGGAACGGGCCAATCGCGCCGGGCAGAAATGAGCAGGTTGGCCAGCGTCTGATCCAGCCGTCCTCCCAACGCGCCCATGAGGAGGATTTCGCAGACACCTTCGCGCACGGCACGGTCGATGGCCAGTTCGAGATCGGTCTTATCCTTGCGCATGGGATGACGCTCGACGGCGACGCCCTGGGCTTCGAGATTGGCCAGCACGTCGGGCGGGATGCTGTCCATATCACCGACGACGACGTGTGGAATACGATCCAGGGCCAGGCAGTGACGGGCGCCGCCGTCGGCGCCGATGAGAAAATCGTCTGGGTGCAGCCGTTCACGGAGCCAGGCGTACTCTTGCACAGTGCCGTTGACGAAGATCACCGCACGATGGGAAACAGGATAGTGGGAAACACGATGGTGAGATGTCATCGAGGCGAATGTCCTTACAGGAATGCCTGGGTGGCGAAGATGGTGATCATGAGGATGGCAATGCCCAGTTCCACCAACATCGCCAGCAGGAACCCGCCCAGGTAGGCGCGTACAGCGCGGGTGGCGGCCTCGCGGTCACCTTTCTCCTGGTATTCCATGTACCACAGTCCTGTAACGGCGCCCAGCAGCGCGCCGATCACGGTGCCGATGATGGGGATCACACTGAGCACGGCGGCCCCGGCCAGCCCGCCGAGGATGGCCACGCCGATGGAACGCCAGCCTGTGCCAGAACGGCGGCTGGTGAGGGCGGTGAGCGCCAGGTCGCTACCCCAGGCGATCACGGTGAGCACGCCCAACAACAGCAGCGTGGGCCAACCGATGCGCGCGAAGCCATCTCCCCACGCCCACAGGAATGTCCCGATCCAGATGAACACCGGCCCTGGCAGCACAGGCACCACCGCGCCCACCAGCCCCAAAAAGATAAAAAGATAGCCTATCGCAGCAAGTACGGGGAAGAGATCCTGCATCGCGCTTTCTCCTGGGAATCAATCGTGCCTCCGTGGTCGACTTACTGTACGTACGCCACCCCGTTTTCGACGCGTAGCGGTAGCACCGTGTCTGCGGCAAAGATCGGCGATAGTTCGATGCCTGTTTGTTCGTATAGCGATGGTGGAACGCTGATATCGGCCAGGTAGAGCTGACCGATGGCGGTCTTCGCTGCGGGTTCGAGCAGGCCGATCTTGGGCAGCGCCAGGGTCATGGTGGCTGTGGCCGAAATGTGGGGTGTAGACAGCCGACCGCTGGTGACGTCGAGGCCGCTGGGTGTGTCCAAGCTGAGGATCGGGGCAACGCTGCTGTTGGCCAGGCGGATCAGATTCGCAGCGTCGCCGCGGGGATCGCCCTGGATCCCATAGCCGATGATCGCGTCGATCACCAGATCGGCGGGTGGCAGTTCCCATCCTTCCTCGGCCCAGGCCAGCGGCAGCCCCATCGCTTCCAAAATGCGCAATTGGTGGGCAGGCACGCCGTCGAACGACTCCGGCGCGTGGGTGAGCAGCACCTGTACCCAGGCGCCCCAGTTGAGCAGGTGGCGCGCCGCCGCCAGGCCGCCGCCGCCGTTGTTGCCGCGCCCGGCCAACACCACGATGGGGCGGTCTTCGATGTCATTGTCGAGGAGGCGCTTGGCCAGCAGCGCCAGATTGCGCCCGGCGTTTTCCATCATCTGGATCAGATCGATGTGGTATTCCTCGATCATCAGGCGGTCGACTTCGATCATCTGCTCGGTGGTAAGGGCAGGGAGTGCAATCATGAAATGTGCTTTCTCAACGAGAGCGATGTCACTGGCATGAGAATGTCCGGCTGTCGTATTGTATCACAGCGACTGTTCGCCCGGCGTCGCACATCGGTGATATACTCAAACAACCTCTCTCCTTTGGAGAAACCAGAGAAAGATTGATCCACGAAGATCTGAGCAAGCATGGTTGAACTGCGTCTATTTCTCGTGTTGGCGGCAATGTTGCTGATTCCGGGCTGGTTCGCGTTGACGGTCACTGGTATCTGGCGGCAGTGGCCTGGTCTGCAAGGTTGGCTGCTGGCCACAGGGATCGGGATTTCGTTCTACCCGGTTCTTTTCTACGCATCGCGCTTCGTGCTGCCCTGGCTGACGTTCGGCCCCTACAAAATGAGTGCATTGCTGCTGGCGATGCTGGTGATCGTCGTGTGGCAGTTGCGTCGAGATGGGGCCACTGTGCTGCGCTTCCATACGCTCGACTGGATGGCGCTGGTGGCTTTGTTGCTCACCATCGCCACACGTTTTTGGATCATTCGGGATCGTCCTTTCCCGGCGTGGAGCGATTCGGTTCACCATTCGATCTTGACGCAGTTGACGGCGGTCACCGGCCAGTTGCCCTATACCCTCGAACCGTACTTCCCCATCCCGTTGGACCAATATCATCTCGGCCTGTACTCGCTCAGCGCAACCTTGCAGTGGATCGCCCAAGTACCTGCCCACACGGCGCTACAGTGGACGGCGCAAGTGCTCAACGCGCTGTGTGCTGTGGGCGTCTACCTTGTGTTGGCGCGCAAAGTAGGGCGCACCGGAGCCATCGTCGGCGCGGTGACAGCGGGTCTTCTGTTCAGCCAACCTGCGTTGTACGTCAATTGGGGGCGATTCACCCAGATCGCCAGTCAGGCTGTCCTCTTGGTGGGGTGGCTGCTGGTGTGGGAGGCGCTGACGGCGTGGACGACGGCGCGGCGCGAACTGTGGCGTGAGGTTGCCGGCTATACCGTAATCGCTGCGACTGCGACCGCGTCCGTCTTCTTGTTGCATTTTCGGGTGGCCGCGTTCTACCTGCCACTGTTGGCAATGACTGTGTTGTGTATCCTGTGGCAGGCGCGCCGGGATCACCGAACCCTGGGCCTGGCTGTGTGGGGGATCGTGGCCGTGGGCGGGCTTTCGTTGCTGCTGGTGCTGCCGTCGCTTGTCGACGCGCTGCGTGTTTACGTGACGGGAAAGCTGGCGGCCACCGCCGCTGCGGGTGCGCCGACACGCAGCGCGCTTTCCGGCTATTTCGACTTTCCGCTCTCGTCCTATCCTTACCTGGTCGGCGCGCCCTGGTGGTTCCTGTATGCCACGATGGCCGCGCTCGGGGTGGGTCTTGTACGGCGCAGGAGGCTTGCGATCTTCGGCCTGCTTTGGGTGCTCGGCCTGTTTGGCATCGGCTTTGCCTACCTGCTAGGTATCCGTATGCTCAATGTGACGAATCTGGGCGCGGTTTTGATCATGTTGTACCTGCCTGCGGGCCTCATTTGGGGCGTCTTTGCCGAGGAAATCGTCCACCTGGCGCGGGGATCGGCCAAAGTTGCCTATGCGGTCGGGGCGGCGGCGTTGTTGGCCGGGGTAGCGATGGCGCCGGCCCGCGCATCCACCATCGAAGCGTATCGCTGGTTTGTGACACCGGCCGACGTGGCCGCCATGTCATGGATCCAGTCGCATACCGAAGACGACGCGCTCTTCGCTGTGAACACCTATTTTTGGACGCCTAGAGCGCCGCACGGCACCGATGCCGGCTACTGGATTCCCTACTTCACGGGCAGGCCGACCACGGCGTCGGTCATGTTGCTTTCGTTGGCCGACAAAGGCTACCAGGCCGATGTGGTGTGCGTCGCAGCAGGTTGAGCGCCTGGAAAGCGATCCTTCCGCGGTGACAGCGTTGGCTGAACTGGGTGTGGATTACGTCTACATCGGGAGAATGGGCGACTTTGAGACAGCGGGATTGAACGGGGATCTACTGCGCAGTGAACCTGGCCTCGAAGAAGTCTACAACAGTGACGGTGTGACGATATTCCGAGTTCGTCCTTGACACCGGGCTGCCACGAAGTACAGAATTGAGTACAAAGGATCAAGAACAAAAAGACGACGCGGGAACACACTCCCGCGTCGTCTTCTGTTTTTGCAGACGTTCGCTTTGTCTGACGTTCTAGAACGGTGACTACGGCTCGAAATCAACCACAATGTCGCCTAGATCAGTGACCGTACCCGGTTCAAAGTAGTAGGGACGGGGTAGCCCGTCTTCGTTGACGGCGACCGTCCAGCGGTAGATCATATCGCCGACGTAGACGACGTAATCCTTCGGCTCCACATCTCTGAACACGAACAGGCCATCGTCGTTGGTGAGCGCATAGGGGCTGAATGCGTTGTCCATGGCCCAGGCGCCTGTGGCGGGATCCTTCACTTCGGGGTCGGCGTAGTAGATTTCGGCAAGGCGGACCGATGTATCGGTGATCGGCAACGACGTGATGCTGGAAATGAGCCGCCCCATCACAACTGCACTGTCCGGCGCTGCTTCGATACCCCGAATGTCAGCCGGCACAATGAAGGGGGTGGCCGTTGGCAGCAAACTCACCATCGGCGTTGCCAACTCGCTCACCACTGTCGCCATGCCTTCGCCGATCAGCGCCGGCGTGCTTTCGGTTGTCGATGATTCATCCGCAGCCTGGTTACTACACGCTACCACAACGATCACGGCCAGCAAGACAACAGCCAAAGTATACATGCGCCGCATAACGGTTTTTCCTTCTCTTCCACGGTTGATCAAGCGTTGTTCTTTTATTGAGCGTTTCTGCGCCGCTCAACGTTGACTTCTCAAATTCAGTTGACTTCTCAGTGGCAATTTCATGCAGTGATCTCAACTGTAAAGCGAGTTGTGAAATGGCCTGCATACCACGTTGAGATTCGTCTGAAGACAATACAACACTCCTGCGGATTAGGCAATACCACCAATGGAGTACTCAGGTGGTAGGGCCATGTTTACCCCGAATGGAGTATTGAAAGTATTGCCTGATTCTCGTACCATGTTGCACACATCGGCCCGTGCAAATCTGCGTGTCGATGCTGCAACATCAAAGGATGGTGCAACATCAAAGACTGTGTTTGGCATCTTGTCATTAGAAGACGGTTAATTGATTCACAGGAAAGGAATCCACGTATGAAGCATTTGCGAGTATTTTTGGTGGCCAGCATGTTGCTCCTGGCCACGATGGGTATCGCTGCGGCGCAGGATAGCGCGTATGCTACACCGTTCGCCACATCCATTACCTATCAGAATCTTTCGACGAGTTCTGCGAATGTTGTCTTCAACTTCTATGCAGAAGGCAGCAGCACACCGATCACTGTGAGCCGCACAGCAGCGCCTAGCTCTGGTAACTCCCTGGCCATCGGTAGCCTCTCCGAGATTCCCTCGGGCTGGCCGGGTGGTTCGGCTGTGGTTTCTTCCAACCAGCCCATTGTGGCGACACTGGTGCAGCTCCTGCAGGCTCGACCACTGTGTACAATCGCCCTGTGTCCAACGGTTTCTCCAGCGGTTCCAGCACTGTGACCCTGGCCACCGTGTTGAAGAATCAGTTCAGCACCACCTCCAGTTCTCGGTGCAGAACACTGAAACCGTCAACGCCGACATCAAGGTGACCTTCTACAACGCCGACAACCCGGCTGCCACGCCGATCATCGCCACCCGCACCAATGTCCCCGGCGGTTCCGCCGTTTCCTTCGACATGGGTACGATCAGCGAGATCAGCGCTGCCAGCTTCAACGGTTCGGCGATTGTCGAAACCACCCGCAGTGGTAGCACCACCCCGGCGAACATCGTGGCTTCCGTGATGGAACTTGCCACCAATGGCCCCGCCGCCCGTGCGTTTGAAGGCGTCAACCAGGGCGCGACGACTGTCTACATGCCGTCGGCGCTGTGTAACTTCGCCAATGCTACCTCGGCCTACGCCGTGACGAACACCAGCCAGACCGGCGCCACCGACGTCACAGTCACCTTCAGCAATGGCAACACCGTCACAGCGAATCTGCTTGCCGGCGCCAAGGCCAGCGTTAACGGCTGCTCGGGCGGCAACCCCGATGGCTACAGTGGTTCTGCCACCATCACCAGCAGCGCCACCGACATCGTGGTCATCGGTAAAGTGGGTGGCGGCGGCCGCTCCACCGCCTTCTTGGGCGACTCTGCCGGCGCTTCCACGCTGGCTCTGCCGTACGTGCGCTGGACTGAGGAACGCTGGGGCACCCCCACCGGTCAGCATGCCTCCATCGCCGTGCAGAACATCGGCACCTCGGCTGTCTCCGGTGTCGTGGTGAGATACCTGAACGCCAGTGGTCAGCTTGTCGGCCAGCATGCCCTGCCGACCATCAACCCCGGCGCCAAGAAGAACTCCTCGGCCGTTTGGAGCGACAGCGAAGGCTCGACGCAGCCGCAGGGTTCCTTCACCCAGGCAAGCCTCCAGGAATTCGGCTACCCGCTGAGCAACGGCGGTAGCGGTTTCGGTGGTAGCGTTTTGATCGAAGGTCCGGCCGGCTCGCAGCTCTCTGCCGTCGTCCGTATCGCCAGCCGCATCGACAGCATCGGCAGCACCGTCGCCGAAGACTTCAATGCGATTCCCGTGCAGTAATTGAGTTCGCCACGATGGCGTCCTCCACACCATGAGGGCGCCATCGTCTTGGTCCTGGTAAACCGTCTCCTGGTGGCCAGACACAGTGGAGACCTCCCCGGTGAATGCCGGTGGAGGTCTCTCTGTTTGTACGAGAACTTCACACGCCCATGAACTTTTTCACCCGCTACCTGCGCCTGCTTCGTCTGATGCTCACCCAACCCGCTGCCTACAGGACGATCCAGGCCGTGCGCGCCAAACGATTGACCTACCTCAGTCGCCACGCGCTCGTCGATCTCCACGAACTCGTGCGCACCCTCGAAAATGAAGACCGGCAAGGGCTGATCCTCGAAGCGGGTGTCGCGCTGGGCGGCTCGGCGGTGGTGTTGGCCCTGGCCAAAGCGCCGGCGCGACCCTTCTACGCCTACGATGTCTTCGGCATGATTCCGCCGCCCTCGCCCAACGATGGCCCCGACGCGCACGAACGGTACGCCACCATCGCCAGCGGGCAGGCGCAAGGACTGCGCGGCACAGCCTACTACGGCTACGAAGAAGGTCTGCTGGAGAAAGTGACGCGGAATCTAGAGGAGTTCGGCGTGGATGCCGCGCAGCGGCGCGTTCACCTGGTCCCCGGCCTGTTCGAGGACACACTCAACGTCGCCGAGCCGGTGGCGCTTGCGCACATCGACTGCGACTGGTACGAATCGGTGATGCTCTGTCTCGAACGCATCACGCTGCACCTGATCTGCGGCGGCGTCCTCGTGATCGACGACTACCAGATTGGTCCGGCTGCAAACGCGCCGTGGACGAGTACTTCGCCAAGCGTCGTCACGATTTCGACTTCATCATGCGCAGCAAACTACACATTCGTCGTAGATAACCCTCAAGGCAACCCCAAAAAATTTGATCCACGGAGCCACACGAAGAAACACGAAGGCAGAGAAAGACAAACGCTCAGACTCGCTTGAATTGTGGGCGCAGATTTCAGCGGCGCAAGGACACGCCAATACCCCAACATCAGCACAAACTCGGTGAGCACGTAGACCCAGGCCACGCCTTCGATCCCCCAACGCTGCACAACCACCAGATTCACCACAATACCAACAACGCCGACACCGCTTGCGCCCAGATCCGCCGCGTCTGCAAACCCGCGCCCACAATCGCCGCCGCCAGTGCAAAGGTGACGCAGCGCAGCCCCAGCACCAGCGCCAGGATCGCCAACACGCCGCCCGAATCCGCGAAATCGCTGCCGTACACCGTCTTCGCCAACCACTGCGCCGACGCCGCCAGCGTCACAGTCATGCCCACGGCCAGCACCGTTGACGCCGAGAAAGAGCCGCAACGAAGACTCGAATCCCGCCCTGTCGGTGGCGAAGGCGCGCGTCATCACCGGCGCCATCACCGCGTAGGCCGACGATGGAATCAGGAAGAGGCTGGTGGTGATGGTCGACGCCGGCCCGTAAAGACCGGCCTGCTCCGTCCCCAAAAACTGGCCGATGATGGCGACGTCGATACGCTCGTAGATCAGCGAAGACCAGCGACGCCGCAAACGGGATCGCCGACTGAAACGACGGCCACATGCACTCGCGCTGGAAGCGAATGCCCACCTGACCGCAGCAAGTAGATCGCAACCACACAGCCCAAACTTGCCACCACCACCCGCGCCCACAGGAAGATCAACAGATCCTCCGCGCCGCTCCAGATCAGCGCCAGCGTCACCAGCACCAGCACGATCTGCACCGACGTGATGATTTTGAACGTGATGTCGTTCTGCAACGTGCTCTTAAATACGCTCCATACCGTGTTGGTCAGATCGTCGGCCCATGATCAGGCCGGTTGCCAAACCACCGGCGCGGGGAAAGCTGCCGGGTTGAGCCAGCCGGTCAACGCGCAGGAGCAGCGCGAACCAGAAGACCCCCAGCGTGAGCCCACGTCAGCGCCACGCCGCTGTTGATTGCCACCGTCTCCAGGTTCTCTGCGCGCCCGCCTCGCCACAACAGCGCCAGCCGTCGAACCCCCACGAAAAGAAGACCGACGTCAGCTTGGCCAGCGAAAGCAGGCCACGTACTGCCCGTAGCTGCTCGGGCCGACTTGCCGCTAACAGGATCAACGCCACCGCAGGATACGCGTGCCAGCCCCATGCCCGAAAAGAGCGCGGCGAAGTTGTAGAGGATCTGTTTGGGGCTAGGAAGCTGTCCGAACGACATGATCAGTCCAGGTAGCCGAGGGCTTTGAGCTGGGCCTCGACCGCAGGATCGATTTCTACCGGCATCGATGACTCGTCCGCCGCCGACACCCTAGCGTCATCCTGCCAGGCGTGCAACAACGTCTGTAAACGCTGCATCTCCGCTGTCGCAGCGGATGTGGCCGCCAAATTGGTGCTTTCCGCCGCATCGTCGATCAGATCGTAGAATTCGACGCCGCCGTCGGAACCGGTGATCAGCTTGTGCTGCGCCGTGCGGATCGCCGTGAGGCTGCGCATGTACGGGGCGAAGTGGCTTTCCTGCAACGCAAAGCGATCTAGAGATCACGTCGCGGCATGCGCGGCTGCCCGTATTCCGACACCACGAAGTCGCGCTGCGCCACCTCGTCGAGTAGACTGGGTCGATCCGAAGCCGTCGCGATCCCGGCCGCGGACAGCACCGTGCCGTAGATGTCGCTTGTTTGCACCAGGCCGCTCACCCGCTGTCGGCGCCGAACCCCGGGGCCGCGCATCACCAGCGGCACGTGGATCAGGGGATCGTACAGCCCGTAGAGGTGGCTTTTCGAGCAGCCCTTGCTCGCCCAGGCTTTCGCCGTGATCGGCCACCACGATCACCAGCGTGTCGTCCAGGCGCCTGCTCTGGCGCAGCCAGTCGATCAGCCGTACCAGCGCGGATCCTGATAGGCCACTTCGGCGGCGTAGAGTTGACCACACACGCAATTCCTCTTCGTTGAGCCGTTCCGCGCTGGTGATGTGTCGGTAGCAAAGACGCAACTGATCCGCGTCAGCAGCTTTTGCGCCAGCGCGGCCAGTTGTCGGTATAGCGTTTGGCCCAGGACGCGTGGCGGCTTGTACTCCAGGTGCGCCTCCAGGTAGGACCAGCGCAAACCACGGCCCTGATTGCCCGCCGTTCCATTGTTGCGCCGGTTTGAGCGTGCGGTGGCGTGCGCCGTAATCCGTGTTGCGGATCACCTTAATCCTGCCCGAAACCAGGTTCAGCACGTTCTGGCCCAGTTACCCAGCGCCCGTTTCGTCAAGCTTCACCAGTAGACGTTCGCCGGGGTAGGTGTTGCTCAGGCTCACCTCGGTCAGGTCGGTGTCGGTTCGAAGAGCTGCTACAGCTTGTAGACGGTGTCGAAGCCGTGGTCAGGCCGAATTCGTTGAACCAGCTATTCTTGGTGATGGCCCAGGTGGCGTAGCCCGCCGCCCGCAACTGCTCGGCCAACGTGGGGATCGCGGGCGACAGTTGCCGCTGCGCCTCTACGTCGTTCTGCGACGTCGGCAGCCCGGTGAGGATCGACGCCATCGCCGGCAACGTCCACGGCGCGGCGGCAAAGGCGTTCTCGAAGACGACGCCTTCCTCAGCAAGGGCATCCAGCGCGGGCGTCAACGTCTGCGCGCCACCGTAGCACGAGCAGAAATCGCCGCGGGCGTCGAGGACCACGAGCAGGACATTCGGTGCTTGCATGTCGAACTTCCTTCCGATACTTGGACTACTCACTCCGTCTGTCTTGGGAGAGTTTCGAGAAATGCTTTTCCACGAAGCCACACGAAGAAACACGAAGGCAGAGGAGACCAGAAGAGAGAGGGACGCGGATTTCAGGACGGGGAAGGATTATAAATCTAAGCCAGAAGATCCTGCTCTCTTCCGTCCTGTAATCCTGAAATCCGTGTCCCTCTCTTTCTCTTTGCATCGTCCTCGGGCTTCATCTGGCGAGAAGCTGCCGGTAGAGATCTTCCTGCTGGCGGGCGATCTGCTCGATATCGAAGCGAGCGCGTACGAAATCGCGTCCGCGTTGCGCCATCGCAGCAGAGAGGACAGGATCTGCCAACATAGATCGGACTGCCGCCGCCAACTGCGCGACATCCGCAGCCGGTACCAACGCGCCGGTGACGCCGTCTTCCACCAGTTCGGTGGTGCCGGCCACGGCCGTGGCTACCACCGGCGTCTCGGCCAGCATCGCTTCGAGGATCACCGTGGGCAGCCCCTCCCACAGCGACGACGACACGAAGACGTCCATGATCGGCAGCAGCGTCTCCACGTCATCGCGGGCGCCGGTGAAGATAATCTTTTCGCCCAGGTTCAACGCGTCGGCCTGGGTTTTGAGGGCAGACTCCGTCTCGCCGCTGCCCACCAACACGAAGCGCGCTTGCGGTAGATCTCGCGCCAGCAGCGCGGCGGCTTCGAGGAAGTAGCGATAGCCCTTCTGCTCAGAAAATCGCCCCACCGAACCGATTACCGGCGCGTCCGGCGCAATGCCCAGCGCACGTTTCAGCGCGGACACATCGTCCTTGGGCAGGGGACCGAAGCGCCTGGTGTTGATGGCATTGTACACAACCACGCCGCGTTTTCGCAGCAGTCGCGCCGTCCAGCGTCGATCCAGCACGTCCACTGCCCGCGTGGAGACGCCGCACTCCAGATCGTAGACGAACGGGTAGATGCCCTTCACCAGTAACCAGCGCCGCAGCGGACGCTTCGCCCATTCCAACTCGTTGTGAGACGTGCGCACGAGGATCTGCGCCTGTAGCGCCCGACGCAGCCAGATGGCGGCCACGTCGCCAAAATCGCACTGGCTGTGGATGATGTCAACCGGCTCGGTGAACTGGCGGCGGATGGCGTCCATCGACATCTTGAAGTTGAGCGCGGCGCGGCTGTCGTCCTTGGGCGCGCCGACGACGGTGCGAATGCCTTCGCCGGCCAGCAACTCGCGCCACGGACGTTCCGCCGCCGCGTCCCACGCCCACAGCCCCACCACGATGGGATCGATCCAATCGCGGTCGAGGTGACGCGCCAACTCAACGCCGAAGCGTTCGGCGCCGCCCATCTTCGTGTTCAGCGCCAGCCCGTTGACAATCTGTACCACGCGCAGCGGCCTCATCGTCCGCTCCTCGTGGCAAAATCGGCGCGGATCAGATCCGCGGCCTGGCGCGCCTGCGCCTGGATACGCGGCAACGTGTCGGCCAGATGATGTTGCATCTCCTCGCGCCGTAGCCAGAGCGCGTCCAGCCGTTCGGCGAACGCCTCCGCCGTGATCGTGCGGATGTCCAGCACCCAATCGGCCAGATCCAGCATCTGCATGATGCCGTAGGTTTTGTAGTAGTAGGCAATCGCCGTCACCGGCGTCCCCGCGTTGAGCGCGAAGATGTTGGAATGCAGCCGCGTCCCCGCGAAGAGATCCATCTGGCCGTAGGCGCTCTTCAACGCGTCGGGCGTCCACGGCATGTCGATCAGCCGCGTGGGGACACCCGCATCGGTCAACCGCTGCGCCACACGCCGGCTGGGGATGCGGTCATCTTCGGCCCGGCTTGGCCCGCATACCTGCGGAAACAGAAAGATCGCGCCGCCGTGACGGGTGACGAACGTCCGCGCCGCATCGACGACGGCGTCTTCGTAGGCTTGCTGGCCGGTGAAGAGCCTATTCTGCACGCCGAAGTCGATCACCGTCAGCCCCACGAAGGGCCGCCGCCTGCGCCATCTGCGCGATCTCAGCGGCAAGAGCACCGGCATCACCCGTCCCCTGGAAGAGGAAGGCGGCATCGGGCAGCACATGGCAGTGAGGATGGCGCAGACCGATCTCGTCGAGCGTTTGGCGCGACTTGTCATCTCGTACCGCCACGATACGCACCCGTTCCAGCACCCAGCGCATGATCGCCCCTTGCCACGCCCGCCGAAAAGGGCCGATCGTCTGTTGCATCATGTAAAGCGGTTTGCCCGCCAGCCAACCGTACGCGAACGAAAACAGCGTCAGCAAGAACGGCAACCCCAGCCCCGAGCCGCTGAGGAAGAAATTGCCGGGGCAACTGATGATCAGATCCGCGGCGAAGTAGGCGCGCAGGAGACGGTCCTGTTCGGGGTGGAAGGGCGAACCGATGGATCGTCCGCTCAGCCGGTGACCCAACGCCGCCAGGATCGCCCAGCCCAACAGCACAGGCGACAGCAGCAGGTTGCCCGTCTTCCAACTGCCGCGTGCGCCTTCGTTGGATTTGAACCAATGGACAAAAGACGCCACCGCGGTTTCGCCGTGGGTGGGCGTGTAGCCGTGGGGATCGTTGAGTGCGACGGTGACCGTGGCATTAGGGAAGCATCGTTCGATCTCCTGCAAGGTGACCTGCAAGAGCACGGCGTCGCCGGAATTGCGGATGGAATGGGCGTTGGTGACGACGATCTGCATCATGCTTGCTCCAGCAGCCTGCGGAAGAGTGCGGCGTATTGGGCGGCGACTGATTGGATGGCGAAACGTTCCTGCGCGCTGCGCAGCGCGGCGGCGGCCATGCGCTGGGTTTCCTGCGGCGAGGAGAGCGCGTCGAGCACGGTATCGGCCAGCGCCTGTGCGTTGTTGACCGGGATCAGCCGCCCCCCGACGCCGTCTTCGATGACTTCGTTGTTGCCGGGGATGTCTGTGGCGATCACGGGGACGCCCGACGCCACGCTTTCCAGCAGCACGGTGGGCAGCCCCTCCACCAGCGACGCCGACACGTAGAGATCGAAGGCGGGCAGGATGCCTTCTACGTGCGCCTGCGCGCCGGTGAAGTGGACCCGATCCGCGATTCCCAGCGCCGTGGACACGCCTTCCAGCCGCGCCCGCTCCGGCCCCTCGCCCACGAGCACGAGGTGGGCGTCGGGTACACGCTGCCGCACCTGAGCGAAGCCGTGCAGCAGCGTGTCGATCCCCTTTTTGTTGACCAACATACCAATCGATCCCAACACCGTGGTCTGTTCGGGCAGACCAAGTCGCTTGCGGCTGTCGGCGCGGCCCGTGCGCTGCGGATCAAAGCGGGCGAAGTCGATGGCGTTGTAGATGACGTCGGCGCGCCGCCCCAGCACCCGCGCCGCCGGGCGGGCGTCCAGCGCGGCCCCTGCCCGCTGCGACACCGCGATCTCGGCGTCGAAGAAGCCGGGGTAGAGCCAGCCGCCGAAGATGCGCCCGAGCGCAGGGCGTTTGGGCCATTCCACCGTGCTGTGCCGGGTACGCACGAGGCAACGCGCGCCTCAACGTCGCTTGAGCAGGATGGCGGCGATGTCGGTGAATTCGCCGTGGCTGTGGATGATGTCAGGGCGTAGATCGTCCATTGCCCACAGGCCACGCAACCCGCGCACGCTGCTGCGTGGGAGACTTACTTCGTCCCACATCGCCGCGAAAGCGTGGGGGATGTCTTCTTCATGTAGAACGCGCTGCCAGCGTGCTTCGGGCGGAGTGTTGTAACGCCAGATGTTGGCCAGAAAGGGCATCACCTCGGCGCGGTCGAAGGCGCGGGTCAGTTCGAGCACGAAGCGAGCGCCGCCGCCCAATGGCGCGCCGATGGCCACACCCGCCGTCAATTCCACCACCCGAATCGGCGTCATGTGGGCGATCACACCTGGCATTGTGCGTCGGCCAACGCCGCGCCATAAAGATCGGTCAACGTAGCGGCCACGCGATCCCAGCCGAAGGTCGCGCGGACGTGGTCCTGGGCGGCGCGGCCCAGTTGACGGCGCAACGTGGCATCGTTGGCCAGCCGGATCACCGCCTGGGCGATGGCGTCGGCGTCTTTTTCGTCTACCAGCACACCGTGGACGCCATCTTCGATGGCCGATTCGATGCCGGGCAGGTGGGTGGCGACGATGGCGCAGCCCGCGGCCATCGCTTCGAGCACGGTGTTGGGCAGCCCGTCGGCGTTGCCTTCGCTGTCGTGGATCGACGGGGCCACGAAGATGTCGGCGGCGTGGAGCAGGCGGGCGACGTGCGCCCATTCCAGCGCGCCCAAAAAGCGGACCATCTCGCCCACGCCGCTGCGCTTCGCCTGCGCTGCCAGCGATCCGGCGTCGTCGCCGCTGCCGCCGATCAGGCAGATCGCGCCGGGGATGGCGTCTTTGATCGCCGAAAGCGCCTCGATCAGATAGGGTACACCCTTCTTTTCCACCAGCCGCCCCACGAACGCGATCACCGTTTGGTCTGGTGCAATATCAAGGGATCGGCGGGCCTGGCTGCGCTGTTCGTCGTCCGCGGCGAAGCGGGCGGTGTCTACGCCGTAGGGCATGAGGTGCAGGCGATCCGGCGCTGCGTTGAGATCCAGCGCACCGTCGTAGAGGCTGGGGCTGCACGCGGTCACCGCGGCGGCCTGGCCGAAGACTGCCTCCGCGGCCCGGCGTAGGATCGGCTGCTTGCGCGCAAAAAAGACGTCGGATCCGTGCAGGCTGATGACCAGCGGACGCCGGACGCGGCGGGCCACCCACGCCGCCACCACGCCGTTGGGTACCACCCAATGGCCGTGGACAATGTCGTAGTGCTCCTGCTGGTGCAGTCTGCGCACGGTCAGCGCCTCGGCGGCGGCGAAACCCGGTGTGAGGGCGTAGGCCAGGCCGCGCAGTTGTTTGTCGCTGTGGGTGGCCTGGGCGTAGCCCATGATCGCCAGCCGATCCGGCCAGATGTAGCGGAAGGGGAAGAGGCGCACGTCTTTGGGCCAGCGTTGCAATTGGGGGTGATGGGGCAGCACCACGTCCACATGGTGTCCTTGAGCGGCCAACGACTCGGCCATGGCATGGATGAAGCGCGCCGAGCCGTCCGCGGCGTTGAGGGGGTAGCTCGACGTGACGAAGCAGATCTTCATCAGCCCGCCCTGCCGTCCAACTCGCCGGGGATGTCCAGGCCAAGGAAACGCAGGATCATCGGGGCCAGATCGAGGATGTTGGCTTCGCCTTCGTGGATCACACCGGCCTGTGACAGGCAGAGCATGGCGTTGGCGTAGGTGTGCATGCCCACCATCATCTCGTCTTTGTGGACGAAGTAGGGCTTCCAGATGGCGCCTTTGGGATCGTAGCCGTCCACCGGGGCCAGGATCACGTCGGCAGCCTGATCGAGGAATGGACCGTTGTAGAGTTCCTCGCGGCGGTAGGCGCGCGTCACCACACGTTCGCCCGTCTCCGGGTCGGTGAGCGCCTCGGCCCAGGCGATCAGCTCATCGCGCACGCGTTCGTAGTCCGCGGGATCGACGCTGCCGTCTTTTTCGCGTCCTTTCAGGTTGACGAAGACGCGCCCTGGATCGAGGATATAGGCCGTGCTTTGGGGGGCCACCAGATCGATGCGCGGCGTCTCCACAGTGGACGGATCTTGCCTGTACTTGAGAAAACCGGCCTCGGCCAGCGCCACGTTGAAGTAGACTTCTTTGCGGATGGTGCAGAAGCCGTGGTCCGCGGCGAGGACGAGCAGATCCTGGGGATCGAGGCGACGGCGCACTTCGCCGACGGCCTGGTCGATGCGCCGGTAGATGTCGTAAAAGGCCGGTTTCCACACTGGATCGTCGGCTTCCATCTGCGCCAGGAAGAAGTGATGCAGCCGGTCTGTCTCCATGATCACAAACTGGAAGTAGTCCCAGTTTTCGTTGTCGAGCAGGTGAAGCAGGGCGCGCAGGCGCTTCTCCAGCGCGTCTTGGATGTCGGCCATGCCCTCGGCGCGGCTTTTGCGTGCCAGTTGGGCGTCGGTGTCGATGCGGTAGCCCATCTCCTGCAATTGCGGCAACAACGAGGACGGGTAAACCGAGCGTTCGTCGAGTTTGGGGGCCAGGAAACCGGCGATCTGCGCACCGTTGATCGGGCGCACGGGGTAGCTCACCGGCACGTTGACCACCACACTGCGCTTGCCTGCGTCGTTGAGCCTTTCCCAGAGCGTGGGGGCCTTGCGCTGGGTGTTGAGCGGCACGAAAAGCTGGTGCGTGGCCGGTACACGGTCGATGAAGCCGAAAATGTTGTGTTTGGCCGGGTTGACGCCGCTGGAAAGCGTGGTCCACGCTACGCTGCTCACCCACGGGTGGACCGACGTCATCGGGCGCAGCGTCCCCTGGCGGGCGATCTCGGCGATATTGGGGACGACGCCCTCGTCGATCAGGCGGGCGATCAGCGAGTGGGGCGCGCCGTCCAGCCCGATCAGGCAGACGCGCGGCGTCTTCGACGTCGGGGCAGGCTGCGGTTCGGACTGGGCAGTCGAAGTGGATTTCCCCCCGAGCAGGCGTTTGAGCAATGACATTATAAATAGCCCAGCGCTTCCAGGTGATCGAGGACAGACGCTTCTTCGCCCGCGGCATAGCCCGATCCGCAGCCGCCCCGCGTCCTGCATGAATTCAGGTGCGTCCACGCCGAGCAGGGTGAGGATCATGGAAGCGATGCTCTCCAGTTGCAGCCCGCTGAGGACGGTCCCGTTGCCCGGCTGCACCGGATCGTAGAGGACGAAGATGCCGTCCCAGTCGTGGTTGGCGCCGTCGGGGCCGGTGTCGTTCTCGAAGGTGAAGAGTTCGCCTGCCCCCACTGTGCCGACGCTGCGCCAGGCCAGGTTGCCGGGGTAGAGGATCAGGTCTGGCGCAAAGTTGTTGACGGTACGGTAGACGTCTTCGGGCTTCACCACCACATTGCCCAGCGGCGCGCCGTCGGGGCCGGTCATGGCGGTGAGGCGGGCGATAACGTCGTCGCGCAGCGCCGCGTACTCATCCGCGGGGACGACGCCCTGCGGCTCGCGGCCCGCCACGTTGAAGAAAAGACGGGCGTAGTAGCCGCCGCTGCTCCAGATCTTGGTCTGTGACCAGTCCACGGCGGCCTTCTCCAGCGACACCGGCTGCGCCGGTTCTTCGGCCAGCGTCAGCAGTCCTTCGCGGCGCAGCCTCTCGTTGATCACCAGGCCACCGTCCATGCGCCGCGCCCGTGATCGCTGACCACCATCAGCATTGTCTCCTCGTTCACCTGCTCCAGCAGACGGGCGATCTGGCCGTCGAGGTAGACGTAGTAATCGTGGATGAAGCGCTCAAATTGGTTGTGCGGCCCCGGGTAGTGGACGTGTTCGGGGTCATGAACTGCCAGAAGGCGTGGTGGATGCGGTCGGTGCCCATCTCCACCAGCATGAAGAAATCCCACGGTTTGTGCTGGATCAGGTGGTTGACCACGTGCCAGCGCTTCTCGGTCATGCGGTAGATATCGGCCAGGAGCTGGGCTTTGTCCTCGGTGCGGAAGTTGTGGGTGTCGGTCTCGTAGATGAGGGGCGGGCTGGGCCTGTCCTCGCCTGTTGGCGTGCGCCCAGCGCCTGCTGCTGCACCGGCTTGTACCCCCGCCGCGCCAGGAAGGTCTCGATCTCGTCCTGGAGCTCGGGCGGATCGGCGTAGTCCGCGCCGGGGGTGTGAAACTGCTCACCTGCAACACACCAGGCACCGGCTTGAGCGGCCATGTCTGCGGCACGCCCGATGATCGAGCGCTTGTCCGCCGCGGCTGGGTGATCCCACACCCGCGGCGGTGACGGCGTGGCTGGTAGCGATGCTGAGATCGTGGTAACCGTGGCCAGCGGTTGCGGAAGCCGTAGATGCCCAATTCGCCGGGATCGCGTCCGCTCAACATGCTGGCCCAGGCCGGCACCGTAATCGGCGGGTGGCTGGAGCGCAGTCGTCCCCACGCGCCGTTCTCCATCAACGCCGCGAAGGTGGGCAGATCATCCAGCCACGCCTCCACCAGCGACGGTTCCAGGCAGTCGAGGCCAATCACCAAGAGTTTCGACATAGATTTCGTGTCCGATTCCTTCAAAACATTGCGACTGTTCAGCATACCGCCAGGGCCCTCGACCGGCGCTAGTCTTGAGCGAAGGCTGAACAATTACTAAACGTTCAAATAGGCCGCGCTTTGGCCCAACAATATCCTGTCGATGATACCGAAAAAGGGGGGCGCAATCAAATTGCTCGCTGTTTGTAGATTTTCAAGATGAGGTAGAATGGGGACTGGGGACTGGGGATTGGGGACTAGAGTTCGAGGCATCCGTATGAATCTGGATGCCATCGTGTCCGACAACGCAATCTTGTGTCCATTCGTTTACTCACTGCGGAACCCAGTCCCCGATCCCCAGTCCCTAATCACCATTCACCAATCACCAATTCTGGAGAACCCCATGCACCTACTCATTACATCCGCCGCTGATCCGTTGGCGCGGACGTTGGCGGATCAGCTTGCCGCCGAGCATACGATCCGGCTTACCGACCGTGTGCCGGTGCATAGTCCGCACGGTTTGCACTCAGCCCGCTAGGACACGACGCTTCGACCAATCTGCTCGTCCGCGGCATGGACGCTATCGTCCACGTGGCGGCGCGCCCGCGAACCTGGACGCGCCGGGCCAGATCGACTGGCTGGCGCGTGGAACCTACAACCTGCTCATGGCCGCCGCCGCCGAGGACGTGCGCCGCGTCGTCTACCTGAGCAGCCTCGACCTGATGACAGCCTACGACGCCGATTTCGCGGTAGATGAGCGCTGGCGTCCGCTGCCGCAGCCGCAACCGCCCACGTTGACCACCTACTGGGCGAGTCGGTGTGCCGAGTTCACACGCGAGCACAAGCTGTCTGTCGCTGTCCTCCGCCTGGCCGAAGTGACCGAATCTGACGAGCGCATTCCGTCCGCAGCCTGGGTGGATCTTCGCGACGTGGCGCAGGCCGTCAACCTGGCCCTGACCGCGGACATCGACCAGTGGGCGGTCTATCACATCGCGTCCGCGGCGGCGGGTCCGCGATTTAGCATCGGCAAAGCGCAGTCCGAACTCGGCTACGCGCCACAATTCAACGGATAAGCCGGAGCAGAGATTTGATCCACGATGACACACGAAGAACTACGAAGGAGAGGAGAGGGGGACACGGATTTCAGGATTAGCAGGATTCAGACAGAGAATAAGATGGCAGAGAATCTGTCTGGAACTGCCCAGAGAAATCCTGGAATCCGTGCAATCCGTGTCCTTCTCTCTTCTCTGTTTCTTCGTGTTCTTTTGTGTGCCTTCGTGGATCAATTCTGCTCTAGATACACAACGAGGAGACAACGATGAATGTATTGATCTTGGGTGGTGGGGGCATGTTGGGGCCGTATGTGGCGCGGGCGCTGGCGCCCCATCACAATCTACGCATCACCGACATCAAACGCCCCGCGGACGATCTTCCTGGCGAGTTCGTGGAGGTGGATGCCGGGTCGCTGGAACAGGTCGTCGACGCCGCCGCGGGCATGGACGCCATCGTCAATCTGTCGGTGTTGCGCCATGACCGTCAACTGGCCTTCGACGTGAACACGTTGGGCTGCTACAACATGATGCAGGCCGCGGTGACCCACGGCATCCGCCGCGTGATCAACACCGGTCCGCATTTCACCTTTGCCGGGCGCACCTATGAGCGTTTCGACTACGAACTCGGCCCCGACATCCCGCCCCAGCCGGGGACAAATCTCTACGCCATCACCAAATCTCTGGGCCAGGAGATCTGCAAGATCTACAGCGAGCACTACGACATCTACGTGCAGATGTATCTTTTCTACAATTTCCGCGATCCCGCGGACCTGCGCAAAGGTGACCGCTACGCGCCCTTCCTGATCTCGTGGGAGAACGCCGCCGAGGTCTTCAACCTGGGCCTGAACGTGGATCTGGAGACGCTGCCCTCCCGTTGCGAGGTCTTCAACGTCTTCACCGACATGCCGCACGCCCGTTTCCGCAACGACAAGGTGAAACGCGTCCTCGGCTTCGAGCCGCTCGACGACGTCAGCGACATGTGGAAGGTTTGACGTCACCCCGCAAAAATTCGTCAAATTCGTTGTCGATCCAGCCCATTCCTATTCGTCGTATTGGCAGAAGACGAAATAGGTCGTCTTCTACACCATCGACCACAGGAGATCAACCATGCGCTACCTTTGTCTGATCTATGGAAACGAAGCCGTCGACGCCCAATTGACGCCCGAACAACGCGAAGAGCAGATGTCTGAGTACTTTGCCTTTTCACAAGCAGTCGGAGAAGCGGGTGCGCTGTTGGGTGGTGAAGAACTCCAGCCCACGAGCATGTCCACCACCGTGCGTGTGCGAAATGGCAGCATCCAGATGACGGACGGCCCTTTTGCGGAGACGAAAGAACAGCTAGGTGGCTTCTACCTGATTCAGTGTGAAAACCTGGATGAGGCGCTTCAGTGGGCGGCCAAGATCCCCGGTGCTCGCGACGGCTGTGTCGAGGTACGCCCTGTCGTCGAGTGGGACTCTGGGCAGGAATAGATAGAACGCAATAGATAGAACGCGGATTAAGCGGATTGAGCGGATCAAAACGGATTTTCCAGATTTTTTATTCGCTCAGATCCGCCCAATCCGCTCAATCCGCGTTCCATCCAATGCCTCCACATCAAGGAATCGAACTGCATGTCGATGACTGAAACAAGCCGAGTGATCGAAGAGACGTTCCGCGCAGAGTCGGGGCGGGTGCTGGCCACGCTCATCAGTGGATTGGACGGCGACTTCGAGCTGGCCGAGGACGGCTTGCAGGAGGCGTTGCTGATGGCGCTGCAACGCTGGCCCCAGGACGGCACGCCGCGCAACCCCGCGGCGTGGATCACCACCACGGCGCGCAACAAGATCATCGACAAACTGCGTCGCCGCCGCAATCTGGCGCGCAAAACCGAGCAACTGGCCCAAGAAGCGCGTTTGCAGCAGCAGAGTGAAAGCGAAATCGAGATGGACGGCATCCCCGACGAACGGCTCAAGCTGATTTTCACCTGCTGCCATCCCGCGCTTGCACCCGAAGCCCAGATCGCGTTGACGCTGCGCACGCTGGGCGGCCTTTCCACCAACGAGATCGCCGCCGCCTTCATGACGCCGATCCCGACGATGGCGCAGCGGCTGGTGCGCGCCAAGCAGAAGATCCGCAACGCCGGCGTCCCCTTCCGCGTGCCGCCGCCATCGTTGATCCACGAGCGCCTGCAAACGGTGACCACGATCCTCTACCTGATCTTCAACGCGGGCTACACCGCGGTGGAAGGCGAAGCGCTGCTGCGCACCGACCTGTGCAGCGAGGCCATCCACCTCACCGAAGTGCTGGCCACACTGCTGGCCGAGGACAACGACCTCGCCGAAGATCCCGAAGTGCTCGGCCTGCTGGCGCTGATGTTGCTCCACGACGCCCGCCGCGCCGCCCGCGTCGACGCCGCCGGGCAGATCATCCTGCTCGAAGATCAGGACAGGGCGCAGTGGAATCGTCCTCAGATCGCGCGGGGAATGGGCATCCTCGAGCGGGCGTTGGCCCTCGGCTACCCAGGACCGTACCAGATCCAGGCCGCCATCAGCGCGCTCCACGCCGAAGCCCAATCCGCCGCCGACACCGACTGGCGACAGATCGCGTTGCTCTACGCCGCGCTGTACGAAATGCAGCCGTCGCCTGTGGTCGAGCTGAACCGCGCCGTGGCGGTGGCGATGGCCTACGGTCCGCGGCGTGGACTGGCGCTACTCTCCGCGCCCGATCTGGTCGACGCTCTGGACGGCTACTACCTCTTCCACGCCGCCCGCCGATTTCCTGCGCCGAGACGGTCAACGCGACGAGGCCGCCGAAGCCTATCGCCGCGCCCTCTCGCTGACGCAAAACAAGGTCGAGCGTCACTACCTCACCCGCCGCCTGGCCGAAGTGACCAACTGACTCAACTCCTCCCTGCACCCGGTTCTACCTCTCATTATACCCCACACCTGTGCATCGATATCTGGTCCGCAGCGCCGGATCCCTGTAGGCTGATGTTGAATCATCGCAGTGTACACCTATCCACGTGACTGCTGTACACCCAATCGAAAGGACAGACGATGACACGTCAGACAACGACGAACCTACAGTCAGAAAGCATTCTCAACCGTGTCCACGAGGGCATGGACGTATACACAAGCGACGATAACCATATCGGCGAAGTGGAAAGCGTCTACTTCGGTGCGGTGAGTGAGCAGCAAGCGGCCACCGGCACCGGCCCCGTCACCGACGACGATCCCAGGATGCAGCAGCGTTCGTGGGTGGAAGAACTGGCCGACGTCTTTCGCACCGACGAAATCCCAGAGGAGATGCGCGCTTCGCTTCCAGCGTCTTGGCTTCATCCGCATCGACAGCACCGGTCTCTTCACCAGTGACCGCTACGCCACACCGGAGCAGATCGCATCCGTCCACGATGATCGCGTCATCCTGAAGTCCGACAAAGACACGTTATTCAAGGGGTAGACACAGTAGGATGGACGACTGACGTCGGATGATCGACGACTGATATACGCGGAGATAGCACGCCCTCGTGCGGGTCTACCTGTGTTGACCCGCACGGGTGTATTTCAAATCGGGGCAGGCCAAGTGCCGGGGACTTATCGCTGCAGCGAGACGGGTTTTTCGCTCTTGTCACCACGACCATCGTGAAGTCCCCGGCACTTTCGCCCCAAGAATCAATTACACCCGACCCGCACGAGGGCGTGCTCCCTCCGCATGATTTCGTGAGGCTACTGATTTCGTGGGACGATTTCAGAGATCGTGTAATCGACAACCGACGACTACCACGATCGATACTTCCTTCGGTACACGCACTACGCACTATGCTCCAATATCGACACCATCTGCGCCGCCACTGCCTCCACCCCTTCACGCTCTCCCTGCCCAACAAATTGAACAAAGAGATGCAACTCATGGGCCGATTCCCACAGTTCGCTGTCGTAGGTCGGCTCCCAAAAGCCCACCGAGGACTCGGTGAGATCTTCGACGCGCCATTCGGTGACGCCCAGGTTGTCGCAACTTGCCATCGAGACGCAGTTGCCCCGTTCCTCGTCGCGGAAGACGAGGTAAGCGCGCGTGCGCTCTTCTTCGGCCGCGGCCACGATCAGCGGTCGGCTGATGGGAATGCGCCGCGTGCCCACGCCGCCCAACGTGAACGGCGTCTGCCGCTGTGATACCTGCGACACCTGCCAGTTTTCGCCGTCGTGGTAGACGAGGTGATATTGCGGGATCTCGGTGCCGGGCGGACGCCAGTAGCTGGCGATGTAAGGGCGCCCCAGCGCGTCGGCGCACATGGACGTCTGGTTGATCAGTTCGTGTCCTTGCGGGATGGGGCATGCGATCTCGGCGCTGCCCTGGGTGATGGGCAGATCGTAGACTTCCCCCGTCGACTTCTGCCAGGTGACGCCGCCGTCGTGGGAGCAGGCGTAACAGAGATCGTGGTTGGTGGCGACGTCGGGCGTTTCGCGCCACACCCACGAGAGGTGGATCGTCTCGTGGCGGTCGATGGCGATCTGCCAGTAGGCGTTGCGTTCGCCCTCGCCGTCGATGAAGCCGTTCTGGATCTGCGTCCACTGCTGTGTGCGTGTGCTGTAGCGGTTGAGCATCAAATTGCCGTTGCCCGACATGCCGTCGCGGTAGAAGAAGAGCAGATCGCCGCCCGCCAGCCGGTAGAATTGAGGATAGGTCACCTTGTCTTCGACCTGGCCAGTCATCGAGAGTGGGCCGGTAAGATCGAGCGATCCTGGCGCGACGGAGCGGACGTAGCGCAGCCGGTTGTTGTGGTGATCCCACGAGAGGTGCAAGTAGCCGTCGCCGTCGACCATGAGGCTGATGCAGTTGTGGGCGTCGGCGACTTTGCCAACCAGAGGCGTCTGGCGGATCTCCCAATCGCTGCTGCCCAGCACCCGCCGCGTCAGGACGACGTGACCTGTCTCGTCGTAGAAGGCTACGTACTGCATGTCGCCGTCGGTGACCACCGAATTGCGGCGGAAGATCACGGTGTTGTTAGAGTTCCCCGCCCAGCCCTCGGCAATGGGGACCATGCGCGCCTTGTCTGTTGCTATGACGTTTCCTGCCACGATCAACCCTCCAATCCGCGGCGCACGAAGGCGCACAGCCAATCGACCAACTGCTCAATGTCGCCCATGTGGCCCATCTCGAAGGGTGTGTGGGTGTAGCGCGTGGGGAAGGCCACCAGCGCCGCCGGGATGTCGGCCTTCATCAGCGCCGCGCCGTCGCTGCCGAACGAGCCGAAGACGGCGTGTTGGATTTCGATGCCTTCGTCGCCTGCCACCTGCTCCAGCCGACTGGTGAGCGCATGATCGTAGTGGACAAGCGAATCTTTGTGGACGAGGATCGGCCCGCCGCCCAGGCGCACGGGCATGGCCTGCTCGCCCACGTTGGGGATGTCGCCGGTGAGGCCCACTTCGATGGCGATCCCGGCGTCGAAGTCCTCGCGCGCGGCCAGCGCAAATGCGCCCACCAGCCCGATCTCCTCCTGCACGCTGCACGCTACCGTCAATTGACAGCCCAACTCGTCCGCGGGGACGCGGCGCAGCACCTCCGTCGCCACCACCAGCGGCACGCGGTCGTCCAGCGCCTTGCCGGTGACGTGCGAGCCGAAGCGTTCGGTGGTGGCGTCCCAGATCACGCGGGTGCCTGGTGTCACCCCACGTTCCAACAGTTCGGCGCGCGACAGCCCTGTGTCCACCCAGAAATCGTTCCATGTCAGCGTGTTGGGTTCGGGCAGCGCCAGCGACGCCACATGCCCCGTCGCCGTGGCGATGACGCCGGGGATCTCGCCGCTGCGCGCCATCACCCGCACGCGCTGGCCGATGGTGAAGGCGTTGCGGAAGCTGGTGTTCTGCGTCCAAGCCTGGCCGTTTGCCAACCACAGGAAGCCGCCCGGATGAATGGCGCGCACGAGGTAACAGAGTTCGTCGGCGTGGGCCACCAACAGGATCTTCGGCCCTGTCTCCCCCACCCGCGCCAGGACATTGCCCACCTTGGTACGGCTGGTCTGCGCGCCGGCGTCTTGCCACAGCGCTTCGATCACGTCGAGCACCGGCCCTTCTTGCCCAATCGGGCCGCTCATTTCGGTTAACTGCTTGATCAGATCGTACATTGCGCCGTCCCCTGGTGTGTGGTTAGATATTGACTGAAACCCATGATCGAGTGTCCGTCATTTTACCACGCCGGAGAGAGAATGTTGCTCAATGCGACTGTGGGTAGCTGTGTGGTCGCGTTTGGGGATTCCACCACTGCGCCGCGAGAAAATCTTGTCACCTATGCCGATTTGCTGCGTGCCGAACTGCCTGGGTTTGGCGTGAACGTCGACGTGATCAACGCCGGTGTGCGTGGCAACACCAGCGCCGACGGACGACAGCGCTTCGCCGCCGATGTGTTGGCCCATGACCCCGGCCTGGTGATCATCCAATTCGGCATCAACGACGCCGCCGTGGACGTGTGGAAAGATCCGCCGGCTACGTCGTCACGTGTGGCCATGGTGCAGTTCATCGACAACCTCACCCTCTTCATTGAGCAATTGCGCCGCCGTTCCGCCGCGCCGCTGCTGATGACGCCCAATCCGCTGCATTGGACGCCCGAACTGCTGGCGCTCTACGGCAAGCCTCCCTACCGCCCCGACGATGCAGACGGCTTCAACCTGATTCTGCGCGACTATGCGGAAGCGGTACGTGTCCTCGCTACGCGGACCACCACGCCGTTGATCGACATCTTCGCTCTCTTCGACAGCCTCCCTTTACCCGAACTGCTGCTCGACGGCATCCACCCCAACGCGCGAGGACACCGTCTGGTGGCGGATCAACTGCTGGCGGTACTCGTTTAGAAAACATGTCCACAAGTTCACCACCTCTCCCCAACCTGTTCACAATTCATTCACAGGTTTGCCGCAGAATGAGCACCATACGCACACATTCGAGCGTATGACACAAACTCAATCTGCAAAAGGAGATTCTCATGCTACAAAAACGCATCCCCGCGTGGACACTCATCGCTGTCGTCGCCGCTGTGCTGCTGATCTTCGGCATCGGATCGGCCATTCACAGCGCAGGCTGGTCCGACGGCTTCATGATGGGCCTGATGGCAGGCGGCAATGTCGACGGCGGCAGCCTCGCCCCGTACCTGGCCTACCAGAACGGTCATGGCTGGCAGGGAAGCGGCATCGGCGGCTTCTTCGGTGGCCTGTTCCGATTCCTGTTCTTCCTGTTCATGATCGTGCTCTTCTTCCGCTTGCTCGGCTTCCTGCGTTGGCGCATGGGCGGACGCGGACCCTGGCATCACCACCGGCATGGCTGGCATCACGGTGATCATCACGGTGGCGAATGGGGTCCTCGCGGTGGTTGGGGCAAGCATGGTCCCAACCGCGAGCCGCAGACAGAAGACTCGGTGAAGCTGTAACCGTCGCCGCACAGTGCCTGACACGTGGCCCGTGCCAGGCACTGTGCAGATACGCCTCCGCATCCATGAGTTGACGATCTCGCCGACAACATCGAAAATGCTGAGGCTCACCCGTTCACGCGGTTTCGACTGGCTCAACCGTCGTTCACGAATCAACCGACTGGCAATGGGCGATCCGCCACCCGATCCCCAATCCCCAGTCCCCAATCCCCAATCAATGAACGAACTCATCCTCGTCGTCGACGACGAACCCAAAATCATCCGCTTGGCGCGAGACTACCTGGAAGGCAGCGGCTTTAGCGCCCTCCCGGCCATGGACGGCAACACAGCCCTGGCCGCCGCTCGGACGGACAAGCCCGATCTGGTTGTCCTCGATCTCAACCTGCCGGGCATGGACGGTCTTGACGTCTGCCGGGCGCTGCGCCGCGAATCCAGCGTACCCATCATCATGCTCACCGCCCGCGCCGACGAGACGGATCGCCTCATCGGCCTGGAACTGGGCGCGGACGACTACATCGTCAAGCCCTTCTCGCCGCGGGAACTGGTGGCGCGGTGCGCGCCGTCCTGCGTCGCACCCAAGGTGACGTGCAGACGCCCGATCTCATCCAGATCGGCGATCTGGAGATCGATCTCAACGGTCACCGTCTCAGCCGCCGCGGCGAAAGCGTCCGCCTCACCCGCGTCGAGTTCAACCTGCTTGCCGTCCTCGCCCAACATCCTGGGCAGACCTTCAGCCGCGCCCAGTTGATCAACCGGCTGCACGGTGTGGCAGAGGGCAGCTTCGACCGCAGCATCGACGCCCACGTGAAGAACCTGCGCCGCAAGCTCGAAGACGATCCCGCCAATCCAAAGTACGTCCTCACCGTCTACGGCGTGGGCTACCAGTTCACCGGCGAGGACGGCGCATGAGCGACCCAGATCGCAGCGAACGTCCGCGCGAGTGGTGGCGTTCGCGCATGGGCGATCCGCAGCAACACACCGACTGGGGCAAAGAGTGGCACGCCCGCCGCTGGCACAAACGCCGTCGCTGGTTCTTTGGCCGCCCTGTTCTTCGTCGGCTTTCTGGCGCTGCTGGTGGGCGGCGGTATGGCGATCCTGGCGATGCTGCTCACCCGCGTCTTCGGCGGTGACGGGCAGATCGTGTGGATGGTGTGGTTGGGTGGCTGTGGACTGTCTTTGGCGCTGCCGCTGCTGGCGCTCACTTTCGGGCTGCGCAGCCTGCGCCGCATCGCCCTGCCCTTCACCGACATCATCGCTGCCCTCGACGCCGCCGCCGACGGCGATCTGAGTGTGCGTGTCCCCGAGCGCGGGCGCGGTGAAATGGACAGGCTGGCCAACTCGTTCAACCGCATGTTGGGCGAACTCGAACGCACCGATCAACAGCGCCGCAACCTCACCGCCGACGTGGCCCACGAACTGCGCACACCGCTGCACATCATCCAGGGCAACCTCGAAGGCATCCTCGACGGCGTCTACACCGCAGACAGCGAACACATTGAAGCCACCCTCGAAGAGACCCGCCTGCTCTCGCGCCTGGTGGACGATCTGCGCGTCCTCTCGCTGGCCGAAGCAGGCGAACTGCCCCTCCACCGCGAAGACGTGGACATCGCCGATCTGCTGGCCGACGTGGCCACCAGCTTCAGCGGTCAGGCCGACGCCCAGGGGATCACGCTGCATTCATCCGCGCCGCAGACGCCGCTGTCGGTCCACGCCGACGCGGATCGGCTCGATCAAGTGCTGAGCAACCTCGTCGCCAACGCCCTGCGCCACACGCCCAGCGGCGGTGAAGTCGTCCTGTCCGCCGTCCAAAACGAAGACACTGTCGAGATCCGCGTGCGCGACAGCGGCGAAGGCATCCCCGTCGAAGATCTGCCCTTCCTCTTCGACCGGTTCTGGCGCGGCGACCGCGCCCGTACCCACGGAACCGGCAGCGGTCTCGGCCTCGCCATCGCCGCCCAACTCATCAAAGCGCACGGCGGCGAAATTACTGTCAGCAGCGAAGTGGGGCGCGGCAGCGAGTTTGTGGTTAGGTTGGGGATCGGGGGCTGGGGACTTGGGGCTGGGGATTAGGGACTGGAGAAGCTGTTTTCCACAGATGCGGATTGGCAGAATCGCCGAAAATCCGTTCAAATCAGCCCACTCCGCCTAATCCGCGTTCTATTCTGAGACTCCCCTGCGAAAAGTCCGACTTCTGTGTGATTTGCGGTTGCTCCTCTCCTAAGAGAAGTCGGACTTTTGCGCTTGAGCGACCTTTTTGCAGTAGAGTCATTCTGAGGCATCTAAATCGATTGATCGACAAGGGGAATATCGTGAATCCATTCGGGTTTACCAGGAGTGTGATCAAGCGCAACCATGCGTTGGTGACGCCGGAAAGCCACGTGGCGGCGGCGCTGCCTGGCTGGCAGAAGGCGCAGGGCATCATCGTCATCTCGCCGCGCCTGGGCGCGGATTTTTCGCAGTACTTTGTCCACATGGAAGCCGGTGCATCGTCCGGCGCGCCCTTGCCGGGGGTGGAGCGCTTTGTTTTTGTGGAGGAAGGCAGGCTTCACGTCTCGTGTGGCGAATTGGACGCGGCACTCGACGTCGGCGGGTACGCGTATCTGCCCGCGGACGTATCACACCTGCTCCAATCGGAGCAGCCCACACGCCTGACTGTCTTTGAAAGGCGCTACGTGCCGCTGTTGGGTGTCCCCGCGCCGGGGCCGCTGGTGGGCAACGAAAACGACGTCGTCGCCGAAGCGTTCATGGGCGACGACGCCGCCATGCTCAAAACGCTGCTGCCCACCGTCCCTGCCTTCGACATGGCCGTCAACCTCTTCACCTTCGCGCCCGGCGCAGCGCTGCCGTTGGTGGAAGTCCACGTCATGGAGCACGGGCTGCTCCTGCTCCAAGGCCGCGGCATCTACCGCCTCGACGACGCCTGGTACCCCGTCCAAGCCGGCGACGTCATCTGGATGGCGCCGTACTGTCCGCAGTGGTTCACGGCCGTGGGGAAGGAGCCCGCGCGGTATTTGTATTATAAAGATGTAGGGCGTGACGCTCTGTGTGATTGAGATTAGGCGCCAACCCCTAGTGCCCAATCCTCTGCCGCGCATAGACCCCCGCGCCCAACAGCCCGCTGTCCGCTCCGAGCTGCGTGGGCAGGATCGGGATGTTGCGGTACGACTTGATCGCCGCCACCGTATAGGACCGGCGCACGTCGTCCAAATATCGCTCGCCCAGCAGACCGATACTGCCGCCTACCAGCAACACCTCCGGCCCCAGGACGTGCGCCGCCTGCGCCAACCCATGACCGAGCCAGTGCGCGGCATCGTCCACGGCGGGGATCGACTTGCCTGCCAGGTAATCGTCGGCCAACGCCCGCAAGGACGCGTACCCGCTGGCCGGCAACATCACACGCATCCCCGCGTACGATTCCAAGCAGCCGATCTGCCCACACGTGCAAGGACGCCCACCCGGCACGATGCACAGATGCCCGATCTCGCCGCCGCGGCCCATGCTGCCGCTGTACATCTTGCCGTCCACCACGATGCCGCCGCCCACACCGGTCCCCACGGCCAGCAACACCTGATGCCGGTAGCCCCGTCCTGCGCCCAGTTGCGCCTCGGCCAGGGCAAAGGCGTTGACATCATTCTCCACGAAGACGGGCAGATCCAGCGCTTCTGCCAGCCGCCGCCCCAGCGCCAGCCCCGTCCACCCCGGCAGGTTGTCGGTGGCAAAGACCACGTCCCCTTGCCGCGGATCGATCTGCCCGGCGCTCGCCACCCCCACCGCGCGCGGACGTTCCGGCGCGGCCGCTATCACATCCCGCGCCAGCCCAATCAGCCGCCCCAAGATCGCCTCCGCGCTGCCTTCCTGTGCCAGCGTCAGCACCTCGGCGCGCTGCTGCAACGTATCATCCGCCGTCAAAATCCCGCCCGCCAGCTTTGTGCCGCCCACGTCGAGGGCGAGAACGGGAGGAGTTTTTGTGTGCATAAACACCTCTGGAGAGATTGACGATTGACGATTGTTTCGTAAAGGATGTGAATGGGTAGCTGGTTTGTTGGATTTGTAGAGCAAACCAAGTCCCCAATCATGCGAGTAGTATCTCAACACGACAATCGTAAATCGTCAATCGTCAATCGTAAATTAATTCATTAGTTTTCGCGCCGCTGCCAAACTCCCCGGCACGCCAACCGTCAACGGGTCCAGGCCGCCTTCGTATTCGAGGGAGAGCCAGCCGTTGTAGCCCGCTTTGCCGAGGATAGAGATGATCTCGGCCAGATCCACCTGTCCTTCGCTGACGACGGTACCGGTGTAGCCGACGCCGTCGAGTCCTTTGTAGACGTGGCTGGTTTGGCCTTCGGGGGCGACGGCGAAATCTTTGAGGTGGACGAGCGCCACCACGTCGGCCAAGGCACGGGCGGCGTCGGTGGGGTTCTGGCCCACGAGCAGGAAGTTGCCGGTATCGAGGTTGGCGCGCAGTGACGGCGAGTTGACCGTCTCGATCATGTGGCGCACCTGATCACTGCGCCCGGCCATCAGCCCGTGATTCTCCAGCGCCAGCACGACGCCATGCGCCGCGGCGTACTCGGCGCTTTGGGCCAGCCCGTCGATGATCCAATCCATGCCGTCGGCCAGCTCGTAGCCTTCCTTGCGATTGCCGCTGAAGACGCGCATCAACCCCACTTCCAGCGCGTTCGCCGTGTCGATGCCCGTCTTCATGTCGGCCAGCTGTTGTTCCCATACCGCCCGATCCGGCTGGAAAAAATCGTTGCCCACCGAGTAGACAGCCAATTCCAGCCCGGCGTCGGCGATCTGTTTCTTCACCTTTGGCAGTTCGCTCTCCTTGTCCTTCCAGAAATAGTCGAGCAACTCCACGCCTTCCGCATCCTGACCGGCCACAAAATCCACAAAGCCCGCCAGATCCATCTGTCCTGCCCGCACGGGGTGGACGACGCTCCACATGCTAACGCTGAGTTTCACGAGAGACTCCTTATGTGTGATGTATCAATTTACGATTTGCGATTGACGATTTACGATTGTCGTGTTGAGACGATCCTCGCAGAATTGGGGGCTGTTTTGCTCGACAAGACCACAAACAAGCCACCCCTTCAGATCCTCTACGAGACAATCGTCAATCGAAAATCGTCAATTCTTCGCGTACGCTGCCTCGATCACCCGCATCACCGCCAGCCCGTCGGCCCCGGTGACCTGGGGTGCTGTGCCGGTTTGGATGCTGTTGAGGAAGCTTTGAGCTTGCAACGAAAAACGATTTGGTGTGTCGAAGGGGAGTTGGGTCCAATTGTCTTCGCCGGCCAGCTTGTAGCGCAGCCCGTCGGGTTGCGCGTAGTCGATGACAGCTTCGCCTTCGCTGCCGTAGATGCGCACTTCGGCCTCGGAGACGGGCGTTACCCAGCTACACGTTAACACGCCGATGACGTCCCGTTCGCTGGTGACGAGCATGGATGCGCTGTCCTCGACCGCGATGTTGGGCAGGGTGGTCGACGTTGCTGCATCGACTTTTACCACTTCGCCCGCCAGCGCGCGGAAGATGTCGATGCTGTGGACGAGCGTGTCGATGAGGATGCCGCCGCCCGCCACCGCCGCGTCGGTGAACCAGGACGCGCCCGCCCGTGCAAAACGGAAGCCGAAGCGGTTGTAGATCTGCACCACTTTGCCCAGCTTGCCCGACGCGATCAGTTCCTGCGCCTGGATCACGCTGCGGTGGAAGCGATGACAGAAGGCGAATTGTAACATGCCGCCACCCTTGGCCATTGCATCGACAATGGCCTGTGTCTCGGCCACGGTGCGAGCCGGCGGCTTCTCGCAGAGAACGTCGAGTCCGCGCTCGGCGGCGGCCTGCACGATGGGCAGGTGCAGGTTGGGCGGCGTACACACGCTCACGGCGTCGGGCCGCACGGCGTCGAACATTTCTGCGTAGTCGGCGAACGCTTGCCCGCCGAAGATGGCCGCTCGTTCCTCTGCCGCGGGCATGGATGTCGGCGATGCCCACAATTTCACATAGATCGGGCCACTCGGCGTACGCTTTCAAGTGCGTGCCGCCGATGCCGCCAGCGCCGACTACGGCGATGCGAGTTTTTGTCATGGTTGATCCCTTGGGGGTGGGGATGGATGGAACGCTGTGATGGATAGAACGCGGATTGAGCGGATCTCAGCGGATTTATCAGAGGGATTTGAATCCGTCTGCTCCGCTCAATCTGCCCAATCCGCGTTTCTATCTCGATGCCAATTTCAAAAAGACGTTGCCACGGTAAGAAGACGCGCCTGATCGTGAGATCATCGATGGTGAAATGCGTGTCGCCTGCGCGAACGGTGTGACCAATGAAATGGTCCGTCGCCAGTTCCGCCGCCGCGGGATGAGCCGCTGGTTCACGATTGCTTCCACATCCGCGGCGGCATCGCCCAGGTTGGTCATTTGGGGCGGGATGCCGCGTTTGGGCAGGTCCTCGATGGCGATGTGCGAGCGGACGATGCCCTGGTACAGAAAATCGTCGACGAAGCGCACAAAAGGAAACGCACGTGCGGCGACGGCGTCGGGCGTGGCCCCGTTGACCCGCTGCAAATGACGGATCACACTGTGCGCCAGGACAGTCCCCAACGTGTTGCCGCAGTGTTCCAGCGCCGAAACCGGCCAACTGCGCCAGATCCACGTGACGGCGCAACGCTTCGCCCAGTTCGATGTCGCCGCCGTTGACGTAGGCGGCGTCGACCACGGCGCAGGTGTGTCCTTCGTCCACGGCCAAGGATAGGCTGCGGGCGAACTCGTCCACGTTGCGCTGCACCGAATGCATCTCGCGCAGCGAATTGCGCAGCCCGTCGGCGCGACGGTAGGCATCCCAGGCCGGTCGCAACTCGGCGGGGAAGTGCTTGGCGGCGCTTTCGGCGATCTCGGCGGCCACTTGATCGAAGCCGTTGCCCTGCACCTCGGCGGGCGAGTTGACGTAGAGTCGCACGTCGGCGGCGGCGGGGTCGTCCTCGATGACGCCGCCCAGCGGGGCCAGGTGCGCCTTGATCAGCTCCTCCATTGGGCGATCTTCGTAGGCTGTGATCACCGACCCAGCGCGCACGCTGCTGTAACGCGTCCACACGCGGGGGCGGAAGCCGGCCTGCCCGGCCACGTAGCGGGCGATGAGCAGCATGTCCGTCTCGTCGGTGCCGGGGTAGACGGATACCCGATCCGCCACGCCCAGCCGTCGCGCCGTCCAGCGCAGTTGGCGCGCCTCGGCGATGTTCCAGCCGTACGCCATTGTGTCATCTTGTGGGATGATCAGATAATCGAAAATGCCCGCCGCCGTCCACTCGATCATGGCGCGGTTGACGGCGTGATTGCGCGCCCGTCCCTCAAGATAATCAGCCATCACGTCGGCGGGGATTTCGGATCGCAGCCGCGCCAGTTCTGCCTCGTCCGCAGCGGGGTCACCGGCCAGCATCGACAGCCGGTCTTCCAGGTACGAGATGCGGAATATGCGCGCGCCGTAGGTTCCCCAGTAGGCTTTCTCTTCTTCGGCGTCGTTGCCGCGCGTCACCCGCATCAGGATCGAATAGCCCAACACGGTTAGCTTGGGATGATTGCGTTTGATGGCGCGTACAGTTTCTAGCCGCCGCAGCACCACATCGGCGGGGTCGGTCGAGCGCCGCGAGTTGACGAGACCGCCATAGCCCAGCGTATCCAACGCCAGGATCAGCGCGTCCGCGCGCGGGGCGTTCTCCGTCAGCCAGGCCGTCAGCCTGTCCACATCCCCGGCGCGCCAGGGCGTACCCAACCAATCCTTGGGCGGTAAAATCGGTTCATACCCGGCCGCCTGCACCAGCAATGCAGGAAATTCCACGTTGGGCGGGCGGTCGTCGAGTGGGAGGATGAGGATGGATGGCATGTGTAGAGTGAGTTGAGTGGTGATTGGATGGTTGAATGATTTTGTAATGCGTGATGCGTAATTCGTAATTCTCTGAGTACGTTGTCTGCGCGATAGGTTCGACTCACGTCGACAACCCACTAAACGAATTACGCATCACGCATTACGTATCCCTTCCACAAACCACCGCGTAATCTCCTGCGGTCGCGTAATCGCGCCGCCGACGATGGCGGCCAGCGCGCCGGCGTCGAGCGCGGCGCGGACCTGTTCGGGCGTGCGGTAGCGTCCTTCGGCGAGGAGGGGGACGCGCAGCCGCGCCGCCAGTTGACGCACGAGATCAAGGTCGGGATCGGCCTGCTGCGGGCTGTATGGCGTGTAGCCCGACATGGTGGTGGAGATGAAGTCGGCCCCGGCTGCCTCGGCGGCGATACCTTCTTCCAGGGTGGAGATGTCGGCCAGCACGGGGCGGCCCGTCTCTTCGTGGATGGCGGCGATGTAGTCGGCCAGCGTCCCCGGCTGCGGGCGCGAACGGGCGGTGGCGTCGATGGCGACGATGTCCGTCCCCGCGGCGACGACGGCGCGTGCTCCATGCTGGGCGTGATGTAAACGTCGTAGCCGGAATGTTGTCTTTGAACAGGCCGACGATGGGCAGGTCCACGGCGGCGCGGATGGCGCGGATGTCTTCGGGGCCGTTGGCGCGGATGGCGACGCCTCCGCCTTCCTTCGCGGCCACGGCCATGCGCGCCATGATCCACGCACCGTGCAGCGGCTCATGCGGCAGCGCCTGACACGAGACGATCAGCCGCCCGCGCACACGCTCAACGAAATCTGCAACCTGTTGCTTGCGGTCCGAAGCAGTGGGGATACCCATCGTCGCTCTCCTGTGGGGAGGGATGAAGTATTGGATGCCATAACGGTACCACAAGTGGGGAGTTGATGAAGAAAAGCGATTGGGCGATTCCAGAATTTTCCTGATCCACGAAGACACACGAAGTAGCGAGAAGAGAGGGACACGGATTTCAGGATTATTGGGACGGCAGAGCGAAAAAACCTTCTGTTTGCTCTTCTCTGCCTTCGTGTCTCTTCGTGTGTCTTCGTGGATCATTATTTCTCCGCTTTCTCCCTAATCCCCCAATCTCAGAAACGCAACAATGCTCGCCGCGAAATCATCTAACCGCCGCACACGCTCTGCGATGCGCGCCCGTTCCGCGCCTATCAACAGCGTCAGCGCCGGGTTCTCGGTGTGCTTGCGGTCGGTGCAGTCTTCCACGTTGCCGTGATCGCTGCTCACGATGATGAGGGTCTGGTCGAGATCGGCGGCGGCGAGGAGACCCCCCAGAAAGCCGTCGAAGATCTGGAAGATGTCCACGGCGGCGGGGCGGTTGCGGTGATGGCCAAGGTAGTCGGTGAGCCAGTGCTCGAAGAAGACGAAACGGTAGGGCTGGGCGATGCGCCAGAGCTGCGCGCCGGCGGCTTCGGGGGTGTAGACAGGGGTGTCGGTGTAACCCAGTTCGCGACGCCAGCCTTCGCCGGTGAAGTTGGCGCTGAGGGCGCGTTCGGCGCGCATGTCGTCCGCGGTGAGTAGCGCCTGCCCACCCGCCACCGCGGCGTAGGGGACGGCGCTGAGCAGCCGTTTTCCGCGTTCGACGGCGTCGAAGTAGCCAGCAGGGTAGGCGTTGCAGAAGTAGCTGGGCAGATCCATGCGGTTGAGGCGGGCGAAGAGACTGCCTTCGTCGAGGATGTCGCGCACGCGCTGGTCGGGTCGGGGGCCGTAGTGTTCACCCAGCCGTTCCGGTGCGTTGATCCCTGTGAGGATCGCCGTCTGTCCAGTGGCGCTCTGCGGGCGACCGGCGACGCCCATGTGCGCGTCGGTGGGGATGAACTCGGCCTGCGCCGTGGACAGTCGTCCTGTGGATGCGGTGGGCGGGTGACCGTCGAGCAGTCCGCGCAACACGGGCATGCGCGCCGCCACCAGCGGGTTCACGGCGGGGTCATCCGAACCGACGCCCACGCCGTCTAAAAAGAGAAAGATCACACGTATCACAGGCGTTCTTCCAGCAGGCGGACGAGGCGATCTTGCAGCGTTTGCAGGCCGCTGTCTGCCTCGCGGTAATCCAGCCCCAAGCGATCCGCGGCGGACCGGGCACGCTGTGACTCATCCTGATCGGGTAACTGACGCAGGTAGAGGACCTCTTTGTAGTTGCCGAAGTAGAGATCGCGCAGTTCGGGGAAGCGATCCAGCCCCAGCTCGGGGATCACCAGTCCTTCAAAGTGGCGGGCCAGGAAGTCGGTGAGGTAGAAAGTGCCGGGCTCGCGATCTGCCTGCTCCAAAAAGATGTTGCCGCCGTAGAATTCGTAGCAGTGCGGCCCCGGAATGCGCACGGCGTGAGGATAGCGTTCCAGCAGCGCGTCGATGGCGCCGCCGCTGCCGCAGTCGGCGTAACCCACCAGGATCACGTCGAAGCGCCCGGCCCAGGCGTCGAGTTTCTTCTCCACCGCGGGCGCGATGCGTTCGGGCCGGTTGTGTAACTGCGCGGGGACCGCGGTCAGTTCATAATTCCAGCCCAGGTTGTCGGCGATATGGGTCAACTCGCGCACGATGGCGCCGCAGGCGATGATGCCGATGTGCAAGGTGGTGTCCTTTGGCAACATCGGCTACCAGATACGCTCGATCGCATAGAGATCAAACTGTAGATCGCTACTGACAATTGGAAGCTCTTCTACCTGCGCTTGGGCAATGATCAAACGATTGAATGGATCACGGTGATGAAATGGAAGATGGACAAGTTTGGCTGCGTGGGCAACGGCGATTGGCAGGATAGTGAAGTCATTCATATTCATGTGCTCTTCCCAGAACTCCTCAAAAGGCTTGGGAAGTGCATACTTTCCCAAACTGATCTTGATCGCAATCTCTCAGTAACTTGCCGGACTAACGAAGACCATTGAAAAGGATACCTCTTTCGCTGCCAGGCCGACGTCGAGGCTTCTGCGTTTCTTTTTCTTCCGTTAGAAGCACAAGCAATCGGACAGATTTACCGTAGGCATATTGATACTCGGCTGGCAAGGAAATATGTCCATTCTTGTCAATTTGAGTTTCAATTTCTATCGCTTGCATTGTTCTTCCCCTCTTCGCTTCTACTGTCGCTTCTGCTATTAGAGGCGGCATATATGCAGCTCATAGAACTATTATAACAGAAAACACGGATTGAGAATCTGTTGGCTTTTTCCCTGGGTGTATTTCATTCTTGGGGCGAAAGTGCCGGGGACTTCACGATGGACGTGGCGATAAGAGCGAAAACCCCGTCTCGCTGCGGCGAAAAGTCCCCGGCACTTGGCCTGCCCCCAATTTGAAATGCACCCTTTTTCCCTCGAACGTGTCCGCTATTGCAAGAACTCCCGAATCGCCTCTCTCCAACACCCCGGAATCTCTTCGCCCAACACCACTGTCTTCGCGCCGATGAATTCCGACAATTCTTTCAGCGATTGGGCAATGCCGACGGCGGTCTCAGCGTTGACGTCGTCTTCGTGTTCGGGGTAGATCATGCGCACAGTGTAGACGCCGGTTTTGCGGTCCAGTTGCGAATCCATGCGCCCGATGAAGCGGTCGCCGTGTAGGATGGGCAGCACGTAGTAGCCGTACTGGCGCTTGTCTTTGGGCACGTGGATTTCTTATTGTGCGGTAGTAGAAATCGAAGAACTGTTCGGTGCGGTCGCGGTGACAGAACAGGGTTGTCGAACGGCGACAGGAAGACCGTGCGTGACCAATCCCCGTTGCGGATCGCCTCCAGCGTGGACACACGCAGATCACGCGATGCAATTTCTTACCAAGGACCGGGCCACACTTCGTCGCCGTCTTCACTGGCCGTTGGGACGGCGACGCCTTCTTTGCGCAATTCGTTCAGCCGTCGTTCCAACACGGGAAGAGTTGGGTCGTGATGAAGGATTTTCGATCTGGTTCGGTGGCCACGCTCAACGGCCTGCAACACTGTCCACGCTGTGGCGCACCATGTCGGTCTCTTCTACGGGGTTAGACGATTCAGCCTCCATGCCAGGCGCTTCGACGAGGTGCCAGTATTTGCGTTGCCGTTGCGGGCGACGGTATCTACCTCGCCGGTGGCCGTTGAGGAAATGAGCATGCGACGTTGCGCCCCAACTCCACCCCCGACGATTCCCAGGGACGGCGGCGATGTTCAAAAAGTCGCCGGTGGTGAGGCCGTCCTCGCGCAGACGGTCATACGTGACGTTGCAGCTTGCGGTTGTTCCTCATCCACTGGCGGATGCGTTCCGCCCATTCGCCGCCGCCGTTTTGCGGTTTGCGCATCCAATACGAGAAGAGTGGGAAGTCTTCGGTGAGCACCAGCGATGCGCAGTGGGCCCATGCCTCGAAGATCAGCCGATCCGCCTGGAGTTCGTCGAGTAGCGCCGGATCGAACGCGCCTACGCGGCTCCACAGCACGAGCAGCTGTGTGCGTTCCACCGCTCGGATGGGATCGATCTGGAGCACGTGGATCTGGCGCAGCAGCTTGAGCACATCCTCGCGGGTGGGGGCGGGGCGCGGGCCGGTCAATCCTTGCGCGGAGACGGCCAAGCGGCGTGCTTCGGTTGGGGTCAGGGTGAGTGTCATGTGGGCGGCGTCCTCGGGTGAGATGCGAACGGATGTGCGGGTTATTATGCCACAGGTGGGGGGATTGGACGAATTAGGGGGGGGCGGTGGTTGGGCGTGTTGGTTTTGCGTCCAGCAGTGCAGCGGAGGTGCTTTCAATCCCTCAGGCGGGTTGATCGGCATTCATGCGCCTCTGCACTCCCATCTGAAATTACGATGTCAATTGATAGGATTCGTCCCACTTTTTGGGGCAGGTAAACGGTTTGGGGAACATGGTTGGTCATTTTGGCGCAGAATTTCATTGTTTCATCCCACCTGCGAGCATGTCATTGATATTGCTGCGCGATCCATGAACTGGTGATGCTTTGCCAACCGCATGATGCCTGCTGCACACTGGTCGAAAACCTATCCTGCATGTGCGAGCATCGCCCCTTGGTTATAGCCCTGCTGCGATGCTCGCATGCTGCTATACCAAAAAAATATCAGGTTCTGAGGGCAGCGCGCCACCCAATGTTTCTGAACGGCTTTGACACCCTGCGCATATGACATAGAAACGGACACTGTCCTCATCGGGCTTGAGATGGTTCTCTAGATGGCGGCGCAGTTGCAGGTACTGCTTTTCTGTCAGAAAACACTCGAATAGGCTGAACTGCGTCCAGTGGCCAAATCCACTGAGCACTTTTGGGATCTTGGTACGGCGACGGTCGGACGGAATGTCATAAGCAACAACATAAAGGGTGGTTGTACGTGTATCTGCCATCTTAGCCAAACCTGTTGCGATTATCAACTATCATCAGCGAATCTGAAAGGGCCGATAGGCTGGAATCTCTCCAGTAAGAAACTTGGCCAGCAGCCGCACTTGTAGTTCCAAACAGCGCCGATAGGTAGCTTTGTACCCGAAGACTGGATGCTGAATCTCTGTATTGAGCCTGTTCTCAAACTGCTGCAGAAATCGTTTACGTCCGTCCGCTGTGAGTTGGAATGCGCCAAACTGATCTTCGAAGTGGGAGCGGTTGACAATCTGCTTGTTGACCACAGTCAACACCACCGAGTCGACAATCGGTGTGCGCATTTCTTCCATCAAATCCAGCGCGAGCGGCCAGCCGTACCCGTTGCCGGTAATCTTCGTGGGCACGAAACTGTGCTGCGCGCACAAAGACATTCTTGCTGACTTCTGCGGCGGGCGATTCGGTTTCAGTACTCGCGCTTTCGAGTCGAGGATGGGGTCCACCTGCTTCGCACACCTTCGCGTGGACCGCCGAGACCTGAATCACGATTTTGTCGCCGTATTCGGCCTTGTGTGCGGTCACGCAATGGTCATCTTGTCCGCAGTTTACTACAACCGGCGGCAGATCTCGAAAACCGAAATCTGCACGAAACCGGCCTCGGTTTGCGAAACGCCATTCCCTCTGGTGAGGATAGGCTACTTATCGAGATCTGGGCGCCGAGTTGCTTTGGGATATCCCGCGTCAAGATGATTTGCGAAAGGGCGTCGCCTTTGACGGCCCACAGGCGGACCGATGCGGTTGTTAATGTGCCGACTTGTTGACGAAACTACAATACGTCGTTACAGAAGCGTCGAAACTCGCAGTTCACACACTGCGCCCGGTGTTTGGCCGGGGGCGGCATTCGCTCCGCCGCGATCATCTGGCGGATCTCTGCGATCTGGTTATGTACCTCTCGACGCAATCTGGCGGTGATATCTACTTTAATCGACTGCCGACTTGGGATCAAGTACAGATAGCCGGTATCCACCGGAACCTGCCGACTTTCCTCCAGCAGGAGCGCATAGCAGGCCAGTTGCACCTTGAAGTGCCGTCCTGGTTTGCGGCGACTCAACTTGAAGTCTACCGGAATCAGCCGCATCTCGTCGCCGATCCCCGTCTCCACAACGAGATCGATCTGTCCACTCAAGCCTAATGCGGCGGATTGCACCGATACGTTGAAGTGACGCGCGCCCTCAATGACATCGTAGGCGCGTAGACTGCGCCGCTTCTCCAACGATTCCACCCGATCTTGCGCCTTGATGCCCGCCTGCATTTTGTACGTGGTGGGGCGCACCCCAGGCAGGCAGTGCTCGTAGTAGACAACACGTGGGCAGTAATCGTGCTGTTTTAGATCTACGACGCGTAAATACCAGGGATCGCCCAGGATCTCGCTGCTCATGTGATGCCTCCTCAATACTTGGGTATGCTCTCTGTCGTCCTGGCAATCCTGAAATCCGCGTCCCTCTCTTTTCCTCTTCGTGGATCATCAAAATTCCGAAAAGCAATGGGGCAAATGCGTTTCGGTACTCGCGCTTTCGAGTCGAGGATGGGGTCACCACAGCATGGGCAGCGAGCTTTGTGTTGCCGGGTTTCGGTACTCGCGCTTTCGAGTCGAGGATGGGGTCACATCCCGACCGCGGCCAGCGTTGCCGATGCAGTGTGTTTCAGTACTCGCGCTTTCCAGGTCGAGGATGAGGTCGGCACGAATGGCGTGTTGGCGTACACCATCGAAGATGTTTCAGTACTCGCGCTTTCCGAGTCGAGGGATGGGGTCTTGCAACGGATACGCAGCGCCAGCACCCAGGCGTTTCAGTACTCGCGCGCTTTCGAGTCGAGGATGGGGTCACTGGCGGTTGGCCGTCTGCGGGTAGTTGTTGGAGTTTGTTTTGGTACTCGCGCTTTCCGAAGGTCGAGGATGGGGTCTGCGTGCCGTACGCTCGCCTGGAGCATCTTAGCGTTTCAGTACTCGCGCTTTCCGAGTCGAGGATGGGGTCAGTGACTTTGGGGAAGGGTAGGCCAGAATGCCTACGTGATGTTTCAGTACTTTCGCGCTTTCGAGTCGAGGATGGGGTCTTGTCAATCGGGACATTGACAGTCGTACCGCCACGCCGGTTTCAGTACTCGCGCTTTCGAGTCGAGGATGGGGTCAACCCACGCACGCCATTGCACGGGATTAACCATAGTGTTTCAGTACTCGCGCTTTCGAGTCGAGGATGGGGTCGTTAGCCGAATCCGCAACCAGCCCGCCGAGATTGTTTTTCAGTACTCGCGCTTTCGAGGTCGAGGATGGGGTCTAGCCCTTGACGGAGAACGACCTGGGCTGCTAGATGTTTCAGTACTCGCGCTTTCGAGTCGAGGATGGGGTCTCTAGCCTCCAGTCGTTATCCCCGTGTCGGTCCTGTTTCAGTACTTTCGCGCTTTCGAGTCGAGGATGGGGTCCTTTCCTTCTCGCTGCACCGTTGGCACATCGTTTGTTTCAGTACTTTCGCTTTCGAGTCGAGGATGGTCGTTGCGCAGAATCAAGAGAACCAGGCCGCAAGCAGACGTTTCAGTACTCGCGCTTTCGAGTCGAGGATGGGGTCTCTGCCGCATTTCACCCATCCTTCCAACTCCTTGAACTCGGCGTTTCAGTACTCGCGCTTTTTCGAGTCGAGGGATGGGGTCGTTCTCCGTGCCGGACTTGAGCTCTTAGGCGGAGAGTTTCCGTACTCGCGCTTTCGAGTCGAGGATGGGGTCGTGTATATGCACAATGCCAGCGGATTTGTCATGTTTCAGTACTCGCGCTTTCGAGTCGAGGATGGGGTCCGCCTGCTTCGCACACCTTCGCGTGGACCGCCGAGACCTGAATCTGAATTTTGTCGCCGTATTCGGCCTTGTGTGCGGTCACGCAATGGTCATCTTGTCCGCAGTTTACTACAACCGGCGGCAGATCTCGAAGCCGAAATCTGCACGAAACCGGCCTCGGTTTGCGAAACGCCATTCCCTCTGGTGAGGATAGGCTACTTATCGAGATCTGGGCGCCGATTGGCACTGCCAGAACCATCACGTCAGATGAGTTTGCGAAAGGGCGTCACCGCTTGCTGACGGCCCACAGGCGGACCGATGCGGTTGTTAATGTGCCGACTTGTTGACGAAACTACAATACGTCGTTACAGAAGCGTCAGAACTCGCGGCTCACACTGCGCCCGGTGTTTGACCGGGGGCGGCATTCATCCCGCCGCGATCATCTGGCGGATCTGCGATCTGGTTATGTACCTCTCGACGCAATCTGGCGGTGATGTCTACTTTAATCGACTGCCGACTTGGGATCAAGTACAGATAGCCGGTATCCACCGGAACCTGCCGACTTTCCTCCAGCGGGCGCATAGCAGGCCAGTTGCACCTTGAAGTGCCGTCCTGGTTTGCGGCGACTCAACTTGAAGTCTACCGGAATCAGCCGCATCTCGTCGCCGACCCCGTCTCCACAACGAGATCGATCTGTCCACTCAAGCCTAATGCGGCGGATTGCACCGATACGTTGAAGTGACGCACGCCCTCAATGACATCGTAGAAGCATGTAAGACTGCGCCGCTTCTCCAACGATTCCACCCGATCTTGCGCCTTGATGCCCGCCTGCATTTTGTACATGCGTGGTAGGGGCGCACCCCGAACGAGCAGTGCTCGTAGTAGACAACACGTGGGCAGTAATCGTGCTGTTTTGAATCTACGGCTTGAAAATACCAGGGATCGCAGGATCTCGCTGCTCATGTGATGCCTCCTCAATACTTGGGTATGCTCTCTGTCGTCCTGGCAATCCTGAAATCCGCGTCCCTCTCTTTTCCTCTTCGTGGATCATCAAAATTCCGAGAGTTGCTTATTCCATGCGATCCAGGATTGTCTCTTCCATACCCTGGTTCAAAGACAAGACGCCGCCCGCCAATCCTGCTTGCAGATCGGGAAAAAGATCCCGATGCGCCGCAGCTTTCGCCGATCTTCTCCTCGATCTTGAGCATCAACTCTTCTTGATGGTTGCTGTTCAGCCGACCCATGAAGGCGCTGCACCCGTCCCAGCCATGTCAAGCGAAGTCCGCGATCTTGGTGCGCAGGCCGTCGTCGGGAATGTCGTGAATAAAGCGAAGACAGTTCATCGCACTCACACCAACTCGCTACGAACGGTTCGTAGGTTGGCCGCTTTCACCTGACACCAGGAAGGCTGCCAGCGGCACGCCTGCATCTGAATCACCGCGCAGTGGATGGCGTTTGTCGTCGTACTTTTCCACCGCACTCCAGGCGAGCCAACACCTTCGCCGCCAGATCACGCCGCGAAGCCTCGGTCATACGCCCGCGCTCATCCAACTCGATCTCCGTCCCTCGATTGAAGACGGCCATCACCGTGCGAACGACCACGGTCTGGCGCGGAACTCCTCCACAGCGTCGTAGCCAGCGCCACTTTGGGACGATCCGTGTGTACAAAACCGGCATAGGGATCGAGACCCGCCAGCACCAGCGCGCTCCACCTGGCTGTAGAGGATGCCACTACCCGTAGTTGAGCGCACTGTTAAACGGATCGGTCGCCTTGCATTGCGTCGACCTGGCCAACCGACTTCGGCCATGAGCAACTTTGCCGATGGCCTGCCGGTATTTCTGCGATCACCGGCCTTCGATAAGAGAGCAACGTCCCACGGATATCGTCCACCGTGCGGTTGGCGGCGCTGTCTGCCGGGCTGCGCAGTTGATCACGCAATCGATCCAACTCTGCGATGTGGTCCATCACCTCGTCGGCCGGCAGACGCACCGCCATCGAACACGTCGGGCTGTTTTTCTCTTTGCGGTATTTGCTCATACTTGAGCAGGTTCACCTGGTTGCGCAGCTTCCCTTCGGCGATGGCCAGCGCGTAGATCACGCTGCGCTCGTCATCGCGCGCCTGCAAGCTGCGCCCGTCGCGTCTGCACTGTCGCCGCCAGCCCAGCGCTGTAAAAGCTGCCCACCGGATGCCCTCGACGATCAAGGGAAAGTGAATCGGGATGCCAGCCTCCGCACTTGCGCGGGCCCGGCATCGCTGCCGAACTCGCCTCGACCTGTCACCAACACCATCTCCAGGTGCATGATCGGCGCTTCGATGCGTTTTTCGCCCTGGCAGAAGTTACGCTCAGTCGTTCACTCTTCTTGGCGATGAATGAACCGACTCGTCTACGACGATGAGATGTTGTATGATGGGCATGGGAGGATCGCGGCAGCTGGTAAAGGTAAGAGTCCATGAAATCCTGTGGAGTGAGCATTATGCCCTCGTGCGGCTGTTACCCGGTCGAGCCGCACGAGGGCGTGCTCCGCATTTCAACCAACTACAGCGACTCATTTGTGCCTGCTCTGCACTAGGGTTTTGTTTGGGTTTGCTCGCGCAGTGTCTTCTATCTGCCAACCCCCACCACACCGCAACCTTTGACGATATTCTTGCCCACGCCCACGATGCTCCCCCAGATTAGCCACGGCAACAATGGACGCCAGTCCGGCGCGATGTACGTGGCGGCGCCCATCAATCCCCCCATCACCTGAGATGTTCCACGATACCCCGAGTAGCCCTTGAGATCCCACCAACGGGTGCGGTCTTCGACCAGGGTCACCTGGTCGATCCACGGGTAGATGTCGCCTGGCGGGTTGGACGGCCAGGCCAAATCCGCCGCCATGTTGGGCGCTGAGATCGAGGACGCGCAGCACGCTCTGTTGCCCAGTGGAAAGAAGAAGCGGATCTTGCGTTCGCCGCCCTGGATCAGGCGTAGCGGCGTGCGCATGTGAACGGTGAGGCGGTTGCGCCTTCTTCGAGTTCGAACGCGCGCATCGTCTCCACCGTCGCCATCACGTGTTCGTGCAGAATGGGGATGGCCGGTTGCCACACCATGCGTCCCTTGGCTTGTGAGCAACGGCTGCATCTCTCCCCACTGAGCGGGTTGACGGCGTCGATGCTCGTGATGGTGAAGTGGCCGCGTCGATGATTCTCTCCCCGGCGACCGATGCCGCTGGTTTCGCCCACACCCTGCACCGCCAGCACCAGATAGGGCAATAGGTGCAAGTTGTCGCCAATAAGCAACATGTCGAACTCGAACGACTGCCCCACAGCATAGCGAGTGGCCGAATCCAACGGCGGACGTACCGCGTAGGGGCGGCGGATGTCGCCGCTGGTCTCGTCTGTGCGTTCCAGCGAGAGCAACTGGCACACAGGGCAAAGCGACTGGTGCAGCGGGTTTGTCTCCTCGGCGCGCCACTGTGGGCAGAAGGTGTTGCCCAGCGTACCAGCCAGCGCCCCACGCAGCGCGCTGCCCTTGAACTCGTTGAAGTAGATCGGCTCCGTCACCTGCACGGAGAAGCGCAATTGGTGTACGCTCAAGGGGATGGCCGGTGTTTGTGCCGTATCCGGCACAGGTTGAGGTGAGATCATAGGTGTATCCTTTCTTTTGAATCGATTGATTACTCGTTGCTGGATCAGTTGACAGCAACGTCAAGCTGACTAGAATTGGAACCAATCCACAGGCGTGCGAACTGCCGCACGCTGTTCATAACCTTCGAGGATGTATTCGATGACGAACATCGCCATCACCGTAGAAGTACCCGACGAACTGGTCAAAGAAGCCGTCGCCGCCGACCTGCTTTCTTCCGATGCGCTGGTCGATCTCATCCGCCAGGAGATCCAGCGCCGTCGTGTGGATCGTCTCTTCGCCGCCGCCGACCGCCTCGCCGCGCTCGACCTGCCGGTGCTGGATGAGGCGGAGATTGAGGAAGAGATCGCTGCGGCACGGTTGGGCAGAAGAGATCTCAATGCACCTGGTGCTTGATACCAACAGCGTTGTTTCGGGACTATTATGGCAAGGACCACAGCGGCGCTTGCTCGACCTGGCGCGCAATGACATTCTCTCCTTGTACACTTCATTACCTCTCTTGCTTGAACTCGACGATGTGATCAATCGGTCCAAGTTCGCTGCACGGCTCAAAGTCGCTGGTGTCTCTGCCAATGAACTCATCTTGGGTTACGCTGCGTTGGCTACGACCGTCGTACCCGCATCGATAGGACAAGTGGTCAGTGCTGATCCCGACGATGACGCTGTTCTTGCCTGTGCTGTAGCGGCGGGCGCCGATGCCATCGTCTCTGGGGATACTCACCTGCTCGATCTGGCCGCGTATGCATCCATTCCGGTTTTACCGGCTGCTATCTTGCTCGATCAACTCGATCTGTAATTAGTCGATCCGCTCGTAGAGCGTGTAGCCGCGGCTGCTGCGCTTCATGCGGTAAGGCAGGACGACGCTGCGCAGGATGCGATCCTTGCCGAGTTTCAGCGACTTCGTTGAGTAGATATCCACTGCGTCAAAACTGAGCTTGGGATCACAGTCGTCCATCAACTGAAGCGTGCCATCCAGCGGGAATGCCCCTTCGATTCCTTCGGTAAGCAGTGTGAAGTCACTGGGGAGGTTCTCGCTCACGTCAGGAGGCGCTACAGCTTGGATAAAGCCTCCTCTTTTGCCGATGTAATGAATCTGGGTCAGCCAACGCGCCCACGCCTCGGTTTCCGTATCCTCAATGGAAAAAGCGATTCGACATGGTCCCTGCCACTGTACGTACTCCCGAAAAGCAATCGTGCGGATCATGACCGAAATAAGCCCGGTGTCGGGGTCAACGCCGCTGTTTCGATTCGGTTTCAGGATTTTGGTGAAGCTGTTGTTGACGCTGATCCGGTCTGGGCCATGTACGGCCACCTGCCCCGCACGGATCGTGGACCAGTGCTTCTTCCCCTGCTCAAGCCCGACATTCTGAATCACCACATCAAGCAGCGCCATCTTGAACGCAAACGGCGTAGGCAGAAGCAGCGACTTGCCGCCTGTCGATGTGGCTGTGGACGCTTTGAGCGAGATCAGGCTAACCGGATCATAACGAGTAATGAGCCACATGATCCCTCCTAACGGGCGTAGGCGTGAGGTCGGCAGTCGCTCATAATCCCCTGTAGAATGTCCGCCATGTTCGAGAGTGAGTCGAACGTTTCGATCTGCACACGTCCGCTGTGAATGCGGTTCAGCGCGCCGGCAATCGAATGCATCTGATCGCTGAAAGAACTGTTTAGCGGGCTGACCAGTGGGGCCGGTGCAGGGCCGGTGCTGAACGACACAGCGCCGGTCACGTCCACAATGTGTGGGTTTTGGGTATTGCGCATTGCGCCATTGGGCTGCACGTATGCGCGTAGAGGACGCTTTCCAGCAGCGCAGCCAGCCGTTTCTGCCGTTCGTCGGCGTCCACAGTGTACTGCTGGCTGATGTCGTTGTAGCCGATGCGGTGTGCTTCTACATTGCAGATGATGGCGTACTGGCCGCTATTGGTGGGCCGGTGGAAGATCGCCTGGCCCAAGTTGCCGGATCGATCTGCTTTCTCCGTAGGAATCTCACGGCGGTCGGGATCGTACTTCACGTGAAAATACGAGTCCGTTGTCACCGTCTCAGGGATACCGACCGCCCAACCAAACTCGATCACACTCTTTCGTGGCACCGACTGGTTGCCTTCTGTGACAAAGTTGCCTTCCATGTCGTCGAGCGTACAGGTGAGCAAACGATCCACCACTTGGACTGGCGTTGGCTTCTCTTTCTTGATCCACGCCGAAAACTCAGGATCGGCGGACATGCGATTGGCATCGAAGATCTGGCAGGCGGCGCAGAGTGGCAGACCGTTCCTTACTGATGGCGTAGAGGTGCTCGGCCTGAATGTGCTTGAGCATATCGCCGCTGATGGCGTTGACATTGTGCAGACGTCCGTCCTCGCCGACGATGTTGACCATGCGCGTCTGCGTTTGGTTGCCCTCGCCACCTTCGTTGTTGAGCGAGTGCAGGTTCAGTGTGGCTTTTGCGGCGATAGAAAGATTGTAGATAGTCGTCATGGGATGTTCTCCGTTTGATTGGGTTTGAACTGTGGATATTTTCGTCTAACGAACCGGCTAAACTGTAGCTTCTGAGTCGATTTCCTGGAGGATTTCTTCTGCCTCTACACCTTCTTTTGCGCTGATCTCGGGCATAGCCAAAGGCAACCAAGAGATTGCAGATCGTCTTCGAATCGTACTCGTCGATCAACTGCACTATCTTCTCTACTGCATCCATCGTGACCAAACTCCGAAACTGCTTGCCTGTCCGGCGCTGAGCGCGGGTCGTCTCGTCGTTATAGGCATGAATGATTTGCTCAGGGCCTGTACGAATTCGTTGTTGTACTGGGCATGGCGCAACAACTCTTGCCCAAGACCGAAGCACGTCTCGTAGCTGGCACTTTTGCCTCGGTAAGGGTACAATTGTGCTCATGCGGATGGCGTAGGCGATGCTTCGGAATCCTTCGTTCTCCAAAATCGGGGTCAACTTCGGTTCTGTCATCTCAAATAGCCTCCTCAAATTGGTTTCGCTGAACGGTTTGACAAAGTAGTTACTTCGATTGATTGCACTCATCAGGTAACTTGGTAGCTACCCAAGAATGCAAAGAAGGGTGCGGTGTAATTCCCAGAGAGGAAATCTCGGTACAGTTGCAGCAGGGCATAGCCTTCGCTGCGATCTTCATCGATGGAGCGGACTCGATCATGGTGCTCGCGAACCAGAGCAACAAACAGGGATGCATCGTCGATTGTTTCGATGTGCGGCATCCAATCTGGTAACCCCAGGAACGAAAGATTCATCATGGTGTAGGAGTTCTGGCTAAGCAGTTGGTAGGTTGCCACCTCCATTCCCGAAACGACGTTGGAAATACCGCCCCCGCCGAATACGTCCAAAGCGTCGTCTTCGATACTCTGTTCCAGCAATACTTCGGTGTAGAGCAGCGACGCTATGATGTCCTGTTTTACGGCGCCTTCGTTCGAAGTCGGTCACGAAATCTGGCCAGTACACTGTCGTGGTGATTGATCTCCAGTTCTCGGGGAGAGATGACGTATGTCTTGCGTACATCTGCGTTGTTGGCGCGTGTCGGCGCTGCCGATGACCACAAACCGACTGCTTTCAGGAATTCCAACAACCAGAACACCTTCTCATTGCCCATTGTCAGCTTGTTGGCCTTGGTACGATTCTGTCCTTTGCCCATGTGCGGGTTGAACAACTGTGAAGCAGTCACGCTGTCGCTGAAGGGTGAATCTTTGGTGGTCTTCTTCCATTCGGCCGCGACTGCATCCCAATCCGCTGCCGACGAAGCAAACAGGGCCAGCAGCGTGCGCAAGTTCAGACCAGGGAATGCGTGATTCGTGCGCATCCATTGCTCGATGAGGCTGTTGTGAATCGCCTGTGCCTGCATTCGATAGTCGCCAAGATAAGTGACTATCGTCCAATCGGGCCGAGGCTTGAGGGTAGCAAGTATCTGTTCCGCGTCCTCGTTGCTGGTTTTCGCTTCTCGCAACTGCTTCGACTGTTCGAGATAGCGGCGTAAGGCATCCCACTCATCATCGACATTGCGCGTTCTAACGAGGCCCAAGTCTGCCGGAGCATCATGCTTGTCCGGCGTCGTGGCGAAGTAGATGATTTGCTCAACGGATCATCCACCCAGCTTTCTTCGATGGCGATGCCAGTGTCTACCACGTACATGCCGCCTGCATCATGCAGCGACACCTGCTGCCTATTGTCATGGGCGGAGACCACTGATTGCAGAACCCTTGCCACACCGAACGCCAACATCTGATCGCTGATTGTGCCTGAGTGCTTGGGTACGAAGTATTGGGTCTGAAACATTACTCCTCCTTGATTCAAGTTAACTCAAACCGGTTGCTGGTGTAGTTCAAGTGACCAGTTATCACATAAGCGCAACTTGCGCGCACGATGTACAAGTATGCTAACAACGCATCGAAGTCCTTTGGCGGGATCAGGAGCGAGTTGATGTCTCCACCTCTACCCCACATACGCAGTTCCTCATCTTCCTCCGTATCCCAAGTTTTCGTGTCAGCGTTTCAAAAACCTGCTCTGCCGCCGAATGCAGATCGTATTCCTCGTACGAGGACGTGCTTGAGGCTATGATGCCGCGCCACTGCTGTGAGAATTCCTCGCGCAAGCGTTTAGGTATTCCCGAGCGGTTGCCTGGCAATGAAGCGCGCTGCCGCCACAGTACTTTCACCGGCATGTTTAGGCCGTTCGCCCTTTCGAGTGGCGTTATTGCGTGCTGCGATATGGACTTCATCATCTGGATCGAAGTTGGTGTGAACCGCCATGTAGTCTGTGTCAACGATGAGTTGGCCGATGCCCTGTTGGTACAAGCGCACCCAGTGCTGCCAGCGCTTGTCGAGTTTGCCCAGGTCATGGCAGGCGATGGCAAGGCGGATCGCTCGATCCAGCCCATCGGCGGGTATTTGCCCCATGCTAGCGAGGCGACGTTGTACGTAGTCGTAGTCACCGCGGAAGTGCTGCTCATACACAGCAATCATGCGCTGAATATGTTCTTCGTAACTTTCCAAGGCGTATTTGAACGGTCCTCGAAATTGGCCTCGTCGTTTCAGCCTTTGTGTTGACTGCCAATGGTTCGCCTTGTGCGCAGGTTCAATGCGAAAACCGAGTTTGTCGTCGTATGAACAAAACGCGCTGTTGATGGCAACCATCGCGCTGGTGTTGATCATATCGGCGTCGATAACTGGTTGCCAGCGAAACCGCTCTTCTACAGTGCTGTCCTCGCTCGCATCCGACAGTGCAAGCGGATACTTCATCGTCCAGGGCGCGTCCTCGAACTCTGCGGCCTGGTACTCTTCGGCATACGCCTGCAAATCTCGCCATATCCCATGCACGCTGCCGCGGAACAAGCTAAATCCCTGGCAAGCAAATGGGTTTCCCAGGTCCGCAGGGTCATCCGCCGCCAGAACCGTGACGCTGTCGATGCGACGAATAAGGCTTTGGCGATAGCTGCGCTCGTTTTCTTGCATCGTCTTGAAGATGTCTTCCCAGATCATGCCGCGTTGTGCCTTCATCGCATCCAGAAGCATACGATCTGACTCGGTGTGAACCTCGTCGATGATCTCCTGTTCGCCCTCAAAGTCGATTTCCGCTCCATCGCGACGGGTGAAACTGTCCAAAGCAGACGCACAAAGCGACGCTGGATAGGGCAGATAGTCCGGTTTGGTGCCGCCATCCTTCAATTCCCGTTCGGGAACTGGGTAGATATGCACGTGTCCCTCTTCGCCGGGATAACGTGCGCAGCGACCTGCCCGCTGGAAAACCGCATTGGCCGGCGCGATCTCGGTATGGAAGCGATCACAGGTGATGTCCAGCCCCACTTCAACCACCTGCGTTGCCACCAGAATGAAACTGTCAATCTGGCGCATGTCCTTGTCCTTGCCGAACTCGCGCTGGATCTCCGCCTCTTTGGCTTGCCGATCTTCCTGGGTGAAGCGGCTGTGCAGGAGACGAACTTCTGTTTTCGTCCCCTTCAATTTGTCGCACAGGGCGAGGAACAGGTCTTGCGCCCGCTTGACCTGATTGCAGACTACTATCGACCGGGTGACGCCCTCCTCGCTGTGAGCTTCCAGGACACGTTCCGCGTTCAACGGCGCGTCTTTGACATGGTAAAAACGACGGCGCGGCGACTTGCCTGTACCCGATGCTATGCGTAAATACTCGGCCTTGGGGACGGTGACCACTTCGGCGTTAAGGATTTCGGCGAGTTCTGCCAGCATCGTGCTGGAGAATGTCGCCGTCATCAATACGAACGGAATGATATCCTTTAGCTTGGTCAACAACTGAAGCGTCGTCACTAGCGCCCCGGCTGCGCCTTCGCTTTCGTCTACCGGGAATAGGTGGAATTCATCAAAGATCAGATAAGAAGAGAAGATCGCGCCGGCATTGATGTTTCCTCGCCGTGGTGAGACCGAATACGGTACGGCCAACGCACTGCTCAAACTCTGATCGATAGTGGCGAAGATCAGATCACCAGTGAATTCGGGATCTTCGGCGTGTTCGCCGGTTTGGATGCGTACATCCATTGCGTTCTCTGGCCTAAACCGACGTTGATGTCTCGACGCTAGATCCGTGTATTCGATTTGGAATTGATTCGCCAGCACACGCATCGGCACTGAGTAGACGCATTTCCTGGGGAAATTGCCGCCTTGGGCTTCGAAGAATGCCTCGATGAACGGCGAGAGCGCGGCGCGCGTCTTGCCCGCTCCTGTTGGTGCTTGAAGGATAACGGACTTGCCTTGGCGGATAATAGCCCGTACTCGTTCTTGATAAGGATAGAGTGTCATCTGTTCGTCCGTTTCTCTTTAGTTTCGAAAAAAATCTGCTAACGTGCTCGAATCGTTTGTGGTCCCTGTGCGGGATGTGTGCCAGCCATAGCGTGTTGCCATTTCTCTTGACTCTCCTATCATCTCATCCCGCAACCAATCCGGCCCCAACACCTCGCAATCGGCGCCCCACCCGCGGATCCACGGGAGCATCTCGCGAGGTTCGGCAATGGGCGCTTGCCACAGCACGTCGCCGTTGTCCTGGACTTCGGTCTTTTCCAGTGGTGCCACACGCTTTCGCGTAAACGTTTGGCAGCGCCCGGCAGGCGCAGTGCGGCTCCGGCTCTTTTTCGCTGCGCCAGATGCCCCAGGCATAGCGCAGCAATTCGTCCTCGTCGTAGTCGTCGGGAGAGTGAACGTTTCGCCGCTCACGAAGGCGCGTTCCGCGGTCGAGGCGATAGGCCACGATTTTGCCCAACGTGTCGCTTTGGCCGATCAGGTAGATGCTGTCGCTCACGGCGACGGTTCGATCAGGTAGATGGCGAGTGTGTCCGCGTACGGTTTGCTGCTGTCGAGTCCCTGGTAGCGCAGGCGCAACATGCGTTGCTCTGCCCAGGCCTGCGCCGCCGCCTCGAAGACCTTCTCGCGTGGGGGATCGGCGTTGCGCTGTAAGATCGTGTCCGCCGTCTTCACCAGCCGCTCTGTCATCGGTTGCTTGAGCGTGTGCGCCAACTTGCCCAAGCTGCTCGCCACCGCGTTGACCCGATTTTGCCTGCTGTGATGCCCGCCGCGCCGCCAGAATACAGCGACAGCGCCTCCTGCAAATTCCGCGGATCGTAGACAGATACTGGCTGCGGTCGATGCGATAGCGGTTTTCGTGATCCTTCTCGATGACGATGCCAAGTTCATCGCCCAAGGCCCGCCGATCTCGATAGACGGTGGTGCGGTCACATTAGAAACTCGGCCATCTCGCTGTCGGTATAGCCACGTTCACAGTACAGCCGCTCCATCCGCGCAGCCGTTCTGCTTTGTTCAATCCGTGTCCCATCCTGCGATTCCCTTTCCAACGATCTGAGTTCGTTGCGACCTGCCGGGTTTCCGAAACCCGACAGGTCTCCGCCGATGCCTAGCTTCGTATCTGTTTCAGAATCTAGCACACACTGCGTCAAAATCCCGCAACAACTGTCAAAATTCGTCTACTTGTTTGGGGCGAAGGGCCAGAGTCGGCCTTCGTCGTCTTCGTAGTAGGGTAGCCGGCCTCTTCCATACTCGCCAACCGCCGCGACACCGTCGACCGTTCTGTGCCGGTTGCCCGTGCAATGTCCGCCGGACGAGCGCCGCTGTTTTCACGAATCACACGATCCACTTCGTCGAATTCCGGTTCCTTCTTGCGCCAAAATGCCATATGGTTCCTCCATCGAGTGAGCATCGGATAACGATGATCACAGGATCGAGGACGGTTGTTGCGCCTGCTGCAACACGGCGCGATCAATTTTGGACGAGTTTCAAAATTGGCGCTTGGACGCGCCAAATCCACCACCCCCACCAGGGACGGCTTTCACTGATGCGATACCCTGCGTCCTTCTTCATTTCCTTCATGCGATGCCCTGCACGGAACAAAATCCAGCGCGTCGAAACATTTCCACCGTCAGCGGGGAGTCGTTGGAGGGGTGCGTTGACGGGACGGTGGCGCTACGGAATGGGGCAAGTATACCCAATGGCTGGGAGGTGGACAAGCGCGAGATCAACCTTTCCAGGAAGCAACGGCAGCTTCCTGGAAGGCCGAGGTCGCGATCACTTCGCCAGGAACGCGTCCACTGCGTTGCCCAGCGCGTCGGGCGCTTCTTCTTGCACGTAGTGACCCACGGTGGGCAGGCGCACGGTCTGCGCTTGGGGGAAGGTGCGCCTGCCACTGCAAAAGCTCTTTCTCGCGGAAGGCAATGTCCTTCATCCCCCACACAATGAGCACGGGCTTCTCGGCGAGGACGTCGATCTTGTCCCAGAGCCGACCCAACCACGGCGTCGAGCCGATGATCTGGCGGGGGAAGACATTTCTAGACGAAGTATGCAAACAAGGAATAACACCATGCTACCACAAACAATGCCCAGATCTACTGTGTATCCCTGTAAAAAATAGTTGACACGACTTAGTCGTCATGCTATACTGGCGATGTCGTTTATTTTTTACATTGGGTACAATGTTTTTGACATGGGAGGTTGTGGAAATGATGTCATTTCAGGAGAAGAGCTTGTGGGTGCAGTTCGTGGGTTTGATTGCTGTTTTTGGCCTTTACTTTTCCGTCGTCTTGCCCGCAAACACAGCGACGGTAATGCCGAACCAGGTCGGCCTGTTTGTGGGGATGGTCATCTTGCTCGTGATGTTCATGGTGACAGGTCACATCCTCATCGCGATCGTTGATCGGCGCACAGAGACGGATGAACGCGACCGCTTGTTCGAGCTGAAGGGTGAGCGTAATTCGTCCTATGTGTTGGCCACGGGCGTTTTCCTGTCTCTATGCGCGGCGATTTTCATCGAAGGAAACTTCGTCTTCACCCACCTGTTACTGGGGTTCTGGGTGCTGGCGCAGCTTGTGGAGATCGGATCGCAACTCTATTTCTATCGGCGGGGGGTGTGACGAATGGGCAAGCGTGGCGGCAGACTCAACAACACGATTCGCGCGCTTCGCTTTGGGCATGGTGAGATGACACAGCAAGCACTGGCGGATCAAGTAGGCGTGACCCGGCAGACGATCAACGCCATTGAAGGCAACAAGTATTCCCCGTCGTTGGAAGTCGCCTTTCTCATCGCGCGCGTCTTCGACGTGCCGCTGGAGCAAGTTTTTCAGTATGAGGAAGGTGAATAGTGAATAGGGATTGGTGATTGGGGCAGAGATCAGCGCGTACCTCTCCCCAATCACCAATCCCCATCACCTATTCACTATCCACCACCTTGATCACAACCTTGCCCTTGGCGTGTCCTTCTTCCAGGTAGCGCATGGCGTCGGCTGTCTCTGCCAGCGGGTAGCAGCGGTCAATCACGGGCTTGATCTTGCCGGCCTCGATGTGCTCGTTCAGGTAGACGAGATCGGCCGCGTTCGGTTTGGCTGTGGTCTGCGCGATCTTTTTGCCGTCGCGCGCCATGAATGCACCTAGCAGCAGCGCTTCGAAGATCTGCCGGTTGGTGCCGCCCACCATGGCGTAGATGCCGCCGGGCTTGAGCGTGTTGACATATTGCTTCAACGGCACATAGCCGCCGATGCCCAGAATAACGTCGTAGCGTTTGTCGAGTTTTGTGAAGTCTTCGTGCTTGTAATCGATAACGTGATCCGCACCGAGCTTGCGCGTCAACGTGACTTTGTTGGTGCTGCATACTGCCGTCACCTCTACACCCAACAGTTTGGCAATCTGTACAGCGAAAGTACCCACCCCGCCAGACGCCCCGTTGATCAACACCTGCTGACCAGGCTTCACCTGGCACGTGTCGCGCAGCGCTTGCAGCGCGGTGACAGCCGCCATCGGCACGCCCGCAGCCTCCTCGAACGAGAGATTGGTCGGCTTCGGCGCGACCAAACGCAGCGGCGCGCAGACGTATTCGGCAAACGCGCCGTCGGCAGCGCCCGCCATATCCGCATAGACGGCGTCGCCCGGCTGAAACCCGGTAACGTTCTTGCCCACGGCTTCCACCACACCGGCCACGTCGGCGCCGGGGATGTTGTTTTTGGGGCGGAACAGGCCACGCGCCAGCCGCGCCAGGAAGGGATCGGCGCGCATGATGTGCCAATCGTAGGCGTTGAGCGCGGCGGCATGGACGCGGATCAGCACCTCGTCGTCCTTGGGCGTGGGGGTGGGGACGTCGCGCAGTTGCAGCACATCGGGGGATCCGTATTGCGTGTAGTAAATGGCCTTCATGGTGGTCTCCTAACCTTTCGTTCGCGAATTGACCGAGATCAGCCTCAGTCCCAGATTGTTGATGCGCCGCAAGACGCCGTACAGCGCCGCCTGATCCGCCAGTGCGCCGCGCAAAAGCGTGTCGCCGTCGTCGGTGGGCAGGACGCAGAGATCCTCGAACCACGCCCGCCACTGCTCATCCAACTGGCCGTGGATCTTGATCTCGTACTGTGTGGGGCGATCTGTGTCGTCTCTCATCATGGCACAAGCGTAACGCCGTCTACGGTCCACGTCCCCACAGGAAACTGTAGTTGTGGGCATCAGAAACTGTAGGGCAGTCTGCCAGAATTGATCCGCGAAGACTTCGTGGATCAAATCAGTCGAAGTTCGCGGGCTTTGTTGATGGCGAGGGCGCGCTTGTTGACGCCGAGCTTGCCGTAGATGTTTTTGGTGTGGTAGAGGACGGTGTTGAGGCTGATGATCAGTTGATCGGCGATTTCCTGGTTCTTGAGACCGGCGGCGATCAGCGCCAGGATCTCCAACTCGCGCTCGCTGAGGGGATCGATGAGGGGCTGCGCGGCGCGGGCCGACGCAGCGCCGATGGGCAGGGGCGGCTCGCTGTCGAAAGCAGCAAGCAACCGCGCCGTGAACGATGGATGCAGGCCCTGTTCTGCGGCTTCGGCCACGAGTTTCTGCATGACGGGGCCTTCGTCCACGAAGATGCGCACGAAGTCTTCGCCCTCGGCCAGGGTAAGCGCCTCGTCCAGCGCGTGCAGGGCGGCGTCCTTGTCGCCGTTGCCGTGGTGGGCAAGCGCCTGCAACACCGTGATCTTGAGCAGATCGTCGGCCCACTGTTTTGCTTCGACGTCTTCTTTTGCCGTCGCCAGCACCCCCAGCGCCGAAGACACATCACCCTGGGCCAAGGCGACGCGGGCCTGGCACAGTGGCAGATCGTGGCGTTGTGCGATCTGGGCGGCAGCGGTCACCTGGCCCTGGCGCAACAGCACGAAGACCTGCGCGGTGACAAGGTGGGGCAGGATCAGCGCGAACTGCTGCCGTCGCACCGACTGTTCGGTCTCGGCCAACATGGCGACGGCGGCATCCAAATCGCCGCCCACGGCCAGCAGCCGCGCAAGGACAATCTCACAGTGGGCGGCGCGATCCGTCGTTTCGATCTGCCGCGCCATTTCCAGCGCTTTCTCGGCGTGTTGCCGGGCGGTGGGCAGATCGTTCCACTGGTAGTGGATGCGCGCCATGCCCAGGTAGGCGTCGCAAATGGGCGGCGTGGCGCTTTCGCCCACCAGATCCACAGCGCTGCGATAGGTTTCGTAGGCGCGGTGCAGGTCGTTCTCCGCTTCCTGCACCAGCGCCAGACCCAGGGTGGCCATCATGGCGATGACGGTGTGACCGGTGGTTTTGCAGGCGGTTAGGGCGTCGGTGCAGGCGCGGGCGGCGGCGGCGCGGTCTCCTTTTAGCCAGTTTGCGTTGCCCAGCGCCCAGTTGATAGAAGCGCGCACCGGCAGGTTGTCGGCGCGGAGGAAGGTCAACGCGCGCTGCGCCTGCACGATGATGCTGTCTACGTTGTGCTGGGTGACGGCAACGGTGGTGCGCAGCGAGGCGATGCGGCCGATCAGGTCGCGGTTGTGTGCGGTCATCTGTGCGCCGTGCAATGCCGCTTCGGCTGCTGCTGCCTTGTCCTCAACGCCGACAACCTGACCCAGCATCAACAGCGCCGATCCCCACGTGATCCACAGGACAGGATGGGCGTCGAGAACGTCGGTGGGCAGTGAAGCCACCCACTTCAAAACCGGCACCGCGCCACCGCGGAATTGCAGCGGCATACCCTTGCCTTCGATCAACTCGATGGCAAGTTCAATATCCTGGGCCGCGGTGGCGTGGTGGAAGGCTTCCAGTTCCAGGTTGTGCGCGGCGTACCAGCGAGCGGCGCGCACGTGGTATGCCGACGCATCGGCCTGTTGCGTCAACCGTTGGCGTAGCAGCTCGGCGAAGAGATGATGGTAGCGATACCAGCGCCGTTCGTTGTCCAGCGGAATCAAAAAGAGATTGGCGCGTTCCAGCAAGTTGAGCGTTTCTTCACCGCTTACCCCGTCACCGGCCACGGCCTCGCACAGCGGCGCGCACATACGCTCCAGGATCGACGTGCGCAGGAGGAAAGTTTGCACGTTGGCGGGCTGTTGGTGTAGCACTTCTTCCACCAGGTAATCCATCACGAAGCGGTGACTGCCGGTGAACGATTCGATGAAATCCGTGCTGTCGTGGGGGTGGCCCTGCATCGAGAGCGTCCCTTGCAGGGCAAGGGCAGCCAACTGCAACCCGGCGATCCAGCCTTCGGTGCGGGCGTCCAGCGCGGCAGCCTGTTCGGCGGAGAAGTCCAGCCCGGTGGCGCTGCGCAGGAAGCCGGCGGCCTCGTCCGCCGTGAAACGCAGATCGGCGGCGCGGATCTCGGTCAACTGGCCGCGGGCGCGCAGCTTGGCCAGGGGGATGGGCGGATCTTCGCGCGTGGTGATCACCAGGTGCATCTGCGGCGGCATGTAGTCCACGATAAAGGCGAGCACGTCGTCTACGTCCTTGGCCTCGATGACGTGGTAATCGTCCAGCACCAGGATGAAATCATCTGGCAGCGCCGCCAGTTCATTGACCAGCGTGGTGAGGATCGTCTGCACTGCGGGCGGCTGAGGCGATTGGATCATCTGCATCACCTGCGCGCCCCAATCGGGTGCAATGTGCTGCAACGCCGCCACCAGGTAGCTGAGGAAGCCGATGGGATCGTTTTCGCCTGTGTCGAGCGAGAGCCAGGCGATGCGATTGACGATTTTCGATTGACGATTTTCGATTGAAAATCGCAAATTGTCTATCCACGCGGTCACCAGCGTCGTCTTGCCGAAGCCCGCCGGCGCGGAGACGAGTGTCAGCTTGCGTCGGCGGCACTCGTCCATGCGCGTGAGCAGGCGCGGGCGCGTCACCAGGTCTGCGCGCGGTGGTGGGGTGTAGAGTTTGGTGGCAAGGATGGGCGTCGGCATGAGGGGATTATACCAGAAATAGAACGCGGATCGAGCGGATTGGGCGGATCCGCGTTCTCTTTCCCGAGCTCGAGCTACGCCGCCACCGGTTCCCAGCGCCGCCACGTCTCCACGTTGACGCCCTTCACCAGCAGCCAGAGCAGCAGCGCCAGCTCGCCCACGAAGGTGTATTCGCTCATCACAAAGTCCACGCTGGGCAACAGGGCGAAGATGAGCACATCGGCCACGTAGCCAAGGCCGGCCACCACCAACAGCGCACCGATGAACCAGGGCAGGAAGTCCGACTTGATGATCAGGTAGCCCAGCGGCAGCAGCCAGAGGCCGAAGAAGACCTGGGCAATGAGGTAGCCGGCGTGGTGCAGGTTGAGGAAGAGCAGCGAAAGCGCCTGCAACTGCTCGGTGTTGAAGACAGACAGGTAGCTGCCGCCGTCGAGGACCATGAGCGCCGCGAACTGGTTGAGCATGTTGAGGCAGGTAATGGTGACGGCGACGAGCACCAGCGAGACCATCAACACAGCCTGGTTGCGGTTCACCGGCTTGAGGATGCGGTAGAGCGCCAGCACCAGCACCACGAAGACGACCTGCCCTGTCAGTTCGGCCACGAAGCCGAGGCGGAACGTCCCCGCCGCGGCCAGGATGTTGGCGGCGGTGGCAGCGGCGTTGTCCTGTACGATCATGGCCTGGCGCACGCCGAATTCGGCAAAGCCGCCACAAATGGCAAGGATGAGGTATAGCAAACCGGCAAAACGGGCAGTCTTGTTCACGTTGCTGTTGGTTGCGGTGATCATGGTTGGTTTCTCCTGTTGTATCAAATGTGATTGTCCGGCGAAAAGCTGAAAACTCTGAAAATCAGGGTTATCTGTTCAATCTGTGTTCAATGCGCTGACTCCACTGCGAAAAGTCCGACTTCTGTGTGATTTGCGGTTGCTCCCCTCTTGAGAGAAGTCGGACTTTTGCGCTTGAGCGACCTTTTTGCAGTAGAGTCATGCGCTGCTACGTTACGCTTCCGGCGGGATGCGTGTCACCGAGACGAGGGGCAGACCGGTGTCGCGCACCCTGCGCAGGATGCCGTGGAGCGCCGCTTGATCGGTCACCGGTCCGCGCAGACGGGTTTGGCCGTTCGCCATCCGCTCGATGTTCATGCCGCCGAACCAGTCGATCCAGCGGTCGTGCAGATGCCCCTGGATGCAGATTTCGTAGCGATCTGGTGGGTGGTCTTGACTGTGCATGGTTCTGTCCCATCGTCTGGTGATGCATCAACACTGTTCTGTGCTACTCTCTGTTCCCCGAGAGCTTGCTCAGCCCCCAGAAGAAGACGCCTGTGCCGATGCCCACAAAAAGAGTAAGCAGACCCAATCCAACCGGCGTACCCCACATCGCTGCTGACCATAGACCTTCCATGTTACGTTCCTTTCTGGTTGCGTGGTTGTCGCGTGATTTCTGTCGTCTGTCGTCACGGCGTTTGCGTCATTCCGTAACGATGACAACAGCATAGCGGCGCATGTGGTGAGTGGTCATCACATGATGTGGTGATTGGGGTGGGGGATTGGGGACTGGGGATTGGGGACTGGGGACTGGGGTAACACAGTTGACGTTCGAGTCGCTGCCAATAGCGCGTTCATTGTCTCTGGAGAAACCAGAGAAAAAATGATCCAGGAAGCCACACGAAGAGACACGAAGGCAGAAAAGAACGAGCAGAAAGCTTTTCCGCTCTGTTGTCCTGCGAATCCTGAAATCCGTGTCCCTCTCTTCTCCTCTTTGTGGTGCTTCGTGTGCCTTCGTGGATCATTAAAATACTGAAATCTCCTCTACCGGTACACGCACCACGCAACCTACAGCAACTTCAATTCTCCCGCCCGCCGGATCGCGGCGTCGATTGCTGACGCCGAATTTGCTGTAGATGTTCTTGGTGTGGGTGCGCAGGGTGTTGAGGGAGATCACCAACTGATCCGCGATTTCGGGGCCGGTGAGTTCGGTGGGGAGCAGGCGAAGGACGTCCAATTGCGGTCGCTGAGGGGTTCCAATAGATCGGTCTGATCGGGGGCCGACGGGGCTTCCTCGCCGAAGAAGGTGAGCAGGTGATTGGCGTAGGGCAGGACGTTATCCTGTGTTACGCAGCGCAGCAGATCGGCCATCGGCGCGCCTTCCGCCACGAAAACATGGACGTAGCCTTCCGGCGCAGCCAAAGACAGCGCGTGTGTCAACGCAGTCAGCGCCGCGGGGATGTCGTCCTCGGCCAGGTGTGCCAACGCCTGCAACACCCGAATCTCGATGACGCTGCCCATGCGCCCGTGGGCTTCCTCTGTTTCCAGAAGCCGGGTCAGCAACACACGCGCCTGATCCAGCGTTTCGGGTTTGCCGAGAGCGCCCTCGGCCAGCAGCAGGCGCGCCAGCGTCACGTGCTCGAATTCGGTGAGGTAATCCAGTTCATCGTGGACCGTGATCCCACGCGATTGCGCCCAACGCCGCGCCTCGGCCAAGCGACCCTGGCGGATCGCGTAGCGCCTTCCACGCCGCTACAGGCCGCAGGTTGGGGACAGGCGTCTGCACGAAGACACGTTCCGCCTTGTCCAGCAGATCGAAGGCGACGTCCACTGCGCCGTGGGCGTAGCGGATGCGCGCCATCAGCGTCAACAGGCGCGTCATGTCCCCGGCCAGCACCGCCTTGTCGCCCATCGCCTGTCCGCGTTGCATGTGTTCCACAGCCGCGTCGACATCGCCCATTTCCAGGTAGACTTCGCCCAATCCCACATGCAATTCGGCCACGCCGGGGAAGACAATGTCGCCCATCTCGGCCACCAGCGACAGTGCATGGCGGTAGGTTTCGGCGGCGTCGCGCAGACGCCCCAGTGTGGTGCAAATATCGGCCAAGCCGAACGCGCCGCTGATCGCACCGGGGATGTGACCGGTCCGCGCGAAGCTGGAAAGCGCGGTGGTCAAGGTGCGATAGGCGGTGTCCAGTTCACCGATGCGCCAATACGAAAGCCCCAGGATCGCCGCGGCCACACGCCGCCCCACGTCATCATCTTCGGGCAGGAGATCGAGCGCCTTTTGCGCGTACGCAGTGGTTGTGGCAGCGTCGCCCACCGCCTGTGCAGCGTAGGCGCGGGCCGCGGCAAGTGATGCTTCTAACTTGCCGAATATCACTTCGTCGATCACTACCCTGCGCGGCTGCCTTTGCACAAATTCAGGATCGAGCCAGCGTTCGGCCTGGCGCAGGCGCAACTCGGCGGCTTCCACTTGTCCTTCGTTGAGCAGCGCCCAACCGTAGCCCAGGCTGAGCACAGGACGTTCATCCACCACGTCGTCGGGCAGGGCATCGACCCAGCGCAACCACGCCGTGGACTGGAGATTGGCGTCCATGCTGTGCCACAGCCGCTCGATCAGCGCGGCCGCAAGCTCAAAGTCCGCCCCCGCCAGAGCATGGCGGATGGCCGGGGCAGGCTGATCATTGTTGGCGTACCAGTGGGCGGCGCGGCTGTGGAGTTGGGGCAGCCGATCCGCCTTTTCCTCGCGTAGGTGGGCGCGCAGCACGTCGGCGAAAAGATGATGGTAGCGGAACCACCGGCGCGACTGATCCAGCGGCACAACAAACAGGTTGTCCCGTTCCAGCGTGGCCAGCAGTGCTTTGCCGTCCTCGCCGCCGGTGACGGCGTCGCAGAGCGGGCCGCTCAACCGCTCCAGGATCGACGTCTGGATCAAGAATGTACGTGTCTCGTCGGGCTGCCGCGCCAGGACCTCGTCCACCAGGTAGTCGACCACGTAGCGGTTGTCGCCGGCGAAGGCAGCCACGAAGCTGCGTACATCGTCGCGGCCCTGCATGGAAAGCGCGGCCAGTTGCAGCCCTGCGATCCAGCCTTCGGTGCGCGCCTCCAGCGCGCTGATCTCTTCGTGGGCAAGGGTCAGTCCCATCGTCTGCTTGAGGAAGGCGGCAGCCTCATCCTCGGTGAAGCGCAGATCGGCGGCGCGGATCTCGGTCAACTGGCCGCGGGCGCGCAGACGCGAGAGCGGCAGGCGCGGGTCCTCGCGGGTGGTGATGATCAGGTGCATCTGCGGCGGCATGTGATCGAGCAGAAAGGCAAGGGCGTCGTCGATGGCGCTGTTGTCAACCAGGTGATAATCGTCCAGCACCAGTACGAACGGTTCGGGGACCGCGGCGATCTCGTTGACAAGCGCGGTCAGCAGCGAATCCAGCGGCGTCGCCTGGGCGGATTGGAGCGCCTTGAGCACGCTCTCGCCCAGGTGTGGTGTCACCGTGCGCAGGGCCGAAACGAAGTAGGCGAAGAAGCGCGTGGCGTCGCTGTCTTCCTCGTCCAGCGCCAGCCAGGCCGACGGGCGAGGAGATGTGGCGTTCCAGGCGGTGACCAGCGTCGTCTTGCCGAAACCCGCCAAGCGCAGACGAGGGTGAGCTTGCGATGTCGTCCAGCGTCCAGGCGTTCGATGAGGCGTGTTCGGGTGATCAGATCTGGGCGCGGCGAGGGGACGAAGAGCTTCGTGGCCAGGATCGATGTGGGCATGTTGGGCTTCCAGTTCTAGCGCCGGTCTGCGAAGACGGGGGCGGCTTGCGCTTGCGGTGAACAGGGATGCCCTGCATTCTAGGCCAGGCCGCTTCTCCTGGCAACCTAACGAAATCCTATGACACACTCCATGTGTGATCCACCCTACGGACCAACCCGATTAGGGTTGCTACTTTTTCACCGCCGGACATCAACCACCCTCATATCTAAAAGGAAATAGCACGTCATGCAACACCCCGCTTCTAATGCACACCCCGCATCCCGCATCGTCCTGCTCGTGACCGCGTTTGCTGTGGGCCTTTCCTTGCTGTTTTTCGGCATGAATCAGCTTTCTGCGGCCGGGGTATTCGTCCCCTGCCGACGGCGAGAGCGCATCGTCTACAGTCGATATCACAGATGTGGTGAGCAGCACAGTCTATTTGCCTGTGCTCTCCAGTGGCCGCGGCAGCGTAGAGCCGACGCCCACGCCCGTCCCCACCGAGCCGCCGCCCAGCGACGATCCCCTGAGCGCGGAGGAACGCATGGCCGTCGTCGACAATGTGACGAACGTCCTCAACACGGTGGCCGACGTGTCTGTCCCCTTCGAGCAGCGCAATCCGGTGCAGGAGATGACCGACGCCGCGCAGGCGATTGCCCAGGATCCGCAGATCGCCGCGGTGGTACTCGTCACCGAGACGCTGACCATTCAGGCGGTGATGGTGGACGGATTCTCTGTACTGATCAACGGCAACCGCCCGCCCGCAGCGGAAAGCGACGGCGGCGAAGCGGCAGATCTGCGCACCGTCCTGTCGCCCGCTGCCACTGTGGACCCCGCTGCCGCTGCAGACAACGTCCCCAGTTCGCGGCGTATCGTCTCCGTCGCCTTCGACGGTGGCGGTTCTGTGGCTACGGCTGTGCGCAACCTGCTGGTGGGCAAAGGGTATGTGAATACCGGTCTCGGCGCGAGCGTCGACGCCATGAAGAATTACAAAAATCTGGGCGTGCTCTATCTCGACACCCACGGCACCGGCTGGCAGCGGGTGACGGGGATTACTGCCAACACCGACGGCACCTACACGATCAGTTGGGGGGATATGTCGTTCGGGTTGCAGACTTCCAGCGCTGTCAGCGTGCAGGCGTTGGGGACCACCTACAAGGCCGACGTAGACGCCGGGCGTCTGGTGGTGAATCTGGGGCAGGAGAACGGCGCCTGGCGGGCGAAATTGGGCATCACCGAGCGCTTCATCAGCCACTACTGGAACCTGGACGACGCGATTGTGATGATCCACTCGTGCTTTGCGGGTGCAGGCCGCTTCACCGCCAACGGCCAGTGCTTCGGCGCCTGTGATCAGGTGACAGAAACTGTCTTCGATCCGCGGCCTGTGCTCCAGGCGATCATGGGCGCGGGCGCCAATGTGCTGGTCTCGTTCGACAACTACACCAACGCCGACGTCGCCCGCAACAGCATCCTCTTCTTCTTCGACAGGCTGTTGGGCGCCAACGAACAGTCGCCCACCACGCCGCCCACGCGCCCGTTCGACTTTGCCGAAGTCTGGGGCGAAATGGGGCGGCGCAACCTGACTTCGTACAGTCGCCCCACCTGGGTTGGTCCTTTCGGCATCTCCGTGGGCGGTGACAACGTCAACCTCACCTTCGAGGCCGAGGCCGCGGGCGGCAGTTCCACGGCGTTGGCGCCCAGCGTCCGCTACGTGGACGTCATCGACGACGCCTCGCAGTCCGCGGGCAAGGTAGAGATCTACGGTAGCTTCGGCGATCAACAGGGCAAAGTGGAAGTAGACGGCGTCGATATCCCCGTCACCAGTTGGACCACGACCAAGATGGGGGCGTCACCACCGTGGGACGGCATCCCCCGCCGCGGCTACGGGGGGGTGAAAGCCAACGACTCGGTGCGCAGCAACTTCATCCCCTTCACCGAATGGCGAGGGACGGTGACGCTGACCTACCGGCCTGGCGTCGGCTCGCTGGAGGCGAAAGGAGAGGCCAACGTGCGTGTGCGCGCTGATCTTCACGACTACCGCGACAGCATCAACGGCGCGCCGCAGCCACGCAGCACTCAGCGCGCCTACTTTACCGGTGGCAGCAGCGGCACAAGCACCGGCTCCGGCATCTTCACCGAAGACGGCGATTCGATCCAATACCTCGGCGGCGGTGACATGCCCATCTTGAGCAAGACCCAGGTGGACAACTTCGCAAACTCCGGCCGATCAGCAGAAAGCAGCCGGCAGTCGCTTGCTTCCTACGTCGGCGGCTTCATCGATCTGAACGCGCAGAATCGCACGGCCAAGCTCTGCCTTGCGATGAATGCTACCTTCACGCAGCGCATCACCGGCGAAAACGGCAGCCAGGACGTGGTCGCGGCCATTCCCTACGTGGCGAGCATGGGTCTGGAAGACAGCACGCAGGGTCTACTGAGCTGCTTCAACCTGGGCATGGCGTCGAACTACACGTTGCCCGCAGGCACCCGCACGCTGACCATCGAAGAGAGCACCTTCCAGTTGGAGTGGACCCAATTTACGCCGTTCGCCCAACCGACAGACCGCACGCCGAGTTAGTGGAATCGGTGGGGGGAGGGTATGCTGTGGGGAGGGATTGGGGACTGGGGATTGGGGACTGGGAGATCGCCGCCACGATTCAATCGCCCAATCGCCCAATCTCTCAATCACCCAATCTTAATTCAAAGTGAAAGACCCACCCCTCAAAGCGAGAATCTGACATGGCCCAGCAGCGCCCCAATATCCTCTTTATCTGCACCGATCAGCAACGCTACGATTCGTTGGGCTGTTACGGCAACGAATATGTGCAGACGCCCACCATCGACCGGCTGGCCGCGGAGGGCGTCCTGTTTGAGCGGTGCTATGTGCAGAATCCAGTGTGCGGGCCGTCGCGCGCCAGCCTGGTGACGGGCCGCTACGTCCACAATCATGGGCTGTACGCCAACGGCGTCTCCTTGCCCGAGCACGAGCAGGTGCTGGGCAAGGCCCTCAACGATGGCGGCTACGACTGCGGTCTGGTGGGCAAGATGCACCTGGCCGCCTGCTACCGCGGACGCACCGAAGCGCGCCGCGACGACGGTTTCAGCTTCTACCAGTGGGCGCACGATCCTTCGCACGGTTCGCCCGAGAACCAGTACCACCGCTGGCTGAAGACGCACCACCCGGATCTCTACGCGGCGGCCAGTTCGCAAGGATTGGGGCGCGCCGGGCACGATCCGGTGGGCTTCGACACCATGCCCACCGAGGCGCACTACAGCCATTGGGTGGGCGACCAGAGCGTTGAATTCCTGGAAAACGCCCGTGATCCAGAAAAACCCTTCTTCCTGTGGGTGAACTTCTATGATCCGCATCATCCGTTTGTGGCGCCTTAAAGAGTACCTGGATCGCTACGATCCCAGTCAACTGCCGCCGCCCAACCTGCGCCCCGGCGAATTGACCGACAAACCCGACGTGCAGACCGACGCCTCGCACCACAGCTACGCCGGACTGGCCCGCGGCTTCACCGAGTACAGCGCCCAGGAAGTGCAAGAGGCCATCGCCGCCTACTACGCCATGATCACCCTGATCGACGACGAGACGGCGCGCATTCTGCACACGCTAGAGAAACTCGGCCTGAGCGAGAACACCCTCGTCATCTTCACCAGCGACCACGGCGAGATGTTGGGTGATCATCACCTGATGCTCAAGGGCCCGATGATGTACGAAGGTGCGGTTCGGGTGCCGCTGATCCTACGCTGGCCGGGTCACCTGCCCGAGGGCGAACGGCGCAGCGACCTGGTGCAGTGGATCGACCTCAACCCGACCCTGACCGAGGCCGCCGGCGTTCCCTGAACTGCCGCGCAACCAGGGACAAAGCCTGCTCCCCCTCGCCCGCGCAGACGAAGACGCCCAGCCGCGTGGCTGGGCCATCTGCGAATACCGCAACAGCGGTCACCCCTACGATCCGCCTGCCCACGTGACCATGCTGCGTCGCGGACCGCACAAGCTGGTGGTCTATCACGGCGATCCGGCGTCCTCGCGACCGCGGCAGGGCGAACTCTACGATCTGGAAGCCGATCCCCGCGAACTGCACAACCTGTGGGCCGACCCCGATCACCAGGAGACGCGCATCGAGCTGCAAGAATTTTTCCTGGATGTCCTCGTTGCCACGGAGGATCGGAGCCAGCCGCGCGAGGCGTATTGGTAGGGGGCGTAGTTCGTGGTGCGTGGTGCGTGTACCTTAGGAGAAAATAGCTGACATTGGGTAGTTGGTGCAATCAGACAAAAACTCTGCTGCCGCTGAGATCTACCCAATTCAGAAATCACATCCTCTACTGGTACACGCACCACGCATTACATACTACGTACCATCTCCTCATCATGCAACACCCCCGCCTCCACCGCCCCACGCTCGACGATCTCGATCACAACCTTGCCCTTTGCGTGTCCTTGGCCCACGTAGCGGAGGGCGTCCGCGGTTTCGTGGAGGGGGAAGGTGCGGTCGATCACCGGTGTGACTTTTCCGTCGGCCAGCCACTCGGCGAGGACGGCTAGATCGGCGGCGTTGGGCCGCGCCATCATGTTGATCATCGTGTTCTCGCCGGTGTTGCGCAGAGGACCAGGCAACGCCAGCGCCGGCAAAAACGCCGTTGTGACGAAGCGGCCCGTGGGCGTCAACGCCTGACGGTACTCGGCCACGGTGCGGTTGCCCACCACATCGAAGATCAGATCGTAGCGCTGTCCGCTCTGGGTGAAATCTTCTTGCTTGTAGTCGATCACGTGGTCCGCGCCCAGTGAACGCACCAGCTTGCGCGCCGACGTCCCCGCCACCGCGGTGACCTCGGCCCCAAGCGCCTTGGCGATCTGCACGGCAAAAGACCCCACGCCGCCCGACGCCCCGTTGACGAGCACGCGTTGCCCCGCCTGGATCCGTCCGTGATCGCGCAGCCCTTGCAGCGCGGTGACAGCCGTCATCGGCGCGGCGGCGGCCTGCACAAAGGTCAGGCCGATGGGCTTCGTCGCCAACGCGTCCTCGGGCGCGGCCACGTACTCGGCAAATGCGCCCCGACTCGCGCCCGACAGGTCACCGAAGACGGCGTCACCGGGGCGGAAGCGGGTGACGTCCTTGCCCACGGCCTCGACCACGCCGGCCACATCCGAGCCGGGCACAGGATGCTTGGGGCGGCGCAGCCCGCTGCTAAAGCGCACCATGAACGGCTGCCCGTGCAGCAGATGCCAGTCTGCCGGGTTGACGGCCGCGGCGTGGACGCGGACCAGCACTTCGTTGTCCTTGGGCGTGGGGGTGGCGATGTCGGCAAATTGCAGCACATCGGGCGATCCGTAGCGGTTATGTGTCATGGCTTGCATGGTTGGTCTCCATTTCATGAAAGTAGCGGTGTCAAAGCGAAAGCAGAAAAAGCGATCCACGAAGGCACACGAAGGCACACGAAGACAAACAAGAAAAGACAAGAGGAGAAGAGATGGACACGGATTTCAGGATTAGCAGGACAGCAGAGCGGAAAAGCTTTCTGCTTGTTCTTTTCTGCCTTCGTGTCTCTTCGTGTGGCTTCGTGGATTAGTATTTCTCTGGTTTCTCCTTAGCTGCGGGCTGTGGCGATCTTCTGTGCAGGGCGGCTTGCCGATGTCGTTTCCTGCTGCGGCGGCTTGACGCCTTTGATCAGCAGCCACAGCGCTAGGGACAGTTCACCGATGATGGCCGGCACGAAGACGACGATGGCGAAGATGTCGGCGTAATCGGCGTAGGTGGGCAGGAAGAAGCCGGCGAAGCAGTCCACCAGGTAGCCGATGCCCGCGAAGATCATCAGGAAGCCCAGCACCTTGGGGAAGTAGCCGGAGCGCACCAGCAGGTAACCGAGGAGCGCGCACTGTACGCCGAAGAAGACCAGCCCCAGCGAATAGCCGATGCCGTGCGCTTCGGCGGCCAGCAGCACCTGTGCCTGGAGTTGTTCCACGCTGAACGCCGCAAGGTATGCTTCTCCGCTCACCAGTTGCAGGGCGCGGAAGAGGTGGATCAGGTTCAGCCCCAGGATGGCGGCCTGTGTCAGCCGGAAGAGCGCCGCCATCAGCGAGAGGGTGGTGCTCACGGGCCGCAATAGCACGAAGAACAGGGCAGCCAGCGCCACGTCGCTCATGATCATCACCAGATCGGCGGCGATGCTCATGCCGAAGCCCGACGGGTCCGCGGCGATGTTGGCGTAGGTGGCGGCGGCGTCACCAGGAATGATCATGCTGCCGCGGATCATGAATTGGGCGAAGATGCCCGAAGCGATGATGAGCAGGTACAGAATGCCGGCGCTGCGTGTGGTCCATTTGCTGGTGTTCATGGTTGTTCTCCTTTTTCGGAATCGTGAAGGCTGGAATCGTGAAGGATGTTATCGCTGCGGTGACGATACAGGTGCGACGCACTGGCCAGGAGAGTGACCTGTATGCGTCAACATTTAGGCCAGTGCGTCGCACCTGTATCGTTATTCGATGCGAACGACCGAGAGCAACGGCAACCCCAGATCGCGGATGGTGCGCAACATGCGATGCAGGGCGGCCTGGTCGACAACTGCGCCGGTGAGCACGGTGACGCCGTCTGCCTTATGCGAGATCACCATATCGTCGAACCAATCCGTCCACTGAGTGCCCAGGTGACCCTGGACGCGGATCTCGTAGACGGCTGATTCATGTTGTGGTGGGTTGCTGCGTTGCGGCTGAGACATTGTCCTATCCTCGTTGGCGGCTGTGACTGTCTGTGTCACTCGCTCAATGCACCAACAGGATAGCGGCGGCGGGGTATGGTTGGGGAGATACTAAAGTAGGGTCAGAAGGTATTGTTAGGGTATTAGGCCGATCTCTCGGGCGCGGGCGACGGCTTCGGTGCGGCGCTGTACCTGGAGCTTGCCGAAGATGTTGCGGTTGTGGCCTTTGACGGTGCTTAGCGCCAGGAAGAGCCGTTCGCAGATCTCGTGGTTAGATAGTCCTTGCGCGATGAGGTGGAGCACTTCCAGTTCGCGTTCGCTCAGCGGTTCGATGAGGGGCTGTTCGTTGGAGACAGGGGTGGGCTGGGTGACAGGACGATCTGCCGTCTGCGCCGAGGACGCACCATCGAAGGCAGCCCGCAGTGTGACGATGTGGGGCGACGTGATCCCCCGTTCCGTGGCCGCGGACAGCAGCGCGCGCAGCCGCGGACCCTCGTCCACGAAGACGCGGACGTAGCCTTCGGGCGCGGCAATGTCCAGCGCACGTGTGAACGCGCTCAGCGCGGCGTCGACGTCGTCCTGTGCGTGGTGGGCCAGGGCCTGGAGCACCTCGATCTCCAACACGCTGCCCATGCGCGATCCCTGTTCGGCCGCGTGCAGCAGACGATCCAGCAGTGTCAGCGCGTCGTCGATTTCGTCTTCGGCCAGGAGCAGCCGGGCCAGGGTGATGTGCTCAAACTCGCGCAGATAGGACAATTCATCCTCTGCCGAAAGCGTTTGGGCCTGCGCCCAACGTCGTGCATCGGCCAGGCGACCTTGGGCAATCCAGATCCGGGCCTTCCAGGCCGCAGCGGGGCGCAATTCGGGGATCGGGCCGCGCACGAGGTGCTTCTCGGCTTCGTCCATCAACGAGAGGGCGCGGTTCAGGTCTTCGCGCGCCTGCTGCACGCGCGCGTCGGCCAGGAGCCAGCGGTAGCGCCAGCGCGGCAAGGTGGCGTGTTCACCCAACGAATGGCTGCGCGCCAGCGCCTGCGCGGCGGCGGCGAGATCGTTCCACTCGCGGTGAATCGTCGCCATGCCCGTGTGGATGTCCGCCGTACCCCACTGCACGAATCTGCCCTCTGTTTCGGCAAGCTGTAACGCCCGGCGGCAGACCTCGAAGGCGGCGTGCAGACGGCCTTGGGCGATGTGGATGTCGGCGAGCACATACGTCCCGGTGATGGCGTAGAGCACGTTGCCGGCCTGTTGGAAGCTGTGGATGGCGTCGGCCATTTGCGTTTCCGCCGCCGCCAGATCGCCTTCGGCCCACGCGCCCAAACTGAGCAACGACGCCGACACGCCGCGGCGCAGGTGATCGTCGGGGGGCAGCAGCGTCAGCGCCTGGCGTGCGTAGCGCAGCGCGCCGACGCTGTCAGCGTGCGCCTGGGCCAGGTAGGTGCGGGCCGAGGCGACACTGGCGGGCAATACGGCCAACTGCGCTTCGTCCGCGACGATGGCGTCGGGATTTTTGTCGGCGCTGGACGCATCCAACCACCGTTCTACCTGCCGCAGTCGCCGTTCTGCGGCCTCCAACTCGCCCTGTTCTAGCAGCGCCCAGCCAGCCGCCGTCAACACCGGGCGATGAACGAGCAGATCATCGGGCAGTGCTTTGCCCACGCCAACCACACCGCCCTGACGGTTCCTGTCCATGTGCAGCCAGGCGCGCTCCAGCAACGTCGCCACGTGGTCGAAGTCTTCGGCGGCGAGGGCGTGGCGGATGGCGTCGCCCGGCTGTTGGTTTTGCGCGCACCAGGCAGCGGCGCGGCGGTGAAGCTGCGGGATGACTTCGGGATTTTCCACCTGTAGGTGAGCGCCGCAGCACTTCGGCAAAGAGGTGATGATAGCGAAACCAGCGCCGCCGGTCGTCCAGCGGGGTGACGAAGAGATTGGCGCGCTCCAGGGCTTCCAACATGGCAACGCCGTCCGATGATGGTGTGATCCAGCCTCATCATCCCATCATCTCATCATCTCATCATCTCCATACAAGAACAGATCCAATATGAGGATCACCCTGTCCCTGTCACCTTGTCACCCCCTCACCTTGTCACCCCCAAGCTGTGGTAGAATGGACATACGATTCGGTGATGGTGTTGATGGGAGGCTGTGATGCAAGTTATCCGCACAATTCAGAAGGTTGAACACGGCAAGATCGTCGTGGATATGCCGGCGGAATTCGCAGGGGAAGACGTTGAGGTTATTGTGTTTTCGGTGCGCGATTCCGGCGATGTGATCATTCAACCTGATGCAGTAAGCGATGTGCTCCAGCGTTTTCTTCAGGTTGATACGTCATCCTTCACGTCAACGCAGCTTGAAGCCTATCACCGCGCCTTCGAACATCTCCGCAAGGGGCGTCGTTCCGATGAACCGCGCATTTTGGGACTGACGGGTGGGTTGGTCGATTGGGCAGAAGATTTCAACAGTCCGCTGGGCATTTGATCAACCTGCCAGATTGCCTTCGCCGTTTCGCACTCCTCTGCAAGATCCGCGGAACCGTCTTTTCCTCAGCGTAGCCAGCATGTGGGAAATGCAAATCAAGGTGCAGATCGGCAAAATGGATCTGCCACTGCCTGTGGAGTTGTTTGTTCAGCTTCACTTGACCGGGAATGACATCCAACCACTCCCGATCAAGGAGCGCCATACATATCTGGTTCCTCGACAAATTACCGCTTCATCATCGCGATCCGTTTGATCGTCTGCTGATCGCGCAGGCGAATGCCGATAATCTTGTCCTCGTTTCTGCTGACAACATGTTCAAATCTTACTCGGTTCAGCGACTGTAGATGTCGATATATCGCCTACGCGGGAAGCCCCGAAGTTCGTAAAGAATCCACCTACATCACCACACCGGCATGGAGATCTGCAAACCCGCCAGGTTTTCCGAAACCTGACGGGTTTCCGCTGTCTGGTAATACCCCCCGCCCGCACAACTGCGACAGAGCACCCTTTCGCCAATCCGAATCTCGCGCTCGTTGATGATCTCTTCGCCACACTCGTCACAATCCACGCGGACGCCGGGGCGGCTGACGATCACCTCGATGGGCGTGGTCAACGTCACCTCTTGCACGGTGAGCAGTTCGTCGATGGGCATGATCTGATAGGCGTGAAGCTGGGCGAAGTAGTGGCGTCGTTCGTGGGGGGCGTAGGCGTAGGCCCGTTCGCGCACATCCAACCGCGGTGACACACGCACGGCGCGCCCACTTTTCACGTCGATGAAAGTGGCGGCGATGCGGCCAAGATCCTCCAGCCGCAAGGTGCGGTGACCCATGGTGCAGCCCGTAGACACGTCGACGCCGTCGGCGAAACAGCCGTCTGTCTCCACAAAAATCACCATGCGCTTGTCTGTGCGGGGGACTTCGAGGCCGAGGGCGGCGGCGCCGGCCAATCCGATGCGCACGCCGAGAACCTGCCGAGGGCAGAGGTGACTGTGTCGTGCTGTGGAGATCTCCAACAGCGCGCCGATGTCCTGTGACATCACAACGATCTCCTTTCCAAGTCGGTTGCCGGTTGGCAACGTCGGGAGGTCGTCCTGTTTCCAGTGACGGCCCTTGCGCAACATGCCGCCGTCGGCGATGTCGCGTCCTCGAACGTCGAGGCGGCTGCCGAACCGTGGCGACGGCCAGACGATGGCACACGCTGTAGGCTGGGCAGCTCGGAGTGGATTCAGTTCGGGTGAGAACCCGTGGCTGCATTATAGCAGAGGAGATCGCCGAGGTTTGCTCGATCTTGGGGCAGGTTGGTCCCTGGTCAGGTGGTGAGGCGCGCAGAACTTCGTGCTTTGGGGTGTTGATAGGGCTTGGTGTTGTGGACACGGCTTGGCCAAAACACGGATATCTTTGGCTTGATCCGTGTTCATTTTGATCCGTGTCCACAGGTGACTCTACTGCAAAAAGATCGCTCAAGCGCAAAAGTCCGACTTCTCTCAGGAGGGGAGCAACCGCAAATCACACAGAAGTCGGACTTTTCGCAGTGGAGTCAGAAATAGAACGCGAATTGAGTGGATCGGGCGGATTTGAACGGATTTCTGTACTGTAATCCGCCTGAATCTGCCCAATCCGCTCAATCCGCGGTCTATTGTAGTTTGTTGATCAGGCCGCGATGGCGCTGTCTTCTTCGTGCATGGCTGCCCGTTCCTGGCCGGCCATTTCCTCGCGGAACTGCTTGGTGTAGAGGTTGTAGTAGTGTCCGCGCGCTTTGATCAGCTCGGCGTGGGTCCCCATTTCGGAGACGCCGCCGTTTTCGATTACAAGGATGCGGTCCGCCTTCTTGATGGTGCTGAGGCGGTGGGCGATGATAAAGCTGGTGCGCCCTTCCATCATCAGGTTCATGCCCTGCTGGATCAGCGCTTCGGTGAGCGTGTCCACGGAACTGGTGGCCTCGTCCATCACGAAGATATCGGGGTTGGCCAGGATGGCGCGGGCCAGGCTGAGCAACTGCTTCTGGCCCACCGAGAGCAGCACGCCGCCCTCGCCCACTTCGGTGTCGTAGCCGTCGTCGAGCATGGCGATGAAGTCGTGGGCGCCGGCCATCTTGGCGGCGTCTTCGATCTCCTGGTCACCGGCGTCGAGGCGGCCGTAGCGCAGGTTTTCGCGAATGGTGCCCGAGAAGAGATGCGGCGTCTGTAACACCATACCGATGCGCGAGTGGATGGCGTGCAGCGTCAGATCTTTGTAGTCGTGGCCGGCCATGCGGATCACGCCCTGCTGCGGCTCGAAGAAGCGACAAACCAGGTTGACCAGCGTCGACTTGCCCGCGCCGGTGGGGCCGACCAGGGCGATGGTCTCGCCCTCGCGAATGCGCAGGTTGAACTTCTCCAACACCGGGTTGTCTTTCTCGTCATCGTACCAGAAGGTGACGTCTTCGAAGACGATGTCGCCGCGGATCGAGCCGGGATCGACGGCGTTGGGCCTGTCTTGGATCTCAGGGACGGCGTCGATCAGCGAGAAGATACGTTCACCCGATGCAATCGCCTGCTGCATCTCGGCGTAGACACGCGCCATTTCCTGGATCGGCCAGAGCATGAAGGTGATGTACGAGACAAACGCCTGGATGCCGCCGATGGTCACCGCGCCCTGGGTGAACTCCCAACCACTCACCCAGAGGACGGCGGCCACGGTGATAGCGCTGATCAACTGCACGGTGGGCAGGAAGAGCGCCGACAGCCACGCCGCCCGGAAGGCCGCGCTGTACATCGTGGTGGAGAGGACGCCGAACTCTTCCAGGTTCTTCTCCTCACGGCGCAGCGATTTCACCACGCGCACGCCGGTGATGTTCTCGTTGTAGGCGCCGGTGATCTGCGAATTCGTCTTGCGCACCTGGCGGAACTCCACCAGGATCTTCTTCTTGAATTCGGCGGCCACCACCACCAGGATCGGGATCATCACCGCCACCAGCAGGCCCAGCTTCCAGTTGATGTAGAGCATGAAGCCCAGGGCAACCACCACGTTGGTGAACCCCCACACCGTATCCAGGAAGCCCCAGGATACCAGTTCGCCCACACGTGTGGAATCGCTGGTGACACGGGACATCAGCCAGCCCACGGGCGTGCGGTTGTAGTACGAAAGCGACAGCCCCTGTAACTTCTCGAACATCTTCTTGCGCAGGTCGTACTGCACGCGTTCGCCCAGCCGACCGGCGGCAATGATGAAGCCGAAGACGAGGATCGCCTGCACCACGATGAAGACGCCGTACTGCGTCACGATGGCGATCAGTTGATCCATGTTGCGGGCCACGATGCCTTCGTCGATGATGCGTTTGCTCAAGAAGGTGAGGTACGAATCGACGAACGCCGTCGAGGCGATGCTGGCCAGAAAGAGCGCCATCAACGGCCAGTGGGGCATCCCCTGCTTCAAGATGCGCAGGATCGTCTGCCCGTTGAACTGAGTTGTGAATTCTTCTTCCTCGAAATGTTCTTCAGACATGAGGAAATGTCTCCCAGGATGATAAGGCGGGAAAGCGAACGAAGGGGTAGGCAATGAATGAAGAATCAAGATTGACAGGCGCGGATTTCGCCGCCACCCAATCTTTATCCTTCATTCATTGCTTTCAGACTCTTTGTTTCAGGCCGCCATGTCCATTTTGTTGGTTATCCATCTTCGCGTCGGCGTTCTTCACCGCGTCGGCGATTTCCTGTTCCAGTTCGGCTTCAATGCGGGCCTGCAAGTCGTAGACCCGGCGGTAGATGCCCTGCTGCTCCAGCAGTTCACGATGACTGCCCATCTGCACGATGCGTCCTCGATCCATTACCACGATCTTGTCGGCTTCCATGACGCTCTGCACACGGTGCGCGATGATGAACGTGGTGCGGTCGCGCATCAAGTTGCGCAACGCCGCCCGGATCTCGGCGTCGGTCTCTGTATCCACCGAAGACGTGGCGTCGTCGAGGATCAGGATGCTGGGGTTCTTGAGCAAGGTGCGGGCAATGGTGACACGTTGCTTCTGCCCACCCGAAAGCGTCACACCCCGTTCGCCCACCATCGTGTCGTAGCCTTTGGGGAAGCCCATGATCACATCGTGAACAGCCGCAGCGCGGGCTGCCGTTTCCACCTCTTCGTCGCTGACCTCGCGCCCCAGCCCGTAGGTGATGTTGGCGCGGATCGTGGTCGAAAAGAGGAATGGTTCCTGCTGCACGATGCCGATGTGCGCCCGCAGATACGATCGCCGATAGTCGCGCAGATCCACGCCGTCGAGCAGGATACGGCCCTCGGTGTACTCGTAGAAGCGGGGCAGCAGGTTCACCAGCGACGTCTTGCCGGAGCCGGTGGCGCCCAACAGGCCCACCACCATCCAGGCGAGACGCGCAGGTTGATGTCCTGCAACGTACTGCGCGATCCAGTGATGCGAGATACGTTCGTTCATCACCGAGCTATTGTCGTAGTCGTGATGGCCGTTTTTGCTGTAGTCGGACTGCATAGCGCTGGTGGCGATGAAGCATAGCGGTCCGCGGGTGAGGCCGGTGTCTCGTAGGCGGAAGTAGACGTGCTCGTGAACGATTTCGCCCTGTACACGGTCTTTGGCCTCGTACGTCCCCTGATCCAGCGGTTCACGTTCCTGGCGGATGATCTGCTGCCGCGCTCCAACGAGACGATGCCGGTGGACATCTGCGCTACCAGGCGCCCCAGGTTGCGGATCGGCCAGATGAGCTGAATCACCAGGCCGCTGTAGACCAGGAAGTCGCCCACACTGATCGTCCCCATGATGGCCATGCGGGCGGCCAGGAAGAAGCCGACCAGCATCTGAATGCCGCACATGATGTCTGTCACCGGCCAGAAGAGCGCGTTGAGGAAGATCAGGTGCTTGCCTCGGTTGAATTTTTCGTGATTCTCCACCTCGAAGCGGTCGATCTCGTAGTCTTGGCGGGCGAAGGCTTTCACCACGCGTACGCCGCTCAGATTCTCCTGCAGGCGGCTGGAGAGTGTGGCGTCCTGGTTCTGATACGCTTCGTACGCCACTTCCATCTTCTTGAAGAAGAAGATCGACATGCCGATCACCACCGGGATGATCACCACGGAGTAGAAGGCCAGTTCCACGTTGAGGTACAGCAGCGCCACAAAACTCACCACGAAGAGCAGCGAGATGCGCCCGAAACCGATGAGTTGATCGGCGAAGAGCCGCCGCAGCGTGTCCACGTCGGACGTGGAGCGGGAGAGCAGTTCGCCTGTCTGCATACGGTCGTGGTAGGTGAAGGTGAGGCGTTGCAGTTGATCGTAGAGATAGTTGCGCAGCCGCCGCACGATGCTTTCGGCGGTGTGTGCTGCCAGCCTGCCACCCATGAAGGTGAAGCCACCCTGCAGAATCGCCAACCCCACGAACGCCGCCGCCACCCAGGGCAATAGCGAGAGCACGTTGTCGCGGGGGAGTACATCGTCGACGAAGTAGCCGATCAGGTACGATGTCCCCGCGCGGGCGATGGCGGCCACGCCGACGCTGAGGGTCGCCATCAAGTAGATCCAGTGGTAGCCCGTCATCATGCGCCACAGGCTACGGAACTTGTTGTCGGTGAGTGTCTCTTTCAGATCGTAGTTGTCCATTTTCCTACCCGCGTCTGATTCTGAATGTTGCTGTGAATTTCCGTTAGGAGAAACCAGAGAAACAATGATCCACGAAGGCACACGAAGGCAGAAAGGAACAAGCAGAAAGCTCTTCCGCTCTGTTGTCCTGCGAATCCTGAAATCCGTGTCCCTTTTTTCCTCTTCGTGATGCTTCGTGTGCCTTCGTGGATCAATAAAATTCTGAAATCTCCTTAGACTCCACGCTTCCTCTTTTGAGCATCCCTTTTGGGGGGGATTCGTTGTACACCGGGGATCTGGAAAACAAAAGAGCCACGGGAAAGCCCGTGACTCTGGTCGCCGCAGAAAGCGCAGCGCAGCCCAATAAAAAAGGTCACGGGCATTTGCACCGTGACCTCTTGCGCTCTTGACGCTTGCGCTGCTGTGAAATGGACAGGAGAGACGTCTCCCGGTCCCTTCTCACCTCGCGGGATCACCGGTGCAATTCTTATCAACGAACCCTGCAGGAACAAGTCCTGCACGTGTGCGATAGACTAAAACCATAGTTTGCACCGATCTCCTCTACCGGTTGGTGATTGGGTTGATAGCAGACGAAGTCACTATAGCAGAGACGGCGGGGAATGGTCAATTCTACAAATGTTGTAGAAGAGATGATGGTGGTCGTCCATCGTCAATTGTCCTCGTGCGCTGGATAAGGTACGATTAACCCACCTCAATCCAACAACATCGATAGCATCAACAAACCAGGAGGAGTCGACATGGCGAGCTTCGATCAGAAGATTGTGATCGTCACCGGCGGTGCCAAAGGAATCGGCGCGGCCATTTCGAAGGCGTTTGCGCGGGAAGGTGCGCATGTCCTGTGCGCAGATGTGGACGTGCAGGCGGGCGAAGCGCTGGTGCAGGCGAGCAGTGGGATCGCCTTTCAGCGCGCCGATGTGGCCCAGGCGGACGACTGCAAGGCGTTGGTGGAGACGTGTGTCACACGCTGGGGCGGGCTGGATGTCATCGTCAACAATGTGGGGATTCAGCCGGCGGCCAGCTACGTCCCCGCGCACGAGTTGCCCGAGGAGATGTGGGATCGCATCATCGATGTCAACTTGAAGAGCACGTTCTTGATGGCGAAGTTCGGCTTCCCAGTGATGATGGGGCGTGGCGGCGGCGCGGCGGTGAATATTGCCAGCGTGCAAGGCTTGCAGTCGGCCAACAATGTGTCGGCGTACGCGGCGAGCAAGGGGGGCATCCTCAACCTGACGCGTCAACTGGCGCTGGACTACGCGCCGCACAACATCCGCGTCAACGCCGTCAACCCCGGCACAATCGAGACAGAACTGGCAATTGCTGGCTATGGCAGCCTCGATCTGCTGCGCACCGAGTCGGCCAAGACCCATCCGCTGGGCCGCGCCGGCAAACCCGAAGAAGTAGCCGAAGCGGTCCTCTTCCTGGCCAGTGACAGGGCATCCTTCGTCACCGGCGAATACCTGTGCGTAGACGGCGGCATGATGGCCAAAGGAGCGTGGGCCTGATGAGCGCCTCGCGACGCAATTTCGACAGCGGCACGTCCTGGGAGGCGATGGCCGGTTACAGCCGCGCCGTGCGCCTGGGATCGATTATCCACGTGTCGGGTACCACGGCCACCGACGAAAAGGGCAACCTCGTCGGTGGAGACGATCCAGCCGCCCAAGCACGCTACGCTATCCAAAAGATCGAACGTGCGCTCAACAACCTGGGCGGCGAACTGGCCGACGTGGTGCGCACACGCGTCTTTGTGAGCGACATTGCCAACTGGGAGCCGGTGGCGCGTGTCCACGGTGAGTTTTTCAGCGAGATTCGCCCTGCCAACACACTGGTGGAGGCAAAGTTGGTGGGTCCGCAGTATTTGGTGGAAATCGAGGCCGAGGCGATTGTGGACACCGAGAGTGCTTGGGGATAGATCTTGTAGGTTCAGTAGCTCACGATCCTGTGTGAACTCGCGGAGAGAGCATCCTGCCCGGGCAGGATGCTCTCTCCGCGAGTTCACACAGGATCGTGAATAACCTAACCTACGCTCCCCGGGGCCTAAGCATGCCCAAGCGTTGGGCGATGATCAACACAACGAAGACCGGCAGACGCAATTGACGACGCCAACGGCTGGGCTGTTTCCACAGGCGGAAGAGCCATTCCAACCCAATATCGTGCAGCCATTGTGGCGGGCGCAGCGTGCGCCCGGCGATGACGTCAATGTGCCGCCGATGCCGATCATCACCGGCACGGCGGCATTTTCTTTGTTGCGGGCGATCCAAAGATCCTGTTTGCGAACGCCGTAGGCCACGAGAGCAGAATGTGGGGCGGAGCGCGGCGGATGTGATCGAGCGCGGTCGCGGTCCCCTCGGGCGTGGGGTCGGCGGCGTTGACGGTGATGTCGATCCGGGATATTGGGAGCGTAGGCGTTGCGCTGCGTCTTCGGCCACGCCTGTCTCCGCTTCCAGGAAGAACAAGCGCCATCCCTGCTGCGCCGCCAGTGGGGCCAGCCGGTAGACCAACTGGCTGCCTGCCACGCGAGACAAAGCGCTTCCCCTGCAACATCGCCCCGAGATGCAGCCCCACACCGTCGGCCAGCACCAGGTCTGCGACCTGCAACACGCGCCGAAAGGACGCATCCTGGCGCCGCCATCACCAGGAACTCGGGGTTCACCGTGGTCACCTGATTGGCGTGGCGCGGATCATCTCCTCGATGCGGGCGAAGGTCTGCTCGTAGGTGAGGCTGTGGATTGGGATGTCGAGGATGGTGATCGTGGAAGGAAGATTCATCAGTTCGCTTTTTTCAGAAACGGTTGTGTAAGTCCATCCTCTAGCAGCGGATGAAGCCGGTCGCGCTTTGTACTCAAGTGTATCCAAACGCTGAAAGTCCTGCCACGAACCGTCTTCCTCCTCCTGTAGCTTGTTCTCCAGGAGCACTCGGATCCCTTGTGAAATCAGTTCGTCCTGTGAAATCTGCAATTCACCCGCAACAGAATCGAGCCAATCCGGCACCGTAACTGACATGGTCCCTCCGTCAGATTGCAGATTGACGCTGCACTCTTGTCCTCAGTGGATGGTGACTGAAATCGGTCCACAAAATACTGCGGAGAGAGCATCCTCAGATGCGGCTTGTTCAGGTCTACCCGGCATCTGAGGATGCCTACTCCGTGTCGCAATCGTGAATATTGAGGTTGGCTTACGCCGCCGCGTAATAGTCCCTAATCCCCGATCTCCACACGTTTCGCCACCGTCCCCTGCCGACGCTGCGGCACCCGCTCGGCGAATTGCCCCGTCCGCGCCGGTGACATGTCGTCGTTGAAGTAGAGGGGGATGGGGCTGACGTCCACGGGTTGGCGCTGCTTGCCCCGTCCTAGCGGCGGGCAGGCCCAGCCGTCGTCGGGCGCGTCACGGCGTTGGTCTTTGAAGTAGCCGAGGATGCCGCACGAGAAACAGTGCTCGCGGCAGTCGTCCACCACGCCACCCTGGTAGGTGTGGACGTACTCCTGCATGAGGAATTCCTTCTTTAGCCCAGCGGAGATGTGCTCCCAAGGCAGCGTCTCGTCCAGCGGACGCTCGCGGCGGGCATACCAGTTCATGTCGAGGCCGCACTCGTCGAACGCCTGCTGCCAGGCGTCGAAGCGGAACTGATCGCCCCAGGCGTCGAGTTTGGCGCCCAGTTGCCACGCCCGTTCGATGACATCGGCCAGTTTGCGGTCGCCGCGGGTGAGGAAGGCTTCCACCAACGTCTCGTTGGGATCATTCCAGGTGAACTGAATGCCGGGGCCGCGCAGCTCACGCTTGAGCAGATCGATCTGCGCGTTGATCACGCTTTCCTCTTCCATCGGCACCCATTGGAAAGGCGTGTGCGGCTTTGGCACCAGCGTGCTCACGCCGATGCGCACGTTGGCCTTCTTTCCCAACACGCGGCGGCCCACCTCCAGCACGGCCCGCGACAGATCGGCGATGGCCTGCACGTCTTCCAGCGTCTGCGTGGGGTGGCCGATCATGAAGTACATTTTGATCGTGGTCCAGCCGCGGCGGTAGACCTCTTCGGCGGTTTTGAGCAGATCATCGGAGGCGATGGGCTTGTTGATCACATCGCGCAGGCGATCCGTGGCGGCCTCGGGTGCGAAGGTGAAGCCGGAACGCCGTCGCCCCTTCTCCAGCAGGTCCATGAGATCGACGCTGAAGCTTTCGATGCGCAGGCTGGGCAGGCCGATGGAGAGCTTCTTTTCGCCGTGGCGTTCCATGGTGCGGCGCACCAATTCTTCCACGTAGCTGTAGTCGCTGCTGCTCAGGCTGAGGAAGCTGACTTCCTCGAAGCCGCAGTGCTCGATCATCTCGTCCACGGCGCGCAGGACCTCGTCCACGGGGCGCTCGCGCACAGGACGGAAGATCATGCCTGCCTGGCAGAAGCGACATCCTCGCGTGCAGCCGCGCATGATCTCAATCGCGGCCCGGTTGTGGACGACGTCGATGTTGGGCACGATGAAGCGTGTCACCGGCTCGGGCAGCACCGTCACCACCCGCTTCATCACCTCGGCAGGCGCGTCCGGCGTCAGCGGTCGCGTCTCCACCAGCGTGCCGTCCGCAGCATAGACAGGCTCGTATAGTCCTGGCACGTAGACGCCGGGGATGCAGGCGAGGCGATGCCAGAGAGAGAGGCGATTAGGCGATTGGGCGATTGGGCGATTTTCAGAGGCATCTGCCTCAATCCCCAAATCTCCTAATCTCTTAATCTCTTCTTTCCACTGTTCCACCGCTTCAATCACCTCAAAAATCACCTCTTCCCCTTCGCCGATGACCATCGCGTCGAAGAACGCGGCCATGGGTTCGGGGTTGTAGCAGCCAGAGCCACCGGCGATGACCACGGGGTGCTCGGCGCTGCGGTCCTCGGCGCGCAGGGGGATGCCCGCCAGATCGAGCATGGTGAGGACGTTGGTGTAGAGCTGTTCGTAGGGCAGGCTGAAGGCGTAGAGATCGAAATCGAGGACGCGGTGCTTGGTCTCCAGCCCATAGAGCGGGATGCCGTCGCGGCGCATGATCTCTTCGAAATCGGGCCACGGGCAGTAGACGCGCTCGGCCAGCATGTCCTCGCGGCGGTTGATCAAGTTGTAGAGCAGCGCCGTCCCCAGGTTGGAGCCGCCGAGTTCGTAAATATCGGGGAAGGCCAGCGCCACCCGCGCCCGAATGCGCGGATCGGCCCAGTCTTTGACAATCGAATTCAACTCGCCGCCGGTGTAGCGGGCAGGCTGTTTCACCTTGTGCAGCACCCGATCCAGGGCGCGGTTGATCTGTTTGGGGGTGGTTGGGTTCATGGTTGGGTCTCCGAACGGTGGGGATTGGTGACTGGTGATTGGTGATTAGGGGAGATGATGATGGGATGATGTGGATGATGGGCTTTGCGCTACATCACCCTCATCATCCCATCATCTTGGTTGAAAACGATTTTCCCATCCGCCCCAATCACCAGTCACCAATCCCTAATCACTTCTCTCTACACAACTGAGAATTTTTGGTCCAGCACGATTTGCTAACGTAACTTGGTGTAGGACTTGATGATTTTGCTGCGTTTGGCATCTACCAAACGCACTGTTTCCATACCAACAATCAGTTTTGTATATTGTCCGATCCAGTTGTTGACAACCCAATGTCGCAGGTCAGCGGCCAATTCATGGTAGCGTCGTAGAAGTGTTTCGTCATTTTCGATGACCAAACAGACATCTTCAATAATGTCCTCGCCGTATGGCTCTGGAATTTGCTGAAGGGCGTCACGTACCAGCACTTCGACACCGGCAGTCTTGCGATCCTCGGTCGCGTAGCTTGGTGACGATTCACGGACAGCCAGTCGTTCACGTTGGAGCATCCATCTACTTAGCGATCTCTCGCTTTCTCTGCTCTTGCCGCCGACAAACAACCCGGCCAGATCGATGTCTTCGTCTAGATCGGGCCAGTGGATCACGTCATCGTCGCCGAGAAGTTCGTAGTGGTTGCGCTCCGCTGCGGTACCGTGCATCAGCCGCGGAAACCAGGACAATGGCGACGACAGCAAGCGTCCGTCCTTGAGGTACACGTTGAGCGCGCTGTCGGTCACATGGATGTGATCGATCTGCGGCGGCTTGTTCAGGATCAGCAACTTTGCTTCAGGCGACAGCTTGCGCGGTCCTAGCGCGCCGATGAACGACAGCGGTATGTCAATGCTGTTGCCGTTCGCCAGGTCAATGTGGAGAGAATCGTCTTCTGCTGTGACGGATATGGGTTCACTGCCCAGGTACAGATCAGCTAAAGTACGTGTACCAAGCATCTAGAACTCTCTCGATTCTCTTCAATCAATTCCGCTAGCCGGTTGAGTTCATGAGTTGCATAACGTCCAGGGCTTGTGGCAAGACCTTTCCCTTGTCAAATCAGAACTTTGCTTCCAACTGGCCATCGCTGTACATGAATATGAGGAGGCTCATGACCTTCTCCTCGGCTGTAGAAACGGAACCTATATGGGCCAATGCGTTTTACTACTGGCACAGTACTTCTCCAAGCGGATTGTGCGATGATACTCGCTTGTTTAGTGCGCTGTCAACGCCCGCCACACCCGCTCCGGCGTAAACTGGATCTGGCGGATGCGCGCGCCCGTGGCGTCGAAGAGGCGGCGGCGATGGCCGGGGCCAGGTCGTCCATGGGGATCTCGGCCACGGCTTTGGCGCCGTAGGACCGCTCGGTTCGTACGTCTGCACGAGGACCACGCCGATCTCGGGACTTCGTCGGCGGCGTAGATGCGGTAGTCGCCAAACTTCGTCGTCTGCAAGCGGCCCAGTTCGTCGTAGACCATGTCTTCGCTGAGCGCGTAGCCCAGCGCCTGGATCATGCCGCCTTCCACCTGCCCCGTAGCCGTGATGGGATTGATGGCCACGCCGCAATCCACCGCCATGACGATCTTTTTCGCCGTCACCTGGCCGGTTTCGGTGTCCACTTCCACTTCGGCGTATTGGGCGGCGAAGGGGGCGGGGCTGACATAGCTCATGTGGCTGGCTGTCGCCATGATCTGGTGCTGTTCGGCCTGGTGCGTGCTGTGCAACGCCACCGTGGACAGCGTCACCGCGCGGCCATCCGGCGCGTGGACTCTGCCCACCTTCCAGCCACAGGCGTTCGGGGTCCGCGCCGGGGAGCAGGTGTTTGGCAGCGTGGGCGAAGATCTGCTGCGCCACCTGTTCCGCCGCTTTCATCACCGCGCCGCCCGAAATGTAGGTGGTGCTGCTGGCGTAGGCGCCGGTGTCGAAGGGGGTGAAATCGGTGTCGCTGCTGTAAATGACCACCTCGTCCAGCGACACGCCCAGCGTCTCGGCGGCAATCTGCGCCAGGACGGCGTCGGAGCCGGTGCCCAGGTCGGTTGCGCCCACGAGCAGGTTGAACGAGCCGTCGTCGTTGAGTTTGATGCTGGCCGTCCATGTCCAGCCCGGCGATGCCGGTGCCGTGCATGCAGACAGCCATGCCAATGCCGCGGCGGATGTGCGGACGCCGGGTCGACCTTCCACGCCGGGTCGAAGCGACGATCCCAGCCGATGGCCGCGCCTTCTTCCACACACTCGGCCAGACCGCTGGTCATCCGCGTTGGGCGAAGCCTTCGCGGCCCTTCGCCCATTGCTTCGGCCATGGGCAGATCCTGGCCCACTTGATCCAGTTCGGGCCGCTTGAACTCGATGGGGTCGAGTCCACGCGCCAGGGCCAATTCTTCCATGTGCTGTTCCAGGCCGAAGAGGATCTGCGCGTAGCCCCGAAACGCCGGGAACAGGTTTGTTGGTGTAGACCACGTCGCAGTCGAAGCGGGCGGCGGGCAGCCAATAGGTGCTCAGCGCCCGAAAACCGGTGACCATCTGCACGGTGAGGCCATGCGCCGTACGCTGGCGTCAGCGGTGACCTCACGATCCATGCCCACCAGTTTGCCGTCCTTGTCGATGCCGCTGCGGAAGCGCAAAATCTGCGGGTGACGTACGCGCCGACGTAAATTCCTGGGCGCGTGTACTCGAACTTCACCGGGCGACCGGTGGCGAGGGTGAGGTGGGCGCACAGGTCTTCGATGAGCATCTCCTGTTTGCCGCCGAAGCCGCCGCCGATGCGTGGTTTCACCACACGGATGCGCCGCACGGGCAGGCCGATCAACGGGGCGACCATGCGCCGCACGTGGAAGGGACCTGCGTGCTGGTGCGGATGACGAGACGGTCATCTTCGTCCCAGTAGCTGACGACGATGTGCGGCTCGATGCTGGCCTGCTGCACCTGGTGGACGCTGTATTCGCTCGTAGACAAAATCAGCCTGCGCCAGGGCGGCGTCGACGTCGTGGTGATTCACCTCGATCTTGACGGCGATGTTGCGGGCGGCGTCGTGGATCTTCACGGCGTCGGGTTGGTCGGATCACAGGTGCGCCGTCGGCCATCGCCGCCAGCGGATCGAAGACCGCGGGCAGGATCTCGTAGTCCACTTCGATCAGTTCCAGCGCCTGCTGCACCAGTTCGGGCGTCTCCGCGGCGACGACGGCCACACGGTCACCCACGTGACGCACTTTGTTGTCGAGGCTGACCTGATCGTAGGGCGGCGGATTGGGGTAGCTCTGTCCGCCACTGGCGTAGATGACTCGTTCTACGTCCTCGTGGGTGAGGACGGCGTGTACACCGGGCAGTGCCACGGCTTTGGACTTGTCGATGTTGCGGATGCGGGCGTGGGCGTGTGGGCTGGTCAACAGCCCGCCGTAGAGCATCCCTGGCATCTCCACGTCGTCTGCGAAGACGCCGCGCCCCTTGACCAGCTTGACCGCGTCCACCTTGGGTTCGGGCTTATTCACCACCTGCGTCTTCGGCGACGCCACGGTGACAGGGACAGTGCGCGTACGTGTCTGCGTGTCTGTGCCGTCGCCGGTGCGGTCATCAGGCGGGGAATCGGGCAACGAAGACGGCCATTCGCCCACGTCCGGCACGTCGCGGATCTCCACGGGCAGGGGATCGAGCGTCTCACCCCGACGCAGCGCCGCTGTGCGCAGGATCGCCTGCACAGGCTTCAAATAGCCTGTGCAGCGACAGAGCACACCGGCAATCGCCTCACGCACCTCCGCTTCCGTCGGATCGGGGTTCTCGCTGAGCAATTTCTGCGCCGCCAACAACTGCGCCGGCGTGCCGTAGCCGCACTGGATCGCGCCGCATTGGACGAATTGCTCCTGGAGGGGGACCAGGGATCGGGGATCGGGGACTGGGGATTGGGGAGGAGTGGCTTGAGCGCTCCTGTTCCCAATTCCCGATCCCCAGTCCCCAGTCACCAGGCCCTCGGCCGTCACAATGGACGCGCCATCTGCCTGCGCTGCCAGCATTGTCCCCGCGTTGAGGAGGCGGTAGCTGGTGGGCTGCTCCGGCGTGAAGGTGAGGAGGACGGCGTCGGCGCCGGCTTCGCCGGTTTCGTCACCGTGTTTGACGCTGTAGTAGCGCAGACGGCGCAAGGCCGTGCGCAATAGTTCCCCAGCGTGGACGTTCAGGGTGTGTTCGGTGCCGTTGACGGTGAGGTTGATGATCATTCGGATTCCTCTACAAGGCGTAAGAATTCGGCGAAAGCAAGCAATTCGGTTCAATCAGCTCTTGATGAAAGGATAACGTCAAAGCTCAAGTTCTTTGCGGTTGATTGTTTTCCGCAACGAATCAGTCGCCATGTCCCAGTCGATGAAATCGAGCTTGCGATCTGGGAAGAACTTCTCCACATCACCCCAGGCGGCGAAGTAGTCGAAGCCTTCCCTGCCTTCCACGGCCATGTCGACGTCGGTTTTTTCGTGGAACCACGCTTCGTGGACAAGCGAACCAAACAGGACGACACGCCGCACGTTGTACTTCTGTCGTAGCATCTCCGCCGCCTGGCGCGCCCGCTGGATCAGATCCTCGCGCTGGGCGATCTGTTCGGGCGTCAACTCGACTGGTTTCTGTTTGCGCAATGCCACTACGTATGGCATCAGCTCTTCACGGGTCATTTCCAGGATGGTGGGCATGGGTTGTATCTCCGTCGACTTGAGCATTACTGTATCCGATAACGGGCGCGTAGCTCGGCTAGCCTGGGAAACTCCGGTAGCTCCTGGCGCAGTTGCTCAACCTCTTCGGCGATCTGAGATCGGTACTCATTGATCTGCTCACGATGATCCCAGTAGTAGGCCAGCGCCGAGTAGACTTGTCCTAGCGTTAGCGGCGGGTGCTGGTAGGCGATCTCTTCTGCGCTCCATCCCCACTCCACATGCTCGGTGACGAGATCGGCGACCTTGAGGCGACTTCCGGCAATCATAGCGACGCTGCTTTCGTCCAGAATGATATGTTCGTACCGGGTTTCTACTGTCGTGCTCATCACTGACCTCCCAACGTCTTCATAAATTCGGCATGCGCTGCGCTTTCGATCCCCGCCTGCATCGTCGCCAGGACCAGCGACATGTCCCCTTGTAGGAGGGCTTTGGCGTGGAGATCCAGCCCGGGGAAGACGGTGCTGCGCACGATGCCTTCGTTGTCCACATGGGCCGGAAGGTATTGTCCGTCTTGTAGGCGATGCCAATGGGTCTCTTTGTCGGCAAGTGTCCAGACAATATACTCCTTCACACCGATACGGCAGTAAACGTCGCGTTTCTCGTTGAACTCGTAGGTGGTCGTGTCTTCGGCGATTTCAAGAATGAGTTCTGGCGCGCCTGCCAGGTAGTCCTCGTCGGTGACCCAACTGCCGCCGTTCTGTTCCAGACACAGAACCGCATCCGGTTGAAATTCGTTTGCATCATCCACGATCAGCGTCGGGTGAGCACATGCCATTCGAGTGTGGAACTCGAAACGGTTGAGTTGGTCGCTGTCCTGTAAAGGTTGAGCGTTATGGCGTAGCACAAGAACCTCGTTTTTAACCAGAAAGGGTGGCCTTCGCTTCATCCAGCGCCCGTTGACGCACAACCCCAGCCATTTCGCGCCGATATTCGGCGCTGCCCTTGAAATCGGAGACAGGCGCCATCGCCTCGTCATCCAGGATCGGGCGCGCCGCCACGCCACACAGGACCACCCGCTCGACGTCTTCACCCGCCACCGCCACTGCCGCCACGATAGGACGGTCCATGGGCGTGCGGGCGATGCGGGCGTGTCCACTGGTGAGGGGACGCAGGGGAATGCGGATTTCGGTGAGCAGGAGGCCCTCACTCCAGAGGCCCTCACCCCCAACCCCTCTCCCGTCAGACCGGGAGAGGGGGGCCAGATCGTGTCGACTTGCCGGTTCTGCCTGTGTGGGCTTTTCGGTAGAGGATACAGGCGCGGCGATCCCCTTTGTCTCCCCTCTCCCAGTCCCCTGGGAGAGGGGTTGGGGGTGAGGGCCTCCGCCATACACCACACTTGCCCCCAACGCCAACAACGCAGCATAGAGTTCGCTGTCGGCTTCGGCGGCGGCGACGATGCCGCCCAGGGTGGCGGCGTTGCGCAGGTTGATCGGTCCTTCGTAGCGGGCGACGCGGCGCAGAAGACCGCCGGCCAGGTCCGCAGCAACAGGATGGGCGATGAGATCGCTGATCGTGGTCATGGCGCCGACGCGCAGTTCGTTGTCTTCGGCGTGGATGTAGGAGAGACCGAGGCCGCTGAGATCGACGACGCCGTCCACGTCGCGGCGGGCGCGGGTCTCCAGTTCGCCGATGAGACGCGATCCACCGGCCAGCGGCACAAGTCGGGTCTCGGTGCGGCTGAGCAACTGAAGCGCTTCGGCGAGGGTGGCAGGTTTGTGGTATTCGTTGAGCAGTGCCATAAAGACTCCTTATTTACGATTTTCGATTGACGATTTTCGATTGTCGTTACGTCGGTACAATTCCTCAATTGGCGTCATTCGCTCAACCGAGAAATCGTAAATCGTCAATCGAAAATCGTAAATGCTTCCAACAGTTCTGCCTCACGTTGACGTGTGATGCCTGCGCGCCATTGGTGATCCTCGGACCGCGTCGCCGCCCAGGCCAGTGTGTCGTTCACGGTGACGTCGAGTGGACGAAAAGAGAGGCCGTCGGCGATGGCTTTTTCGACGTTGAAGTAGGCGAAGCCGGCCATGCTGGGATCGTCACCCACCCACAGCGGCATCTCCTGCCAGGGCTGCACACCCTTTTCGAGCAGGAAGGCTTCATCCACCCAGTGGAAACGGGCGTCGCTGCCGCTGATCTGCTTGCTTGTTTCGAGAATCGATCCTATTGTGAGGGCGTGGCCGGTGGCGTTGTAGACGCCGGTTTTGCGTACTTCCGCCATGTGGACGATCCACTCGGCCAGGTCGCGGACGTCGATGATCTCTGCCGGATAGTCGGGTCGCCCCGGCGCGAGGACGTCTCCGCCGTCGGCCACGCGTACGGGCCAGTAGGTGAAGCGATCCGTGGGGTCATTCGGGCCGACGATGAGGCCAGGGCGCACGTTGAAGACGCGGCCGGGCATGGCGGCTTCGGCGGCTTCTTCGCACAGCGCCTTGAGCGGGCCGTAGGTTTCGCCTGTCACCTGCTCCACGGTGGGATCGTCGATGCGACCCACCGGCGCGCTTTCGTCGATGCCCGGTTTGCTGAAATCAGCATAAACCGACAACGACGAGACGAAGGTGTAGTGGTCCACGGCGTCGGCCAGGAGTTGGGCAGATTGGCGCACAGCGCGTGGGATGTAGCCACAGGTGTCGATGACGGCATCCCAGCGGCGGCCTGCGAGGGCGGCGAGATCGTTGTCGCGGTCCCCGCGTAGTTTTTCCACGTCGGGGAAGAGATCGGGGTTGTGCTGCCCGCGGTTGAAGAGCGTGATCTCGTGTCCACGCGCCAGGGCGGCTTCTACCAAATGGCGACCCAGAAAGACTGTGCCGCCCAGGATCAACAGGTTCATGGCGTCATCTCCTTGCGTCCACTTGCGGCGGTTGCGGGGCAAGATCCATCTCTTGCAGCGCGCCCACCAGCGCAAAGTTGGCCGATACGGCGATTGCCGCCGGCATCAACAACAGGATCGGCAGCACGGTGACAAAGCTGATCACCAGCAGTAGGATTTGGAAGATCAGCATCAGAAAGGTGTAGACAGGATAGCGCAATGCCAGCAGCACAGCGTTGCGGAAGACCATGCGCAGGCTGGGTTCGTCCAGTTGCCAGAAGAGCGCAAAGAAGTACTGGCTCGACATCATCAACAGGATCAGGATCCAGATGAAGACGATGCCAATGATCTGCATCCACGACGCTGCGCTGTTGAGATAAAAGACGATGTTCATCACGACGCCGGCATAGAACAGGATGTGCAGCACGTAGAGCAACCAGCCTTTGCCGATGTGCTGGCGGGCGCTCTCCCAGAAAAAGCTGCTATCGACACGTTTATAGTTGGCGACGCGGTTGGCCGCCATGTTCAAGCCGAGCGTGGCCGGCGCAGCCGTCACCACCAGGACCGTCCCCAGCCACCAGAGCGCGCTCAACCACACCCACAGGAAGAGTTCATCGTAGATTGCTTTGAGCGAACGCCCCATCACAATGAATGCTTTCATTTCACCTCGCCGATCATCTTGAATGGAACCACATCAGAAACCCGCCGGGTTACAGAAAACCCGACAGGTTGTGTCTCCGCCACCCGCTCCTGCCTAGACGCCTCCGTCTGGTTGCTCGGGCTAGGTGGAATGCATTATAGCATTAGGCGCGGCCTGGGATAAAGGGATCTATCTGGCGGCGTAGAATAGAACGCGGATCGAGCGGATTAGGCGGATTGAAGCAGAAAAATCCGCGCTGATCCGCTCAATCCGCTTAATCAGCGTTCTATCTCACGGTGCTATCCCAGATCTTTTGGATTTCCTTGACGCGCCCGCTATAATCTAGGGCGTAGTCTCTCTTCTGCTCGCAGGAAAGGGAAGCAGTGTGAATCGGTTCATGCGCGGTACAGAAATCCGGCTCGTCGTCGGATTTTTTGTCCTCTTGTACGGAGTGGGCGGCGGCCTGATCTGGGCATTTTACGGCCGCAACGCCGCCATCCTCGGCATGTTGTGCATGACCGGCGGGTTGCTTTTCTTCCTCCTTCTCTACGCGATTGTGTGGGCGCTAGGCAAGTGGGCGGGCGAGTAAACACACACTATCTTTATTCATCTCTTCACACAGGACACGGAGCCATGACCGACACACCCCGAAAGATTCTCGTCGGCGTTGCCTGGCCGTACGTCAACGGCGAAAAGCACATCGGCCAGATTGCGGGCGCGTATTTGCCCCCCGATATCTTTGCGCGTTTCCAGCGCATGATGGGCAACGACGTGTTGATGGTCAGCGGCTCCGACACCCACGGCACGCCCATCACCTTGCAGGCCGAAAAGGAAGGCATCACCCCGCAAGAGGTGATCGAAAAGTACCATCGCCTGTTCGTGGACGGCTGCCTGGCCATGGGGCTGACCTTCGATCTCTACAGCCATACCGACACCCAGAACCACTGGGACGTGACGCAGAAACTCTTCTTGCGTCACCTGGAAAATGGCTATATTTATAAAGACACGCAGAAGCAGTGGTACGATCCTGAGGCCAAGCGCTTCCTGGCCGACCGCTACGTGGAGGGGACGTGTCCCTACTGCGGCTACGAGGACGCCCGCGGCGATCAGTGCGACAACTGTGGACGTATCTACGACGCACTGGAGTTGAAGAACCCGCGCTCGAAGATCACCGGCAGCACCGATCTGGCCGTGCGCGAGACCGAACACTTCTTCCTCGATTTGGGCAAGCTCAACGAGCCGCTGCTCAAGTGGGTGGAGACAGACAAAGATCACTGGCGGCCAAACGTCCTCAACTTCACCAAGGGTCAACTGGGCCTGAATGAACTGCGCGGGCGACCCATCACCCGCGATATCGATTGGGGGATCACGATCCCGCTGCCCGGCTACGAAGGCAAACGCATCTACGTGTGGTACGACGCCGTGATCGGCTACCTCAGCGCCGCCGTGGAATGGGGTCTGCTCAACGACACCGACGCCTGGCGCCAGTGGTGGGATCGCGACGTCAACCCCGACGCGCTGATCTACAACTTCATCGGCAAGGACAACATCCCCTTCCACACCGTGATCTGGCCGGGCATCCTGATGGCCTACAACGACGGCGAAGGCGGCGAGAAGTTCAACCTGCCCTACGACGTGCCTGCCAACGAGTATCTCAACTTCCGCGGCATGCAGTTCAGCACCAGCCGCGGCAACGTGATCGGCTTCAACTCGGTGCTGCGCGAATTCCAGGCCGACGCCTGGCGCTACGTCCTCACGGCGGTGGCGCCCGAAAATTCCGATACCGACTTCACCTGGGCCGACTTCGTGGAACGCGTCAACAGTGAGCTGGTGGCCAACTGGGGCAACCTGGCGAATCGCATGCTCGGCTTCGCCTACAAACGCTTCGACGGCGTCGTCCCCACGCCCGGGGAACTGGATCAAGCCGATCTCGACCTGCTCGACGAGATCCGCGCCGGCTTCGACAGCGTGGGCGCGCTCTACAGCGCCGTCAAACTCAAGGCTGCGCTCCAGGAAGTGCGTCGTCTCAGCCAGCGCGTCAACCAGTACCTCAACGACAAAGCGCCCTGGCAGAGCATCAAGACCGACCCCGCCGCGGCAGCCACCAGCGTCTACGTCTCGTTGCAGGCCATCGACTGGCTCAAGGTGATGTGGGCGCCGATCCTGCCGCACAGCAGCGAGGCATTGCACGGCTATCTCGGCTACAGCGAACCGATCTTCGGCAACCAGTACACCGAAGAAGTGACCGACGCCCGTGGCACGCATCTCGTCCTTCGTTATGATCACAGCGCCGCCAGCGTCCGCTGGGCCGCCGGAACCCTGCCCCCCGGCCAGACGTTACAACAGCCGCAGCCGCTCTTCACCAAACTCGATCCGGCGGAAGTGCTGGGTGAGACGGAGTAGGAGGGTTTGTGAGGGATGGCAGCAGACGGAACGTCCCCGTCTGCTGCCATCTCCCACAAACCCTCTCTCCGCCGACAAGTTAACGTCATGTCCCGACCAAACATTCAGTCGCCAATAACAATTACGCATTACGCATTACTCATTACGTACCTCGCCCTCGCCACCCTCTTCGCGGTGACCACCCCGGCGTGGCAAAATCCCGATGAACCGGCGCACTACAACTACATCGCCCACATCGCCCGCGGTGACGGTCTGCCCTACCTGCAAATGGGCGACTACGACCAGCTCTACCTGGAACAGTTGACGAGCCGGAAGTTCCCGCCGGATCTCTCGATTGAGCCGGTGCGCTACGAATTCCATCAGCCGCCGCTTTACTATTTGATCGCCGCACCTGTTTTTTCGCTGGCGGGTGGCAGTTTGATCGCATTGCGCCTGTTCAACGCGTTGATGGGTGTCGCCGTGATCGCGCTGATCTTCCTCACCGTGCGCGCCATTTTCCCCGCACGTCCTCGCCTGGCCCTGGGGACGGCGGCCTTCGTCGCTTTCCTGCCCATGCACGTCGCCATCCTATCCTCGGTGAACAACGATCCGCTGGCCGGGGTGATCGTGGCGGCGACGATGTACGTCCTGGCGCGGTGGGTGCGAGAGGAGTTTGCAGGGGGCAAGTTTGCAAGGTTGCCGGTGCAGATGCAGCTCAAACGCAACTCGCAATCCGCCCTTCGCCTCTCGCAATTCGCAACTCGCAATTCGCCCCTCCTGTTTCTGGGTTTACTCATCGGGCTTGGCTTTCTGACCAAGGCGACGACGTACATTTTGCTCCCGGTGGTGGTGTTGACCGTCTTCGTTGTGGCCTGGCGGCGCGGCGGATGGCGCCGCGCCGTGCTCCAGGTGACGGCGGTGAGCGTGTGGGCGTTGCTGTTGGGGCTGCCGCTGTGGCTGCGCAATATCTATCTCTACGGCGGCTTCGACTTCTTGGGGCTGGCGTGGCACGACCTCGTGGTGACAGGACAGCCCACCACCGCCGGCTGGATCGCAGCCAACGGCTGGGCTGCCTACTGGGAGCGGGCGCTTCGTTTCACCTTTAACAGCTTCTGGGGCGTCTTCGGTTGGATGGGCGTCTTCATGGACGGGCGGATCTACACGCTGCTCATGCTGTTCAGCGCGCTGATCGTTTTCGGCCTGGTTGCGAAGATGGCACAGGTGCGACGCAGGTGGGCTGCGTTGGATCATGCCCAACGCACACAACTCGGCGCGCTGGCGCTGCTGTTGGCCGGAGTAGGCGCGTCGTATGTCTGGTACAACCTGGGCTTCGTGCAACACCAGGGACGCTACCTCTTCCCCGGTTTGCTGCCCATCGGTCTGCTTGTGGCGGTGGGGTGGCGTTCGCTCTTGCGCCCATTGACCAGCGTACTTGCCGCGATCTTCCTGCTGGCGGGCGTCATCGTGGCCGTGCTCATGGGCTGGCATCCAGATCGGTGGACGATCCTCTTCGTAGGCGGCGGTATTTCCGGTCTGCTTGCCTATGCTGTGCTGACCATCCGCCTGCGTTGGTGGGAGCAGCCGCCGGTGTGGATCGAAGCTGTCCCCTTCGTGTTGCTGGTCTTACTAGACATGGCGATCCCTTTCTTGTATATTGGTCCGCAATTAAGAATCTATCCGTAAATTCAAAGCAGCCCGGCGAAGTTGGTTGTTTTGAGCGGACGTAGTGCTGCGCACTGTAATTTACGGATAGACACCAAAGTAGACGTGTTTGAACTTGATGGTGCTAAGGTCTAGCCGATGCAGACAACCTACCCACAGGCAGGCTATCGCCCGAAGACGAGCCGCCGCAGTTCTGTAGACTTTCTCGTCATCTACGCGTCGGTGGCGCTGTTGACGGCAATTGCCCTTTTCGCTGTGTGGCAGTTCTGGCACACCGACCGTGTCTTCAGCGGTGTGCGCGTCGCCGACGTCCCTGTGGGCGGGCAGACCCGCGCCCAGGCCATCGTCCGCCTTAACGAAGAACTGACTCCCTACCCGGTTCCGCCCATTTCGCTCGTTTACGACAACCAACAGTGGCTGTTGAGCAGCAACCAGATCGCGCCGCAGGTGGATCTGATGGCGGCAATCAACGAGGCGTACCTGATCGGGCGGCAAGGTTCCTTCCTGGAGAAGACGGCCGACCAGATCGGCGCGTTTGTGGGGCGCTACAACGTCGACCCGCCGTTGACCTTTGACGAAGGGGCGGTGCGCCAGCAGATCAGCCAGATCGCGGCGGAATTGCGCCGTCCTGGGCGGGCGGGCGTCCAGATGGGCAGTGTCACCCTGCCGTCGCAGCCCGGCCTCGATGTGGACGTCGACGCCACCGCCGCGCAGGTGATGAGCGCGCTAAGCGCACACGAAGTCGCCTCAATCCCGATCCAGACCTTCGCCGTGCAGCCGCCCGACGCCGCAACCACGGTCAACGGATCGCCTGCCACAACAGCAATGCGCGAGCCGATCACCCTGCGCGAGGCTCAAAGTGGATTGTCCTTTGCCCTGGATGCTGCCGTCCTTTCTACGATTGACCCCAACGGCGACGCTTCGCGCATCAACGAAGGCGCGCTGCGTTCGTTGGTGGAAACATGGGCCGCCCAGGTCGATATCCCCGCCCAGGACGCACGTCTACGCTTCAACCGCGCCACAGGACAGGTCGAAGTGATCAGCCCCAGCGTCATCGGGCGCTCGTTGGATGTCGAGGCGACGATCAACGGCGTGAAGCAGGCCCTGACCACGAAGATCACCCAGATCGCCCTGCCGATCAACGCCGTCGCCCCCGCTGTGGACGCCGGCAACGTCGGTGCGCTGGGGATCCGCGAACTGGTCGCCTCGGGGACAACCTATTTCCGCGGTAGCAGCCTGGCCCGCATCCGCAACATCGAAGTCGCGGCCGAGAAGTTCGTGGGCGTGGTCATCGCGCCCGGTGACGTCTTCAGCTTCAACCAGATCGTCCAGGATGTCAGCGCGGCCAACGGCTTCGAAGACTCGGCCATCATCTGGGGCGACCAGACGATGGTGGGCGTGGGCGGCGGCGTCTGCCAGGTGAGCACAACCGTCTTCCGCGCCGCGCTCAACGCCGGCTTCCCCATCGTGGAACGCTACAATCACGGCTACGTGGTGAGCTGGTACGGCGAACCCGGCATGGACGCCACCATCTACACCCCCAACGTCGATTTCCGCTTCCGCAACGACACCGACGCCTACCTCCTGGTCCAGCCTACGGTTGACAGCGTCAACGGCGTCATCACCTTCGACTTTTTCGGCGCCAAACCCGACCGCCAGGTGACCATCGGCCAGCCCGTGATCACCGACGTCAAAGAACCGGGCGACCCCGTCTACCGCATCGACGAGAGCCTGGCCCCCGGTCAGCGTCGTCAGGTGGAATACGCCCAGCGCGGCATGACCGTCACCGTCGAGCGCACCGTCACCGAGAACGGCGACACCCGCGTCGACAAGATCGTCTCCGAGTACCAGCCGTGGAACGCCGTCTTCCTCGTGCCGCCGGGGACAGAGATCCCGGCGACGGCGACGCCGGAGGTAGGGGATTAGGGATTGGGGACCAGGGACTGGCGATCGGTTTGAGTGGCTCGATTGTGCATGGGCAACTGTATTGATGGCAAGTATGCAGGTTTGCATGTATGCAGGTATGCCGCTGACAATACGTTCCACTCCCCACTCCCCACTCCCCACTCCCCACTCCCCAACATCCCCTTGCTCCCCCTCCCCAACTGTGCTAAAGTGTCCCGATGCGTCTAAAACGCTTTAGGACCGCCGCATTTCACAGTTGAGGACTTCATGTACACAAGCCAAACGCAACCGCTTTCCCCTGCGCTGAGCAGCCGCGTGATCCGCCGTTCGCCGGTTTTTTATGGATGGATCATCGTCGTGGCCGCCACGTTGGGCATGATCATGACCAGCCCCGGCCAGACCTTCGCCGTCTCCATTTTCATTGAACATTTCATCGCCGATCTGGGCGTCAGCCGCTCGTTGGTGAGCACGCTTTACACCTTCGGTACGCTAGTGGGGAGCTTTGCGCTGCCTGTGATTGGACGCCAGATCGATGGGCGCGGACCGCGTTTGATGGTGGTGCTGATCTCTTTGGGCTTTGGGATTGCCTGTATTTACATGGGGTTCGTGGCCAATGCCGTGATGCTGGGGATCGGCTTTGTGGCGATCCGCATGTTGGGGCAGGGGGCGCTGGGGTTGGTGAGTACTTACACCATCAACCAATGGTGGGTGCGTCGTCGAGGAATGGTGATGGGGCTTTCGGGGTTGGTGATGTCGTTGTTGGGCGTGGGGCTGTTCCCGTCGTTGATCCAGCGACTGGTGAACGATCTGGGCTGGCGCACAGCGTACCCGATGTTGGGCCTGTCGGTGTTGTTGATCATGTTGCCGGTGGGCTACTTCTTCTACCGCAATCAACCCGAGGCATACGGGCTGAAACCGGATGGCGAGGCAAACAGCGGCGAAAGCAGTTTGGCGACTGACGAAAATGTGGCGGAAGAAGAATGGACGCTGCCCGAGGTAGTGCGTACGCCGGCCTTCTGGATCATCGCGGTGAGCATGTCCTCGATTGCGATGTTGTCGACCGGGCTGTTTTTCCACGCGGTGAGCATCTTCGATGACAATGGCCTGCCGGCCGCGGTAGCGGCGTCGGCGTTTGTGCCGGTGGCGTTGACCACGGCACTGGTGAACCTTGTGGGCGGCTTTCTCGTAGATCGGATATCGGCGCGCTTTCTGCTGGCGGCTGCGCTGATCTGCCAGGCTGCTGTGCTGGTGATGGCGCATTCGTTGAGCAGTGTGACCCTGGCGCTGCTCTACGGTGTGATCCTCGGCTCAACCATGGGGCTTCAGCGCACGGTGAGCAGTGTGATCTGGGCCAATTACTTTGGGCGTCGTTATCTGGGATCGATTACCGGGGCCACTACCACCATTATGATCGCCGGTTCTGCCTTTGGCCCGATGCCCTTCGGCATTGCCCGCGACATGATGGGCAGCTACAACTTCTTGCTCAATGTGCTGGCTGTGGTGCCGCTTGCCCTTGCCGTGGTGGCGCTCTTCTTACGGCGACCACAGAAAGCGGATTCTCAACCTTGATATTCGCCACAATCGAATTCAGAACACGCTGATCTACGAAGACAGAGAACAACAAAAATGATCCACAGATTTCACGGATTAGATGAAATCTGTGGATCATTTTGTTGGATTGTGGCTATCTGCCGCCTACCGACCGCGACCACTCATACCACGGCCACCCATGCGCTGCTGAGGGGCATCGTCGTCGTGCATCATGCCGCGGCCCATCATGCTCCTGCCCGCTGCGCCACGGCCACCCATCATGCCCTGACCAGGGGTGAATCCAGCATCATCGTCGCTCTGGAAGCGGTTCATCATGCTGCGTCCCCAGTTTGCATGGGGTTGCCAGTGGCGCCTTCTTCGTCGTCCAATGGGCCGCCGCATCATCGGGCCGGTCCATTCGCCGTCTTCGAGCATCGGGCAGCCGTTCTCGTCCATCCATTGTAGACGCTCGGCGGTGAAGTCGCTGCCGTGCATCTGGGTCATACGGGCGATCATCTCACCCCACGCGCCAGGACCAAAACGTTCTTCCATGCGCTGCTGCATCTGCGGCAACCAGCCTGCTTCTGTGGGTTCGTTGGTGGGGGTGGCGTCCTGGGCAAAGGCGCTGCCCACGAAGGCCACCAACGACAGGGCGACCACGGCGATAATAATGAACAATGTCTTGCGAGTTTTCATGTTGTTGTCTCCATCTGAACGAAATAGGCGAAAGAAGCCAATCACTGCTTCTGATGATTCCAGGTTAGAGCCAATTGTGAAGAAATTGTGAAGCAAATGTGTGCGTTTTGTGTTTCGCTATGTTTTTTGTAGTGGAGATATTGTCAAAGCGCGTGTGGGCATGGTAGGATGACGCAAGACAGCATTTTTACTGGTTCACTGCGAAAGGAAAGATCATGACTGCACCCACCGCACAGGAAATGGCCCTCACCGTCAAGCTCGACGTTCCCTATGAAGATGCCGTGGAATTGGCAACCGCCGCGTTGAAGACCGAAGGCTTCGGCGTCCTCACCGAGATCGACGTCAAGGCCACGATGAAGAAGAAACTCAACGCCGACTTCCAGAAGTATGTCATTTTGGGCGCCTGCAACCCACCGTTGGCGCACCGCGCCCTCAGCACACAGCTCGAAATTGGCCTGCTGCTGCCCTGCAACGTCATCGTCTACGAAGAAGACGGCGGCAGCGTCGTCTCCATCGTCGACCCGATGATGATGATGCAAATGGCCGACGCCCAGGCGCTCTCCGCCGTCGCCGCCGAAGCACGGGCGAAACTGGAACGGGTCCACGCGGCGTTAGCAGAGAAGGTGAGTGGTGATTAGGCATTGGTGATGCGGCTGTCAACGCGATGACGGGATGATGAGGATGACGATCTGCACGATCCATCATCATCATCATCCCATCATCTTCTCTCCCCAATCACCAATTCACCAATCACCGATCCTCAACCATGATAACAATCGCCATCGTCGAAGACGATCAACAGATCCGCCGTGTGGTGGAAGGATATTTACAGCAGGCCGGCTATCGCGTGGTCACCGCGGCGGATGGGACGGCGGGGCTGGCGTTGGTTGAGCGTGAGAAACCGGCGCTGCTCGTGCTGGATATCATGCTGCCGGGCCTGGACGGGCTGGAGATCACACGGCGCCTGCGCAGTAGCCATGATCCGGGGCTGTCGGGGCTGTACATCATCATGCTCACGGCGCGTGTGGAAGAAGCGGATCGCATTGTGGGCCTGGAAATGGGCGCCGATGACTACGTGATCAAGCCGTTTAGCCCGCGCGAACTGGTGGCGCGTATCCGTTCCGCGGTGCGCCGCCTCGACGCCAAACCTGTCGCCGAAACGCAAGTGCTGCAATCCCACGATCTGCGCCTCGATCCCACCTACCGCACTGTTCACCTGGGCGAGCAGATCGTGGATCTGACCGGCACTGAGTTCGATCTACTCCACTACTTCATGCAGAATCCCGGGCGTCCTTTCAGCCGCGGTGACCTGCTCGATGTCACCCAGAACGACGCGATGGGCGATATTTCGGGCTACGAACGCACCATTGACGTCCACGTGAAGAACATCCGCCAAAAACTGGGCGATTCCGGCCGCCACAGCCGTTTTATTGAGACGGTGCATGGCGTGGGCTATCGTTTTGTGCCGTGACACGTGATGCGTGACACGTGATGCGTAATTCGTAGACGGAATTGGCACCCAATTGGCGACAATCGTGTCTGCCAATTACGCATTGCCTGCCCTTCTCTGAACATTCAGCCCGAGCATGGGGATCTGTCCGTGCAGAAACTATCCGTCAAACTCACCGGCGCATTTGCCGCTGTCATCGTGGTAGGGGTGCTGGTGACCGTGTTGCTGGCGCGACAGGCCACGGCCACACAGGCATCCTACGTAATGATCGGCACGCACATGGTGCAGCCTTCCGATTTGCAGCAGGATCTGGCCACGTTCTACAGCCAAAACGGCGGCTGGGATGGGCTGGATCGCTACCTGTTGCAGTTGATCACCGGCGCATCGAGCCGGGGGATGCGCGGCATGATGGGGCAGATGATGGGCCTTTCCGACGGCAGCATCCTGATCCTGGACGCCGAGGGCCTTGCCGTGGCCAGTCTGGGCGATCTGGGCCAACTGACGCCCGCCGAAATGAGCGGCGCCGGTGGCTACCCGATCCGCGTCGGCCTTCAGCGCGTGGGGACGTTGGTGCTCGAAGGCACGCCCATGTCGGGGTTGACAGGCGCTGAGCTTGTCTCCAGTGTGACGCGTTCTGTGCTTACGGCGGCGCTGGTGGCGGCGTTGGTGGCCTTTGCGATTGGGACAGTGTTGATCCGTCAGATCACCCAACCGCTGGCGACGCTGAACGAGGCGTCGCAGCGCATCGCGGCGGGGAAGCGCGATGTGCAGGTGCCTGTGCGTAGCAGCGACGAACTGGGGCAATTGGGGCAGACCTTCAACCAGATGGTCTCGTCTTTGCAGACGCAGGAGACGTTGCGCCGCAACCTGATGGCCGACGTGGCCCACGAGCTGCGCACGCCGCTATCCGGCATCCAGGGGACGGTTGAAGCGATGCAGGACGGCGTCTTCGCCTTCACGCCCGACAACCTCGAATCGATCCACGAGCAGGTGTTGCTGCTCAACCGTCTTGTCGAAGACCTGCGCACACTGGCCAATGCCGAAGCGGGGCAGTTGTCCTTGCACCGCGGACCGGTGGATCTGGCCCAGGTGGCGGCAAGACAGCGCACCGCGCAGATCGCCCACTTCCAACACAAACAGGTGGCGCTCAATGTCATCACCGCCGAAGATCTGCCGGCTGTCGACGGTGACGAGGAACGTTTGGGGCAGGTGTTCGGCAATCTGTTGGCCAATGCCCTGCGCCATACGCCCGCTGGCGGCCATGTTGACGTCGATCTGCGCGCGGGCGAGGGCTACGTAAATCTTGCTGTGATCGACGACGGCGAAGGCATCCCCCCCGAAGATCTGCCGCATGTGTTTGATCGTTTTTACCGCGGCGACCGATCACGCAGCCGCCAGACAGGCGGCAGTGGGCTGGGGTTGGCGATTGTGCGTCAACTGGTGGAGGCCCACGGTGGGGAGATCCGCGTGCAAAGCCCGCCGGCGGGGAAAGCGCAAGGCACGGGGATCTTCTTGCGCCTGCCGGCGCGTTAAGGAAAAAGCAGAAAAATCATTATCCACGAAGAACCACGCATCACGCATCACGCATCACGTCCCCCGCAATCACCTTCGCCACCACCGAAGACAGGCGCTCCAAACTCACCGGTTTCGTGAGGACGACAGTGCTGTTGTCCTTTTCCGCTTCCTGAAGATCCTCGTTTGAGGCGTGGCCTGTCATCAGGATCACGGGCAGGGTGGCGCCGTGTTTGCGCAATTGGCGCAGAAATTCGACGCCGCCCATCTTGGGCATCACCACATCGCTGATGACCAGCGCGATTTCGTCCTTGTGCCGTTCCCAGCAATCCAGCGCTTCCCTACCGTTGGCGGCGGCGAAGGTTCGATAGCCAAGTAACATCTCCAATGTGTCGATCAGGGCGACACGCGCAGCTTCGTTGTCTTCCACCACGAGGATGCTCTCGCCACGGCCTGCGCTGAGCGACGACGCTGTGTCCATTTGGGGCGACTGATCATACTCGCGCCAGGCAGGCAGGTAAATCGTGAAACACGAACCTTTGTTAATTACGGATTCAACGCGGATCTCACCGCCATGCTGTTTGACGATGCCGTAGACCTGCGCCAAGCCCAGGCCGGTGCCTTTGCCTTTGTCTTTGGTGGTGAAGAATGGTTCGAAGAGGCGCGGCACAAAGTGCTGTGGGATGCCACAGCCGGTGTCTTCGATGCGGATCTGAATCCAATCACCTGCGCCTGGCGCGCCCGTTGTCGGATCGCTTCCTGTCGCAGAGAAGGGTACGGCGTGGATCGTCAACCGGCCGCCCTCGGGCATGGCGTCGCGCGCGTTGACGGCCAGGTTCATGATCACCTGTTGTAGCCGCGTGGGATCGGCCTGTACCTGGAGGTTGTCGCCTTCGCATGAAAACGATATGTCGATATGCTCGGGCAAGGTACGTTCGAGAAGTTTGACGATCTCCTTGAGGAACGGCCCCAGATCGAGGTGAGACGTTTCGATTTTGCTGTGACGGCTGAAATCCAGGATCTGCCGGATCAGATCGGCGGCGCGACGCGCCTGTTCGACCACGGTGGTCAACTGCTGGCGCATCTTGTCGGGGACCGCCTCGGCGCGCGCCGCCATCTGGCTGTAGAGCAGGATCACAGCCATGATGTTGTTGAAATCATGGGCGATCCCTGCCGCCAGTTGACCTACCGCGGCCAGGCGTTCCTGCTGTTGGAGCGTTCCTGGATCTCACGTTCGTGGGTGACGTCGTTGATCACAAGCAGCCAGCCGTCGTCTACGAATTCGGCTGCGATGGGCTGGCTGCGCACTGTGAAGGCGCGCCGGCGGCTTCGATTTCGTGCCAGGGGCCAGCCCAGGCGGCTGCAGGAATTCGACAATCGGCTGTTGTGCCAGCGATTGCACCACATCGCCGACACCGACGCCGGACAGCAGCGCCAGGTAGGTCGCCGCGCTTCTGTTGGCGAGGACGATGCGCTGTGTGGCGTCGAGCAGGCACACGCCGTCGGGAACGGCATCCATCACCTGCTGTAGCCGGTGTGTAACCGTCTGCAATTGTTCGAGCAGGTGTAGACGCATGGCAGCCGTCCCCAACTGGTTGCCCACCGTCTGCAGAGAGATTTCGTGTTCGGTCCACACGCGGGCGCTATGGTTCGCCACGCCGATGCCGCCGATGGATTCGCCGTCGCTGATCACCGAAACGAGCAGACAGGCGTGAATGTCTTGCTGTAGGAACCATCCGCTCACCGTTTGCGGCAGCAGCGATTCCGACGTCACATCGTTGACGACGATGGGCTCTGCAACGTCGAATCCTTCGTCGATCATGTACGCGATCAGTTCGTTGACGCTGTCTCGTTCCACGCCGCTGCTGGCGAATGCGCCGCCAATCCAGCAGGCGCCGATGTCAAGGTTGAGGCCGCTCAGGATCTGGCTCAGCGCGCCGTCGAAAAACGACGGCAGATCGTCGGCCTGCGCCGCCGCCAACACGATCTGGTTGATCGCCTCTTCGCGGGCCGCCTGCTGACGGATCTGCATCTCGTTTTTGACACGCTTCGTCACATCACGGGCGATGCCTTCGAGCGCCAGCATCTGCCCGTCGTCGTCGTAGATGATCACGTTGCGCTGCTCGATCCAGAGGACGCGCCCGTCCTTGTGCAACCAGCGGATCAGCAGCGGACCGGCGCCGCCGACGGCATCTGTGATCGGCGGATCCAGATAGCGGTGATCGTCGGGGTGAACCAGCCTACGCCCAGCATCGGATCATCGTAGAAATCTTCGGGGCTGTAGCCTGTCAGTCTGATGGCTGAGGGCTGACGTACTCGTAGCCAGGCGCGGCTGGTAGCGGAACCGGTAGATCATGTCTTGCGCGTTCTCCGCCAGGCGGCAAAACGCCGTTCGCTGTCGGCCAACTCGTCTTTGATCTGCCGGAAGTAGAGGATCAGAGTCCCCACCGCAACGATCTGCGAGAAGACGGCACCGATCAGGAATCCCCACGGCGCGAACCAGAGCACCGGGCGCAGCAGTGGATAGTCCCACTTATGGATGCCCCAAGCGATCAGCGTCCAACCTGTGATCTGTGAACCGATGTCCCCCTTGCCCTGGCGTAGCAACACCCAGCCAGTGCGAACGTAAAGGAAACCCGCAAGCATGAAGACGGGCAACGAAACCACACTCACCGAGAACTGCGCAAGCATCGCCACCAGCACCCACACGAAACACCCGACGCCGATCCAGATCCAGATCCGCAAAATACGCCAGCCCAAAAAGTGCATGGTGCCGGCGTAGAGAAGCAGCGCGCTGGCCAGCGTGGCCGCCTGTTGGCCGACGAGCCAAGGCGCGTCGGCGGTGAGATTGAGGATGAGCAGATCGAAGACAAAGCGCACAGTGTAAAGCGACCAACTCCACGCCCACAACTTGAGATGGTGGTCGCGCTCTTGCACGTAGAGATAGCTATAGACAAAAGCAAGCACTGCCGAAGTTGTCAGCGCCGCGACGACGCTTGGGACCATCCAGGACATAAGCATCCTGCTCCATCTTGTCGGGAAAGCACACCTTACTATACTATTGAGGCGCCTTCGTAGAATTGTCCGTCGAATCGCCGATTTTTTCCTATGATCAAGGAGTGATCAATGCCCATCGACACCCGCCGTGAGAGGCTCCTCAAGCACACGTTCTTGGATTACCAGCAGACGGCTGAATTTCTCAAAAATCCACTGATCGTCGACCGCGCCCAAGGGTTGTACTACTGGGATGTAGACGGCAAAGAATACTTCGACGCTATCGGCGGCATCTTCGTGGCGGTGTTGGGGCATGGGCACCCGCGCTTGATGGAGGCGATGCGCAGGCAAATGGAGGTGATGACGTTTGCGCCGCCATTGCACGGCGTCGCCGACGTGACCCTCGATTTCGTCGAGCGCCTGGGCCAGGTGACGCCGGGGTCGCTCAACTACGTGAAGCCCTTCAGCGGTGGTTCAGAATCGGTGGAGGCGGCGCTGAAGTTCGTGCGCCAGTATTTCAAGCAGAGTGGCAAACCAGGCAAATACAAGTTCATCAGCCGCTACTTCGGCTACCACGGCGGCACCGCCGGCGCTATGGCCGCCAGCGGCACTGGCAAACGCAAGACGCCCTTCGAGCCGCAGATGGGGGGGTTCCTCAAAGTCTTCCCGCCCACCTACTACCGCGACCGCTTCGACACCTGGGAGGAGTGCAACCGTTTCTGCGCCCTCATGTTCGAAGACGTGATCCGCAACGAAGACCCCGAAACCGTAGCCGGCATTATCGTGGAGCCTATCGGCAACACCGGCGGCATCATCACCCCAACCGACGAATACTTCCACATCTTACGCCGAATCTGCGACGAATACAATGTGGTGTTGATCTTCGATGAGATCATTACCGGCTTCGCCCGCACCGGCAACATGTTTGCCGCCCAGACATTCGGCGTCACCCCAGACATTATCTGCGGCGGCAAGGGGCTTTCCAGCGGCGCCATCCCGCTGGGCGCGATGATGGCGCGCGAAGACATGGCCGACGTCTTCTTCGGTGCGCTGGAAGACGACGTCCACTTCGCGCATGGGCACACCTTCGCCGGCAACCCCCTGGCCTGCGCCGTGGGCCTGGCCGTTCTCGATGAGATCGAAGAAAAGCAATTGGATCGCAAAGCACAGGAGATGGGCGACTACCTGGCCGCCAAGTTGGAAAACCTGAAACGCTACGGCGTGATCCGCGAGATCCGCGGTAAAGGGATGCTGCGCGGCGTAGAATTGACCAAAGACGCCGCCACGCTGGAACCCTTCCCCGCGCTAGGACACGCCCTCAAGCGCACTGCTCTGAAGAATGGCCTGATCATGCGCATCGATCCGTCCTGGTTCGCAGTGGCCCCGGCGGTCATCGCCGAGAAATCCGACATCGACGAACTGTATGATCGCATCGACCGTAGTCTGGCCGACGCACTGGAAGAAGTGGGATGATGAGGATGATCCGCATCGCCTTTGCCGGCGCTCGCCGGTCCAGTTCGTTCTTTCGGGCGTTCCAAGCCCACCCGCGCACGCAGATCGTGGCGCTGTGCGATGTTCACACGCCGACGTTGGCCGAAGCGGGCCGCGCTACCGGCGTCGACAAGCTGTATACCGTCTACGAGCAGATGTTGGATGAGGTGAAACCCGACGCTGTGGTGGTGGCGACGCCGATGCACTTCCACGCCGCCCAGAGCATCGCCGCGCTGGATCGCGGCATTCACGTCCTCTGCGAGGTGACGGCGTGTGTCTCCATCGACGAAGCACGTTGGCTGGTGGCAGCCTGCAAGCGTTCGTCCGCCGTCTACATGATGGCCGAAAACTACACCTACATGAAACCCAACGTGCTGGTACGGGCGATGGCAGCCGCGGGCGCTTTCGGTGATGTCTATTACGCCGAGGGCGAATACCTGCACGAACTGTCGGCGCTGCACCACACCGCGGACGGCAAGCCCACCTGGCGCTACTACTGGCAGGTGGGCGTCAATGGGGCCACCTACCCCACCCACAGCCTCGGCCCCTGTCTGCAATGGACAGGTGAACGGTTGGATCGCATCAGTTGCGTCGGCACCGGGCGGTGGACCGACCCTGAGCACGTCATGGAGGACACGGTCCTTTTGCTGGGGAAGACGGCGAGCGAGAAGCTGGTGCGCGTGCGCCTGGACATGCTCTCTCGTCGTCCGCACGCCATGACCAACTACACGTTGCAGGGGACGAAGGGTGCGTATGAAAGCGCACGTCGCCCTGGCGAAGACAATTGGGTGTGGCTGGCCGACTACTGCGCCGATCCCAACCAGTGGGTTCCCCTGTCTCAATTCGAAGACGAGTTCCTGCCCGAGATCTGGCGCAACCCGCCGCCCGAGGCGCTCAGCGCCGGTCATGGCGGCGGCGACTACTTCGAGGTGATGGACTTCGTCGCCGCCATCCTCGGCGAAGCGCCGCCCCCATCGACATCCACACCGCCCTCGACATGACCCTCCCCGGCCTGGTGAGCCAGGAATCGATCCGGCGGGGTGGCGAGTGGATTAGTGGAGGATAGTCGGTGGTGGGGGTGATGCGTAATGCGTAATTCGTAATGCGTAAGGCGTAAGGTCATGTCGACAATGTGAGTTCCCAATTGGTAGATGATTTCCTCGACACGATTTGGGTTACGCATTACGCATCACGCATTACGATCCACCCTGCAACCAGCCCAACCCCTACCAATCCCGCGTACGCCGCCAACGTCGCCCCGCCCGGCGCAAAGAGCGGTTCGCCGGAGAGCGCCTGCCAGAGCGTGATGGCGAAGAAGCCGGTGTAGCCCAGCGCGGCGATCCAGACCAGGCCCACACGCTGTCCGCGGCGCAGACGGGGGAAGCGATTGGTGCTGAGCAGGCCGCCGATAAGCGCCAAAATCTGGATGGCGTGCAGCCCGAAGAAATGGGGCGCACGCAGATCGCCGCCTTCGGTGCTCCAGCCCAGGAACGGCAGACCGGCCCCGCCGTCCTCGGCGCCGACGCTGTGCGCGCCCACCACCGCCATGACACCGGTCTGCTGTGCCTCGGCCAGTTGATCCGCCGTGGGCAGCACCATGATCTGCCCCACCAGGCCGCCGGCCAACGTGATCAACAAGCCCAAGCGCAGCGCCCAGGCCAGCGCAGGCTGCTCGAAACGCTGGCGCATGAGCAGCATCGCGATGATCAACATGCCACCCCACAGCACGTAGACGAAGATCCCCATGATCGAGAAGAGCGCGCCATCCAGCACGGTGCTCAAGTTGAAGTGACTGCCCACGCCCCGCGCCGCCTGCCCGCTGATGATCGCCAGCTCCACCAACGACGCCACCGCCACCATGTTGCCGGCGATCCTGGCCCACCGCTGTCCTCGCAGGAAGCGCAACAGCCATAAGATCGTGAAGGTGTTGATGGAAAGTGAGAGCGCAAACTTCAGTGGCTTGATCCAGACAGGCGCGTTCGTCACCAGCCGGTCGTCGACAAAGGAAAGGCCAAGCGTGATCCCGATCATGGCCAGCGCCAGAAAGCCGAACAGCGTCAACCAGCGATTCGTCTGCATGAACTGTCGGAGCGCCGGTGCGGTCGTGGCGGCAGGGCGTTCAGCGTGAGTAGCGTGTAACATGTGTGGTTTCTCCTGAAAGTTGGTGATGGAGTGATGGGATGATGCGGATGACTGGATGGTGGTGTAGCGGCGATTCGTCATCACCACATCATCCCATCATCCGCATCATCAATTTTCTTGACTTCGACCAGCGCCAGCCCCAGATCGTGGAGCTTGCGCAGGACACCGTGCAGGGCAGATTGATCGGCCACCGAGCCGCAGAGGACGCTTTCGTCGCCGTCGTGGCTGATGGCGAGGCCGCCGAACCAATCAGTCCATGCGTCATCGAGTCGGCCTTCGACACGGATGCAGTAGATCCGTCGCGAGCAGGCGTGGCGCACGAGGTCGGCTTGGGTTGAGCTATCGAGTTGAGTCTGCGTGGCCTTGTTCATGTCGCACAGTCTAGCGGGGACGGCGGCGCGTGTCGCCCCCAAGATTGGGGTAACCGTTGGGGCAATGCATTGGGACAACTACGCAGAATCAACACAAACCAACCGACAAATGACGCGATCCCCGGTCCGCGTGCTGTGCTACCATAGGGTTAGGAGAAACCAGAATAGCAGTGCTCCACGAGGAACTACGAAGACAAAAAGAGAAGGACACCGATTGCACGGATTCTCAGGACGCGCAGATCAAAACAGCGGATCTTGTCTGTCTGCCGTCCTGGTAGTCCTGAAATCCGTGTCCCTCTCTCCATCGATCAGGAGAGAACACACAATGGAATTGGCGGATCGACGGGCGCTGGTGACAGGCGCCAACAGCGGTTTGGGTCAGGCGATGGCGACGATGCTGGCCGAAGCCGGCGCAGCGGTGGCATTGCACTATCGCAGCAATCAACAGGCAGTGGACGCGCTGGCAGCGTCATTGCGCGGGGCAGGGCATACCGTCCACGTGATCCAGGGCGATCTGTCCACGGCGGCGGCGACGCGCCAGGTAGCCGACGCTGCGCTTGCGCAACTGGGGCAGGTAGACATTCTGATCAACAACGCCGGCGACTGGGTGGACAAGCCACTCCTGCAAACCACCGACGCTGAATGGGACAGGCTGATCGACGTTGATCTGCGCGCACCATACCTGCTGACGCGGCTCCTGGCGCCCGGCATGGTGACACGCGGCTGGGGGCGCATCGTCAACATTAGCTCGGTTGCCAGCCTGGGCTACGTCCCCGGTGAAGGATTGTATGGGATCGCCAAGGCGGGGATCAATGCGCTCACCCATGCCGCGGGCGTGGAACTGGCGCCGCACGGCGTCACCGTCAACGCCGTGGCGCCTGCGTGGACTGTGCCTGCCAGTCAGCCGTTCCCCGTGCCCGCGGACTATCCCCAATGCCACGAGGCGCCAAATCTGCGGCCCGGCCACGCCAGTGAAGTGGCGGCGCTGGTGCGCTTCCTTGTCTCCAACGCCGCGGCGCACATCATCGGCCAGGTGCTGCCCATCGACGGTGGCCTCTCGGTGACGCTGCCCAAAGGACGCTGAGAGAGCAAATAGTGTTTGGACACGAATTTCAGGACTTTTCGGGACAAACCGTGGATCTTATCTCCTCTGTCTCTGTCTCTGTCTCTGCCTCAGTGAAAGGACGACGATCATGTCAGACCTCGATCTGCTGTATGTGGTGACGGCGTTGGTGTTCCATGTGGCGTTGATCGTCCACTTCGCGCTGCGCCGCTGGGCGTTCGATTCGTACATCCTGCCCTGGGGCTGGATCATGTACGCGCTGAGCATCCCTGCGGCGGCTGTCGGCGTGATCCTTGCTGTGGGCGGCGCGCACTGGTCATTCTGGATCGGTGGCGTGATCTACTTGGTGTGGGCGGCGTTTGGCTATCGGGTGGAGTACGTAGCGCACATCGAGTGGCGCAACGCCAGGCGCTGGCCTATCTTCGTCCCGTACATCGTCCTCTACCTGGCCACCGTCATGTTCTACTGGTGGCCGTTGGCGCTGGTTAGCCGTCCGCTCTGGTACGTGGCCGCCGCGCTCTTTGTGGTGGAAACGGTGCTGAATGTCACGTCTCACAGGGGCGGGGCGGGCAAAGGCGTTGCGGTTTAGTGGTGCGCACCACGCACTACACCTCTACATCAAAAGGCGGGCGCACAACCCGACAAAGCGTGGTGGCGGGCGCGGCGGGTCTGTTCTAAACTGGGGATGCGTAGCGGCGAAACTTTCCAGAGGACGCTGCGTAGAGTATCCCGAGATTGACATCCAAATGAGCCAGGCGTTGACACAGCGCACGCTCTTTCAAAATCCCAAGGAGACAGACCATGCAGAAGCGCCTCTATCGCAGTGAAAACGAACGGATGATTGCCGGTGTGTGTGGCGGTCTGGCCGAATACTTCAACATGGATCCCACCATCGTGCGTCTCGTCTTTGCCGTGGCTTTCTTGATTGGCTTTGGTAGCCCCGGCCTGCTCTATCTCTTGCTCTGGATCGTGATGCCCAACCAACGCATGATGGAAAGTGGCTCACAGGATCGCATCCGCGAGGGCGTGCAGGAAATGGCCGACAAGACCCGCGAGATCGTCAACGATGTACGCACCCAGGTAAAATCCAACCAGCAGCAGTAACTCCCCCTGCCGATGGTGACATCAAAAACGCCGAGGACAACGTTGTCCTCGGCGTTTTTGTATTGGGAATCGGCCTCAAACGTAAGTGACCAACCTGAATCGAAGAAATAGATCTGCTATCGTGCCAAACAGCGTTGATCCCAGCAGATTCTGTTTGGCGCGAAACGAAAAGGAGTTCATTGTATGAACCGTACATCAAAAGAAATTCTGGCTGTGGTGGCCACACTGACGCTGCTTGCGTTGGCGGCTGTTTTTGCAGTCGGAGAATTCACGTGGGCGCCGTCTACTGATTTGACGGCAAGCGTCAGCGCGCTGAACGTCGATCCAATTGTGCTACCGGAGGAGATCGTACAGGAGATCGAGACAACTGCGCCGTCGCAAGAGGCGTTGGCCGCCATCTACGAACAAGTCTTGCCATCTGTGGTGAACATTCAGGTGGTGCAACGCGCGATGGCCTCGCAGTTCGGTATGCCCAGCACCCCCGCGCAAGGACAAGGCACCGGTTGGGTCTGGGACGATCAGGGCCACATTGTCACCAACAATCACGTCGTCGAGAATGCAGCGAGCATTCTGGTGGTCTTCTCGAACGGTGAATGGGCCGACGCCGAGGTGGTGGCCACCGATCCCCAGGCCGACCTGGCTGTGATCAATGTCGACGCGCCGCCCGGCATTACCCTCACGCCCCTGGCCCTGGCCGCGGACGTGCCGCCTGTGGGCTTCTACACCCTGGCGCTGGGCAGCCCCTTCGGCCTGGCCGGTTCAATGACAAAGGGCATCGTCAGCGCCGTGGGACGCAGCTTCCCTGTGGGCGATCCGCTGGCCGGGGGGTCCACCTACTCGCTGCCCGATGTCGTCCAAACCGACGCCGCCATCAACCCCGGTAACTCCGGTGGGCCGTTGCTGAACCTCAACGGCGAGGTAATCGGCGTCAACTTCGCCATCCGCTCCGAGGTCCGCGCCAATGCCGGTGTTGGCTTCGCCATCCCTGTTTCGATTGTGCGCCGCGTGGTGCCTGCGTTGATCAGCCAGGGCGCCTATGCCTATCCGTTCCTGGGCCTGGGCGGTTCGACCATCAACCCGCAGATCACCGAAAGCGAAGACCTACCCGAAGGGACATTGGGTGTCTTCGTGGGCAGTGTTGAGCCTGGTGGCCCGGCAGACGCCGCGGGCCTGGCCGAAGGCGATGTGATTACTGCCATCGACGAGGTGCCGGTGCTC
>JAWKOL010000016.1:0-146318 GCA_041391225.1 Caldilineaceae bacterium
GCGCCCGAAGGCACACTCCTGCGCACTGGCGTCAGTGGACCGGCGGCCAGGCCCGCCATGATCGAGAGCACGCTCAACGCGCCCTTCTCGCTCACCGACGGCGGCACGCTCCTCCTCACCGTGGGCGGGGCGAATGCCGATGTCACCTTCGAGGGCGAAGCCGCCGTGGTGCAGAGCAGCAACCCGCTGCCCGACACCATCAGCCTCACCGCCGCGGACAATGTCCTCATCGTCACCGTGGACGGCGTGCGTCAGGAGATCGCCCTGCCCATCGCCGACGACCAGCCCCGCGCCGACATCGTCGACGCCATCAACCAGGAACTGCGCGGCGGTTTCGCCCGTCTCGCCGCTGACAACAGCCTGGAGATCGGCAGCGACTTCCGCGGCAGCGCGGCGTCGGTGCGTGTGGAAGCCAACCCCGCCCTGGAATTCGACGCCGTGGCCCAGGACACCAACGCCGACGACGCCGACAACAACGTGGGCAACCTGGCCAACGTCACCGTGCAGGAGATCAACAGCCTGCTCATCGCCCAGGGCGTCAACGCCCGCCTGGCCCTGCTGCCCAACGGACGTGTGCGCCTGGCCACCACCGTCGCGGGTGCGGGCGCGTCACTGCAGGTGCGCACCGATCCGAACTCGCTAGAAAGCCGACTCGGCTTCGTCTCCGGCCCCGCCGTCAACGGAACCGCGGGCAACGCCATCACCTACTACGTCAAGGTGGGCAACCAGTGGCTCGATTCCACCGGCGCCGCGCTCAACATCGCTGGCCTGGCCGATGACGCTGCCCCTGCCGGCGGCGCGGAGATCGTCACCCTCAACGTCACCACGGTGGACGCCGACGGCAACGTGATGCAGTTCGACGATCTGGCCCTGGACAGCCGTCATCCGCGCTACATCGGCAACGTGATGGCCGCCACACCCACCCGCCGCGTCGACGCCCTCTACAACCGCTACGCCTTTGCCGACACCGGCGTGGGCGCGTTCAACATCATCACCGCGCTCTTCAGCAGCGGCGACGAGGTGACGTTGGACATCCGCGGCGGCTCCGACGGGGTGGCCCCGCAGCCCGGCGACTACGAAACCGCGCTGGCCGTCTTCGAGAGCGTGGAGGACATCTCCATCGTGGCCGCGCCCGGTGCACCGTCCTACGGCACACCGAACAACGCGCACGCCTACGCCAATGTGGTCATCTCCCACGCCGAACGCCGCCGTCTGTACCGCATCGCCGTCCTCGATACGCCGCCCGACGCCCTCACCGTGGGCGACGCCCGCAGCTTCCGCGGTCGGCTCATCGATTCCACGCGCGGGGCGCTTTACTTCCCGTACGTCGTCGTACCCAACCCGCTCTACCGCACCGGCGCGGACAACATCCCGCAGGAGTTGACGCTGCCGCCGTCGGGCTTCGTGTGCGGCATCTACGCCCGCAGCGACATCAGCCGCGGCGTGATCAAAGCGCCTGCCAACGAACCCGTGCGCAGCGCGCTCCGCTTTGCCGTGGACATCAACACCGCCCAACAGGACGTGCTCAACCCGCTGGGCGTCAACTGTCTGCGCCGCCTGCCCGGTCGTGGCAACCTGCTTTGGGGCGCGCGCACCGTCAGCAGCGACCCCGAGTGGAAGTACGTCAACATCCGTCGCTACTTCAACTACCTCGAAGCGTCCATCGAGCGTGGCACGCAATGGGCTGTCTTCGAGCCGAACGGCGAACGGTCAGGCCAACATCACCGGCACGATCCAGGCATTCTCTGATAACGAGTGGGTCTCCGGCGTTGCTCGGTCTCCACACCGGAAGCCTTCTTCTCGTGCGCTGCGACTACACCACCATGACCCAAAACGACATCGACAACGGGCGTCTCATCTGCCTCTGTCGGCGTCGCCGCCTCAAACCCGCCGAGTTCGTCATCTTCCGCATCGGGCAGAAGACGATTGAAGCTCGAGCCAGAGAAAAGATGATCCACGAAGGCACACGAAGATACACGAAGAGGAGCAGAAGAGAAAGAAGAGGAGAGAACAAGGTGAGAAAAGAGGACACGGACAACACGGATTCTATGGAGCAGAAGGTAAATCGACATCTTTCTCCTTTCGGAATCCTGAAAACCCATGAAATCCGTGTCAAATTCTCTGCCTTTCTCCTTTCTGGAATCCTGAAAATCCGTGAAATCCGTGTCCAATTCTCTGTCTTTCTCTTCTCTGTCTTCGTGTTTCTTCGTGTGGCTTCGTGGATCAAAATCTGCCTGCGTCAGGCAAAGGACAACGACCTATGGCCGATCGAACCCTTCCCTACGGTGCATTCAATTTTGTGGTGGAGATGCCCACCGGCCGCGATTCGGCCGACGCCCTGGGCGGCTTCTCTGAGGTGACCGGCATCGGCACCGAGATGACGGTGGCCGAATACCGCAACGGCAATTCGCTGGTGAACCATGTGCAGAAGGTCCCCGGCATCTTCAAGACCAACGACGTGACGCTCAAGCGCGGGGTGGTCAACTCCGACGACTTCTGGGCCTGGATCAACGAGGTGCGCCGCACCGGCCCCGCCGCCAAACGCCCGCAGGTGACCATTACCCTGCGCGACGAGACGGGCGCGCCCAAGCAACGCTGGCAACTGCGCAACGTCTTCCCCATGAAGTACACCGGCCCCTCCCTCAACGCCAAAGGCGGACAGGACGTGGCCATGGAAGAACTTGTGCTCTCGGCCGAACAGATCGACTTCGAGGCCGTCTAGACATGCTGCGCAACGTCGTCTTCGAGCAAGCGCGTCCTGCCGCCACCGCGCCAGGACGCGTGGACGTGGCCCTCTTCGTGGGCTTCTGCGCCCCGCGCCAGGACCGTTCCGGCGCGGCCCTCGCCCCGGTCAACGCGCCGGTGCTGCTCGATGCCTGGGGCGACTTCGACCGTCGCTTCGCCTGGGACGAACGCCGCTACACCAACGACCCAGATCGTCCCATCGTGGGCGGCACCTACCTGGGCGCGGCGGTGCGTTCCTTCTTCGTGCAGGGAGGACGGCGCTGCTACGTCGTGGCCGTGGACGCGCCCGGCCCGCTCACCGACGCCTACGCCGACCGCCGCAGCCGCATCGACCGCCTGATCCCCGGCTTCGATTCGGGCTTCCCCACCTTTTCGCCGGTGGAAGCCGCAACCTGGCGCAGCGCCTGGTGGCTGTGGGATCTGCCCGATGTCTCGTTCCTCTGCCTGCCCGATCTGGCCGACGTTCTGCGCGCCGATCCAAAGGACGAGGAATTGGACGACGAAGCGCCGCTCTCGTTGCCGCCGGAGCAGTTCGTCGACTGTTCGGTGGTGGAAGCGCCGCCGCTGGAAGACGTGCGATCCCGCCTGATCAGCGCACCGCGTCTCGACGAAGTGGGCTACGTGGCGTGGGCCAGGGCGGTGCGCATGCTCGGTCTCTTCTTGCGCCGCTACCGTGCGGACGTGCAACTGGTGGCGCGCTGCCTATCCCCGTGGCCGATCTGTCGCCCAGCCTGATCCGCCTGCTGGACGATTCGTCCTTTGCGCCTTTGCGCTATGGGCTGGACGAAAGCGGCACCGGCGTGGGCAGCGCCTGGGTGCAGTTGACCTACCCGTGGCTGCGCACCCGCGGCTCCGACAGCCTGCCCGACGCCGCCGAAAGCCCCGACGGCGTCCTCACCGGGATGTTGGCCCGCAACGCCCTCACCCGCGGCGCCTTCCGCAGCGCGGTCAAGCAGCCGCTGGTGGACGTCTACGATCTCTTCCCCGCGCTGAGCCGGCAGGAGATGATCCACCACAGCGATGTGCGCCGCCGCCCGCTGCTGGAGCGGATCTCGCTCTTCGGCCGATCCGCCGGTGACCTGGCGCTGCTGGCCGACGTCACCGCGGACGTGGACGAGGGCTACCGGCAGGCGCACGTGAACCGGCTGATGTCGTTGCTCGTGCGCGAGGCGCGGCGCATCGGCACCGACGCCGTCTTCGAGCCGTCGGGCGAGGTGACGTGGGCGCAGGTGCGCGGCCAGATGGAAGCGCTGTTGCGCACGCTCTACCGCATCGGCGCGCTGAACGGCAACACCGAGCGCGACGCCTTTGATGTCCGCTGCGACCGCACCACCATGACGCAGAACGACATCGACAACGGACGGCTGATCTGCACCGTCAGCGTGGCCCCTGCCGCGGCCATCGAACAGATCCGCGTCGTCTTGTCATTTAACCAGAACGGGCTGGTCTCACTCCTGCCCGCCGCCGCGTGAGGACGTCATGGCCGACGAAAGCAAACTGCCGCTGTTGCCCGTCTTCCGATTTCAGATCGACTTTTACGAGACGAGCGCCAACCGCGACCAGGCCGGATCCAACACCAGCGTGCCGCTTTGCAGCGGTGCATTCAGCGAGTGTACCGGCCTCGAAGCCACCATGGAACCGTTTGTGATCCGTCCTGGCGGGCTGAACTACGGCGCGATCCAGCGTGTGGGCAAAGTCACCTTCGCCACCGTCATCCTGCGCCGCGGCATGACCACCACGCGTCACCTGTGGCGCTGGTTCTCACTCGTCACCGCGGACGGGGCCTACGCCTACCGGCTGGATGCCAAGGTCACCATGTTCGATCACACCGGCAACCCGCAGCTTCACTGGCGGCTGGCCCGCGCCCTGCCCATCAAATTCAAAGCCGCCGATCTCAACGCGGTGAGTGTCAACATCGGCATCGAAGAATTACACCTGGCCCATGAAGGGTTGACGCTGGAAGAAAGTTGATCCGTTGAAGAAGAGATTGGGCGATTAGGCGATTGGGGATCGGGTTGAGCACGTTGGTCGCCAATTGGGAGATCATTTCGTTAACCAAGCCCTAATCTCTCAATCCCTTAATCGCCAAATCTCTTCTCAAAAGAGGTTCCCATGACCCAACCCGAACACGCCACCTTCCGCATCAAAGAAGGGACCGCCGCGCCCATCCCCGTCCAGTTTGAGCCGTCGAGCCTGCAATACACCGTGCAGAATCAGGTGGTGGAGCAGTCCGGCGCGGAGGGGCAGCAGGCCCAAGGACAGCGCAAGCAGTACGTCACCCAGACCAACGCCAAGCTGGCCATGGACCTGATCTTCGATACCACCGACACCGGCGCCAACGTGGTCAACTTGACCGTGCCCATCGCCCGCCTGATGCAGCCGCAGACCACCGAAACCGACGCCGAAATCCGCACCGCGCCGCCGATTGTCATCTTTGAGTGGGGCGACTACAGCTTCGAAGGCATGATCGAGCAATACCAGGAGACCATCGACTTCTTCCACCCAACAGGTGTGCCACTGCGCTCAACTTTGAAGATCACCCTGGCGTCGCAAGAATTGCAGTTCGAGCAGGGCGGCAGCAACAGCGCCAACACCAACAACACCCAGGAGATGCCCAGCGGGCAGAACCCGCAAAGCCTGGCCAGCAAAGGGGGCAACCCCAGCGCCGCCAAAGCCATCGCCTCGCAAAACGGCGTCGAAAGCCTGCGCTTCTCAAGCGGACCACTCACCGTCAGCGCCAAAGTCGAACTCAAAGGACCGTCCGGCTTCGCCTCGGGCAAAGCCAACATCGGCGGCGGCATCGGGATTGGTGGAGGCATCGGTGGCGGGATTGGCTCCGGGATTGGCGGCAGTGCCGGTGCGGGCGCAGGCATTGGATTTGGCGGAAGTGCGGGTGTTGGCGGCGCTGGGGCAGTTGGCGGCGCGCAGGCCGGGGTCTCGTTTGGGGCCAAAGCGTCGGCGGGCGTTTCCGCCACCGGCGGGGCCTTCGCCGGACTCGGCAAAGCGTCGGCCACGTCGGCCAGCTACAACCTAAACACCGGCAAACTCATGCAGGTCAACGGCACCGCGGGCTTGTCCTTGAGCGGAGGGGCCGCCGCGGGGATCAGCGCAGGTGCAGGCATCGGGGCAGGCGCGTCCTTCAACGCCGCCGGTCAACCCACAGCGGGCGGCGGCGCCAGCATCCGTGTCAACCTGACCGCGGATGGGAAGTCGAAGATCATATTCAGTACGGACAAGTGATCCTTATGCCTATCATCATCGACGAAGTGCGCGGCGAAGTGGAACCCGAACGCCGCCCCAACCAGGAGACAACCCGCCCCCCGGCGCGCCCGTCCCAGCCGCCGCGGGAGGTGGAGATCGAAGAATATTTGCGGGCGCAGCGCATGATCGAGCGGCGGCTGGCGCGGCTGAGGGCAGACTAACATGACCCAATCCCCCGTCTACATCGCCCGGCCCACCATTCGCATCAACGAGGACGCCTACGCGCTCCTCAATGAACTGCTGCTGGGCATGCGCATGACCGAGAGCGAAGGGGGCCTGTCGGCGCTGGAGTTGCGCTTTTCCAACTGGGCCAGCGACACCACCGGCAGCGCAAACTACGCATTCGAGGACGGCGACATCCTGGCCCTGGGCGCGGCCATCACCGTCTACGCCGGGGACGAACACAGCCCGCAAGAGATTTTCCGCGGCGTCATCACCGGGTTGGAAGCCGACTTCCCCCGCGGCGGACCACCCGAGATCACCGTCCTGGCCGAGGACGCGTTACAGCGTCTGCGTCTGGCCCGGCGCAGCAAAACCTACGAAAACGTTTCCATCGCCGACATTGCCAACCAGATTGCGCAGGCGGCGGGCATCCAGGCCAACGTCGACGGTTTCGAGGACACCAGCGGCGTCTACGTGCAGATGAACGAGAGCGATCTGGCCTTTTTGCGTCGCCTGCTCGCCCGCTACGACGGTGACCTCCAGATCGTGGGCGACGAGTTGCACATCGCCCCACGCGGCTACGTCCGCCGCGCCGAGTTGACGCTGCAACTTCACGCCGAACTGCGCGCCGTGCGTGTCCTCGCCGACTTGGCGCAGCAGACCACCGAGGTCACCGTCTCCGGCTGGGACGTGGCGCAGGGCGAGGCCATCAACGTCAGCAGCAGCGGCGTCGATCTCGGCCCCGGCCAGGGCGAAGACGGCGCAACCGTCCTGCGCGACACGCTGGGCGAGCGCGCCGAGCACGTCGGTCACCTGGCCGCCGCCACCCAGGCCGAAGCCCAGGCCATCGCCGACAGCGCCTTCGACCAGCGGGCGCGTCGCTTCCTCGTCCTCGAAGGGACGACCGAAGGCAACCCGCAGCTACGCGTCGGCGCACACGTCGAAATCGGCGGCCTGGGTCCGCGTTTCAGCAACACCTACTACGTCACCCGAGTCTGTCACCGCTACGATTTGGTGAATGGGTATGAGACGGATTTTGAGGGCGGGTGTGGGTATTGGGGAAGAGATTAGGCGATTAGGAGATTGAGTGATTGGGGATCGGGTTGAGCACGTTAGTCGCCAATAAAGACATTGTGTCGACGAAGCCCTAATCCCCCAATCGCCTAATCGCCCAATCTCTTCTCTACCAAAGGAGATCTTTCTTGAACGCAAATCCCTCCGCTCATTGGCTCCACGCCACCTACCTCGGCCTGGTCGTCTCGGTACAGGACCCGCTGAGCCAGGCCCGGGTGCAGGTGCGGCTGCTCAACTGTGACGGTCACCCAGATCAGGACGCACCGATCTGGGCGCGTGTGGCTGTCCCCTACGCTGGGGCGGAGCGGGGCGCGTTCTTCATCCCCGACGTGGACGACGAAGTGCTCGTCACCTTTGTCAACGGTGATCCTCGCTTCCCCATCGTGGTGGGTGGGCTGTGGAACGGCGCATCCGCCCCGCCCGAGCAACTGCCGAGCGACCGCGTGGATCGCTGGTCCTTCGTGGGCAAGCACGGATCGCGCATCGCCATCGTTGAAGAGAGCGCCGGGCAGGGGACAGTCGAGATCAGCACCCCTGGCGGCGTCCAGGCCAAGTTGGAAGAAGCCGAAGGCAAAGTCACCATCGAAGCATCAGGATCGACCATCACCATCGACCGCAGCGGCGTCACCATCGACACGCCCAGCACCGTCACCGTCAAAGCGTCGACCATCACCATGAGCGCCAACATGGTCTCGGTGAGCGCCAACATCGCCACCTTCAGCGGCGTGGTTCAATGCGACACACTGATGGCTTCCAACGTCAGCGCAGCGACATACACCCCGGCGCGGGGAACATGTGGTAGTGACATCGAATAGCAGGAAAACACGAACAGGCGCCTCGCCGACCAAACGACTGGACCATTGGCAGCACCAATCGTTCGCCATCGATATTCAGCGACGAACACCGAGAGCACACAGTCGACGCGGCAACAGTTCGCGGATTCCGCCGTTCGTTGTCACACTTCTGACATCGAATAGCAAGGAAAACACGAACAGGCGCCTCGCCGACCAAACGACTGGACCATTGGCAGCACCAATCGTTCGCCATCGATATTCAGCGACAGCTGACGAACACCGAGAGCACACAGTCGACGCGCGCAACAGTCTGCGGATTCCCGCCGTTCGTTGTCACACTTCTGACATCGAATAGCAGAAAACACGAACAGGCGCCTCGCCGACCAAACGACTGGACCATTGGCAGCACCAATCGTTCGCCATCGATATTCAGCGACGAACACCGAGAGCACACAGTCGATGCGGCAACAGTTCGCGGATTCCCGCCGTTCGTTGTCACACCTCTGACATCGAATAGCAGGAAAACACGAACAGGCGCCTCGCCGACCAAACGACTGGACCATTGGCAGCACCAATCGTTCGCCATCGATATTCAGCGACGAACACCGAGAGCACACAGTCGACGCGGCAACAGTTCGCGGATTCCCGCCGTTCGTTGTCACACTTCTGAGGATCATCATGCTTGCAGTCAAAGACAGGACCAAACCTATCCTTCTCAAATCCCCCGCCAGCGCGGATCACACCATCCGTCTGCGCGGGCTGGAAGAGGACGGCAGCCCGCTGATCCTCGAAGTACCCGCCGAGGGCAACTTTGTGCAGTCCATGCTCGACGCCCTCGCCCGCGGACTCGATGACGTGCGCCAACTGCGCGCCACAGACACGGCGCGCATCAAGCTGAGCAAAAGCACGGTGACCACCCGCAAGCTCTACCACCCGGCGTCACGTGTGATGCACATCGCCCTCTTCGAGATCAACTGCGACGACGGCGTCTACTTTCCGCGGCTCGACCCGCGCAAATACGTAGAAGGCTGCATCGTGATCCGTCGCGCCACAGCGGTGGCCAACGCCGCTGGGGACGCGACAAGCTCGGATCACTCAGTTGGGCGCCCGTGGACGAGGAGGAAGCCACCCAGACCTACCCCGACCCCAGCAAAGCGGATCGCGGGCATCCGCACCGCGACCCCGACCTGATCGCGAACTGGCATCCAACGCGCCTGTCTTCGACGAAGCCCGCGTACCCATGTTCCTGGCCCCACCCGCCATCTGCGAAGCGTTGGGGCGCACCATCGTCAGCGCAGGATCAACACGAGTAGCCCCGAAATGTCCGCCGCTGCCGCCGTTTGCCGACCCGGCTGCCTTGCGCAACCATGTGCCGTCCTATTTGCGGGCCACCTCGGGGACACAGCGTGTGCCGTTCCCGAACACGTTCGTCACCTACGGCACGGTCACGTCGGCGTCGGCCAACCCCAAGAGCGGCGACAACGGGCTGTTCCTGTCCTTCGTGCTCATGCTGCGCCAACTCGTCTTCGAGTTCGGCCTGTTCGAGGACGCGCCCACGTCCGCCGCCCGCCAGATCCTGGCCGCGCTGGACAACGTCCAACTTAAATTCAAGGACGGGACCAAAGAATCCACCCAGCCCGCGTCCACCTTCCTGCGCAGCGCGGCCAACCTGCTCGTCATGCGCACCAGCAGCGGATCGATCCGCATGCCCAGCGAGTGGCCCGCGCTGCCCTCGTCCGCGGGGACCGCGATCCAGCAGGCCGTGGCGCAGATCGTCAACGCCCGAATGCAGACGATCCGTCCCCAGGAAGGGCGTTTCGCCAACCCGCGTGGCCGCTACGTCCTGCGCGGCTACGCCCGGGTGCAACACGATCCCGACTGTCCGCCCGCCGTCATCGCCAGCGAAGACAGCGACGTCTTCAGCATCGCGCCCTGGTACGAGGGCAAAGGCCCGCCTGTCCCCATTGTGCTGCCCGAACTCAACATGGACGCGCTCAAGCAACTCAAGCCCAACGTCGCCTTTTCCGTGCCCAGCGAACTCCAATCGCTGCTCGATCTCAACGACGCCAAAGACCTGGCCGACGGCAACGGCAAAAACGCAAGCATCCAACTCACCATCGACTGGATCTGTAGCTTCAGCCTGCCCGTCATCACACTCTGCGCCTTCATCGTGCTTAACATCTTCCTACAACTCTTCAACATCATCTTTCAGTGGATGCTGTAGTTGAAGATTTATACCGGTGCCGCATCCGACAGCGGTCGACGAATGAAAGCGTTTGCCATGCCACCCTTCAACCAATCCGCCCCGCCCATCGGCTTCCCGCTCCTGCCCACGCCCGACGCGCAGGGACGGCTCACCTGGCCCACGCTCGCGGACAGCGTCAGCCAGATGATTGAGGTGTTGCTACGCACGCGGCCGGGGGAACAGTTGATGCGTCCGAACTTCGGCGGCGGGCTGGCCGACTTTCTGCATGAACCGAACAACGTCACCACGCGCCGCCGCATCCACGACGCCGTGACCAACGTCCTCACCCGCTACGAGCCGCGCATTCTGCTCGACCGCGTGGAAGTGACCGAAGTGCCAGGCGAACCCACCCACCTGCGCATCGAGATCGCCTACCGCCTGCGGCGCACAGGGACAGCGCAACAAATTGGCTTGACCATGATGTTGGAGGCTTGACGCCATGCCCATCCGACCACCCGTACTCGACGACCGCAACTACGACAGCTTCGTCGAAGAACTCATCGCCCGTATCCCCGGCCACACGCCCGAGTGGACACACGTTGCGCCCGGTGATCCCGGCCTCACGCTCATCGAGCTGTTTAGCTGGATGGCCGACGCCCTGCTCTACCGCGTCAACCTCATCCCAGAACGGCAGCGTCTCGCCTTCCTGCGCCTGTTGGGGATGACCATGCGCCCGGCCCAACCCGCGCGCGGACTCGTGAGCCTGCAACTCGACGATGAGATCAACGACGCCGTCACACTGCCGCCCTTCACCGCCATCAGCAAACCGCTGCCCTTCGAGACACGCAACACCGTGCGCGCCGTCCCGTTGACGATGGAAGCGTACTACAAACGTCCGCTCCAAGACGACGAACTGCGCGATCCCACCACCGCCGCCATCGTCAACGGCTTGCAGCGCGTCTACCGCATCAACGGCCGTGTGCGCCCGTACGAGACCACGCCCATCTTCACCGCGCCGGTGGCCCAGGGCTTCGACATCATGCAAGAAACCGCCGACCGCTGCCTGTGGCTGGCCCTCCTCGCCCCCAAAGCCGACCGCGTCGAGGCCGTGCGCCAGACGCTGGGCCGCGTCCCCGAAGGCGGGCAGGCGCTGCTCAACATCGGCATCGTCCCCGCGCTGGAAGTGCCCACGCTTTTCGAGGAGATCGGTCCCCGCGCCCAGATCCCCACGCAGTGGGAGATCACGCGCGTCAACGCGGATGGCGATGCCGAATACATGGCCGTCGACGTCCTCGAAGACACCACGCGCGGACTCACGCAGCGCGGCGTCTTGCGCATCGCCATGCCCGCGCCGCAGTTCATCCAAGCCCCGTCCAACAACGTGCGGTCGCGTGTCACCGCCGGGGTGGGTGATCAGCCCCCGCGCCTCGACAGCGCCGAAAAGGCCGAACGGCTCATCGGCTGGTTGCGCCTGCGCGCCCGACCCGAGACGCCGCTCACCACTTTGAAACTAAGCTGGATCGGCATCAACGTCGTGGAAATCGACCAGCGTCAGACCGTGCGCAACCGGGTCGTCGGCGTCAGCAACGGCGCCGCGGACCAGGAACTGTCCTTGCCCGGCGCGCCCGTGGAACCCGAAACGCTGCTCGTGGAAGTCGAGGAAGAAGGCCGCGGCTACGTCGCCTGGGCGCGCACCGACGATCTGGCGCTCACCGGCCGCGACGACGCCGTCTACAGCCTCGACGCCGAAGCCGGCGCGATCCGCTTCGGCGACGGCCTGCGCGGACGTGTCCCCGACGCCGGGCGGCGCGTGCGGGTGGTGATGGCCCGCATCGGCGGTGGACGGGCGGGCAACCTGCCGCCGGGCAGCGTCACCGCCCTGGCCACGCCCCCCGCCGGGCGTAAGATCAAGCTCGTCCAGCCCCTGCCCACCGACGGCGGCGACGACGCCGAAACCCTCGAAGCTGCCGAACGGCGCATCCCCGCGGTCTTCCGTCACAAAGACCGCGCCGTCACCGCCGAAGACTATCGCCGCCTGGCCGCCGACACCCCCAGCGTGCGCCTGGGTCGTGTGGAAGTGCTGCCCAGTTTCCGCCCGTTCCAGCGCCAGAAGGGTGTCCCCGGCGTCGTCTCGGTGATGGTGCTGCCCCACAAAGAGGGCTTCGACGCCCCCAACCCACAGCCGGACAGGCCCACGCTCGAAGCCGTCCACAGCTACCTCGACGTGCGCCGCCCGCTCGCCACTGAACTCTACGTCATCGGTTGCGAATACATCCAGATCGGCGTCAGCGTCGGCGTCTCCTTGCTCGACACCCTCGCCGCAGGGACGCCCATCCTCGGCCAGGGAGGACTCGCATCTGGTCTCGACGACGGTCAACCGCTCACCAGCGAACGTGTCATCGTCGCCGTGCGCGAGGCGCTGCGACGTTACCTCTCCCCCCTGGCTCCCGGTGGCTACGACGGTTCCGGCTGGCGTCTGGGTCGCTCGGTCAAAGACCGCGAACTCGAAGTGGTCACCGCGCGGGTGGCGGGCGTGGACGAGGTGTTACGCGTCAACCTCTTCCGCTGGCAGGACGGCGCATGGCGCATCCTCCCACGCAAGACGCCGGACGCCGCCGCCGAACTCATCCTGGAAAGCTGGCAACTGCCCGAATTGCTCTCGGTGGTGGTGGCCGTGGACGATGAAGCGCCCACCACCCTGGACATCGCCAACCCGTTCGCTGATCCGTCCGCCGTCGCCATTCCCGTTGTGCCGAAGGTCTGCTGATTATGGACGCCAATGGTCTACGCTTCTGGCTGCTGGCCGACCGCAAAGATTGGCGGTTGGTCGACGCTGTAACCTACGACGACAGCACCCGCCGTCTGCGCCTGCGCGGGGAACTGACCGAGCTGCCCGCGCCCCCCGCCAACGCGGACTCGGCGCGGCCCCTCGTCGATCAGATCCCCGCCGCCTTCGACAGCTTCGGCGCTCGCGCCTTCCTCGACGGTGACCGCATCCGCGTCGCCAGCAAGCTGCCCACCGCCGGGGACCTGACCACGCTGCCCGCCGCTGCCGTTGTCACCGACCTGGCGATGGGCTACGACGGCGTCCTCTACGTGGCGCTCGACGGCGACGTGCTCCTGCTCGACACCCGCGATCGCTGGCAACCGGCCCGCGTCCACCGTGACGGCTTTGTGATGTGGCGACTGGCCCCCGATCCATCCGGTGGGGCCTGGGCGCTGGACCGTGACAACCGCCAATTAGGACAGGTCACCGGCCTGCCTCTGGCCAACCGAGTCTTCCGCGACTACTCGGCGGAAGTGGCCCGCCCCATCGAAGAGGACGCCGATCCGCCGCGGCTGCGCTTGGAAGCCAGCGCCGCCATCCCTGCCGCAGAGACGCCGGTTGGCATCGCCTGTAGCCAGCGAGGTGTCCTGGCGTTGTTGACGTGGTTGGACGACGCGGTAAACCCCGCCGACGCCCGCCTGCGTTTCCTCGATCAGCGTACCGGTGAACTGTCCTCGCCGGTGATCCTGAACGGGGCGGCGCTACCCGTACAGTTTCGCCTGGCTCAGCACGTGGCAGATCGCCCTGCTCCAGGACAACACACCTGCCGAGGCGCTGGTCTTCGACCTGAGCATTGCCCTGCAAGCGTTGTCCGCCGACGAGGCCCTGCCCGCCGCCATCCAGTCCCGACAGCGACTACTACCCGCTGCGCGATCACAGCGGGGGTCCTTCTCAAGGGCGTCACCACGCCACCGCATTACCCGAGCACCGTCGAAGGACAGTCGCCGCTGCATCCGCTCGTATCCGTCCTTCCCTGAGCGGGGCGAAGCCGCCAATCAGATCGTCCTCGATAGCGGGGACACGCAGACCGTGTGGCACCGGCTCTACCTGGAAGCCGTGATCCCGCAGCACACCGGCGTCAAGCTCTGGCTGGCCGCCACCGCCACCCAGGACGAAGCCGTGACCGACTGGTACGAGCACCGCTTCGGCGAACGCTACAGCCCTGGCGATGGCAACATCCCCGTCGGCGCGTGGACCGCGACCCCATCCGAGGTCCCCGGCGCCGCGGACCTGCTGGGCTGCCCCGCTGAACCCGGGCGCAGCGGCCTCTTCACCGTGCTGATCCAGCGCAGCGGACGGCGCGTGCGCTCCTTGTGCGGGCGCTTTTTGCGGGTGCGCATCGAACTCTTCGGCGACCGTCGCACCACGCCCGAAATCGCCGGCGTGCGCGCCTATGCGTCCCGTTTTTCGTACGTGCAGCATTACCTGCCCGAACTCTACCACGAGGACGTCTTCCCACCCGACGCCGACGTGGCGGATTCGTCCACCGCCGCCGACTTCTTCGAGCGTTTCGTGGACCTGTTCGAGGGCATCCTGACGCCACTGGAAGACAAGGTCGCCAACGCCTACGCCCTCATGGACGCCCGCACCGCGCCCGAAGACGCGCTGGCGTGGCTGGGCAGTTGGATCGGCCTCACCTTCGACCCGGCCTATCCCGTGGACCGTCGCCGCGATCTGCTGGCCGTGGCCCCCCGTCTTTTCCGCGCACGGGGGACGCTCTACGGCCTCAAACTGGCGCTGGACACCGTCACCGGTGGGGGGGTGCGTGGCGGCGAAATCGTCGTCCTCGAAGACTACAAACTGCGTCGCACCTTCGTCACCATCCTCGGCGCAGACCTGACCGACGAAGACGATCCGCTGACGCAAGGGCTGGCTGTCAGCGGCAACTCATACGTGGGCGACACGCTGTTTCTGGGCGACGAGGCGATGGAACGTCGCAAAGAATTCCTGGCCCTCTTCCGCGACGAACTGCCCAAGACCAAGGCCGAGGACCGCGCCGTCGCCGCCTTCCTCGACAGACTGGCCCACCGCGTCACCGTCCTCGTACACCAGGACGTGGCACCGCAAGATTTCAAGCTGATCCGCCGTGTGGTGGAAAACGAGGCCCCGGCCCACGTCATCCCGCGCATCTTCCCGGCGTCCTATCCGCTGCTAGTGGGCATGGCCGCCCTCGTCGGCGTCGACACCTACCTGCGCGGCGAACTGCCACCCCGCCCGGTGACGCTTGACACATCGAGAATCGGCGAACGTGATTATTTGATTCGAGCCGCGAGCCTGGATCCGCGGATGGGTGGGGATTAGGGATTGGGGACTGGGGACAGGATAGAGCATCTTGGTGTCGCTGAAGGAGCAATCGTGTGGGGAGCGATGATGAGGATGATGAGGATGATGGATGTCGAGATCCATCATCCTCATCATCCCATCATCACTCCTCCGCAAAGCACACCAATACATACCCAACTTGGTCAACCCAGTCCCCAATCCCCAGTCCCCAGCGACGAAGGAGCAACCATGCCAACCAAAACCATCAACACCGACCTCCTCAACGACACCGCGCTGGTGACGAATGCGGCGCAGCGCGTGCATTACGCCACCGGCATCCTGCTCTCGGAAGAGGACTTCCGCGCCGAGCAGCAGTACCACCGCGGACGGCTGGCGCGCAGCCTGCAATATCTGCACGGGACAGGCACGGTGGCCGGGCTGCATGTCTCGTACGTCCCCCGCGCCGAACCCGCCGGGGACGATCCCGGCCAGGGCGAGCAGATCTGGGTGGACGCCGGATTGGCCATCGACTACCGCGGACGCCTCGTCGAACTGCGCAACGCCCGCTGCCTGCGCCTGGAACGCTGGTACGACGAGTTGAGCCAGCGCAAGCCCGATCAACTGCCGCGGCGCGGCAGACGGTGACGATCCAGGCCGACCGCTTCAACCCCGACGCGTCGCCCGCCCTGCCCGAAACGGTGACGCTGACCGGTGTGGTGGTGGACCTGTTCCTGCGCTTCCTCGTCTGCGAAGTGGGGCGCACCCTCCGCCTTCGCCAACGGACCCTTCGACGCGCTGGACGCCGTGCAGCCGTCTCGCCTGGGCGACGAAGTGGAGGTGATCTTCGTCCCCCGCACCGACGCGGACCCGCGCTATCCCGTCGATCCCTACGCCGATCTCAACGACGGCCTCGACGCCATCGCCGATCCCGCCGAACGCGAGGCCACGCGGTGGCTGCGCCTGCGCCAGATCGTCTGGCGCATGGGACGAACCCGCCGATCCCCGCTTCCGCCCGCGGCCCGTGGAGATCCCCTGCCGCTGGACGACAGCCGTCTTCCCGGCCCGTGTCGTCATCCCCGCGGACGCGCCTGCGGACAGCAACACCGCTTCCGCTCGCACCAGCGCACCCGTCGAGATCGACAACGCCGTGGCCGCCTATTTCGCCTACACCGCCAGAGCGCTCATGCCTGGATCGGGGAGTAAGAAGATTTGCTGACGAAGAGGGGAGAAGAGGACGGATTTCAGATTGGCAGGATTCAGGAAGAAGAGAAGATATTTTAGGAGAGGTGAGGGAAGAGTTTTGCTGACGAAGAGGGAAAAGTGGGGACGCGCAAAGGACAAAGACTCTTCCGTCTTATCCCTGAATCCTGCTAATCCTGAAATCCGGCGTCCCTCTCCTCTCCCTTCTGCGTCCTGCACATCCTGAAATCCGTGTCCTCTTCTGCACCACGTCCCTTCGTGGGACATCTAATCTGTGTTCAAGGAGGGTCTCATGCTAGACCGCACGCGAGATCGAATCGACTTGTCCTGCCCACCGAGCGCACCGAAGACCAGCGCCATCGAGACCATGCGCGCCGCCGGTGTGCTGGTGATCGACGGATATTGCCGCCGTCCACGCTATTTCGACGGGCGCTCACCGCACGCGATCTGACTGCGCGGAACAGAACTACTTCCTGGCGCGGCAGTCGGACATTTGGCCGCTTTACGATCGGGTGTGGTCACCGGGCTTGGGGTGGATATGACGGTGCCGCGCATCGGCGACGCTGCCGCACTGGCATCGGCCCCGGTCACGGCATCACGGCGTCGGGCGAACTGGTGCTGCTCAGCGAGCAGATCACCATCTCCCTCGAAGACATCCCCGAGCTGGATCAGCTCAACGTGCGTCTGGGGCTGTCGCGCCTGCCGCAGCCGCCGCAACGCAACCGCACCGGCGTCTTCATCGTGGCCCTGCGCCCGGTGGAATTCACCGCCAACCCGATTGCGTCGTACCCCACGTCGATCACCGGCACCCGCAGCGCCGAGGACAGCGACATCGTCGAGGCCGCCGCTGTCACCCTGATTCCCTTCGGCGACGGCGGACGCGGGCAGAGCGCCAACGCCCAGCGCGCCCAGTTGGCCCGCAACATCTTCGTCCTCAACCAGGCGGCCGGCGTGCCTGTAGACGCGCTGCCGCTGGCCCTTGTCTACCTGGAACGCAACCAGATCCAGTGGATCGATCCCTTCCTCGTGCGCCGCGAAGTCGGCGCCGATCACGGGGACATCCTCGGCCTCGGCTTTGCCCCGCGTGCCGTGCGCGAGGCCCACATGATCCAATACAACGCCCACCTCGAAGCAGTGATGACCCAGCGCAGCGCCGCCAGCCAGGGGTTGCGCTTTGCCGCATCCGAGTACTTCCAGGCGCTGCCGCCCGCCGGACGCCTGCCCGCCGCCGCCGTCAACCCTGCCGACTTCACCCAGGTCTTCTTCCCGCCCGAAGTCGACGTCGATCTGGCCATCATCCCCGAAGACGAGGTGATCGCCCTGATCGAGGAAAGCTACCTGCTGCCGCCCATCGACCTCACCGTGGGCGGCGACAATCTGGAATCGGTGGACGTGGTGGTGCTGCTGCCGGTGCCGCGGGCGCGTTTCCGCGAACTGCACACCCAATTGACGCCGCCGCCCACGCCGCCCGCGTTGGAAAGCCCCGCCGTGATCCGCCCACTGCGCGCCGCGGCCGTGGGCATGATCGCCAAACGTCGGCCGCTGGAAGTGCTCACCGGCCTGCGCATCGCCCGCCGCAACGTCCTCGGCCTGGATGCGCCCGTGGACAGCGCCGATCCCGTCGACGTGCGCTGGCAGCAGGAACTCAACGCGCCCGACCTGCGCACCCTCTGGTACGTACGTCGCCGCAACCTGGCCTACGTCGCCGCCGTCACCGGGGAACCGCTGGCGCTGATCACCCCACCGCCGCCCGAACCGGAGCCGGAGCCACAGCCGGAGCCTGAACCCGATCCCAACGACGATCCCGTCAACCCCTTCGAGGACGACCGTGTCGCTGAGTTTATCGAGAAGTTTGACATGGCGGACGCGTTGGAAGCGGTGCAGGGCTGTCTCACCCGCCGTCACTGGGAAGCGATCCGCGAAGTGTTGATCCGCGACCGCCTCCTCATCGGTGACGAAAACGTGTTGGCGCGCAACTTCCTCCTCGCACTGCTGCGGACCTGCAAGGAATTCGACGGCAAGATCCCAGACGCGGTGATGAAGACGCTGCTCGATCGCTATAACCAAGATAGTCTCGGCGTCGGTCTGTCGCGCTTGACCATGCTCCTCGAACTGCCTGAACTGCGCCGCGCCGTCGCCGAGGCTGACTTTGCTGTCGATCTAGACGTTGTCCTCGCCAAGATGACGGCCACACAGCTCCGCTCGGTGGATCGCAAAGTCGCGGCCCAGCCCGATGTGGCGAGCATGTTGGCGCTGTTGGAAGAAGTCGCGCGGTCGTGAGAAAGGACACCCAATGCAAATCCACAAAGGCATCGACGATCCCATCCGCGGCGAGCGGGTGATCGCGGTACAACCGCCCCTCGTCCCCGCGGGGCAGGACGGCTGGAACCGTCGCCTCAATCTCTACCGCGGACGCTCTCTCAGCGCCTCGGCCCTGGAGACCGAACAAGCCGGCCGCGCCGGTGACCTGACCACGCGCGCCCAGGCGGTGTCGCCGGGCGTGGTGATGGGGCTGGAGATCGAACTGGAAACGCCCCCCACCGCCTCAACCTCGACCGAGGACGGCCTCAGCGCCGCTTTCCTCTCGCTGGCCCCCGGTTACGCCATCGCCGCTTCAGGCGAAGACGTCTTCATCCCCAGCGCGCGGCGGATCGCGGTGAGCGGCTTGCCTGTCAGCGGAGCGAACCTGGAGGGCGACGCGCCAACACTCGCCAATCTGCGCGACCGCGGCCTGCTGGGCGACGTGCCACAGATCGGCGTGTTGCGCCTGCGCCCCGTCATCCTGCCCACTGCGGGCGAGTTCGACGAGTTCGATCCCTGCCTCGAAGACGAGAACGACGCCGCCTTCGAGGATCAACAACTGGCCGACGCCGCCGTCCTCGAATACGTGCCGCTGTCGGCGAGATTCTTCGACGGCGCGCCGCCCGCGCTGGGCGGATCGTCGTTGACCGCGATCAACCGTTGGCGCAACCGCATCGCCTACGCCATCTTCGCGCTCGATCTCGCTGCCACGCCGCCCGATCTGCTGCCCTGGGAAGCGGACGGCGTCGCCATCGCCGTCATCGGCTTCGCCGCCGATTGGACGCCGCTCTTCGTAGACCGCCGCTGTGGTACGCCGGGGCAAGCCGCAACGCCGCACCCGCCTGCAACCACAGCGCGGATCGACCTTCCTCTGGCAGGCGCATGGAACAACTGGCCGAACAGATCGCCAACCCGCAACTCGACGGTGTCGCCACCGACGTCATCGGCACCATGTTCGACTTCCTGCCGCCCGCCGGCATCATCCCCGCCGACGCGCTGGATCTGAGCGGCGCGCAGGCGCAGAATCGCTTCTTCCCGCCCCACTTCGGCGTGGACGCGGTGCCGATCCCCGTGGATCAACTGGACGTGGCCTTCGAGTCCGCCGCCGCGCTCGACGCCTACGACACCCGCTTCAGCGACGACGTGCGCATGCTCGTGCCTGTCCCCGCGCACCTGTACGAGCCGCGGCTGCTGCAACAGGAATTCATCGATCCCATCTTTGCCGAGACGATTCTGGCCTTCAAAGACCGTCGCAACGAGCTGCTGGGCCGCCGCGCCGCCGTGCGCGCGATCTACGCCGCCTACGTCACCGCCGTGGACGGCAAAGCGCCCGACTTCCCCAACGACGCCACGTCGGACGACGAAGCGCCCGCCGCGCCGCCCTTCGAGCCCGCCGAACAGGAGTACGACACCAACGTTGACGCAGCCGGCAATCTGCGCATTCCCGCCTTCGATCAACTGCACGCGGACCTGCTCAAGCTCGTCAACAAGCCCCACGTCGACGCCGAAGCCGAGGACGGACCCAACCTGGAACGCGACGGCCTCAAGACCTACATCGCCCGCCTCAAGCAAGCCGCCGATACCGCCGACGACAACATCGACATCGGTTTCCTGCGTGTGCAAAGCGATATCTACCGCATGCGCCAGTTGGTGATGGGCAAAGACATCGCCGCCAAGCTGGTCACGTCACCGGCGCTGTCGTCGATCATCACCGACGAGATGAGTTCGTACACCACACGCGAGGCCCTGCGCGACTACCTCAACACCGCCAAGGACGCTCCGGTGCAGGTCGAACGCGACATCCCGTTGGCCGCAGCCGCAGCGTTTACGCCCAACATCGAATTTATCCAACCGTTGGAAAGCACCGCCACCTTCAGCCTGCTCAACCTGGCGCAGGAGAGCAAATTCACGCCCATCGTCGATTTCGGCGTGATCAAAGAAGTGCCGCCCGCCGCCATCGAAGACCAGTCGCCCATCGTCGGGTCGATCCCCAACCTGCGCGACACCACCATCGGCCAGCGCATCCAGGTCAGCGGCGCCGTGGACGCCAAAGACAACACCCGCGCCACCCAGTACGAAATCGTCAACAACCTGGGCCAGAACGCCATCTTCGCCGATCTGGAAGTGCCGGTGGTGGTCGGCTACGAAGGATCGCGGGTGAACTATGAGAACATCGCCGTGCAGGAACTGGCGGGCAACCCCGGTCGCCTCTTCGACGTCAACCAGCCCGGTGAGGACGAAGTCGCCTACTTCAACGCCGGCATCGACGTCATCGACGTTTCCGTGGCCGCGCTGCGCGCCGCCGAAGCCCGCATCAAGCGCTTCCGCGACGCCGTCGCCCTGGCCGAAGCCACGCTCAAACGCTTCCAGAGCACGCTGACCCAGGTGAACGGCCGCCTCAGCGTCCTCGGCGACGAGCTGGCCGAAGCCCGCCACGACGTCTCCGTGGCCGAGGCATTGCGCGACGAGGAACAGTCCCGCCTCGACGCCATCAACGCCCGCCGTCGCCAGATCCTGCGCGACGAAGTCAAGTTCCTGGCCTACATCCGCCCGCGCACCACCGAAACGCTCATCGCCACCCCGCTGCGCGCCGTGGACCCCGGCTACACGCCCGCTGCCGTCCCCGCCTGCCTGCGCGCCGCCGAAGTAGTGCCGCCCGAACTGCGCGCCATGACCGATCTCTTCCGCGACGTGCCGATCCGCTGGCTGGTGCAGATGCCCAAACTGCTGGATCGTCTGGATCGCGTCGAACTGCTACAAGAGGTGATGGTCACCGGCATTGCCCGCGCCCAGACGCCCACACGCAGCCGCGCCGTCCTCTTCCAGAACAGCAGCTTCAGCGGCAACCTGGGCCAGGCCATTGCCCGCACCTACACCGCCCAACAGCAGACCACCACGCTGATCCGAAACAACCTGGCCCAGTTCGATCCGCTGATCCTGCGCGGGCGCACGTGGAAGCAACTGCGCGACCTCATCGCCGAAAATGCATCTCTCGACGATCTGGTGGAGGCCGGCCACGGCAAGAGCGACGTTGCCCAGCAAGCCCTGGCCGAACTCGACGACATGGCGCAAGTGGCCGCCTGCCTCTACGCCCGCTTCGGCGACGTGCGTCCTGTGCTGCGCCTGCGCTGGGCCGAAACCCTCAGCCAATACGACGAACCCGTCAACTTGCGCAACCTGAGCAACCTCGAACGCTTCGGCGAAGTGGACATCCTCGAACGCCGCCAGATGCAGCAGTTGGTCGATTGGCTCCACAACGCCGTGGACAGCGCCGCGCCCCAGGCCGTCGCCATGATCAACGACCTGATCCGCGTCTGCCTGCTCCTGGCCAGCCATGCGCCCGTCAACCAGTTGATCAACGCCCGCGTGGCCGCGCCTGCGCCGGTGCTGCCCGGCAAATCGCTCACGCTCAACGTCGACCTCAGCCGCGTCAAGATCGGCATGAACGTGCTCATCTACGACAAAATCGAAACCAACAAAGTCGTGGCCCAGGCCGTCATCGACGACCTCAGCGAGCGCACCGCCGCCGCCCGCGCCGTCTCCGCCGTGCCGACATCCTGGTCGATCAGAACACCACCGTCGTCGTCACCCCGGCCCAGGCCGTAGCGCAGACGATGACGCTGCCCAGGTTGAATCTACGATGACGCGCCAGGTTCGCACATTACGATTACGCGCAGCAAACGAGCAGATGGTCCACCGCGGCGCGGCGCTGGTGGAAGACGCGCTGCGCATCGCCACCCTGCCCGACGGCCGCCGCCTGCTGCTGATCCGCTCGCTCAACCTGGGGCGCATCGACCCGCGGCGCAGTTCCGCGGCCGTGGCCCTGCGCATCGAAGCCGAGTTGGCGGCGCACCGGCCCGCCTACGCCGCTGAAGACGCCGCCGCGCACGCCCACATCGTCTACTTCCGCGACGACAGCGAGCCATACACGCTGCTCATTCAGCGCGTCCTACGCGGGCAGCCCGCCGACGAGTGGTTCTGGCCGCGCGCCGTGCCGCTCTGGAAGCTGCTGCCACGTACCACCGCCGCCGTCGCCCCGCTGATCCAGCACGTGGCCCAAACACAAGGACCCGCCGCCGCCGTCGCCGTCCTCGACGAGATTCACAGCCACGGCAGCTTGCCCGCCCTCCTCGACGCCCTGCCCGCCGCCGCCGCCGAGCCGCTGCTGGCCTACTTCGGCTGGCGCATCGAAGACGTCGGCGAGCCGGTCGCTGCCGCGGTGGAACCGTCCTGGCCGGTGCGCGAATGGGTTTTCAGGTGGGGAATCAGGCATCCGCTCTCGTCCTGGCTATTGGCGGCGGCATTGGCGGCCCAATCTCCGGCGCGGATCAGCTATCCCGTCCAGCTTATGAGGACGGTCTCAAGCACCCTCCGCGGCTGGGACGAAATGGCGCGGGACGACACGTCACCGCGCGGCGAAGCGCCTGCGTCGCCCGTGTCGTCGTCGAAAGAGGCCGCCAATCGCGAGATCCCCAACGTCCGACCCCTGGATGCTGTGACCCGCCAACAGCCAAGCGCAGAAATCGCGTCCTCCGCGGCGGAGCGTGGACCTTTTCCCATCTGGAGCGGCGGCGCAGGCATCCTTTTGTTGGTCAACATTCTGAGCCGGTTGGGCATGGGCGAACTCGTCGAAGCCAACCCAGCGCTGCAAGATTTCCCGCTGCGCCTCCTGTCCCACTTCGCCGCCCGCCTCGAACTCGATGCAGACGATCCGGTCCAGAAGTTCACCACCCAGAAATTCACCACCCAGAAGTTCACCACCGAGCACACGGAAGACACAGAGGGCAGAAAGAGGGCAGAAGGAGATTTTTCTTCTTCCTCTCTCCTCTCCTCTCCTTCTCAACTCAGCGACCCCCGTGCTCTCCGTGGTGAATCTCTCCATCTCTGGGAAGACGCCGTCGTGACCTGGCTGGCCCACTTCGCAGAGATGACGTTGACCGAGTTGATCGCCCGCCCGGGCTACCTGCGCGTGTCGAAGACGCACGTGGACGTCTTCTTCGCCCACGAGCAGGCCGATATCCGCATCCGTCGCGCCGGGATCGACTTCGATCCGGGCTGGACGCCGTGGCTGGGCCGTGTGATTTCGTATTTCTACACCGCCGATCCCAGCGCAGGGGAGGGCTGACATGATCCGTGTGGACGAACGCCCCACGCTGTTGACGTGCGCGCTGGCCGCAGCCGCGGACCCCCTGATCGGGCGCATCCGCAGCAACGGCGCGCAGAAACAGGCCGAATGGGCCTTCCTGGCGCAGGTCCACGCCGAAGCGGGCGGCCGCGCGTGGACCGACACGCTGCTGGCCTGCCTGGCCGACCCTGCGCGAAGACGCCGCGCTGGTCGATCTGGCCGAAGCGCTGGACCTCTCGCCGCACGAGATCCTGGCGGTGACGCTGGCCGTGGGCGGAGGAAAACCCGCTGGTGGGAACTGTGCTGGCGCGCCTGCAAAACGGACAAAAACGGCTCCTCGCTACGACGTTAGGGCTGATCAGCACGCTGGCCGAGCGCGTGTCGCCGCTGGCGCTGGTCCACGGTGCGGCGCTGGAGAGTGGCCTGCTCACGCTCACCGACGACGCCCGCCCGCTGGTGGAACGCACGTTGACCGCGCCGTTGTGGCTGTGCATGGCCCTGCGCGGCGAGGACGCGCCACCCGCCGGCGCCAAGATCGGGCTGGACGAGCCGCTGCTGCTGCCCGAATCGCTGACCTCGGAGATGGCGCGCCACGCCGCCGCGCTGCGCGGGGAAAGCGTCCTCGTGCTGCACGGATCGTTCGCCGAAGGGCGCGCCGCCGCCGCCGAAATTGCGCGCAACCTGGGTCGGCGTCCGCTCTTCGTGGACGAGGGCGCGGCCACGATGGGGCTGGCCCCGTTGATCCACCTGCGCGGGCTGTTGCCCGTCTTCGGCTACCGGCTGGGGCCGGGCGAACACCGCCCCGCGCCGCAGATCCCCTGCTACGACGGCCCCGTCGTCTGCGTCTGCGGGCTGGACGGGCAGATCGAAGCCACCGCCGGGCGCGCCGTGGTGCGCTGTGCCATCCCCATCCCGCCGGGCCACGAACGGCGGGTCCTGTGGCAGGCGGCGCTGGGGACGGGCGAGATCGCCGACGAGATGGCGCGTCACTACCGGCACGGCGTCGAGCGCATCGCTCAGTTGGGCAAGCAGGCCCACTACGAAGCGCGCTTGAACGGACGCGACCGCCCGCAGTTGACCGATCTGCGCACCGCCATGCGTAGCGGCGGCGAAAGCGGCCTCGACGCCCTGGCCCAACCCCTGCCCGAAGAGATCGGCGACGAGGCGCTGGTCGCGCCGCCCAAACTGCGCGATGAACTCGAACTGCTCTGGCTGCGATGCCGTCACCGCGACCGCCTGGCCGCGGACCTGGGGATCTCGGCGCGGGCGCGTTACGCACCCGGCGTGCGCGCCCTCTTCACCGGTCCTTCGGGGACGGGCAAGACGCTGGCTGCGAGCTGGCTGGCGACGCGGCTGGGCCTACCGCTCTACCGTGTCGATTTGGCTTCGGTGACAAGCAAGTACATCGGCGAAACCGAGAAGAACCTGGCCGAGCTGCTCAACCGCGCCGAGCGCGCCGGCGTGATCCTACTCTTCGACGAGGCCGATTCCATGTTCGGCAAGCGCACCGACATCAAAGATTCCCACGACCGCTACGCCAACGGCAGACGAACTACCTTTTGCAGCGCATCGAGAGCTTCGACGGCATCGCCCTGCTCACCAGCAACAGCCGCCAGCGTTTCGACAGCGCCTTCGCCCGCCGCCTCGATGCCATTATTGACTTTCCGCTGCCCGGTTCGGACGAGCGCCGCGCCCTCTGGCTGGCTCACCTGGGCGACGGTCACACGCTGTCGGCGCAGGCAGTTACGCGGCTGGCCGTGAGCGTCGACTTTGCCGGGGACACATCCGCAACGCCGTGCTCACTGCGTCGGTGTTGGCGCAGGCCGAAGATCGGCCCATCAGCTTGCAAGACCTGAAGCGCAGTGTCGCCGTAGAATTCGCCAAAATCGGGCGACAGATGCCCACTGGGATCGACGAGTAACCCGCCGTGAGCTACTCATTCTCCTTCCGCCGCCGCCCGCCCGGCGATCCACAGACGATTGAAATGGAACCGATGGTGCTCACCAATGGTGAGATCACCGCCGGTGACGACGACGCGGACGTGATCGAGATGGAGCCGATGATCATTACGCCCGGCGAGGACGAATCCGACGTCATCGAGATGGAGCCGCTGGTCATCACCGGCGGTGATGACACCGGTGCCGGCGAATCCGAAGAAGGCGACGACTTCGCCGGTCTGGGCATTCCGCCCTACCTCAGCGCCCTGCTCGATGACCTGCTCACGCCCGAAACCGCCGAAGACGAAGACGGGTCCACCGCGCCGCTCGAAGAAGCCGTCGACGAAGACGAAGAACAACCCGAAGGCGAGGTCATCGAACTCGACACCGACGAGGAAAAAGCCACCGCGGCGGAGGGCGACGTTGCGGTTTCGGAAACCGAAGAAACCGCCGTCGAGGATGCAGTTGCCGAGGCGGTTGGCGAAGCCGAAACCGCTGCCGCGCCCGAAACTGGCGTCGCCGAGCCAACCGACGAAGATCCCGACGCTGCGCTGCGTCAGTGGCAAAGTGGCGTCAACCGCGCCGGTGGAGCGATCCCCGCGCCGACATTGGGCGCAGCAGGCACGGCGCAGAGCGGCATCACCCAGGCCGGGCAGGCGCGGGGATCGGCGCAGGCCGCCCGCCGTCGCCAGATCCCGCGCCGCGCACGCGCTGTCACCCCACCCGCGCCGCACGTGGAAAACCCACCACCACCGCCGCCGTCGAACCCGATCCCCGAGTACACGCAGCGCATCGAAGCCGCGTCCAGCGGCGAAAACCGTCGCCTGCCCAAGCGCACCATGCCCGTGCTGGTCACCCGCGCCGGTGGCACGCCGCCCCGCGCCGGGGATACACCCGTCGATCCGCGCATCTTTCAACTGGCCATGAACCCCGAACGGCTGGCGCTTCTGCCCGACACCGAGGCCGGTCGCCGTGACCGCGCCCTGGTGGAACAGGCGCAGCGCGCCTTCAGCGCCGAACCGCCCGAAGTAACCGAAGGCCCGCCCGCACCCGTGGAGGTGACCGACGAGGGCGCGCCGCCCATCCCGCCGCTGCCGCCGCGTATGGCGACGCCGGTGGGTCGCGTGGTGGCACGCCTGCTGGCTCAGCCCGAAGACGCGTCCAACCGCGTCATGCGCCAGATGAAACGCGCCGCCTACCCCAACGCCGTCCTCACCAACGACGAGGTCTTCGGCACAGTCGGCCAGGCATTTCTGCCCACACTGCGCACCGAAATGGTGGCCGAACTGCGCCGCGTGGCCCAGGCCGCCGGCGTCAGCGCCGATCAACTCGACACGATGGTGCGCGAGCGGCAGCACGAATTGGAAGAAGAACGCTTGCAGATGTCCATCGCCACAACAACGGCGACGCGAGATGCGCGCAGCACCGTGGGCGAGGAAGGCGCACGCACGCTGGGGACCATCGCCGAAACCCGCCGTGAGTTGGACGAAGAAGCGATCCGGCGGCAAGAAGCGGCCGGTGGCAGCGCCGATCCTACCGTCATCGAGGCTCGACGGGCGCACGTGGTGAGCTGGGTGCGCGACCGTGTCACCACCGAGATCACCAACTTCCAGCGCCAGGGCGACGCCCGCACCCGTTCGCTGGACAGCGCCTTCCACAACCAGGAAAACGCCTACAACGCCGCCGCCCAACGCGACGAATACCGTCTGCTCAACCAGCCCACGCCGCTGAGTCAACGCCCAGCCGACGAACAGCGCCGTCTTCAGGACGACGCCTTGCAGATCCGACGCTTCGCCGAACAGCAGATCGGTGCGGTGCGCACGCAGATCAACGGCTGGAAGACCGCAGACGCCAGGACCGTTAGCGGCTGGCGCACCGCCATCGAGACGGCAGGCACCGAGGCGATCCAGGCGGCGCGGCGCTGGGCCGACGGCCGCATCGAGGAAGGGCGAAGTTGGTGGGAGCGCATCGTCAACCGCATCACCAACTGGCGCGAGCGGGCGCAGGAAGCCGCCATCACCTGGGAAGCGCGCACCACCACCGAAACCCGCGACTTCATCGCCGGGGATCTGCAATACATCAGCCGCCTGGAACAGCAGGTGCGCGAGGGTGCGACACGGGAATCGCTGCTGGCGGATCAAACCCTGGGCGCGGAACAGCGCGCGATCATCGAGGCGTACTTCGCCCCCAACGCCAGCCGCAACCCATTGGACATTGTGGCGACGCGCCTCGAAGGGCAGATCGCCCGTCAACAGCAGAACAACGCCAAAAGCAACTTTGATCAGGACCTGCTCTCGCCCGCCACCGACTGGCACGCGCTGAACCTGGTGGGCGCGGCGCAGCGGCCCGGCTTCGACGCCAGTGTCATCGCCGGGCAGGTCCACGATGCCGTGGCGGGTTGGGGGACGGACGAGGCCAAGATCTACCGCAATCTGGCCGGTCTCACCCCGATCCAGGTGGCGGCAGTGCGGCGCAACTACGAACGCCGCTACGGCGAAACCTTGGACGAAGCCCTCTCCGACGACCTCAGCGACGACGAGTTGCGCCGCGCCGAGTTGCTGCTGGAAGGCGATCAGCGCGCCGCCGACGCCTACGCCCTCCACTACGCCGTGGACCAATGGGGGACCGACGAAGAGACGATCATGAGCGTCCTTCGCAACCAGACGCCGGAGCAGCGACAGCGCATCATCGAGTACTACAACGCCAATTTCGACCCTGATCTCGATGCTGCGCTACGCGATGACATGAGCGGCCACGAACTCGATCAGGCTATCGCCCTCAGCCAGGGCAACATCGCCGAGGCCGACGCCATCGCTTTGGACGAGGCCATGCGCGGCGGGTTCTTCTGGGGCGCGGGGACCGACGAAGGCCAGATCGAGCGGACCTACCAGAACATCCGCAGCGAGGTGCTGGCCCAGGCCCAGCGCGAAGGATGGACATCGGCGCAGATGGAAGCCGAGGTGCGCCGTCGCAATCGCGAAGTCGAAGCCGCTTTCAACCGTCGCTACGCCGCCGTGGAACAGTACCGCGCCCCCGATGGCAACGCCACCGGTTCCGTGCTTCAGCGCGCCTTCCGCAGCGAACTGAGCGGACCCGAACTCGATCTGGCCAACGCCCTCAACGAAAACGACCTGGCCCGCGCCGACGCCGCCCGCATCGAGATCGAGCGCCAGAGCATCGTCTACGCCGACGACGAGAAGATCAACGACACCCTGCGCGCCCAATACGAGCGATCCCTGGAGGCCGTGCGTCTCGATCAAGGACCGGAACGCCGTCACCAGATGGAAGCGGCCATGCAGGAATGGCAGCGCACCCACCCCAACGCCAGCGCCGACGACATGTCCCGTGAGCAGATGCGGCTGGAGCGGGAGATGGATCGGGCCATGGAACGCGCCGCGCAGGAACGTTCGCGTGTCTCCATGCAGGCGTTGGAGCAGGTCTACAGCGACCAGTACAACGGGCGCAACCTGCGCGTGACACTGGCCATGAACATGTCGGGCGACGAACTGGCGCGGGCGCGGCTGCTGGTGAACCAGGGCGGTCACCTGACCCCGTACCAGGAACTCGACTTCGCCACGCGCGGCCTCGGCACCGACGAAGCGCGGCTACGCCAATCGCTGGAAGGACGCACCCGCGCCGAGATCCAGCAGATCCGCGAGGAATGGGAACGCCGTCACCCCGGCCAGAACTTCGACAACTTCCTGCGCGGTGAACTCAGCGGTCGCGAAGAATTCGAGATCATGGACACTGTCACCCACGGCGCGCCCGAAAGCGCGCTGGAGCGGATGCAGCAGATCCAGCGCCAGATGAATCACGAATTGGATCACGGCGCGCCCTTGGGTGGAGCCGTCGCCACCAGCGAAGCCGCCTACCTGCGCGAGGAGATGGCGCGCCTCAACAGTATGCAGCGCGATCTCACCCGCACCGACCTCACCCAGGAGGAACGCGAGCGGTTGCTCTTCGAGTTCAACGTGCAGGCCACCGTCACCGACGAGGCTGTGCAGGATCACCAGCGCGCCGTGGACCGTGTCACCGATCTGGCGACGCAGATCGTGGGCATCGCCGCCGCCATCATCGTGGGGACGGTGCTCACCATCGTCAGCGCCGGTACGCTGGGGCCGGTGATGATCGGTCTTATCGCGTCGGCGGCGAGCACGCTGGCCACGATGGGCACCAAGTACGCGCTCAAAGGCGACGACTACGGCATCGAGGAGATCGGCACCGATCTGGCCGTGGGTGTGGTGGACGCCATCGCGTCGGCGGCGACGGCGGGCGTGGGCAGCGCCATCGTGGGGCGCTTCATGCGCGGCGCGGGGACGGCGGCCACGTCGGTTGCCGCGTCCACAGCGCGGACAGCGGCGCGCTCGGGCGGCAATCGTGTTTCGCAGGCGCTTAGCCGCATGGCCACACGCGTGGCGCGCGGCACCGGCCTTTCTCGGCTCAACCAACTGCCGCGCATCAACCGCGCCACATCGGCGATTGGCCGCTTCGCCCGCGCCGAGGAAGGCGCGTTGGCAAGGATGATCCGCGGCGGGGCGCGTGAATCCGCCGAAGCCGCCGCGCTGCGCGCCGCCAACGAGCGCGCCATGAGCACGTCCACGCGCATTTTTTCCGAAGTCATGGCCGAAAGCCTGGACAACGTGATCCAGTCTGCGCCGTCGGCCTTCGCCGCCAGCGTCCTCAACGACGACAACTGGCATGGCAACGTCCTTTTCAACATCATGGCCAGCACCGGCCAACAGGTGGGGCAGGGCGCGTTGATGGGTTCGGCCATGTTGGGTGGACGCATGTTGGGCCGTGGGGCGCGTGCGGCCTTTGGATCGGCGGCGGAACATTGGCGCTTGCGCACCCCCGAAGCGCGTATCGCCGAAGGCTCCCGCCGCATGGGATCGGCCTACATGGATTGGGTGGCCGAGAACCCGGCTGGCTCGTACAACGATTTCCTCGACAGCAGCACAGGACGCGGCCTGCGCAGCGATCTCGAAGCCCGCAACATGCTGCCCACCGCCGCCGATCTCGATCACCTGCCGCAGACACGCGTCCCCGGCGATGCTGCGCCGCCGCCGCGGTTGGTGGAAGGGGAGAACGCGACGCCGACGCCGGAGACGCCGCCGGCGAGGGGCGAGGGAGCGAGGGGCGGAGAGGCGGCGACGTCACCAACGCGGACAGCAGACGCCGAGGCGACGGTGCGGGCGGCGGAGGCGGATGCTGCGTCCACGCCGTCGCGGACGGTGGAAGCGGAAGGCGGCGAAGGAGCGAGGGGCGAAGGACCATCCGCACCGCGGTCCGGTGACCCGCAAGCGGAGGCGCTGCGCGGTGGATTGCCCGAACGGATGCGCGAGCGCGTGCCTGTGGACGTGAACCCGAACCTGCCCGAAGGCGAAGTGCGCGTCGTCCCCATCCGCGAGGACGGGCGCGTGGTTGGCGTGCGCGTCGAGGCCGGTCCTGGCGCGACGCCCACGGATGTCATGTTGCACGCGCATGTGGTGCAGGGCTACGAGCGTTACATCGGTCTACTGGGGCGGGCGCGGGATCTGATCGAACGCTTCAACGCCTGGTTCAACCTGCGCGAATATGCCGGCGTGGGCACCGCGGCGTTTGAGGCGCGGCTGGAGATCCAGAAACTGCCCGCCGTCATCGAAGAACGCTTGGCGCGGCTGTCGCAGGGCGGATTGGACCCAGCAGCGCAGGCGCGTCTCCTGGCCGACATCGACAACCTGACACGCCAGATCGACGCCCATCACACCCGACTCAACGACTTCGGCGAAGGGCGCGGCTTCGTGGCCGCGGAGGGTCTGCCCCACACCACGCGCAGCGAGGACGCCGATGTGGCGGTCCAGCGCGAACGCTACCAGGAGCGTGACGCCGTCCAACTGCGCGCCGACACCGAAGCGCTCACCACCCGTCGCCAAGAAGCGCTGGAGACGCGCACCGCGGTGGAGGATCGGCTGGTGGCGGCGCGTGATCAGCTTCAGCCGTTGCAACGACAGCACGAAGCCGCCCAAGGACGCGTCCGCCGCGCCGAGCAGGAGTTGGGCGTGGCCGAACGGCAGGCCCAGCGCGGCAAGCCGTCGCCCGAGGCCGCGCAACAACGCCTGGCTGCCGCCAAAGAAGACCTGCGCCTGCGTCGTCAGGAAGCCGAAACCGTGGGCAACACCCTCACCGAATTGCAGACCACGATCCGTACCGAAACCCAACGCCTGGCCGACGCCACCACCGCCTTCCGCCAGGCGTCGATAGAGTTGAGCGGCGCATTGGAGGCACGTCAGGGCCGCCTGGGCGAAGACTTCACCGCGCTGCAACGCCAGATCGACGAGGTGCAGGCGACCACGCTGCACGATGTGGCGGCGGTGCCGCATGTCCCCGAGACACCGGCGGAAGTGGCGGCGCGCCAGCGCATCGAGGATCTGGAAATTCAACTGGAAACACTGCAAGAAGCGCGCGGACCACAGGCGATGCAGGATCGCATAAAGCGAGACATCAACGCCGCCGAAGCCGAACTGCGCGGCCTGCAACAGGACCGTCTACGCGAGCGGGCGGCGCAGGTCGACGCCATCCAACGCCGGGCGGATGAACGCATCCAGCAACTGCGCGATCAAATGTCGGCATTGGAACGCGAGATCAGCCCCGTCATCCAGCAGACGTTGGACGTGCAGCGTTCCGGCGATTGGACGATCCAGCATTACAATGATCTGGGTGTGGCCGGGGTAGAACCGTGTTTTGCGCCGCACACGCTGGTCAAGACGCCAACGGGGAGCCGTCCGATTGCCGAATTGGGCGTGGGCGACGAAGTCCTCAGCTTCGATGACAGCACGCAGACGGTGACAGCTCAACGTGTCACCCGTGTCTGGCGCAACTGGACGGATCAATTCGTCATCGTGCAGGTGGGCGACGAGGCGATCCTGGCGACGGGCAACCATCCGTTCTGGATGGCGGACGCGCAGCAGTGGTCCCCAGCCCGCAGCCTGCACTGTGACGCGCAACTGCGCGCCGCCGACGGTCAACCCGTTGCGGTGACGAAGTTTGACGCGCTGCTTCACTCCTCGTTCACCTTCAACCTGGAAATTGAAACGACGCACACCTTTTTCGTGGGCGAACGGGGTGTGCTTGTCCACAACCGCAGTGTCAATGCCGACAGCAAGTTTATGCGCACACGCCAGCGCCCCACCACCATCTACGTCATTTGGGACGTGACCAAGACGCCGCGTGTGCCGCTCTACGTGGGCAAGACCTACCAGAGCACCGACGGCACCGCCCGCTTCGAGCAGCACCTGAGCGAAGGCAACGACGCCATCGAAGGCAGTCGCAAACGGCTGTGGGCCGAGATGCACGCCCGCGGCGAACTGGTGATGGAGCCGGTGCGCAGCGGCAGTTGGACGGAGTTTGAGACCGCGGTGTGGGAACAGCATTTTATCCGCCTGCACAACGGCGGCGAAGACATCAAACCCGGTGAAAACCTGCTGCAAAACCGGCGCAACGAGATCACGCCCGAAACCTATCGAGCGTACAAGAACACCGAAATCGAGCTGCCCGACGGCAGCACCTTCCGGCACAACCCATGCCGCTGAGCGAACCCAGAAAACTGATGATCCACGAAGGCACACGAAGAAACACGAAGGCAGAGGAGAGGGACACGGATTTCAGGATAATTAGGACATGTAAACAGATTACTCAGATGACTACAGAAAACCTTCTTTTTCTGCCGTCCGAGTAATCCTGAAATCCGCGTCCCTCTCCTCTACCTCCATGGGCCGTGTTCTGTAGTCTCATAACAATTCTACCAAGTATGCAAGGGATCGAAATACGGTGAAGAATCCGCTGATGTGGATCGTTCTGGATGAGGTGCCGTTTGCCCAGATCGCGTCTGCGTTGGACGCGTTGGCTTGGGCGCGGCTGCCTGATCCGTCTGCGCCGGAGCCGCTGATCGAGGACGAACCCGAAGCGGCAACGTGGGAATCCCGCGACATCGCGCGGGGACGCGGTCACTTGCGCTATGTCTTCTTCCCTGCCACGCGCTTCCGTGGACTGCAACTCGACGCCCCCGAAGCAGACATCGCCGCCTTCCGCCGTCAGATCGAACGCGTCCTGCCCACGTTGAGCCACCAAGACATCACCAACCTGCTCCAATCCGATGACGTGACCGTCCTCCTGCGCGGCATCCAGGCTGCGGACGTGCTGCTCGATCCGGCCTGGATTGCACCGCTCAACCGGCTGCTCGACCATCCGCACAAGACCGTTGCCCGCGAGGCCCGCGCCGCTCTGGCCAAGATCCTCAGCCGCGCCGCCCAGCAGGGGATGGACCTGATCGAAGCGATCCAGCCCGGCGCGACGGCGGAAGTCTTCAACGCGGCGCTGTTCGTCGGCATGGCGTCGGTGCGGCAGCGGCGACAGGCGTTGCGCTGGATCATGCAGCAGCAGACACAGAGCAACGTGCAGATCGACGCCGTCCTCGCCGCGGGGCTGCGCGATGAAGACTGGGAAGTGCGTGTCACCGCGATGCTGGCGGCGGGGCGATTGCGGGCCGCGGCGCTGCGCCCGCTGGTAGAAACGGTGGCGTTGCCCGCGCCCTGCGCGAGGGGGTAGATGGGCAGGATCAACGAGTGCTGGCGGCGATGCGGGCGGTGGTGCTGGAAATGATTGACGAAAGACGAAAGACTGAGGACGAAGAACAAACAACGTCGTCGCGTACGATGGACGCGGAATCACCGCGGGAGCGGGTGCGTCGATATATCACGCGCTGCGTGTTGGGCGAGCCGGTGGACGTGTACGATGGTATCTTTTTGTATTGCCATTCGTTGACGACGCCGTTTTTCGAGACGGCGGCGAATCAGCCGTCCTCGTTGCCGGTGGGCGTGGAGCGGACACTGGACGGTTACCGGCTGGCCGACATCGACCTGATCTGGGTTCCGTCCGTAACGGCGTGGTTGGGCGATGAACTGGCGCGTCCGGCTGTCGCCAACCCCATCCGCCAGGTGACGTGCGACGGCTTCTTCATCGCGCACACACCGCTCCGCGAGGACGATGAAGTCGTCTACATGACCTTTGCGGAGGCGCAGGCGCGCTGCGTGGCGTTGTCCGCGCGGACGGGGGCCACCGTGCGCCTGCCCACCGCCGACGAATGGGAGATCGCCGCCCGTGGCACCGATGGCCGACGCTTCCCCTGGGGCAATGCGCTGCCCAAGCCACCGCTGGAGAATTCCTCGCCGTGGGGGATGGCGGACGCAACGTCCGTCCACGCAGTGGTGTGTGGACGGGGCGGGGCGGGCGCTGGTGGCGGGTGGCCCGGCGCAGTGGCGGTGCAGTATGCGCAGTTGGGCGGACGGGGGCAGGGTGGGGTGTCCTTGCGTGGTGATCAGCGGCCCCCAAACGTGATTGCCCGAATCTTCACCTCGAACGTCGGCCTGTGTTATACCAGCAAACTGATGATCAACAACTGTGTCCCAAACGGATCGCGAACCGGACAGTAACGAATCGAGCGATACATAAGCTGATCCGACGGCTCGGGACCTTCGCCGCCCGCGGCGATAAAGGCGCTGCAATCGTTCGGCCTCGGCAGGTGTCGCCATCTGCAGGGTGATTTCCACGTTCTGCGGACTGCCGAAACTGCCCTGGAGCAGTGTCAACCAGCCGTCGCCGATGGGCCAGCCGGTGTAGCCGAACCTTCCACGTAGGCAGGCGGTCCTAGAACACGTGTAGTAGGCGACGGCGGCTTCGTAGTCCTCGAAGTAGAGGGTGACGCCGAACACGCCAACCGTGCTGGGAAATTCACTCCACCCCCACCGCGTTGACACCCCCAACCACCCCCAAGTACAATGCCACTGGTTCCATCGTCATCTTCCACCAACGTTCCGAACCACCACACAGGACCAAACCATGCTCGTTCGCTTGTTGACCTTCAACATCCACGGCTGGCGCACCTGGCGCGGGGAACCCAACATCGCCGGCGTCGCCGATGTCCTCGCGTCTGCCGACGCCGATATCATCGGCCTCAACGAGGTCTTTCATCCGCAGCGGGTTGCCGATCCGCAATTGCCCACGGACCAGACCGCGCTGGCCTACGTGGCCGAGAAACTGGGCATGCACTACGTCTTCGGTCCTTGCCTACGCTGGCCCGCCACCGACACGCTGCCCGAACACAGCTACGGCAATGCCATTTTGAGCCGCTGGCCCATCATCGCCAGCGCCGCCCACCACCTCACACCCGTTGAGGGCAAGGAACAGCGCGGCCTGCTCGAAGGACGTGTCCTGTTGCCGGATGGGCGTCCTTTCACCGTCTACGTGACCCACATCGACCACACCGACGAGAACGCCCGCCTCACGCAACTGCGCGCCATCCGCACGTGGACTGTCCGCGATCGCAACCGGCCCCACGTGCTCATGGGCGATTTCAACGCCATCAGCCCGTGGGATTACGAAGCCCGCCCCGACGTGCTGGCGGCGCTGGCGCAACACCCCAAAGGAAGCAACATGGTCGATCACGGCAAAGGACCGCAGGTGATCCCGGCGCTGGAGAAAGCGGGCTATGTCGATGCCATGCGCCTGCGCGGCCAGGCCGGGCAACAGACATTTCTCCCCGCCGAAGACGAGCTGCGCATCGACTACATTTGGGTGAGCGAACCCCTGGCCGACGGCGTCCACAGTGCCGCTGTCTGGCCCGAACCCGCCGGCGAAGAAGTCTCGGATCACCGCCCGGTATTGGTGGAAATCGAGATCTGACATGAACCTTTTCGATCAAGCGCGTGAAGACCGCTTGGAAGAAGAAGCGCCCCTGGCCGCACGTATGCGGCCACGTACCCTCGACGAATTTTTCGGGCAAGAAGCCATCGTCGGCCCAGGACGGCTCCTGCGCCGCGCCATCCAGGCGGATCGGCTGAGCAGCCTCATCTTCTATGGCCCCCCCGGCACAGGCAAGACGACGCTGGCGCGCGTCATTGCCAACACCACGTCGGCTCACTTTGCCGCGCTCAACGCCGTGTTGGCCGGCGTCAAAGACATTCGCGAGGCGGTGGCGTCGGCCCAGGAACGGCTGGCGCTGCACAACCAGCGCACCATCCTCTTCATCGACGAAGTCCACCGCTTCAACAAAGCCCAACAGGACGCGCTGCTGCCCTGGGTGGAGAACGGCACCGTCATTTTTATTGGGGCGACGACGGAAAACCCGTATTTCGAGGTCAACAAAGCGTTGGTCAGCCGCAGCCGCATCTTTCAACTTAAGCCGCTGGACGAGGACGATCTACGCCATGTGGTGAAGCTTGCCCTCCGCGATGAGCGGCGCGGATACGGTCAACTGCACGTGGAAATCGACGACAACGCCCTCGATCACCTGGTGAACGTGGCCAACGGCGACGCCCGCGCCCTGCTCAACGCGCTGGAACTGGCGGTGGAAACCACCGATCCGAGCGACGACGATGGCATCATCCACATCACGCTGCCCATCGCCGAGGAATCGATCCAACGCCGCGCCGTCCTCTACGACAAGGAAGGCGACGTCCACTTCGACACCATCAGCGCCTTCATCAAGAGCCTGCGCGGCAGCGATCCCGACGCCGCGCTCTACTGGCTGGCCAAGATGGTCTACGCCGGTGAGGAGCCGCGCTTCATCTTCCGCCGCATGTTGATCTTCGCCGGCGAAGACGTGGGCATGGCCGATCCCAACGCCATCCAGGTAGTGGCTGCCTGCGCCGAAGCGTTCGATCGCGTCGGCCTGCCCGAAGGACAGTTTCCTCTGGCCCAGGCCACCATCTACCTGGCCACCGCCGAGAAGAGCAACAGCGCCTTTGCCTTCTTCGACGCCCTGGAAACAGTGCAAAAGGAGCCGGAGCAGGAAGTACCCAGCCATCTGCGCGACGCCAACCGCGACAAGCAGGGCTTTGGTCATGGCGAAGGCTATCTCTACCCGCACGCCTACCGCGAGCATTGGGTGGCGCAGCAATATCTGCCCGAGATGATGCAGGGCAAGCTCTTCTACCAGCCTTCGGCGCAGGGATACGAGTCGGGCATCCGCAACCAGGTGAGCCGACGACGCGAGGCGCAATTGGCCGCCATGCTGGAAGAAGGCGGCGCCCCTCCCGAAATCCTCACCTACTCGCCCGACGATCCGGTGCGCGAGCGCTGGCTGCAACGCACGATTTCCAACGTGGGCGTAGAAATGGGGACGCTGCGCGACCGGCTGCTGGCGGCGGGTCCACTGCCGAGGCACGCCGTGTTGCTCGATCTCAACGCGGGGACGGGTCTGCTCACCTGGGAAGCGCTGCGGCGGCTGCCCGAAGGCGGCGTCTACGCGCTGGCGCGCAGCGAAGAGGATTTCACCGCGCTGCAAGAACAGGCGCAGGCGTTGTCTGAAATCGAACGGCCCACCGTCCTGCAAGGCGAAATCCCCGATCTGGCGCGTCTGCTGCCCGCGGATCTCACCCGCTTCGACGCCATCGTGGGGCGCAACGCGCTCTTGCCGCTGGCCGACAAAGCCGCCGCTGTCGCCGAATTACGCACACTTCTGGCCGCGCAAGGATGGCTCTCGCTGGCCGAACGTATCTCGCACCACACCCAGCGTTTGTACGATCTTGTCGATCTTTCGAGTCTGCCCGCGGATCTGAGACGGCGCATGCTCGACGCCGAAGAGGCGATCTACGAAGCTGCCGATGATCCGCTGGTCAATTGGAACGAGACGAAGCTGAAAACCTGGTTCGAGGACGCCTTCGCCGATGAACTGTCCTCAGGCGCGGCCACGCTCGCGGTGATGGTGGAAAAATCGTCTACCGACGTGCAGGTGACGAAAACGGTGTTGGGGCGTTGGTTCGGCGCAGGGCGAGAGGGGCGGCTGTCCTATGCGGAGCATTTGGGCGTGCTGCTCGAAGACGACGAAGTGAAGCAGATCGAGCGGCTGTTTGCCGGTCAACTGCTCAACCGTAGCGTCCCCTGGCAGAGCCGTACGGCGCTGGTTCGGCTGAATTTTGGGTGAAGTTTGTAGCGTCTTGTGTCCACAACGCTCTGTGAAAGTTGCTTCGGGGATGTTAGCTCTGTGCGTTCTCGGTGAATAGGGGCATTTCGAAGGTGAATGTAGTTCCCTGGCTGTTGCTGCGCACCCAGATGCGGCCGTCGTGGGCTTCGATGATGCGGCGCACATTGGCCAAACCCAAACCGGTGCCGTCGTAATCTTTGACGGTGCTGCGGGCGCGGTAGTAGCGATCCCAGATACGATCCAATTCTTCGTCTGGGATGCCGATGCCGGTGTCGCTGATGGAGATCATGACTTTGGCGTCGTGTTGTTCGATCTGCACGTGTACCATGCCGCCAGGACGGTTGTACTTGATGGCGTTGCTGAGCAGGTTGTCGAAGATCTGGCCCAACCGATCTGCGTCGCCGAGGATCATGGCCTGATTGATCTGGTGTTCGAGATTGATCTCCAGACCGGCCTTTCGCGCGCTCATGGTGGCGCTACGCACGGCGTTTGTGGCTACAGCCACCAATTCCACCGGTTCCTCTTTAAGGGGCTGCGATTCGATCTGTTTGAGCTTAAGTATGTCGCCGACAAGACGATTGACTGCCTCTGTCCTCTCTTGGATGACCTCCAACGCTTCCTGCTGCTCTTCGTTGATCTCACCCATCGCACCTTCGATCATCAGATCCGTATAGCCGCGGATGAAGGTGAGCGGCGCGCGCAGATCGTGCGTGATGTTCTGGATGAACTCATCTCGCTGCTGATCCATGCGGAACAGGGTGTCGTGCGCTTCCATCAGTTCCACGGCGCGGGCGCGTGCCTGGCTCAGTAGCCGCGTCTTGAGGATCGCGGCGCCGGCCAGATCGGCAATTGTGCGAATGAGGCGCCGCGTCATCGGATCTGTGATCACTCGGTTGGCGGCAATGACGCCGATCACTTCGCTTCCGGCCTTGAGTGGGATATTGATCAACGCATCTGCCATGAGAGCTGGATGTTTAAGTTTCATGCGTTGGGCGAGATCATCTGCATCGGAGATCTCGACCCATTCACCGCGCAGAATACTTTGAGCGAAGGTGCCTTCGTGGCTGTACATGGGGTTTTCGTTGAAGAAGGCCCGGTAGTCGTCGGGCAGGTTGTAGCCGGCTGCCAATCGCAATGTGTCCCCTGGTTCGTGGCGTAGGATCACGGCGCCTTGCAGCGTTGCGTTGTCTTCGCCGTGGCCAAGTATCGACATCACCCGATGGAGCACCAACTGGAGCATATCATCTAATTCGATGGTGCGATTAAGCGCTTCGCTAATGTCTGCCAGGATGGTAACTTCGTTAAGTCTGCGCTGGGTTTCTTCGATTAGGCGCAGATTCCCCAATGCCGTCGCTGTTTGGTTGCAGAGCAACACGATATTGCTGCGCACCTCTTGTGAGAACGCGTCGGGCAGGTAGCTCTTGAGCGTGAGGCAGCCCACCATCTTCGTCTGTTGATGGGAGAGGAGCGGAACCAGCAGCACAGAGCGCACTTCTCGTGGATCCGGCTGATGGCTGGGGCGCCAGGCATCGTTGTTGCGCACATCGGCGAAGTAGATTTCCTTGCGCTCGCGCCTGATCTGCGCCAGGTGTGGAATGCCACTCACGGAGACTGTGCGATGACGCGCTTCTGTGGGATCGGTGTAACCTTCGACCGCAGCAAAATAGCCCACGTCTTCATTGTCTGGATCGAGCAGCATCACAGAGCCTGCGTCATACTCAACAAATTGGCTCACCGTAGAAAGAAGTGATTCAGTCGCTTCGACAAGTGTCGTTGTTTCCATCAACTGGAATGAAAACTCAAGTTGAATTTCGGCAGACGGTCTAGGTGGGTGCTCCATGTGCAATAACTTTGCTCTTGCAATAGCAACTGATATTTGGGCAACTGCGTGCTCGCTACGCTGAATCTCTTCGGGCGTGACAGCATGCGGTTGATGATACCCGAGAATTACGCCGCCAAGCCGTTGCGCATCGCCGGCAAAGGGCAGGTATACGGCAGAACGAAAAGGCAGATCCTGGGTCAAGTCGGGCGGCAGGAAACAAATATCGTGCAGTTCATCCATGATGGTGGTTGAATCTGGAAATGGACATGTGCCCTTAGACGCCGAATCCATATACCATGCCTTCTGTTGTGTGGCTGCCAGCGACAAGATGACTGTGTTGCCAAATAAAAGCAACACACATTCGTCCACACCTGCCAAGGTGCGCAATCGACTGGTTTCGGATTCCAGTATACTTTGCAGTTCGTTTGCAGGCTGGGGACGGGCGACCAGTTTACTAGTAGGCATGAGTGCTACAGGTGTTGCTTTCTGACAACTTGACACGGTTTCCAGCAACTACCAGGGAGATTGGCACTTAGTCTCTATCCTGAAATTGCAGTGCGCTGCTTTGCGGCCTCTGTGCAATGACAGGTGTCGCCGGGCTACTGTAGATTTCACCATAGATTCTTAGCGGCAGCTAAGCTATCTCGATATTGTTGCTACAAGCATACGAGAAAGCATACCATTCTGTAAGCCTACCGATTTTTGCCTCTCTTTGCAAACCTGTCGAGATTCCAATGTTCTGTGCCGATTCTCTGTCCACAGTTCGAAAATCGATGTAGAGCACAATCTGTAACTCTCGAAATATGAATATGACAAAGTATAACGGAACAAGCGTACTTTTGTATCGGTGTTGTTACGCAAAAAGCTGAACTGCTCCTTACACTCAGCGCCGGATAGGTGTGGAACAAACTGCACGATGTGGCTTGACGATACAAAAAACATCCTCAGGCATCGGGAAAATGTGCCTGAGGATGTGGAATAGAGAAGATAAATTTTGCCGCGCTTATTCTGCTACGATGGTGTGCCGGCCGGCTGACGAGCCGCAGCAGCATCGGCCTGTTGATCGGCTTTCATGTGGCAATGTTTGTACTTCTTGCCGCTGCCACAGTGACAGGGATCATTGCGGCCTGGGCGTTCGGTGGTGTGGCGCACTGTCTGTTGCCGACCGTTGCCGTTGTCGTCGCGGTTGGTGCGAATGTTGCGGGCGATAGGTTGCGGCATCACCGGTTCACGGCGCACCGACAGGCCCATCACCATCTTGATGATGTCGCTGCGGATGTCGCCCATGAGCTCCTGGTACATGGCGAAAGCCTGACGCTTGTATGCCACCAGTGGATCAACCTGGGCCAGCGCCTGTAGACCGATGCCCTCGCGCAGACGGTCGAGATCCGTAAGGTGACGTACCCAGCGGTGATCGACGGCTCGCACCATGATCTGCCGCTCGGCGCGACGCAACGTTTCGGCGCCGATCTCGATTTCTTTGTGCTCGTACGCTTCCAGCGCCATCTGCACGGCGGCTTCGCGGATCTCGCCGTTGTCCAGATCGTCCCAGTTGGTAATGTCGAAGTCGTCGGGGAAGGGGAAGACCGCGTAGTGCCTGTGTCATCTCTTCCAGGTTCACCTCTTCGCGGTCGATGCGGTTGGTGAACTGGTTGACAACGCCTTCCACTTCCTGGCTGATCATGTCGACGATGGTGGGTTTGAGCGACGGCTCGCTGAGGATGCGCCGGCGTTCGGCGTAGATCGTCTCGCGTTGCTCGTTGACCACTTCGTCGTACTTGAGAACGTGCTTGCGGATGTCGAAGTTGTGGCCTTCGACGCGCGTCTGGGCGTTTTCGATGGCCTTGCTGATCATGCCCGCCTCGATGGGCTGATCGTCTTCGATACCGAGGCGATCCATGATGCCGGTGATGCGGTCGCCGCCGAAACGGCGGACCAGGTCATCCTCCAGGCTGAGATAGAAGCGGCTGCGCCCAGGATCGCCCAAACGGCCGGAGCGACCACGCAACTGGTTGTCGATGCGGCGCGCTTCGTGGCGTTCGGTACCCACCACGTAGAGGCCGCCCAGCGACTTGACATGCTCCTGGTGCTTCTTGGTTTCGTAGAAGTTGTCGCGCAACACCTCGGCCCACGGTTCGCTGAATTGGGTTGTGGGGTCCTGGTTGTGTTTGAGCATATCGATGGCGGTGTTCCAGTCGATCTGCGGGATGGATGTGAGATCGACATCGGATTTGCGCAGTTGTTCTCGGGCCACGCCTTCGTAGTTGCCGCCCAGCAGAATGTCCACGCCGCGACCGGCCATGTTGGTAGCGATTGTCACCGCGCCAGGGCGGCCTGCCTGGGCGATGATGGTGGCTTCGCGTTCGTGCTGCTTGGCGTTGAGCACTTCGTGGCCGATGCCGCGGCGGCTGAGCATTTTGCTGATTAGCTCACTCGTCTCGATGGCAACGGTACCCACCAGCACTGGCTGTCCGCGCTTATGGGCGGCTTCGATCTCGTCGATCACCGCTTTGAATTTGGCCGACTGGTTCTTGTAGACCATGTCGGGCAGGTCTTCGCGGACGACGGGGCGGTAGGTGGGTACGGCAATTACGTCGAGGTTGTAGATGCTCTGGAACTCTTCTTCTTCGGTTTTTGCAGTACCGGTCATGCCAGACAGCTTGTCGTACATGCGGAAGAAGTTCTGGAAGGTGATGGTGGCCAGCGTCATCGATTCTTTTTTGACCTTGACGCCTTCTTTGGCCTCGATGGCCTGGTGCAGACCTTCGCCGTAGCGGCGGCCTTCCATGAGGCGCCCGGTGAACTCGTCGACGATGATCACTTCATCGTTGCGTACGATGTAGTCTTTGTCGCGGGCGTAGAGGGCTCGGGCGCGCAGGGCGTTGTCCAGGTAGGGGATCATCTCGAAGTTTTCGGAACTGTAGAGGTTCTCCAGCCCCAGCTTTTCTTCGACTTTGATAATGCCCGCCTCGGTGAGTGTGGCCACGCGCTCTTTCTCGTTGACCTCGTAGTCGGTGTCGATCTGCAAACTTCGCACCAATTCGGCGAAGCGGCGGTAGTAGTCTGAGCTTTCTTGCGCCTCGCCGGAGATGATCAGCGGGGTACGCGCTTCGTCGATGAGGATGTTGTCCACTTCGTCGATGATGGCGTAGTGTAGCCCGCGCTGCGATTGGCGGCTCTTGTCCACCACCATGTTGTCGCGCAGGTAATCGAAGCCAAATTCGTTGTTGGTGCCGTAGAGGATATCGCACTGGTAAGCTTCGGGGCGGGAGATGGGCCGTAGGGCGGCAAAGCGATCATCCTGTGCTGGGTACTCGGGATCGTAGATGAAGCTGCCGCGATCCGGGTTGCCGGCGCTGCTCTGGATCACGGCGGCGCTGACACCCAGCAGGTGATAGATCGGCCCCATCAATTGCAGGCCGACTTTCGAGAGGTAATCGTTGGGCGTCACCAGATGGGCGCCGCGGCCGGTGAGGGCGTTCAAGTAGAGCGGCAGCGTGGCGACCAGCGTCTTGCCTTCACCTGTCTTCATTTCGGCGATTTTGCCCGAGTGGAGCACCATGCCGCCCAAAAGTTGTACATCGTAGTGGCGTAGGCCGGTGGTGCGTTTGCTGGCCTCGCGCACGGCGGCGAAGGCTTCGGGCAGCACGTCGTTGAGTAGATCTTCTTCGAGTTTGAGCAGATCTTTCTGCAATCGTTCCACTTCGAGGCGGGCGAAGCGCTGCTCGTCTGTGCCGGCGACGGCTTCGTATTCGTGTTCCGCTTCGGCCAATTCCTCGCGCAAGGACTGTGTCTGATCGGTGATGCGCGTGCGGAATTCGCTTGTCAGCGCCTTGAGTTCTTCGTCGCTCTTGCGCTCGAATTCGGCCTCCAGTTCGTTGATCTGCTCAACGGTGGGGCGCATGCGTTTGAGTTCACGCTCACTGGGATCGCCCATGATGGCGGTTAAGATTTTCCTGAACATAGGTGCCTTCTACTTTCGCTCGCCTGCTACGAGTTGGGATCATTGAGATGAATCGTCTACGCGGTCGGGCGAGGCTTGTCATCCAACACACGAATTGCCGACACAACTGCCACAAACGATAAGCTAAGCTGCTTCGGGTGTGATCGGCCCTGTTATTCTACCATGAGATCGGATGCGGTCAATTTGTGGGGCTTTCACGCCTGTATTTCATTCTTGGGGCGAAAGTGCCGGGGACTTCACGATGAACATGGCGACAAGAGCGATAACCCGGGTTCTTCTCCTTCTCCTTCTCGTCTCTGTATCTTCCGCGCTCTCCGTGGTGAAAACAGTTTGTGCAGTGGCGTCATCTCTGGTATTCGCGGGAAACATCCGCCTGTACAGGACGATCCGCCTGCCGACGCACCTGCAACCGCTGCGCCACAGGACGCGAACCAGCGGCCCGCCGCGCGATGCGCACGGCCAGGTGCAGTAGACCGTCATCCAGCACCCACCCGTCCAGCGTAACACCGTCGCGGCAGGCGTAGATGTGGATCTGCACAATGGCGCCCCCCAACAACGGATGGCGCGCCATTGCATCGCGTACACGCCAGGCTGTCGCTTGATCGCTTGTCGTCGATGAAACCCGGATCATGGGGTACCTTCCTCGCCACAGTCTACTTTGCTACAGTCTGCTTTGCTACAGTCTGCTTTGGATTCTTGCAACAATGTACCATGCGACTGTGTGCCGGTCGTTAACCTTGCATTAGTAAAGTGTTAGCTGTTCTGACAAGCCTATTCTTCTATGCTACAATTTGCGTTATCTCTCGTCCGAACTCAATGGCCCAACAATGGTCCGGTTAGAAAGAAGTCATGGACAGACGTTCGTTGCTTTTCGTAATCCTGCTGAATAGCCTGATCAGCCTGGTGATCGCCATCGTGGTGGTGTGGGCCGCGGAGGTGCGCCGCCCCGATCTGGAAGAGCTGGCCGCCCGCTACACGCCGCCGCCGCCCGTCGTGCTGATCGCCACGCCCACGGGGGATGCGGCTGTGCCAGTTGTTATTGCGACGGCTGCACCGGCGCCGGCGCAGTCCAATCCGTCACCGACGGCGCCCGCCGCTTCGTCGGATTCGGAGATCTACGTGGTGCAGGTTGGCGACAGCCTCTTCGGCATCGCGCTACGCTACAACCTCACCGTCGAGCAGTTGATGGAAGCCAACAACCTGGACGATCCCGACTTTGTCTTCTCTGGCCAGCGGCTGGTGATCCCCAAACCGGGACAGACAGCCGGGAGCACGCCAGTATCTGCCGGGGCGACGCCGTCGGCTGTGGCCGGCGGGCTGACGGTGCAGGTGGAACAGGCAGGCAACTTGCCCGAAGAAAGTGTGCTCATCGTCAACGACAGCAACAACGCCCTCAACTTACAAGGCTGGACACTGGGCAAGGTGAACGGTGCTGTCTACGCCTTCAACGATCTGCCACTCTTCCCCGGCGGCAGCGTGCGGCTGCACAGCGAAACCGGCCAGGATGACAGCCTGAACCTCTACTGGTCGCAAAGCGCGCCGGTGTGGGAGAGCGGCGCCGTGGTGCGCCTCTTCAACGCCGATGGGCGCGAGGTGGTCACCTACACGGTGCCATAACAAGAACATCTCAGAATTTTATGATCCACGAAGACACACGAAGAACCACGAAGAAGAGAAGAGAGGGACACGGATTTCAGGATTACCAGAACGGCAGAGCAAAGAATGCTTCTGTCTGCTCTTTTCTGCCTTCGTGTATCTTGGTGTGCCTTCGTGGATCAATTCTGCTCTCTGGCTCTTCATCAACCGAAGTCCAAATTCTGGAGTGGACGCTATGAAAAAAGTGGGCATCATGGTCGGGCGCGAACGGAGTTTTCCGCGTGCGTTCATCCAGCATGTGAATGAACGCAACGTCGGCGTGCAGGCGGAATGGCTCAAGGTGGGCGACGTGAAGCTCGATGTCCCCAACCCCTACGCCGTGATCGTAGACCGCATCAGCCACGAGGTTCCCTTCTACCAGCTTTATCTCAAGCACCGCAGATGCAGGGCGTCTACGTGATCAACAACCCCTACGCCCGTATCGTTGAAGACAAATTCACCGCCAACGAGATCGCCCGCCAGGCCGGTGTGGCCATCCCAAAATCGATCATCCTGCCCAACAAAGAATACATTGCCGACATCACCAGCGATAGCCTCAGCAACCTGGTCCATCCCCTGGATTGGGAGGGCATTGTGGACTATATTGGGCTGCCCGCAGTGCTCAAGCCTGCCGTGGGCGGCGGCTGGAAGTCGGTGAGCATCGTCCACTCCATCGACGAGATGATCGCCGCCTACGACGCCTCGGGGCAGCTTTCGCTGATCGTACAGGAATTCATCAACTGGGATCGCTACCTGCGCTGCATCTGCATCGGGCGCAAGCAAGTGCTGCCCATTGCCTGGGATCCCAACCGTCCTTTCCACGAACGCTACCGCTCCGATCCGGGTTACCTGTCCCCTGAACTGGGCGCGCGCGTTGTTGAGGATGCGCTCAAGCTGTGCGACGGCCTCGGCCACGACATGAACACCGTCGAATTCGCCATCCGCGACGGCGTCCCCATTGCCATCGACTTCACCAACAGCGCCCCCGACTTTGACATTGTGAGCCTTGGTGAGTGGCATTTTAACTGGGTGTTGAAGGCGATGGCGGATTTGGTGATCGAAAAGGCGTTGCGTGATGCGTAATGCGTAACCCAGAAGATCGTGTGGAGCGAAAGATCGCGGACGCCGAGACATACTTCGCCAATTACGCATCACGAATTACGCATCACGAATTACGCATCACAGATCACACATTATTTGTCATAAAACCCAACCCTGAGCAAAACGATCTCCATGCACCCCACCAACGTCCTCATCGAAGAATACAACGATCTCCTACGCGCATGTGACGTGGCCGCGCTGTGGGATCGGTTCCAGGTGCGCATGAAGGACAATCTGCTGGCGTTTGGGGATCGGCCGATCTGCAATGTGTTGCGCCCACATTTCATGCACCCCGCCGAGTACGCGCGGATCGTCATGGCGACGCAGCATGTGATCGGCGCCGTCCACAAGATCTATGCTGCCCTGCGCACCGGTGACATCGACATGGCGCGCACACTGGCGCTTTCGCCCTCCGAGGCGGCGTTGACACAACTGCCCGATGTGGCCGGGCGCCCCGACGTCTCAGCGCGCATGGACGTGTTCTGGCAGCGCGGGGATCGCATCGGCGCGGGCGCTCTCTACTTCATCGAGTACAACGCCGACAGCCCCGGCGGCCTCGGCTACGGTGACGTGCTGGCCGATCTCTTTCAGGAATTGGAACCGATGCGCCGCTTGCAGGATCGCTATCGGTTGGACGCCTACCCCGTGCGCAAACACGTCCACCGTACGTTGCTCGACGTCTATCGCGACTGGTGCGCGGCGACAGGCGCAACCCCGGCGGATCGACCATCCATCGCCATTGTAGATTGGCGCACCGTGCGCACCCGCAACGAGTTTCTACTCTCACAGTCCGTCTTCGAAGATGCCGGCAGCGCCGTGCGCATCGGCGATCCTGATGACCTCGTCCTACGCGATGGGCGGCTGTGGCTGGGTGACTTCGCCATCGACATCGTCTACAAACGCGTGGTAGTGAACGAGCTGATCAAGCGCTATCCCAACCCTGCCGAGTTGATGGCGCACCCGCTGGTGCAGGCGGTGGCGCAGAACGCCGTCTGCATCGCCAACCACTTCAATTGCCAAATACTGTATAATAAAGCGATCTTTGCGCTGATCAGCGATGAAGAGCACGCCCATCGCTTCAGCCTCGACGAAGTAGACGCCATCCGCCGCCACGTGCCGTGGACGCGACTGGTGGCCGACCGCCGCACCCGTTATGGCGAAGACGAGATCGAATTGGTCGATTTCATGCGCAACCACAAAGACAGCCTCGTGCTCAAGCCCGTGCGCGAGTACGGCGGCACAGGCATCGTCCTCGGCTGGGAGGTGGACGATGCAACCTGGCAGGCGGGGATCGAGCAGGCATTGGCGCAGCCCAGTGTCGTGCAGCAGCGTGTGCCGATCCCCCAGGCGTTGTTCCCCGTGTGGCGCGAGGGCGGACTCCACTTCGTCCCCCGCCTGATGGACGTCGATCCCTACGTCTGGCGCGGCGCGGAGATTGCCCACGCTGGTGTGCGTTTGGGAACGAGCAGCCTGCTCAACGTCAGCGCGGGAGGCGGATCGGCGGTGCCGATGTTTATTGCAGAGAAAAGGGTTTGACATGGCAGACGAACAACAACGACAAAATAGCGACAGTAGCAACAACGACGACGGCAACAAACCGAAATCGGGCAAACGGCGCTACTTCCGTCGCCGTCGAAACAAGACCAACAAGAAGCCGGATCAGCGATCCGGGCCGCAGACGTCCAGCGAAAACGCAGGCGCCAACAAAAGCGGACAGCGCAAGAGCACATCGCAGCAAGATCGGCAGGCGAGCGGCAACAGCGGCAACAACAGCGGTAAAAAGAAACGGCGTTCGCGTCGCCGTCGCAGTTCGCGCCGCGCCACGCAGCAGCAGCCCGAGATGAAGCAGGCGGTTCAAGAGGCCGAAACGCTTTACGAAGAGCCGCTATCCGTCTACGTCTACACGCACATCGTGCGGGCCGACTACCGAGACAGCATGTCCGACTATCGGCCTGAGACGTCGTACCTGGCCGGTGAAAGCCGCAAAGAGTCATCTGTGCCTGCTGTGACACTGACGCGTGACATTTTGGATCAGTTGGATCACTTCTTCACCGTGCAGGAACAGGGCGGTGAACCGCCCCGACGCATCGAATACGACGAAGCCGACTGGGCCGATGACGATGATTGGGATGGCACAGAGGATGATCCTGAAAACCAAATCTAAACACATCTGCTTCCGGCGAACCCGGATTCACACATAATAAGGAGTAAACGGTGGCCCCAATCGTATCGATTCGCAGTCTCGCCGATCACGTTGACCAAGAGGTGACGCTGGCAGGCTGGGTCTACGCCAAAACCGGCAAGGGACGCTTGCAGTTTATCCAGGTGCGCGATGGTTCGGGCATCTGCCAGGCCGTTGTCTTCAAAAAGAACGTTAGCGAAGAGGACTTCGAAGCCGCCAAAACGTTGACCCAGGAGAGCAGCCTACGCGTCACCGGCACCGTGCGCCAGGACGAGCGCGCCCCGGGTGTCCCCGGTGGCTACGAGTTGGACGTCAACGCCGTGGAAGTGGTGCAGGTGGCCGACGCCTACCCGATTTCGCCCAAGGATCACGGCGTGGAATTCCTCATGAGCAACCGCCACCTGTGGATCCGCTCTTCGCGGCAGTGGGCGATCCTACGCATCCGAGCCACCATCGTACAGGCGATCCGCGAATGGCTGGATGGTCACGGCTTCCTCAACGTGGACACGCCCATCCTCACGCCGTCCGCGGCCGAGGGGACAACCACCCTCTTCAAAATCGACTATCACGGTGAACCGGCCTACCTGGCGCAGACGGGGCAGCTTTACAACGAGGCCAACATCTTCGCCTTCGGCAAGGTCTACTGCTTCGGCCCCACCTTCCGCGCCGAAAAGAGCAAGACGCGCCGTCATCTCCAGGAATTCTGGATGGTGGAGCCTGAGATCGCCTTCTGCGATCTGCAACAGTTGATGGACATCGAAGAATCTTTCGTCAGCCATATCGTGCAGAGCTGCCTCACCAAGAATGCCGAAGAATTGACCATCCTCGAAAGCGATCTGACGCACCTGCAACGGGTGTCGCCGCCCTTCCCGCGCATCCACTACGACGAAGCCGTGCGCATGATCAACGAAGCCAACGCCGCCGGTGTGCTCGTCCCCGGCTACGAGGACGTCGTCCCCGCCATCGAGTGGGGCGACGACTTCGGCAGCCCACATGAGACGTACCTGGCCGCCCAGTTCGAGAAGCCTGTCTTCGTGCATCACTACCCCACGCAGGTGAAGGCGTTCTACATGGAACCTGAACCGGATCGCCCCGAAGTCTGCCGCAGCGTCGATCTACTGGCGCCCGAAGGCTACGGCGAAATCACCGGCGGCAGCGAGCGCATGAGCGATCCCGAAAAGCTGATCGCCGCCATCGAGCACCACAAACTGCCCATGGACGCCTACGAATGGTACATCGATCTGCGCAAGTACGGGTCTGCCGTGCATAGCGGCTTCGGCCTCGGCCTCGAACGCACCGTTGCCTGGGTGTGCGGCATCGATCACGTGCGCGAGACGGCGGCGTTCCCGCGTATGTTGCAGTATCTGCGACCGTAAAAAGAGATGATGATGGGATGATAGGATGATGGATCTCGTCGAGGTCCATCATCCCATCACCACTCCATCTTCGCCCATGTTCTACTTCCTCCTCCTCCTCACCGCCTTCGTCCTCTCCTTCGCGTTGACGCCGTTGAGCATGCGATTGGGCGTTCGTCTTGGTCTCGTAGATCGGCCCGGTGGGCGGCGCAAACACCGCGGCGTGATTGCGCGCACCGGTGGCATGGCGTTGTACGCGGCATTTGTGATCACCGTGCTGCTGACGCTGGCCTTGCCGCGCCTACTGCCGCCACATTTGGCCGCATCGTGGTTCCCGCCGCGCAATGACCCCAACGAGGTGATCCGGCTGACGGCGCTGCTGGTGGGGGCGACTGTATGCGTGGCGGGCGGTCTGCTGGATGACCGCTACCAGTTCTCTTCGTTGCCACAGTACGGTATTCAGTTTCTGGCCGCGCAGGTGGCGATTGTGGGGCTGATCTTCATCAAGCACGTCAACAACCCGTTCGGCGAAGGCTTCCTTTTCGACGCGGTGAACGGTTTCCCCTGGTGGATCGTGTGGCCCTTGACGGTCTTCTGGTTCATGGGCATGATGAACACTGTCAACTGGCTGGATGGGCTAAGCGGGCTGGTGGTGGGGGTGACGGCTATTTTGTGCGCGATCCTGGCGCTGCACATGATCTTCGCCGTGGAACCGCCGCAGTTGAGCGTGGCCATGCTGCCGGTGATCCTGTTGGGCGTGGCGTTGGGCTTTCTGCCCTTCAACTTTGCGCCGGCGCGGGTGTTCATGGGCAGCAGCGGCAGCTACTTCCTCGGATTTGCCTTGGCTGTGCTGGGGATCATCGGCGGGGCGCGGCTGGCGACGGTGTTGTTGGTGGTAGGCTTGCCCGTCCTCGACGTGGCGTGGCTGATCCTGAGCCGCTGGCGGCGCGGCGTGTCACCGGGGCAGGGGGGGCGCGATCACCTGCACTTGCGTCTGCTCGATCTGGGCCTGCGCGAGCGGACGATTGTGATCGGCTACTGGTTCTTCTGCGCACTCTTCGGCGGCCTCACCCTCCTGCTCGAAGACCGTCTATACAAACTCGTGGCGCTGATCGGCCTGGGCCTGTTGGCCCTCGGCGTGCTGATCTGGGCCGACCGTGCGCCGTTACCCGAAGAGTAGGTTGGACACAAACTCATGACACTTATACTCGCCATCGAAACCAGTTGCGATGAGACCGCGGCCGCGGTCGTGGAAAGTGGACGCACGCTGCGCAGCAACGTCGTGGCCACGCAGATCGAACTGCACCGGCGCTTCGGCGGCGTCTTCCCCGAAGTGGCCAGCCGCCAGCACGTCCTCTCGATCCAGGCGGTGATCCGCGATGCGCTGCAACAGGCCGGCATCGACGATGTCCGCGCGCTGGATGCTGTGGCCGTCACCCAGGGGCCGGGGCTGGCGGGGAGCCTGCTCGTGGGCGTCAACGCGGCCAAGGGGCTGGCCTTTGCGTCGCAGCGCCCGCTCCTTCCTGTCAACCACCTCGAAGGACACATCTACAGCAACTGGATCGATCTGCCCGACCGCCCCGGCGCCCGCGATGACTTCCCCGTGCTGGTGCTGATTGTGTCGGGCGGCCACACCGAGTTGATCCTCATGCAGGGGCATGGGCGCTACCGTCTGCTGGGCAGTACGCTCGACGACGCCGCCGGCGAAGCCTTCGACAAGGTGGCACGCCTCATCGGCCTCGGCTATCCGGGTGGCCCGGCGATCCAGCAAGCCGCCGAAAGCGGCGACGCCACACGCTACCCCCTGCCGCGGCCGCTGATGCACGCGGCGGAGCATCGTTTCAACTTCAGCTTCTCGGGATTGAAGACAGCCGTGCTCAACCTGACGCGTCAACTGGAGCGCGACGGCGTTGAACCCACCGCCCCGTCCACCGCCGCGGACATTGCCGCCTCATTCCAGGCGGCGGCGGTGGACGTGCTGGTGGAGAAATGCGTCGACGCCGCCCAGCACTACGGCGTGCGCCAGGTGTGCATCTGTGGCGGCGTCAGCGCCAACCGCGCCCTGCGCCGCGCCGCCGAAGACCGGTTCACCGCGCTCGGCGTTCCGTTGCACATCCCGCCACTCTTCCTCTGCACCGACAACGCCGCCATGATCGCCGCCGCCGCGTTTTTCAGAGCGCAGGGAAGTCCCATCATCGCAGAATCAGGGCTGGCGATGGATGTCTTCGCCACATTGCCGATTGAAGAGATGAAAGAAGAATAAAGAATGTGTAGAGGATTGCTCACCAATGAAGTGAGCGATCCTCTACACATTCTTTATTCTTCTTTCTTTATTCTTCTTTCTCACTGCGCGGCGGTGGACCCGAACTCACTCCCCGTCGCCGCGGCGCCTGTCTGCTCTTCCACCTCGGCCTTTTCCTCTTCGGGGATGACCACGCGGCGGTAGACGTAGGGGCGCAGGTTTCGTTCAGCGGCAGGCGCCCGCTTGCGGATCGGATCGTAGTCGAGTAGCTTGGCGTGGACGTAGCTGCCCACCACACGCGAACTGGCGATCACCGGCGCGGCCAGGAACGCGCCCAGCACACCCGCCACACTGGCCCCCACCACAACCCCACACAACACCACGATGGGATGCAGGTTGACGCTGTCACCGATGATGCGCGGCACCAGCAGTTGGTTTTCGAGCTGCTGGATCACAAAGTAGACGCCCACCACCAGCAAAGCGAATTGTAGATTGCCAATCTGGAGCAGATCGCTGCCCTGGATCAGGGCGACGATCACCGCCGGGATCATGGCCAGCACCGGCCCAATATTGGGGATCACTTCCAGCGCGCCCGCGATGATCCCCAGGATCAACGCGCCCGGCATCCCCAGCAGCCACAAAATCCCGCCCGTGATCACGCCGACCACTGTGGAAAGCAACAACTGGCCGCGGAAGAAGGCCTGCCAGATGTTCCCCATCCGCGGATGATCTCCGCCGCTTCGGAGTGATACGACTCGGGGAAAAGCCCTCGATGTAGTTGCGGATCTGCGGCGCATCCTTGGTCATGTACAGGCTCAAGAAGAAGAGGAAGAGCGGGAAGAGGAAGAGATTGAAGATCCCCCACCAGGGTGAAGCCCAACAGCGCCGTGCCGCCCACCAGATTCGTGGCCGTGCTGATCAGCCGGTTGAAGTACTCCAGCAGGTCAGGGCGCTGGGTAGCACCTGGAAGACCATCTCGCCGTTCACCGTGGCCTGGAGTTGGCTGACAATGCCGTCGACATTGATGGGGAAGCCATGATCGTGAACTGGCTGGGCAGGTTGTTCACCCAGCTTTGCAACGATGGCAAGCGTCTGCGTGGTGCGCGGCACGTCCGCTACCAGAAGATCGGTCAACTGGTCGAGCAAGAGCGGCACCAACAAGATCGGCGACACGATGATCACCACCAGCAACAACAGGTAGATCACCACCGTGCTCAGCCCGCGCGGCACGGATGCGCTCTAACAGATCGACGATGGGGCTGATCAGGTACGAAATGATGAATGCCAACACCAGCACCGTCAACACCGAGCGGCTCATCCAGAAGATCAGCGCGGCCACCACCAACAACACCACAACCGCGGTGCGCTTGGTGGCGTGATCCCACTGTGCTCTCGGGGATCGGCGTCGCCCGGATGGTCTCGGGCGAAGATAGATCGATTGGCAGCGGCTCAGGTATGGCCAGCGCAACCGGTTCGTCCTGCGTCTCCGCCGGTAGATTCGGGAGTTGCTTGGGTCGTTCATAGTCCAGTCGATTCGCTAAACAACGACAGATGGCTCCTAAGATGAAACACCTGCATGGTAACGAAGTCGCGATTCTGAAAAGGCAAAATGTGAGCAGAAATTACCGTAAGGAAACCGTAGGCTATATGGCGTACAGTTCACATCTATTTCAATATGCCATCTCAGCCGATATATTTTGTGTTCTCCAACGCTGCTTCAAAATATAGACAGCCCGGTGGTGAGTAACATCATCACATGAGCAGGGCTTGTAAACAGCGGAAAGCTGAGGGATGCACAATGATAATCAAGCAGAACACAATCAATGCCCTTGCATCAATCGTTTTATCATGTCTGGCCGGAAGTATCTCAGGCGGTTGTCCAGCAGTCGGCCACTACCGACACGGCGATTGAGTTGAAGCAGTTGAGCCTGGAGCTGGCGGCTGCGTCGATCTCTAACGGAAAACGCGCATGTTCTCCGTCGGCGAGATCGACATCTGGAAGCGGGCCGAAATCAAAGGGAAAAGGCGCGTGATAGAGTTCTCACACTGCAAAAACTCAATACGCTCAGCAAAGATGGATCTACTGGCCGAAGCGAAGAACAACTCCGATGCACTGGTGGCGACAGAACACGTTCCATGCGCCTGATGCTTGAAGCGCTGCATGTGCCAGAGAGTGAGATGCCGCCTGAAATCGCCGACTGGCAGTTGAACCCTTCTGATTTGGCGCTGGACGATCTTAGAAACGGGCTGTCCGCAGAGATCATGTTTGGTACAGTACGAAGCCGACAAAGCCATCATCATCGAACCGACACACGAGTTTGTGACACAAGTTGCCCAGCGAACCACTGCCGCAGTGGAGGCGGCCCGCAAACAGACGCAGCGCGTTCTGACGATCCTGGTTGCCCTGACCCTGGTCATTCCGCTCAGGTGGCGTCCTCTGGTTCTTCCGGCCAACTGCGACCTATCATGACCTACGTCGACACATTGAAACGCACATCAGCACCGCAGAAGATGAGGTGCAAGAAGATCTGACCGGCTGGACACAGGAATTGCGCCTTCTGGCCGACGTTGATAACCAAACAGCCATCAACAGACAGCGATCGCCGATAACAGGATCTTGTCGCGAATCTCAGCAATCTGATCCAGCAGATCGCCCAGACCAACGATCTCAGCAGCGCCAGCGTACGAAGTTGACTTCGACCGCAGGCAATCGCGTATGGCACCAACCATCGCGCTGACCATCGGCCAGGTTGCACAAGGAAATGCAGAACAGAGCGCAAGCGTCGATAAGCACGAAGGATCATCGAGCAACAATCTCGTTCCATCACCACAATAGCCGATGGCTCCGCCGACGACTGGTGCTGTCCAAGAAGCCCAGCAGATGCTGGGTTGGAACTACGCACTGCTATCCAGCGTGTGGCTGATCTGGCGCAAGAAAGCCAGTCCAGCGCTGAGGGCGCCAATCAGGCGAGTGAATCCGGCATGATCTGTAGCGAAAATGGTGATGGCATTCGCTCGATTGCCCACGCCAACGAAAACGTGAGCACACAAGTGACGCTGAGCCGACGCTCCGACGATATCGACATCATCGTGCAGACCATCGACGAAATCGCCGAACGTACCAATCTGCTGGCGCTCAATGCCGCCATCGAAGCGGCCCGAGCGGGCGAACATGGCAAGGGTTTTGCTGTGGTCGCCGACGAAGTGCGCAAACTGGCGGAACGTTCCGCTCACTCGACACAGGAAATCTCTTCGCTGATCGCAATGGTCAAGGAGACGGCTCAACAGGCCATCGTTGCTATGGACGGCAGCAAGAGTGCAGTTGAGCAGGGCCTATCGTTTCAAGCGAAACCGAGCAGGCGCTGTCTAGCATTCAATCCGAAGGGCGCCAGTTCGCGCCTGGTGCAACTGGCAAACGCCGTCAATGCCATGAATACCACCAATCAGCGGGTGAACCTTTTGATTCAGAATGTGGCCGAGATTGCGCAGGAAAGCGGTGGAGAGACTGAGCAACTGGCGTTGGGCAGCGAAGACGTGCTCACCGCGATTGCGTCGGTGGCTGCTGTCTCCGAGCAAAACAGCGCCGCAGCCGAAGAAGTCTCCGCATCGGCGGAAGAAGTGAGCGCCCAAGTCGACGACATGGCGTCTTCTGCAAACAGCCTGGCGCTGATGGCCGAACGGCTACAGAACCTGGTGGCTTCGTTTCAGCAAGGACAAGCCTTGATTCAGGATAACACAGTTGACATTGTGCGTACATTGCAGCCGAATCACCAGCGTAGCGGCAAAAGCGCACCCTCGAAACCGCGCAAGGAGAAATCGAACCAGGAACCCGTCATCGCCGCGTGAGTTTGCTGCGCAGCTTTCTTGTCAGCGACAGGTTGATGCCTTCTTCGGCAGGAATTGCTGGAAGAGGCGATAGAAGCGCTCTCGATCCTGTTGCGAAATAACGGCCACGGCGTCGGCCGTCTCGATGACGTGGGGTAAGCGCCGACACACATTCGCTCCTGCGCGGTCGAGGATCGGCCGCGTGTCCTTTTCGTAAAGCCAGTCGGCATTTCCACGAGCAGAAGCGGTCGATCCGTCAGGTTGACGTAGCTGAAGCAGACATCGCGGTAGAATTCAGCGTTGCCGTTCTTGCTCAGTTGATCGGGGCGGGCGCACACGAAGATCGGGCTGCGATCCCCCAATTCTTCAGCACAGGAGCAAAAGACAGGCGTCGCTGCTCTGGTGGATGGCGGCATCGCGGAACAGCGTTGATCAGCGTGACCACGTCCTGGCTGTAGGTGCTGTCTACGAAGCCCACCAGCGGCACTTCGGTGCGTTTGGAGCACTGAAGAGATCGCGCACCGCCCGCAGGTAAGGTTGCGCCCGTTCCGGCCGTAGTTGACCGGCGAACGAAATGGCAAACGAGCCGTCGAAGAAACACAGCGGGCGCGATTCGTAGGGTCGATCCGCGTACGCCGCCATCAATTGACACAACTTCTCGCACTCGCGCACGAAACGCAACTGGTTGACACGCCAGTTGGGGAAATCGCCCCCTTCGCTGTGATCTTCGTCTTCGCCCAACTCGCTGGGGGCCAGCACCTCGAAATCGACGTCCTTGACGTAGGTGGCCGTGCCATTCTCCTGCGCCGTGAGGTGCTCGTTGACAAACCAGCCCACCTGCACCGCTCCCACTGGCACCGAATAGTCCTTGCTGGGCGTGATCTGGCTGCCGTCCACCGCCAGCGACGGGCGTTTGTAGAGGATCGACAACGCCCATTCCCGTGCTGTACGGTGATTCTGCCAGCGCTCGGTGAAAGGGATACGCATCTCCTCAGCCGTATCGATCTCCGTGGTTGGGTGCTTGCCGGGCCAAAGATCGGCAATATCGGCCAGCTTGTCGTCGATCTCCTGCGCCGTCATCTGGCGAAAGCGCTCGAAGACGCCTTCCGCGCTGCCGTTCCACCCTAGATCGGCAAAGTAGGCAGTAAAACGCTCGCGTTTCTGATCCAAAGCAGCCTGGGAGCAGGATTGATCGAACATGGGATCCTTTGCGTGATTCGTGATACGTGATTCGTGGGTGGAGGTAGTTGTCGCTGGATTGGTGAGTTGTAGGTATGCAGGTATGCAGGTGACAATCGTCACGGATCACGGATCACGGATCACGGATCACGGATCACACAAATTATATCACAACAAACGAAACATCCGTTCCGTTCGTTGCCCGTGCAAGGGACGGTGCTATCTGCTTTCATTCGTCTATCGTCCATGCCACGCTTGTTTCCTGAGATTATGTCAACTTCTGCCACGCCGCCAACCATACAGTTGCAGACACGCCGAGTGCTGATCATCGTGGCGCTGGTGGTGGTGCTTGTCTTTGTGCTGCTGTCGGCGCTGCTGTGGAACCGCCCTCGGGCCGCGGACGTGGACACGCTGGAACGCTACCGCATCGCCCTCAAAGACGAGTCGCAGCCGCTGTTGGACGGCCTGGGCAACGTCCCCCGCTACGAAATAACCATCAGCCTCAACGAGGAACTCGAACTGTTGGAGGAGCGCGGCGCAGATCTTCGTCACAACAACAGCCCCGATCCGTGGACCTATCTGATCTTCCGCCTCTATCCCGGCCTGGAGCAGTACGGTGGATTGCTCAGTATCCAGAGCGCGGTGGTCAACGGGCGCACGGCGTTTTCGTACCAGGAAGGCATCACCGCGGTGCGCGTTGACCTGCCTGTGGCGCTGCTGTCGGGGCAATCGGTGAACCTCTACCTGTCGTGGACGCTCGATATCCCCAACTGGGAAACGGACAGCGTACCTGCCTACCGTCTTTTCGGGCGCAGCCAGGAGATGGTGAGCCTGCCCCTCTTTTACCCGTCGCTGGCCGTCTACGAACCAGGACCGACGGTGGCCACGGGGCGTTGGTGGCTGGAAAGCGGCACCGCCCGCGGCGACGCCGCCTTCAACATGACCTCGCTCTTCGTTGTCACCGCTACGCTGCCCGCCGACCAGGTGCCGGTGACCAGCGGCACGCTGATCACCGGCACGGTGCTGCCGGACAACCGCCGCCAGTTTGTGTGGACCACCGGCCCGGCGCGTGAGTTTTTGCTGCACACCAGCAACCGTTTTCAGCAGACATCGCTCGAAGCCTACGGCACCACCATCACCAGCTATTGGTTGCCCGAGTACGAAGCGGCAGGGCGGGCCGCCTTGCAGCACACGGCGGCGGCATTGCGCATCTTCAGCGACAGGTTCGGCGCTTATCCCTACCGAGATCTGCGTGTGGCGATTGCGCCGTTGAGCGTGCGCGGTATGGAATATCCACAGGCGTTGCTGCTGGGGGTGCAACTCTACGACCAATCCCGGAACGAATTGGAGATCCGCGCCGTCCACGAAGTGGCGCACCAGTGGTGGTACCAACTCATCCACAATGATCCGGTCAATTTGCCGTGGATGGACGAGGGGCTGGCTGAGTATTCGAGCAAGATCTACTACGAAGCCATGCGCGGCCAGGGCGATGCCAACATCCTACAGGCGCAGCGCTGGCAGGCGGTGATCGATCTCCTGGTGGGGCGCGGCGCGGATGAACCGCTGAACCAGCCGGTCATGGCCTACGCCGACGGTGGCGTCTACGAATCAGTGGTCTACGGCAAGGGTGCGCTCTTCTTCGACGCCGTGCGCCGCAGCCTGGGCGAACGCACCTTCGACGAATTCCTGCGCGCCTACGTGGAAGAATACACTTTCAAAATCGTCACCCCACCCGATCTCTATCGTGTGCTGCGCGGCTTCAACCCGCAAGTGGCCGATAGCCTCTACCGCACCTGGATCGGCGAATCACCGACGCTTGACGACGCCGCTGAGGACAGCGGACGACAGACGACGGACGGCGGTTCTGACCCATGACCTTGATTTGAACGATTTCGGGAGATTGAAATAGAACGCGGATCGAGCGGATTGGGCGGATTTGCCGGAAACAGCACCGAGATTCCCAAAATAATCCGCTCTGATCTGCTCAATCCGCCCAATCCGCGTTCTATTCTGATCCTTTTGCCTTCTCTTTGCCTTAACGGAGTTTCCCCTTGAATCGTGTGCTCTTGATTTCTCTCGGCGCGGCAGCGGGCGCCAACGCTCGTTATTGGATCGGCGTGTGGGCGCTGCAACGCATCGGGCCGCGCTTTCCCTACGGCACGTTTTTCGTCAATGTCACCGGTAGCTTGATCCTTGGGTTCCTGGTGGCGCTGGCCGCGGAACGGATGCTGCCCGAACCGTGGCGTCTGCTGCTGGCCGTGGGCTTTTGCGGATCGTACACCACCTTTTCCAGCTACGCCGTGGAAAGCGTGGACCTGTTCAGCGGCGGCGTCCCCTGGCTGCCGTGGCTCAACGTGATCGGCAACAATCTGCTGGCCCTGCTCGCCGTGCTCGGCGGGATCTGGCTGGCGCGAGCGCTGAGATGACATGAGCACCTCGCTGACTCCTGCCCAACAGGCCGTGGTCGCCCACGATCGCGGACCGGCGCTGGTCTTCGCTGCCGCCGGTTCGGGGAAGACAACGACGATGGTCGCCCGCATCGCCCGCCTGGTGCAGGACGGTGTCTTCCCCGCTTCGCAGATCCTGGCCACGTCGTTCAACCGCGCCGCCGCCGACGCCATCGAAGGCGCACTGCGCAAACGCGGCGTCAAAGACGTGCAGGTGAAGACGCTCCACTCCTTCGGTTACCAACTTGTCAGCCTGGCCCAGCAACAAGGGCTGCTCCACGTCGACCTCGACCGCGCCCGCCGCGGCTTCGAGACGCTGGACCGTCATCTGCTGCACCGCGCTGGCCAAGCGCGCCGACGGCATGTCCCCTACGCCAAGGATCTCATCAACCTCGATCTCGACGGCTTCCTCGATTACGTGGCCCGCTGCAAGGGCAATTTGCGCTACGCCGACCTATCCACGGCGCAGTTGCCCGCGGCGGCGTTGACAATTGCGGGGCAGGCCGCTGCCCCGCCGACACACCGTTCTTCCTCCCGCTCTACCAACTCTACGAAGATCTGCGCCGCCAGCTGGGCTGGATCACCTACGACGACATGCTCATGAGCGGCTGGGAAGTGCTGGCGCGACACCCGCAGATCAGGATCAGATGCAGCGCGAGATCCGCTGTGTCATCGTCGACGAGTTTCAGGATGTCAACCTGGTGCAGGTGGAGCTAATCGACCGTGTCAGCAGCAGCCACCGCAACCTCATGGTCATCGGCGACGACGATCAGACGATCTACGAGTGGCGCGGCGCGGCGGCGCGCTTCATTTTAGGATTTCAACAGCGCCACAACGCCAGCGTCTACCTGCTGCAAGAGAACTTCCGCTGCAAGGCGTCGCAGGTGGCGCTGGCCAATGCCGTGATTCTGCACAACCTGGAACGCAGCCCCAAACAACTCAAGCTCACCCAGGGCTTCGACGGCGGCACGTCGCTGCAACGCCACGCCGACGAGGAAAGCATGGCCGCCGCCATCGTCGCCGACATCCAGCGACTGCGCCGCCCACCCGACGAAGTCGCTGTCCTCGTGCGTCTCTTCGCCCAGACTGCGCCAATCGAAGCGGCGCTGTCGGCGGCGGGCATCCCTTACCGTGTCGAGGGGGATCTGCCCTTCTACCGTCGCCCCGAAGTGATGGCGCTGGTCGACTACGTGCGGCTGGCGAAGTTGGAAAACCAGATGCAGGCGGGGTCCGCGCTCTCGGCCGAAGACGTCGAACACTTTCGCCAATGGTGGGGCAGCGTGGTCAACCGTCCGTTGCGCTACCTTTCCCGCGCCTGGATCGATTCGTGCGCCGACGCCGTGATCCAGCGTAAGTTGCCGCCGTCCGCCGCGCTGGCCGCCGTGGCCCAGGACGCGCCCGACAACGTCGCCGACAAGCTGCACCGACTGTCCGAAGACCTGCGCTGGCTGGCCGAACGCACGTCCACACCGGGGACGGCGCACAAACTATTCTTCGAGTTGGAACGCCGCCTGGGCTACGCCGAAGCGATGGGCCGCGGCGCGGGGGACGACGCCCTGGGCCTGGCGCGGGTGGCTGCGGTGAAGGCGCTGCTCAAAATGGCGGAAGGCGCGGGCAGCGTGGATCGCTTCCTGCGCGAGTTGGGCGCGTCCGCCAAACCCAAGCGCGGCAAACAGCCGCCCGCGGTGACAATCACCACCATCTTCCGCGCCAAGGGGCTGGAGTGGCCTGTGGTGATCGTCCCCGGCTGTAACGAAGGGCTGCTGCCCTACGAACGTGGCTTCGTCGTGGCTGAGGAACGCCGTCTGCTCTACGTGGCCATCACCCGCGCCCAGCAGCAGCTATTCCTTCACGCCGTCAACGACCGGCCGCTGTCGTCGTTTTTGGTGGAAGCCGAGACCGACGCCGTCCTCGCCACGGTGGATCAGGTGCGCCAACTCCTGTCCGCCGACCCGGCGCGCTGGAACGATACCGAAGCGCTCACCGTGGCTGTGGCTGCCAAGCGCCTGGGCTGGGACGAATTCCTGGTGCGCTGGTGGACAGATGACCGCCGTGTCCCTGCTGCCGCTCGCATCAGCACGCTGCTCGACGCCCTGTCCACCGCCCGCAAACTGGCCCCCCTCGGCCTCACCCCCGGCGACGTCGTCTTCTGGCGCAACGCCGCCGGCCGTCCACGCGGCGAGGCGCGTCCACCGCGCGCTGCGCCCCGTCCGCGCACATTGCCCGCTGATCCTCCATCCGTCGCTCCGGAGCGCGACAACTGGTCACGCACCCGCCGCAACGGCGAAGCCATGCGCGAATCGGTGGGGAAGTTTTTTGCGTCCTTGCGCGAGGTGTTGCGGAAGAAAGAGTAATGCGTAACTCGTAGAGCATCTGTTTCCAATATTGGCGACACATTGTCTTCCAATTACGCATTACGAATTACGCATTACGAATTATGCATTACGGAAAGGTTCCAATCATGCCCAAACGTCCAACCTACCGCGCCGCCGTCTACGTGATCCCTGTGCGTGGGCGCGAGATTTTGTTGTCGCAGCGGTTCAACACGGGTTTTGGCGATGGCTGGTACAGCTTTGTGGCCGGTCATGTGGAGGAGGGGGAATCGTCGACGCAGACGGCGGTGCGTGAGTCGCTGGAGGAGGCGGGGATCGGGATTGTGCAGTCGGATCTGCGCTACGTCCACACGCTGCATCGCTTCACCGACGATGGACTCGTCTACTTCGATCTTTTCTTCACCGCCGAAAGCTGGCAGGGGACGCCGTCGGTGATGGAGCCGCATCGGTGCAGTGAGATGCGCTGGGCTGCGTTCGATGCGCTGCCCGAGAAGACGCTGCCGTACATCCGCCACGTGGTGGCGCAGGTCTTCGTCGACGGCCTGATTACCGACAGGCCGAATCTGCTGGTGGCGTTGGAGCAGAAACAAGAATAAAGACTGAATCTATACAGGTGTGTACGGTAGGGGTTTGCGTGGGGCGGAAGGCGTGCTCGCCAATGAAGCGAAATTCGTTTCCGCCCCACGCAAACCCCTACATGACCTGTATAGTTACTTTCCTTTTGACTTCTGCCTTCTTCTCGCCTTCCTCAGTCTGCGCTCATCGTCTCGTACTGATGCTGATGTTCCTTCGCCTTCTCTTCTCGCGCCGGAATGTTCTCGTTGACGACCACGCGTCGCCACACGAAGGATGAAAGCCAGCCGGTGATCACGGCGGCAGCGATGCCGGGCGCCCAGGCGCCTAACGCACCGAGCAATACACCGCCCGCGGATGGGGCAATGGCGCGGGTGGCGCTTTCCAGCGCGGCTGAGAGGCCCAGTGTGCCGCCCACTTCCTCAGGCGTCACCGATTTGCTGAGCACGCTGTTGATCACGGTGTTGAGCACACCCCCGGCGAAGGCCAGCGGCGCCATGACGATCAGCAACACCGGCACGTTTGGCGTCACCGCCCAGCCCACCAGACCCACGGTCATGATGATCAGCGACCAGAACATGAGCTTGTCCTCGGCGAAGCGTTCGGTGAGGCGACCAATCAGCACGCCCTGCACCAGTACCGCCAACACCCCCACGTAAGTAAGAACAAACGCTGTCTGCGAAGCCTCCAACCCCAACCGCACAAGCGCAAAGAGCGGAAAGATCGTTTGGAAAGTGGAGAAGGCCATGCTGAAGAAGAAGCGCGTGTGCAGCAGTGGGCCAACCTGCGGGCGCTGGAAGGCGGCGCGCAGGTTTTGCAGCGTGAACTCCTGCTTGGGGCGGGCGGCCAATTGGGCGCGGCGCTCCGCGGACAGCGACTCGGGCAGGTAGAAATAGACAGCCACCCAGTTTGCTGTGGCCAGGGCCGCCGCCAAGAACGCAGGCAATGCGAACTGCCAGTGGATGTGGTTGACGATGCCGATCCCCGCGCCGATGTTGCTGAGAATGCCACCGGCGGCCGGCCCAATGATGAAGCCCAGCCCAAAGGCCGCCCCGATCAGCCCGAAGTTGCGTGACCGGTTCTTGGCGTCGCTGATATCGGCGATGTATGCCTGGGCCACCGAGATATTGCCCCCGGTCAGCCCGTCGATGATGCGGCTGAGGAAGAGCACCCACAGCGCGTCGGCCACGCCCAAGAGGACGAAACCAATCGCCGTCCCCAAAATGCTCACCAGCAACACAGGCCGACGACCAAATCGATCCGACATGCGACCCAGCAGCGGCGCGCCCACCAACTGCGCGGCGGCGTACGACGCCACCAGAAAACCGGTGACAATCGCGTTGGCCCCAAACGTCTCCGCGTAGTAGGGGACCAGCGGCAAGATCAGGCTGAACCCCAGCAGATCGATGAACACAATGGCAAAGATAGTGGCAAGCTTGCGGTCCTTCACGGTGATTTCTCCTGAATTCAATGGTGTGTCATGGCAGTACATCTTGGCGTAAATACCACGGCAGAAATACGTCGTCTGTACCACTGGTGGAGACTGTTGGCGTATTTCCGCCGGGATTTACTAGTTTTGTGAAGCCTGGCCTGCACGCTGCTGCTGATCGCGGCGGCGAATCAGATCGTAGGGAAGCGACGGACGGATGTCGCCTTCGTGGGTCATGCTCCAATCGATTTCGGCGTCGGCCTGGGCTATCGATTCCCGACCATCGCCCACATCTTTGCCTTCTTGCGCCGCCAGGATTAGATCACGGCGGTGGATCAGGAAGAGGGCGATGGGGCGATCCCCCGGGATGAAGCGTTCACCGATGTCGAGGCCGGCAATCTTGGGGCGCTGTGTCTCGACGACCTTCTGGTCCTCGCGCAGCACGAAGCGATTGGCATTCGTGGTCACCGTAGCCATGAGCTTGGTGAAGGCGTTCTTGTGCTTCACACGCTGGTAGCTGCGCACGTAGACCATGGTGGCGTCGTCGTCGATGGGCGCGAAGGCGGCCACGATGCGGAAGCCGTCGGCCAGGCGATTCTGCCACATGTTGGGGAATTTGAAGGTGAGCAGCGCCGGTCGTTTGGGTTCGGGCATTTTGGTGGGCTTGGTGGGCGGCGTGCCGTCGTCGACGCGGTTGTCCACCCACACCTGAATTGTGTCGTTTTCCAGCGTCACATACGGGCCGTTGACCAGCGTGCGATTGCCGCGCCCGATGGAATTCTTGTGGACGAAGGGCAAGTGCGACACGTCGAGCTGGTTTTCGATGGAACGCGTGTAGTGGCTGTCCCACTTGACGGCGATGGAACCGTATTCGAACGAATCATCGAGATCCTCGAACCAGGGGACGGGCGGATACTCGTCACGCGGTTCGCCGTTCCAGAACCAGACGAAGCCCTGTGCCTCTTGCACCACGAACGTCTGCACGCGAAAGACCTTTGGCACCGGCGCGTTCTTGCCATTGGCCGGGATGAACTGTCCCTGGCCTTGGACATCATACTGGAAGCCGTGGAAAGGACATTCGATGCAGTCACCCAGAACCTTGCCGCCGCTGAGGGCAGCGCCACGGTGCGGGCAGAGATCAAGCATGCAGGAAAGTTCGCCTGCCGAGTTGCGCCACAGGACCAGATCCTGCCCCATGCGACGCATCCCCTTCATGTCGCCCGCTTTGATCTCACTCGATTCGGCGATGGCATACCACTGATTGGGAATCATTGCTTGCTCCTAGACAAGTAGATAGTCAACTTTGACGATCATACGCCTGCTTTTGAAGATTGTCAAGGTTTTGTTTAATTATTAACTATTTTTTTCAGACAATTGTCTAACATTTCACTTCGCATAGGTGCGCGGCGCATTGACGGCGTGTTTGGTTTGTCAATTGGCCGGACTTCTCCTACGATTGATTTCTTTGATGGCTCACATGATCAATCACCAATGCCGGTACGCTATGTCTCAATTGCCTATACTTGTTCTTTGTGTGGTCTTTCTCTCTTCGTTTGCTCGATCTGCGGTGGGGTTCGGCAATGCGTTGATCGCCATGCCGCTGTTGACGTTGTTGTTGGGGATTCGCACGGCGACGCCGTTGGTAGGGTTGCTGGCGGTGGCGCTTTCGGCGGTGATCTTGCTGGGGAGCTGGCGCGAGGTGGACATGTCCTCGGCGTGGCGGTTGGTGATCGCGTCCTTCGCGGGGATGCCGCTGGGGCTGTGGATGATCAACCACGTCCCCGCGCGGGTGGTGACGGGGGGACTGGGGCTGCTGCTGATCGGCTTTGGGATCTATTCTTTGCTGCGCCCTGTGCTACCGATGTTACAGCAGACGCGTTGGGTGTATCTCGCGGGGGGATTGGGCGGCGCGTTGGGTGCGGCGTACAACACCAATGGCCCGCCGGTGGTGATCTATGGGGCGCTGCGTCATTGGTCGCCCACGAAATTTCGCGCCACCTTGCAGGGGTTCTTTTTGCCGTCGACGCTGGCGATCAGCGGCGGGCATGCGCTTTCGGGGCTGTGGAATCGGGATGTCTTCGTGCTGTTCGGCGCGTCTTTGCCGGTGATGCTGGCCGCGATCTGGGTAGGTGGCTGGGTCAACCGCCGTATCGAGCCGCGCGCTTCCTGCGTCTGCTCTACGTCATTGTGATCGGGCTGGGCGTGCTGCTGCTACTTCCGCAGAGTTGATCCACGGAGGCACACGGCAGGAGAGAAGAGGACACAGATTTCACGGATTAGCAGGACCGCAGAGAGGAGATTTTCTCTCCCTGGCGGCTCAACAGGATCTCATGTGGTTGGCAAAATGAGTGCCTCTTGGCGGTACTCATCGCAGGAATACATGTGGGTGCAGTGCCATCTCGACGACTTGCCGTACTGTGGTGGGCACCAGATGTCAACCACATAAGATCCGAAAGAACCAGAAATCCGTTTAGAGATCCGCCCAATCCGCGTTCTATCTCTAAGAAACTGATAAAAGGTATACTTGGCAAGACGGCGAAAACGATGCGCAATCATGGCGAGATGAACTCGGAACTAGCGACGCTGTTCAAGGTCGATGAAACTGGCAGGCAAAGGTAGCGAGACCCCGCTTGGCCAACAAGGTGAACCTTCGTCTGCCGGTGGGACAACGGGAGGGCGGAAGGCAAACTTACCGCAGTCAATAGATGACCACAAGCGCCATCTACCAAATCCGGCGGAGCTTTCTTGCCGACCGCCCAAGCGCTGGAGCAGCAATCGAGCGCCACCTGTCGGACGCACCCAGTGACGATGCAGCCAGCAAGAGACCGCTCGCTCAGAATAAGCGTTGTGCGTCCTTTCACGGTCTGACTGTCATAGCCTGCGGTCGCATGCTTATTCGTCGAGCGACGGCCACTTCCGCTCGCAGTGTGTCATGGATTCGTTGCCGTGCCGTCATCTCGCCATTGCCCAAAGTGAGAGTACGCTGCCAGGGTACTCTTTTGCAACAGACGCCATTGAATCCCGCCTACGACTATATACCGATGCCATTGACACCACCGCATATCAACTTGCCGTGGCCGTCCTCCAGATTCGCCGGTGAATCAAGTGTTGGAAATTCCACTCTGTCAGGGTCTGCGGATAGATTTGTATGCTCACAAAGCACCAATTCTACCACAACCTCCCCGGCAGCCTTTACTTTTCCAGGTTCTAAGGATCGCTGATCGAGGATAGAGGCTTTCGCTATTTTGGCTGCTTTACGCTATGATTGTGCTTGGACCTAGCGGATCGACTGTGCCGATCTGCCTTTTGTATTTAACCCACACGGCAGGGCATGTTTACACTTACCGACGTACTCATCGACGCTATCTGGATCTTGGGCCTGTCCGGCGTCTTTGCGACTTTTAGCTATATCGATTACTATCGACATCTACAGCAGTGGCGCTGGCGCGATGCCTGGCAACGCCCGGTGCTGCTAACGCCGTTGAGCCTGAGTTTGGCCGTCTTCACGCTGGGGTTGACGCTGAACGGCGTCACGTCTCGCCGCCTGCGGCGCTGTGGAAACCGCGATCTGGGCGATGATGTTCCTGCTCTTCGCCTGGCAGACGGTGATGTACACGTTGGCAGGTCGCCGCCAAGGATGGACGGCGCCGCTGGATGGTGTAGACGGCAAGCAAGACAAACCCGCACAGCAGAACACCGAGTCGCCAAAGGAGCCTATCGGTGTGGAGCCGAATCAGTGACGACAACCGCACGGGGAATTTGCCTGGGCCATTGCCCTGGCCCTGAGTGGATTGGGATTGCTGCTTTTCAACTTCGGCGTCTTTGTGGCGTATGAGCCGGTGCTGCAATACGTGCTCGCCGGGGTGTTGGGCGTTGCGGGTATCGCATTTTTCGGCGCTTATCTGTCCATGCGTAGCAATTGGTGGCGACTGATGCCAGGGTGGACGTTGCTGGCCCTTGCCGTGATGGTCTACCTTTCCACCATCGAGACGCTGGATCAGCGGTTGACGGCGTCGGTCCTCTTTGCGGGGCAGGCGCTGGCGTTCGTCCACGTTTACCTGCTCGACCGCAAGGATCGCTGGTGGGCCATCATCCCCGGTGGCTTTTTGCTGGTGATTGGCGCCGTCATCGCCCTGAGCAGCCGCACGGTGGCATTGGAGACGCTGGGCAGTGTCCTGTTTGTGGGGTTAGGCGGCGTCTTTCTTCTGCTCTACGTTTTGGGCGCACGCCGTCGCCTGTGGTGGGCGTTGATTCCCGGCGCGGTGCTCGTGGTGTTCGGGCTTTTTGTTTTCTCAGTGGACGACGGCGTCCAGTCCCCCTGGTTGCGCTGGTGGCCATTGGTTTTGATCGCCTTTGGCGGTTTCGCCGGCTGGCAGGCGTGGCGACGCCCGAAGCCGGAGAGAATTGGTGTGGAAAGCGCCCCCAATCTTTCCCACCGAGGCGTGGCCAAGTCTACGCCGCCATCGCCGACCCGTGGCGCGCTAGGACAGTACAAAGGACCGGCGCCCGGCGCCAGCGTCGAGGTGATCTCCGAACCAAACGGCGATGATCCGTAACACAGACTCTGTTTCTGTTTGGATGTTCGATTCGTACCCAACCAGCACAAATCGATAAAGGAGTATTGGTATGCACATCCTGAAAAAGGTACTCTGGTTAACGGTCCTGGTGATGTTGGTGGCGGCCTGTGCGCCCACCATCGAGACTGCGCCTGCTGCGCCCGCCGCTGGACCGACGCCGGTTCCTGTTGATCAGGCCGAGGGTGTGGATCTGCGCGTGGAAGTCGGCGAAGCCTTCGTGGCCAACTTGCTGGGCGAACAACTGGCCGAACCCATCCCGGTCCCCGGCCAGGACGGTGTGGAAATCACCATCGTCGATCCGGTCTTCGACCTGGTCCCCTCGGATCTGGCCAAGTTGACGGCGACGCTGGATCTCGACGTTTACGGCGTTGTGGCCGAGGCGCGGCCCACCATCAGCCTGCGCATCACCGCCGAAGACGGCCAGATCAACGTCTCGGTGGCAGGCGTCAGCCTGGGCGACGTCAGCTACCCGATGGATGCCGTGGCCGATCAGATGGCAGGCGTCGAAGCGCAGGTGCGCGATCAATTGGTCAGCACGCTGCAAGGGCTGACCGACGCCACCGGTTTGCAGGTTCAGTCGATCCTAATCACCGACGATGCGCTGGTCCTCGATCTGGGGCGATAGCCGAACGATACGTTTCCACCGGCTACGCTATCCTGACCAGAGACGCAAATTATCGGCGCGTGCTCATAAAACATCCGGCAGGTGCGGATGACAACTAGAGAGAAACCTGGGCTGTCGACCCCAGGTTTCTCTCTTTGCGTTTATTATCCGAGATTTTTCCATCGTTCAGGTCGCGAAGGGAGCCCCCATGCCCGCAAAGATCCTGGCGCTGATCCCCGCCTTCAACGAAGCCGCCCGTGTTGCGCCTGTGGTTGAGCAGGCGCGCACGCCCATCTGCCGGTCCTTGTGGTAGACGACGGATCAACCGATGACACGTCTACCGTGGCGCAGGCAGCTGGCGCCATTGTGGTGCGGCAAGAACCCAACCAGGGCAAGGGAACGGCCCTGCAACGTGGCTTTCGCTACGCATTGGAGGAAGGTTTCGACGCCGTCCTCACGCTGGATGCAGACGGTCAACACGATCCGGCCGAGATGCCACTGTTTATCGACACATTCGCTGCGACATTCCCCGAAACGGCGCCGGATCTGATCATCGGGCGGCGGCGTTTCGGCAGATGCCGTGGGTGCGCCGTCTGGCCAACACGGCAGGGCGAGCTCTTCTTCTCGTGGGCGGTGGGCGCGTACATCCGCGACAATCAGTCGGGCTACCGGCTGCTCAGCAGGCGCATGATGGATGCGCTGCTCAACAGCCAGGAACCCGGTTTTGAATTTGAGATGGAGCAGATCGTGGTCTGTTTGGAGCGGGGATATCGGCTGGCCTGGGTGCCGATTCGCACCATCTACGCCGGTGAAACCAGCCACATCCAGCCGTTGCAGCATGTGCGCAACTTTGTGAAGCTAAGCCTGAATACACGTAAGCGGCTCAGGCGGAAATGAAGTCATAGTGTACGACGGCGTAAGAGAATCGCCGTATTCGGGCGAATGCGGAGATAGCACGTCCTCGTGCGGCGCCTACCATGTAGACCCGCACGAGGGCGTGCTATCTCCGCAAGATTTCAGGGACTCGTTTCGGCCAGTGCGTCGCGCCTGATGGTCACGAAATGTCGTAGCGACAGTGCGCCTGCACCATCTTCATGAACCAGCGCATGCGGCCCACGCCGGTACCCGCTGCCAACGATCCGGCGGTGGTGACGATCATCCCCCCGCTTTCACCGGCTTTTTGGAAGTCGTCCACGATACGATCTCGGATCTCGTCGGGGCTGCCGTCGCGCAGGGTGAACGGCGGCAGTTGACCGTGGACGATGGCGTCGGGCATCTTGCTACGGATCAGCCCGGCGTCGACGGTAGGACCGTAGTTGACCTCGCGGATCCCCAGCGCGTACTGTTCCTCGATCAGATGACCCATCGCACTGTCGGAATGTTGGTAGCGGCGCGCGCCGACAGGGGCCAGCGCGTCCATCACCCGCTGGAGCACAGGCACGCAGAACTCTTTGTAGAGCGTGCGGTTGAACAGCGCGCTGTTATCATCCAGGATGTACCAGCCCAGTTCGTCGTTGCCGCTGAAAGCGCGCAGCGTCTGGTTGAGTTCGATCATCTTCTGCGCCAGGATATCGCGGAAGCGCCCCATCAACTCGGGGTGGTCGATCATCCAGAAGATGGCCACCTGTGGGTTGAGCACCTGCGTCATGATCGTGGCTGGTCTGCGACTGCCGCCGCCCAGCTTGGGGAGAGGCTTGCCGAGCTGCTTTGCGCCTTCCCACTCTTCCACGTAGGCGGCGGGCAACGCCCAGGTCGCAACGTCGGTCTCTTCAGCCGGTCGAGGACGCGGGCGAACTCGTCGGGGTCTTCGGTGACGTGTGAAAGCCAGGGTGTGCTGTTCTCCAGGTAGAGGAATTCGCTGCCGAAGAGATTTTCGATGCGTTTGGGGCTATGTTCGAAGGTGTCCGCGTCGAAAAAGGCGCGCCCCACGTATTCCTGGGTCACTTGGTTGACCTCGCGGTGCAGCGTCGCGGTAGAGCTTTGTCCTTGTAGCTAGCGCACCGTGGACGGCACCGCCATGAACTCGAAGATCCAATGATCATCGGGCGAAAATGAAGCGGCGCAGCGCGGCTTTGCGTGGTGAAGGCCATGCACTGCTCATTCTCCGCCCAGAACGCAGCAGGATCGAGATCCTGGGTCAGTTCGAGGAATTCGGGTTCGATGATGGGCATGTGGATTCACTCCGTGAGGTGGATGATGTCAATTGTCCCATCGTAAAAAAGCCGCTGACGGCTGTCAACGGCTAGGGGGATAGGTGTTTTGTGTGAATATGTGGCTGTCAATCCTGTACCGACTTCAGCAGAGACATGTGATCGTCTGTAAGCGGCAAAAAACGATCATCTGGCGTAGACGTACCGTTGCGTTGTGCAGACGGAGCCGGAACGGACGGCTGGGGTGTGGGCGGTGGAACAGGCGGAGGCGTGGCGGTGCTGCCGGCCAGCGGCATTGAAATCTGCCCGGCATTGATACGCGCATCGGGGACAAAGCCGCCGTTGGCGACAATGGTGTTCATGCCCGGATCCTGGTTGCGCAACGCACGTACCATTTGCACCAGGCCCATGTCCGTCATACCGGCGCCGGCGGCGCGGATGCGTTCGAATAGCTCTTTTTCAGCGGTTCCTGTCAGATCCATCGCTTTTGCACGCACAAGCGCATCGATCATGGCAGGGGGCAGGTTGAGCCGAGAGATGAGCAATGAATCTTGGCTGATCACCATACCATGCGTCGCCAATGCTGTACGCATTTGAGCCTCCAGCCGTTGACGCACCTCCGCTGCTTTGAAGGAAAAGGGACTGAATAGCCGCCCAGTGTCGACTCGATCCGAATTGGTAGAGGGTGGCGGCGGGAACTCACGAACAACTTCCTGCAAGATGAGCTTGATGATTCGGCGCTGCTGATCTTCGCGTGCGAAATCATCGTAGTAGAGTTCGCCTGTGGTCATCTGAGCCGGATCAAGGTGCATCTGGTAGGAAAGCAGCACCGAAACCATAATACCGCCGTGCGTGAAGATCCCGGTGATTTCCAGATCGGCTACTTCGCGTTGCTGCACATAAACACTCCGCACCGGCTCCTCAAACGGACGCAAGAAGTAAGGGCCAGGTTCAGCATAGCGGCTCATCTTGTCGAATTGCTGCAAGACTTCCACGTACCCTTCTTCCACAGTACGGATGCGCGTTGCAGCGTACACCGCAATCACCGCAAGAACGGCCACAAACGCAACCCCAATCAAAATACCGGGCATGGATCTTTCCTCCTCACACTGTCGCGGCTGGCATCGCGTGATTACGCACGTACTCCAGAAAGATCGGCGAAAAGAACAACGGCGTCGATTGCACACGCACCAATCCCCGTTTGCACAGGAATTCGACCATCACCGCATTGACGTCTTGCCCTGTAGCCATCAACTTTAGAGCGTCCCGCTCTTCTTCGTGCAGGTGCGTCCAGACATTTTCGCAAGCCAGGCGCAACGGCCCCGGCCTGTCTACCGATTGAACAAGCCGATGCAACGACTTCTTAAATGTTGGGTGCATCTCGTTGAACAGCCCTGCCAATAGCCCGCTGTGTCCGCCGGAAAGGTGCAGCAGCATCCCGCGTAGTTCAGCGCCCAACTGCAAGGGATCAATCTCACGTCGGGTTGCCAGGGCGTCGATCATCGATTGGGCGTCGGCATCGGAATAGGGTGGGAGCGCGTAGATATTCTGACCGATGATCTCAAACAGTTTGCCCCCCTGCTGCAACAACGGCTGCCGACGGATCAACTCCGGCATACGGTGTGTGATCAAAAGGAAGACAACGTTCCGCGAAGTCCGGTGATCATCGCGCAGCGTGCGTAGCTCCTGCAAAAAAAGCGGCGGCTGTGTGTGCAGCAGGGCTTCGAATTCGTCGATGACAAAGACGATACGCTGCCCATGCTCGTCACAAAACGTCGCCAGCAGCGAACGCAAATGCGTATAGGCGCCCTCGTCTGAGCCCTTCGCCGGCAAGGGGACCCCCACTCTCTTTGCCACATCTTGCAGCGCAGCCGACATGGCGCCATAAAGATGATCGGTATCGATCTCCGCCGAGAATTCAATCCGCCGAAAGTGGGTACGCTCGGCAGCCGAAGTAGGTAGATAGTGGCGGACCACGGCTGGGTTTTCCAGGAAGCGGGCCAGATTCGATTTCCCCACCCCTGCAAGACCCACCAGGCAGAGCGATTCACCGTGCTGGACATCACTCATCACCTGGGTGACGATCTCCTCGCGATAGTTCATTGGGTAGCGATCATCCATTAGGCGCATATACCTCTCACCTTTCGGCAGTAATAACAATTGTATGTAGATTACTTTCTGCAATGCCAGGTGTCAACCACCAACTTAACCGGAACAAAACCGGTTTTGTTGCATTTCGCTCAAAGCAGTGGTTCACTACACCTCTGCCCAACGCACAACCACGCGCTTGTTCCACCACCGAGATAGGGGACCCTCATGGCGGTTGCATCGTCGTCAGCCGAAGATCAACGCACCTCGCCAACACAGGCAGTCAAGAGCGAGCCAATCGCGCTGATGAAACAGGTGTGGCAACTGGCGCTGCCGGTGATCTTCACCAACCTGCTGCAAAGCCTGGTCGACGTGATCGACGTGTTCATGGTGGGGCGGCTGGGGCCGATTGCGATTGCTGCCGTGGGCTTGAGCAGCGCCATCCGCATGTTGGTGCTGGTAATGCTACTTTCGGTGGCAGCCGGGGCCATGAGTCTTGTGGCGCAGGCCAAGGGCGCCCGCGATCCGGCGCGCATGAGTTTTGTCACGCGGCAGGCGATCTCGTCGGGGGTGCTGCTTTCGGTGGGGTTGATGGGCTTTGGGCTGTTGATGGCGCGCCCGCTGCTAGCGCTGGTCAACAGCGGTGGGGAGCCGGAGGCGGTGGAGTTGGGCGTGCAGTATTTGCAGATCCTCTTCCTGGGGACGCCATTCCTGGTGCTCAACATCGTCTTCAACCGGCTGATGCAGGGCGCAGGTGACACGGTGACGCCGCTGATCCTCACCGGCTCGCTGAATGTGCTCAACGTGCTCTTGAACTTCGTGCTCATGTTCGGGATCGGCCCCGTTCCGGCCTTTGGGGTGGCCGGCGCGGCCATGGGGACGGTGCTGGCGCGCGGACTCGGCGTGGGGGTGGTGTTTTATGTCATCTACTCGGGGCGCAACGTGATCAAGCTGCTGCCCGGCAGTTACCGCCCCGATTGGCAGATGTTCAAAGACATTTTCACCATCGGCGTGCCGTCCGGTGTGCAGGGGCTGTTCCGCAACGGCTCGCGGCTGATGGTGCTCGGGTTGGTCACCTCCACCGAGGCGGGAACCTACGGCGCGGCTGCACTGGCGATTGGCTTCCAGGTGGAGACGTTGATCTTCATGCCGGGGTTGGCGTTGAACGTGGCGGCGACATCGTTGGTGGGGCAGGCGTTGGGCTTCTGGCAGCCGGAAGAAGCGCGGCGACGCGGCAACATGGCGATCCTCATTGGGTTGGGGGTGATGATCGTGTTGGCGATTCCCATCATCGTCTTTGCCCCGGCCATCATCCGCATCTTCGATCCCAGCGCGCACCCCGATCTGCTGCGTGTGGGCGTCAACTACTTCCATATCAACACTGTAGTGCTGCCTTTGAGCGCGGTGGCGATGGTGGCAAACGGCGCGCTGCGCGGTGCAGGTGACTCGATGCCCGGTCTCATCGGCACCGCGGTGACGCGTGCGCTGATCTCGGTGTCCTTGGCCTGGGTGCTGGCCTTCCCTCTGGGCCTGGGATCCACCGGTGTGTGGTATGCGCTGGTGATTGGCATCGTGCTGGAGGCGCTCTACATGGGGACGCGCTGGCGCGGCAACCGCTGGCTCAAAGTGGCGCTGCACAAATCGGAGATCTACCGCCGTCACCTACGCGATTTGCCCGAAGCGATGCAGCAAACCTACCTGCGCGAGGTCCGCGGCCCACTCATGGCCTATCCCCAGGCCCGCGAACTGGTAGACAACGAGGGCGTGGTCTACAGCATCCCCAGCCGCGAGGACGTGCGCGTGCGCTTCGCGCAGGATGGGTATCGTGTCGACGACCGATAACGGTCATCCGATGACGGACAACGGGATTGAAATCCCGCCCTGACAATGAGAAGCGCCCTCAGGCGCTGGCAGAAGTCTCACAAGTCGCTGAGGCGACTTCTCGGTGTCAGCAGGGGTTTCAACCCCACCAAACGGATTCGCTCCGGCGTCTCTTCACCCCGTCACCCCGTCACCCCATCACCTCGTCACCTCGGCTTTCTCTTTGCGATAGACCCCGCTTGTGCTATGCTGTGAGCGACGTATGCGCCTGCGTCTTTTCTGCACGGCGGGCCACAAAATCTGAACGATGTGAACTTCATGCGACGAACCCTACAACTGCTGATCGGGCTTGCGATCAGCGCTTTTTTCATTTATCTGGTCTTACCCAGCCTGCATCTCCCCGATGTGTGGCATGCACTGCAAAACGCAAACTACTGGTGGATTCTGCCTGGCGTGGCTGCGTATTTTGTGGGCCTGTGGGCGAGGACATGGCGATGGCACTACATGCTGCGTCACCTCAAACCGGTCCCCTTGGCGCGGCTCTTCCCTGTGGTCTGTATCGGCTACTTCGGCAACAACGTCTACCCGCTGCGCGCCGGTGAGGTGATCCGCTCGTACGTGCTCAAGCGCAAAGAATCCATCGCCATGAGTTCCAGCCTGGCCACGGTGATCATCGAGCGCATCTTCGACGGGCTGGTGATGCTCCTCTTCGTCTTCCTGGCGCTGCCCTTTGCGCCGATGCCGGTGATGTACCGTAACCTGGTGATCGTACTCACTGTATTTTTGCTGCTGGCTACCGGCATATTTATGTGGATGGCGGCGCGGCCACAGCGGGTGATCGGCTTCTACAATTGGTTCGCCGGTCGTCTCCTGCCGCAGCGGATCCGTCTGCGCACCGACGATGTCTACGAACGCTTCATGCTGGGCTTGCAGAGCCTGAGCAGCAGCAACGACATCTTCATGATCTTCGCCACCAGCATCGTGATCTGGTTGATGGAGACGGTGAAATACTGGTTCGTGATGCACGCGTTCCCGTTTGAAGTGAATTTCATCGTCCTCATGCTGATGAACGGACTCGTGAACCTGGCCACCACGCTACCGTCCGCGCCAGGATACGTGGGGACATTCGACGCCCCTGGTATCGAGACGCTGGTGGCCTTCGGTGTGGAGCGGAACATTGCCGCCGGCTACACCTTCACCCTGCACACAGCGCTCTGGCTGCCAGTGACGGTGCTGGGCGCATTCTATTTCTGGCGCGAACAACTGCACTGGGACGATTTCAGCAAGGCCAAAGCGCAGGCCACACCCACCGAGGACGCATCCGCAGCCGTGAAGACCTAAACTGCACCGCACGTGGATATTTCTAACCAAGGGAGAGATGACATGAGACACATCGCCGTGGCCGGCACCGGTTACGTTGGCCTGGTGACCGGCACCTGCTTCGCCAACCTGGGCAACAAGATCACCTGTATCGACATCTCCGAAGAGAAGATCGAGATGTTGAAGCGGGGCGAAGTGCCGATCTACGAACCGGGGCTGAGTGAACTGATCCAGCGCAACGTGCAGGCGGGCCGTCTTCACTTCACCACCAGCTACGAAGAAGCGCTCAAAGACGCCGAATTCGTCTTCATCTGCGTGGGGACGCCCAGCGGCGTGGACGGCGAAGCCGATCTGCGCTACGTGCGCATGGCCGCCGAATCCATCGCAACGACGATGGATCACCCGCTGATCATCGTCAACAAGAGCACCGTACCCGTGGGGACAGGCGACTGGGTGGCCGACATCATTACGCCACGCAGCCGCAGCCCATCGACTTTGCCGTGGTGAGCTGCCCCGAATTCCTCAAAGAAGGCTCGGCCATCACCGACTTCATGAACTCCGACCGTGTGGTGCTGGGCAGCATGAGCGCCGAGGCCGCCGACAAGGTGGCGCAGTTGCATTTGCCGCTGCGCGCACCCATCATCGTCACCGATCTGCGCACAGCGGAGATGATCAAGTACGCCAGCAACGCCTTCCTAGCCACGCGCATCAGCTTCATCAACGAGATCGCCACCATCTGCGAAAAACTGGGTGCGGACGTGCGCGAGGTGGCCGCGGGCATGGGCTACGACAAGCGCATCGGGCCGCATTTCCTCAACGCCGGCCTGGGCTACGGCGGCAGTTGTTTCCCCAAAGACGTGAAAGCACTGGAGCACATGGCCCTGGTGCAGGGATCGCACCCGTCGCTGCTGCGCGCCGTCATGGACATCAACCGCGACGCCCGCCGCTGGGCGGTGATCACGCTGCGCAAACTCCTGGGGGGGCGGCTCGAAGGCAAGCGCATCGGTCTGCTCGGCCTGGCCTTCAAGCCCAACACCGACGATCTGCGCGAATCCCCCGCAATGGAGATCGCCCACCTGTTGCGCATCGAAGGCGCGCAGGTGAGCGGCTACGATCCGGTGGCGATGCCCGGCGCAACCAAGCTCAATATGCCTATCACACTGGCCGACAGCCCCTACGCCATGGCCCAGGATCTCGATGCCCTGCTCGTCTGCACCGAATGGGACGAATTCAAACACCTGGACATGACCCGCATCCACGCCGGCATGGCCCACCCCATTTTGGTGGACGGGCGCAACATCTACGATCCTGCGCAGATGGGCAAAATCGGCTTCATCTACCGCGGGGTTGGGCGCGGCCAGTTCGCCGGCTTCTCCGAAGACGACGCCATGACCTACATTACGCCGCTCAGCACCATCAGCGCAGCAGACGAAAGCATCTAGAAGGATAATCGCCATGTCCACCAGCACAAACGGGGCGCCGCCCCTCACCAAAGCCACCCTGGCCAACGGGATGCAGGTGATCCTGCAAGAAAGCCATGTGTCGCCGGTGGCCAGTTTCTGGGTCTACTACCGTGTGGGCAGCCGCAACGAACGCCCCGGCCTCACCGGCATCAGCCATTGGGTAGAGCACATGCTCTTCAAAGGCACAGAACGCTATCCCCAGGGCGAATTCGACAAAGCCGTGGCCCGCGCCGGGGGATCGTTCAACGGTATGACCTGGCAGGATTGGACCACCTACTTCGAGACCTTCCCCGCCGACCGCATCGAACTGGCGCTGGACGTGGAGAGCGACCGCATGGTCAACGCCATCTTCGATCCCGAGGAGACGGAATCGGAGCGCACAGTGATCATCAGCGAGCGCGAAGGACACGAAAACAGCTATCGCTGGCTCCTCAGCCAGGAGGTGCAGTCCGCCGCCTACCAGGCGCACAGCTACCAGCACCCCGTCATCGGCTGGAAGGAAGATCTGCTCACCATCACGCGCGGATCTCTACAACCACTACCGCACATTCTACACGCCCAACAACGCCATCGCCGTGGCCGTGGGCGATTTCGACAGCCAGTGGATGTTGGATCGCATCGATCAGCACTTCGGATCGCTGCCCACCGGGCCGACGGTACCCACCATGCGCCTGCGCGAACCAGGACAACTGGCCGAGCGCCGTCACCTTGCGCGGGGCCGACCGCACCAGCTACCTGCACATGGCCTTCCACGCCGCCGAAGCCGGCCACGACGACTTCTTCGCGCTGACCGTGCTCGACAGCGTCCTCGGCGGCGCCAAGGGGATGGGGCTATTCGGCGGCAGCTCGTCTAACCGCAGCAACCGGCTCTACCGCTCCTCGTAGACACAGAGATGGCCGTGGGCGCAGGCTGTAGCTACATGCCCACCATCGATCCCTACCTCTTCACCTTCCGCGCCACCATCAACCCCAAATCCAGCCATCAGGCCGTGGAAGACGCCATCTGGGCAGAGATCGAAAAAGTGCAGCAGACACCGGTGAAGCAGAGCGAACTGGACAAGGCCATCAAGCAGACACGGGCGCAGTTCGCATTCAGCAGCGAAAGCGTCACCAACCAGGCATACTGATCGGGTTTAGCGAAGTCATCGCCAGCACCGACTGGTTCGCCGCCTGGCTGAACAAACTCAGTGCCGTCACCGCGGAGGACGTGCAACGCGGCACAAACATACTTCGTGCGCAACCGCCAGACCGTAGGATGGTACCTGCCGGAAGCAAGCTGATGTTTCTGACAAACCTGCACCTTACCCACTTCCGCAACTACCGTCACCTGAACCTCGATTTCACTGCGCCCCTGACCCTGGTTCAGGGGCGCAACGCGCAGGGCAAAACCAACCTGCTCGAAGCAATCTACTACCTGGCCACCAGCAAGTCGAGCCACGCCGGCGCCGAAAAGGAAGTGGTGGGCTGGAGCGCCGACGACGAACCCATCCCCTACACCCAGATCACCGGCACAGTGGGCCGCCAGGGCGACACACACAAGCTCGAAGTGCTCTTTTCGGCACGCGATAAGAACCGCGGCGGCGCGGCCAACTTCACCAAACAGATCCGCATCAACGGCGTGGGCCGTCGCGGCATCGATCTCATCGGCGAGATGCGCGCCGTCCTCTTTTTGCCCGAAGACGTTGTCCTCGTGGACGGCAGCCCCAGCGAACGCCGCCGCTACATCGACATCGCCCTCTGCCAGATCGAACGCAGCTACACCCAGCACCTCTCCCGCTACCAGAAAGTGCTCACCCAGCGCAACAGCCTGCTCAAGCAACTGCGCGAAGACGGCGCATCCCCGCGCGATCCCAGTGTGAACGCCCAACTCGCCTTCTGGGACGATCAACTGGTGCAGCACGGCGGCTACGTCCTGGCACGGCGATACCGCTTCCTGGCCGATATGGATCCCATCGCCCGCGCCCGCCACGCCCAGTTGACCGAAGACCGCGAGCGCCTGCACCTGATCTACCTGCCCAGCTTCAACACCGGCCATCTCAGCGAACAAGAGTACCGCCGCCTGAAGGATGGCGACAGCACACCTACGCTGATCCGCTACCCCGATCCACTACCCAGCGTGCAGGGGCTGACAGATACCTTTCGCCGCAAGCTGGAAAGCCGACGAGATCGTGAGTTGGCGGCGGGCAACACGCTCTACGGCCCACACCGCGACGACCTGGCCTTCAACGTCAACGGGCGCGATCTGCGCACCTACGGCAGCCGCGGTCAACAGCGCACCGCCGCCCTCTCGCTGAAGCTGGCCGAATTGGAGACCATGACCGCCGACACCGGCGAAACACCGCTTTTGCTATTAGACGACGTGATGAGCGAACTGGACGAGCGCCGCCGCGGCATGTTGCTGACGGCGCTGGGCAGCGTGGAGCAGGCAGTGGTCACCACCACGGATTGGAACGACTTTTCACCTGCTTTTTTGGGGCAGGCGCAACTGCTGCATGTTGAAAATGGAGAGGTGACGCAGGCGGCGCGAGAAGAAGTGCTTTCGAGCGAGCGTTGAGGATTCTACCAGTTCACGAAGGCCACCACGAGATCGACGAAGCTGCGCTGACTTTCAGCGACAGCCTGTAAGGTGTCCACCAGGTCCAGCGCTGCGGCCTGGCTGGTGCTCTCGCCGGCGAGGGCAAGTTCGGCGGTAGCGAACACAGGATGCACCGCAGAGAAGACAAGCGCCGCGAAAAAGAGGATAATGGCAAAACGGATGGCGATGGCCTGGGCTGGATTCTGGCTGAACATTTTTCACTCCCAAGTTGGCGACTGATAACAAATCAAGCACGCAACGCACCCAAATCTCAAAGACGAACCGCATAAATCAACTGCATGTGAAACTGATCACAGTATACTTGTGATCTGAACACACGCTCCTTGCGAAACACAAACAAACCGTCCACAAAAGAGTGCATCCCGATGACAGAACGCCTCTACTTCGACGACGCCTACACAACTCAGTTTGAAGGGCAATGTGACACAAAGCCGCGCCATCAACGGTCACAGCGCGGTGGCGTTGGATCGATCCTTCTTCTACCCCACCTCCGGCGGACAGCCGCACGATTTGGGGACACTCAACGGCGTCCCGGTGATCGATGTACAGGTAGACGACGACGGCGTGGTCTGGCACGTCCTCGGCCAGGCGGCGCTGGAGAACCCCGTTTTGGGCGAGATCGACTGGCAGCGGCGCTATGATCACATGCAGCAGCACTCAGGGCAGCACCTGCTCTCGCAGGCGTTTTTCCACAAACTGGGGTTGGAGACCGTCTCCGTCCACTTTGGCGATGACGATTCCACCCTCGATCTCGATGTCGAAGACTTGAACGCCGAGCAGTTGGCCGCCGTGGAAGACTTCGCCAACGCCGTGATCTGGGAGAACCGCCCAATCCGCCACTACTGGGTCACCGATGCCGAACTAGATCAGATCCCCTTGCGCCGCCCGCCCAAGGTGACAGGCCGTATCCGCATCGTGGAGATCGAACAGTTCGATTGGTCGGCCTGTGGCGGCACCCACGTGCGGGCGACAGGCGAAATCGGCGCCATCGCGCTGCTGCGTACGGAGAAGATGCGGCGGCAGACGCGGGTTCACTTCCTGTGCGGTGGGCGCGTGCTCGAAGACTATCGGCAGCGGCGCGCTGTGTTGGGCGAGATTGCGTCTTTGCTGGATACGCACTACGAAAACGCGCCGGAACTCGTGGAAAAGCTACAGGCGCAAAACCGTGATCTGGATCGTCAACTGCGCGGCCAGCAGGAGGAACTGATCGCCTTCCGCGCCCGCGCCTTGCTCGAATCGGCGCGCCAGGTGGGCAAGGTGCGGCTGGTGGCGCAGGCCATGCGCGGCCTCGATCCCAGCGCGCTCAAGGTGCTGGCGTCTACCTTGCAGGCCGAACCGCGCACCGTGGCCCTGCTCTGCTGCGAGAGCAACGGCAAAGGCACCGCCATCTTTGCCCGCGCCGCGGATGTGGAACTCAACGTCGGTCAACTGCTGCGCGACGTGCTCAGCCAGTTCGGCGGCGGCGGCGGTGGGCGCCCCGACTTCGCGCAGGGCGGCGGCATGTCCGCTGAGGCGCTGGAGGCTGTGTTGGCTACAGCGGTACAGAAGACGTTGGAGCAGATCTAGGCCTTCGCTTCTCCTGCGATCTGGGTCTGCTCGATACTCTTTTCGTCCACTTCCTCCATCTGCAACGTCGGCTCGATCCACAGGTGACGGGCGATCACCTGCAACGCGCCCACGATGGGGATGGCTAAAATCGCGCCGACGACGCCGTTGAGGCTGCTGCCGGCCACAATGGCGATCACAACCAGCAGCGGGCTGATCCCCACGCTGGCCTGCATGATGCGCGGGATCAGCACACTCGCCTCAAGTTGCTGCACCAGCAGATACCAGCCCGCCACCAGCAGACCGATCACCGGCGAGATCGTCACCCCGACCAGGATCGCGGGGATCGCGCCCAGGATCGGCCCAATGTACGGGATGAATTCGAACAGCGCCGCCACCACCGCCAGCGCCGGCGCATTGGGGACACGCAGGATCAGCAACCCCACCAGGCTGGCCACCCCCACCACCAGGCTCAGCGTCACCTGCCCGCGGACGTAGGAACCCAGCGTCACCTCGACGTCGCTCCAGATCAGCTTGATGCGATCACGGTGGTGCGCGGCGTTCATGCGCAGCACGAAATTGAGCATCTCCTCGCGCAGCGTCAGCCAGTAGAAGCACATCACCAGCACGAGAAGCAACTGACCAAGCACCGTCGACGCCGATCTGGCGAAGGGCCAGGCGTTTTCGTAGGCCACAGCCTCAAATTGGGCGATGAATTCTTGGGTCTGCTCGGGCAGGCGGCCAATCGGCATCAACACCTGGAAACGCTGCCACACAAAGATCACCAGGTTGCGCAGAATCTCGCGCACCTGCTCAACGATGAAATCTTCCTCGGTGAACTGCATCACCAGGCTGAAAAGCGGCGGCGCGGTGAAGACGATCAGCAGCACAAGCCCGCCGATCAACAACAGGTAGATGCAAAGGATGATCACCGCACGTGGAATGTTGAACTGGGCCAGCCGCTCCACGTAGGGGCGGATCGTCGACGCCAGAATGATCGCCAAGAAGAGAACGACAATCGTGTCGACGATTCGGTAGGCCAGGTAGGCGCAGAAAAGCGCGGCCAACACAGCAAACGTCTTGAAAAATAGATCGCGTGGGTTCATCATTGCCTTTTCGGAGGAGATTGGTCTCATAGGCTTTACGCCGTTCACAGGTGCAGGGACGCATAGGCCCCATCCAAAACGGATTCAATATCAAGTGACAATCGATCCTAGCAAGTTTGCCGACGTCGTTGAATATGCCCAGGCATGTCGGTGGATACAAAATCGCGCATAGATTTTTCATCGGTAAGGATGCTTTCGTCATAGACCGATTCCACGTATAATCACCTGCAATTCTGGGTGCGCGCCCCATAGTGCCGGGGACTTTTCGCCGCAGAGAGACAGGGTTTTCGCTCTTGTCGCCACGACCAACGTGAAGTCCCCGGCACTTTCGCCCCAAGCGTGAACTACACCGAGTCGTAGCTTGAAAGTCGAGAAAAGCTCGAGCTTGGTTTATAATGGACGTTGGTTTCGCCCATCACCGAGCAAAGTGTCCTGTGAACGACGAACAGACCACCCCCAACGATCCACAACCAGAGACCGAACAATCACCGCCTGCGCGCAAGCAGGAGGAGACTGTAGCTACCCAAGCAACGCCTGCCAACGTCGAAGCCCCCAAAGACAAAACCGGCGGAAGCGATATCGCCGTCGCCAATCAGGCAAGCGCCGGTGACGAGATAACCGGTGACGCTGAAGCACCTGTCAAGGCGGAAACGATCTCTGCGGGCGGCGCGCCGGCGGTGCGCATCCTTGGGCGCGGCGACGGTGTGGTGATCCAATTGACCGAAGAAGATATCGTTTGGGCGCAGATGCTGGAAATGCTCACGGCGCATCTCAGCCAGGCCCACGGCTTCTTCCGCGGTGAGCGGGTGACGTTGGAATTGGGGACGCACGCCGTCGGCGCACGGGACCTGCAACAGTTGATCAACGCCCTCGCCGAACAGGAAGTAAATCTGCGCTTGCTGCGCACAGCCAACCCCGGCGTACGCCAACTTGGGCAGGACATGGGGTTGACGGTGGCGTGGCAAGAGGCAGACGCCACGCCAGAGAAACCACACCACAGCGCCGTAGATAGCACGGCAAACTGGGAAGTGCTCCTCAGCGGGCGGCGGCGCAACCCAAGCCAGACAGTGGCTGATTTTCAGATGCCGCCTGCCATTGTGGATGCCATCGCCGATGCAGTGCAGAGCGAACGTCGCGCCGCCCGGCCCGAGGCGCAGACACGGCAGGACACCGAAGAGATCGCGCCCGCCGTCCATTCGACGGTGCTCGAACACCCGTCGGCGCCCGATCTGGTGCAGCTTGTCTCTGCCCCGCCTTACCTTTACCGCGGCACGCTGCGCTCCGGCCAGATCTTTCGCCACGCCGGTTCGGTGATCGTGGTGGGCGACGTCAACCCAGGCGCGCAGGTGGTGAGCGGCAGCGATGTCTACATCTGGGGGCGGCTGCGCGGCGTCGTCCACGCCGGCGCAATGGGCGACGAGAAAGCCGTCATCGGCGCGCTGGATTTTGAGCCGGTGCAGGTGCGTATCGGCGGCTTCATCGCCATGTCACCGCGCGGCAATGCCAGTGATCCGGGGCGCTGGTTCTGGAAGCGTCAGGCCACAGATCGACCTGAACTTGCCCACGTGGTCAAGGGCCAAATCGTCGTCGATCAGTGGGATGCACGCATACCGAAGTAGGGGTTCATCGTTTTCTTCCACCAGATTCGCGTCAGAGGAGCAGTCTGTGGCCGGCGTTGTCATCACAATCACATCGGGCAAAGGCGGCGTCGGCAAAACAACGACCACGGCCAATCTTGGCTCAGCCCTGGCTATGGCCGGTCAACGCGTGGTGGTGGTGGACGGCGACATCGGCCTGCGCAACCTGGACATCATCATGGGGCTGGAGAGTCGCGTCGTCTACAATTTGATCGACGTGGTGGAGGAACGCTGTACGCTGGAGCAGGCGCTGATCCACGACAAACGCGTGGAAAACCTGGCGCTGCTGCCTGCCTCGCAGACACGCGACAAGAGCGCGGTGCAGCCCGATCAGATGCTCGCCATCGCCGCCAAGCTGCGCGAGCAGGCCGACTACATCCTCATCGACTCGCCGGCCGGCATCGAACTGGGTTTTCAAAACGCCATCGCCCCCGCGGACGAGGTGTTGATCGTCACCACGCCGGAGATCAGCGCACTGCGCGACGCCGACAAAGTCATCTACATCATGGAACGCGACATGGATGTAGCGCCGCGTCTCATCATCAACCGCTACAACCCGCGCCTCGTCCGTCACGGCGACATGCTCAGCCGCCAGGACATCCTGGACATCTTGAGCATCGATCTTTTGGGGATCGTCCCCGATGATGATAGCATTATCGTCTCCACGAACCGGGGCCGCCCGGTGGCGATGGATCGGGATTCGTATGTCAGCACCGCGTACCACAACATCGCGCAGCGTATTTTGGGGTACAACGTGCCGCTGATGTCTTTCCACGAAGAAGGATGGTGGGCAAGCATCCGCCGTTGGTTCCGCCGCAAATAGCGGTAGAGGTCTATGTTTGCAGAACGTTCGCTCTGGCGACATTTCGATAAGTGGCTGTTTGTGGCCGTGATGCTGCTCTGCGGCATCGGTATTGCAATGGTCTACAGCGCCACCAAAAACACAGCCGATCTGAGCGACTACTGGCTGCGCCAACTCCGGTTTTTGGGTTTTGGCCTGGTTGTGCTGTTGGTGGTGGCAGCGTTTGACTACCGTCACCTGGAGTTGTTGGCTCAACCGGCCTACATTGGCCTCGTGGGTGTGCTCGTGCTCGTTTACCTCTTCGGCACGGTGCAGGGTGGTTCGCAACGCTGGATCAGCGTTGGCGGCACGCTTGTCCAGCCTACAGAACTGGGCAAATTCCTGCTGATCATCTTCTTCGCCTGGTACCTCAGCCGCTTTCAAGAACGCTTGCGCCAGTTCCCGTACCTCATCGCTTCGCTGTTCTTCCTGGCGATTCCCCTGGCATTCGTCTACTTGCAGCCCGATCTGGGTATGACCATCACCTTTGCTTTCATCGGCGGCACCATGATCCTGGTGAGTGGTATTCGATTGTGGCACCTGGTTGCATTGGGCGGTATGGGGATGGCGGCAGTTCCTTTCCTGTGGGCCACATTGGAAGGGTACATGCTGGAACGCATTCAAGTGTTCCTCGATCCCAACTCGAATCCTGCGGCGTCGTACAACGTGGAACAAGCGTTGATCAGCGTGGGCAACGGCGGCTGGCTGGGCATGGGCTGGGCGCATGGCAGCCAGAATCAACTGCTGTTTCTGCGTGTGCGCCATACCGACTTCATCTTCAGCGTCATCTCCGAGGAACTAGGTTTTCTGGGTACGGTGGTGGTGCTGGCGTTGATCTTCTTTGTGGTGTGGCGGCTGGTGCGTGTGGCCGATCTGGCGCAAGACCAATTTGGTCGGCTGCTCACTGTGGGCATCGTGGCGCTGCTCTTCTTCCAGACATTCATCAACGTAGGCATGAACATGAGCATCGTCCCCGTGACGGGTATGACGTTGCCGTTCATCAGCTACGGCGGCAGTAGTCTGCTCTCGATGATGGCCGCCATCGGTCTGGCGCAAAGCGTGATCATGCGCCACCGAAAAATGGATTTTGTGTAGTTTTCCACATCGTTTCATCCGTTCAAGGGTGCAGCGCGCCCAAGAATGACATGGAACGATGTTTGTTTTTGTTATCAATCGTTGCGTGAGGATGTGTACTCCTGTGTTTTGTGTTCTATCGAAGCAGATCCATACCTTCCTCACGCCCATGCCGGTATACCGGACACATGAGGAAATTGTATGAGGAAGCTTTTCCAAATCGCTGCGCTTGGCACACTATTTTTTGGCTGCGCAGCCGGTGTAATTCACGCCGAAGAGACCACGAATGTAGAAGTCGATTCGACAGAGACACCGAAAGAAGAAAACGTTGAGATCCCCAATGCAAACCATCGCTGGGTCTCATCCTATCTCGATTTACAGCCAGATTATTACCAGCCCACTCCACTGCCGCTGCAAGGGTTAGCCATGTACTATAACCCCGGCATCATGGACAGGGTGCTCGTCAATCAACTTGCCTGGGGCGACGTCACCGAATGTGACGAGTGCATCGGGCGCGTGGCCCTCCTGCGCGAAGGGGACATGGATCGCCGGGTCTGGCTCCAACGCCCCGGCCACCCCGCCGAAGGACCGTTCTGGGTCATCGATCAGGCGGCCAAACGCGACGTCCCCGGCCTCGTGCGGCGCAACTGGGCCGTAGACGTAGACTACGAAACCGCCATGCGCTGGGAAATGCGCGGCCCGATCCCGATTGTGGTGTTGGCGGGGCCAGAGCAGGCGATGGATGAATAATTCGTAATGCGTAATTCGTTGACGGTGATGCCCCAATTGGCGACCAATTCCGTTGACGCATTACGCATTACGTTATGCATCACGCATTACGCATCACGCCAGATTCCTCTCCCGAAACTCCCGCATCCTCATCTCGCCCCGCTGTGTCAACTGCACCACTTCGTCCTCGATCTGCACCAGGTGGGCGGTGCGCAGCCGATTGAGGACACGCCGCATCTCCGCCGCGGACCAGCGGAAGTGACGGTGCAGCGTGGACACGGTGAGTTCACTGCTTTCGGCGGCGCTGTCGCGGTGGTTATAGATGTGGCCCAGGACAACCTGTTCGCTGAATCGACGTTTCTGGCGGTTGCGCCGCAGCAATGTGGACACGAGGCCATACTTGGGTGAGAAGATCCACGCCAGCACGAAGAAGACGAAGATCATCAGCACCATCGAGGCCGAGATCGACGAGTCCCAGCGCTCTTGCCAGCCCAGATCGAAGAGGCGGTTGAGCAGGGCGATACCGTCGCCGATGTGGAGGACGCCGAAGAGTGATCCGCGCGCCAGATCATAGCCGAAGAAGGCCCCCGCCGCGCCGATCAACGCGCTGAGCACCAGCATCACCGGCAGTCGATCTGTGAGCAGGTAGGCCGCCGCCGGTGGAATGATGAAGAATGCGATCACCAGGATCGACCCCACAGCGTCGAACGCGCCCACCGCCACCAAACTCACCATCACCATCAACCCGTAATTGAGCAGCCCCGGGCGAAAGCCCAACGCCTGCGCCAGCGCAGCGTCGAAAGTGGAAATCTTCAACTCCTTGTAAAACAGCGTCACAAACAGGACGGTGAGCAGCGCCATCAGCGCCATCACCGTGATCGACTTGGGCCAGAAAATCAGCATCGGCTGGTTTTCGATCAGCCCGGCCTGCCACGCCTGCCCCGGCGAGTAGACGCCGCAGTTGGTGCAGCTTTGGCGGAACTCGGCCCCATCGTCGCGTGGGCTGATCCCCAGATCGCGGCAGTTGACACACTGGCGCGTGAACTCGGCCCGGGGATCGTCCTCGCTGATCGTTACGCTTTCGCAGTTGCTCATGCAGTGGCTATTGGTGTTGGCCCACGCCACACCGATTTCGCCCACCATCACGGCGTCTTCGTCCAGATGTACGTCTTCGACGAAGCGCGAAACCAGGATCACGGCGATGGCGAAGAGCAGGGGAAAGGCCAATCCCAGCGCGGCGTCCTGTTTGACGAGGCCGGAGCGGTAGAGCGCTTCGGTGAGCACCACCGTCGCCACGCCCGCTGCCGCCGCCCCGAAGATCAGCCACCCCGACGAGAGATCCGGCTCCATCCCCAGCCACGACGTCATCACAATAAAAGCCACCACGATGCCCAGCAGCACCGTGTGGCTGATGGCGTCGCTGGTGAGCGACATGCCGCGCAGCAGGAGGAACGTCCCCAGCAGCGCGCCGGAGACGGCGATCAGCGCGCCCACGATGATGGCGGTGTGCTGCGGATCGCGCAAGAAGACATTGATCTGGTCGCGCGAGAAGAAATTGAGCAAAATTTGGATGAGAAACTGTTCGATCTGGAACATTACACACCGACTTCTTTCAGCTTGCGCTCCAGCTTTTCAATCGCCTGACCAGGCAACAGTTCGTGGATGTCCACCTGGCGATTTTCGGGGACGAGGGGCAGGTGGAGTTCTTCGCTGTACTCACGGTAGACCGCCCACAGTTGACGGTTGGCGGCGTCGTCGCGGGCGGCGGTGATCCCGGCGGCGGTGAGCTGCCAGGCGTCGCCCTGCGCACGCACCCAGCCGCGCCGCTCCAACTGCGCCAGCCCGGCGCGGGCGTCGTCGCTCACCCCCGTCACAAAGGACATTGGCACGGCGTGCTCCGCCGATCCATGATCGAGGGCGTAGTGGTAGAGATCGCGCAGTACATTGGTGGCGGCAAAGCGGCGGCGATCACGCCGACTGCGCAGGCTCGTCCACAGCAGGCCCCGTCCTGGCGCGAAGAGGATGGAGAGCAGCACCAGCCCGAACGCCACCACGATGATCATGGGGCCGGTGGGCAGGTTGGCGTCCACGGCGCTGAGGACGGCCCCCGCCGCCGGCAAGCGCTGAAAATGGCAGACAGGATCACCATCTGATCGAGTTTGTTCGTCCACTGGCGGGCGGCGATGCCAGGGGCGATCAACATGCCCACCATCAAAATCACGCCGGCCAATTGCAGGCCCAGCACAATCGCAATCACGATCAGCGTCGAAAGCGCCATGTTCAGAATCGTGGTGCGGAAGCCGTTGGCGTGGGCGAATTCGGGATCGAAGGTGATCAGCTTGAATTCCTTCCAAAAGAGCGCCAGCACCAGCAGCGACACCGCGCCCACCGACGCGATCAGGATCACGTCCTGTTGTACGATGGCGGCGGCCTGCCCGAAGATGAACGAATCCAGCCCGGCCTGGCTGGCGTCGGAACGGCTCTGGATGTAGGCGAGCAAGGCGATCCCCGCCGCAAACCATGCCGTGAGCACAATGCCCATCGCTGTGTCCTGTTTGATGCGCGTGGTGTCGGTGAGCATGTGGATAAAGTGGACACCCAGCCAACTGGCGATCCCTGCGCCGACGAGGAGCAGGCTCAACTCACGCCCCACCAGCAAAAAGGCAATCGCCACCCCTGGCAGCGCCGCATGGGACAGCGCATCGCCCATCAAACTCTGGCGGCGCAGCACGGCAAAACTGCCCAGCACGCCGCTGACGATGCCCAGCAGCGCGCCGCCCAGCGCCACCACCCGCAGCGTGTAGGTGTAGGTCACCCCTAGCGCCGACTGGCTGACAGGCACAAAGAGGACGGCGGCCAGCGCGATCCCGCCGATCAACAGCCAAACGCGTCGATCTTCTGCGGATAAGCGATTCATCTCAGTCGTCTCCTGTGGGCGCAACCGCCAGCGTCGGGTTTTCCTGCAAGTGAGCAACCCGCCCGCCGTAAGTGCGGCGCAGATTGTCGGCATTGAACGTCTTCAGCGTCGGCCCGGCGGCGATGACTTCCACGTTGAGCAGTGTCACCCAGTCGAAGTAATCTTCCACCGTCTGCAAATCGTGGTGAACGACGATCACCGTCTTGCCGCGCTGGCGCAGCTCACGCAGGATCGCCACAATCGCCCGCTCGGTGACAGCGTCCACGGCGGCGAAGGGTTCGTCCATGAAGTAGATCTGGGCGTCCTGCACCAGCGCCCGCGCCAGGAACGTACGCTGCTGCTGTCCGCCCGAAAGCTGGCTGATCTGGCGCTGGGCAAAGTCTTGCATGCCCACCTGCTCCAGGGCGTAGAGCGCCGCTTCCTGCTCCGACTTGCCGGGGCGGCGGAACCAGCCCAGCTTGCCGTACAGCCCCATCGTCACCACATCCAGCACCGACGTGGGGAAATCCCAGTCTACGCTGCCGCGCTGGGGGACGTAGCCCACCAGGTGCCGCGCCTGTTCGTAGGGCTTGCCGTAGAAATTCACCGTCCCGCGGAACGGGGGATGAGGTTGAGCGCCGCCTTGATCAGTGTGCTCTTGCCCGCGCCGTTGGGGCCGACGATGGCCATCAGCACCCCTTCGGGCACCGACAGATCCACGTCCCAGATGGCGGGCTTGCTGTTGTACGCCACCGTCAGATCGTCGATGACAAGGGCGGGTGGGGTTTCGGGTTTCGGTTGACTGTTGGTTGAGTTCATTGGTTGGTCCTTTGGTTGTCACTCGCCACACGCTGCGTTGAGGATCTCAGCGGGCGGTGATACGCGCAACGAATTCGGCCACGCCGGGATCTCTGCTGCCGCGCCCGCGCATTGGTAGGATTGGAGCACGGTGTAGACGTTTTCGGCGATCATGCCGATGTAGGCGCCGCCGAAGGTGCCAGGCTCGCCCATAGCATCGGAGTACATTTCACGCACGCCGATGCGGACGTCGCCGCCCTGCGCTGCCACGGCCTCGATGACGGCTTCGATGGTGTCGGGTGGGATGCTGCTCTCCACGAAGACGACGGGGATCTGGTTTTCGATGACAAAATCGACCACGCCCTGGATGTCGCCCACGCCGGCTTCGTCCTCGGTGCTGAGGCCCTGGATGGCGGTCATGCGCCAGCCGAAAGCGGACCCGAAATACTGGAACGCATCGTGCGAGGTGACAAGGTAGCGCTGCCCTTCGGCCACGCTGCGCATACCGGTGTTGGCCCACTCAAAAAGGACCTGCAATTCCGCAATGTAGGCGGCGGCATTGGCCTGGTAGGCGTCGGCGTGATCGGGGTCGATCTGCGCCAGCGCGTCGGCCAATCCTTGCACCGAAAGCTCCCAATTGCGCGGATCGAACCAGAAGTGAGGATCGTCCACGTCGACCAGGTCTTCGGAGAGGGTGAAGCCGCCGATGGCGAAACCGCCGTCCTTCACCGGCTTGCTGACGGCGTAGATCACCACACCCTGTTCGCTCAGCGCCTCGAAGACAGCGTCGAACTGTCCTTCCAGGTGAAGGCCGCTGTAGACGACCATATCGGCCGCGTTCATGGCGGCGATGTCGGCCTCGGTGGGCTGGTATAGATGGGGATCGACGCCAGCGCCCATCAGCGCCGTGATCTCGACGCCGTCGACGCCTGTGGTGAGGATGTGAGACAGGTCCGCGGCCTGGGTGGTGGTGGCGACGATGCGCAGCACGTCGTCGCCGTCTGTGACCGCGGCGGGTTGGGCAGCGGCGGGTTCACCGGCGGGCGCAACCGTCGGTTCATCCGAACCGCAGGCGGCGACGGCCAGCGTCAGCACAAAACAGAGCAGTATGACCTTCAAAGATCGCTGCAACATGGTTTGGTTCTCCTTGTTCGAGGATAATTGATCCGCAGATTTCACGGATTAAACGGATTTTCAGCGCTGTTTCTGAATCCTATAAATCCGTGTAATCTGTGGATCTTCGCTTCTCTTCTTCGTGTTTCTTTGTGTGCCTTCGTGGATCATTATTTCTCTGCTTTCTCCTGAATCCTGAAAGTCTGCGTAGCCTGTGGATAAATTCGTCTTTTGTGCGCAAAGATTTAGCCCTTTTGTTCTTGTGCGATTGTTGACACAAAAGCAAAAGTTTTCTGTGGCTAAATTTTGAGCGATGACAGGAGTCTAGCGCAGGATTTAGACGCTGTCAAGCACCTGTTTTAGGCGCGGCTTAATTTGGTCTTGACAGTTGACAAAAGCCGCAGTATAGTTTTAGGCATGACTAACACGTACCAGGAATCTGTCTCAAACCCCATCTCCGCCGCCCACGAAGACTACCTCAAAGCGATCTACTTGCTTGAGATGAAGGGTGGCCCCGTCAACAATTCGGCGCTGGCCGAATACCTGAACGTTGCGCCGGCGTCGGCCACCAACATGGTCAAGAAGCTATCGCAGTTCGAGTTGGTGGAGCACGAACCCTACCGCGGGGTGCGCCTGACCAAACTCGGGCGGCAGATTGCGCTGGAGGTGTTGCGTCACCACCGTCTGCTTGAACTCTTCTTGCACGAAGCGCTGGGCATGTCCTGGGACAAGGTCCACGAAGAGGCCGAGAAGCTGGAACACGTCCTCAGCGACGCCCTCGAAGACGCCATCGCCGACGTCCTCGGCCACCCCACCGTAGACCCGCACGGCGATCCCATCCCTAGCAAAGAAGGCGAAGTAGAAGCGTCGGGCGGTACGGCGTTGAGCAGTGTGCGCGTTGACAGCCCACAGGTGATCCTGCGCGTGCTGATCCAGGACCAGGAACGTCTCTACTACCTGGGGACACTCGGCCTTTACCCCGGCACCGAGGTGACCGTCCTTGAGCGTGCGCCGTTCAACGGCCCGCTCTTGATCGAAGTCGGCGGCGCACAGCACGCGCTGGCGTTTGACATGGCGGAAACATTGCTGGTGAAGGAAAGATGAGAAGGAAAATGAGTTTTTTTGTTTGCGGAATTTAGGTTTGACTAAAAATTGTTTTGGTCATCTTCTGGAATCCGTTTGATCCGTGAAATCTGTGGATCATCTCTGCTCTGGCAAAGGAACAAGCGCATGGACAATCCCGGTCTTTGGTCAGTAGTTGTCGGCGTGATCTTGTTGGCGGTGGCGTTTTGGCCGCAACGAGGGCTGTGGTGGCGGCTGCGCGGACTGCGTCAACGCGCTCGGCACGCTATGCTCGAAGACGCGCTCAAGCATATCCTCGATTTTCAGCAGCGCCGCATCCCCGTGACAGCCGAATCGCTTTCCGGGGTGCTCAAAGTTCGCCGCAACCGCGTGGTGGAACTGCTGCGTGATCTGGAAAACGACGGACTGATCCGCTTCAATCAAACGGCAATTATCTTGACGCCCCACGGCGCCGAGACGGCTTTCCACGTGGTGCGCGCCCATCGTCTGTGGGAAACCCACCTGGCCCGAGAAACCGGCTACAACGAGACAGAATGGCATCGCCACGCCGAGCGCCAGGAACACCGTCTCACCGCCGCAGAAGTAGACGAACTCGCCGCTCGCCTGGGCCATCCGCTCTTCGATCCCCACGGCGATCCCATCCCCAACGGCGCAGGACACCACACCCAGGCGCATGGGCAGGCGCTGATACAGGCGCAGCCGGGCCTGTCCTATCGCATTGTGCATGTGGAAGACGAGCCAACCGTCGTCTACGCCCAACTTGTGGCCGATGGGCTGCATCCAGGCGTCACCGTGACCGTGTTGGACAAGGATGATCGGCGCATCCGCTTCCTGGCCGACGGGGCGGAGCATCGCCTGGCCCCGATGCTGGCGGCAAATTTGACGGTGGAAGCGTTGGCCGAACCGGCTGTGGAGATCCCCGCGCTGTCGCTGGATCAACTGCGCCCGAACGAGGAAGCGCGTGTCGTCGCCCTCTCTCGCGCCTGCCGCGGACAGGAACGTCGTCGCCTCATGGATCTGGGCATCCTCCCCGGCGCGGCCATCGAAGTCGAAATGAACAGCCCGCTGGGTGATCCTACGGCCTACCGGGTGCGCGACACACTCATCGCCCTGCGCCGCGAACAGGCGCGCCTGATCCAGATCGAGAAAGTCGCCCAACCGGCATAGTTACAGAAATAGAACGCGGATTGGGCGGATTGAGCTGATTCTACGGATTCAGAAAAAAATTCGCCCCGATCCGCCCAATCCGCTCGATCCGCGTTCTATCCAGCATCCTTTTGAGAATCCTTTGCATTGTGAGGAAGAAAAATGTCTGAATCGCTTGAAATCAAAGATAAAGTTCGTATTGATCCTGTGCCAACGGGGCAGGCGGGATGCGAGAGTTGCGCGGTCCACAACGCTGCCATGCTGCAAAAGCTGGGCGTGGACATGTCGGATTGGGACTTCGTGGTGGCGCTGGCGGGCAACCCCAACACGGGCAAGAGCACCGTCTTCAACGCCCTCACCGGTCTGCGCCAGCACACGGGCAACTGGCCCGGCAAGACGGTTGCCCGCGCCGAAGGCGGCTTTGTCTACGCCGACATGCGCTACAAGATCGTGGACCTGCCCGGCACCTACTCGCTGCTCGCCACCAGTTTGGACGAAGAAGTGGCGCGCGATTTCATCCTCTTTGGCCGCCCTGATGTGACGCTGGTTGTCGTGGACGCCACCCGTCTCGAACGCAACCTCAATCTGGTGCTCCAGGTGTTGGAAATCACGGATCGCGTCGTCGTCTGCCTGAATTTGATGGACGAAGCGCGGCGCAAGCACATCGACGTGGACGTGCGCCGCCTGGCCCGTGATCTGGAAGCGCCGGTTGTACCCACAGCGGCGCGCCAGGGCGAAGGACTGCCCGATCTGTTGCAGGCGATCCACGAAGTCGCCACGGGGCAGGTGGTGAGCCGTCCTTTCCGGCTGCACAATGAACCAGCGGCGTTGCGCGAACCGATCAACACACTGGTGACGCAGCTCGGCGCGCTTCCCCGGCCTGCCCAACGCGCGCTGGGTGGCGCTGCGTCTGCTCGACGGCGACGAAAGCATCATCCAGGCCGTGCGCAGCGGAGACCTGGGCAGCCTGCGCCACGGCGACACCGAAGTGGTTGCACACGACATGACGATCCAGTTGGAGGTAGCCAGATGAGTACGTCCGCGGCCAAGATGCCGAATTTGAGCGGAATGGGGAACGCCGAAACTGTCTCTGTGGAATCGATTTTGGAGACGGCGACACAGGCCCGCCGCGAGCTGGGTGTGGACATCCACGAACAGTGGGTGGAGGCCGTCTACGGTGAAGCGGCGCGTATCGCCGACCGCGCCGTCGTGCGCCCCGACCGCAAAGGACGCTTCGACCTTGATCGCGCCATCGACCGGCTGGTGACGAGCCGGCTGTGGGGTTTTCCGATCATGGTGGGGCTGTTCACGCTGATGTTCTGGCTGACGATTTCGGGGGCGAATGTGCCTTCGGGCTGGCTGTCTTACATTTTGTTGGACACCGTGCATCCCTGGCTCAAGGCAGTGTCCGCGTCCTTGGGCGTGCCGTGGTGGATCGACGGCCTGCTGCTCGACGGCATCTACCTGGCCACGGCGTGGGTGGTGAGCGTGATGCTGCCGCCTATGGCCATCTTTTTCCCACTCTTCACCCTGCTCGAAGACCTGGGCTACCTGCCGCGTGTGGCCTTCAACCTCGACAACATCTTTCATCGGGCGGGGGCGCACGGCAAGCAGTCCATGAGCATGATGATGGGCTTCGGCTGCAACGCCGCCGGTGTGGTGGCCACCCGCATCATCGACAGCCCGCGAACGGCTGATCGCCATCATCACCAACAATTTCGCCCTGTGCAACGGACGTTGGCCTACGCAGATCCTGATCGCGTCGATCTTCGTGGGCGCTGGTGCCTGTGCAGATCGCGGGGATCGTCTCCGCGCTGGCGGTGGTGGGCATCGCCCTGCTGGGGATCTTCCTCACCTTTGCGATTTCGTGGGGGCTGTCGCGCACCGTCTTGCGTGGGGAAGTGTCATCCTTCAGCCTGGAGCTGCCGCCCTACCGTCCGCCGCGCATCTGGCAGACGATCTACACGTCGCTGATCGACCGCACGATCTACGTGCTGTGGCGGGCGATTGTCTTTGCGGCCCCGGCGGGCGCGGTGATCTGGCTGGTGGCCAACATCCACATCGGCGAACCGACACTGGCCGAGTACATCATCAACTTCTTGCAGCCGTTGGCGTGGATCATGGGGCTGAATGGCGTGATCCTGCTGGCCTACGTCATCGCCATCCCGGCCAACGAGATCGTGATTCCCACGGTGCTGATGCTTACCGTCCTCACGGCGGGGATCAGCGGTGTGGGCGCGGGCGCAGGCGTCATGTTCGATCCTGGCTCCACCGGCACAGGACAGATCCTCGCCGCCGGCGGCTGGACGCTGCTCACCGCCGTCAACCTGATGCTGTTCAGCCTGATCCACAACCCGTGCAGCACCACCATCTACACCGTCTACAAAGAAACAGGCAGCGTCAAGTGGACCGCGGTGACGGCGCTTCTGCCGCTGGTGCTAGGGTTCATGGTGACGATTTTGGTGGCGGGGATTTGGCGGTTGGTTGGGTAGGGACATAAAAAAACCCAGCGAGTCGCAACCCGCTGGGGGCCAGGTGAGGGATCCCACCTGGGGGAGATACATCTTCAGTTTATCGCTAGTTTGAGGTAATCGTCAACTGACGAAAATTACAGATTTTCAGCATTTGTCAAAAAAGTCGAACCTCCAAAAGAGAAAGCCCCTCCCTTTGTGAAATTCGCTTCTCTAGCTCAAAACCGGTATGATTCCCCGCAGCAACCACTTCATTTTGCGAAAGCGCCTATGAATCTCCTGACTCTAGACAACGTCTCAAAACAGTATTCGGAACGCGTGCTCCTCGATCACGTGGACCTGATGATCAACGAGGGTGACCGCATCGGCCTGATCGGCGTCAACGGTAGCGGCAAGTCGACGCTGTTGCGCCTGATCGCGGGCGAAGAGGAACCCGACTCCGGCTCGGTGACGGTGTGGGGTCACCGCCGCGTGGAATATCTGCACCAGGACCCCGAACTCGACGAGTCGGCCACGGTGCTGGATCAACTTTTCCGCAGCGACTCGCCACAGATGCGCCTGCTGCGCGACTACGAGTGGACGGCAGCGCAGCTTCAGAAAGATCCGCACGACGAAGCGCTGCAAGCCCGCTTCGTCGACCTAACGGCGCAGATGGATCGCACCGGCGGCTGGGCGGCCGAGGCCAACGCCAAGGCCATCCTCACCCAACTGGGCATCGAAGACTTCGACGCCATCGTCGCCACCCTCAGCGGTGGACAGCGCAAGCGTGTGGCGATGGCCCGCGCCCTCATCGATCGCGCCGATCTGCTCGTCCTCGACGAGCCGACCAACCACATCGACGCCGAAACCGTGGCCTGGCTGGAGGAATACCTGCTCACCACCCCCGGCGCGCTGCTCATGGTCACCCATGATCGCTACTTTTTGGATCGGGTGGTCAACCGCATCGTGGAATTGGATCGGCGCAAGCTGGTGATCTACAGCGGCAACTACAGCCGCTACCTGGAAGAACGCGAGATCCACCACGAACAACTGGCCGCCGAGGAGCAGAAACGGCGCAAGTTGCTCAAACGTGAACTGGAATGGGTACGCCGCGCCCCGGCAGCCCGCGCCACCAAACAAAAAGCGCGCAAAGACCGTGTCACCGAGCTGCAAAAGATCCAATCCGACCTGGGCGAAGACACCGTGTCGCTGGCCCTGGCCACGCAACGGCTGGGATCGAAGGTGCTCACCGCCCACAGCGTCACCAAAGCCTTCGGCGACAAGACCGTGGTCGATCACGTCGATCTGAAACTGGAGCAGGGCGACCGTATCGGCATCCTCGGCCCCAATGGCGCGGGCAAGAGTACATTCCTCAACATTTTGGCGGGCAAGCTCGAAGCCGACGGCGGCGTCATCGAGTGGGGCGACACGGTGCAGTTGGGCTACTACGATCAGGAAAGCGAAGATCTGGAAGGGCGCAAGCGGCTGATCGAGTTCATCGAAGAGGAAGCGTCCCTGATCCGCACCAAAGACGGCGACCGCATCGAAGCGGCGCAGATGCTGGAATGGTTCCTCTTTCCGCGCTCGATGCAGTACGGGCGCATCGACAGCCTCAGCGGCGGCGAACGGCGACGGCTCTACCTGCTGCGCACCCTCGTTCACCGCCCCAACGTGCTGCTGTTGGATGAGCCAACCAACGATCTCGACATCCAGACGCTGGCCGTGCTCGAAGAATTCCTCGACAACTTCGGCGGCTGCCTGATCGTGATCAGCCATGATCGCTACTTCCTGGATCGCACCGTCGACTACATCCTCCCCTTCGAGGACGGCAAACTGGGCAAGCGCTACCCCACGCCATACGTCACCTACCGGCGGCTGCGCGAGGAAGAGGTTGCCGCTGCTGCATCCGCGGCGAAGATCGAAACCAAAACGACGTCGAATGGACAGTCCGCGTGCGCGAAGAACGTCGTCGTCTCACCTGGAACGAAAAGCGCGAATTAGAGCAGTTGGAGGGCCAGATCGAACAATGGGAAGCCCAACGCCTCGCCCTCCACGACGATCTCAACGCTGTTAGGCGAAGACTACGAGCGCATCCAAAAGCTGGCCCAGCAGATCCAGACGCTGGACATGTCCTTGGAAACGGCGATGGAACGCTGGGCCGAATTGGCGGCATTGGCGGAGTAGATCGCCTCTTCCGCTACTTCCCATGCGTTCCACCTACTGTCCCCGACCATTTTCCACGTTTGCCGAATCTAGAATTCCTGTGGTTGAATAAAATCATGCGGTAGGCGATTGCGCACCTGCCGCCATGCACGAATCGTGTGTCTGTTGTCAAGTGCTCGTTGAGCGAACATGCGTGCGCTGGGATGAGTTTCTCGGCGGCGCCCCCACGCTCAATGAGCCTCTCATTCATGGAGGCAATCTGAGATGAAGCAGGAAAAACGTAGTCGGATCGTGCATTGGGTGCTGGCCGGGCTGTTCACCGTGGCGGTGTTGGCAAGTGGACTCGGTTTCAGTATGGCCGAACATGGACGGGATGCAGGTACCGCCATCGCGTGTAGCGGGCCGTGCTCGGATCCTGGCAACGGCGGCGGATAAGTGAACATAGAGCAGAGAGAACGCCCACATGCGGCTGTAATGTACACGTGGGCGTGCTCTCTCCGCTCTATGGCGAAAATCCGAAGCTGATTTGCGCAATCCGGATCTACCGCGACACCCCGGGCAGGAAGATTCGGTGATCATCGGTCGGCGGTGGTTCGGCCCGAGCGAAAAGGGCGAAGAAGCCTGTCTCGTTGGTGGCGGCAGACGCGGCTTCGGCTGATTCGCTCCACGTTGTGGGAAGCGGCGCCCACTGCATCTCTGTTTCATCGTAGCGCGCCACGAAGATCGACTCCTTCGGTTCAGCCTCATCTCCTGAATAGCGCAAGGTGACCACCACCGGCTGCGCAAACTGCGTCATCGCCCCGGACAACTGCATTTGGTACGCCGATGAAAGCGCATATTCGCCGTCTTCGACGCCGAATATGCGCTGTTCGGCCAGCAACAGGTGGAGGTTGTCGATCCCCTGGGGAATGGACGCCTGCGGCAAGGTCACTTCAAACAGGCCGTCGGATGCGATGGTCGTCTGGGTGGCGATGTCGAGCAATGAGTAGAAGGCTAGGTTGGCCATCTGCAAGAACGGCTGGTTGGCCACGTCCACGCCGTCTACGCTGAGCGCGCCCAGCCCGAAGAAAGATTCGTTGGATGTGGGCGGATTGAGGGCCAGCGTCACCCACATTTCTCCGGTAGACGGTGTTGGCGTCAGCGAGCCGAAGGTGGAACGTTGCCAGTCGATATGGCTGAACTCGGCCGTGAGCGACGCGCCCGCCGGAGCCAGGGCAAGACGCACGTCGATGCTGCGGCCGTCGGATCGGGGCAGGATGCGCAGGTAGGGCTGCGCATCGGCTGAACGCGCCGCCGGTGTGATCGTGGTCATGACCAGTGTGTTCGTCACCCCGGCTTGTAGTGTTACCTTGCCGGCGTAGGTGGCATTCCACGAGAGCGCGCGGACCTCGTCCCCGGCGCGCCCGCCCAGCACCACAATGCGCCCATTTCTGTCGCTGAATCCCTGGTCAATCGCCTCGGTGTGGTCGGGTCCACGTTGCGCAAAGAGCGTCACCGACGCGGCCTGAATTACGGACGGCGGCCCTTCGAGTTGGACTGTCGTTTCTATGGCGGCTTCACCGTCGTCTTCCACAATTGCCACCAGCGGCAGGCCGTTCAACGGCAACGACGACGGGCCGGCGAGAATGCCGGTCTGCGCCGGTGTCTGGAATTGCCATGTGTTGTCCGCTGCGGCGCCGTCGAACAGGCGGGCAATCGTCTCCCAGTCCGATTCCTGGTTGAAGTACCACTGCTTGGTCTGCACACAGTCGTCAGTCCACGCGCCGATGACGCCGCGCATGGCGAATTCGCTGGCGTTGTACTGGTAGTCCATCAACGTGGCGTTGACGTCATCCTGCTCATTGATGCGGATATCGGGCGCCGTGCAATTGGCGTTGATCCAGCCGGTGACCGTCCCTGTGATGTTGAATTGCGGGCCAAGGTACGAATCGCCCAGGCCGAGGACGTGATGCCCCAACTCGTGGACCAGCGTGCGGTAGCCTGCTGGTTTGTCCCACGTGGCTTCGCCGCTGATCACATTCAGCGTCCCCGACCACTGCCGCCCCGCGGATCGGCGCAGACAGTGGTTCGCGCAGCCCGCCCACCTGCGCATGAGGACGATTGTAGTTGGTGGCAAGCACCTGGATGTCGGCGTCGGCCCACCAATCGCCTCGGGTGTAAATGGCAGCGTGGCCGATGGCTATCTGCCCGTTTGTGGCGTCGAAGAGATAGTCGGAGGCGCTGTGCAGTGCGTTGGAAAAACGTTGTGTCTCGGTCATGGACGCGCCCCACTCCATCGACACCACCAGGTTGAGCAGCGCAAGCGGGCTGTCGCTGCGCACCTGCAGCAATTGTTCGCCTTCGAGGTTGGCGACGGTGGCGCCGGCGCGTTCGCCGCCTGCAGCGTAGCGCCAATTGGTGAGGTAGGTGCGGTAGGCCCAGTCGCGTGTCGGCGAGTCGGGCGATGTGGTGGCCCTGGCGCGCACGCCGGCGTATTCGTCCACAGGCGCCAGCGTAACCAGTTCATCGTCCACGGCCAGTGCATCGGCAAAGAAGAGCCCGCGCTCGTCTGTTTCGCCCAGGAGATGACCGTTGCGGTAGATCTGCGCCGCGGACATGGCCAGCCCGCCCTCGTTCACAACTTTGATCCAGTCGAAGCGGTCGACCCGCGTGTAGAAGATCTGGCGCGCCTGCTGCAAGTCGCTCCACACGAAGTGCAGCCGCCCCCCTGCGTCGAGCGCGCCTGCCGGCCGGATGGCGCTGCCGAATCCCTGCGAGAGAATCGTGGGCGAGCTCCAGATGCCGGTGCGGTTGTTGCTTTCATAGATGTGAAAATCGCCGCCGTCCTGCGCCGCATCGTGCCAGATCAGGTGAATGTTGCTGCCGTGCCCGATGATCTGCACGTTGAGGCCGGCGCCTCGATCCATGTCGCGCACGGCTTCGGGCCGCGACATGATCTGCGTGCGCGCCCAGCTATCGCCGTCTTTGCGCGCGTAGTAGACGGAATCGAGCAAGGTTTGGCCCACACTGTCCATCCACGCCACGTGGACCTGGTCGGCGTCGTCGACCCAGATCACCGGGCCTTGTGAGCTGAAGGCGTTGGTGGTTGGCGTCTCCGGCGTGTTCGACACATTTTCGGGCAGGCTCCAGCCGTCGTCTGTGGCCTGGACATGATAGATTTCCTCGTCGTCGAGGTTGTACCACACCACATGTGGGTGTCCACCGCTGTCGAGATCCAGTTCGGGGCGGTTGGCGTGGACACCGACGGGCGACAGGCGCACCGTGTCTGTCCATATTGCGCCGCCGCCGGTGGTGCGGCGGTAGTAGATGGCCATTTTGGGGTAGTCGGACGGTATGGACATTTCCCACACCACATGGATGTCGCCGTTGACATCGACGGCGATATCCGGCGTGGCGGCAGGATCGTCCTCGGTGGAAAGCAGTGTCGGGGTTGTCCAACCGGCGGGCGTCCAACGAGTGTGATAGATGCGCGATGTGCTCTCCGGTTCGTTGCCATACCAGACCACGTGGGGGGCGCCGTCGGGCGCGATGGCGATGGATGGAAAGGCGGCAACCCAGTCGGGCGGCGACACCGGATCGGGGTTACGCCAGCGGTTGCCGTCGAGTTGGCTGTGGTAGATGCGGCTGGGCGCCTCCCCTTGCGCCCAGACGGCGTGGATCTGATCCTCAGCGCCGCCGACCATCTGCACCGAGTCGGCCAGGCTCGATCCACCATCCAACGAGACGAGCGAGAGCTGGTTGGCCGTCCACTGCATGGTGTAGATCTGAGCGATGGCCTGTTCATCGCCGCCCGACCAGAAGAGGTGAAGCTGTGTCGGATCGACCCAGATCGACTCGGAGATTGCCACGGCAGGCGACGCATGACCGTTTTCAGCGACGCCTGGTGCGATCTTAATCGGCGCAGACAGGTTTGCACCGTCCCAGCGGCTGTAGCGCATGCGCATGTAGTTGATGTTGGCGTCGCCGGTAATACTCTCGGCCCAAAAAGGTGGACAAATCCGTCGCTGTCGGTGATGGCGGATGGGAAGGCGACGCTATCGAAGGTGGAAAGCTGCTCGGGTGTCACCAGCCACTTGCTGCCGTCCCAGCGTTGGTAGTAGATGTGGTTGAAGATGTAGTTGCCGCCGGAGATCTGATCTTCGCCCTCCATCCAGGCCACGTGGACACGCCCAGCTTTGTCCACGGCCAGGGTGGGCAGGAACGAGTATTCGCTGGTGTTCGAGATGTTCACCGGCGCCGACCAGGAGCCGTTGGTCTCTACGGTGTAGAAGATTTCGTAGGCGGTGTGGACATTGGGCGCCGCGCTGATGTTGCCGTCCCACACCATGTGCATGCGTCCTTGGGCGTCGAAGGCGATGTCGGCGGCGTCGAGGTGACCGCTCTGCACCGGCAACGGCGCGGCGTTGAGGAGCAGGGTCGCGGCGCTGTCGCCAGGACGCCAGGCCACGTGCATGATGGTGTCGCCGTAGAGATTCAGGGTGGTGTCGGCGGCCCACACCATGTGTACTTCGCCGTTCCAGATGGCCAGCGAGGGCGGGCCGACCGAGAAGTTCTGATCCGGCGAGATTTCGGCGCGGGCCGTCCACATGTTACCGTCGTAGATGGCAACGTACAGGCTGGAGAAGGCGTCGATGCCGAGGAATTGCTCGATCTCGGCCCAGATGACGATCAACTGAGCACCCACTACGCCGATCTGCGGGGTGACAGAGCGTTCATCGACGCTGTTAGAGATGTTGACCGGCGCGCGCCAGACGCCGTCTGCGCTGGCGCTGTAGAAAATGTCCTCTCGGCCTGAGGCGCCGACTGGCTCGGACCAGACGACATGGCGCGTCCCCTGGCTATCGACGACCGCAGTCGGCTGGATCGAGTTGACCGTGGAGGCTGTGATCGCCTGCACCGGCGACCAGGCCAGCGCCGGCATGGATTGCCAAAGCAACAATCCACCGAGAAGGAGCAGGGCGACAACGGTATTCACAAACATGCGGGAACGGTGGTTCATTGAATTTCCTCTTTCAATCGCAGTGTATCGTTGAAGTGAGGCGGAGCGGGCGATTGTCGGATCAGTGACTCGGCCATCAATTCTCACCGATCAAGGGCAGATAGATGTTCGTTTCTTCCGGTAGGGCGGGATCGACGCCCATCAACACAAAGGTGCCGAACAGATCGGTGGAGACCTGCACATTCTGCTGGTCGGCGTAATGCGTGCCGCCGATAGGTTGCCAATCCATCACATCGGGCGTGGCGTCGTAGCGGTAGATGCCCAACGTTGAGGGATCGATGTCGCCGAGCAGATCGGGGTTGTAGTAGATGGTCAACACGTAGGGGACGTCGCTGTTGGCTGTAGCGCCGGAGGGCTGGATCGAGTAGGCGCGGCTCACGCGCGCATGCCCACGGGGGCGGCGGTTGGCGCGAATGTTTCAGGATCAGGACGTAGGTCAGATCGGCGGTGAAGCTGCCGGGGTTGAAGAAGATATAGAGATCGCCACCGGCGAATAGATCTCTTCGGGCTTGGCGCAGTCGACGGCCCAGCGTTCGTAGCTGCGCACGCCGCTGGTCACCGTCTCTGAAACGCCGACGGTGGTGGTCACCTCCACCGAGCCGCTGATCTGCCCAGCGCTGTCGAAGAAGCCTTCAAACGTGTGCCGGTAGATGCCGGTGGCGCTGTCCAAGGTCATGCTGTGCGAATGTTTGTCGCTGGTTGGCCCGTCGTCGGCGATGACGAAGACAGGCGAAGCCAACCCACTCACACCGCCGGCGCTGACGGTGAGCGATGCGCCGTTCAGTCCTGAGCCAGGGATGGCGACGATGTACGGCGAAAATGTACCTGTGTCGGATTCGGCGTTTGGTTCACTCGGGGCGGAAGCGCGTCGGCGTTGACGGCGCTTCCTTGCAGCCCCGATACCAGGAGCACAATTCCGAGTAGAGTTGGCAGAATCCAACGCCATTTTGTAGACTGTCGCATAGGGTTTTCTCCTAGAATCGTATGTCACGTCACAAAGGATCTGAAATACGCGATGCAATCACTGTCAGTTGGTGAAGATCCCTTCGGGCACCCGCTTCTTGTCGAGTTGCTGGCGCAGTTTTTCGATCTGCTGGGCGAGCGCGATTTCGCCGGTTGTCACCGACTCCTCGAACAGGCCGCCACCCAGTGGACAGGCACACCGGCGCACCAGTTTCTCACCTACTGTCGCGCCATCGTTTTCTTCGATGAGCGACGCTGGGATCAGGCGGAGCATGCACTGCGTCCGCTGTTGTCACAGGTGCTGCATCCTCGGCTACACGTGCGCGTGCTCAACGAGTTGGCGATGGTGCAAGAACATTTCGGGCGCTATGAACCCGCGCTGGAAGCCTACGAACAGGCGATAGATCAGCTTGGTGTGCTGGTGGAGCACGACGACGCGGATCGCCTCTACTGGGCCAAGGTGCTCAAGAATCACGCCATCTGTGTGCGATCTGCATTTGAGCGCGGACTCGTGGCTACCGATAGGCTGGAAAGTGCGCGCGATGATCTGTTTTTTGCGTTGGAGATATTCCAGGCAGGCGATGAGGAGGTGTTGGAGGGCAGAGCCTGGAATCAGTTGGGCGCTTCGTACCGAGCCGAAGGCCATTGGGATGATGCGATTGTGTGCTACGAGCGAGATCGCGCCATCTGCGAGCGGAGCGGTGATCTCTACGGGCTGGCGGCGTCGTTGAACAATATCGGCGAGGCGTTGCTCGGCCTGGGGCGCTATGCCGAGGCGGCGCCTCTGCTGGAGACGGCGGCAATACAATTCGGCGTCGCCGATGATCCCTACGAACAGGCCGACACGTTGACCAATCTAGGCCGGGCGCTGGCGGGTTTGCAGCAACCAGAGGCGGCGACGGCGCGCTTCACACAGGCCATTGATCGAGTCGAGTCTTTGCGCGAGCGCATGGTGGCCGATGTGGGGCGCATGGACATCTTCGCCACGCAGATGCACGTCTACGGCGCTGGGGTGAGCCATGCCCTCGATCAGGGTCAAGCGGTGCGCTCCTTCGACATTGCCGAAAAGGCCCGCTCCCGCGGTCTGCTGGAATTGATGAAGCAGACGCAGGCGACGCCTACTGACCTGCCCCCCGATCTGTCGGCGCAGGAAGGGGAATTGCGTCGACAGTTGGCGCAGCAGCAGGGGGCACGCGCCGAGATCGAAGCAAAACTGGCGGAGGTCCACCGGCACATGCGGCTGGTGCCGTCGGCCCATGCGGCGATCACAGGCGCCGATCCATTGCGCACGGAAGAGATCGTAGCACGGTTGCCGCCGGACACAGCGCTGATCAGCTTCTTTGCCACGGGCGATCAGATCGTGGCGTTCTGCCTCTCGACGCGGACAGGCGTGCAAGTTGCCCGATTGCCAATCTCGACGAATCAACTGACGGGCGCTTCGTTCGACGCCGAGGGGCGTGTGCGCAGCCTTTTGCCGGGGAGATCGCGCCGCTTGCCCGATCCGTGGCTGCTTGCCCGCCTGTACGATGCGTTGCTGCGTCCGCTGAGCCAACATTTCACAGGGCATACACGCCTGGTGCTGGTGCCGCATGGTCCTCTGTTCCTGACGCCGCTACACGCCGCCTACGACAGAGATCAGGGCGCTATCTGCTCGAAGATTTCGATGTCGTCTACGCGCCCAGCGCTTCGCTGGCGGTTGATGCGGAGCAAACCGGACGGCCGACGGTGAAGGCTGTGTGGCCGCAGCCTTTGCCGCGGCGGGCGACCTTGTCCACGCGCAGCGCGAAGCGGTGGAAGTGGCGCAGATCGCCGGTGGGCAGGCGTTGCTGGGCGCTGAGGCCACCCCGGCGGCAGTGCTCACCGAAGCGCCGTCACCGCTACTTGCACATCGCCGCACATGGTGGATTTAGCCGCGTAGCGCCATTTTTACAGCGGCGTGGATCTGGTAGGCGGGCGTTTGAGTGCCTGGATCTGCTCCAATCAACACCGCTGAGGCTTGCGCACGTCACCTTGAGCGCGTGTGATACGGGACTCAATCTGGTGGCGCCCGGCGACGAATTGCTGGGCCTGGCGCGGGCGCTGCTTTCTATGCGCAGCAGCCATCGGTGCTGTTGAGCCTGTGGAAGGTGGAAGATCTGGCAACGCGCCTGTTGATGCAACACTTCTACACCTGTTTGGAAGGTGCGCCGGGGACGAGCAGCGCGTCCGCTTTGCGCTGCGCTGTCGCCCGTTTCCGCGATCTTACGCTGGCAGATGTGCGTATGCTGTTTCAGCAGGACGGAGAATCTACCGACTCGTTTGCCGCCTGGTGGGCGCGTCTGCCACGGCGGAACAGCGCGCCGAACACCGCAGACATCGATCTACAGGAGCGCCCGTTCGATCACCCATTTTTCTGGGCGTCGTTCGTCCTGTTTGGTGGGAGCTAGCCGAGATCCACTAGCAACCGCGCCGATTCGATCTCGGCCAGTGAGAGATCTGAAAAGATGACAGTGCCGCTTTGGGCTGTCTCTTGCGTCAGGTGGATGGCATCCTGTCGGACCAGGGTGATAGGGATGCCGGCAAAATCAGGCCAGCGTTCGGGCAGGCTGATCTCGACACGGAGATCGAAGTGTGACGGTGACGAGGCCGCCGCTACGCTCATGCGTAGCTCCAGTTGCTGTGAGATCCCAGCTCGGCAGCCGTAAGCAGGTGTTCGTGTAACGGTTCGGTTTCGTCGTTAGATCCACGTGAGGCGAAGGTGGGCACTACGCCGCCGAGCGTCCCTAGATCGATGATCAGGCGCAGCGCGTCCGCGATCTGCTCCGTCCACGCGCGGATGGATGATGCGACGTGTCCCTTTTCTGGCGTAGTGGGCTGCGCCTGCGGTGCGGACCAAGGCGGCTCGATATCGGGGATTGTGCCAGGCTCGATCCACGGCGCAGTTGCCGACCAAGTCTTGCATATCCACCAACGCCGCCAGCACCTCTTCGCACTTTTTACACCCGCGAGATGCGCTTCGAATGCAGCGAAATGCGATGCCGTCCGCTGCTGCTCATTTGCGGCGGCGTATTCGCTGAGAACATCATCGTAGACTTCACAATCGTCCTGGTAGACGGCCCGCACCAAGCGCAGACGTCTGGCTTGCTCATCCTCACTCATCACAGTTCTCCTTGCTTCCCGCACTCTTTCTTGACGCTCAAGCAAGCCATTTCTTACAGAATCCCGTGTTGTTTCAGCAATTCGCCGGTGTATCCGTGCTCGTCCAGGCAGCGCCGGATCTTCTTCGCGCCCGATACCAAAGTTGATCGACATGGTTGCGCTTCAGGCCGATATGCTCAGCCACGGCTTCCGGTGATAGATCATCGTAAAGCCGGGGCCAAAAAGGCGCGCTGTTCGAGTTGCTTGAGGCGAGATTCGGCGCACCAATCCAATCGCGCCAGGATGGCATCGAGCATCACCTGGTCGAGCACGGCAGCCTGTGGATCGTCGTCCGCTGCTGCGGGAAGGTCTTCGAGCACCATTTCACGCCGCCGCCGACGCATGTCCTGGCGCGTCTCATCGATGACGAGCCGGATGGCCAGTGTCCTACACCAGCCCAAGAAAGCAGCGCCGCGGTAGTCGTGATCTTCTCAACAATGCGAATGCCTGCACGCTGGGTATAGTCAAGCGCCAGATCGGATTGGGCGTTTTCGGCGCGCCAGGCTTGTCTGCGGTGCAGGTAGTTGAGGATCCAGGTATAGAGGTACCGGCACAGATCACGCCAGGCGGCGTCATCGTGCGCACGAATGGCCGCGCGCCATTCTTCGTCAGTTCGGCGGTACGCAGGGTCAGGTAATGGATTCGGTTGGGCCATGCTGATCCATTCGTGGTAAAGGGAGCACGCAACCGCGTACAGTGTAATGGTATTTTTTGGATCTGTGAAATTTCTTGTAAGAAACCGGGGCTGGCAACGTCAAATAGGTTAGGTAGGCTTCAACTTCGCATTGTACCCCAATCACCGTTCAGAAGCAGAGGAGTAAATGATGTGTGACTTCGGCCTCGACAATCACCTGATCAACGACGCCGGCGCGCCGGTGCTACGTGTCTCCGCCGGTTCGCCGCCGCATGCGCTGGCCGGCTCCATTCACAGAGCCTGCGTGTGGAACCTACGATTCATTTGCACGCGATGGGGCTTGCCGCCGTATACCGCGCGTTGAAGGCGACGATCATCGCGCGTGGCTACCTGGCCTCCGATGCGATGGATCTGATCCAACAGCCGACGTTCATCGAGATCGAAGACACACCAGGCGTCGGACGTACGGCTGTGCGCGTATCACACTGCGCCTATCCGTCAGGCAAACTTCAAAGGTGTGATCAATGTGTGCGGTGCATTTCCGCACTGCGCACTCAATCTGCGTTTGGATTGCGCCAGGATACTTCGACTGCGGTGCCGCCCGCTTGAACGGAACCGATGTGTAGATTGGCGCCGATGAGTTCGGCACGCTCGTACATGCTGACCAGCCCGAAACGCTTGTTCGCCAACAAGGTGCTGTACGTTGAGTTTTCGTCCATTTCGAAGCCGATGCCATTGTCCTCGATGATCAGCGTGATCTGCTCAGGTGACAGTTCGCCGGAGAGGACAATGTCCGACGCCTGGGCGTGGCGAATTGCGTTTTCGCAGGCGTTCTGCGCGATGCGGAAGAGCGATTCCTGTACTTGCGCCGGGTAGGTGTGAAAGGCATCTGAAGTTGAGAGCGCGAAATGGATCGACGAGTCGCTATCGGGGCGCTCGCCGAGCGAGTCGCACAGTTCTTCGAGTGCGCTGTAAAGACCAACATCCAGCATCACAGGGCGCAATCTGCTGGTGAGACGACGCAGGCTGTTGTCGATGTTGGCATAGGCGTCTTCATAGTCGTCGGTAAGGGCTTCGTCCGGCACGCTGTTGTTGAGGATGGCCAGATTCCGCAAGATCTCATCGTGGATCGAATTGGCCAGTTCGCGCCGCTCGTGCTCAGAACGGTCGATATTGGCTTCGTAAAGCGCACGCAGACGTTCCGCCTGTTCGGCATTGAGGATGGCCACCGCTGTCTGATTGGCAAGCAGGCGCAAAGTAGAGATGTCGCCAGGGCCGTAGAAGTCATCGGGATCGCGGCTACCCAAAAGCCAGCACCCGACAAGATCACCGTCATAGACCAGGTTCAGCACCAGCCGAACCCATGCACATGGGCGATCTGCTTCGCCATCGGTTGCGGGTCGCTGATACACACCATCCTGGGCGATGAAGGATTCGATCAGCGCTGGCGTGGTCAGGCACGTCACCTCGGCCACGTTTTGGGCATACAGAAGCTGCCATCGTCTGTCACGTAGGGCCAGCAGGGCAGATTGCCGCACAAGAAAGCTGGGCAGCACTTCGTCCTGTATGACCGTCGTGAGTGTAGGCGTGTCGAGGCTGCGTGTGATCCGTTCGGCGTAGATATGTGCAACCTGCCCGCTTTCGTAGGGGATTTCCAGCAGATAACGCTCCACAACCCGTTGAAAGCGGGAAAAAGCCAGGGCCGAAATGGCGGCAATGCCAATCAGCAGCAGGCTGCCTATCACCAACTGTGCGCCGGCAAAATCGGCCCAAGTCAACCCCACGGAAAGAATCGTTGTACCCAGCACCGCAACCAGCATCAGATAGATGATCAACGAAATGGCCTGGTTGGCGCGCAGCGAGTGTTCGGCAAACTGACGGCGGTACGCTGTGCGGAAGTAAGCCAGCGGTACCAGGATCAAGAAAATCAGCCCTGCTCGCCCAAGTAGCGGCGTATCGTAGAAAGACGACATCACCGCCAAAATGGCAGCCGGTAACAGGCCGATGGAAACGCCAAATGCCATGCTACGCAGTGCAGATCGGCTTGCAGGTTGGGTGTCATAGTGCATGCCCAGCAATACCACACTGCCCACAATCGCAACCACAAAGGCCAGGTAGGCAAGGCCCGCAGGTATCAGGTTCGCCCACTGCAATGCCGCCAACACCAGGCTACCGCTATAAAAGAGCACCCACACGATTGCCGGCACCCGGCGGAGCGGTCTTGGGAAGGTCCAGTGCAGGTGTAAGTAGATTGGCAACGCCATCCACAGCGCCATCCGCATCACTGTCGGCCCTCGGAAGACAACCCATTGTGAGCCGTCGCCCGCTGTCAGCCAGAGCGCGGTGATGTTGTAGAAGGCGATCAGCAGCAACCAACGGTTGTCTCTGGGGCGTACAAACAAGATGGTGCTCAGGCTGGCCAGCCAGAAAACAAGGCCCAGCAACCACACATTGAGAAGGCGATTCTCAAACTCCCACAGATTGACATCGGGCGTTTCCCACAAGACGGTACGTTCTTCGCCATCTCGCTCGATTCGCATCGTGAGTATGGTCCCCGGTGCGACAGCAGGGAACAGTTGCACACGAATGTCTGCATCATATTCTTCAAAGGTGACTGAGTCGACCTGCTTGATGTAGTCACCATCGCGCAGATCAACGTCGGCGGCGTTGCTGAATATGGTGCGGATCTGGCCGGTCGAAGGTTCAAAATCCAGCCCGACGTACGGGGCAACGTAGATTCGACCGTAGGCCATCAAGAGGATGACACCGAGAAACATCACAGACACAAGCAGCGCAATCGTTTGGTGACGGAGTATCTCCCGCATAGAAGGCGATTCCTTGAGCCGATGACCAGCGTCAGCTCGTGAAGGGGGTGATAGAAGTGTAGATCCAGTTTACTCGCTCAATGCCTAAGCTTCAAGTGTAAGTCTATACAAACAGGAGATGAACGGTATCCATGTATTCAATGACCGCACTGGGCAACACTGGGACACGACGTCCCAATCACCGAAGAGGGCTACTGGAAACTCATCCGCGCCAAGAGTTCACCATTCTTCGGCGCAGCGCTGTGCATAGGTGGGTTGTTGGGAGGAGGACAAGAGGAGATCACACAACGTCTCTGGGAGATTGGCGTTCGCTATGGGGAGATCATTCAGATCAACGACGATTTGGACGATGCCTTTGCGGTGCCGGCATCGCCGGATTGGTTGGACAACCACTGTTCACTGCCGATCCTCTACGCCGATTCGGTTGCCCACCCGGAGAGGGACCATTTCCGTTGGCTCAGATCGAATGTTTCCGATCCAGCCAACTTGAGCGAGGCACAGGCGATCCTGATTCGCTCGGGCAGTGTCAGCTATTGCATCTATCACCTGAATGAGTTGATAACGCAACTAGACCGGATGATCGACAACGCACAACTGACCAATGCCGACGTCCTTCATAGGCTCGTCGCCGAGGTCGCAGCACCTGTACATTCGCTACTGTCCGCCGTTGGCAACGCCTGAACAGATCACGAGTCCAGAACATCCACCGGTGGAATCAGCCCCATCTCGCGCGCCCGCTCAATGGCGGCGGTGCGTGTGGAGACGCCAAACTTGGCATAGATCTGTGACAGTAGGTTACGAATTGTAGCGGCTGAAAGGCCCAACGCTTCGCCGAGTTTGGCGCTCGACCATCCAGAGTGTGAGGCACAAAGATAGAGGATTTCGGCCTGCCTGGGGGAGAGTTCAGGATCTTTTCCAGACTTGCGCACAAACTGTTCGTAGGCATCTTTGCTCATGTAGATGCCACCGGCGGTGATGGTGCGGATGACAGAACTGAGGTTTTGCTGGATATTTCGATCATCTTTGAGGATGTAGCCGCTTGCGCCGGCATCCATGATCGCTTTGATGAGGGTGGCCTGTTTGTACACCGAAACCACAACGATCCGCAGTTCAGCGTATCTCTTGAGTAGCTTTGGGATCACATGCAGAATGGGGTAACGTTCAATATCAAGTGCGGAGTTCGGTACGTGTATATCGAGGAAAAGCAAATGGACTGGTGTATTTGACCGCAGCGCTGGTTCCAAATCATCCCCGTAGTTGACGGCCGCCACAATCTCTATTTCAGGATCATGCATCAGTTGATGGCGATAACCATCTATTGTGAGTAGATGATCTTCGAGGATCACCACACGAGTTTTTGTCTCCATCATCAGCCACGTTGCCTTTCTATCCACCCGCTGGACGACTCCACTCACCAATCATCCTCCTAAATCTTCAGATGATCAAAAAAATATCAGAAAAATCCAGCAAAAACAAGATCTACCCCCTATTCAACGACAACTGTTTTACAAGAAATGACACTTGTCTATAGAAATGCCAGCAGCAGATAGAGCATAGTTACAATATGTCCGGTTCATTTCGCTTGTACAGATCTCAGGAGTCGAGGGCGACCATGTGTATCCATCGATTGGGTGAGCACTTAGCCGATGCTGACGGCATCCCCGAGTCTCGGCGCGATCCCGCCCACATGCACTTGCTGGCTCAATTGCCAAGTCGTTGCGCGCCCATCGTCTGATCCACGTCCAAGCGATTGGCCTACCGGCGGTGTACTGTGCGATGAAAGCAACCATTCTCGCGCGCCGTTTTCTTGCCAAGGATATGCTCGACTTAATCCAGCAACCGACATTCATCGACATTACAGAGCCAGCGGACGACGTATGTACAGCCATACGCATCACGCTGCATGCCTTTACTAATTCTGTCTGCCTGTCTGAGGATTTCCCACGACAGCTATGAGCGGAGGAGCAATTATGAACGATATTGATACAGTGGTTGCACGAGCTATCCCGCTGATCGATGACACTCACGTGCAGATCTTGCGTGTCTCATCGAATTCGCCGGTGACAGCCGTGGCTGGTTCGATTGCCAATGCTTTGCGCGAGCAACCCGTCGTCTACGTGCAGGCCATCGGCATGTCTGCCGTATATCAAGCCATCAAAGCGGTTGTGATTGCCCGATCCTACCTTTCCGAAGAAGGATTGGATCTGATCGAGCAACCTGCCTACGTCACCATCAAAGATCGCCCCGGTTTGGAGCGCACCGCCGTGCGTATGACACTGTGGGTATATCCTCTGTAGCGGCTCTGAAACCATCTCCGCGAAGACATCGGCTCAGCCGGCATCTATAGGCAACTGAACGCGATCCTGCTGATCGGTGTTACGGCGCTACACGCGACAGATAGGCCGATACCAACTGGCGTCGACCTATCTGAAAATGCTGCGCAATAGTTTTCCGCTAACCAACGATGGCGAACGCGCCAACCCGTTTCTGCTGATCGTCTTTGGCCTCTACCTCGACGGCAGCGGTCGTCGCGCCATCGCCGAGGAACTGACCCGCGCAGACAAAACGACTTGCGCGTCTCCTACCCCTTCACCGCGCCTGCGGCCAACCCCTGCACCACAAAGCGTTGCGCCAAATAGTAAAGGACCATCACCGGCACCGCCGCGGAGACGGAACCCGCCATGATCAGCCCCCAACGGAAGACGTCGCCGGTGATCAGGTAGCTCACCGCCACCGGCACCGTCTGCTTGCTGGGCGACGTGATGAAGATCAGCGCCAGCAGCAGTTCGTTCCACGCGCCGGTGAAGGTGAAGACGCTCACCGCCACGAGTCCGGGTGTGGCCAGGGGCAGCACAATCCGGAAAAGCGCCACCCAGCGTGTGGCGCCGTCGACCATGGCCTGTTCTTCCAGATCGGCGGGGATGCTGCGGAAGTAGCCCATCATCAGCCACGTACTCAACGGCGCCGAGAAGGTAAGATAGACGAAGATCAACCCGTGTAGCGTGTTGCCCAGCCCCAATCGGGCGATGATCACCGCCAACGGGATGAAGAGCAGCGCTGAAGGCGTCAGGTAGGCGAAGAGGATCAGACGCCCGATCCAATCGCGGTAGCGATACTTGAGCCGCACCAGGCTGTACGCGGCCAGGCAACTGATGAACACCGAGATCAACGTCGCCGATCCGGAAACGATGAAGCTGTTACGAATGTTGAGCAGGAAATCCTGCTTGGTGAAGAGATCGATGTAGTTTTGAAAAGTTGGGTTGAGCGGCAACAACGACGGCGAACGGTAGATGTCTCTGGGCAGCTTCAACGAGATCGAGAGCATGTAGTAGATCGGAAACAGGATCACCACGGCCAGCAGCACCAGCAGCGCATAGTAGAGGATCTTTTGCCTGAGCGTATGTTTGTATAACAACCTACTCCTCCTCTTGCAGCATTTTAGCCACGATGAACGCCAACATGGCGAAGACAGGCAACATCGCCACCGACACAGCCGCCGCCTCGCCGATGCGCAGGTTCTGCATCCCGAAGTAGGCCAGCACCGGGAACGTCATAGTAGCGTCGGATGGCCCGCCCTGTGTCATCAGCCAGATCGCCTCGAAGCTGTTCGTCGTCCAGATTGTCGAAAGCAGCACCACCACCAGCACCACGTGACGGATAGCCGGAATGGTGACGTTGCGGAAACGCTGCCACGGGCCGGCACCGTCGATGGCCGCAGCTTCGTAGAGTTCCTGTGGCACGTTTTGCAGCGCCGCCAAGAACGCGATCACCCAGAACGGGAAGCCGCGCCAGAAACTGGCCACGATCACGCTGGGCATGGCCAACGCCTTGGTGCTAAGAAAGTCCACATGGCTCTGCACCAGGCCAAGCTCAATCAAAATGTAGTTGAAAGCGCCACCCTGCGGTGCAAAGAGCAACTTCCAGGTGATAAACGCCACAAAGGCCGGCATGGCCCAGGGCAGTAGAATAAGTCCACGCCAGATCTGGCGACCGCGGATCTCCTGGTTGAGCAGCAAGGCGATCCCCATGCCCAGCACCAGTTTCAGCGTCTGCACCGAAGCAACCAGCACCACAGTGTTGCGGATCGTTGCCTGGAAGCTGGGCTGCCCGGCCAGATAGAAGTAATTTTGCAGACCGACGAAATTCCCCTGCTGACCGATCATGCGGTCGGTGAAGCTGATCCAGATGGCAAACAAGAAGGGATAAACAACGAGGATGAGCAGACAGATCACCACGGGCGCCACCAGCAGATAGCCCATCATGGCATCCGCTTGCGCCAGGCTCCAACGGCGCCGATTCATCTGTCCAGGTCCAATGGATGGAGCGACTTGTTCAGTCATAGCTGCCTTCTGTGAAAAGAAGGAGATTGAGCGATTAAGAGATTGGGGGATTGGGTCTCGTAGACCACAATCGCCCAATCTCCTAATCCCCCAATCTCTAGTCTCTAGTCAGAAATCTCAACGACTATCCAGCACCTCATCTACAAATTACTTATACTTATCGTAGATTGCCTGACACGCTTCCTGTGTCTCGGCGATGGCTTCGTCGATGCTGATGCCGTCGACGACCACACGCTGTACCATGCGTGGGGTGAGGAAGTTGGTGTTATACTCGGCAAAGGCTGGGTTATCGACATCTGGGTATGCGCCGAAGGTGCCGTTGAGCGCCAGATCCAGCAGACCCTCATGCACCGGGCTTTCGGTGAAGATGGGTGCATCTTGGTAGGCTTCGGCGGCTGGGCCGTAGATGGCGTTGTAGTAGTACTCTTTCATGAACTCCGGATCGGCCAGGTACTTAAGCAGGTCGCGGGCCAGTTCCTTGTTGTTGCTGCTGGTGGGGATCACACGCACGTTGGCGTCCACCGGAGAGATGCGTAGGACAGGGCCGGCGGGCAGCGCCGAGTAACGGGTGGCATCGCCCAATTCTGGATCGTTGTCGCGCATATAGAGGAAAACGCTGCCGGGGTTGAAGATGAAGGCGGCGTTGCCCGACTGGTAGGCGACGTTGTCACCAGCGCCGTCCCAAGTGGTGACGCCGGGCGGGAAGAGACCTTCTGCATAGGCGCCGGTGATCCATTCCAGGTAGGCTCGGGTTTCAGGGCTATCCAGCGTACAGTTGACACCTTCATCGTCGGCAATTCGGCCACCGAAGGATTGCAGAATCGTGGTTGTGGTGGTGTTGGCGTCGCCCACGTTGGAGAGGGCGAAACCCATGCCGTAGACTTCGGGTGGGTTGTTGGCGGCGCGGGCCATTTCGGTCAATTCCAGCCAGGTATCGGGCGCCTCGGTAAAGCCGACCGGTTCGAGGACATCGGCGCGCCGGTAGAGGACGTTGCCGCCCAAGCTGAACGGAATGCCCCAGCGGTGACCTTCGACACGATCAGGGTTCGTGGCCAGATCGGCGGCAGGCAGCCAGCCGATTTCAGCGCCGATCTCAGCATAGAGCTCGTCCATCGGTTCCAACTGCCCCTGCAACGCCAACAGATCCATGAAACTACGGCCCACATCCAATGCGTCGGGCATGGTGCCGGCCTCGATGGCGGCAGAGACACGCTGAACGGTCTCGTTCTGGTTGATCATCACCACATCGACATCAACGCCGCGTTCTTCGCCCCACTGCTCAATGCGGTCGACCAACATCTGGTTGGCGGCTTCAGAGAAGATCAGGCCACCCCAGTAGGTGAACGTGCCTTCCGCCGCGGGCAACGATGATTCCTCGGCGGCGCTGCCTGTATCCTCAGCCGGTGCAGCCGATTCGCTCGCCGGTGCAGCGGGGGCGGGCGCCTGACAAGCAGCCACCAACGCTAGAACCAACAGCGCGGCAAAGACAAACCAAAGTCGCCGTAACAATACACTCGAACGCTCCATGGTACCTCCTCCAAGTAGTGTGATGTGTGGGAACTGCAATTCAGTTGTGGATGATTCTGGGGTTTGTGCAGGACAAGATCATAACATGCTCCGTTTGGAAACGTCAATTGAGGTTTTGCGATGGTCAGACCATCACGCCAATTGACGGAATGAGGAGATGCGTAGAAGTGGGGAGGCGGAGAGGCCACCACGGAGATACCGAACAAACAAAAACCCCGGAGATCGTGGGATCTCCAGGGTCTTCATCAAACTGATTTCTGTCGTCGTTGGTCAGTCGTCAGTCGTCCGTCCTCAGAACAGTAGCGAAATCAGGGCGAAGAAAAACGCCACCACAGAAAGAATCAACAGCCACATCGAAGCGCTGAACGGGCCAATCTTCTTGCCGGTATCCGGCTGCGGTTGGAACTGACGGCGCGGGCGCGCCGGCGCTTCCGCTGCAACAGGTTCGGCGACGGCAGGAGTTGGCGCCACAGCAACAGGTTCGGGCGTGGCCACAGCCTCTTCGACTTCGCCACTCGTCGCTTCTTCGGCGACGGCTTCCGGCGCAGAACCCGCCGGTTCTTCCACGGCTTGCTCGATGGCCGGCACACTCTCCAGCGCCTCGACTACTTCTTCGGTCACTTCATCTGTCACATTGTGCTTCTCTTCAGTCATCGGGCTATCCTTTCGCTGTGCAACTGGTTTCCCAGGGATGGAGATCAAATCAGGCAATGCAAAGTGCCTGTATGATACTACAAAAGGCGTGATCAATCCACGACTCATGCCCGCCGATCCGCGTTCTATCGCTGTTTCTATTCGGATCAATCCTCGCCGAAGAAGCGCATCTGCCGCCAACGGGCGTTCGGGTTGATCATGTTGGCGTGTTCGGCCTTGGCCTGTTCGATCAACTCGGGCTGGGTGAGCAGATCGACGGCGGTCATGGCCAGTGCTTTGGCGGCGCGGATCAGGGCGCGGTCACCGCGCTCGCTGGCCGCGGCTTCGGCAAATTCGGGCGTGTGGCTACCAATCCCCGGGTCGACGATGGGCATGTAGGGATGGATGGCCGGTACCAGGTGGCTGACGTTGCCCATGTCGCTGGATCCCTTGCGCTCGTTGGGATCAGGATCGACCACGGTTTCGCCCACTTCGGTGACGTTGGCGGCGAAGAGTTGGGCGAGTGTCGGGTTGGGGATACGGTGGGCGTAGTGGCGTTGGTGCGTGGCCTTGAGCGTGGCCCCTGCCCCCAACGCGCCCGCTTCGGCGCAGCGGATCACCTTCTCTACCACGTCCAGCGATTCGTCGGAGGTGGCAGCGCGCACGCTGAAGTCGGCGCGCGCGTATTTGGGGACCACGTTCACTGCGTCGCCGCCGTGGACGATGATGCCGTGGATGCGCACGTCGGGCGTGAGGTGCTGGCGCAGGGCGTTGATATTGACGAAGGTCTGAATGCAGGCATCCAGCGCGTTGATGCCTTTGTCGGGGGCTGCGGCGGCGTGGGCAGCCTTGCCGAAGAACTCGAAGCTGAGCGAGTTGGACGCAATCGATCCCCGCGCCACCATCGCCTTTGAACCAGGATGGATCATCATGGCTGCGTCCACGCCATCGAAGACGCCCCGCTCCACCATGATCGCTTTGCCGCCGCCCTTTTCTTCGGCGGGCGTGCCGATTAATTTCACCGTGCCGCGGATCTCGTCGCGGATCGCCATCATCGCCAGCGCCGCGCCGGTAGCCGCTGTACCGATGATGTTGTGTCCACAGGCGTGGCCCAGGCCGGGTAACGCATCGTACTCGGCGAGGAAGGCCACCGTCGGCCCGTCACCTGGAAGATTGCCGACACTGACCGCCTCGAAGGCCGTTTCCAGGTCTGCCACGCCACGGGTGACGGCGAATCCGTGCGCTTCCGCCGTGTCGGCCAGCAACGCCATCGACTTGTACTCTTCAAAGGCCAACTCGGGGTTGGCATGGATCGTCTGGCTGATCTGGATCAACCGCGGCGCCATCTCATCCAGGTATTCTAGAACCCGGTCTTTGAGGTCGCGGGGGGAAGCAGGCATAGGGTGTTCTCCTGAGAAACTTGTTGGGGAAATAGCATTTTGACACTTGGGGTTCAACGGCGATTAAGAGATTGGGCGATTAGGGGATTTCAGATCCTGCGTAGGATCTGAAATCCCCTAATCGCCCAATCTCTTAATCGCAAAATCTTTTCTTACTTCAACTTATGCGGATCAACGCATCCCGCAGCCCATCGCCAATGTAGTTGATGCTGATCACCGTGAGGAAGATCATGAGGCCGGGGAAGAAGGCCATCCACCAGTTGCCTTTGCGCATTTCGTCTTGAGCGGCGTTGAGCATGTTGCCCCAGGTGGGGGTGGGCGGCTGCACACCGAAGCCGAGGAAGCTCAACCCCGATTCGGAGATGATGGTGCGCGCCACGAGCAGGGTGGCGGCCACGATGATGGGCGTGGCGGTGTTGGGCAAGATGTGGCGGAAGACGATACGCAGATTGCCGATGCCAAGCGCGCGTGATGCTTCGACGAATTCCTTCTCTTTCAAGCTCAGGAACTGTCCACGCACAAGGCGCGCCACGCCCGTCCACGAGAGGATGCCGAGGATGAAGACAATACCACCCACATTGCCATTGGCTTGCAAGATCGGCACTTCCAGTGTGCGCAAGAGCAGCGACATGATGATGAGCATAAACAGGCGCGGCAGCGAGATAAACAGATCGGTGATACGCATCAGCACATCGTCGACTTTGCCGCCGTAGTAACCCGACAAAGCACCGACGACTGTACCAATCGCGATCCCCAACACTGTCGCCGAAATACCGATGGCCAGCGAAATGCGTCCGCCGTAGAGCAGACGGGTGAGCATGTCTCGGCCCAGCGTATCTGTCCCCATGGGGTGGGACAAAGACGGCGGTTTGCGCGCCAATTGGATACGCTCGCGGAACCCCAGTTCTTCGCCGGTGGCATCGTATGGGCTGATCAACGGCCCAAAGACAGATCCCAGTATCAACAAGACAAGCACAAAGGTGCCAAAGAGGGCCATCTTGTGCCGCTTAAACTGATTCCACATGATGCTGCGCAGCGTTCGTTGTTCGGGCATCTGCGCCGACAGTGCGCTTGGGTCAAACGTTGTTGCAGTTGTGGCCATATCACCAATCCCCTAGTTGTACCGCACCCGCGGATCAAGATACGCGTACATGATATCGGCGAGTAGATTGAAGGCGATAATCAACACAGCGTTGATCATGACGATCCCCATGAGCAGCGGGTAGTCGACGCGCTGCGCCGAGTTGTAGAAAAGACGCCCCATGCCCGGCCACGAGAAGATCGTTTCGGTGAAGAGCGCACCGGCGAAGAGGGCGGGCAGTTCCAGCGCCATAATCGTGATCACCGGTGTGATGGCGTTCTTGAGGGCATGTCGCCAAATGATGATCTGCTCGTTGAGTCCTTTAGCGCGGGCGGTGCGCACGTAGTCCAGGTGGATCACTTCGAGCATCTGGCCGCGCATGTAGCGGGTGTAGGTCCCCACGCCGAAGAGCGCCAGCATGATCACCGGCAGCACCAGATGTTTGAAGCGGTCGCCCAGTGTGGGATCGTCCACACCGTAGGGAGCCATGCCACCACCGGGCATCAGTGGCGTACAATCCACGCAATCCCACAGATGCGACCATGCAAACCCATTGCTGGGGCTAACTGGATATTTGAGCCAGACGTTGAAGACAATAATCAAAATGAGACCGAACCAGAAGATCGGTATTGCCTGGCCCACGAAGGCAAAAAAGGTGACAAAATGATCGAACAACGAATATTGGCGCAACGCCGATATGATGCCGATTGGAATGGCCAGTATCAGGGTCACCACATAGGAGATCAGCATCAGTTGCAGCGTGTTGGGCAATCGCTCGCTGATTTCGGTGAGCACAGGACGCTTGGACACGTTGCTGTGCCCCCAATCTCCCTGGATCAGGCGACCGGCCCAGGCGATATAGCGTTCGTGTACAGGCTTGTTGAGGCCCATCTGTTCTTCGAGGCGGGCGATGTCTTCGGCGGTGAGGTTGGGGTTTTCTTCAAAACCGGCAGTGGGACCGCCCGGCGCCAGAGAAATCATGCCGAAGACGATCATGCTGATCACAATCAGCAAGGGGACGGCGTAGATGATGCGCCGGATGATGTAAGTGGACAAAGGCGAACCTCCATACCAGATCAGCGACACCTGGTGGATATTGAGATTGGGCGCCATGCTCACACATGACGCCCAATCTTCACGCTACACCGATTGGCTTGTTAGGAAACAACGCCACTCGGCTTCATCACAGTGCTGCCACTATTCCTGAATATCCCATTCCTGGGCATTCCAGGATTGTGTTGACCACGGGCTGAGGTCGTAGCCGACCAGGCGGGCGCGTGTCAGGTGGATTTCAGAGCGGTCGTACAGGTAAATCATGGGCAGTTCGGCATCAGCCTGTTCGCAGACCGTCTGGTAGGCGGCGTCGCGTTCGGCGGTGTTGGCGGTGCTACCGGCCACACTGATCGCTTCGTCGGCCACTTCATTTACCCAACGGCTGTAGTTGAAGCCTTCACCGGCGTTTGCTTCCACCGGGATCTTCCAACTGGCGAAGTAGCCTTCGATCTGGCTGTGCGGATCGATGCCGTCGCTGGTGGTGTACATGAGCACGTCGAAGTTGCCGTGCTTGCGGAAGGCGCCGCTGGACCACGAACCGAAGAGTTCGGCGCTGGGGACGTTCTCGATGTAGAACTCGACGCCGATCTCCTTCATCATTTCGATGAGGATCTGCTGGGTCTCTTCGCGCAGTTGGTTGCCGCTGGTGGTCTGCAACTTCAGGCGTAGCAGTGTGCCTGCTTCGGCGTACATGCAGCCGTCGCATTCGCGCACACCGTTGCCGTCGGCGTCTACCCAGCCGGCTTCTTCGAGCAAGGCGATGGCCTGATCGGGATCGTAGGGCGAGGAGGGAATATCGCAGGTGTACGGGCCGATGTTCAGTTCGCTGCTGCCCACGGTGGTTGCACCGAAGAGGAGTTCATCGACGATGAACTGCTTGTCGATGCCGAACTGGATGGCCTGGCGCACACGCAGGTCACCCAGGATCGGGTGCGGGTTGTTCAGCGGATCGTCGGTGGCGTCGATGGTCGGATCGCCCAGGTTGAGGAGCAGACGTTCGGTGCCGGGGCCGGGTTTGTTGTTCACAACCACGTTGGGGTTGTCCTCAAATTCGGGGACATCCGCCTCGGTGAGATCCCACAGGAAGTCAATTTCACCGGAGGTGATGAGCGCCTTGCCAACCTCGCGGCTGGGGATGATGCGCACGATCACGCTGTCGAGCTTGGGTTCATCGGGCATGCCACGGTAGTTTTCGTTCTTCGCCAACACAATGCGGTCACCGGAGATCCATTCCTGTACCTTGAAGGGGCCGGTGCCGATGAAGCCATCGCGGTTGTAGGCCCAGTTCTGCATGTCGAGGGGGTCACCGGTGGCGTGACGCGGGATCACGAAATCCCAAGTGCTGAGGAACGGCCCAAAGAATTCGCTGTAGGTCATCACAGCGGTGTAGTCGTCGGGGCATTCGATAGAGGCGATCTCGTTGAAGCCGGTGGTGTTGACAGAGCCGCTATCGGGATTGGTGGCCACTTCCCAGGTGTAGACGACATCGTCGCAGGTGAAAGGTTCACCGTCGGACCAGACAATGCCTTCCTTGAGCGGATAGGTGACCACCAGGCTGTCGTCGGAGATGAGCCCGTTCTCGGTGGAGGGGACTTCAGCCGCAAGCGCGGGGAAGAAGTTGCCCTCAGGGTCGACGCCGAGAAGCCCTTCGCCCACAAAGCCACCAACATCATTGGCCGCAGTCTGGGTGCGGATCAGCGGGTTGAGCAATTCGGGTTCCTGATACAGCCCGAAGATGGCGACCTTGCTACCACTCTCCGCAGGGGCGGCTTCAGGCGCTTCGGCTGCTTCGCTGCCGGTTTCGGCGGCGGCGGGTTCGTCGGCAGGTGTTGCCGCAGGCGTTGTGGCGCAGGCCGCCATCACAAAAACGGCCAACAGCAGCAATGCCAATGGCAAAGCCTTGCGTAGGTGTTTCATGCATTCCTCCTAGGTGAAAATGAGTTTGTTTGGAATCACTGTTGCAGATCGGCACGGGGCCGAGCAGAACAAGGAAACAGCGCCAGGAAGGGACGGTGCGAACCAGCACTGTGGGTGTGTTCGGTGACGACTGCAAAACCAGCGGGCGACGCAGTCGTTCGTGCAAGTGGAGGAGATGGCACTGACGAACATCGCCCGGAGGGAAGAATTGGGCATAGTATAGTCATTTGGGGTGGGGATGTCAAAGAGACGGGGGATCGGGGGGATTGCGAACGAAGAGGCGAACAGCGACAAGCACTGTTCGCCCCATACGGATATCAGTCTGTCATGTCGGCCCTACTCCTGATACCGGACGATAACGTTGCCGAATGTTCGGGATCAGATACTCCCCGAACGCCGCGTCTACATCATGGCGCGGGGACCAACCCCAGTCGCGGCGGGCAACAGAATCATCCAGATCCGCGGGCCAACTGTCGATGATGGCCTGGCGCTTGAGATCCGGCTCAAACGTGATCTGGGCGTCGGGGAAGGCGGCGAGGACGCGGTCGCGGATCTCTCCCGCGCTGAGGCTGAAGCTGGTGACGTTGTAGATCAGCCGCGTCAGCTTCTCCCGCGGCGCCGCGGACAACGCCAGCAGAGCGTGGACGGCGTCGGGCATGGTCATGAAGGGGATGCGGGCGTCTTCGCGCACGAAGCAGGGGTAGGGCTGTCCTTGCGCGGCGGCGTGGATCATCTCGGGGCCGAAGTCGCTGGTGCCGCCGCTGGGTAGGGTGAAGGCGCTGATCAACCCGGGGAAGCGCACACAGCGGAAGTCGATGTTCACCGGTTGCTCCGCCGCCAGTTGGCGGTAGTGCTTGCTGAAATAGGTCCCCAGCATTTCGCCGTAGACCTTGTTGCAGCCGTACATGGTGCGCGGCTGGTTCCATTCCCATTCGCGCACGCGGTTGTACAGGTTCTTGCTTTCCAGATCGGGCATGCCGTAGATGGCGATGGAACTGGGAAAGAGGAACTGGATGGGCCGGCTGCGCCACTGCGACTGTTCCGCCGCCAGCTTGAGCAGGCCCAGCGTCCCTTCCACGTTGACCTGGTGCGCCATCTCCGGCGTGAACTCGCTGCGCGTGGACAACAACGCCGCCAGGTGAAAGATGGTGTCGATCTCGTACTCGCTGACCAGCCGCCCAAACAGCCCACTGTCGAGGACGTCCCCTTGCACGTGGGTGGTGAGCGGTCGAATGTCCTCGGGCGAGGCGTGCAGGTCCACAGTGAGCAGCCGATTGTTGCCGTCCTCGGCCAGACGACGAATCAGGGCGTGGCCCACCTCGCCGCTGGCGCCGGTGATGAGAATGACGTGTTTGCGCAAAGAAAACCCCCTTTTTGATTTACGATTGACGATTTTCGATTTACGATTTTCCGTTGAGTTTGTGACACCCGCATTGGAAAACTTGTGGTTTACCAGCGTTGATCACAACACAATATGCCAATGATCATTCACGTCCTCAACCAGAAATCGTTAATCGTAAATTGTTCCCAATGCCAGTGTCGCAAACTCAACCGGAAATCGTAAATTGTAAATTGTCCGTCGTCAATCGTAAATTACCCCAAGTTCCCTTCCAATCTTCTCGAACGCCGCCAACCCCTCCTCCAGATCCCCCTTGCTGTGCGCCGCCGAGTTCATGACGCGGATGCGGGCTTTGCCCTGCGGCACGGTGGGGAAGCCGATGGCCCCGGCGAAGACGCCTTCCTCGAAGAGGCGACGGCTGAACTGCTGAGCGAGCGGCGCTTCACCCAACATCACAGGCACGATGGGCGTCTGGCTGTGGCCGATGTCGAAACCCATCTTCTGCATGGCGTCTTTGAAGAAGGCGGCGTTGGACCACAGACGTTGCACCCGCTCCTCCGATTCTTGCAGCATGGCGGTGGCCTCGATGCACGCCGCCACATCCGGGGACGGTCGCATGGCGCTGGAGAAGAGGAAGGGCGCCCGCGCTGAGCGCAGCCATTCCATGATCACGGCGCGGCCCGCCACCAGGCCGCCGACGACGCCGAAGGCTTTGCTCATGGTGCCGATCTCCACGTCGACGCGGCCATGCAGATCGAAGTGATCGACGATGCCGCGCCCCCCCTTGCCGAGGACGCCTTCGCCGTGGGCATCGTCCACCATGGTCAGGCAGCCGAATTCCTCGGCCAGCGCCACCAATTCGTCAAGGGGCGCGATGTCGCCGTCCATGCTGAAGACGCCGTCGGTGACGATCAACTTGCGCCCACTGGTGGGGTTGGCTTCGAGTTGACGGCGCAGATCGGCCATGTCGGCGTGGGCATAGCGGATCACCGTGGCCCGACTGAGGCGGCAGGCGTCGATGATGCTGGCGTGGTTCAGTTCGTCGGAAAAGATGAGATCATCGCGGCCAACCAGCGCGGGGATGGTGGCGAGGTTGGCGGTGAAACCGCTCTGAAAGGTGATGCAGGCTTCGGCTTTCTTGAATTCGGCCAGCCGCCGCTCCAATTCCACGTGCAGCGACATCGTGCCTGCAATGGTGCGCACCGCACCGGGGCCGACGCCGTAGCGGTCGATGGCGTGTTTGGCTGCTTCGCGCAGACGCGGGTGATTGGCCAGGCCAAGATAGTTGTTGGCGCAGAAGTTCAGCAACTTGCGCCCGTCGATGGTGACCCAGGCATCCATCGGCGAATCGATGGTGCGAATGTTGGTGTAGAGGCCGGCATCCTTCAGCCGCGCCAGTTCCTCTTCGATCCATGTGACGCCGTTGTCGGGCATGGGAATCTCCTTGTTGATTTGAGTAAATGCATTGCCCCTATCGTAACATAGAACGCGGATTGAGCGGATCGGGCGGATTTGAGCGGATTTCAGAAAAAATCCGCTGAGATCCGCTCAATCCGCGTTCTATTGAGTGCAACTCTGCACGAACGCCACCATGTCGGGGACGACGGGGGCGGCGGGATCGGTGAGCGCTTGGAAGAGGAAGTCGGTGTGTCCTTTGCCGGGGTAGGTGATCAGCTCGACGGGGACGCTGGCGTCATCGAGGACGGCGGCGAATTCCTGGCTGATGGAGAGCGGCACGGTGGTGTCGGCGTCGCCGTGGATCAGGCGCACAGGGGGCCGGTCCGCGGTGACGTAGGTGACGGGCGACGTAGCGGTGAAGTTGTCCGCGCCGCCCATGACCGCGGTCATCACCGGCGCGGTGCTCTCTTTGGCGCGCTCGAACGCCATCTGCGCGTTGACGTCGTAGACGCCGCTCAACCCGATGAAGCGGCAAATCACGTCGGGCGTCAGAGCGTAGGCAGCCAACCAGCGGTCGTCCATCGTCACCAGCCCCGCCAGGTGACCACCCGCCGAGTGGCCCGACAGGGTGATACGCGCCGGGTCGCCGCCGTATTCGGCGATGTGGTCCACGGTCCACGCCACGGCAGCCGCTACCTGATCGGTCATCTCGGCGTAGCCGGCGTCGGGGTAGAGCGTGTAGTTGGGGATCACCACCACCAGATCGTGGGGCAGCAGCTTCATCGCCACCGGTGTGAAGAGCTTCTTGTCGTACGAGTCCCAGCCGCCGCCGTGGACGAAGATCAGCACTGGGTGGTCTGTCCCCGTGGCGGGGCTGTAGACGTCGAGCCGTTCGTCGCGGCCAGGATGGTAGGCGATGTCGCGGCCGATATGTTCGTAACTTTCGTAGAACTGCGTCCCCGCACGAGAGGCGCGCCACAGATTCCAGTAGAAGACGAGGTCCTCGCGGTTGAGGACGGCGAAGACGGCAGCCACTGCCACCACCACGCCGCCGATACCGAAAAACCACTTACCGAACGATTTCATACAATTGATTCCTCACAATTGAGCGAGATAGAACGCGGATTGAACGGCTTTAGGCAGATGACTTGGACACGGATTTCAGGACGCAGAAGGATGCAGAAAGAGAGATTTGGACACGGACTTTCAGGATTTTCAGGACTTCGGAGGATGTTTCACCGCAAAAGATCACAAAGTAAAATCTGAAAATCTGTGTGTCAATCTCTGCGAAATCTGTGTTCAAATCTCTCCTTCTGCATCCTGAAATCCGTGTCCAAATCTCTCCCTCTGCATCCTTCTGCGTCCTGAAATCCGTGTCCAAGTCAAAGCAGCGTTTCCAGCCTAGCGCGTAGACCCGAGGACGCCTCCACGATCCGTGTGCCGCGGTAGAGTCGCTCGAAGCCCGGCAGATCGCAGCGCGCCAGGACAGTCTCTTCGGCGACGCGAGGCGGCAGCAGCGTGTGGAAGCGCCCCAGTTCGAGGAAAGGCTCCACGCGCGGCAACAGCCCGGCCAGCGCCGAACGCGCCTGCGCAGCGTAGAACGGCGGCAACTGCGGCAGCGTGCGCGGCAAAAAGAGACAGTGCGCGTTGACCGGCGTCACCGGCATGTCCGCACCTTCACCGGCTTCGTGGACGGCGAAGTGTGGACGCAACAGATCCGCCAGCAGCAGGCCGTAGACGTCGCCCCAGAAGTGGAAAAGCCAGCAACCCTCTGCCACCGGCACCGACACCATCTCGCCCGCGGACACGCCCAGTAGCCGCGCCACCGCCTGGCTCACATCCAGCGGCGTGGCAAAGGGCGACGACTGCACGCGCAGGTCCACGTCTACAGGACCGCCGCCGCTCGGTTCCACGCCCACACGGTAGCGATCTCGCCAGCGCACCACCAACGACCGTCCACCCAATCGCAGCGTGTCACCCACAAAGAGCCGCTGCCCCGTCTGCGCCAGCACGCGCCCGCTGTAGACGTCCACCAATTGTAGCGTCAGCGGATCGCCGCCGATGTTGCTGTAGATTTCGTGTGCGTCCACCAACTCGTCCAGCGCCGCGCCAGGACGCCACTCGCCTAGCCGCCCCGAACGCAGGTAATCGCTGCGCACCAACTCATCGAGGATCTGCCGCAGCGTGGTGTCGTCCACTTCGGCGGGGGCCACGCGGCGCAGATCCGCCTGTCTCAGCGCGCCGGTGGGGCTTTGCTTGAGCAAACTGAAACACTGCTGCACCAGCACCGACGGCAAAAAGCTTTCATCAACCTCATTTTCATTTGGGGAAAAGACGGAACTTGTCGCCAGGGCGATCATGGCGCAGCATTGGGCGTCTTCCAGGGGTGAGCGGGCCAAACAAAGGACGCGAGTAACTTCCGTCCGTCGTCCACCCCGGCCGATACGCTGCAAAAACGAGGTGAGTCCTGGTGGCGAGCCGACGAGCACCACATCGTCGATGGAGCCGATGTCGATGCCCAATTCCAGCGTCGACGTGCTGACGCAAAGGGCCACACCGGCTTCGGCAAAGCCGCGCTCCACGTCCAGGCGCAGGGTGGGATCGAGGTTCGAGTAGTGGGCGAAGATGGCGGCGTCGAAGGGCAACTCGGCGCGCAGGAAGGCCGCGATTTGCTCCACTTCGGCGGGTGTTGCAGAAGATCAACGACTTGCGGATCTCCTGCCCGCCCGACGCACGCAACGCCAGCGCCGTCACCAGATCGTCAGGCCATGCATGGGGCGGATCTCGGCTTCGATGCGCGCCCCAGGATCGACACGATGTGCGGCGCAGGCGTCCGCGGCGGCGAGGTAGCGGCGCACGATCCGCCGGATCAGGCACCGTGGCCGAAAGCGCGATCCGCTGCGCGAGGACGTAGTCGATCCCAGTTCGCGGCTGCGATAGCGGCGCCGCATTCTCGATGCGGCAGACAGCGCAGGTGGTCACCGCCGGGCCGCCGTCGAGGGTGGATCTCGTCGATGACCACGGCTTGCCAGATCCACGGCAGGCGTGCGCGCGTTAGGAGTGAATCGGTGGATTCGGGCGTGGTGATCAACACCGTCGGCGGTTGGGTGGTAGAAACGGGGCCTGTGTCGCCGCTCTTCATAGCAAATGAAACGGCGAGCAGATCTAGCGGTCCTCGCAAACGTTCGTAGAGATCGCGCACCAACGCCCGTGTGGGGCAAACGTAGAGGACGCGCAGTTGCGCTTCATCGGGCGCATTCGGCCCCAGGCAATGGCGTTCCAGCAGCGGGGCGACGGCGGCTTCTGTCTTGCCCGACGCCGTGGCCGAAATCACGAGCACATTCTCGCCGTCCAAAATCGGCGGGATGGCGGCGGCCTGCACCGGCGTAAAGTTGCCGTGACGGGCGAAGAAGGCTGTCCACGTGTGGCGGAGGCGGGATTTCAGGAGTAGGGGTGAGGTCATCAAGTAGTCTATTCAGCTTGATTTACCGCATCTGCTCGCGCAATTCATTCAGCATCACAGCCACATCGTACTGTGGATACAGATAGAGCAGATCGAAGAGTTCCACGGCCAGGCGCACCACGCCGCGGATGCTGAGTCGGTCGGTGCGCATGCCCAGCGCCAGGTGTTCGGCGGCGCCGCGGCGGATCTGGCGCTGGCGCTCGTCCACTTCGTAGCCGTAGGCTTGGGCGTGGAAGGTCATTACTTCTTCGAGGAAGTGACCGATTTCCTGGGGCGAGTGATGCGGGTTGAGTTCGAGGATCTGGTCGTCCGTGAGCCAATCTTCCAGCGGCATCCGGTTGTCGCTGCGTGTCACGGTGAAGAGGAAGAAGAGCGACTGCCGTTCGCCGTACGAGAGTGGATATTCGCGGAAGCGATGCTGGGGCAGATCGTCGGCGCTGAGATGAGAGCGTTCCGCGCCCAGCGCGGCGTGGATCACCGCGCTGAAGAAGAGGCTGGCTTTGGGCCGTTGATACGCTTGCAACAACGAGTAGCTTTCCGCCTCGTCGATGAGGATGCAGAGGCCGCTGTAGCCGGCCAGCCGCGCCAGCACGCTGACGCCGCTGATCATGTACGCGATCTGGCGGGCGTTGTGACCCACGCGATAGATGCTGGGGAAGCGGATGCCGCGCGGCGTGGCCCGGTTCATCAGTTTGACGCGCCGCCCGCCCATCAGCCAGTTTTCCCACGCCGTCTGCTGCCGCGAGGACGAGAGCGCGCTGAGCGCGGTCAACCCCACCACCAGCGGATCGTTTTCGACTTTGGCGATGTCGCGCACCTGGTCGCGCAGACGCGGCACTTCTTTGATCTGCGCCAGCAGCGGACCCAGCCCACGTTCGTCTTCGTCGGGGTAACGCAGGTTGCGCATGAGGCTACCGTAGATGTCGAAGGCGCGGTGTGGCGGCAGTTCCAGTAGATCGAGGCTGGTGGCGGCCACAAGGAAGCGCCGATCCAGCGCCTCGCGCGCGGTCAACTCCACGATGTGGCTCTTGCCGAAGCCATACTCGCCGATGACAGCGCGGGCCGCGCCGCCGTCGCTGTGCGCCTGTACCAGCGCGGCGGTAAGGCTGGCTCGTTCTGCTTCCAGGCCGATGGTGAGGTCGCGGATGTGTTGCGCCGGGGCCACGCCCACGCGCAGCGCTTCGATCAACTGGCGGGCGTCCCATTGGTTGGGCAGCATGGGGGTAGGGACGAAAGATGGCGCAGCGGCAAGCATGGGTTTGTCCTCGGGCTGTTGGCCGTTGAATTCCTGGCGCGGACGGCGAAAGCGCAGCCCGCTCTCGAAGCGCACCATCCACTCGGCGCCGTTGCGGTATTGGGCCACGATCTGGCCCCGTCCATATTAGGGGATGTTCGACGGTCTCGCCGATCATTTGGGGTTACTCTTTACTTGTTACATCGAGAAGGGCTTTTTCCAGTAGGTCCGACACACCCAATTCGGCGGCCCAGGTACGCAGGTAGGTCACGTCGATGCGGTCGCCTTGCATCTTGAGCACACTCAGAACATCTCGCCATTGTCGCTCAGACGTTTCACCCCCCAATCGGAACCATTCCAACTTGGCAAGGATGGTGTCCTCGGCGCTGGCGATCCAAGTGGTCTGATCCGCCAACAGCACGCCCTGTTTACGTCGTTCCAATTGCATCTTGTCGAACATACGCAACTTGGGCAAGAAGATGTCCACTTTGAACATCGTACCCAGGTGGATCATGTTGAAACTGCTGCGATAGATGATGGCGTCGACGATAGTCTGTCCGTTGACGTGAAAGTGTGATTCGAGTGCATGCACAAACGGACTTACATGCTCGGGCTGAATATCGGCGACCAGATCAACGTCCATTGTGGCACGCGGCACGCCGAGATACGCACTGGCTATCGATCCGCCGATGAGGTAAGGGATATCGAGTTGGTCCAGCACTGCTGTCACCAACAGGGCGACTTCTTCAATCGACATCTTTGTCATCGTTTGTAAGCGCCTCTCGAACTTCGTCGGCGATCTCGGCCCCGTAGAGATGTTCAAGTAACAATAGCTTGAGCTCTTTCTCTGACGCCTGTGGATGAAGCTCACGCAACCGATGTAAACTCAGCGACCGTACAGTTTCAGTCAGGCTCGACATCATGGCAATTTTGCGCCACCCTGGCGTTTCTCTGTACAACTTGAACTGTATCGCCTCAATTTCGGGCGACGTGTCCATGTGCATTTGACGCCAGGTGGGCAGTTTTTGCAGTTTCATAGGATTATCCAGCACTCCGCCGAATGTCTAACGTTCGGAAGCCATCGCCGCTACCACGCCCCGCCGAATGAATTCGGCGTCTACGCACTACGCCCAATCTCAATACGGCGGCGTCTCCCCACCGCTCAACTCATCCACCTGCCCGCGGACGATCGCGATGGCCTCCTCTTCGGTGAGGACGTGCTGGTTGCCCGCGTGCTGGCGCGCCAGTTCGGTGACGAACGCCTTGACGAAAAGACGCCGGTGACTGACGTCGAGGAAGACGTCGCGGGCGACGTTGGCCAGGATGGCGGCGTTGGCGTGCTGCGTCTGCCGGTCCAGCGAGGCGTCGAAGGCGGTCTCGTAGATGGGGATCAGCTTCTCGCCGATAGCCAGCATCAGATCGTTTTCGTCGAGATCGAGGTGCTCCAGGCTGATCTGCGGGCTGAAATGGTTGACGCGGGAGAAGCGCCCCGGCGCGCGGACACGCTGTTGCAGCGCGGGATAGCGCGGCACCACGTCGTTGATGAACTGCGGCGGCACGGCGTAGACGAACATGGCGCCGGGCAGGTCGTCACGCGTGCGGTCGATGACCTCGCGCAGGTTGTCGGTGGCGAGTTTTTCGGCCTTGCCGCCGATGCTGGCCATGCGGTCCACTTCGTCGAAGAGCAGAATCAGCCCACTGTACGAGAGGGCGCGGATCACCTGCACCAGCGAACGCAACATGCGGAAGGCGTTGGGCCGCGTAATCTTACCGGTGACGCCCACCTCGCGCAGGATCTTGGTATCGTCGGGGGTGGTGTTGGAACCGAGCAGCCAGCGCGTGAGCGATTCCTGGCGCTCGTCCTGATCGCGGATCAGCGCCTCGAAGTAGGCCATCACCGCGTTCTTGTAGGCGAGGCTGTCGACGGGCGTAGCCTCCAGCGTGTCAACGAGACCGGTGTAGTTGGGATGGTTCAACGTCTCCAAACTGAGATGACCGCCCACGAAACGGGTGAGTGTGCCTTCGAGGAAGCGCGTCAACCCCTGCTCGTCGCTGATCGATTCGTCGTCTTCGTGCCAGATGATGTTGCGCGCCACGGCGGCGTAGACCAACCGCTGATCGTTGTAGGGTGTCTCCACCGGGCTGAGGTCCACTTTGGCCACGGCAAAACCACGGCTCCAGGCGCGGTCGCGCAGACAGTAGAGAAAGTGCGATTTGCCGCTGCCGTAATCGCCCACCACCATCTTGTACGCCCCGCCGCCGTCCTGTAGATAGGACGAAAAGTAGTACTCATCCAATGCGTCGAGGAGCGAGAAGTTGCCCACGTTGAAGTGCTGCACGCCGCGGGCGGGTGGCGTGCCGGTGCTGCCCAGCACTTCCACGATGTGCCGCGCCAGTGGACGCGAAATGGCGACGGATGTTTCGGTGGTGTTTGTCATGGCGACCGCCTGTTAGAAATTTTGGCGTAAATACCACGGCGAAAATGCGACGTTCGTGCTGCCATTCGAGACTACGGGCGCATTTTCGCCGGGATTTACTAGACTTCCTCAAAGGTGATGTCGGAGTAGTATTCGCCGTCCAGCGCGGTGGTGGGCACCCAGACGCTACGGCTGGCGCTTTCGGCCTGGCTCTTGGTGGCGACGCCGAGACGCAGGCGCAGCCGTTGCCCGCCCACGGTGACGGTGGGATCGGCGTCTCGCGCCAGCACCAGATCGCGCACGAAGAAGTGACGTTCGTAGTCCTTAAAGGTGGCGCGCGAAGGGGCGTTCCAAAAGCGGGTGTTCTGGCGGTTGAGCACGAGTTTGCTGAACACTTCCACCAGGTTGATGCGACGGCGCGACTTTTCCTGGTTCAGGTTGTCCCAGGCGGTGTGCAGTTCGCGCAGGAAGGCGTCGGTGTCTACTTTGCGCTCGACGATCTGCTTGCGTTGCTGGTCGTACGCCTTGAGGATCGCGCCCAGCGACAGCGCCAGCGGACGGGTAAGCGCTTCTTTGCCGTAGAACCACTGCGCCTTGCGCGCGTTGATGTCGATCTGCAACACCAGCGGGTCCACCACCAACGTGGGCGGCCGCCCACCGACGGTGTCCCCGCGCGATTCGAAGGTTTCTTTGAGATCGCGGGCGAACTCGAAGGCCAGCGCGTCGAGGGCGTGGGTGGTTTCCGCGCCGAAGGATTCGGTGGCGCTGCGCAGGCTGTCGGCGTGCAGCCCTTCGGCTTCCACCTGGGCCAGCGCCTGTTCCAACTTCGCCTGCGCCTTCTGCATGGGCAGCGCGTCGGCCTTGTCCTGGTCGGCCAGGCGGATGGCGGCAGTAAGTGCGCTGGTGGCGCTGCGCAACGCCTTGAACTGCGGATCCAACTCCTGTTGCGCCTGCTGTAGGTGGCGGCGTAGTTCTTCGTTCATCGCGGAAAGGGTCCTTTGCGGTGCGGACGGGTCAATTGTTCGATCATTGATAGGAGTATCTTAAACGGTGCGCGGCGTTGTCGTCAATCGGGGCTGAGATAGAACGCTGCAATATTCACCGCAAAGGCACAAAGGACGCAAAGAGGAGAAAAGAAGAAAAGAAGGGAAAAGGAGGACACAGATTTCAGGACAGAGAAATGGACAGCAGAATTGACAGAATCAGATTCTGGTTTTTCTTTTCCTCTCGTCAAAAATCCTGAAATCCGTGTCCTCTTCTCTTCTTCTCTTCTTCTCTTCTTTGCGTCCTTTGTGCCTTTGCGGTGTTTTCTGCCTCAAAATCCGAGTTCAGCGATTTTGGCGCGTTTGAAGAAGCGACGATAGGCGCGGACTTCGGCCAGTTGTTCGTCGAGTTCGGCCTGGAGGATCTGGCGTTCGGTTTCGTCGAGGGGATCGCCGTCGCCGGGGGCGATGCGCACGATGTCGCCGCCTTCCCATTCCACGAGGCGGATGAGCTTTTTGACTTCGAGCCAGCGCAGGCTATGCCGGATCACGGCTTCGGTGGTGGCGATGCGGGCGGCCAGGCGGTCGATGGGCAGGCGGCAGTCGCGGGCCAGCGCATACTTGACCATCCCGGCCACGTTCTTGAGGACGGCGTCGAGACTGTCCTCGCCGGTGGCTTGACCCACCAGATAGACTTCGGCGGGGTCAAGTGTCTCTACGAGCCAGGATAGTAAATCTCCCGAAGGAGGAAGACTCCACACCACGAGTGGACGACCGGCGGCGGCGGCAGGCGCTTCGAGCCGCGAGTGAAAGGGGACGTCGCCCAGCGCCGCGCCCTCGGCCAGCCAGAAGGCGTCGGCGGGGAGATCAGCAGGCTGGCGCATGTCGGCGCGCAGATCGTGGACGGGGCGACGTTTGGGCGCAACTTTGACGACTTCGACGGTCTCCACTTCGGCGGCGCGGCTGTCGATGTAGCCCAGTTGCAGCGAACGGTCGCCGCGGTATTCGTTGATGTTGAGCGTGTAGGCGAAGTCGATGGGGCCTTCGGGCAGTTCGACGTCGGCGCCGCGGAACCAGATGACGGGCTGTTTGTTGCCGTGTTCGTCGGCCAGGAGCAGGCGACGGTGGGTGCCGTCTTTGCCGATGCGGCGGTCGTCGGCCACGGTGAGGCGACGGCTCATGAAGACGGGTTTGGGGTTGCCGTTGCCGAAGGGACCGAGGCGTTCGATCTGCTCGACCAGGGGCAGATCGAGATCGACGAAGGGGATCTCGGCGTCGATGCGCAGCCCTTCGGGGCCGGCGTCAATGCGGTGGTGCTCGATCTGGCGGCTGAGTTCGCGGCGGAAGTGATCGATGTTTTCGGGCGGCAGCGAGAGGCCGGCCGCGCCGGGATGGCCACCGTGACCGTTGAGCAGATCAGCGCAGGCGGCGATGGACGCGCCGATATCGACGCCGGGGGTGCTGCGGGCGCTGCCGCGGGCGGGTTCGCCGGGCGGGTTGAGCATGAGGACGGCGGGCTTGCCAAATTCTTCGACGATGCGCGAGGCGACGATGCCCACGATGCCGGCGTGCCACTGCGGGTGCGCCAGGACGATGGCGTTGAAGTCGAGGTAGTGCGGGTTGCGCTCGATGATGTCCATGGCCGTGGCGGTGATCTGGTGCGTGAGCAGGCGGCGCTGACCGTTGAGCCTTTCCATGATGGCGGCCAGTTCACCGGCGCGGATGGGATCGCGGGTGGTGAGCAGATCCACGGAGACGGTGGCGTCTTCGAGGCGGCCGAGGGCGTTCATGCGCGGGCCGAGTTGGAAGCCGATGTCCTCGGCGTTGAGGACGTTGGGGTTGATGCGGGCGTTGTTCATCAAGGCTTGCAGGCCGGTGCGCTGGGTGCGGCGCAGCCGTTCGAGGCCACGCTGGAGCAGGTAGCGGGCGTCATGCACCTGTTCGGCCACGTCGGCGACGATGCCGAGGGCGACGAGATCGAGGTATTTTTCGGCTTCGCCCGTCCTATCGGCCAGTTCGTAGAGGCGTTGCACCAGTTTGTAGGCCACGCCCACGCCGGGCAATGTGCGCAGGGGATCGCCGGGGCGCTGGAATTTGGGGTTGACGATGGCGTCGGCGCGGCGCACACTGGATTGGCCCACGTCGGTGGGGTCCGCGGCGCAGGGGGGATCGACGCCCAGTTCACAATCGGCGAATTCGGCGGGCAGGTCGTGGTGATCGGTGATGACGACGGTGAGGCCGCGATCCTTGGCCAGGCCCACGCCGTCGGCGTCGGCGATGCCGGTGTCGCAGCTCAGGAGCAAGTCGGGCTGGAAGCTGGGGTCGTCGAGGTATTCGCTGAGTTTGGCCACACGGATGCCGTGGCTTTCGGTGAAGCGGTTGGGTACGTGGAAGCGCACCTGTTCGTCCGCGCCCAGATCGCGCAGCGCGGCGACGAGGAGCGAGGTGCTCGTCTGCCCGTCGACGTCGAAGTCGCCCCACACGAGGATCTTTTGTCCGTGGGCGAGGGCGGCGTGGAGGATGTGGGCGGCGCGTTCCAGCCCCACCAGCGCGGACGGCGGCGCAGGCGTGTACAGATCAATATCGAGGAAGGGCAGCGCCTTGTCCGGCGTGTCAAAGCCGCGCTGCGCCAACAGCATCGCCACCAGCGGATGCCCACCCACGGCGGCGCGCAGATCCGCGGAAGGGTCGGCGGGAGGGAGTAAGATCCAGGATTTGGGCAAGGGTCAGATCCAATCCAGAATGGCAGAAATTGATCCACGAAGGCACACGAAGAAACACAAAGAAAGGAGAGAAAAAAGAAAGAAGGAGACAGATTGCACGGATTTTGGGGATTGTCAGATGAGGCACAAACCCTTCTCCTCTTTGACGTCCTGGTAATCCTGAAATCTGTGTCCTTCTTCTCTCCTTCGTGTATCTTTGTGTGACTTCGTGGATCATTCTCTCTGCTTTGCCGACTCGCGTCAACTCGGTGTCTGTGATACGCGTTGCAACACATCGGCGAGTTCCTGCAAGCGCACGGGCTTGCCGATGTAGGTATCCATGCCCAGTTCGAGGTAGCGTTGACGGTCGGCTTCGAGGACGTTGGCCGTCATGGCGATGATGGTGGGCTGGGGGAGATCGTTGCGACCGCGGATGTGCTGGGTTGTCTCTTCGCCGTCCATCTCCGGCATTTGGATGTCCATGAGGATGACGTCGTAGATCTGGCGTTCGAGGGCTTCGAGCACTTCGATGCCGTTGCCCACCACATCGGCGCGGTAGCCCATGCGTTCGAGCATGCGCAGGGCCGCGCTGGTTAACGGGGTTGTCTTCGGCCACGAGGATGCGCAATGGCCGGTTTTCCGCGATATCCTGCCAGATGGAAACGGCTTTGGCGGGCGTCTCCGCTTTGGGTGCGGCTTCGCTGTGCGAGAGTGTGTCGCGAACCGTCTGGTAGAGGACCGCCGCCTTCACCGGCTTCATGATTGTTGCGGCGAAATGCTGAAGCTCACGTCGTTGTCAAGCTGATCGGCGATGGACGAAAGCATGATCATGGGCATGGCGTATCTGTCACCGTGCGCCCCGCTGCGCTTGCGATAGATGCTCTGCGCCAGCATGACGCCGTCCATTTCGGGCATTTGCATATCGAGGAGTATGAGATCAAAGGGCGGCTGCAATGCGAGCAGCGAAAGCGCTTCGTTCCCCGAAGCCGCCATTGTGGGCTGCATGCCCCAACTGAGCAGTTGACGGTTGAGGATGGCGCGGTTGGTGGCGTTGTCGTCGACCACCAGGATGCGGGCGCCTTTGTGGTGCGACGGCTCCACTTCGAGTATGTGCGAGGCCGGTTGGGCCGCTTCGTCACACTCTATTGTGAAGAAGAAGGTCGATCCCACACCGGCCTGGCTTTCCACCCAGACCAAACCGCCCATCAATTCCACCAGTTGTTTGCTGATGGCCAGCCCCAGACCGGTGCCGCCGAAGCGTCGCGTGGTGGAGGCGTCCACCTGGCTGAAGGACTGAAAGAGCCTGTCCATGCGATCTTCGGGGATGCCAATGCCGGTGTCGCGCACGGCGAATTGCAGGCGATGACGGCCCGCTCCCAGCGATTGGCTGGTGACCTCGACGAAGACTTCGCCGGCTTCGGTGAATTTGATGCCGTTGCCCACCAGGTTGAGCAGCACCTGACGCAGCCGCGTCACGTCGCCCACAATCACGGGCGGCGTCCCGTCGGCGATGGTGTAGACCAAATCGAGATGCTTGGTGCGTATCTTGAAAACGAGGCAGATCGAGGACGTCTTCGATGCAGGTGTGCAACTCGAAGGGCAGATGCTCCAACTCGATCTTACCTGCTTCCACCTTCGAGAAGTCGAGGATGTCGTTGATCAGCGTCAACAGCGTGTCGCCGGAGGTGCGGATTGTGCGCGTGAATTCCTGCTGATCTGCACTGAGCGGCGTCTCCGGGAGCAGGCTGGTCATGCCGATGACGCCGTTGAGGGGCGTGCGGATCTCGTGACTCATGCCGTAAGCCGGAAGGCGCTTTTGGCCTGGGCCGCGGCATGGGCGTCATCGCGCGCTTGGATCAGTTCCTGGTTGAGCAGTTTGAGTTGATCCATCGTGCTGTTGACCTGCTGCATCGACGTGCGACGCAGCATCTCGAAGAACCAGGCGATCATGGCGATGTAGCCCAAAACGCTGGCCAACGAAAGCAGACGGAACCATTGCACAACCTCCTCAGGCAACGCCCGCGGAAAGACAAAACCGCTCTCTGCCATCGCAAAGAAGACCACGAAGGTGGTGCTGATCAGCGACGTTATGGCGACGCCGTCACGTGTCCCCAGTAGAAAGGTGGCAAAGAGGGGCAGTGCGAAGTAGAAACTGATGGCCGGCGCATCCAGGCCGCCATTGTGATAATTGAGATAGGTGAGCATGACGTAAGCCATCCCCAAGAACAGCAACACCGTCGTGCGCAGGCTACGCCGTTGCGCCAGCATCACCAGATTCACCAGCGACCACACAGCCGCGCCCAACATCACCAGCAGGTTGATGTCAACCTTGCCAACCGAGCGTTGATAGTGGTAGGCAAAGAAGAGGCAGATGAAGATGGCGCTGCCAATCGCCATGCCCAGCAAGTGGTGGATGCGCCGGGTATCAGGCGTATCGTTGTGTGAATCGATGCCACAGATGACATCGACGGCGCGCCCGATCTTCTGTGCAGGGAGGATTCTGCGCAGCGCAGCAAAACTGGATTGCGTCCATGTCGGTAATCTCACGATTTTCACGCCAGCTTCAACATGATCTGATGGATAGAGGAGCCGTTGTTCTCCAAAGGCATAAGGGATTTCTGCTTCAATCACCTTAAGAATGCATCGAGGTTACACTTTGATCAGGGGGTAACTTTCAGCAATACCGTATACATACTTTACGGTATCCCTGACACAAGAGCAAGAGGATATTTCGATTACTCGTTTTGAGGTTGTGTGTATAGGCCATCATGCGAAAAGAGCATACGCCTATTCCATAAGGGCTAGTCCTAAAGCATCACTTAAGGTACGCATTCCTAGTACTTCGATGCCGCGGGGTAGATCGTCCTTGCGGCGGAGGGCGCTGCGGGGGACAATGGCGCGCTTGAAACCCAGCTTGGCCGCTTCGCTCAGCCGCCGCGGCAGGTGACTGACGCTGCGTAGTTCGCCGCTCAGCCCCACTTCGCCGATGATGGCCAGATCGGCGGCGATGGGCAGGTTGCGGTAGCTGCTGGCAATGGCAGCGGCGATGGCCAGGTCGGCGGCAGGTTCGCCGATCTTCATGCCGCCGATCACGTTGACGAAGATGTCCTGTACCGCCAGGTTGAGGCCCACGCGCTTGCTCAGCACCGCTGCCACCAGCAGGAGACGGTTGAAATCGATGCCGTTGCCGGTGCGTCGCGGCTGGCTGAAGGCGGTGGCGCTGCTCAGCGCCTGGATCTCCACCAGCAGCGGACGGCTGCCCTCCAGCGGCACGGCGATGGCGCTGCCCGAAGCGTTGGGCAGGCGTTCGGCCAGGAAGAACTCCGACGGGTTGGTCACCTCTTCCATGCCCCGTTCCCCCATCTCGAAGACGCCCACCTCGTTGGTGCTGCCGAAACGATTTTTGATGGAGCGCAGCAACCGGTAACTGTGGAAGCGTTCGCCCTCTAGTTGCAGCACGGCGTCGACCATGTGCTCCAACACACGCGGACCGGCTATCGTCCCCTCTTTGGTGACGTGACCCACGAGGAAGAGCGGCACGTTCTGCTGCTTTACCAAACGTAGCAGGTGCGCCGTGCAATCGCGCACCTGTGACACCGTCCCCGCGGCACTGTTGCTGCTGCTGGAGTGGATCGCCTGCACCGAGTCGACGATGATCAGCGCGGGCTGCACTTCGAGGATGCGCTCCAAGATCTGCTCCAGCACCGTATCGGAGAGGATGAGCAGATTCGGCTCGCGGATGCCCAGGCGCCCAGCGCGCTGGCTGATCTGGTACGCGCTTTCCTCGGCGCTGACGTAGAGGACTTTGCCGCCTTTCGCCGCCACTTCCGCTGCCATCTGGATCAGCAGCGTGCTCTTGCCAATGCCGGGATCGCCGCCCACCAGGATCCCCGCGCCGGGGACGATGCCGCCGCCCAGCACACGGTTCAACTCGCCATTGCTCAGCACCACACGCTGTGACGGCTCGGTGGGGATGTCGGGCAGAGCCAGCGGTTGCGGTGCGGCCAGGTTGGCCAACACACCGTTGCTGCGGCTGACAGGCGAATCGTCCATCGCTGTCTCTTCCAGCGTGTTCCACTCGCCGCAGTCGGGGCATTTGCCCATCCACTTCATCTGCGCGCTGCCGCACTCGGAGCAGACGTAGCGTACTTTGGTTTTGGGCATGGGTGGCTCACTTTCGCAGATTGACGATTGACGAACGTAGCGCTCGTTGATCGCCTTAACGACGACGAACGGATGTTCGTTGCATTTTAGCAAATTGGGGGGTCGGCGGTCAATCTTGGATTGGGTGTGGGATAGAACGCGGATTGGGCGGATCGAGCGGATCTAGGCGGATTTTTCAGAAGGAATCCGTCAAATCAGCTCGATCCGCTCCATCCGCGTTCTATTTCTGCCTGTCTCCTCTGCCATTCTGTGCGCTCCGCGATGAATTTCCTTGACTACTTCGCGCAAAGATCCGAAGAGCGCGTCGGCGTGGAGTTCGTCGAGGTGGACGTTGAGGAGTGCGTTGTGCAGATCGACGCCGTGCGGCGCGTGGGCGAGGACACGCAGGTAGTTGTCGGTATGGCCGCTCCACAGCAGCATGTCGGGCTGATCGTCTACTGGCTGTCCACTGCCCTCGAAGAGGACGGGCCGCACGTCGCCCACGAAGCGACGGCGTTCGGCGCGGCCTGTGCGTTCTACGATCTCGTGCAGGCGGCGCGAGCGTTCCTTCTTCACCATCTTGGGCACAACGTGACCGAAGCGGGCGGCGGCTGTGCCCTGGCGGGCGCTAAACGGGAAGATGTGGGCGTGGGCAAAGCGCATCTCTTCCACGAAGCATGCGCCTTCCTCAAAATCGCGCTGGGTTTCGCCGGGAAAGCCGGTGATCAGATCGGTGGTGAGGATCACGTCGGGGATGGCGGTGCGGGCGTCGAACACCAGTTGGCGGAAGCTGTCCACGGTGCAGCGGCGGGCCATGCGGCGCAGTTGCTTGTCGGTGCCGGCTTGCAGGGGCAGGTGCAGGTGTGGGCAGAGGCGGCGCGGCCAGCGTTGCCACAGATCAAAGAAGCCGTCGGCCAGTTCCCACGGTTCCAGGCTGCTCAGGCGCAGGCGCGGGATGTCGGTATGGGTGAGGAGGGCGACGGTCAATTCTCTGAGATCGGAGGCCGCCGCGCCAGGCAGATCACGCCCGTACGCGCCCAGATGCACGCCGGTAAGGACGGCCTCGCGATAGCCCGCCTCGGCCAACTGCTGCACCTCGTCTACGATGTCGGCGATGGTACGGCTGCGGCTGTCTCCGCGGGCGAGGGTGACGATGCAGAAAGTACACTTGTTGTTGCAGCCGTCCTGCACTTTGACGAAGGCGCGGGTGCGTCCCCAGTCGTGATCGGGCGGGGTGAAGGCAGGATCGAAGGGGTTGCCGTCGGGTTGCAGGCGGGCTACGTCTTCGGGATCATCGAAATCGGCGCTCCACGGTTCGAGCAGGGCGTGGAGCATCTCCTTTTCGTTGTTGTCGGCCACCAGCGAGACGCCGGGCAGCGCCGACACCGTGTCCGGCTCCAGGGTGGCATAGCAGCCGGTGACAGCGATGCGCGCCGCCGGGTTGGCCTTGTGCAGTTGACGCACCGTCTGACGGCTTTTGCCGGCGGCCTGCGCGGTGACGGCGCAGGTGTTGACCACGATCACCTGCGCGTCCTCTGCGGCGGGGACGATGCGGTGGCCGGCGGCCTGTAAGCGACCGGCGAGCGTGTCATTTTCGCTGAAGTTGAGGCGACAGCCCAGTTGTTCCAAAAAGATACGCATGGCGGAAAGGGTTTGAACTTGATTTCAAGATAGGCGCCAAACGCTGCAAAGTATAGCACAAACACCCACGCTGAACCTATCCGGTTGTCTAGGGGAACGGGTGGGAAACTGGTGTAAAGTGTGTGCCAAGATCAGCTATTCACCGGAGCCGGGAGCGCACCCTTTATTTACTAAAGCGTATCCCGCTCCGGTTTTTTGTTTGAGCGTGACTATTCTTTTTTCACGACTATTCTTTTTTCACCATGAGCGCGACCCAATCCGATTCCTGCTTCCGATCCACTTCGCGCAGACCGTGGCGCGCCGCTGCTTCGAGGACCATGCCGGCCTTCTCGTCGAGGATGCCAGAGAGGATCATGTGGCCGCCGGGAGCGACGGGGTCGGCCAGGGGGACGTTGCCGTAGCGCCCGTCGAAGAGGCCGACGAGGATCTCGGCCAGAATGTTGGCGACGACGACGGGGTAACGCCCTGCCTGGTCCGCGGGGACGCTGCCCTGCTGCACCGTGAGGACGCCGTCTGCGCCCAGCGGCACTTCGTTGCGGATGGCGTTGTCCTGGGTGGCGTCGATGGCCAGGGGATCGATGTCTGTGGCGAAGATGGGCGCTGCGCCCAGTTTGGCCGCCACAATGGCGAGGACGCCGCTGCCTGTCCCCACGTCGAGGACGGCCATGCCCGGCTGCACGAGTTCTTCGAGCGCGAGCACGCACAGGCGCGTGGTGGGGTGCATGCCTGTGCCGAAGGCCATGCCCGGTTCGAGTTTGACCACGATGTCGCCGGGGTGGGTTTCGGTCTCCTCCCAGGCGGGGACGAGAAGCACGCGTTCGCCGATGCGCAGGGGTTTGTAGAATTTCTTCCAGGCGTGGGCCCAGTCTTCTTCGCGCACGATGCGGATGGCGGGTTCGGGGATGGGGTAGAGCAGGCTGAGCCGCCACAGCCCTTCCTCGATCTGGCGGCGGATTTCCTGTCCGCGTGGGCCGGGTTTGAGGTAGGTTTTCACCACCACGCGGTATTCGCCTTCGACGGGGCGGTGGAAGTCGTCGAAGCCGGTGGCCTCGATCACCGCGCCGCCGCCCGACGCTTCGCCGGCTTCGCTGTCCTCGACCCAGTCGCCGCCGTTGTAGCGGTTGAACAGCTCACTCACGGCCTCGGCAGCTTCGCCGTCCACTTCCACTGCGATTTCCAGGATCTCACTTGGCATGGTTTCTCGTTTCGGTTCGGGATCTATGCGGATGTTTTGTGTATTATAGCAGGGGACTGGGGATTGGGGATTGGTGATTGGGATCGCTGGATTGGCGAGAGAGCAGAGAAATGATGATCCACGAAGGCACACGAAGATGCACGAAGACGGAAAAGAGCAGGAGAGGCTTCGTGGATCAAAAATTCTGAAAAATCCGCTTTGATCCGCCCAATCCGCGTTCTATCCCAAATTTTAGGAGGATCGATGGAAATGTTGATCGAGGCCGTGCCGAATTTTTCGGAGGGGCGACGGCTGGAGGTGGTAGACGCGATTGTGGACGCGCTGCTGACGCCAGGGGTGCGGCTGCTGGATCGCAGCAGTGACGCCGATCACAACCGCAGTGTGGTGACGGTGGTGGGTCCACCCGCGGCGGTGGTGGACGGGCTGGTGGCAGCGGCGCGGGCGGCGGCGCAGCACATCGACCTGCACACGCAGCGCGGGGTGCATCCGCGGCTGGGAGCGCTGGACGTTGCACCGCTGATCCCGATCCGCAATTGCACGCTGGAAGACTGTGTGACCTGGGCCAACGTGCTAGGCCGGCGCATCGGTGACGAGTTGAGGTTGCCGGTCTACTTGTACGAGGCGGCGGCGACGCGTCCTGAGCGGCGCAATCTGGCAGACGTGCGTCGTGGCGAGTACGAGGCGCTCTGCCGCGAGATTGGGAACCCTGAGCGGCTGCCGGATTACGGTCCTGCGCAGGTGGGGCCGGCAGGGGCGGTGGTGGTGGGTGCGCGTCCTTTTTTGATCGCGTACAACGTCTACCTCGACAGCGGCGACGTCGCCATTGCCAAGCGCATCGCCCGCGCCGTCCGCGAGCGAGACGGCGGCCTGCCTGCCGTGCGTGCCTTGGGTCTGTTCGTGGCAGGGCAGGCGCAGGTGAGCATGAACCTGGTCGATTTCCGACGCACGCCGCTCCACGTCGTCGTGGACGCCATCCGCGCCGAAGCCGCCCGATTGGGCGTGGGCGTGGCGCACAGCGAGTTGATCGGCCTGATCCCGCAAGATGTCCTCTTTGAAGCGGCGGCGCACTATCTGAATCTGAAAGATTTTACGACCGAAAGGGTGTTGGAGGTCGCGATTGAAAGAACAACAGAAGA
>JAWKOL010000017.1:0-141995 GCA_041391225.1 Caldilineaceae bacterium
GGATCGTCTGCTGGATGTACATGCCAGCCGATCTTAGCATTGTCCTTGCCGTAGATGCGTTGCCCATTGGAGATGAGTGCAAACGCTGTTTTCGCAGTCGCCGTGTTATAGAAGACATCGACGAAAGATTCATCTATAAGATGTACACGTAGGCTAAGGATATCAAGATCAATGGTCCGCACCGAATAAGCGGAAACGAAGGTCGTTTCCTGACATATATCGATGACTCGGCCAAGCAGCTCATGGGGAGTCATGCGAATTGATGGTAAGTGTTTTCTAAACGCCGCTTACGTGTGATCAGTGCTTCCCACTCCAGATAATCACGTTCGGCTTCCCATGAATAGTCTTCCTCTTGGTCGCCAGACTCCCACCGTGTTTTGTAGTCGGCAAAAGGCATACCATACTTTTCTTCAAAGGCATGCAACTGTTCCTGGATCTGTTCCAGGCGATAGGCGAATGCATCGCGCAATGCCAGCGTCAGTGCTGCATCCGGCTGCACCTCGCCTGTGAGTTCGCGCAGAGCTTGTGTAGTTTCTTTGGGTAGGACAATAGTAGACATTGTTGTCCCTCACACGACAACGTACGTATAAGCATCTCAGTAGGTGAATTATACGTGACGTTGACGCTTCACTCAAGCCGTCTTCGCAATTTCAGGAACAGCCTCTGCAACCAGGCCAGGCTGCGTCCCAGCAGATGCCAGTGCAGCCGCGTCAGTTTGAAGACGCGCTCACCGCGCTCGACGGCGATCACAGGCCCCACGATCTGGTTGACGTGGACAGGCGCGTCTGCGCGGCGTACGTTGTCGCCGCAGGTGACGAAGCGCTGCGCCGTCAGCGTTTGGTGGATGTCGATCAGGCGGTGGATCACCAGCCGTCCATTCACCTGGAAGACGAGCACGTCGCCGCGGCGCAGGTTGTCGCGCCCACACTGCACGAGGACGCGGTCGCCATCGCGCAGGAACGGCCACATGCTGTGTCCGGACACGGGCAGCCAATGGCGCGAACTATGCCCGATCCAGGCTCTGATGCTCGCAGCGACAACAGTCTCTGGCGGCGTCGATTGGGGCGTTCGGTCAAGATCCGTCATTTTCCCAAACCTGTGGTAGGTAACCGCGCACGGGGTAGCCGGGCAGGGTGAGGCGCTGGCTGGGGTCGCCGAAAAGTGTGTAGGTCTCCACCAGTTCGGTCCAGAAGACGCTCTGGGTGTAGATGGTGATCTTGGCGGCGGCGACGGCGGCGCCCAACGTGACAGTGTCACCGGGGGCGCCGTCGCCCAGCAGCGTGGCGTAGAATGCCTTCATCAATTCAAGATGACCGGCGGGATACGAGAAACCGGTAGGGGCCCACACCGCCAACGCGCCGCCTTCGGGCAGGCGTTGGAATGTTTCGGCCATGCTCACCGAGTAGCTATGCCCGCTAAAGAAGCCGTTGATGCAGTTGGCCACTGTCAGCAGTTGCAGCGGACTGCCTGCGGGCAGTTGGTTGACCTCAAGGGTTGTGAAGATGCGCTTGTCCTGCTCCGGTCCCCACGTCCCCCAGGAGAAGACGGCGCCATGCCCGCTGTAGTGGACGAAGGCGCGCCCCCGCGTCAGGGCGTCGAGGATGGCGACCGACGGATCGCCCGGGGGGAAGTCGGCGGCGTCGATGGTGTCCACGAGGAAGCCGGGGGGCAGCACATCGGTCACCTGTTGGTTGGCCACGCGGAAGACGTCGCTGTCGTCGTCGGCCACCATGAGCATGGCGCGGCCCACGGCAGGGTTGGCGGGCGGGGTGTAGCCGATGATCTTGTCGATCACGGCGTCGGCCTGTTCGATGCTGTCCACGCTGATGCGCCCGATGAAGAGATCGGGCAGGGGATCGTCGCCGCTGACGGCCACGAACCAGTTGTCGGTGGGGGTGTCGCCCAGGTAGTAGGTCTGCGTGAGGGCGGTGGGTACGAAGTTGCGCGTGCCAGTCTGCTGGTGGTCGCGATAGTCGATGGTGGCGTCGCCGATCAGGGTGACGTAGGTGGGCGCGGGCGCAGGCCAGTGGTCGTAGGCATAGGCGATGAAGTCGCGGATGGCTTCGGGGGTGAACTGGCTATGGCTGAACTCGTCGTAGAGGTCGTCCACGTCGACCACGACGGTGCGCAGGCCCTGGCTGCGGTGGAATTCGGCCAGCCGCTGGGTGGCGGTGACGAATTCGGCGTGGGTGATCAGGATGGAATCGGCGCCGTGGGCTGCGGGCGAACGCCAATTGCTCAACGCGTCGATGGTGATCCTGGCCGGTTGGCGGACGGCGGCGGCCGAGAGGACCAGGTAACGGGCGCCATCGGCCACGGTGTCGGCAAAGCGTAGGCTGTAGGTGGGCGCGTCGGCGTGAGCGGGTGTGGGCGTGATTTCGGCGCCGAGCAGGCGCACCGGCGCCTGTGGATCGCTGATGTCGAAGATCATCAGATCGGCGTCGGCAAAGCTGGTGATTTCAAACTGCTGCGCGCCGGGCCGCGGCGTCATCGTGAGCAGGTCGTCGGTGGCGGTGAAGGTGCGCCGGTAGTCCACCGACACCCAATCCAGGAAGACGACATCAACGGCGGCCTGTGTGTCGCCCACATTTTGCACGATCAGGGTGTTGTCACCGGCGTTGAGGAGGGTGTGCGACAGCGTGACGGTGTGGGTGAAGGGAACTTGCCCAGCCCACAGCCGGTCGTCGATCTGCTCACCGTTGAGGAAAATTCGGGTGTGGTGGTTGGGCGCTGTCTGGGCGGTGGTGCGGCCACGCAGCTGGATCTGCATCGAGACATAGCCGGAGGAAGGCGCGATATTGGGGACGCTGAGCGTGACGGTCAACGTCTCTTTACCGTTGATGGGGCCGTTCCAGAACCAGTGATCCTGGCCCGCGCCGTTGGGCATGGTCTGCCAGTAGTAGCTGTTTTCTTCAAAGTGTAGGGTGGTGGGGAAATCGAGGGCAAGCGGCGCATCGGGGACAGCGGGGAGGGTGCGGGTGTCCATGCGTGATGCTGGATCTGCCACCTGCAGAATGTAGACATTGGCCGCTGCGTAGAGATCGTTGCGGGCGCGCCCGTAGAAGGTGAACGCGTCGCCGGGATCAAAGCTGCCGTCGTCGCCGTCTTCCAGCCAGATGGGCTGCGCCACGCCATCCAGTGTCAGCGACAGATTGGCCGCGTTAATATATTCAAACTCGGCCCCTGCGCCGACGAGTTCGTCGTAGGTGACGCGGTATAGCCCATCTTCGGCGACGCTGATTTCAGGCGTCGGCCAGACAAGTTCACCGATTGTGGCAGGAGGTTCCTGTGGCGCAGGCGACTGGGGACGCCCTAGCTCGTCGTAGTTGCGCAAAGTCTGCGCCAGCACCGCTTCAAACGGCCCCCCGGCGGCACGCGGAGAATTTTTGCTGGATGCCCTGCACCTGCCAGCGAATTTCCACCTGCAAAAAGGTGTAGAAGCGGTCGACATCGTGGGTGGCGTCGTATTGCCGCGGGTAGACACGCAGGAGTACGTAGGCTTGATCACGCAGCCGTCCGCTTTCGGCGATTTCCACAGGCGCGGCCGCATCCGGGCGCGGAGGCGCAGTGGGTCCGTTGAGTTCGGGAGCGTCGAAGAGGCTGTCCACAGGCGCGGGTGGGGGCAGTGTGGGCTGCGATGACTGCGGCAATGTGATCGTTTCCAGATCCAGCACGTGCAGCGAGAGGTCATCGAGGCTGGGGACGCCCAACAGCACGCCGTGGCCGTTGAGCGCCGGATCGTCGTCGTGGATGTGGATGTCCACGCGCAGGTGATCGGGCGTGCTGTCAACGATCTGCCAGGTGACGGGTTCGGCGAGCGTAGCGCCAGACTGGGCGAAAGCCTGGCTTGCGGGCGCAATGTTCATCAACAGCACGACGATCAGCACGATACGTACACAAAGCGAACGTACACAAAGCGAACGTACACAAAGCGATGTGTTCATAGCGATTCACCTGCGATCCTTTCGATCAAATCGGCGGTTGCGCTGAGCGGGCCGGGTTGTAGCCGAAAACAGTGCATTCGGCTCAGGCGCAGGGCCAGCGTGCGGAAGAGCGCCAGCGGGTTGCCCTGCCAAGGACCGTACCAGAGCCGGCTGCGTCGTCCACTGAGCAGGTACGGAAAGAGGGCAACGGCGGCATCTGCCGGGGTCAGCGGCGCCGCGGTCGGCTTTTCCGAAAATGTAAAAGCAGCGCCGCGGCCCAGACTCAGATCGAGGATGCGGCAGGCATGGTCACGGCAGATCGGTTCGATTTGATAGTAGATGGCGGCGTTGTCCAACCCGTCACCAGAGAGGTGCAGCCTGTGTCCGTTGTCATACGCCTTTACGGTGGCCACGCCTGAGAGCTTCCCCATGCCGCAGCCAGATGAGGATCGCTGCGATCCAGTGCCAGCATCATCGTCGCAGGCGCCGGTTCAGGCCCTTCCAGCACAAACAGCAGCCGCGGGGACGTCTTCGCCCAGGCTGTCGGGAAACAGATGGGCGATGTCGATCCATGTTTCGGCGGCGTCGGTGACGACGAGGGGAGGTTGAGCAGGGGCAGGCTCGGCGCGCAGATGCACCGCGCGTGGGAAGGGCGCTAGGACGCCGTCATCCTGGCGCAACGCTACGATTTCGTCGGAAAGGAAGCGCCGGCCGCGCCGCACGAGTTCGAGGGTGAGCGTGGTTTTGCCGCCCGCTATGCCCCACGAGCATGATGCCGGCCGCGTTTGGGCTATCCGCGCTGGGGTGGGTCACAGCGCCGCCGTGACAGATCATGTAGTGTTCGGCGTGGGCGTAGATGGTTTTGACCACGATGTTGATCTGCTGCATGGTGGGCAGATCGTGTAACGGCAGGCGCACGGCGATATTTGTGTGTGGGGGATGGCGCTGTCCTGGCGCGTGTGGGCGATGAGTTCCAATGTGGGCGGCTGCGACGACGTGCGAAAACGATCATAGATCCGGTTCATCCACACGGACAGCGTGCTGCTGTCTGTGTGGACGAGGGCCTGCTGATCGAGGATGCGGAGGTGAATTTGGTGCTGCATGGTGTGTTGCTTCTCTGCTCGGTCTTGCTTGCGGATCATCACATCCCGAAATCTCGTCACGGCATTGGGAGTTCCCCCAGTATGTCATCAACGTCATAGACGCCGGCATGCGCCGGCCCCAGCGCGTTGAGTAACTCGGCCTCGGTGTAGGTGGTGATAGTGGGCGTCTCGTAGTCGGTGGGCAGTGCAATCACTTCGAGTGGGGATGATGCGGATGATGCGGATGATGGCTGCTTTTGCACGGTGCGTCCTTTCGGTGGATTGTCGATGACTGGGCGGCCTGTCTGTCTTCGGTTGATGGGCTAGCGCGCGGTGACGGGCAGGTAGATGACATGTCCGTTGCTGGGTGCTGTGTCGTTTTCGATGCGGGTGGGAGCGAAGAATTCGACGCTCTGGTCAAAGTCCACTGCTTCCAGGCGGTAGACGAAGGGGCCGCCGTCGATGCCGGTGTCTGTCCATGTGTAGGACGCGCCGCTGAGCGGACCACCCTGCGCGTAGAGGAACTCGCCGACGCGGGCGAAGTCGCCGCCGTTCTCACGGCGTTGCACGTAGAAACCGGCAAAGTTGACCTCGGTGGCGGTGTGCCACGTCAGGTGGCGGACGCTGTCCGTGGGTGACGGTGAAGTGGGTCAACGTGACGGGGGTGGGCGGGTTGACGCTGCTGCCGATCAGGAAGGCATTGATGCCGGCGACGAAAGAAACCGTCGCTGTACATGGATTGCCATCGTTCACCGGGCTGGCGCAAGCACCTTGATTTGTCCACGCGCCTGCACCTGCATACTGGAAGAAGGCGTCGTCTGGGATGTCGTCTTCGCCGGTGGTTGTGTAGAGGGTGACACTGGCTGAGGTCGCACTATCGCTGACAATGCCGAAGCAGCGATTGCGGTACGAGCCGCCGTTCGGATCGTTGCAGGCGGCCTTGTTGCCTGCTACCACGGCGGTGACGTCGATGTCTGCACCGGTCGGATCAACCTCAATTCCCTGATAGGCAAATGGGGTTGGACCGTCAGAATCGGCGATGAAGACAAACTGCGTCGATGTGCCAGTGTAGCCTGATTGACGGAGGAGACCATCATTAGTAACTTTCTGTGCAACAGGTTGATTGTCGCCAAGAGTTGGAAGAATGACGATTGTGCCTGGATCAAAAATCAGGTAATCAAAGGCAGCAGAACCGTTTCCGAGAAGTGCGAAGGTTTGAGTATCGTTACCATCAAATCGAAACTCTCGCAGTGTGGTTCCAGTTCTAGTGAAGCCCAAAGCGGCGCCATCGTTGATAGTGAGATCGCCTGAAACTCGGACGTCGCCACCTGGTGTCCTACACCAGCGCTATTGATGATCAGGTTAAAAAACTGCTTCACACCACTGCCACCTAAGTCGGCCCCGTTATCGAAAATGAAGGTACTTGTTCCACGCTGCATACTGCCGGCGGTGTGCTGCAAACGGTCTGTGATCGTGATCAGACTGTCGCTGAAATCCTTGATGCTGTCCGCTCCTGTTAATTCGAGCCGATCAAACGTCGTGTTGCCCGAGATTGTCTGCGTACCAACACCAGCCAGGTTCAAATCGACATCCATGTCATTGTGGATGAAGTTGCCTTGGTTGTTCCAATCACCAGACACAGCGAGAGTGAAGCTGGAATCTCCTTGCAACGTGCCGACAATCTGGATGGTGAGACCTGCAACCTGGATATCATCGGCGACTACGATGTTGTGCGCAATGATCACGCTATCGGTTGTGCCGGGAGTTCCGCAGTCCCAGGTTGCCGTGCCGCCGCTTTGTTCCCAGGTACCATCGCTCGTCGAAGTACAGTTTGCAGCCCACGCAGGACCGGCCCACAGCGCGGCCAGCGCGAGGACGATCACACCACAGCCACGGATCAAAAACGTCGGCGCTTTCATGACTGGTTCTCCTTCAGGGTATCTTGGGTATTTTGCAGCAGGCCCTTGGCCGCGAGTTCGGCGAGGACGTGTTCAACGTCGGCGGCGATGCGGTGGGGCGGTGCAGTGGGGAAGCGTTGCCCTACCAGCGCGGCAATGTCGGCTGGCGCGTGGCGACCGTCGCAATAAAGCCAGATTTGGTAGGCCACTGGGTTGAGGACGTGTAACTGATCGGCGTCGAAACGAGACAAAAGCCGGTGCGGCCGAGATCCTGTACAAAGACGTCGGGATGACGGCGCGGGTGGTGGGATTGCATGGCGCAACCTCCTACGCTGCTGGAGTGTTGACTACCGCCTGGTGAAGCTTCGGGGGCTTTCACTGCGCGGAAAATCAAAATCGAAGCAATGAGACCTCGTGGGGATAGCCTATCATGCTTGCTGTTAAGTTTCAATCGTGAGAAAGCGCATGGCATGGTAAAACAGCTTGCATGGAATGGGCTAAGTTATTGCAAAGAGACCTAATCACCTCCTGTATTGACAAGTCTGGCTGGACAGATCGAGAAGGCGCTTCGCACCTTCGCTTCAGGGCTCGGGAGGAGTTCTGCTATACGACCGGCGCCACCCCTGCACCGGTGAAGACGCGATCCCCGCGCAGCCAACGCAGGAGCGCGCCGTCGTCGTTCAATGCAATGGACAATGCTGCGATCAACTCGACGAGGCCCCCTTCCAGTTCGTTGGCCAGCAAACCGTCGTCGATGCCGTTGAGCACGCCCTGACAGAAGAAGTAGCGGATCGGATCGGCGTCGATGTGCACATGGGTCTCCGGCTCGTCCACCTTGCGGCGGCAGGCGTCGACGTCGGACGAGGTGTAGCCGCGGCACGTGAGTGGGCGCACGTGGTAGATCGAGCAGCGCCCGTCTACGAGCAGCGGACACAGGACACGCAGGGCCAGCCGATCCTGGGTGCTGAGGCCGCGCGTGTGGGCGTCCGTCGCGGTCAGGCGCGCGCGCAGATCGTCCAGTTCCTCGGGGGAGCAGGTACGGCGCAGGTAATCGGCAATGCGCAGTACCTCTGCCGGTGACGCGGAGACTCGCTGGTAGCAGCACCAGGCGCAGCCCGCCTCACACGCCGTGCGGAACATGGAGATCTGGCTGATCTCCATCTCGGCCAGACCCACCGCCTCGTCCACGAGTTCGATGAGCCTGGCGCGGCTCTTCTTCTTGCTCAGAATGCGCAATGCCTGCTCACGCTCGGCCTGGCGCATCCCGTACGCTTCGGTGATTACTTCGTTGAGTGGATCGGACATAGTTCCAGTTGCGAGTTGCGAGTTGCGAGTCAATGTCATTAAGTTAAGCGCGGAGTGAGCATCCTCGGATGCGTGTCCACACCTGTAGAGCCGCATCTGAGGATGCTCACTCCGCAGCGTGACGAGTAGCCGAATCCCTTAACTTAATGACATTGAGTTGCGAGTTGCGAGTTGCGAGTTGCGAGTTGCGAGTTGCGAGTTGCGAGTTGCGAGTTGCGAATGAAGCTTCGTAGAAGCGGCACGAGATGTCAAGTTGGCGGTGAACCCAGTCCCCAGTCCCTAATCCCCAGTCCCCAACTTTACCAACTTTCGGAAGCTGCGCGCTGTGCGCGGGGGATCGAGGAGACGACCGTAGGCGCTGTACGAGACTTCGGCCAGGTAGAGATCGCCGCGGCTGTCGACGGCGATGCCGTGGGGCGCGGTGTATTGGTTCGGCCCTTCGCCGCGGTGGGCGTCACCGATGCGCGCCAGTTGGCGTCCACTGAGATCGTGGATGGTGACACAGGCGCCGATGTTGGGGAACTTCAGGTTGACGTCGAGGTGCGACGGCAGTTGACCAACGTAGGCCAGATCGTCCTCGATGTGAAAGGCGCAAGGACGGTGCAGGTTGTTCCACTGGGTGAGGTAGTTGCCCTGATCGTCGAAGACCTGCACGCGGTGGTTCTCTCGGTCGGCCACGTAGACGCGTCCTTGGGCGTCGGTGCAGACGCTGTGCGGCAGGTTAAACTGCCCCGCCTCAACGCCGAAATCGCCCCACGAGAAGAGGTGACGTCCATCCACCGTGAATTTGTGGATGCGGGCGTTGCCGTAGCCGTCGGAGATGTAGAGATCGCCTGTCTTGGGATCGAAGGCGATCTTGGTGGGCTTGTTGAACGGCTGCCCACTGTGCGCGGGCGCGCCCTGCCCCGGCGTGCCGATGGTTGTGAGCAGTTCGCCATCCAGCGAGAACTGGTAGATGGCGTGCGCCTCGTCATCGGTACACCACAGGCTGTTGCCGTCGGGGGCCAGCGTCAGCCCATGCGGGCGTGTGAAGATCCCCTCGCCCCAAGACGCGAGGAACGTCCCATCCTGTGCGAAGACGATCATCGGGTGCTCACCGCGCGTGAACACATAGACCCGATCCTGCCGGTCCACCACCACATCGACAACTTCGTGAAAGCTCCAGCCTACGGGCAATTGCGGCCAATCGAACTGTTCTGTGTAGGTGAAAGATTGTTGGGGCATAAGAGGCTCTCCTTTGGTGGGTGATTGGTGACTGATGAAGGGTAATTGGGTTCGCTGCTTTCAGTGTTGGTGGCATGATGGAGATGGTGGGATGATGGACCGTACGCTTCATCATCCCATCATCTCATCATCCTCTATCCCAATCACCAATCACCCCTCTTCTCCGCCCACGGCTTCGCCATGATCTTCGCCATCCCCTCGTCGTCGAGTTCGATGCCCAGGCCGGGCTTTTCGGGGACGGCGACGCAGCCCTCGTCGTCAAGGACAAAGGGATCTTTGAAGTAGCCGGCGCCGATGACGGTGCGGCCATCGATCCGGCTATCGTTGACTTCGTTGTTTTCCTGCACCAGGTAGTTGGGCAGCACGGCGTCGAGCTGAATCGAGGCGGCCAGCGACAGCGGGCTGAGCGGACAGTGCAGGGCGACCTTGGCGTAGGCGGCTTCGGCGATGGCCGCGATCTTCTTGCATTCGGTGATGCCGCCGGCGTGTGCCAGATCGGGTTGCACAACCGCAAGCGCGCCGCGGGCCAGGGCGTCGAAAAAGATCCACTTGCCCATCCAGCGTTCACCGGCGGCGATGGCGACATTTGTTCGGCTTGTCACCTGCACCAGGGCGTCGACGCGTTCCACGGGCATGGGTTCTTCTACAAAGAGCGGGCGGTACGGCGCCATCGCTTCGATCAACTGCGCGGCGATGGCCGGGTGTGGGTTGTGGATGTCCACCGCCACGTCCACATCGGGGCCGGCGCCCTCGCGCACCGCAGCGAAGCGTTCGGCGAACTGATCCACCTGCGAGGTGACCTCCAGTCCGTCCCCCGGGCCAAAGTGGACTTTGAGGCAGCGGAAACCCCATTCTTGGGTGAGGATCCGGGCCGCCTCGGCATAACTGCGCGGATTGCGCGGATCAAGGGCGCGTTCGGGCTTGCCCGCCCGATACGGATCGCCCGGTTCCACCGTCCACGGTAGGTTGCCGCCGGTGGCGCGGTACATGCGGATGCGGTCACGCGTGCGCCCACCCAGCAGTTGATAGACAGGCACCCCTGCCGCCTTGCCCGCCAGATCCCACAGCGCCATGTCGATGCCGCTGATGGCGCTCATCTTCACAGGCCCGCCCACGTAGCCCGAGCCACCGGCGTACATCACCTGCCACAGTTCCTCGACACGGGTGGGGTCCTGGCCGATCAAAAAAGGCTCCAACCGCCGCACTTCGGCGATCACCGATTCGGGGTGGTTCTCCAAATACGGTTCACCCAGCCCAAACTGCCCAACATCGGTATGCACGCGCACCCAAACCCAACTGGGCGGCACCCGAAGAATCTCAAGAGATGTGATTTTCATGGACTTTTGCCTTCTACCAGTTCGTATGCGATCCATCTGGTCGGCGCAACTTCGGCGCTTCCCAATAGCGGAAGCTCTGCGCCTTCACCCACTCCTCGTTGACGTCGACGCCCAGCCCCGGTGTATCGAGGACGGGGAAGTGGCTGCCTTCCAGTTGGTGCTGCACGGGGAAGACCTCTTCGCTGTAGCGGGCGGTGGCCGGTTCGGTGGGCGAGACGCGCACTTCCAGCCACGAAAAGTTGGGGACAGCCGCGCCCAAGTGGACGGAAGCCGCCGTACAGATCGGCCCCAGCGGATTGTGGGGCATGAGATCGATGTAGTGCGCCTCGGCCAGCCCCGCCACCTTCATCGACTCGGTGAACCCACCCACGTTGCAGATGTCGAGGCGGGCGAACTGGGTGATCCCCCGCTCCAGGTAGGGCAGGAACTGCCACTTGCTGGCGAACTCTTCGCCGATGGCCATCGGCACATCCACCATCGTGCGCAAAGACTCGTACGCTTCGGGCGTCTCGTCGCGGATCGGTTCTTCCAAGAAATCCAGCGTCCCCGACGGCATACGCTGGCAGAATGAGACGGTTTCGGCCACGTTGAGGCGGTGGTGGTAGTCGATGCCCAACACCGGTTCCATCCCCACGGCCTCGCGTAGCTGCACCAGATAGGACGCCATCTGCGCAATCGACTGGCGCGGCTCGAAGGTGTGCGGCGACTCGTCGTAGGGCCGCGGCAGCCCCACACGGATGACGTGCCAGCCTTGATCGAGCAACAGGCGGGCGTCTTCGATCAGCCCCTCCGCCGAGTCACCGCGCGCTGTGGCGAAACAGGGGACGTAGTCGCGCTGCTTGCCGCCTAGCAGTTGATAGACCGGCACACCCAGCGCCTTGCCCACGATATCGTGCAGGGCGATGTCCAATGCCGAGATAGCGGCAGTGAGTACGCGCCCCCCCTCGAAGTATTGGCTGCGGTAGAGCAACTGCCAGATCGCCCCAATCTGCATGGGATCGCGCCCCACGAGCAGCCCGCGATAGTGGTTCAACGCTTCCACCACCGCCTGTTCTCGCCCCGACAACCCCGACTCGCCCCAGCCGTAAATGCCTTCGTCGGTCTCCACCTTTACCAGCAATTGATTGCGATGCCCCACCCAGACGGGGTAGGGGATGACGTTGGTGATCTTCACAAGAAGCTCCCTTGGGTGATTGACGATTGACGATTGACGCGTGGAGTACGTGGTCGGGCGGCAGGTAGGTGATTTTGTTACAGCCTATGAGAAAGCAGCTACCCCCAAAGGCATCACAACCTCAACCAGACAATCGTAAATCGTCAATCGAAAATCGTAAATTCAAACTCTTTACCGTTCTTTCACATATACGTATGGCGTCTGCCCCCACGGCATAGGACGTCCGCGCGCGATGACCATGATTTCGTACCAGTCGTCGCGTTCAAGTTTGATGTCGGCGGCGGCGACGGCTTCGGCGATGTGATCGGCGTTGGCCGTACCCACCAGCGGGATGACGCCGCCGGGCAATTGCATGAGCCACGCCAACGCCAGCTGCCCCAAGGTGACGCCGTAACGCTCGGCAAAAGGACGCAACTGGGCCACGACGCCGTCTTCGCGCTGGGCGCGCCAGTCGCTGTGCGATCCTGTGCTGCGTCCTGTGAGCACCGCCTTGTGCAGCGGACTCCAGCACAGCGTGCTCATCTTCTTTTCGTGGCACACAGCCGTCAGCCCCGTCTCCAGCGGTTCGAGGTGAAGCAGGCTAAATTGGGTTTGCAGGCTTTCGACACGAGTGTAGGCCGAGATTGCGCGGATCTCGTCGGGCGAGAAGTTGCTGACGCCCACGTGACGGATCTTGCCTTCGGCTTTCAGGTCTTCGAGGGCGCGGGCCGTCTCTTCGGGGTGGGTGAGGTAGTCGACGCGGTGGGGTTGGTAGAGATCGATATAGTCCATGCCCAAGCGCTTGAGCGACTTCTCACAGCTTTCCTTGATGTAGGGGGCCGAGAGATCATACGCCTTGAATTCATACGCATCGACCATGCCCTGGAAGACGATCCCACACTTGGAGGCGATGAAGACGTCCTCGCGCGGGATGGATGCCTCGCGCAGCGCCTCGCCCAGGATCTCCTCCGATACGCCACGCGGCGCCCCGTAGACATTGGCCACATCGTAAAAATTGACGCCCAATTCATAGGCCCGCGCCACCGCTGCCTTCCCTTCGGCGCGGCGATCCACCACCAGGCTCATGGCCCCGTAGGCGATGGGAGAGACGAGTTGATCGGTGTTTCCAAGTTTGATGTGTTGCATGTGTGCTCCTTTTTATTTTGCAAGCCGCATCCCCAACAGATACCCGCCGTCCACGCGCAGCGTCGTGCCCGTGATGTAGTCGGCGTCGTCGCTGAGGAGGAAGGCGGCGGCTTTGCCGATGTCGGCTGGCGTCCCCAGACGTCCCCAGGGCAAGGACGGGGCCGCGGCGGCGATTTCGGCGTCGGTGGTGTAGCGGCGTTCGCCCGGCGTGTCGATCCAGCCGGGGTTGATCACGTTGACGTTGATGCGGTAGAGTAGTAGTTCGGCGGCGAGGGTGCGGGCAAAGTGGTTGATGGCAGCCTTGGCCATGTTGTAGGCCGCGCTGTTGGGGAAAGGATACTCGGCCAGCACCGATCCGGTGATCAGCACCTTGCCGCCCGGTCGCCCGGCCTCGATCTGTTTCACCATCTGCTGCACCGCCAGTTGACAGGTGTGAAAGACGCCGAATTGCGCCACCTCGATCACGGCGCGCACGTTCTCCCACTGCGCCGTCAACACCGGCTCGCGGATCGAGAAAGCGGCGTTGGCCACCACAATGTCCAGCGAACCGAAATGATCCACCGTCTTCTGCACCATGTCGATCACGGCGTCGCGATTGGACACATCGGCCTCATGGATCAGGGCGCGCCCCCCCAGCGCGGTGACAGCTTCCGCCGCTGCCCTGGCGCTCTCCCCGTCGCCCAGGTGGTTGATGACGATATCCGCTCCTTCCCCGGCCAGCGACTCGGCGATGCCGCGGCCAATGCCGCTGGAAGAACCGGTGATCAACGCAACTTTGCCCGCGAAACGCGACATGGACGATCCTTTCAAGGGAATTTTCGATTGACGATTTTCGATTGACGATTTCTCGTCGTCGGCATGAACCTGGATTCGATATTGGAACCGCAAAGTACAGTTGCGACAGGAGAGCAGACGTCGGAACCTCTGCAATCGTAAATCGTCAATCGAAAATCGTCAATCAAAGTCTTTCCTGGTCCTGTGGACCTGACCCAATCTAGCCATCTGATGGGTGATTTGTCCATATTCTTTGCGTAGTCTACTTCTGGGATCTACCGTCTACCCACGGTCTTCCTGTCATTCCAGCGTCTTTTTGGAGACTGTATGGCTTACACCTTCCACCGACTCGAAGATAAGACACCGCTTCACATTTCCCTCAATGCAGGAACCTTGACGCTAAGTTTTGACGGGCGGATCAACCTGTCGTTTGACGGTGAAGGTCGGCTGGTGGGCGCGTTTTGGGACAAGATGACCTACCGCCGCTCGTTGGACAACCGCGTCCTGGTCAAGTGGACCGATCATCGCCGCCCGCAGCGACGGCGGCGGCGTTTCCTCAACGGCGCTGAATGCAAAAAGCTGCTTGGGCGGGTCTACGATGCCGCCAACGACGTTTCCGCGGCGCTTGCCAACGGTTTGTTGGCCGCCCCCGCGGACGCGCCGCTGCCCGAGATTCAAGATTGGCTCTCCGTGGTGCTGCGCTGGGATTGGCCGAAGTTGACGGGTGAACGCCGCCGCTTTCTCGACGTCTACAAGCCGGTGCCGATCCTGCCGCCGGATCAGTATTTGTCTACAGTGTTGCAGGTGACGGAAGGCTGTTCGTACAACGAGTGTACCTTCTGCACGTTCTACCGGGATCGTCCTTTCCGCATCAAAACGGGCGAAACGTTGACCCGTCACATCGCGGCGGTGCAAGAATTTCTGGGCGAGGGGCAGGCGTTGCGTCGGGGCGTCTTCTTGGCCGACGCCAACGCCGTGATCGTAGCGCAGCGTACGTTGATCCCCATGCTGGACGCCGTCAACGCGGCCATGCCGGTCGCACAGACTGGCGGGATCTACGCTTTCATCAGTGCGCCCGACGCCATGCACAAGTCCAGCGCCGACTTCGCCGAGTTGCGCGCACGCAACCTGCGCCGCGTCTACGTGGGCGTAGAAAGCGGACACGATCCCCTGCGTCAGTTCCTACGCAAGCCGGGCAATGCCGCCGACGTACGCCACGCCATCCAGACGATCAAGGCGGGCGGCGTCTCTGTGGGGCTGATCTTGATGGTGGGCGTGGGCGGCGAACGCTTCCGCCAAGACCACCGTCGCGATACGTTGGATCTGCTCACCGGCCTGCCACTGGACAGTGGCGATTTGATCTATCTGTCACCCTTTGTGGCGAGCGTCTCGTCTCCCTACGTGCAGGATGCCGAAGCCGCCGATCTACGCCCCTGAACGAGGATTGTATCGAGCAAGAGATGTCTACTTTTCGTGAACTGCTCAAACCGTGGGCGCAAGCGCATGGCACACGCGTTTCCACCTACGATATTCGTGAGTTTGTGTATTGAGATTCTAGCCTGAAATTCACAGCAGCCCAGTGGATTATTCCGATGCAAATTGGGCGTTCTGCTGCGCACTGTAATTTCAGGATAGAGACTAAATGGAGTTGCTTTAGGAGGCTCTCGATGAAACGAACGATTTTCAGTGTGTTGTTGCTCGTCCTCTTGTTGCTTGCACTGCCTGGCAACCTGCTGGCCGCGGACGCGGAACAGGACGCGCCCACGGTGCGCGCCGTCCTCTTTTGGCTGAGCACTTGTGGTCATTGCCACGAGGTGATCGAGAATGTGCTGCCGCCGATTCAGCGCCAGTACGGCGATCAGTTAGACATTCAACTAATTGAGTTGAAGACCGATGGTGATTTTCAGAAGTTGAGCGCGCTGGCAATGAAGTATGGACATTCCGGCCAGGGCATCGGCGTGCCGTTCATGGTGATCGGCGATCACCTGATGATCGGCTCCGCGGAGATCCCGTCACAGTTGCCCGGCTACATCGAGGAATACATGGCCGTCGGCGGTGTCGACTACCCCGAGTTGGGCGCGTTTTCCATCAACCAGGGCGAGCGCTTCATGGTGGAAGGCATGGAAGTGGCGGCCACCCGACCTGCGCCCAGCGAGGTAAGCGGCTTCTGGTTGGCAATGTTGGTGATGGCGGGTATGGTGTTGGCGTTGCTTTACGCCGCGGCGGCATGGATGGGCAAAGCGCGCTGGATCTCGTCGAATGTGGCGTCCTGGGCGTTGCCGGTGTTGGCGGTGATTGGGCTGGGCATTTCGGGGTACATGGCCTACGTGGAGACACAGTCGGTGGAGGCAATCTGCGGCCCGGTGGGCGATTGCAACGCCGTGCAGGGCAGCGAATACGCCAGCCTCTTCGGCATTTTGCCCATCGGCATCTTGGGGTTGGTGGGCTACACACTGATCCTGATCGCCTGGGGCTGGTCGCGCCTGCGCCAGGATCCGCTGGCCGCGTACGCGCCTAAGCTGCTTTTTGGCTTCGCCTTCTTCGGCGTCCTCTTCTCGCTCTACCTCACCTACCTGGAACCCTTCGTCATCGGCGCTGTGTGCATGTGGTGCCTCTCCTCCGCCGTGGTGATGACACTGCTGCTGATCACCACGCTCACGCCGTCGTTGAAGCCGCAGGCGGCGGTAGCGACGCGGCGTAAGCGCAGTCGGAAAAAGTAATTGGTGATTGCAGAAGATGATGGGATGATGAGATGATGACTCTGTGGTCATCATCTCATCATCTCATCATCCCATCATCATGAACCCCAACACGATTCCCAATCCCCAGTCACCGATCCCTGGTCCCCATCCGCCTTCGATGCTCCTCACCATACCGCAACGCCTCGTCCAAGAACGCTTCGATGTTCTCCAGCCGATTGCCCGCCACGATGCCATTGCCCGCGGCCAGACACAGCCCGCCGTCGGGGCGGTCGAAGGTGTCGATGAGGAAGCGCACCTCGGCGCGTACGTCTTCGGGGGTGCCTTCGGGCAGGATGTGCTGCACGTCGAACCCCGCCAGGAATGTGAGACGGTCGCCATACTCTTTGGCCACGGCGACTTCGTCCATCGTCCCCTTTTGCACAGGATGAAACACGTCGACGCCCGCTTCGATTAGATCATCGAGGACGACGGTGTTGTTGCCGCAGGAGTGCAGCCACCAGTGTAGGTTGTCCTCGGCCAGTTGGGCGCCGATGCGCAGATAGTAGGGCTTGAGAAAGTTGCGGAAAATGTCCGGCCCCATGAAAAGCTGACGCTGGTGGCCCAGATCGTCGCTTGTCCAGAAGCCGTCGGGCTTGAGTTCGCGCACGGCGCGGCGCAGGTAGCCCAGGTAATGGTTGCAGAGCGCGTCGTGCAGTTTGTGGACCTCGTCGGGATAGAGGTAGTAGTCCATGAGCAGATTTTGCATGCCCCGGATCTCCCACGGCCCCTCGAAGAAAAGACGCCACCAGCCAAAGAGCAAGTAGCGCCCCTCGCGGCGGATCTCCTCGGCCTGCGTCACCAGCGCGTCCATCTGCGGATCATTTTCGGGATCGGGCAGCTTTTCGATGAACTCATCGAGCTTGGCCCAATCGTCGAGGACAGAGCGATTGTCCAGCCCGCCGTGGGTAGGCAGTTCCCACGAGAGGTTCATCTTCGTAGCGTCCACGGCGCGGATGAAGAGGATGGGCGCGTCCTCGGGGTAGTGATCGAAGCGTTTCAACTGGTCGCCATACTGCTCCATCAATCCTTCGCCCCACCACTTGGCCCGCACCAACGGAATCCTGGACGGGGATTGGCGGTCCAGCGCGGCGATTACCTCTTCACGGGGTAGCGGATCCCAACGCGTCGTTGTCATCGGTTCCTCCTACGTGGATTGAGAAAGAGAAAGAGAAAGAGAAAGAGAAAGAGGGACACGGATTTCAGGATTAGCAGGAGAACAGAGCGGAAAAGCTTTCTGCTTGTTCTTCTCTGCCTTCGTGTATCTTCGTGTGGCTTCGTGGATCATTATTTCTCTGGTTTCTCCTTAGGATTTTTCGGACAGAGAATGGAAGACGCTGTTCTTTACTGTAGTGCAAAATCTTACGATTAGGAAGCACAAAGATGCAGATTTCACAGATGGCACAGCCGTATCCTTCCAAAGCCATGCCACCTGCAAAATCTGCATTTAATCTCCTACAAATTCAATCACCGAAAGAGCGATGTCTCTATCTCTCCGCCTCCTCCTGCCAATCCTGAAATCCGTGACCTTCTCTCTCCCGTCCGCGTTACCCGCAGCCACCGCCCGTTGCACCGCGTTTGGCCTTGAGTTCCACTTTGGGGACATAGTCCAGCACGAATTCATGTGGATCGGGTTCGGCGGCGGGAGCGTGCGCCCAGCGCCATGTCGAACGTGTAGCGCAGTTGATCGTCTCCGCTCACGGCCAGGGTGCGGGTGAGTTTGAACTCGTCGTCGCCGAAGACGGCCAACCAGTTGTTGACGCCGCCTTCCAGGATGTAGACATTGGGCACACTCTCGGCCACGAGATACTTCCACGCTTCGGTGGCGGCTGTCTCGTCGTTGCTCATGGTCACGAAGAGCGTGTTGGCCGGTTCTTCACGCAGGATAGGCGCAAGCTCAGGCAATTCAGCCATCGTCACATGCTGGGCGTCGAGGATGTGGAAGAGGTTGTAGTCGGCCTCGGGTCGTACGTCGATCATGTAGACGCGCAGCCCGGCGTTGTGGATCGAGTCGAGCAGCTCGCCGGGGTGGATCTGTACCTTGCGTTCAGACAGGCGCACGTCTTGTACCGGCGCCAGCATGGACCAGCGATCCGCGTTGGTGGGCTGGCCGATGAAGACCAGCGCAACCGAGGCCATCACCAGCGTCCCCGCGGCGCCGTAGCGCCATTTGGGCGCTTTGGACAGGTCTTGTTTGCCGATGATGCGTTCCAACTGTTCGCCGCCCCAGAACATGAAGAGCGCCATCAACACCACCAGCAGCACCACCCAGCCTGTGTCCAGGCCCAAGAACTCAGGCAGCGTAAACCGCCCCATGTACGAAGAATTCCAGAAGCCTTCGTACAGGCCCACGGTCTCGCCGAAGAGGAAGATGCCGAAGAAGACGCCGAGGACGAACATCACGCCGTCTAACTTCAGCGTCGCTGCCGACACCAGCGATGTCCCCGGGCAGAAGCCGCCGATGATGAAGCCTGCGCCCATGATCAGGCCACCCACGATCCCCGGCCACAGGTAGGTGGGGTTGACCCAGATCAAGTTAAAGTCGAGCAGACCAAAGGCTGTGCTGGCAAAGATGAGCACCATCGCCACGATGATGGCGGTGAACATCACCTTGAGCACGGTCAGATCCTTGAAAAAGAACTGCGCCGCCAGCTTGCGCGAATTGCCGAACCCGGCAATCTCCAGCACATAGCCGAACAGAAAACCAATCAGCAGATAGACCCAGTACGATCCCCAGTGGCCCATCAGTTCAGTTAATTGGAGTGGAAATGGTGTCATGGTTGGTTGCCTCGTGTGTGGGGGCTGGGGACTGGGGATTAGGGATTGGGGACTGTGGGATCGTATATGGCGTCAGGTCTCACCATGCACACAATCCGCTGTACCCAATCCCCAGCCCCTAGTCCCCGATCCCTAATCCCTACTGCCAGAACTTACGGAAGAAATACGCCAGCGCATAGGCCCCGCCGAAGACGGCGAACATGAAGGCCCAACTCCCCACCGAGAGGACGGCGCCGCCGCTCAGCGCCTGCCCCGAGGTGCAGCCACGGGCGAAGCGAGCGCCGTAGCCCATCAACGCGCCGCCGAGGAAGGCCATCAGCCAGCGCACGCGCACCGGCACACCTTCGCCGCGCACGGTTTCCACCTTGATGCGCCCGTTCATCCAGCCCGACGCAAAGCCGCCGATGACGGTGCCGATGGTCACGAAGACCACCCAACTGTCCAGCGGGTTGCGGTCGCCGCCGGCCATGTCGATGAGATAGGGCGTGCGGTCCACGTGATCGGGGGCCACGGCGTCCTCGACGACGACGAGCAGGCGGTTCAGCCCACCCGACGCGCCCAGCCCGTTGCCGGTGACGAAAAACGCCCCAAACAGCACCAGCCCCAGCAAAATGCCGGCGAAGTAGGGATTCACATAATCGCGGGCCACCCGTCGGGTCAGCGCGCCCATCCCCGAACGAGCGGTGGATTGTGGTTCGACGTAGGTTGTCATGGAAGCTCCTTAAATTTTGCAGAATTTACGATTGGCGATTTTCGATTGACGATTTTCGGTTCCAAGGATATGAGCTGTGCTATCGCATGTTCTACTATCCGCATGAATATAGGTTCACTCCCTTTACCAGAAATCGTCAATCGTCAATCGCAAATCGTAAATCAACTCTTCACCTCCACCTGATCCCACCCCACGATCATCGAGCGGATGCCCGTGAGCGGTGTGGGGCCGGTGGTGGTTAGGTAGACGTGTAGCACGATGAACGTGGCGAAGAGCCAGGCGATCAGCGTGTGGAAGGGGGCCAGGTATACAAGACCACCAAGTTGGGCGGCGACCACGGGCCAGCGTTGCGCACCCCACATGAGGATGCCGGTAATCACTTGCAGCGGCAGCAACACGTTGAGGATGGCCAGGTAGGTCACCTGTTGTAGTGGGTTGAACTTGCGCCGTTCGCTCTTCTCGAAGGGATGTTCCTCGCCGCGGAAGATGCCGCTCAGGTAGAACTTGGCCTGCACAAACATATCATTGAAGAATCCCTGCGGCTGGGGCAGGAATTTCTGAATTTCACCGCTGGCGAAGTGATAGAACGCCGCCATCGCCGCGTTGATCAACAGGATCGCGGCCAGCACATTGTGTACCTGCACCATGTACGCAAAGCTGAAAATGCCGAGTTTGTCGGGCTTGTGGATGATGAGACCGGTGAAGACCAACCCCAAAATCACGGCCGTCTGCATCCAGTGCCAGAAGCGCTCGTAGACGGTATACATGTAGACTTCGCGCAGTTCTGGGTGATGGTGCGCGTAGCGCCGACCGGCAATGTAGCGCAGCCCCCCATGCGCGGTGACGCCCAACAGCGTCGCCACAAAGAGGACGATCCCGGCCCAGTCTACCCACCACACACTGTCGTGGCCGAGGATGTAGATCCCATTGGCGCTGAGATTGGTTTCGGGCTTGGGCGAGTAGAAAAGCGCGCCGCTCTCATTCACGAAGAACGCACCCGGCGTCTGCACCGAACCGTCGCTGACGAAGGTGGGCGTAACGCCGCCGGGCGTGCGGTTGGCGATGGGCATGGCCTGCGCCACCAGCGAATCTTCGCCATGACAGGTGTCGCACGAACGCGTGGCCCATTCGCCGGTGACCACGTTGTGGTTGATGCTATAGGGCTGCACTTCGCCGGCAATGCGCGGGTTGTCGAGTCCTTGCGCGGCCAGGTTAGCGGCGATCAGCGATTCCTTGGCGTCGCTATCGATGACGAGTTCAACATCGTCGAGTACGCCGTCGGCGTTGGCGTCGAAGGCTGCGAGGACGTCAGCGCGGTAGGCGTTGTCGGTCAGCCATGCCGCTTCCAGGTTGCGCAACGGCACGGGGCGGGCCGGTTCGCCGTAGATCCAATACCACGAGGCCACCAGATTGTGCGGGGCCAGCGTGTAGTCACCTGCGCCGTTGATCCGTGGCAGCAGCGTGGGCGTGTACCCGGTGAGCAACGGCGAACTGCCGCCTGCGTTTTCCACCCCGCGGCATTCCGTGGCCGGGGAGCCGTCGAGTTGCAGCACAGTCCAGTCGACCGCCTGTTGCGCCGGCGTCAACTCGGGGATGTGACAGCTTTCGCAGCTCACCTCTTGCATGTGACGATCTTTGTACGGCAGCCAGTTGTGGTTGTCCTCAACGCTGTGACACGATTCGCAACGCCGCAACGTGTTGTCGAACTCGGGCGCCAGGCTGCCCTGAGCGCTCTGTCCTTTGGCAAATTCGTGAATCGGGCGATAGAGATACTCGCCGAAGTCGATGCGCCGCGGATCAAAGACCAGGTGATCGGGCTTGCTTTCGGGATCTTCCTGGTAGTAGACGGGGTTGTTCACCGAGTAGTGGCACTCGGTACAGGCCACCACGCGCTCGGCGTGGACATCCCAGGCCAGCGAGAGATCGTTCTTGTTTTCCAAATTGAGGCCGGAATTGGCCAGCCGCTGCGACGAGTAGACCTGGCCGGTGGTGGTCGTGGTCCAGCCGTTGTCCTCGCAATCACTGTCGAGGACGAGCGGCACACGGTTGTTCATGTGGACATCGCCGTGACATTGGCCGCAGTTCTCGCTGGTGGGGTCCTGCACGGTGACGTAGACAGGCAGCAGGTTGCCTCGGCGTCGAAGGCGTCGGCATTCCAGATCGGCGTGTCCACAGTGCCGGTGAGGATGCCGCTGCCCAGCAGGGTGACGGTGTTGGCCCAGCCGAAATCGCCTGCGTCCAGCGCCGTGAGGCGGGCGTCGTTGTTGGGGTCGGCCAGGTGACAGAGGAAGCAATTCATCTCCACCACGCCCGACTCGTTCCAATCCCACGCCGTTGCCTCACCGGTGATGGGATCGACGATGCTGGTTTCGGGGTTGGCGGCGTCCGCGGGCAGATCGACCAACGGTGTGCCGTCGCGGCCGGTTACGGCCGGGCCGCCGCCCACATGCCGCGCACCCAGCGTCTTGATCCACTCGACGGTGGTGAGATCCACAATTTCATCAGACGCGGGTGAGAGGTAGCGGTAGATCAGCGGATTCCACTTGCCGAATGTGCCGGGGCTGGTGTCCCAGGCGTTGCCACCGGTCACCGCGCCGGGATCGGTGAAGTCGCCCAGGCCCAGATCGGCGTGGAAGCTGTGCTCGGCGATGAATTCAGTGTCGTGGCAGCTACCGCACGTGCGCATGGTGGAAACGGGCATCCCCGATTCGAGGACGTTGTTGCCGTCGGCGTCCAACAGCGCGAAGACGGGATGCAGCGGCGATCCCGAGGGCAGCGCGTTGGGGTTTTCCACGTCGTCGGGCGTCGTCGTCTGCGCCAGCGCGGCGGAGAAGACGATCCCCAGGGCCAGGGCGGCAACGACAACCGGCAACAGCCGACGGAAGAACTTGGCGGGCATGATCATCCACTCTTTCATTTGGCGTTCCCTTCGACCCTGCGCCCACCCCACAGCATGGGATCGCCGTCGTAGCCGAGCGCTTCCCAATCCATGCGGCCGGTTTCGCCGTGGCAATCGTCGCATTGCAGCGCCTGATCGCCGGGGACAACCATGTGCGAGAGATTCCAGTACATTTCGGTGGGCGCGAAGTCGTATTCGCCGCTGTAGTCCATGCCCACGGTTTCAGATCCGCTGCGCAGCGCGCTGTCCCAGTCGAAGGTGGTCCAGTAGCCATCGGGGCCGGCGGTGTTGGGCTGGAGCAGATAGTCGAAGACGGTGTCGTAGGGTTGCAGCGCTCGGTGAACCTTGAAGGGCCAGATCTTGGCGTCGGCGTCGTCGATGCTGCCCAGCGGCTCGTTCAGCGGTGTGGGCTGGCTGGGATCGATGACGTCGCCCAGGATGTAGCGATCCACGAGGCCGTCGTGCCAGAAGTATTCGGGGATGAACTCGTCTTCGTAGACGAAACTGCCCTTGATCTTGAGGTAGCTGTGGGTGTCTTCGGGCAGGTCTTGACCGGCGGTGGACCAATCCCAGTGCATCTTCGTGGCCTCGCGCACAGCGCCTTCGGGGATGTGGCAGGTCTGGCAGGCCACGCTTTCGGTGTGGGCGTTGATGCGCTCGTCTTCGTGGACCTCGCCGGTGTGGCAATCGGTGCAGTAGACCTGGTTTTCGTTGTCTACGCTCACAGAAATGGCGCGCCCGGTGATTTGGTGATCATCGGCCTGGTGACAAGTGATGCACGTGAAATCGTAGCGCCCCATGTGAACGTCCAGCGATTCGGGCGGGTTCAGCAGCGTCTGATCGAGATCGCCGTGCTTCACCGCGTTGCCGCCGCCGCCGTTGAAATGGCAGCTACCACAGTTGTCGCGTGTGGGCGAAGATACGCTCTGCGCCGCGGCCAACAGGTCAACGCTTTCGGCGGGCAGGCCGGCCTTGCTCTTGATGTACTGCCCGACTGGTCGTGACACACGAGACAGTCGACGTTCTCCTGCTCGGCGAAGTCGAAGTCGGCGCTGTCCCAGCCGTAGCCGGTGTGACAACTGGTGCAACTGGCCCAGTTGGATTGGATGCCGATGCAGTAGTTGTTGATGGAAGTCTTCTTACCGGTAGCGATGGGTTCGTCGCGGCCTTCGAGCAGCACCGGATCGCTCTCCCACGTCCAATGAGAAGTCGCCATCACCTGGTGCGCGGCGTCGGTGTGACACTCAAGGCAGGCTTTGGTGACATCTGATCCAGTCTCGAAAGGGCCATCCATGAGATCGGCGTGGCTGGTGTGGGCGATGGGTGTGGGTACCCCTGCCCAGGGATCGTTGTTGGGCGCATCGCCACCAGTGGCGAAGGCCCAAACGGGGATCATAATCAACGCGGCCGTGACGATCAGGCCGATGATCCAGGTGTATTTGAAGTCGCGCATAGGAAATCGCTTCCAGTTAAAGTTTTTGGGGAGATGATGATGAGATGATGGGATGATGTATCCATGCGCATCATCCCACCATCTCATCATCATGCCACTGGCGGCACAGGAAAGTTCTCACTCTATTATTTATAGTGTAACGGAAAAGATAGTAACGCTTCTCTGGCACACGATGAGTCTTCAACCTGGACAGGAAGGTAGGGAATTGTGTGGGGGATTGGAGAGGGATGGTGTCGGGAAAAGTACTATCGTGATCCGTGATCCTAAACCCACGAATCACGGGTCACGAATCACACACTCAATCAGCCGCGACCAACGCCGCCACGCGCTTCTGCGTCAGCGCCGCGACCACTTTCTCCGCGTTCTGCTGCGATTGGTGTACACAATCGGGGACGCCGATGCCGCGGTACGGGCTGCCGGTGACGAAAATCCCTTCCGGCAGGGCGGCTTCGATGGCGTCGACGCGCTGGATGTGTTCCACGTCGTACTGGGGGTTGGAGCGGGGCCAGCGGTAGATCTTGTGGAAGAGCGGTTCGGCCTCGACGCCGGTCATCTTCTTTAACTCGGCGCGCACACGGCGGAGGACCTCGTCATCGTCCAGATCCATCATGTGCGGGCTGCGCGACCCGCCGAAGAAGACCCGCGCCAGCACGTGATCCTGCGGTGCGCGGCGGTTGAACTTGGTGGAACTCCAGGTGATGGCGTTGATGTCCCGCGCCTCACTGCGGGGACGACGATGCCGAAGCCGGGGTATTTGTCGGGGATGTCCTGGCGGCGGTAGGCCAGCGAAATCGTCCCCGTGCTGACGTAGCGGATGCCGTCGAGCAGCTTGGCCGAACGCGGCGCCAGATCGTCGAGCAGGTCCGCGGCGACGTAGGCCGGCGTGGCCAGCACAACCGCCCGCGCCGTGATCTGCGATCCGTCGCTGAGTTTCAGCCGATAGCCGCCGTTGACGGGCGAAATCGAAGAGACGCCAGTGCGTAAACGAAGGTCGCCGGTCAACTGCGCCGTGAGTGCGTGGATCAGCGAATTCATGCCCTCATTCAGCGACATGAAAACCGACATCGGTTTGCGCCCGGGCTGGGGATTGGCCGCGGCCTCTGCCTTGGCTTTGGCCTTGGCGGCATCGCTGGCCTTTTTCGACGCCAACATGCCTTTGATCAGGCTGCCGTGCTTCTCCTCGATCATGCGGAAGCGGGGGAAGGTGGCGAGCAGGCTCTGCTTTTCGGCCTCGGCGTTGTAGATGCCCGACATCAGCGGTTCGGCGATCTTGTCCAGCGCCTCGTTGCCCAGGCGACGCTGCACAAACTCGGCCAGGGTTTCGTCCTTGCCATCGCGCTTGGCGGGGATGAAGAGATCCAGCCCCATGCGCAGCTTGCCCAGCGGCGAAATCAGCGGCGACAGGGCAAAGGGCATGAACTTGGTGGGGATGATCATGAGCACGCCGTCGGGCAGGGGCGTGGGCTTGCCGTTGTTGAGGACGTAGGTCTTGCGCTGGTCGTCGTTGGTGGGGAGCAGCTCGTCGCCCAGGCCCAACTCGCGCGCCAGCCCCATCGCCCACGGTTTCTGGGTGATGAACGAATCAGGGCCGCCCTCCACCACAAACGAATCGTCGCCGAAACCGTCCACGCTATCGGTGCGGATCTTGCCCCCCCAACGGTCGCCCTGTTCCAGCACCGCATAGGACAGCGTCGGATCGCTCTTCTGCACATACCACGCCATGCTCAGTCCGCTGATCCCACCGCCGATGATGGCAATGTCAAGCTGGTTGTTTTGGTTTGACATGAAAACTCCTTTGGGATTTTCGATTGACGATTTTCGATTGACGATTTCTCGTCAACACAATGATTTCCCAATGGGGGATCATCTTCGTTAACCAGACAATCGTCAATCGTAAATCGTCAATCGTAAATCACTCGCGGCTCATAGGTGCAGAACGGTTCTTCGCCCAGGTATTCCGCCGTCATGCCGTAGGCGCGGGCGCGGCAGCCGCCGCAGACTTTCTTGAACTCGCACAGGCCGCATTTCCCGCCCAACAGATCAGGGTCGCGCAACTCGGCGAAGAGAGGGGAATTTTCCCAGATCTCGCGGAAGGGCTGTTGACGGATGTTGCCCGCTTCCACAGGCAGGTAGCCGCAGGGGAAGACTTCGCCGCGATGGCTGACGAAGCAGACGCCGGTGCCGGCCAGGCAGCCTTTGGTCATGGCGCTCATGGCCGAATCGCCATTCTGCGCGCCAGGGTGACCACCAGGATGGCCGTTGCCGCCTGGATGTCCACCGGGATGGCCGCCCGGATGTCCATTGCCGTTGCCGCCGGCGTGGCGTTGACGGTGCATGCTCTGTGGGCGTTCACGCACGATGCCCATGCGCCGTTCCTCGGCCTGACGCTGGCGCACGATGCGGAAGTAGTGGGGCGCGCAGGTGGCCTTCAACTCAATGCCGCCTTCCATTTCGGCGTCGTACATCCAGTTGAGGATCGACTCATACTCGCCTGCGGTGATCTGCTGATCCGGCGCGATCTCCACGCCGCAGCCCACCGGCACCAGGAGGAAAAGATGCAGCGCGGCCGCGTCCATGCCCTTGGCCAGGGCCAGCGTATCGGGCATCTGGTGTGAATTGTGACGCGCCACGGTGGTGTTGATCTGGTAGGGGACGCCCACAGCGCGCAGGTGTTCCATCCCGGCCAACGACTTGTCGAAAGCGCCTTTGCCGCGGAAGATGTCGTGCGTGGGTGCGTCCGCGCCGTCGAAGCTGATGCTGACGCGGCGGATGCCCGCGTCCTTGATCTCCTGGGCCACGTTGCGGTCGATCAGCGTGCCGTTGGTGGCCAGCGCTACGATCAGCCCAGCGTCCGACGCGTGGCGGGCGATGTCGAAAATATCGGATCGGAACAGCGGTTCCCCGCCCGAGAGGACGAAAATCGGACGCGCAAATTCCGCGATCTGGTCGATCAGGCTGAACGATTCCTGTGTGGTCAAGTCCTGGGGCAGCAGCTTGTCGGCCACCGTCATGCGCCGGCAGTGGATACACTTGAGGTTGCAGCTTTCGGCGGTCGTCTCCCAAAAACCAATCTCGGCGGCGGATACGCAATGGGTTCCATCTGGCTCTCCAATCGGTAGATTCAGCGAAATCTGCAATGGGACCCCTTAAATCTAGCTACACAAACCCTTACTGTCCCCCCTACAGGCGTTTGGGGCGGAACCTGTCCATATGTCTAGCGTAATGTGAGAGGAGTTAGACACCCCCAATAGAGGGGATGTAAAAGCACATTAACAAGAGAACAACCATAGCCTTGGTCTGTGCCGAAAGCGAAGGCAATGGAGAGCAGGGAACCAAGGTGGCAACTGAATGCAAAAGGTGCCAGAACCATCAATGTGAATGGATGAGACGTCCGATCACATGATGAATGAGTTGTTCGGGCGAGAACTCGTATTCATCCTGTGCAAAACGGGCAAGCAGCGCAAACAAGGTGGAACGCAGGAGAGCAGTGGCCAGGTGACATTGTAGCGCCTGGTCCCGTCGGTGCGGGTGAGGGTAGCGCAGGTGCACGGCGCTGTACCCCATGACCGTCCGCTTGAGATTGTTGTCCCACACCGGTTGCAGGTATTCCATGTTCTTGGCATACGGCTTCGCTAACGGAAAGATCATCCAAAATCAGCATTCCCTTCTCATCGGGTGCATAGCCTGGAATCGTCTGTAACTGCTGCAGCCGGACATAGTTGAAGCGTTCCCAAATCATACCGTTTCGTTGTTCATAAAGCGGGAACAACTGCCGCTGACTAAACGGTTCTTCAACCAACTCAGCCAGCAACTCATCTCGCTCCATCCCTTCTTGACTCGCTTCACCACCAAAGCGTTGGGCGATTCGTCTACCCGAATGGGCGTTGACCAACCGTCCCAGGCTCATGCCGAACATCATATCTCGTGCGGCATCCCTATCCTGACCATAGGTGATTTCGCTTTCCGACAATACACTCGCTACATCGAAGTACGTCCACACTTTCTGCCATGCCAATGCGCCCGCATATCGGGTCACCAGCGGCTTTTCGTCTATGACTTCGACCTGGATCTCTCGCTCAAACGATGCTATGGTTGTTGTGGACATGAAGGGCCTCCTGTTCATGGTTTTGTTTTGTCGCTTAACCACTCTACAGCGCCCTTCATGTCTTCTCTTGTTAACGTGCTTTCATTTCCACCCCAAAGGGGGTGTCTAACTCCTCACGTGATGCGTAATTGCAGAGGATGTGAGCGTTTTCTTGAGATCGAACACCGCGGACAGCCCTCCGTCCACGCGGTGTTTGTTTGTTGAGTGCGCTCGTCACGTTGACAGCGTGATCTGAGTTATTCGTGCGCCTTGCGTATGGCAGATGTTGGGAACGGATTGGCAGAAACACGGATTTCAGATTGATCCGGTTTCGTAATGGCAGATCAATCCGTGTCCACAGAACGTTTCATCGCAGGAGCGCGACAATCGTGTATCAATTCTCCACCCGCTCCGCCACATGACCGTTCGTCGCTGCGGTTTTGGCGGGGCCGGCGGCTTCGGTGGCGCGGAACTGGCTCATGTAGAGATCGTAGTAGAAGCCTTGCTGTGCCAGCAACGTTTCGTGGGTGCCTCGCTCGATGATTTCACCCGCCTTGAGGACCAACACCTGATCGGCGTTGCGGATCGTGCTCAGCCGGTGCGCGATGACAAAGCTGGTGCGGCCGCGCATCAGTTCTTCCAGCGCGGATTGGATCTTGCGTTCGGTGCGGGTGTCGACGCTGCTGGTGGCTTCGTCGAGGATCAACAGCCGCGGATCGGCCAGCGCGGCGCGGGCAATCGAGAGCAACTGGCGCTGACCCTGGCTGAGACCGCTGCCGCGCTCGCCCAGCACCGTCTTGTACCCTTCGGGCAGGCGCTCGATGAAGTCGTGGGCCTGAGCCAGTTGGGCGGCAGCGATCACTTCCTCGTCGGTGGCGTCGGGGCGGCTGAAGCGGATGTTCTCCATCACCGAAGCGCCGAAGAGGAAGGTGTCTTGTAGCACGATGCCGATCTGGCGGCGCAGGCTGTCCACAGTGACATCGCGCACGTCCACGCCGTCAATGCGCAGCGCGCCCTGGGTCACATCCCAGAAGCGGGGCAGCAGGTTGATGATCGTGGTCTTGCCCGCGCCGGTGGGGCCGACGATGGCGACGGTCTCGCCGGGGCTGGCCTTCAGATCGATGCCACGCAGCACGGGTTCGCCGGGATTGTACTCGGCCCACACCTTGTCGAAGACCACCTCGCCCAGGATCGCTTTCATCTCCTTGGCGTTCACCTTCTCCTGCACCTCGGGGACTTCGTCCATGAGATCAAAGATGCGTTCGGCGCCGGCAATAGCGCTCTGCAGATTGGTCCACAGCACAGAAATCTGGGCAATCGGCTGGTTGAAACGCTGCACGTAGCCCAGGAAAGTGATGATCAGCCCCAGCGACACTGCCGATCCCACCAGGTTCTGGCCGCGCAGCATGAGCACGCCGCCCACGCCCACGGTGATGGCGATGGCCACGTAGCCCAACGCCTCCAAAGTGGGCGCCAGCGCCGACGTGTAGGCAACGGCGCGCACGTTGGCGTCTCGGTTGGCGGCGTTGCTGACGCGGAAGCTCTCGATGTTGGCGTCTTCTCGGCTGAAGGCTTGCGCCTCACGCACACCCGAGATGCTCTCTTCCAACTCGGCGTTGACGTCGCCGATGCTCTGGCGCGTCTGGCGGAAGGCGCGGCGAGCCTGTCCACTGAACCAGACGGTGGCGTATGCCATCACCGGCACGATGCTCAAGCTGAGCAGGCCATACGCCCAGTTCAGCGCGATCATGTTGTAGGCGATCCACACAATCAGCAGCGCGCCACTCACCACCTGCACCAGGGCGAAGGTGAGCACCTGCTGGATGGCGTCGGTGTCGTTGGTGATGCGGCTCATCAGGTCGCCGGTCTCCTGGCGGCTGTAAAAGCCCATCGACAGCTTCTGCATGTGGGCGAAGAGCCGCACGCGGATCGTGCGCAGCACATGCTGACCTGTCCACGTCATGCCGAAGAACATCATGCCGCCGGTGATGGCGCCTGCGATGTACAGCCCCGTCACAATGAGGACCAGCCGCAGCAGTCCGCCGAGCAGATAGTCGGTGGTGGCGTCGGCGGGGACGTCGTCGAACCAGCAGTTGCTCTGGCTGCCGGCGTCGGCATTGGCCATAAGATCCGACATACCGGGGATGGAGACGCCCTGCGCCGCTTCGCCGATCATGGCCGGGGTCAGGTAACAGTCTACCGACTGGCCGATCAACTCGGGGCCGATGACCTGCGTGTAGGTGTTCACCACCATGAGCACGCCCACGATCAACAACACCCACCAGTACGGCTTGAAATATCCGGTGAAACGATTCAACGTCGCGCCGACGCTTGTGGCCTTGCGCGACTCCTGTTGCAACATTCGATCTGGATGACCAAACATGGTTTTCTCCTGGGCAGATTGCGAATCAGAGATTGGGGGATTAAGCGATTGGGGGATTGGGGATCGCGTTGTTGTGCGCGATCCCGAGTCCCTCAATCGCCTAATCGCTCAATCTCCATACGCGACCGTCGGTTGCTCTTCCGTATCCGCGTCTTCCACCAGCTGGCTGCGGTAGATTTCGGCGTAGATCGGGCTGGTTTCCATCAATTCGGCGTGGGTTCCCTGCGCCACCAGTTGCCCCTTTTCAAGGACGAGAATCTGATCGGCGCTGAGGACAGTGCTGATGCGCTGCGCGATGACGAAGCTGGTACGCCCTTCCATCAGGCGATCCAGCGCCTTCTGGATCAGCGCTTCGGTGGCCACATCCACCGAACTGGTGGAGTCATCGAGAATCAGGATGCGCGGATCCGTAAGCAGAGCGCGGGCGATGGCCACGCGCTGTTTTTGCCCGCCCGAAAGCGTGGCGCCGCGCTCGCCCACCGGCGTCTGGTAGCCTTCGGGGAAGCCCACAATGAAATCGTGGGCGGCAGCAGCCTTGGCGGCGGCGATCACCTCGTCGTCGGTGGCGTCGGGGCGGCCAAAGGCGATGTTGTCGCGGATCGTGCCGGTGAAGAGATTGGTCTCCTGCAACACGATGCCGATCTGGCGGCGCAGGCTTTCCAGCGTCACATCTCGCACGTCGTGTCCGTCGATGGTCACCCGGCCTTCGCTGACGTCGTAAAAGCGGGGGATCAGGTTGATGATCGTCGTCTTACCGCTGCCGGTGGAGCCGAGCAGCGCCACCGTTTCACCAGGACGCGCCTCCAGGTTAATGCCGCTGAGCACCGGTTCGCTGCTGTTGAAGTAACGGAAGGTGACGTCCTCGAAGCGGACTTTGCCCTCCACGGCAGGCAGCGGCGCGGCGCCGGGTTTGTCGGTGACGTCGTTCTTGGCGTCCAGAATCTCAAAGATACGGCTGGCGCTGGCCGACGCCTGGCTCATCTGGCTGATGATGAAACCCAACTGCCCGATGGGGAAGAAGACGTAGATCAGGTAGAGGCTGAACTTCTGCCATTCGCCCAGCGTCAACGTGCCGCCGATGATCTGGCGACCGCCGAAGTAGAGCACCGCCGCCTGGCCCAGATTGGCAATCAAAAAGACCACGGGGAAGAGGAAGCTGAAGATCTTCGAGACGCGAATCTGCTCGTTCATATACTCTTCGGCGGATTGGTCGAAGCGTTTGAATTCCTGGCGCTCGCGTACAAAGGACTTGACCACTTTCACCCCGGCCAGGTTCTCCTGCAAAATGTCGTTGAGCGCCGAGAGTTTGCGCTGCACGGCTACGAACAGCGGTTGCGCCGTGGCGCCGAAGATCATGAACATCACCAGGGCGATGGGCAGGATGGGCAACACCACCAGCGTGAGCTGCCAGTTAGTCCACGCCAGGATCACCAGCGCACCAGTGAGCAGGACCAACGCCTGGACGGTCATCAGCAGGCCCTGGCCGATGAAGATACGCACCTTTTCCACATCGTCGGTGGCGCGGATCATCAACTGGCCGGTGCGGTTGCGGTCGTGGTAGCTGAACGAAAGGCGCTGAATCTTGGCGAAGAGTTCGTTGCGGAACTCGAAGGCAAGATCCTGGCTGACTTTCTGCCCCATGAAGGTCTGAGCGAAGGCGAAGAAGCCACGCCACCGAAAAGACGAGGATGAAGCCCAGCGCCCAGTAGATCGGCGCTTCGGGGTTGGCGGCGATCTGGGTGAGCCGTTCGGCGGTGATCCCCAGCCCGTCCGCGATCATGGCCTGCGCCTGCGCGGGCAACTGGCCAGTCTGCTGCGCGATCAGGCCCTGGGTCACAGCGTCGATCACGTTCTGCACCAGTTGCGGCACCACCAACTGCGCGCCAAGGCTGATGAAGAGCGAAATGTAGGCCAATGCCGTGGTTCGTTTGTAGAGCCCCAGGTAGCGCATGGCGCGTCCTAGTTCTTTCATGCTGGGGCGCGGCGCGCCCTTACCTCTCTCTGGCCGTGTTGGTCTGCGGAACACGGTGTCCTCCTTGGTGATTGGGGGTGAAAACACGGACGGGAAAGCTTATTCGGGGGAGTTGTCCGCCGTTGGACCATCCTCCATGCAGTGGTGTTCGAGCTGCGAATGCTTCCAGATGGAGCGGTGTAGTTTGTGTAACAGTTGCTGTGGCGCGTCGACTTCGCTGGGGCTGAGGTCGGCGGTCAACTGGTTTAAGAAGGTCATGTGGCCGGGCGTGGAACGGCGGATCAGGTCACGTCCACTATCGGTGAGGCGGATGCGGAACTGGCGCAGGTCATCGGCATCGAGTTGACGTGCGATGAAGCCCTGTTCCTCCAGGGCGCGCAGATGGGCGCTGATGGTGTTCTTGCTCAGCCGCTGGGCGTGGCTCAACTGTGTGGGCGATAGGGTTTCGCTGCCGCTCTGTTCCTCCATCCACAGCCGTAACAACATGCGCCAGCGCGGTTCGGAGACTTCTTCCTCGCGCATACGGTCGGCCAGGATGATGTCGTAGGCGTTGGCGGCCATCTTGATCAGCCGCAACATCTCCACACCGTGGACGTCCTGGATGCCCATGTCGGCGATGGCCTGTAGAAACACCGCACGCGGATCTTGTTTTGTGGTCGAAGGGTGCATGTCTTTGCCTTAGCTGGCGTACGCTGAATTCGTAACGCACCGAATTGTACGCCTACGAACTATTCGACGCAAGTAGACAGGCTTCCCATTTGAACGTAGAGGGAGTTATTTGGACACGGATTTGCAGGACTTTCAGGACGCAGAGGGAGAAATATGAACACTGATTTCACAGATTGACACAGATTTTCTATTCTTTGTTGTGCTCCCGCATGTCCTGAAATCCGTGTCTAAATCTTCTGTCTTCTCCTGCACGTCCTGAAATCCGTGTCAAAATCTCTGTAGATCAAAAAACCCGCCGCGTAACGCGGCGGGCTGTGTGTACCCCCGACAGGACTCGAACCTGTGCCACTGGCTCCGGAGGCCAGTGCTCTATCCGCTGAGCTACGGGGGCGGAAAGCTATGATCATTTGTAACATAGCTGATTGCGTTTGTGCAAATATCTTCTGGAGACAGGAGATTGAGCGATCAGGCGACTGGGAGATTGGGGATCGCGCACGAGAACGCGATCCCTAATCCCGTAATCGCCTAATCGCTCAATCTCATCTACTTATTTCAATACCTCCGCCAGATTCACAACCAGATGCCGCCCATCCTCCGTCATCTGCGTCGGACCGGCGTTGTAGCCCCACAGGATGTAGCCGATGCCGCCACGGGTCTCGAAGACGACCGGGTAGTGCTGCGCGTCGTTTTCCTCGCGGGCGATGGGGGTGACGGTCTTCACCGTTTCGGGGATGTAGACACCCAATTCGCGCAGTGGACGTGGATAGAGAGCCACCAGCGGCTTCTCGCGGTTCATTTCGATCACATACGGCTGGTTCCAGAAGACGGTGGTGGGCGCTACGGCGTAGACATTGTTGTTGCTCGAAGCCCACGTCTGCCCATAGCCGATGAACAGATCGAACTGGTGGAAGAGCGCCGCGCCGCCGTCACCGAGGCCGAGGAACGGCTTGCCGGTTTGCAGCAACAAGGGGACGAGATCGGCGATGTCGAAATCGTAGCCCTTGCCGGTGTCGGGGCCGACGATGATCAGCAGTAGGGGCCGAAGTTGGTTTTGGGGACGTCGGCCAGGTTGATGGGATCGACCACCCAATTGTTGGCTTGCAGGAGTTGTTCATAATCCAACGCAGTTTCCAGGTCTTCGTGCCAGAGATACGCAGCGCGAGGACGCACGTTGAAGCCGGTGCTGGCGTAGCGCAGGAACTCTTCGCCTTCGTTGTTCTTACCCGCGGCCAGCAGCTTGACGGTGTAGCCGCCTGGCTCGGTGACGCCGTTGAGCAGGTTGGCGTAGAGGCCGTCGTCGGCCTTGCCGTCGCCGTGGTTGCCGTCGTCGAAGAGTTGGAGCAGCAACGAGCGGTTGGCATCGATGCTCTTCGGCGCCACCGGTACGCCGGGGCCGGAGATCAGGGCGTAAACGTCCGCGCCGGGGATGGGCTTCTGATCAGTGAGCACGCCGTAGATGGGCACAGGTACGCCCACGGCGCGTTCCTCGGGATCGCCGCCCACCGCGCCGATCAACGTGGTCACCGTCTTGCCGGAGAGCATGAACTGTAGCTCGCTGGTCGGCTTGAGCACGTTGATCTGCACCGCCCAGATGCCGCGCAGCGGCTGCGGCACACGCACCTGGTAGTGGGTGTCGCCGCGGTACTCGACTTCGGGCTTGAACTGATTGCCATCGGGATCGACGAGCGTCATGTTCAGGTAGCCTGCTGGATCGTCCCAGTTGAGGCTGAAGATCGCTTCGGGCAGGCCGCTGCCCACGTAGACTTCCAGCCCGAAGACCCGCTGCTCGCTTGCGTCGGCGATGTAGTCGAAGAGACGCTGGTACTTGTGTGTCAACTCGCCGATGGCGATGTAGGTGTCGGCCAGGCGATTGGGCAGCGTGCCGGCGATCTGCGGTGGCGCGACCGAGATCGACGCAGCGGATGCTGTCGCCGCGCCGGGCGGATCGACGTCAACGAAGAAGTAGTTGCCGTGTTTGCTGCCGGCGATGCTCTGTAGCAGCGTCTTGTCGGCGTCGTCGCCCAGGGCTACAGTGTGGACGACGGCATCGGTGACGGTCGCCTGCACGTCGACCCAGTACGGGGCCACATTCTCCCAGCCATCGCTGAGGAGCACGAGCGACCAGTCGTGATCGGTGTTTCCCGCAGACGTAAGTTCGCCGTAGCCCTGCTGCACACCTTGACCAAGCGCCGTGCTGCCGCTGGCCACGAAGCCGTTGATGGCGGCGATGGCGGCGGTGCGTTCGGCGGCCCCGGTGATGGTGGTGAGGGCGTAGTCGGTGGTGGCGCTGCCGGCAAAGCTGGTGACGCCAATGCTGTCGCCATCGTTGAGGAAGTCGACGAAGGCCGAGGCGGCGTTCTTGGCCGCGCCGATCTTGTCGTTGCTCAACATGCTGCCGGAGCGATCCATCACGATCACTTCGTCGTTGTTTGGTTTGGCCAGGAAGTAGACAGCGTTCTCTTCGGCGTCGCTGCCGGTACCGCTCAGCGACACTTCGATGTTGTGGAACGCCGCGGCCAGCCCGGTGGGCGGAGACACCACCAGGAAGTAGGTGTCCGCCGAGGGGTAGACCGAGAGCACGGCGGCTGTGCTGCCGCCAATGGTGACGCTGAAATCCGCAGCGGTGAATGTTTGCGACCAGCCGTTGGGGACGGCGGTGCTCACCTGCACCAGGATCTTGTCGGGCGCGGCGGGGTCACCGGCGTTCACGGGGACGGTCTTCAGCGGGTAGAGGATGTTGAACAGCGGCACACAGGCCTGGCTGCTGGCGGCGCTGAAGTTGTTGGTCTCGCCCGAGGCGGCCTGGTAGATGCCGTTGTAGTTGGTGTCTTCGCAGCCGTCGGGGGAACCGTCGCCGTCGTTATCAAAGTCGAGTTCTTTGCGCACGCCGTCGCCGTCGAAGTCGCTGGAACGCTTGCTGTAGTTGCCCGTGCTGTCGAAGACGTACTCGCGCATGTCCTTCTTGTCGTTCACCCAGTCGCCGTCGGTATCGTCGTCGTAGGGATCGAGGTTGAAGCGGCGCGACTCGTCGAAGTTCATGATGCCGTCGCCGTCACTGTCGGTCCACATGCTGGCTTCGTCGACGCGGCCTGTGCCGCTGGCGGGGCCGATCCAGTAGCCGTCGATGGTCTGGGTGTCGTAATCCTGCCAGCGCTCGAAGTCGGGCGGCTGATCGGGATCGAGGACGTGGATGAACTGGTCACCGCCGGCGGTTTCGCGGTAGCCGTCCATGATCATCATGTGGCCGGGGTTGCGGAACATGATGGGCCGGTCGGCGTCGATGGCGTCGCGGATCTGCTGAAAGGTGGGCTTGCCGCCAGGGGTGGTGATGTTGGCGTTGAGCGCCCACGAGATGCCGCGGTCCTCTTCGTCGGGGTAGTACATGCCACGAGCGTAGCCCAGATCGTTGTCGGGCGTGGCGTCGTTGGTGCCGGGGTTGGTGTTGCCCGTCCACTCTTGGAGGACATAGTAGCTGATGCGGTCCATGCTGAGCTGCTGGTTGCCGTTGTACCAGCTCGCCATCATGCGGATCGACGCCCGCACGCAGTAGCTGCTGCCGTGGGTGAATTTGGTGTTGTCGGCGCAGGGCGGCTCGGTGCAGGGCGCGGCGGCGTCCCAGGCGTTTTCGGGCGTATCGGTGGTGGGATCGCCCTCGGGCGCACCATCAAGGCCGAGCAGGCGGCTGTCTTTGTTCTGGCGCACACGTTCGATGCCCAGCACCTTTTCGCCGGCTTCGGCGGCCTGCATCTGGCCAACGCTGACGGCGGTGATGGCGAAGGGCGGCGTCCACCCGGCGGGGATGCCGTTGCGGATGGGGTTTATGCGCCAGAAGTAGTTGCCCGCAGCCAATGCCGGATCGGGTTTGAAGTAGGTGTCCGGCGTGGACGTGTCGATCAGCGGGGTGACAAAGTCGGTGGCGGCGTCGAGTTGGAAGCGGTAGGACTGCGCGCCCTGCGCCGCTCGCCAACTGAGCGACAGGGTGGAGTTGTCGACGGCCGCGCCGTTTTCGGGGGTGATGAAGGTCACCGGCGGCAGGTCGTTGAACGTGCCGGGGGTGGCGCTGCCGGGCGGGTAGTTCGCCCAGGCGTTGACGCCGCTGATCCCCGCGCCGGGATAGCGCCCCGCGGACTCGTCGCGCTCGAGGACGTCTTCCTGGCTGATGTCGCCGAAACCGTTCTCGAAGCTGACGGCTGCGCCGCGGCCCCAGATGCCGACGGTGAGGGCGTTGGCGGCTTTGGTTTCGTCCAGCCCGCCCCAGGCCACGAAGTCGACGATGGTGTCGGCGTTGCGGTCACCGGGGCGGTAGAGCGCGGCCTGTCCTTGCGCGTCGGGGAAGACGTCACCGAGGCCGGGCTGCGTGTGCAGGGTGATCCTGCCGTCGGCGGGATCGTAGTCGTTGGCGGCCGCGCCCTGTCCGTCGAAGTAGACCAGCACGTAGATGCCTTCGTTCAGAGCGGGGACTTCGGCGGGCAGCGTGTAGATCTGCCCGTCTTCGTTGCTGATCTGCCACCCGCTCAGGTCGATGGCGGCAGTGGATGCGGCCTGTGCGGTAGATGCAGCCGATTCGGCAGGGATACCTGCGATTGTGGGCAGGTAGAGGTTCATTGTGACATCGGGTGTGGCGCCCACGTAGAGTTCCACCCAGGCCGCGCCCTCTGCGGCGGGCTTGGGCATCACCTCGTTGAGCAGCACCGGCGGGTCTTCGGTCTCCTGGGCCGGGGCTGCTTGCGGTGGATCGGTGGATGGGGCTGCCTGGAGCGGCGACAATGGAAGCGTGGTCAGGATCATCGCCGCCAGCAGCACCGCAGACAGAATCGTGTGCAATCGTTGGCGTTTCATGTGCAGCCTCCTGTGGAAGATAGTGATGCGTGGGTGTTGTGGACACGGATTAGCGAAACACGGATGGGTGCGCTGTGTTTCTGCTGCTCCCAACTCGTCGGGAGCAGGTCCGCTGTCACCAGGATAGCAGTTTCGCGTCACCGCGTAGATGGCATTTGACACGTCTATATTGTGCAGATCTTCACAATGCCTGAATAAGTCTGCTACACCGAGAAGGCACACATGAGGGCAGAACAGAGGAGACTGAGGCTATCTTCAGTATAGATCGCCGATGATCTGAGCGTGTTTAGCGCAGGCGCATTCCGATGATCCAGGAGGGCATAGATGTTAAGTTAGGGTGGAGCAAAAGTGCCGTAGACACAAGTGCCGGGGACTTCACCGGCGAGTTCACCGCCGAGTTCACCGGCGATCTGACCAAAAGAGCCGAGGGTATCCTGTTGAGATTGCACTACGATTCTGCGCCCGAAGTGTGATATACTTTTGCGCAAACAAATCGGATTCTTCACCCCACTCCAACTCGGACTGATCCCCCCCTCGGTGTCGAGTTCATCGGAATTCATCAAACGATTTGGATGTCAATGTCTTCCCGATTCAAGAAAATCCTCAATGTGGACCTGTTGATCGACGCGCTGCTGCCGGTGGCGGCGGTGCTGGCGGCGTTTGTGGTGGGCGCGCTGTTGCTGTGGATGTTGGGCGTGAACCCGCTAACGGCGTACGGTTCGTTGATCAACGGCGCGCTGGGTCGAACCAGCGGCATCACGCAGACGCTGACCAAGGCGATCCCCTTGCTGCTGGTGGGTTTGGGGATCTGCATCGCCTTCCGCGGCGGCGTGATCAACATCGGCGGCGAAGGACAGATCATCGTGGGCGCGTTGGCGGCCACGGCGCTGTCGCTGAGCATGCCCGAACAGCCCAAGTGGATCCTGCTGCCGCTGACGTTGGGCGCAGGCGCGCTGGCCGGTGCGATCTGGGGCGGCATTGCTGGTGTCCTCAAGGCGCGGCTGGGCGTCAACGAGATCCTGAGCACGGTGATGCTCAACACGATTGCGCTGCAATTGATGAACTTTCTGTTGCGCGATCCGCGATTGCTGCTCGATCCGGCGCAGGTGAAGGCAGGGACGAACATTCCGCAAAGTGCGGCGCTGCCCGAGCAGGTGTGGCTGCTGCGGCTGGTGCCGCGCACGCTGCTGCATTCGGGCATCATCTACGCCGTGATCCTGGCAGTGCTGGTCTACTTGCTGCTGTGGCGCACCACCATCGGCTATCGCATTCGAGCGGTAGGGCTGAACATGGCGGCATCGCGCTATGCCGGGATTCCGGTGCGTTCGTACCTGGCGCTGTCGTTGACGCTCAGCGGTGCTTTTGCGGGATTGGCCGGCGCCATCGAGGTGACGGGCGTACATCATCGCATGATCGAGGGGCTTTCGGGCGGCTACGGCTTCAGCGGCATCGTAGCAGCGTTGTTTGGAAAGCTGCATCCGCTGGGGACAATCCCAGCCTCGTTTTTCTTTGGCGCTTTGCTGGAGGGTGCGAACCGCATGCAGCGGACAGTGCAGGTACCGGCGGCATTGGTGATCGCGATGCAAGGGCTGGTGGTGCTCTTTGTGGTGGCCAGCGACATCTTTGTGCGTCGGCGCGGACGTCGACGCGTGGCGGAATCAGGCGGATCAGATGATGAGCTTGTCTCCGATGCCGCGCCGCAACAGGAGGCAAGCCACCCATGAACAACGAATTTTTCTCTTTGGCTGTGATCGTGGGCATCCTCCACAGCGGTTTCCGGCTGGCCACGCCCTACCTCTACGCCGCCCTGGGCGAGATGATCGGTCAACGATCTGGCGTGCTCAACCTGGGCGTGGACGGCATCATGCTCATGGGCGCGTTTTCGGCGTTTTGGGTCGTCTTCAACACCGGCAACCCCTGGCTTGGGCTGTTGACGGCGATTGTGGTGGGCGGTTTGATGGGGCTGCTCATGGCGGTGATCAGCGTAACGATGCAAGCCGAGCAGGGGATCAGCGGCATCGGCCTCTACCTGTTCGGGCTAGGACTGAGCAGCCTACTATTTCGTGTGACGATTGGCACGGTGGAAGGCGTTTCGGGCTTCACGGCGCTGCACATTCCAATGCTGAGCGAGATCCCGGTGATCGGGCGCATCTTCTTCCAGCACAGTTTGCTCGTCTATGGCGCGTACATCTTGGTGCCGGTGGTGTGGTTCGTGATGCAGAAGACGTCGTTCGGCCTCAAGATTCGCGCCGTGGGGCAGAACCCCGAAGCCGCCGACTCGCTGGGTGTGAGCGTCAACGGTGTGCGCTACGCCACCACCATGATTGGATCGGCGATGGCGGGGTTGGCGGGTGCGTCCTTGAGCATTGGGTTGCTCAACATTTTCCAGGAAAATATGACCAACGGCCTGGGCTTTATCGCCGTGGCGCTGGTCTACTTTGGCGGCTGGCGTCCGTTCGGGGTGATGGCGGGCGCGCTGCTCTTCGCCACGGTGAATGCGCTACAACTGTGGGCGCAAATGTTCAAACTGCCGATTTCGTCGGACCTGGCCGTGATGATGCCGTATGTCCTCACGATCGTGGTGCTGGCCCTGAGCGCGCGCCAATTGCGTCAACCGGCGGCGCTGACCAAGCCGTATGAGCGCGGTGAATAATTCACAAAGTCGTTAAGTTAGGCGTTCTGCTTGAGATTGAGTGATTAAGCGATTAGGCGATTGGAGCAGAACTTCAAGCGCTCAATCGCCTAATCGCTCAATCACTAAGCCTTAACTGAATGACATTGAAATAATTACATCCAACACAGAAAGTGATCAGGAGGTTCTTGTGAATCGACGATGGTATGTAGTGGGGATCATGGTTGCGTTGCTGCTGTTGGCAGCGTGTGCGGTTCCCGCTGCTCCGGTTACCGAGAGTGGTGCCGAAGAAGTGGCAAGCAGCGATCCGTTCCGCATTGCGTTGATCATGCCCAGCACCACCACCGACATGGCGTGGAGCCAGGCCATGTACGACGGTATTATGCTGGCGCAGGAGGAACTGGGCGGCGAATCGGCCCTGGAACTGGCCGTCTCCGAGAACATGTTCAACGTCACCGACGCTGCTGCGGCCATCCGCGACTATGCGTCCGACGGCTATGATCTGGTCATCGCGCACGGCGCGCAGTACGGCGAGCCGATGTTCGAGGTGGCAGGCGACTTCCCCGAAACCAGCTTTGCCTGGGGTACGTCGAACAATGTGGGCGCGGACCGTGGGCTAGAGAATGTATTCGCCTACGAGGCCAACGCCCAGGAAGGCGCTTACGTGAACGGCGTCATCGCGGCCATGCTCACCGAATCCAACATCATCGGCGTGGTCGGTCCTGTAGAAGCGGGCGACGCGGTGCTCTACATCAACGGCTTCAAGGCCGGCGTGGCCGATACCAACCCCGACGCCACCGTGAATGTGATCTTCACCGGCTCGTTCGGCGACACGGCGCTGGCGGCAGAAGCAGCCAACACCCTGATCGCGGGCGGAGCGGACGTCCTCACCGGTTCGGCGCAGCAGGTGGTTGGCTCCATCGGCGTGGCCAAGGAAGCGGGCGTCCCCTGGCTGAGCAACGACTCAGATCAAAGCTCGTTGGGGCCGGACGTGGTGGTGGCATCGCAAGCGTACGAGTGGGCGGAGACGATCAAGCAGATGATCGAGATGCACAACGCTGGCGAACTGGGCGGCACCGTCTTCAAGCTGACGTTGGCCAATGGCGGGCTGAACATGATCTTCAATGCCGGCTTTGAACTGCCCGAAGACGTGCGCGCCGCCGCGGACACGACGATCCAATCCATCATTGACGGCAGCCTGACGCCGCCGCGTTGATCTTTCGATGCAACAGTCAGCATTAGCACCGGTTCAACTCGGTGCATCACTCGTTTTCCAACACACCACCTTAAAGGACTGACCCGATGAAGCGAACAATCAACCTGATCGCAATCCTCTCTTTGCTGCTGCTGGCGTTGGCGGCCTGTGTGGCGCCGGCTGCGCCCGCCGAACCCGCCGCGGACAGCGGCGGCGACGCCGAAATGGCCGCCGGTGAACCTTTCCGCGTGGCCATCGTCATGCCCAGCACCGCCACCGACCTGGCGTGGAGCCAGGCCATCGTCGACGGCATCATGGCCGTACAGGCAGACATGGGCGGCGAAGGCGCGCTGGAATACGCCGTCTCCGAGAACATGTTCAACGTCACCGACGCCGCTGCGGCCATCCGCGATTACGCATCCGACGGCTTCAACCTGGTCATCGCGCACGGCACGCAGTACGGTGAATCGATGTTCGAAGTGGCACGCGACTTCCCCGAAACCAGCTTCGCCTGGGGTACCGCTGTGGACACCGGCGCAGATCGCGGGCTGGAGAACGTCTTCGCTTACGAGGCCAACGCCCAGGAAGGCGGCTACGTCAACGGCGTCATCGCGGCGATGCTCTCCGAAGTAGGCAACATCGGCGTGGTCGGTCCTGTAGAAGCGGGCGACGCCAAGCTCTACATCGACGGCTTCCTGGCCGGTGTGCTGGCCACCAACCCCGACGCGCAGACCAGTGTGATCTACACTGGCTCGTTCGGCGACACGGCGCTGGCGGCGGAATCGGCCAACACCCTGATCGCGGGCGGCGCCGATGTGCTCAGCGGTTCGGCGCAGCAGGTGGTGGGCGCTGTGGGCGTGGCCAAAGAAGCGGGCGTCCTTTGGCTGGGGACCCAGTCGGATCAAAGCCCGTTGGCTCCTGACATCGTCGTAGCCACTCAGGTCTACGACTGGGTACCCACCCTCACCGACATGATCGGCAAGATCCAGGCCGGCGAATTGGGTGGCACCGCCTACGTCCTCACCCTGGAGAACGGCGGCCTCAAGATCGTCTACAGCGACGGCTATACCATCCCCGACGAAGTTAAGCAGGCTGCGGACGAGACGGCGGCTGGGATCGTGGACGGAAGTGTCGTGGTTGGGGAGTAGGGACCGGGGATTAGGGATTGGGGACTGGGGATCGTGTTAAGTGAACGAATCCCTTGTTGACCGATCTGTTTCCGAACGAGATTGGGCGATTGAGGGATTTCAGAAGCTCTACACGATCCTCAATCGCCCAATCGCCTAATCGCTCTTCTGGGGAATCAACATGCTCACAGATCAAGATTTCACCTACCTACGCCGTGCCATCGCTGTAGCGGAGCAGGCGCGGCGCAACGGCAACCATCCTTTCGGCGCGCTGCTCGTGGCAGCGGACGGAACATTGCTGCTTGAGGCCGAAAACACCGTCAACACGGCCGGGGATTGCACCTGTCACGCCGAGACGAACCTGGTGCGAGCGGCGGTGTTGCGCTTCTTCCCGGCGCGCTGCGTCAGTGTACGCTCTACACCAGCACCGAACCGTGCGCCATGTGCGCTGGGGCCATCCACTGGTCTGGGATCGGGCGGGTTGTCTGCGCTGAGCGAAGCCGACCTCTACCAACTGACCGGCGCCCACCCCGAAAACGAGACCATGCACCTGCCCTGCCGCGAAGTCTTCGCTCGCTGTGATCGGATCGTCGACGTAGACGGCCCTGCCCTGGAAGCAGAGGCCGCCACCGTCCACACGGGCTTCTGGACGTAGAACAGAGATGATCCACGAAGCCACACGAGGAGACACGAAGGCAGAAAAAGAAGAGATCCACAGATTTCACGGATTGAGAAGGGATTCAGAGGTTTGGACACGGATTTCACGGATTATCAGGACGTAAAATCGGATCGGAAATCCTTCTGGAAATCCTGAAAATCCACGCAATCCGTGGATCGTCTCTTCTGCTTCTGCCTTCGTGTCTCTTCGTGTGCCTTCGTGGATCGAAACTCCAGCTGTTTCTCATCATCGGAACGAGTGTTGCCATGACGAATCAGAGTGCGCTGTTGCCCACGGGGCGTCCACGTATCGATCACCTGGAGATGAGCCGCATCGTGAAGCGGTTCCCTGGCGTGCTGGCCTGTGATCATGTCGACTTCGACGTGAAGGCGGGTGAGGTTCACGCGCTGTTGGGGGAGAACGGAGCGGGCAAGTCGACGTTGATGAAGATCCTCTACGGGTTGTACGGCCACGATGAGGGCGAAATCCGCCTCAACGGACGCAGCGTGGACATTCACTCGCCCACCGACGCCATCGAACTGGGCATCGGCATGATCCACCAGCACTTCATGCTGGTAGACGAGTTGACGGTCACCGAGAACGTGGCGCTGGGCATGTCATCGAGCCGCGGGCCGCTGCTGGATCTGGATCAGGTGGAGGCGCGCATCCGCGAACTGAGCAAAACGTATGGCTTGCAGATCAACCCCAAGGCGCCAGTGTGGACGTTGGCCGTGGGCGAGCGGCAGCGCGTGGAGATCATCAAAGCACTCTACCGCGGCGCGGCGCTGCTCATCTTGGACGAACCCACCGCTGTCCTCACCCCGCAAGAAGTGGACGATCTCTTCGTTACCCTCAAGCAGATGAAGGCCGACGGCCACAGCCTGATCTTCATCTCGCACAAACTACACGAAGTGATCAACATCAGCGACCGCATCACCGTGCTGCGCGAGGGCAAGGCCATCGGCACCGTGCCGAATCAGGGCGTCACCCGCGCACAGTTGGCGCGTATGATGGTGGGCCGCGACGTGCTGTTGGAGCGCAAACGTACCCAACTCTCGCCGGGCGATGTGCGCTTGAATCTGGTCAATGTCACAGCCAGCGGTGTCACCGGGCAGGAGATGCTGCGCGATGTGTCTCTAGCCGTGCGGGCCGGTGAGATCCTGGGTGTGGCCGGCGTCAGCGGCAACGGTCAGCGCGAACTGGCCGAAGTCATCGCCGGGCTGCGTCCTGTGGACAGGGGCAACGTCGAGATGGACGGCGTAGGCATGACGACGTGGTCGCCGGGGCAGCGCACAGCCGCTGGGCTGGCCTACATCCCCGAAGAGCGCATGCACGACGGCGTGATCCGCGAGTTTTCCGTGTCGGAAAACTTGATTTTGCAGGATCACACGCGGGCGCCGTTCAGCCGCAACACATTCCTCAATTTCAAGCAGATCGCCAGCCACAGTTGGGAGATGGTGCGCAGTTTTCGGGTGAAGACGCCCGACATCGAGACGCCCACCAAGAGCCTTTCCGGCGGCAACATCCAGAAGTTGATCCTGGCGCGGGAACTCTTCCGTGCGCCCAAGGTGTTGGTGGCGGCGCAGCCCACGCGCGGGGTGGACATCGGCGCGATGGAGTACATCCACCAACGTCTGCTCGATCAACGGGCGCGGGGGACGGCAACACTGCTGATTTCGGAAGATCTGGACGAAGTGCTGGCGCTGTCGGACCGTATCGCCGTCCTCTACGAAGGGCGGGTGATGGACATCGTCGACCGCGACAAAACCAATGCGGAGGAACTGGGGCTGTTGATGGCGGGGGTACATCCGGAAAACGCCTAACAAAAAACCCCTCCGAGTGGAGGGGTTTTAGAGCCGTTGGTCGGACTTGAACCGACGACCTGCTCATTACGAGTGAGCTGCTCTACCAACTGAGCTACAACGGCGTAACCACTAAATTATAGCCAAATTGGGTGTAGAAATCAAAAATACACTGGGCTTAAACCCGCCGGCTTTCGGAAAACCTGGCGGGTTTTGTTTGCCCTGTTGCTCGCCCTACTGCTGCACGCGGGTGACGTATTCGCCGCTGCGCGTGTCGACGCGGATGATGTCGCCCTGCTGCACGAACATGGGAACCTGCATGCGGTAGCCGGTCTCCAGTTCGATCTCCTTGGTGGGGTTGTTGGCAGTGTCACCAGCTACAGCCAGTTCGGCCCAAACCACTTCCAGATCCACGGTGGTGGGCAGGCTAACGTTGATAGGTTCGTTGTCGTAGCTCTCCAACTCCACCACGGTGTTGTCTTTGAGGAAGTCGGTGATGCCTTCCAGCGCGTCGGGCGAAAGCGCGATCTGCTCGTAGGTGTCGGTATCCATGAAGTGATAGAGATCGCCGTCGAAGTAGAGATACTGCACGTCACGCGATTCAAGACGCACATCTTCCACGCGGGAGCCGTTGTTGTAGGTCTTCTCCACGGTAGAGCCGCTACGTAGATTGCGCACCTTAACGCGGATCGTGGCGCCGCCGCGGGCCACCTTGATGTGTTGGTACTCCAGCACACGCCAGAGTTGGCCTTCTTCCTGGTAGATGTTGCCTTTACGAAGCTGTTGAACTTCCGCCATGTTATTTCCTCATTACCCCGTTAGAATCAATGAATAGTTTTGCCGAGGAATTATAGGTGAGCGGCGGCAGCGGTGTCAAAGAAAAAGGGGAGAAGAGTAGCAGGTGTGCAGGTGGGTGACGATTCGTCCGTCGTCGGTTGTCCATCGTCCTAATCGCTGAACTGGCTGAGAGCCACGCGCAGGCGGTCTTCGATGCCGATGACGTCGGCGGGGATCTTTTGCACGGCGCGCTGCGCTTCCACGACGCTGTAGCCCAGCGCGGTCAGCGCCTCGATCACTTCGCCGTCGCTTTCCATGCTGCCGACGATCTGGGTGAAGCTGTCGTCGGCGCCGGCAAGCTTGCCCTGCAATTCGAGGACGATCTTTTCGGCGGTGCGCTTGCCCACGCCCGGCACGCGGGCGACGATGGCCGGCTCTTTGTTGGCGACGGCCAGACGCAGCGCATCCGGTGTCAGCGAGCTGAGGGTGGAGAGCGCCACCTTCGGGCCAATGCCGCTGACGCCCAACAGCAACTCGAAGATGGCGAGATCTTCGCCATCTTCGAAGCCGTAGAGGCTCAACTCAGTTTCGCGGACCTGCAAATGGGTGTGGAGAGAGACAGTGTCGCCGACGCGATGACGCGCCAGCGTGGGATCCGGCACAAAAACGCGCAGACCAATACCGCCGCCGCCGCTCCCCACCAGCACCACCAGGAAATTCTTGCCCGTGGCCGCCACGGTTCCATTGATCAGGCGAATCATAGGCTATCTCTGCTGCGAGGAAAGGGAACGAGACGGCTTCGCATCGGGGGTGGCGAACTTGTAACCGGCGCCGCGCACCGTGAGCAAATACTCGGGTGACGACGGATCCAGCTCAATCTTCTCGCGCAAGCGGCGCATGGCCACTTCCACCAAATTGGTGCCGCCGGTGAAGTCGTAGCCCCACACTTCTTTGAAGAGCACCTCTTTGGAGATCGGGCGATTGGGATTGCTCATCAAGAAATGGAGCAATTGATACTCGATTGGCGTCAGGTGAATTGTTTCGTCACGGGCGGTGACGATGTGTTCGTCGTCGTTGATGCTGATGTCGCCATGTTTCATGATCGCAAAGGAAGGTTGCTCACGCGTCCAGGCGATGCGGCGCAGGATCGCCTGCAGGCGAGCGTTGACTTCTTTGAACGTAAAAGGCTTGCTGATGAAGTCATCGGCGCCGGTTTCAAAGCCCTGCACTGTATCGTCGGCGCTGTTGAGCGCAGTGAGCATCACAATCGGCACATCGGAGCGCTTGCGAATTTCGGCGCATACCTCGAAGCCCGACATGTGCGGCATCAACACATCCAGCAGAATGAGATCGATGGCCTGATCGTTGAACGCCCGCATGGCCTCCAGGCCGTCCGCCGCGGTGACGACGTGATAGCCTTCCTTCTCTAGCGAAACCTGCAATAGGCTGCGCAAAAACGCCTCATCCTCCACGACGAGGATCGTCGGCTGTCTGCGCTTTCTGCCTTGGGGATCGACTAACTGGTTGCTCATAGTTGAACACACCCTTTGTTGCCCATTGCCATTGGGCTGGACTCTAGCAAATGACGTCACCGACCTGTGGTTGACCATCTCCATCGATTCACCTCACAGCGCTTCATATCGGACCGTTTGCAGATGACAGAGCGCCACGGCCACGCCATCGGCAGCATCATCTGGGCGGGGAATCTCTGCCAGGTTCAGGATTTGTCGGACCATCAACTGCATCTGCTGTTTGTCTGCGTTGCCATAGCCTGTGAGCGCCTGCTTGACCGATGCCGGCGTGTACTCTGCCACAGGCAAACCTTCGATAGCAGCCGCCACCAGCACAGCGCCGCGTGCCTGCCCCACAGAGATGGCCGTGGTGACATTACGCCCGAAGAAAAGCTGTTCCACGGCAACTTCGTGTGGCCGGAACTCACGTACCAGGTTGCGTACATCCTGGAAGATCTCCAGCAGGCGTTCCGGCATCGGCTGTTCCGGGTATGTGCGGATTACGCCGCAGGCCAGCAGTTCGAATTCACCCGATCTATTCTGTGCAACAACGCCGTAACCGGTCGATGCGGTTCCAGGATCGATACCGAGGACGATACGTTCGCCGACCTGATTTGCAAAAGCCATTTTACGCCAATTGCGCCATCATCTCGTCAGTAATTTCAAGGTTATGGTACACCTTGGTGACGTCGTCGAGATCTTCCAGCGCCTCGACCAGATTCAAAACGGGGACACCCGCCTCAGCATCCAATTCTAGCGGTACATTGGGCTGCATGATGATCTCGGATTCGTCCGCCTGGAAACCGGCGGCATTCAATGCCTGGGTCACCTGGGCCAGCCCCGTGCGCTCGGTGTAGACTTCCACCACTTCGTCGCTGACCACGACGTCTTCGGCGCCGACGTCGAGGGCGACCATGAAGATCTCCTCTGGATCAATGCCGATGTCGTCGCCATTCTCATCTTGCCGGTTGAAAGCGATGTACCCACGCGATGTGAACTGCCATGCCACGGAATTGGGTTCGCCCAGGCTGCCGTTGGCGCGGGTGAAGCAACGGCGCACTTCCGAAATCGTACGGTTGCGGTTGTCGGTGAGGCAATCGACGAGCACGGCGGCGCCGTTTGGCCCGTACCCTTCGTAGACAACCTGCTCGATCACTTCGGCGTCCTTGTCCAGGCCGGCGCCGCGGCGGATCGAGCGTTCGATATTGTCTTTGGGCATGTTCTCGGCTCGCGCCTTGTCTACTACCAGGCGCAGGCGCATATTGCTATCGGGATCGGGGCCGCCCTCACGGGCTGCAATCTGAATCTCACGCGCCAATTTGGTGAAGACCTTGCCGCGTGCGGCGTCGTTGGCGCCTTTCTTTCGCTTGATTGTTGACCATTTAGAATGACCCGACATAGTGCTTCTCTCTCCTGTTTTTCGTGTGTTACCTTGCGACAACACAGCCTAATCATACATATAGATGGTCCCCTAATTCAAAGGGGGATAAGTACCAATTCTTAGATAGGCCAGAAACCCTATGCGCTTTGGCCTAAGCTGAACGCGACCGCAGGCCGCTAGGATGACTCTTCCACGCCAAGATTCGCCACCGGAAGGTCGGTCATCACATTTGACATTTCGGCGCTCGTTTGCTGGGAAGCAACGCCGTTTGTACCTTGCCCATCCTGCCCGCGGTGCTGCACAGCGGCCTGCACAAAGGCCAGAAACAACGGGTGGGGCCGATTGGGTCGGCTCTTGAACTCGGGGTGAAACTGACTGCCCACCATAAACGGATGATCGGCCACTTCCACAATCTCCACCAGCCGGCCGTCGGGCGACTGACCGCTGATCACCAATCCCTCAGCCTCCATCATTTCGCGATAGGCGTTGTTGAATTCGAAACGATGGCGATGCCGTTCATCAATAGGACCGGTCATGTCGCAAGCTTCGTAGGCCGCTTCGGCGTGCGTACCGGGTTTCAGCGTGCAGGGGTAGATCCCAGCCGCATTGTGCCGCCCATGTCGGCGATGTCGCGCTGATCGGGCATGAGATCGATGATGGGGAACTGGGTGCTCAGATCAAATTCGGTGCTGTTCGGTTCATCGCTGCCAGTGACGTGGCGGGCAAATTCAATACACAGCACCTGCATCCCCAGGCAAAGACCCAGATAGGGGACTTTGTGCGTCCGCGCATAGTGAGCGCCTACGATCTTGCCTTCGATGCCGCGATAGCCGAAACCGCCCGGTACCACGATGCCGTCGAGATCGGCCAGGCGATCCAGATCACGTCCTTTCTCCAGGGCTTCGGAACTGATCCATGCAATGTCCACGCCCCAACCTGCGGCCAGCGCGGCGTGGGTGAGCGCCTCTTTGACGCTCAGGTAGGCGTCTTCCAGTTCGACATACTTGCCCACCAGGCCGATACGCAGGCGCGGTTTGGGCTGCGCATATTTGGTGACGAAACCCCGCCAATCGTGCAGACCTGCTTCGGATGACTGGCGCACCGGCAGGTCGAAACCTTCTACCAATAGATCGCCCAGGCCGGCTTCTTCCAGGCTGAGCGGCACTTTGTAAATATTGTCCACGGTGACCATGGGGATGACGGCTTCCGGCTCCACATCGCAGAAGAGTGCAATCTTGGCCTGCACATCGGCGTCGACGTCGTGATCCGAGCGAACGACGATAATGTCGGGCTGGATGCCGATGCCGCGCAATTCGCGCACACTGTGCTGGGTGGGTTTGGTTTTCAGTTCCTTGCTGGCGGCCAGGTAGGGCAACCAGGTAAGGTGAATGTAGCGGGTGTTGGCGCGGCCCACGTCTTTGCGCATTTGGCGAATCGCTTCGAGGAAGGGCAAGCCTTCGATGTCGCCCACGGTGCCGCCGATTTCGATGAGAACCACTTCGGCGTTGCTGGCGCGCGCCATCTGCCCAATGCGCCGCTTGATCTCGTTGGTGACGTGGGGGATCACCTGGATGGTGCCGCCCAGGTAGTCGCCGCGTCGCTCCTTGGAGATGACGTCATTGTAGATCTGCCCACTGGTGACGTTGCTCAGCCGGGTGAGATTTTCGTCGATGAAGCGTTCGTAGTGGCCGAGATCGAGGTCTGTTTCGGCGCCATCTTCGGTGACGAAGACTTCGCCATGTTGGTACGGGGACATCGTACCCGGATCCACGTTGAGGTAGGGGTCCAACTTCATGGCCGCGACCCTGAGCCCGCGCGCCTTGAGGATCTGGCCGATGGAGGCAACGGTGACGCCCTTGCCCAATCCCGAAACCACACCGCCGGTCACAAAGATGTATTTAGTCATTTCGCTACGATTGTCCTATGAAACCCTTACGATTCAAATTACCCGAAAGTTAGGCGGATGCGCATTTGATCCCCAAATTGTACCCATAATGTGGTAGCAGATTGCCGGCATCGCTGATGACAAAACACAAACGAGACACGGAATGAAGCGTCCGTGTCTCGTTGCCTGTTTCGGTTATGCTATCGAGATTAAGTTCTTGCGCGGTGATACGGAAGAAATTCGTCGATGCCCTGGCCATACTTTCACCGTGTACAAACAGATCTTATCTGTCCAATCGCTCGTCGCGCGTGTCCGCTGATTAACGGGCTAAGGATAGCATAGGGAAGGTATATCCGTCAACCGAATTTCAAATGTATGTTCATCAAAATCCGATGATGATGTCGGCTAGGATGCCGGTTGCCACTCGATCAACGCCGCGCCCACCCATGTGGGGGCGGGTTGCTGGTAGAGTTCGGTGGCGTCGCTGTAGGTGAGATCGACGATCTTGCCTGTCATGGGGCCGCATAGGTAGCGGTAGACGGCGCCGGCGTCGCGGGCGTCACTCTTGCCCACGACGCAGTGTTGATTCCAGCCCCAGTAGTCTCCCTTTTCGAGGACGCTGATGCCGTTCTCGATGCTGCGCCGCGCCATCTCCAGCCCGCCCTGGTGCGGGTGACGGGCAATCGCCGCCGAATCGCCGTAGCCCAAACCGTGGTGAAAGGGATCTTCGGTGGAGACGACCACGGCGTTCTCGCACAGACGCGCCAATTCTTCGATGCCGGGCAACCGCGCCGGATCGCCGCCCACCAGCCACGGGTAGCGTTCAAGCACTTCTGGCCCGCGAACGCCGCGGCGTTTGGTCTCGGCTTCCCAGAAGTAGCGCCAACTGATCAGCGCGTGATCGTGGGTCCATGTGTCGGGGCCGTCGATGCCTGTCCCCTGGATGCCCCACTGCGGTTCCGCCGCCGGATCGCCGCCGCGGCTGACACGGATGCGGCTGTTTTCCATCTCCTCGGTGAAGGCATGGAGCACGCTGATCACCACCACGCGGTCGGCGCCGCTGTCGAGGCAGGCGTTGACCACCGCAGCGATCTGCTGTCCGCATTCGTGAACGCCGGCATGGGGGAAGACAGCCACGCCGCCCGCCTTCAGCGTCCCCGAAAGATCCCAGCGCCGCGCTTCATCCAGCAGACGCAGTGCGCCTTTTTCGCCCAGTTGGGCGTGTTCACGGGCGTAGTGCTCCTGGATCGTCTGGCGCATCTTCATGCGGCTGTCCATCAGATCACCTCCAGATCGTTGAGGCCGGGCAACTTGGGGAAGGGCGCGTGTGGTTCGGCCTGGTACCAGAAGACGGTAGAAGCGATGTCATCTTTCAGCGGGAGGTAGCGCGACTTGCCCTCTAACTGCGAACGCCAGCCCAGCGCCTGGATCGTCACCTTGAGATCTTCTTGGAAGCGAATCGGATCGGTGATGTGCCAGCGGTACATGCCGAAGCGCTGCTGGCTGCGGTAGAGGCCGTCGGGTTTGATTACCTGGGGCATGCCGGTGTAGGGCGACGAGAAGACGCCGTACTCGCCTTTGGGGAACTCGAAGTTCCAGGCGCCGCCGAAGTAGTCTTCGGTGCCGGTGCCGCAGATGGTGGGCCACTCGTCGCCGTCCATGAAAAATTTGATCTCGCCTTCGCCCCACCAGCCCGTGTTGTTGACACCCCAGGCCAGGTAGGTCCCCACGTAGTGGCCTTGGCCCTGAACGCCGTCAACGAGGACGTGCTCCGTCTGGTAGGGCAGGGGGTTGCTGCGTCGCCACTGTGCGTGGAAGTATGCTTTGTCTTCGGGGACGTCGGTCAGCGCGTAGGTGATCTGATAGTAGAAGCCGCGCACTTCATCGGGGGCCAGGTTTTCCAACGTGATGCGGGCGTGTTTGCGGAAGGGCATTTCCCAATAGCAGTTGAAGCCACCGGCCGGGTTCACCGCCACCGGCAACGAGGTGATGTTGCAACGCTCACCCCAGCCGTTGCAGAAGAAATCGCCGATGGGCGTCTCCACCGACGGCGTCTCTTCGTGATCCCAGTAGATGCGCAATACCAGCCGCCGCCAATGCTGCGGATGCACGGTGAGCCAGATGTGCTGGATCGCGCCCGGGCCTTCGATGTCGGCCAAGGTGACCTTTTCGTAGCCGCTCAGGTGGATCGACGGCGACACTTTCCAGCCCTGCCCCAGTTCGCGGGCGGCGTCGGCGCCGGTGCCGCTGGTGGCCATCGCGCCCTTGCCCTTTTCGCCGGTGAAGTTCTCGGCGCTGATGGAGCGGGTCTGCGCATTGGAAAGCTGAGACAGGTTGCCCAGGTGCATACCCAGGCCGTTGAACGACGATGTCATGAATCGGCTCCTTTGCAATTTTGCATTCGATGGAAACGCGCTATAAAATCTGTAGTACAACAGAATGCAGAGTTGATCCGCAGATTTCACGGATTTTCAAGATTTCCAGAAAATTCTCTGCAAATCCTTTTGATCCGTGAAATCTGTGGATCGATTCTGATTCGTCAGAAAATTCTTGTCAACGGAGGACCCAATGCCCATCTACGAATACGCGTGTAGCGACTGTGGTCACGAATTTGAGTTGTTTGTGCGTAGCGCCGCGGCGATTGCCGACAGCACTTGCCCGCAGTGCCACAGCCAGCGCATCGACAAGCGATTCAGCACGTTCGCCTCGTCTTCGCGGACGATTGGCGGCAGCAGCACAGCCGCCAGTTCGGCCCCCAGTTGCTCCGGCCCTGTCTGAGGGCTGCGACCTGCCTAACCAGCCGTGTGCTGGTTTCACTTGGAAAGTCCCCGGCGCTTACGCATTTTGATGTGCGTGGGCAAAACGCCGGGGACTTTTGCATTATCTGCTCAGCCAGGGAAGATAGACCCGCCCCGTGCCGCTGACAGGCTCGAATTCTGGCGTTAAGGTTACCCCATCACCTGGCAGCAGAGCAAGCGACGCGCTTGTCTCCTGTGGTCGTTCCAACCAACCCACAAACCGATAACCAGGACCAGCTGTCGCCGTCACCTGAATGGGGACGTCGCTGTAGTAGATGCCTGTCCACGTGATCGGCGTCTGCCCGGCTCCAGTCGCCGTCTGGATCTGGCCGATGTCGATAGAATTGACGCGCACGCTTCCATGTGACGCATCGAACAGCTTCACATTGACTTCCACCGCGCCGACCAGGCCGAAGTAGTCGATCATGAACTGGCGCATCGCTGCCGGACGATCCTGCGCGAAGGAACGAATCGATGCCGTGGACGTGTCTACGGTGTCGGGCCAGCGTGCGATGTGCTCGCCCAGGTAGGGTTGTATCTGCGCTTCCATCGGATCCAGCACAGATTCGACGTTGACCGGCAGAAACATGGTGTTCATCTGATCGGCCATGCTGTTGATGAAACGCTGGCGGAAGATCGGGTTGGCCAGCAGTTGGCGGAAGATCACGGTGGACCAGCCCAGCGTTGGGTCTTCGCGCGCTGCCCAGCTCAGTGTGTTGTGCGTCACCGAATTCACCAGACCGAAGGCGTGATCCATGTCGTTGACGATCCAACGCCAGCGCCCATCATGCCAGACGGGCGCGCCAGGGCTGAGATCCGGCGTGCGCGTGCGCCAATAGGCGATGTTGTTGTGCGGCCAGTCGACATTGGCCGCGTAGATCTCGGTGACGTAGTAGAGGATGAAGTTGTCCATATCCATGCGCTCGGCGGCATAGGCGAAATGGACAGGATCGGCCATGTCGTGTGTGGCGATGTAGTCGCGCAGCGCCAGGTAGTCGTTGCGGTCGGTCTCGTCACCTTCCTGGATGGCGGCGTTCTCTTCGAGGAGGGCGATGTCGTCGGGATCGAGATTGTAGTGTGCGGCGATGTCGTAGCGATCCGTGCGCTCGCGCAGGTTGATCAGCCCCCAGTATTCACCGTTGATGAAGAGGACCACCGGTTGGTATGCCTGTGTCTCCAGGCCAAGGGGCTTGACCAACGCCTGCACAAAGGGATCGCGCAGCCGCGTGTAGAGGTTGTCGTTGCCCGCATTGCGTAGCAGCAGGCGCCGAAACTGTGTGATCGGCTCGCCGGTGACGCGGTCTGTCAGGTCTGGGAAGAAGGCGTAGTCGAGTTCGTTGCGCGTGTCGTAGTCGTCGGAGGCGTAGAAGCGCAGCGACTTCTGTGGGAAAGCGCGGCTCCATTCGCCATGCAACCGAAAGCCGAGATTCTGCGCCACGGCGCGCTCGCCGCCGCCCAGGAAATACTCGAAGTGGGTAGGATATTCCCACGTGTCACCGCGGCGGGTGTAGTTGGCAGGCGCGGCGTTGTCCACCACGGCGTTGGGGTTGGCGGCGCGCCAGGTGTCGAAATCCACGCCCGCCGTGTAGACCCCGATGTCGTAGTCGAAGAGACGATCCGCCTGCACAGCCAGCGAAACCACCGGCAGCGCGTAGCGATTGAGCGCATCGGGCGACACGAAGTAGGTATGGGTGACGATTGGGCTGGCCAATGCGCTCTCCCTGACGGAGCGGGCGCGCACCACTGTTCCCATGTAGACAGGTTGATCGGGGATGTGCCCCTCGGGGGAACTGTGCCAGGTTGTGGAGAGCGCCGCCAGCATGTTGGCTTCGTTTGAACGATCCGCGATACTCAGAGGCCCCGTGTAGATCTTCGTCTGGAATGTCCCAGTGAGCACATCACCCACCGGATCGGCGGCGTTCTGTGGATAGTTCTGCTTGTAGGTGTAGGTCCGCCCGTCTAGATTCTGCGGATCGGGATCGGAGCCGTCCACAGTGTAGAGGATGGTTACGTCGGCTGTGCTGCTTGTCAACGTGAGGCTGACCGGCTGGGTGTAGAATCCACCGGTGATCGAGAAATCAGGTGGGGGGAGGAATTCGGTGTAGCCGGGCGTGGTGTTGCTTACACCTGGCGTGGCTTCGAGGAAGAACCGCAGATCGGCTGCGCCATCGGGGGAGCGCCCGTATGACACATCCGTACGCAATGACACAGGATCGATCTGATCGATCACCGCGCCCGACGTGTGGCTCAGCACCAACGGTTCGCCGCCGGCGCTGATCTTGAAGTTGGTGTGCAGCGGCTGGTCGGGCTGTACCCGTTCCTTGCCCGACGCCCACACCAGCAGGAACCCGCCCGGCTGGATTTCAACAGCGGGGAAAACCCAGGCAAAGGGATCATCCACCTTGTCGGAAAGACCGTAGCCGGTCAGTGATACGGCGGCGTCACCCGCATTGTGTAGTTCGATCCAATCCGCGTATTCGCCGTCTTCGTCGGCGAGGGTCGAACCGTTGTCGGACATCAATTCGTTGATGAACAGACCAGTTTCAGAGACCTTCTCAAGCGATCTGTTGTCGATGTCGGCTGCGTTGAAAGCGTGAAGGTTGTGAAAGTCTCCGAGCGAGAAGATGACGATAAGAAGAAGCAAAACACGTAGCCACAGAACCCTCTGCATGCAAAATCGAGGAACGGCCATGATTTTCTCCTTATGAAATTCGATTGTGCGCTGTCAACTCACGCCCGCAGGATCGGGTTTACTTCATATATACCTCCTTTTCTCGTATTCTGGCCGGGGCTGATGTCGCTGAAATTCGGTGTTATTCAGGAAATGTGAGAAAGCACCTCCTCTCTCAGCGAAACCAGGTTGTCCCATTCGGTTTCGCCGGGCTGCAACGCACCATCGAAGATCAACGACATGGGGCCGTCGAAGCCAGCGCCGGAAAGCAGGCTGAGGACCTGCCCCAACTCAGCGCCGTCGATCCGGCCGTCGATGTACTCGGCTTTGACGTGGGCCGAATCGGCGTGGGGGAAGAGCGCCGCCAGTTCGGCGTGTTTGCCTGGTCCTTTGAAGTTGCCGAAATCCGCGCAAAGACCGACTTTGCCTTCACACAGTTCGAGGATCGCCAGCAGTTGCTCGGCGCGGCCGCCGGTTTCGCGGAAATTTTCCGTGATCACACGCACGCTCTGGTCAGCGGCGTAATCGGCCAGTTGACGCAGGTAGGTGGCGCTGAGTTGGATGACTGCATGAAACTTGAGGTTGCGCCCGTCGCGCGCCACCGGCGTGTACCCCGCCACCACCCGTGCATGGGACGCGCCCAGCTTCGCCGCCACGTCGATCCATTCTCGAATCCAACGCAAATCGGCCTCACGTTGCCCGGCATTGGGGTGGGTGATGTCCCCGGCGTCGATGAGGACGCTGAACAGTTCGACGCCCGCGTCCTGGACCGCGGCGCGCAGCTCGGCCAGGTAGCCGTCGTCGGTGGTGGGCAGGTGAAAGTGGACGATCTCCAGCGTGTCGATGCCGATCTGTTTCAGCCGCGACGGCACATCCAACAGCGACACGTCCGCCGCAGCGGACGCGCCCCGCGGCGCTTCGCCCGGCCCAAAGATCGGCGGGCGTCCTAGCGCGCGATGCAGGCTCCAGGACGAAGTTGAGATGCGTGGCATGGTGGGAATCCTTTTCGTAGTGCGTGGTGCATGTACCGTTCGAGAAACTGATACAGCATTGGAAACTTCGGCGCGGTGACGCTATTCTGTCAGCCCTGTAGGGGTTCGGCATGCTGAACCCTCTGGCGCAGCATGCTGCGCCCCTACATGGAGAGTAAGTCTGGCTTGTCAGTACACCCACAGTCCCTAATCCCCAGTCCCCAATCCCTAATCCTCAGGATACGGCTGACTGTGCGCGACTTCGATCATCGCTTTCACGTTCTCCAGCGGCGCGTAGCGGGGGACGATACAACCAGAGCCGAGGAGGAAACCGCCGCCCTGCCCGGCCTCGTCGATGCAGCGTTGGGCCGAGGCGCGCACCATGTCGGGGGTGCCTTCGAGCAACTCGACAACGGTGTGGACGTTGCCGACGATGGCGGTTCGGTCGCCGATGCGCTGCTTGGCCGTGGCCATGCTGACGGCGTTGTCGATCTCCACCATGTCGGCGCCGGTGTCGGCGTAGAGATCGAGGACGCGTGTGCTGTCGCCGCAGATGTGGAGCAGACAGTTACGCGCGCCGTGTGCATGCCACGCCTCGAAGACGCGTTTTGAGTACGGCCACGAGAAGCGTTCGTACGTCTTCGGCGAGATGACGTTGCACGAGGCCAGCGAATCGCCGCAGTGGAGGATGTCGGCGCCGGCGTCGTGGCAGGCTTTGCCGAAGCGGATCAGCGCCTCCGTCGCCAGTTCCAACGCGTGGAGGACGGCGGGTTCGTTGGCGCCTTCCATGTTGTGCTCGATCATGGCGATTTCGAGCAGCCACTGCTGTGATCCGATGAAATAGGACGCCAGCGCGAAGGGTCCTGTGCCGGGGGAGCGCAGGGCGACGTCGTTGCCCACGGCTTTGCGCGCCAGTTTGAGCGCCTCGATCATCACCGGCATACGTCCATCGCGCTGCGGATCGGGGATTTCGATGTCGAAGATGCCGTTCATGTCGGTGAGCGGCGGCCCGATGAGCGCGGGGATCTCGTCTTCGTTGCGGGTGGTGACGCCGCCGAAACCCTCGGCGATGTAGTAGTTGTCCGCGCCGATGGCGATTACATCTTGCCCCACTTGATCGTGCAGCGTCAACTGCGCCTGCACCATCTTTTCGGGATCGGTACAGAAATCCAACACCGAAATGCCCGCCGTGTGCGCGGCAATGTCATACATGTAAGGCATCGCCGCCACGCAATCTGTCGGCTGCCGACGGATCGCCCGCAGAACACGTTCGCGAGAGGAAAGGGTGGACATGGGGTGCCTCCTTGGGGAGTGGGTAATGCGTAATGCGTAAGGTCCTGTCAGCGAATCTGGTTACAAAACTTGGAACCCCTTCGTCAACAAGACCTTACGCATTACGCATCACGCATTACTTCTTCAACCGCAACGTCACAATCTGATACGGCTTGATCCCAAACGTCACCTGGTTGCCGGTGACGGGGAGATCGGCTTTCTTCTCTTCGAGCAGGTTGACCGTCTGCGCTGCGGACAGGTCGAAGCCCGCCGTGAGGGTGACTTCGCCACGGCGGCGCTGGGTCTCGTAGAGGCGCACAATGACGCCGTCGCCGTCGTCGGCGCGCTTGACGGTTTCGATGACGACATTGGGCGCGTCGACAGAGAGCAGCGAGGATGCGAGGATGCGAGGATGCGCCGATCCGCCCTCCGCCTCGTCGCCTCTTCGATTCTTCGCCTCGTAGACCAAGAGTGGATCGTTGATGGCATACGCCTCGCGGATCGTCCCCGCGTCCCAGCGGCCGCTGTGGGGCAGCAGGCTGTAGGCGAAGCGGTGCTCGCCCTGGTCGGCTTCGGGATCGGGCGAGGTGGGCGCTCGCAGCAGGCTGATGCGCATGACGTTGTCTTTGACATCGTGGCCGTATTTGCAGTCGTTGAGCAGGCTGACGCCGTAGTCACCTTCGCTGAGATCCACCCACTTTTGGGCGGCTGTCTCGAAGCGGGCCCAATCCCAACTGGTGTTGCGGTGGGTAGGACGTTCGGTGTTGCCCCACTGGATTTCGTAGGTGGCGGTGGGCGTCAACACGTCCACGGGGAAGGCGACTTTGAGCAGGATATGACGCTCGCGCCAATCGATGTGGGTGTCGAAGTCGAGGCGCGGGCTGTTGTGGCTGAGCGAGATGCGCTGCGTGTACTCGCTGTTGAGCACACGACGCTTGATCTCGACAGTGGCGCGCAGCGGACCCGTTTCAACGACACGGACCCACTCAGCAGGGGCGGCGTGCCACATCTTGTCGTCGAAGAAGATGTCCACGTCCCAGGCGTCCCAGTTCATGGGGCGATCTTCGAATGCCTGGAATTGACCGGCGATGCCGCCTTCGGGCAGGACTTCGCGCCCGTTGGCCTTGTCGAAGATGCGCACGATGTCGCCGGCGCGGTTGATCTCGACGCGCAGGAAGCTGTTTTCCAGGTGACCTTTGCTGACCGAAAGCGTGGTGGACGGAACGGGCTTGCTGCGCTTCACTTTGGTGAGCGGGGTGACGCTGTACGGCAACAAAGCCCCTGCATCGACGATCACACCGTCCGCGGTGGGCTGGCAGCACACGACGGCGTCGCCCGACGCGACCAATTGCTCGTCCGGCAAGTTGACCTTTCCACACAGCCAGATCAGCGCGCTCGAAACCGGTGGGGTTGACGAGGAGGACGTCGCCGCCGGTCTGGTTGGCGATGGCAGCCAGGGCGTTGTCGCGATCCGCAGCGGCCATGCGCTGGAGTTCTTCGTACTGCGCCTGCGATTCGTCGTAGACAGGACCGATGCTGCTGCCGGGGATGATGTCGTGGAACTGGTTGAGGCAGACCACTTCCCAGGCTTTGCGCAGGCTTTGGGCCGGGTAGTCGTAATTCGGATCGACGAGACCGGCCAGCGTAGCCACAAATTCGGCGTCGTGGAGCAGAAATTCGCTCTTGCGGTTGGCGCGTTTGTTGCGGCTCTGGGTGGTGTAGGTGCCGCGGTGCAGTTCCAGGTAGAGTTCGCCGTTCCAGGTGGGCAGGCTGTCGCCGGCTTCGGCTTCGAGACGACGGTAGAAGTCGCCCACGGGGCCTTGTTTCATCTGCGGCGTGGCGGGGAAGGAACCCATTTCGCGGATGTTTTCGAGCATTTCGCGTGTGGGTCCGCCGCCGCCGTCGCCGTAGCCGAAGGCCATAAGCAACTCGTCTTGGAGTTCTTTTTGCTGGAAGTTCGTCCACGTGCCGAGGACCTGGCGGGGTTCGGCGTTGGCGTTGTAGGTGCTGGCGTAAGCGCCGAAATCGGGTGACGTGCTGAAATGGGTGAGCACTTTGGTGCCGTCGAGACCCTGCCACCAGAAGCTGTCGTAGGGCAGGCGGTTGTACTGGCTCCAGCCGATTTTGATGGTGAAAAAGTATTCCATGCCCGCTTCTTTGATGAGCTGGGGCAGGTTCCAAGCGTAGCCGAAGACGTCGGGCAGCCAGAGGACGGGCGATTCCACGTCCGCGCCGAAGTGTTCGCGGAAGAAGGTGCGCCCGAGCAGGAATTGGCGGGCCAGCGATTCGGGGCCGCTGAGGTTGCAGTCGGCCTCCACCCACATGCCGCCGATGACTTCCCAGCGCCCTTGCTTGACGCGTTCTTTGATGGCGTCGAGCAGGTCGGGGTAGTCCATCTGGATGTAGTCGTAGAGCTGGGGCTGGCTCTGGGTGAAGTGGTAGTCGGGGAACTGTTCCATGAGGCGTAGGGCGGTGTGGAAGGTGCGCCCGGCCTTGCGGCGGGTCTGGCCCAGCGTCCACAGCCAGGCGACGTCGATGTGGGCGTGTCCGCTGGCGGTGATGGAGACGTCCATGGGCGGGCCGGCCTTGGCGATGCCGTCCTTGAGCGCGGCGTGGGCGGCGGGGATGCTTTCGTAGAAAGCGTCGCCGAAGGGTTCGCGCAGATCGACGAGTTTGAAGGCATCGTCCAGCGCGTTGAGCAGTTGACCCTTGGCCTTTTCGTCGTCGTCGATCCACCGTGCGATGCCGTGGGCCACACGGGCGGTAGCCACGAAGTCGCGGGTAGCCTGGTCGATCTGCACCACCGCGCAAGGACGCATGAAGAGCTGCGGATCGGGCTGACCGTGGCGGAAGCCGAGCAGGCCGGTCCAGCCGTGGAGATCGAGGCGGCGGGTTTGGCCGTCGCGCCAGCGGTCGGGTAGGATGATCTCCTGATGGTGGCGGTCACAGGCAGCGTAGGATTCGCCGTCGATGTAGGCCAGGGCTTCGGGGTGGCTGAAGTCGCCCGATTCGCCCAGCGGCAGGTAGAGCGCCACCGGCGCGTCGGCGTCCCAATCGGTGGGGACGGCGAACTCGGTCTGCATCATGAAGTTGGTGTAGCGCTTGCCCCAGTAGGTGTCGGGCTGGATTTCTTGCCAGCCGCTCGTGTCCGCGCCGAGGAGGGGCTTGTCCATGGGGCCGGGGAGTTCGGTGTAGCGGAAGTTGGGCAGCGTTTGCCGTCGCCGGTGGACCAGCGAATCGACCAGTGTCAGCCGCTGTTCGATCTTTCGTTCTGTCCAGCGGGTTTTGTGAAGCACGGGGAAGATGTCCTTTCTTGTTTGGTGAGGAAATTGTTATGTGATCCGTGATTCGTGATCCGTGTTGCGTGATTCGTGGGTTGAGGTTGTTGTATGTGGATTGGGGAGGATCGGGTAGAGATAGTACGTAGACAATGTCACCAAGTTAAGCACGGGGTGAGCACCCCCCAGGTGCGGGTCTAGACGAGAACAGCCGCACGAGGGTGTGCTTTCTCCGCAGATATTCGAGGGGTGGTCGCTTAACCTAATGACATTGTGTGCGTAGCACCACGAGTCTCAACGGACTACGCACTACGCAAACCCGATCCTTCCCAATAGGGAGCCTGGTCCTTCAACCCACGAAACACGAATCACGGATCACGGATCACGTCATTTACATGCCTCCACCCATCTTCATTGCGCCGCCCATCGCGCCCCCCATAGACGGAGCGTCTGCCGGTTTCTCCGCGTGGACCTTGCTCGCCGTGTCGGCGGTGGGGTCGAAGCCGCGCAGCATCATGCCCTGTCCGCGCGAAAGGTGGACGAGTTGGGACGGCGGATCGGCGGGATCGCGCATTTGGATGAGCAGGGTGGTGCGCGCCTCGCTGCTGGTGTTGACGCCCGATCCATGTACGGTGAGGTAGCTGAAGAAGAGGACGTCACCGGCTTTGGCAGGGCAGGCAACAGACGCTTCCAGCGGGTATTGGTCCAGGGGCAGGTGCCAGCCGCCTTCACGCACGTGAGGAATTGGTCCTTGCTTGTGGGTGCCGGGGACGACGCGAATGCAGCCCTTTTCCAGCGGCGCATCGTCGAAGTGGACCACGGCCGCGATCATGCTGTGGTTGTCGTGGGGGAAGAAGGGTTCGTCCTGGTGCATGGGGAAGGGCGATCCCTTTTCCGGCGGCTTGATGAAGAGCTTGTTGTGGTGAAGTTGCACGTTGGGCGAGTCGATAATCTGCGCCGCGGCAGACGTGAGACGGTCGTCCACGAGCAGGCGGGTGAAGCCGGCGTTGTGGAACTGCACGTTGTGGCAGTGCAGCAGCGATGTCTTGCTCATCGACACTTCTTTGGCGCTTTCCCACGTGGCCTCGACGTCGCCGAGTTGCTGCAAGCGGGCGATGAGGGCGTGGGCGTCCTCGCGAAACTGGGCCGCTTCCTCTGCCGAGAACATGCCCTGCACGAGCAGATAGCCGTTCTCGCGGTAGAAATCTACTTGATCCTGGGTGAGCATTGTGGTCTCCTGTGGGTTGGGGACTGGGGATTGGGGACTGGGGACTGGGCTACGTCGACCTCATTGTTCATTCTCAGCGTCAACAAGATCCCAGTCCCCGATCCACAATCCACAGTCCCTAATCTCCGATTCTCTCTTCGTCTGACAACAACACACCATCCACCTCCGCCCGATCCCAGTTGACGCCGGTGAGGACGGCTTGGCGCAGGTCGGTGCGGGTGAGGGTGGCATCATTAAGTTTAGCATTGGATAGGTCTGCGCCGCGCAAGTCGGCGTCGGTGAGATCGACGCCCTGCAAGTTGGTGTTGATAGATCGGCGTTGCGCAGGTCCGCGCCGACCAGGTTGGCGTAGCTGAGGTTGCGCCCGGCCAGGTTGGCGTCCGCGCCGCCTTCGGTGACGAGTTGACGCACCGTGCGCCACTTGATGGCGACGGTGGTTTCGCCGTCCCAGGTGACGTTGCGCAGATTGGCCAGAGACAGGTCTGCGCCTTGCAGGTTGGCGGCGCTGGAAGTCGGCGTCGGTGAGATCGGCGCCGCGCAAGGACGTTGACGAGATCGGCGTTGCGCAGATCCGCGCCGGTGAGTTGTGCGCTGCGCAGATCGGCGTCGATCAACACCGCGCCGGTGAGGTCCGCGCTGGTGAGGTCGGCGCGTTGGAGGACGGCCTCGCGCAGGAACGCACCCGAAAGATCGACACCTACCAACACTTGCCCTGCCTGCACACTGTTGAGGATCTGCCACGCCGTGCGCCACTTTTCGTCGATGTAGGTGGATTCATCGAGTGTGGCGCCGGCGAGGACGGCGCCATCGAGGCGCGCCCGCGTAGGTCGGCGCCGCGCAGGTCGGCGGCGGCGAGATTGGCGGCGCTGAGATCGGCGCTGGCAAGGTCCACGTTGCGCAGGTCTGCGCCGCAGATCGGCACCGCGCAGGTCTGCGCTGGGGCCGCCCTGATTGACGAGCCGCCAGATGAGCCGCCAACGGTCGGGGATCTGGGTGGTATCATCGAGCAATGCGCCGCTAGGTCGGCGTGGGTCAACGTGGCGGTGGAAAGCAGCGCGCCACGCAGATCCGTGTCAACCAGCACCGCATTTTGTAGGCGAGCGCCGCCCAGATCCGCTTCCGTCAATTTGGCGGCGGTGAGATTGGTCGATTGCAGATTGGCGGCGCAGGGCCGCGTTGGTGAGGTCAGAGCGACTGAGATCGGCGTCTTGGAAGTTGGCGAAGTAGAGGTCGGCGCCGCGCAGATCTGTATCGGCCAGGTTTGCGCCCACCAGCCCGGCGGCGCTGAGATCCACGCCGCTCAGATCGCCCGCGCCAGTCGACGCCGGTGAGCACAGCGTCGGCGCAGTCGGGCGGGCAGCGGTCGAGGAGCCCCAGCCGTTGGTCACAGCGAAACTCCACGCCGCCAGAATCAGGAGCGGCACGGCGATCACCAGGGCTATCCAGGTTTGCGAACGCCGTTCGGCGTCGTAGACGGTCATTGGGTGGGTTTTCTGTGGTGGTTGGGGAAAGTAATGCGTAATTGTTCGAGACGGTACCCCCACATTGGCGAATGATCTCTACGAATTACGCATTACGAATTATGCATTACGCAAGATCGTCCAACCGTCATCTCCCCGTCTCCACCGATTTGTACGCGGCGATGATCACACGCAGCGTGTCGGTGGCTTCGGCGACGGAGTGGAAGGGCTGGAAGCCGCCCTCGACGGCGTCGACAAAGTGACGGATCTCGGCGGCGAAGGTGGCGGTCGACGATGTCCAGTTCGGGTATTCGACGGTGGCCGGTTCCTGGAACTGGATGGGTTTGTAATAGAGGCAGTCGACATCGCCCCAAAGTTGACCGTTCGGCCATGATGTGGAACAGTGTACGCCCGGCGCCGGGCGCGGATCGCCCAACTGGTCATGATCTGGCCGATGGCGCCGTCGGCGAACTTGGCGAGGACGTAAGCCGTGTCTTCGCGATCCATGTTCATGCGGTAGGTACCCAGCATCGAAGCCACTTCCACCGGTGTCTGCCCGGCCAGGAAGAGCAGTCGATAGGTGGGGTGGTAGCCAGTGTCGATGAGTTCGCCGCCGCCCATTTTGGCTTCGTCGAGCCGCCAGCCGGAGAGCGCGGCGGTGTTCTTGCCCCAGTCGTTCTTGTTGGCGGGGAGCACACCGCGGCGGGCGTCACAGTCGTAGGAGTGGATGGCGTGGATCTTGCCCAGATCGCCGTTGATCAGCATCTGTTTTGCCTGCAACACGGCAGGGAAGAAGAGCTGATTGTGCGCGGCCATCATGATGATGCCGGATTCGTCCACAGCCTTGCGGATCTCTTCGGCCTCGGCCAGATTGAGGCAGAGTGGTTTCTCTGTCATCAGGTGCTTGCCCGCCTTGGCCGCCGCCACAATGGACTCGCAGTGCAGGTGATGAGGCAGGGCCAGGTCCACGGCGTCGACGTTGGGATCGGCCAACAGATCGTGATAGTCGTGGTAGATTGCCACCTCGTGGCCGATCTGCTGCACGCGGGTGCGGATGTTTTCGTCTGAAACATCGGCCACGGCCACGATCTCGGCGCGACCGGCCTGCGCCAACCAGCCTTCCACGTGCGGACGCATAATACCGCCACAGCCGATTAAGCCAATTTTGAGGGTCATGGGGATCCCTTTCTTGGGTGGTGGAGTAGTGTTGACATGTCTATTGTACATTGGGTGGGAGAAAGTGTCATGCGGATTGTTAATTACACAAACATTACACCTTCCTAACGCGCCTACAACAAGATATCCATCAAATCACGCTATCTCTACGTAGGACCAGGGCTTAGACTGTCTACAGCAAAGCATTCATTCATCCGCGCGGAGACATGACAATGAACGTCAGCGACCCGACCCTGCTCAATCGTCTGGCCCTGGTCAAACAGCTTTACAATCACGCCAGCGAACATGGCAGATCGACTGCCACTATCGACAAAATTATCGCCATCACCAGCCTCGACCATGCTGTGGAAATGTTGCTGGAGGGGGTAATCCAGGCCTACCCAACGCCGCAAGTATTCGATGGACCGCCCAATCTGTATTTTGGTGATCCGTTCAAGATGCGCACCCAGGAATTTCTGGTGGAACGTGCCGGCTTTTTCCGTCTTTGGGATCAGGTGGTGGCGATCTGCCAGGAGATGGCTGATCCGCAACGGTTGCCCCTGAAAAATGAGATGCGCAGCCTGCATTTGGCCCGCAACGAGGCGCAGCACAATGTCAAGGTGCCGTCGAGCGAGTTTCTGGCCGAGATGATGGCGGCGACGCGCACATTCCTCGATCACCTGTTGCAGATCGCATTCGATGTGACCCTGCGCCAGATCAGCGAGGCGTTGATGGTGCAGTCGGCGCAGGTGCGCCAGGTGTTGGAAATGGCCCAAGCCGCCCTCGCCGAAGAGGACAATCTACGCTTCGCCGGACTGATCCGCCTGGGCTTTACGTTGGCCCAGGCCGGCGCTGTCCAAGAAGTACAGATCGGGCGTTTTGTCGGCGTTCAACCGCCGGTGGATCTGCTGACATCGGCCATCGAAGAAGTGGACGCCGGGAGCGGCCTCGCCGTCAGTTTGCAGAACCTGCAAGATTACCTGGGCCAGTTGCACATCGAGTTGACGAGCTTGTCGTTAGAACTGGGTTTGGGGTTGGAGCGACAGTCGTTCACCCGTTTCTCGCTGCTCACCCCAGCCGTGCCGTTCGTGGAAAGCGGCGGCGGCATCCACTGGTTGGAGTCTGGCCAGAACATGGCCTGGCTCTCGGCCCAGTTAACGCCCGATACCTGCCTGTGGATGCAAGAGTACGCGCTGAGCACGATCCTCAAGTGGGAGGCCGACGGCTTGAGCGGCGACGATTTCTTCGTCCTTGATTTGGGGCAGATCGAACAGGAATTGTCCGCGTTGATCGAACAGAAACGCGGCACGGTGTACTTCCACAACGGCAGTCAGGTGGAGGAGATGGAGAGGATTGGTAACGAGTAACGAGTGAATTCACTCGAAGATACACGAAACGCAGAATTGATCCACCGGTTTTGCGGATTAAGAAGAAACCAGAGAAAAAATGATCCGCGAAGGCACACGAAAATACACGAAGGCAGAAAAGAACAGACAGAAGGCTTTTTCGCTTTGCCGTCCTGGTAATCCTGAAATCCGTGTCCCTCTCTTCTCCTCTTCGTGGTGCTTCGTGTGCCTTCGTGGATCACTAAAATTCTGAAGTCTCCTTACTCGTCGAAGAGGGTTTCGGCGAGGGTGTTGCGCGCGGTGCGCAGATTTTCGAGCAACGCCTGGTGCAGCGCCATCTGTCCGTTGCTTGCGAGGCAACTGCGATGACCCAACTGGTAGGGCTCGTTGCTGTAGTTGGTGACGATGCCACCGGCCTCTTCGATGAGCAGCTTGCCTGCGGCGACGTCCCACGGATTGAGCCAGCCCTCCCAGTGCGCACAGGTGACGCCGGAGGCCACCAGCGCCAGGTCGATTGCAGCGGAACCAAAGATGCGGATGCTGCGGGCGTAGGGTAGAGTTGGGCGAACTCGGCGCTGTTGTTGTCGGCGTGCTCGGCGCGGTGATAGGGAAAACCTGTTGTGAGCATGGCCTGATCCAGGCGATCCACGTGGTTGACCTGGAGCCGGTCCTCGCGGCCGTCTGGGTGGACGTGGAAGGCGCCTTCTCCGCGTACCGCCCAGTAGAGATCGGTGCTAGGCAGTTTCAGCACAAGACCGAAGAGCGTCTCTTCGCCGCGGTTGAGGGCGATGCTAATCGAGTAGATCGGCACGCCCGCTGCATAATTGACGGTGCCATCGATGGGATCGACGATCCAAAAGTATTCAGTGTCGGGCGCCTGATTCGTTTCTTCGCCCCAGAAGCCGATCTGCGGCGCCAGTTCGGCCAATCCGTCAGAAAGGAATTTCTCGCTCGCCACATCCGCCTCGGTGACCAGGTCGATCTCGGTGGATTTGGTGCGGATCTCGGCCAGTCCGCGCGCTTGCATGGAGACGACGAGATGGCCGGCCTCCCGCGCCAACGCCACCACCGCCGCCGGATCGACGGGCAGATCTTCGCTCGTGTGGATAGACGGCACGATCTACATCTCCTCGCGATAGGCGAAGCCGCGGCGGGAACGTTCTTCCATCACTGCTTTGCGGATCAACTCGCGTACTTCGTTGGCTTCTTTCACATTATGCAGTTTGAAGCTGGGGTGGCTGGGATCGTTGCTTTCGATCTCGATGTCGCCCACGTTGAGCATACGCTCGCCCATGTGCTGCGTCACCGAAGTGTCGCGGATACGCACCAGTTCCACCTCTTCCAGGCTGCGCCCTAGCAGACCGCGCACCACGCGCAGCCGTTGCGTGGTCAACTCGTAGCGGATGCCGATGGAGAGATAGGGTTTGCCCGTCCAGATCAGCGTTTCTTCGTCGCCGCTGGGGATCGGCGCCGCGGCAGCCGCGGCGATATCGGTTTCGTCGTCCTCATCCAGCAGGTCCACGGCCTCGATGACGCCGTCGGCCAGCGCGTTGACAATCGCCTGCATCTGGTTCTGCGGAATCGCTGTGATCTCTACGCCGCTGTCGGCCAGGGATTGGTAGAAACGCGACGAGATGGCTCGTTGCAACTCTTGCTTCTGCATGGTGGTATCTCCTCCCGAACGGATGAATGTATCTGTTGGTTGCATGGGCGTATCATAGCACGCTGATCGCCGGCGCGACAATCAACTGAGAATAGAACGCAGATTGGGCGAAATCTTGTTCGAGCGCCGGATCTACGGTATAGTTAGCTCCACGCCGGAACATCTGTTCCTGAAATACTTTAGAAAAGCAAGAACGAAAGGACCGTTTCGTGGAGATCACCTGGTATGGATTTTCTTGTTTTCGCCTGCGCGAAGGCGGCGTCACGGTACTCTGCGATCCGTACGACAAAAAGACCACCGGCCTGAGCCTGCCGCGCATCAAAGCGGACATTGTGACCATCAGCCACGACCGCCCTGGCCACAACAACGCAAGCGCCGTCACCGGTGATCCCAAAGTGATCGCCGGCCCCGGTGAGTACGAAGTCAAAAATATCGCCATCACCGGCCTCACCACCTATCACAAGGCCAACGGCGGCGACTTGCCTGAACGCAACGTGGCCTACTTCTTCGATTTCGGCGGCTTTACCGTGGGTCATCTGGGCGATATCGGCCAAATGCCGCAACAGCGCCAGGTTGAAGATCTGGGCGAGATCGACGTGTTGCTCGTCCCTGTAAGCGGGGCCAACACCCTCGACGCCGCCCGCGTCACCGAGGTGATCAGCCTGCTCGAACCGAAGATCGTGGTCCCCATGCACTATCGCCACGCCGGCGCATTCCGGCCGACTCGCTGGAACCCGTAGACAAGTTCCTCAAAGAACTGGGCGTGAGTGAACCAGAGACCGAATCTACGCTGAAACTGACCAAAACCAGCTTGCCCGAAGAGACACAGGTGATCCTGCTGGAGCCGTCGGCGGGGTAGGAGAAGGGAGAATGCAAAAAAAGAATGGGCAGAATTTGCCCATTCTTTTTTCTGCATTCATTTCTTTATTTCTACGAAGTTCTTCGCAGAGATCGAAACTGCCAGAACGTGCCGGGGATCAACGCCAGCTTGCGCGGCTGCGAGACGAAGGCGCGGCGGGTGATGTTGTCGTAGTTGTTGCGCTCCAGCGCTTCGAGGATGCCAGCATAGCCACGGGCGGCGACGGCGATGGAGAGCGCGCAGGCAGGTGCAGGCTGGCGATGCCGTCTTCGGCCTCGGCATACCAGCTTCGCGCCAACGCCACCAGATCTTGCATCAATCTCCGATAGGATGGCTTGCCGACGTCTTGAGCCAGTGTTTCGGCTGTCAGGCCGTATTTTGCCAACACCTCGGTTGGCAGGTAGACGCGTCCTCGCCCAAGATCTTCGCCCACATCGCGCAGAATGTTGGTCAACTGCATGGCCTGCCCCAGGCGCACGGCCCGGCGCAACGTTTCTTCGCCGCCCTCGTAACCGCAGACAGGCGACATCAACAGCCCCACCACACCTGCCACACGCCGACAGTAAAGTTCCAGTTCCTCCTGTGTGGCGAAGGGAGTGGACATAGAATCCATCTCCAGATCCATGCGAAAACCGGCGTAGAGTTCTGCAAATGCCTCAATCGGCACTGGATAGTGACGCACCGTCCACGCCAACGCTGTCCACACCGGATCGTGGGTCGGTTCCCCGGCGAAAGCATCCTGGATCGACTGCCACCATGCCTCCAGCCGCGCACCGCGTTCGTCTACATTGCCAAATTCAGCCTCATCGACGTAGTTGTCGCCCAAACGACATACAGCGTAAAGCGCCCACACTGCGGCGCGGCGTTCCCCATCAAACAACAGCGAAGCCAAGTAGAACGTATTGGCGTACTCACGGGTGAGGTCGCGGCAGACAGCCACCGCATCTTCAGGGCAGGAAGTGCGCGTCATGGATTGTGGCATCAGCATAGTGATCTCCGAATTGATCTTTGGGTACGAGCGGGGAACGTCATTGTCTAATTTTTGTCTACCAAATGTTCGGTAGGGATGATAGCGCGCTTCGCCGCACAAAGACGTGAGGAATCATCCGAATTTCTGCTTGCAATGCGTTTTGTGTGTGATAAACTCGAATTTGAGATGTCTACTTTGAGATATCTATTGCGACAAAGGAGAGGATGACAATGGCAACATTGGATCTGGTCTTTGAAGGTGGCGGCGCCAAGGGGATGGTCTTTGTCGGCGCATTGCAGGAACTCTTCGGCCCAGGCGGACACCAGCCGGGGCGCCTGTTGGGTACGTCGGCGGGGGCGATTACGGCGGCGCTGGTGGCGGCGGGCTACACGCCCTCGGAGATGCTGAAAACGCTCAACGAGAAAGACGCCGGCGGCAAGTCGGTCTTTGAATCGTTTATGGGCGAACCCGCACCGCTGACCAAAGAAGAAGTCAAAACAAGCGTGATCCGCAGCTTTCTCCGCGATGTGAATTTCAAGTTTATCCCCGATTTCGCCGAAGAAAAGCTCGACGATCAGATTGCCCAGTGGCTGGCCGACGACGACAAGTACAACAACCTCTACTCGTTTGTGGATCGGGGTGGCTGGTTCAGCGCCGATGCCTTTGTCGCCTGGATGGAGCGCAAGTTGGGCGAAGGGACGTTCAACGGCAAGCCGCGCAACTTTAGCAAGATGACACTGGCGCAGTTCCATCAGGCCACCAAGACAGAAGTCTCCTTCATCGCCTCGGACACGATGTGGGCGCGCATGTTGATCCTCAACCACACCACCGCGCCCGATCTGCCCCTGGCCTGGGCGGTGCGGATGTCCATGAGTATTCCACTGGTTTGGCAGGAGGTGATCTGGCAGAAGGAATGGGGCGACTACCTGCGCCGCAACGTTGCCGAGCACGCCATTGTGGACGGCGGCATGTTGTCCAACTTCCCGATTTCGCTCTTCCTGGCGCCGGACGCCAACGTAGCCAAGATCATGGGCGAAGCCAACAGCGACGGCGTCCTCGGGTTGTTGATCGACGACACGCAGGCGATCCCCTTCCAGGAGCGCGCCTTGATCGAGTACAGCGGCGATCCCTGGCAGTTGAAGACGGTGCAACGGGTACAGCGCCTGGTGAGCACCATGACATTGGCCCACGATGCCGCCGCCATCGAGCTATTCAGCGATCACGTGGTGCGGCTGCCCGCGGGCGGCGTCGGCGTCATCGAGTTCGACATGAGCGACGACAAGCGCAAGGCCCTGGTCGAAGCCGGACGCAAGGCCATGCAGCTCTATCTGGCTGCCCACCCCGATCTGGGCAAGCCCACACGCGACATCGTCGAGCCGCCATCGGCGTTGGAGATCGCCAGCCGGGCGGCGCAGGAGATTCTAGAAACGCCGGAGTCATAGATCGTTTTCCACATGAAACCAGAAACAGCGTGATCCACGAAGGCACACGAAGAACCACGAAGACAGGGGAGAGAAGAAAGAGAGAAAACATGGCAAAGATCACCAAGATCGAAACGATCCGCACGCGGGTCAACGGCACGTGGGTGTTTGTGAAGGTACACACCGATCAGCCGGGGCTGTATGGCATCGGCTCGGCCAGCGATCACTACCACGCCAACACCGTGATCACCGCAGTGGAGACCATCGCGCCCAAGCTCATCGGTCGCGACGCCGCCCACATCGAAGACAACTGGCAGACGGTCTACACCAGCGCCTACTGGCGCAACGGATCGATCCTGAACACGGCGCTGGCCGGGATCGACATGGCGCTGTGGGACATCAAAGGCAAAGAAGCGGGGATGCCAGTCTATCAACTGCTGGGCGGGCCGACGCGGTCGGCGGTGATGGCCTACGCCCACGCCGCCGGCGAAGATCTGAGCGAACTGGCCGACGACGTACAACGCTACATCGAAGAAGGCTACCAGGTGATCCGCTGCCAGTTGGGGCAATACGGCGGCGGCGGCTTCATCCCCGCCGAGAAGGCGCGTATGCCCAAGAACCTGCGCGGCCAAGCCAACGCCTTCGACGACGAAGCCTATCTGGAGACGTTGCCCAAGATGTTCGCGTACCTGCGCGACAAATTCGGTTTCGGCCCCAAGTTCACCCACGATGTCCACGAGCACTTGAAGCCACACAACGCCGTGGCGTTGGCCAAGTTGCTGGAACCCTACCGGCTCTTCTTCCTCGAAGACCTGCTCTCACCCGAGCAAGTGGATTGGTATCGCCTGGTGCGCCAGCAGTGTGTCACCCCGCAGGCGATGGGCGAACTTTTCATCAACCCCCACGAGTGGACGCCGCTGATCACCGAGCGGCTCATCGACTTCGTGCGCGTGCGTGTGTCCAAAGGCGGCGGCATCACCCAGTGCCGCAAGATCGCGGTGCTGTGCGAGTGGTTCGGCGTGCAGACGGCGTGGCAGGAAGGCGGTGACAATGATCCCGTCAACCAGATGGCCGCCGTTCATCTGGATCTGGCAAGCACCAGCTTTGGCGTGCAGGAAGAAAACCACTTCCGACCCGAGGAATACGACATCTTCCCCGGTCACGCCGTCCTCGAAGGGGGCTATCTCTACGCCAATGATCAGCCAGGCCTGGGCATCGACATCGACGAAGAGAAGGCGCGCGCCATCCTCAACCCCGAGCTTGCCGCCAAATCGCTCTACATGGCCGAGGATCGCCGCTCGGATGGCAGCATCGTGCGTCCATAGGCGCAGCAGCAGTTTCCCCAAACCCACCAACAACAGCCCGCAGGCATCAACAGCAGTCGGCAACACCCCCTACAAATGTAGGGGGTGTTCTGATCTATTGGTCATCTGCGCCTATCCAAACAGAGGGGAAACCGGCGAAAAAGAGGATCTTCTCGACTGATGTTTCGTAGACATCGTCTCGCTACAATGGTGGACAGCAACCACCATGTCCATCGTTGAGATTAGCGCATGCAACTTGAGCAACCATCCACCGATACTTTCCGGATTCTCGTCGTCTCACTCTCAGAGATCTGGGCGCGCTCGGCGCGGGCGATCCTTGCCACGTTGGCCGATGTCGATGTGTTGCAAACAGCGAGGGGAGGGTTGACGGCGTATGAAATCGTCCGCTCAGAACACCCCGACCTGATGGTCATCGACGATTCGCTGCCCTCGGATGAAGCGCAGCGGCTGCTGGAACTGTTGAGTGAAGCGCCGCACAGACCTTACTGCATCGCAATGATACCGAGTAGCCGGCACAAATGGTTCATGCAGCGAGCCGGCGCCGACGCAACCGTACTCCGCTCGAATGCGTCCAACGACCTCATCTCTGCTGTCTTGCTGGCGCGTGAACATATCAAAGCCGGCCAGTGACACAGCCCCTCGACTGGACTTCCTTAGCCAATTTTCATCGTCGGCCCACGGAAGAGTATCACACGCAGAAGAATACACACGCAGAAAAGAATACACACATAGAAGGAAAGGACAGATTCGATGAGAAAGACAACTCGCAACCTGGTGTTCATGGTGCTGGCCGCGCTGGCGCTGATCTTGGCCGCCTGCCAGGGATCGACGCCGTCCGTACCCGCAGTGCCGGCGGCGACGAACACACCTGTACCCGCCGCAGCGCCGCAGGATCCCTGGGAACGGATCCAGCAGTCGGGCAAGATGGTGGTAGGTACCTCCGCCGACTATGCGCCGTTTGCATACTACAGCCAGAACTTCGTTCCCATCGGTTTCGAGCCGGCGCTGATTAGCGCCATCGGCAAGGAACTGGGCGTGCAGGTTGAACTGGTGGACATGGCCTTCGAGGGCCTGCCTGCCGCCATCCAACTGGGACAGATCGATGTGGCCATCGCCGCCATTTCGGTGACGCCGCAACGCAGCGCCGTCCTCGATTTCAGCGACATCTACTACGTCAGCCAGAGCGCTGTGCTGGCCAACGAGCAGGTCGCCGTCGATGTCATCAGCTCGCTGGAGCAGTTGTCGCCGTACCGCATCGGCGTGCAGCGCGGCTCGATCTACGAAGAACAGATCGAAGATCAACTGGTGGCCACAGGCTTGACGTCTTCGGTGAACATACACAGCTATGTCCTGTTGGACAACGCCATCCGCGATCTGAGCCAGGGCATTATCGACGTGGTGGTGCTCGACGCGCCTGCCGCCGAAGCTGCCGCCAGTCGATCCGGTATCCGCGTGCTCTCCGAAGGCTTGCAGCGCGAACAATACGGCATTGCCATGCTCAAGGGGGCGGACACACTGCGCAGCGAGGTCAACCGCACGCTGGCGCAATTGCGCGACAGTGGCGTGCTCACCGAGCTGGCACGTGCCAATCTGGCCGTACAGCCAGAACACATCGTTCCTCTGCCTTCGGCCACGCCGGCCCCCGCCGAGCCGACAGCCACCGCTGTCGCCGATGCGCCCACAGCCACGCCGGCTGCCCCCGCCGCCTGCCTCGACGGCATGAAGTGGGTGGCCGATCTCAACTACGACGACGGCAATATGAAGAATCCGCCTGTCTTCCAACCGGGGCAGGGTTTCACCAAGAGTTGGCGTGTGCTCAACAACGGCACCTGCACATGGAACAGCGGCTACGCCCTCACCTTTGTGCAAGGGAACGTCAACGGCGCGCAGATGGGCGGCCAGGCGCTGGCGATTGCCGGCACGGTTGCGCCAGGCGCCACCTATGATCTGAACCTGCCGCTCACCGCACCGCTGGCCCCAGGCACCTACCAGGGCTTCTGGCAGATGCGCAACGACAAGCGCGTTCCTTTCGGTCAACGCATTTGGGCGGGCATCCTGGTGCCGGGTGCGCCCACAGCCACCCCCGCGCCCACGCAAACGCCGTCGGCCGGCATTAACTTCAGCGCAGATCGCACCACTGTCCGCGCCGGGGAACGCGTTGTCTTCACCTGGAATGTGCAAAATGTCAACGCGCTCTACTTCTACGCCCAGGGTGAATCGTGGCAAGACAAGGGCGTAGGTGGCCAGGATCGCCGTGAAGTCTACCCCAGCGCCACCACCACTTACGAACTGCGCGTGGTCAAGCGCGACAACAGCGTAGAAGTGCGCCAGATCCGCATCGAAGTACAGGCCGTAGCCGGCATCCCCAACATTGTGCGCTTCAGCAGCGATCAGGGCAGCCAGATTGGTCAGGGACAGTGCCTCAACTTGCAATGGGACGTGCAGGGCGATGTTAGCAGCGTGCGCCTCTCTCGCAACAACGACATGTTGTGGGACGGCGCTCCCGTGCGCGGCAACCGACAGGACTGCCCGCCCGGCCCCGGCAACTACGCTTACTACCTCGATGCCTCTGGCCCGAGCGGAGCGAGCACCCGTTCCGTGGTCAACGTGACGGTGTTGCAGGCGTCGCAGCCCACGGCCACGCCGGCGCCGCCGCAGCAGCCCAGTGTCAACTCGTTCAGCGCCAACCCCACGCAGGTGAACCAGGGCGGATGCACCGTCCTCTCGTGGAGCACCGGTGGCAGCAGTGAGTTTGTGCGTGTGCTGCGTAACGGCAACGTCGTTCAGGACGGCGGCCCCATCAGCGGATCGGTGCAAGATTGTCTGGCCGACGCCGGCGCGGTGACCTACACACTGGAAGCACGCGACAACCGCGGCCAGGTGGCAACGCAGCAGATCGGCGTGACAGTGATCGCATCGCAGCCGCAAGCGCCGGTGATCAACTCGTTCACGGCGTCGCCCAACCAGATCACCCAGGGCGAATGCGTCAACCTGGCGTGGAACTTCAGTGGGCAGGATCTGGCTACCAGCAGCATCACCCGCAACGGCGAGAGCATCGCCTTCGACGTGCCTCTGAGCGGCAACCTGCAAGATTGCCCGCCCACCACCGGCCCCGCCACCTACACGCTCAACGTAGGCGCGGAGTTCGGCGGATCGGCGCAGCAGTCGGTGTCGGTAGACGTGCAGGGCGCGCAGGCGCAGCAATTGCCCGAAACGCCGCCCGCGATCAGCGTCTTCACCTCGGATGTTACGCAGGTGAACGTGGGTGGATGCGTCAACTTGAGCTGGCAATACAGCGGCACCGGCCTCGCTTCCGTCCGCCTGCTGCGCAACGATGTCCCGATTGCCTTCGACATGCCCTCACCCGGCAACTTCCAAGACTGCCTCAACGACGCATCGATGGCCGGTCTTGTGGTCTACCTCCTCGCCGTGGACTCCGAAAGCGCAGGAACGGCGCGACAGGAAGTGTGGGTGACGTTGAACAACTAGTTTCATTCATCGGGTTGAGATGACTGTTGGTTTAGGTAATGCGTAATGCGTAATGCGTGATGCGTAATTCAGAGCAGTGTCTCGTCCAATTACGGATTACGCATTACGCATTCTTTTCGAGGAGACAAAGATGAAAAAACTCTGGTTTCTATTCCTGCTCGTGGCCGCGTTGACCGTCCTCCTGGCCGTCAACGTTGCTGCTCAGACAGACAGCGAAGGCGAAGATACACCACCCCGCGCCTTCGCCGCTATCGATCTCAGCGCCGGCTTCCCGCTAGATCCGCTGCTGATCAGCCTCAACGGCGGCGGTGACATCGACGTCAGCGATTGGGGCGACGAATGTGTCGGTTTTGTAACCGAACTGCCCACCGTCACCCTGAATTGGACGGGCGAAAGCGATTTCGTAGAGGCGTTCTTCTACAGCGATCACGATCCGGTGCTCGTGGTGGAAACGCCCAGCGGCGAATTCCTGTGCAACGACGATGCCAACGAAGCCATCCTCGACCCAGTGGTGCAGATCGATGATCCTGAGCAGGGACGCTACAACATCTGGGTGGGCAGCTACGACGAAGGTCAACTGTTACCCGGTCTTTTGGTCTTGACCACACGACACGAAGTCAACATCGGTACATTCGCCTGGCAACCTGATCACCCGTCATTCAGTACCCGAAAACCACGTCGAGGCGCACGAGGTGAACGACGACGCGCTGCCCCATCGCGATGCCGACGAAGGAGATCTGGCGGCTGTTGCGTCCACGGATTGGGAAAGCGGCGACGACGCCATCACCCACACCGTCACCGTGAGCGGCACAGTCCCCGCTTTCGATGTCAGCACACCGGGCGCTTCTGCAACGGCTTCATCCACACCCTGCCCGACTATGTGGTGAACGTCACCGAAGAGCCGGTGCATCTTCGCTTTTCTTTGAGGGCGACGGCGACGCCACCCTGGTGGTGGAAGACCCCAGCGGCGAGATCCACTGCAACGATGATCACGAACCAGGCGAGAACCTGAACCCCGTTGTGGACATTCCCGAACCGGAACAGGGGCTGTACTACGTCTTTGTCGGGCGCGTGATGCTCGAAGATGAGATCGAAGGTGTGTTGACCGTCAGCGAGTCGGTGGAAGTCAGCCCCAAAGCCCTGACAGGGGAGGAATAAGATGAAACGACCAATCCTGACCTTCATCCTTGCCATGATGCTCTTGCTTGTCGGCGGTTCGCAGCTTGCCACGGCGCAGAGCGGCAACCAGTGGCGCATCGACTTTTGGCCCAATCCCGACTGGGCCGGCGCGCCTGTCTACACCCAGTACGCTAACTTTGCCGACTTCACCTGGGGTGAATGGGCGCCAGGGCCGAACCTGCCCTCGCAGAACTACTCAGCCCGGCTCGACACCGACGCCTTCTTCTACGCCGGCCTCTACCGTTTCACCGTCCTGGCCGACGACGAAGTGCGCCTGACCATCAACAACGTCACCTATCTCGACACCATCGGTCGCCCGCAGCCGGGCAAGACCTTCGTGATCGATATCCCGATGGCGCAGGGGATGAGCCACGTCTCGGTGGACTTCCGCCAATGGTCCGGGCCTGGCTACATCCACGTCAACTGGCAGTTTGTGAAGGAGAACGGTGGCGCGCCGGTCTATCCCACACAGCCGCCGACCTATGTACCACCGCGCAGCCGCCGGTGGTCTCGGCGCCGTCGATCTCGAACAAGTACGGTGATTTCACGCCCTGCATTCAGCAAGGTAGCCACCAGAAGAACTGCTTCCACGGCAGCGGCGAGTGGAATTCGCCCAACCTCGGCTCCATCGAGATGGAACCCCAGATCATCATCTGGCAGGCGTGCAAGGCCGACAGCGACAAGATGCAGGTCTACGGCAACAACCAGGACGCGCGTCCCACCCGTTGCTCGAAGACAGAGGCCGGTTGGTTCCCCAGTTAACAGAAGAGATTGAGGGATTGAGCGATTGGGAGATTGGGGGAAGGAGAGCCAATCGCCCAATCCCTCAATCTCCATTCCCATTTTTCCTTTCGGAGACGAAATATGCTCAAACCGCTACGTACGCTGCTCATTTCTGTTGCTGCGTTGGTCTGTCGCGTCTCAGCCTGTCGGCGCTGGCCGGCGCTGGCCCAGGAAGACAACGCCGACGAAGTTTCCTGGTTCGATCTTCTCGGCAACCTCACTTATCCCAACGAGATGAGCGTCCACGGTGAGGTGACCCTGGAAGACGGCCAGTTTGTGGACATGGCCGACGGCCTCGCCGTCACGTTGACCGGCTACATCGCCGCCGGCGATCTCAACGACGACGATGTGGACGACGCCGCCGCTGTGCTGGTGTCCGATCCCGACGGCACCGCCATCTTCATCGATCTGGCCGCGGCCATCGATGTGGACGGCGAACTGATGGCGTCGCCAGCACCCAACTCGGCGACCGCGCCGATCTGGTTGATCTCTACATCGAAGATGGTCAGATCTTCGTGGACATGGTCACCCAAGGTCCCGATGATCCGCTTTGCTGCCCCACCATGCTGGTGCAGCGCTCTACGAACTGGACGATGACGGCCTGACCTTGATCTCCGAAACCCGCTCTCCGAAGACGAGATGATGGCAGATGAGGAGCCCACCTTCTCGCCTGAAAACGACGCCACCGTCGCCACGCTGCGCATGGGTGATCCCGACATCTTCTGGCTGGATCCGATGATGGTCACCGTTCACAGTGGCGCCATGTCCGGCCCCGGTGTGGAAGCGAGCTTGCAGGGCGTCAATTGTGCCGAAGCGTCATCGACGAAAGCCCCGAAGTTGTGCTGGAATGGGTTGAGAACGAGTGGGTGGACACGCTGCGCATCTTCATGCTCAGCCTGGGCGATCCCACGCTGGTGGTGGTCACCCCCGAAGGTGACATCGTCTGCAACGACGATCTGAACCCGCTGGTGCTCGATCCGTATCTCGAATTCGAGAACCCCACGCCGGGCCGTTACGCCATCTACGTGGGCAGCTTCAACGGCGCTGTGAACACGCCGGGTTTCCTCACCATCACCACGCAGGATTTCAGCCCAGCCACGTTGGACATCACGCAGATGTTCCGCGCCACGTCTCGCCCGACGCCATCGGCGATGTGATGGAGATGGACGTGCTCGATTTCGAGGCGGATCCTCGTGGCCGAGTTGCCCGAAGACACCCTCACCGTCGAAGAACACACCCTTCACCGTGGATCTGACAGCCGGCGGCGAACTGGGCGCCTACGACATCGATCTGGGCAACGATCTCTGCACCGGCTTTCATCGACGCCGTCCCCACCTACAAGTTCGATTGGGACGGTGAAGCGGAGAAGCTCGTCCTCTTTTTCGAGGCCGACGCCGACACCACGCTGCTGGTGCAGAACCCCAACGGCGACTTCCAGTGCAACGACGACACCAACGGCGCTGCCAATCTGAACCCGTCGCTCGATCTGACGCCGATCCCCGGCAGCTACACGCTGTGGGTGGGCAGCTTCGAGCCGACGACAGTGGTCGAGGGGACGCTGACGATTGCGGGGTCAACCGACTACCAGCCCGCGGCGTTGACGGCTGAATAACTTGAGATTGGGCGATTAGGCGATTCGGAGATTTCAGAGGCTCAGCACGATCCCCAATCTCTTAATCGCCCAATCGCTATCAATCTCTTCTTCAACAAGGAGATCACTTTCATGCGACGTAGCATTTCCGCATTTCTTGCATTTGTCTTCGTAGCAGTGCTGACGCTGACGCCTGGGGTCGCGTCGGCGCAAGGATATGTCACCGTGACGGTGCAGCGGGGCGATTCGCTGGGCAAGATCGCCAATCGCTATTGCACCACTTGGCAGACAATCTACAACATCAACCGCGAGACGATTGGCCCCAACCCCAGCAACATCGAAGTGGGTATGCGGCTTTCGGTGCCGGACGCCTGCGGCGGCGCTGTGCATCTGCCCGGCAACCCCGGCGTCTATGATCGCGGACCGTCAACCCATGCGTCGGGGTCCTATCGCGCGCCGTACTACACCGTGGCCTGGGGCGACACGCTCTACTCCATCGCCAACCGTTTCGGTCTTTCGGTGGCAGCATTGCAGCAGGCCAACAACATCGGCAGCATCAATTCCGGCCAGGTGATCGTGATCCCCGGCGGCGGCAGCGCAGTGACCCCACCACGCCCGCAGCCGCCCGTGAGCAGCAACGCCGAGCGCGTCTACTTCCCCGGCGGCATCTCGGCCACACGGGTGGGCGTCATCAGCAATGGCGCGCCCAAGAGCTACGTCCTCGGCGGGCGGGCCGGTCAGGCGATGGAGATCGGCACCACCTCGCACGGTGAGGCGCTCACCGTAACGGTGACACAGTCGGGCGGCGGTCGGTTGACCGTCAACGGCGAGAACGGTGGCCTCCAGAACAACACCTGGGTGCAACTACCTGTCACCGGCGACTACATCGTCACCATCAGCCCGAACATGTTGCCCGAAGGCCCGCAACTGAGCTTCGACATCATCTTCGTGATCCAGTAGCGCGATCTTAGGGGGAACCAGAGAAATAATGATCCACGAAGCCACACGAAGATACACGAAGGCAGACAAGAACACGCAGAAAGCGTTTCCACTCTGCTGTCCAGCGAATCCTGAAATCCGTGTCCCTCTCTTCTCCTCTTCGTGGTGCTTCGTGTGCCTTCGTGGATCAAATAAAACGCTGAAATCTCCTTATCAGCGTCACCGGGAGCGACTCAGTTAATCAGTCGGAGTGACAGCATGACCACATCGACCCAACCCGCCTACGTCACCGCATTGCAGGGCGCCTACGGCGAACCCAGCCAGAACGGTTTCGGCAGCGCGGTCTTTTTTGAGCAAGTGAAAGAAGCCGGCGATCTGGAGAAAGCAGCCCTGCGCTGGTACGAGCATTTCGTGGGGGATCTCTGGGATCGCTACGGCAAAGAGGCATGGATGGGCGCCTGGCGGCAGGTCTACGCACGGCCCAAAACAGGTGACACGGGCATCGTGGCCGCGCTGCGCAGCCTCGAAGATCCACAGGCGTCGTCGTCCGGCGTCATGATCCTCGATGCCGTTGAAAACGCCGACGCCGCGCAGAAGGCGCTGGCCGCGGCCTTCGACGATCCCACCGTGGCGCAGTTGACCGTCTTCACCGTGGGCGACGGCGCAGCCATGTCGGGGCTGTTGATCGCCGGTCGCCGCAGCAACGCCGAGGCGACGTTCCTGATCTTCCTACTCGACTGATCCGGAAATCACTAAATGAAAAAATACACTCGATTTTTCGTTGGCGGATTCGTGGCGTTTTTGATCCCCATGCTCATGGTTGGCGTGGTCTCAGCGCAGGGGCAGGTGACCGCCTACCAGGTGCAACCAGGGGACACGCTTGGCGCCATCGCCCGCCAATTCTGCACCACCTGGGATGATGTCTACTACAACAACCAGGGCATCTTGGGCGACGATCCCAGCGTGCTGCGCCCAGGCGTGCTGATCTACGTGACCAATCGATGCCCACAAAACAGCGCCGCGGTGACCATTGTCTCGCCACAGCCCGGCGCCGTACTGCCCAACACGTTCGCTGTCAGCGGCATTGCCCAGGGCGCGCATGGCAACCACATCACCATTCAGGTTCGAGACGCCGCCGGCAACCTACTTGGCGACACCTACACCACAGTGCAGGGGCAAGACAGTAGCTTCGGCGCGCCGGGCATCTGGTCGGCGCGGCTGGCAGTGGGCGTAGCACCAGGCACCCCAGGCATGATCACGGTGATGGCCGGGGGCAGCACGAACGTGGTTGCTTCGATCAATGTGATCTTCGGCAATCCAGCGCCGCCGCCGACTGCGGCCAACTCCAGCATCACTCGCTTCACTGTAGACAGGCAGCAGATCAACCCCGGCGAGTGTGTCACCTTCTATTGGAACACGGCCAATGCCAGCGGTGTCTACTTCTACCGCGAGGGCGAATACTGGCAAGACAAGCCGGTAGATCCCAATCCATCTCATTTCTCTGCCTGCCCACGCGCCACATCAACGCATTTTCTGTATGTGGTGGACAGCACCGGGTTAGCCGAAATCCGCACCATGATCATCTGGGTGGGCGAAGGTCAGCGCGGTGGAGCGGGGCCGGGAATCCCCTACCTAGCGGCCACCCCCAACATACTCAGCGCGGCCAATCGCTGCACCAACCTCGCCTGGACGGTTGCCGGGCAGGATGTTGGCCGTGTGATTCTCTTCCGCAGTGGGCAAGCGCTGCTCGACAACGTGTCGGCACGCGCCTACCAAGACTGCCTGGCCGACAGCCAACTGAGCGGGGAGATCGTCTATGAGCTGCGCGTAGAGAACCAATCGGGCAGTTGGACAAGCAGGCAGATCCGGATCACAGCGGCGCGGGGTGATGCGGTGAGATTGCTCAGCGGCGGAAAGGCAGATCGACGTGCGATCTGCGTTGCCCATGCTCTTGTTAATGGCAGCGGCGGTCGCCGTCAACATGCTGGTGGGGCATGTGGTGCAGTACGTGTTGCAGTGGCCGCTTTTTCTAGACGCCATCGGCACGATTCTGGTGGGCGCACTGCTTGGGCCATTGGCCGGCGCCGCCACCGGCGCGTTGACCAATCTCCTCTGGGCGCGCTTTCTCGACGATCCCTCGATTGCGCCGTATGCGCTGACTGCGGCTTTCATCGGCTGGGCGGCTGGCTACGCCGTGCAGCGAGGCGCGTTTCGGCGCATCAATAGATTGCTCCTGGCCGGGCTGCTCACGGGTGTGGGCGGCGCCTTCATCTCGGCGCCTATCACCGCCTACATTTTCGGTGGGATCACACAGGGCGGCGCGGACTACCTGACGAATACGATCACGGCAACGGGGGCCAATCTCCTGCAAGCCGCCACATTGCAGGGCTTCATCAGCGACCCTGTCGACAAAGTCATCTCGTTTGCCGTGGCCTGGCTGCTGTGGCGCTTCCTGCGCCCACACTTCACGCCGTGGACAACCGGCAGCGAGCAGATCTTTGAATCTTGGACGGGGTACACCGTGGCCGTGATCGCCGGCCTCGCCGCCCTGCTCTTCAGCTTCGTCTTTCTGCCCGCATTCGGGCGCAGCGCCTTCTCGATCTTCTACGTGGCGGTGTTGCTCAGCGCCTGGCGCGGCGGCGTCGGTCCCGCACTCTTCACCACTGCGGTGGGCGCAGTGGCCAATCTGCTGCTGCTGATCTCACCCTACTACGCCGCCGTCATCGGCGCCGAAGACTGGCTGCGCACGCTGATCTTCGTGCTGGTCTCCTGCGCAGTCGCCGTGATTGTAGACCAATTGGGGCGACGCACACACGAGTTGCATGCCGCCCTGCTGGCCGAGCGCCAGGGGCAGGCGCGGCAGCGCGCCATCGCCGACGGCGTCGTCGAGGCGCTGGCGCTGATCTCGCCGGATCAGCGCGTGCTGGCCGTGAACCGCCGTTTTGGCGAACTGTTCGGCGCGCCGCCGGAGCGAGTGGTGGGTCAACATCTGGACGACACACGCACGCTCTACGAACAGGTCTTCGAAGACGCCGACGCGCTATACGAAGCATCTGTGATCACCAGCAGCGACGCCCAACAGTCGTACACACGCCAGATCGTGCAAAAGTGGCCGCAGTACCGTGAGTTGCTCCACTACTCGGCGCCCGTCCACAGCGAGGACGAGTTCCTGGGGCGGCTTTTCGTCTTCCGCGATGTCACCCAAGAGCGTGAGGTGGATCGCCTCAAAGATGAATTCGTGTCGATGGTCTCCCACGAACTGCGCACGCCGTTGACGTCGATCAAGGGTTTCACCGAAATGGTGTTGGACGGCGACGCCGGTGAGATCAACGAAGAGGTGGCCGACTACCTGGGGACGGTCCACAGCAACGCCGACCGTCTGGTGGCGTTGGTGAATGATCTGCTCGATCTCTCGCGCATCGAATCTGGGCGCGTCCAGATCAAGCTGGAAGCAGTGGATCTGGCTGAGATCGTCGCCCTGGTGGTGCGCACGATGCAGCCGAAGTTGGATGAGAAGCAGCAGCAGCTTGCTGTCCACATCGAACCGGGCGTTGCCGTCACCGGCGACGGGGACAAGCTGATCCAGGTGCTCACCAACTACGTCAGCAACGCCCACAAGTACTCGCCAGTGGGCAGCGCCATCGAAGTCACCGTGCGCCGCCAGGACGATTTCGCCCACGTCGCCGTCACAGACAACGGACACGGCATCGCGCCCGAAGATCAAGCAATGCTCTTCACCCGCTTCTACCGCGTCGACAATTCCATGACGCGCGAAGTGGGCGGCACCGGCCTGGGCCTTTCCATCGTCAAGCAGTTGATCGAATTGCAGGGCGGCGAAGTCGGGGTGCGCAGCGCCCTGGGTGAAGGATCGACGTTCTGGTTCACCGTACCGGTTCAAGTGATAGGTGATTGGTGATTGGGCCGGATCTGCCCCAATCACCAGTCACCTATCACCTATCCAAATCTCTCGGAGGCAAACATGTCCGTCAAAGTCCTGGTCGTCGACGACGAAGATGATGTTCGTCGCCTGATTCAGATCAAGCTCAAGAAAGCCGGCTTCGAGGTGGTCACCGCAGCCGATGGTGAAGAAGGCGTGGCCCTGGCCAGGTCGGAACAGCCCGATGTGGTGATCATCGACTGGATGATGCCCAAACTGGACGGGCCTACGGCAACCGGCGTGATCAAGGCCGAGTGTAACCCGGCGCCTATCGTGCTCATGCTCACAGCCAAGGGTGAGCAAGAAGACATGATCAACGGGCTGATGGGCGGCGCCGATGATTACATCGTCAAGCCGTTTGCCCCCCGTGAGCTGATTGCACGGGTCAACGTGGCGTTGGTGAAGGCCGGGAAACAGCCGTTGATTGGCGAATAGAGGAGCGTTCGATGGGCGAGCATGTGCATTCCGACGATGAGTTGCAGGAAATCCACGAATACCTGGAGTTGACCAGCGAACTGGACCGCGCCAAGGCATTGGAAGCCGCCGAGTTCATCTCCGAACAGGATGACGACGAAGACGCCGATCTCGTGGACGCAGCCGACGGCGGCGAACGCCAAGACGCGCCCGCCGTCCTCATGGACGATGCCGGCGCGCGGCGCACCTACTGGCAGGCGCAAAGCCTGGTGGATCTGGAGATGGACGCCTTCAAAACGGCGCTGGCTGCCGATGAGTCCACCGATAACATCGAGGCTTTGCAGAACGCGTATTATCGGTTGGCCGTCTACCACGGGCGCACGATCTACATCCTGCGCTCTTCGCTGAACGCCGGCAAAGACGCGTTGGCGCAAGCCGCCATGCGCAATCTGGCCACACTCCACCGCGCCATGACGCAGATGCACCGCGCCGCGCCGCATTATACGCCGGTGGCCCTGGTGCTGGACCGCAGCGGACGCGACGAGTTCGCCCGCGATCTGGTGATGCGCGCCATCCAGGAAAGCGCCGATCCCCTCCCAGCAGACGCCATCGCTCACCGCGTCAATGATCTGGATGTGATGGGCGTTGCGCCTGGTACCGTGCAGCGTCATCTCAGGGATCTCGTAGACAGCGGCTATGTTGCTCAGGTGGACCAGCGGCCTGCCGTCTATGCGCGGTCCACGCGCGCCTACACCGACATGGATCAGAGCGGACCAGGTCTGCGGGCGCTGGTGGGGTCGGAGCGGCACGCACAGTTCACCGCCGCCGGCTACGTGGGCCTGCACGATGTGGCGACGCGGCCCAGTTCGTTCCGTCAATTGTTTCGACGGCTCTTCGGCCTGAGCGAAGCCGGCGCCGCCCTCTTTGTGGATCTGGTGGAAACATTGCTCGATGATCAGTCGGAGCAGACCTCACCCTGGCGACACTTCGATCTGCTGGGCTCGCCCTATCCACGCCCCTACCAGCACGAGGCGTACGCCGTCTTCCGCGGTTACGGCTACCAGGGGCAGTTGGTGGAGGCGCCCACCGGCAGCGGCAAAACGCTGATCGGCATGATGTGCATTCAAGATTGGCTGCGCAGCCTGCGCGCCGGGCAGTCGATCCTGATCCTGGTGCCAACCAGCAACTACCTGCAACAGTGGGCCGGTGAACTCTGCTACAAACGAATCGGCCTCAACCTCTCGCCCGAGATGGTTTTCGCCGGCACACCCGGTCAACTGGAACGCTTCCAAAAGCGCACCGGTAGCCATCCCGCCGTACTGCTGATGACGTACACGGCGCTGGCACAGGCGGGATCCGCTGTGGGCAAGGGCGGTTTCGACGTAGACTCCATCGAGATGTTCTTACAAGGGGCCACCGTGCAGGGCGTGATCCTCGACGAAGTCCACAAAGTCGCCGAAAACCTTAGCGGCGTCTCCGCAGACGTCACCCGCCTGATGCTGGAATGGCTCAAAGACGGCAGCCTGCCACGGTTGATTGGCTTCACCGGCACCGCCGAAGCCTACCGCTCCCGTTTTGAAAAACTGGGGCTGCAACTGGTGTACACCATCCCCATCGATGAGCTGATCGCCGCCGGTTTCGTGGCCCCCTTCGCCGAACTGGGCGCCCCCTTCGCCTATTCCGAACGAGAGCGGCGCATCCACGATCTGCTGGATCAGTACAAAGAATACATGCTGGCCTACCTGGAGCGGATCGGCGGCGAGCGGCTGCGCGCCTGGTTCGCCCAGATCCCATTGAGCGAACGCGTCGCCGTCGGCCATGATCTGCTCAACATGTACCAGGGCCGCAAAGATTGGCCCACGGCACTGGCCAAACGCCTGACCGAGTGGGAAACGGGCGGCAATCTACAGTTGACCGAAACCAACCTGGTCACCATTGTGCAGATCGCCAACGGTTGGAGCGATGCCGACATGGCACGGCTGGCGGGCCTGAGCGAGTTCAACTTTCAGCCGTTGGTTTCACTTTTGACCGCCATCAAAGACGAGCTGGCCACGCTGGTCTTCTTGCCGGTGACGTTGAATCGGCTGCATACGCCCAATTTCGCCACCCAATTCGATGCGGTGGTGCTGCGTGCGGCCTTTGCGACGGCGACCAACCAGGCGTCGCGCAACGAGGCGGTGAAAGACGGACTGGCCGGCAACATCGTCGGCCTCTATGCCGGGCTGACAGACTGGTACCGCCGTGTGGGCGAGGGGCGTGTGGAGACGATCAAAGCGATCATTGAAGCGGAGCAAGCCACACGTGCGGTGTCCGGTGTCATCGTCTTCGACACAGCGCGTCGCATCCACTGGCAGGAAGGCGTGGCCGTCCCCGGATACGAGGGCGTGGGTGGGCTGTACGCCCAACTGCTGGGCGACGCGCGCTACACGCCTTACGCCGTCCTCTCCAGCGAGCAATACCTGCCCTATGACGAGGGTGATCCGCTACCGCCGCGCATCGCCGACTTCGTGACGGAAGATCTGATGCAGGCCGAAATCGGCGGGGCCATGTTCAACCTGGTCTTTCAGGGAGTTGAACTGGAACCGAAGATCGAAGACGTGCTGCGGCTGGCCTGGCGCTCGTTGATCGCGGACTACAGCGAGCGTCTGCACGACGTCCACGCGGCGCGGCCCGGCGGCTTCAGCCGCCGCGTGCTGCGCCCGATGCGCAACCGCATCCGCCGCCTGGAACTGGGCAGCGCCGGTGAACGCGTCCTGGCGCGCATGGACCTGCGCAACATCCACTTCTCTGATCTGGTGAACACCTTCTTCGACTACGCCATCATCGCCCGCTACTTCCGCCAGGCCAAAGTGGCCGAACTGGAGCAGGTGAACGGCGTGCGCCAGAAGTTCTTCGTTGTGCCGATGGCGGCAGGCAACCGCAAGCTGCTGATGTACGATCTCACGGCCCGCATCGTCGATGCCGAGTCGCTGCCCATCAACGTGGTGATCGTCTCCACCTGGGCGCGTACCGGCTGGAACGTCATCACGCCCAACGTGCTGATCGACGCCACCGCCACCCGCGATGTCACCGCCTGGCAGCAACTGCGCGGACGTGCCATCCGCGCCCGCCGCACGTGGACCAACGACTGTTACCGCCTGATCACCGCGCTGATCGGTAGCCAATTGGGCGATCCGCTGGATCAGGCCGACATCCCCGACGACGTGGCCGAGACTATCCGCTCCGAACGAGACGGGCGACAGCCGACGCGCGCCACCCTCGACGCAGCGTTGACACATCTGCTGGCAGAGGTCGCGCCTACCGAAACCTGTGCTCACGTGCAGGAATCGGGTCTAGCAAGCCTCACCAACGAAGACCGCGCCGGCATCGCCGTCGCCCTGATGCGTCACCACAACAAGGTGACCCACATCTTCGAGCTGGTCAAAGCCTACGGTTCCACATCCCAGGTGATCTACGATCGCACACAGCGTGTTTGGCAGCGTCGCGAGCACATCGCTGCCAAACACGATCACGAGGTTGCCGTCAACCCGTTCGACGGCGTCAAGTCGACGGGGGTCGAGCACGCGCCGTTGGTCTACGCACAAGATCCGCGCGCGGACATCCCCGCGGCGTTGCAGCAGCAGTTGGTGAACGTCCTCGGCGGCAGCGACGACCGCATCGTCTCTGGTTGGCTCCAGTTGTAGGTTGGGTTTGGTCAACGCGACCGGTACAAAGTGACCGATCATCGCTTCAACGTTGACACAGCGGCTGATCTGAGCAGGCGAAAACAAACTTATACTTAGTTTGTGCAGACATGGCGCCTTACAGCGTACGCATGTGTTGCGGTATAATGGCAATTACTGGCTTTTTATACCAAATATCGATACGCCCTCTATACCATGACGCCACAGACAAAGCTGCTCGATCTGACTGCGACTCTGGACAGCGAATTCTTCAAAGACGCCTGGTACGCATTCGACAGCGCCATGATTCTTTCCAGCGCGGACGGCGTTGTACTCGATGTCAACGAGGCGTTTTGCGCTTTGTACACCTGCGACCGCGCCCAACATGTCGGCAAAACGCTCCTCAGCGTCTTTCCCGAAACGGTGCGGCAGACGCAGCGCGATGCTTACGCTGCGCTCTGCCACCCGTCTGCCGAACAAGACGTGGTTGTCAGTGTTTTCAACTATCGGCAGGTGATCCTCGAAGCCAACTCACGGCTGATTCCTCGCTCCTTGGGCCGACACAGCAGCGTGATCGTCACCGTGCTGCGCGATCTCACAGAGCAGATCAGCCGCATCCGCTACCTAGAACGCCAGAACGAATTCGCCGGTGCGCTTTCTGAACTTTCACAGGTATTGCTCAGCAACCCAACTTCGCCACAGGAACAGCACAGCCTCCTAGAGCAGGCGCTTGAGGTGGTACGCACTACGCTAAGCGCCTCACGCGCCTACTACTGGCAATGCTTCGAAGGCCCCGGCAAAGCGCTTCACGTACGGGCGCTGGCCATGACCTGTACCTGTGGCATCCCCTGTGAGATCCTGGAACGCTCTCGAATCGGTGTCCCCTTGACGATGTTCCCTGGGCCGATGCAGCGTGCGTTTGAGTCCAGACAACCGTTCGGCGGCCTGATTGAAGAAGAGTACGCCGAAATGCCTGACCTGCGCGATTTCTACCTTGGCCAGAATCCCCCCTTGACGTCGCTTCAGATGGTCCCCTTGCACATCGACGACGTGAACTGGGGTTTTGTAGCCGTGGATCAGGTGATCGACAAGCGACGGTGGACTGAACAAGAGGTTGCCTTCTTGAAGACGGCCTCTGAAATTATCGGCGGCACCTTTCAGCGCTGGTCCATCCACGACGATTTGAAACGCCAGGCAAAGTATGCCAACGCCATCGCCCGGTGTTCGCACATCTTGCTAGACAACCCAGCCGGCCTCGATGCCAAACTGCTATTGGTCGATCAGGCGCTCGACATCGTGCGTCGCATGCTCGACGCATCTCGCGCCTACTACATGCGTGTCTACGAAGACCCAGAGCGAGGACCTTGCCTTACGACGCTGGTGCTCAACAGCGATCCAAGCCTCAACAGCGAGATCACCGAGCGTAGCCGACAGGGCATCCCCTGGTCTACGCTACATGCTTCGATGCGGCGCGCCCTGGAAAGGCAGGAACCTTTCGGCGTCATCGTCGAAGAGGATTGGCAGGATCGCCCTGATCTGGTTGAATACCTCCTCTCGCTCAAAGGGCCGATGCTGTCGTTTCAGATGGCGCCGCTGCTCATCGACGGTGTGCAGTGGGGCGCCATCGGCATTGATGACGTCCACACTCGGCGCAGATGGAACGACGAACAGGTTAATTTCCTGCGTACAGTTTCGGAGATCGTCGGCAGCGCATCGCAGCGCTGGCTAGTTCACGAAGATCTCGAAGCGCAGGTGGAAAAACGCACACTGGCGCTGCAGCAGGCCAACACGCAGTTGAACGAGGAGATCGGCCAACGTCGGCGCACCGAGCAGGATTTGCAGCGCCGCCTCCAGGTGGAAAACGCGCTGTGGGACATTTCACAGCGGCTGCTTCAACCCGAAACCTCTGCCGATACCTGGCGCGCCGTTTTGCAGCGGATCGGCTCCCTCGTGGGCGCGCAGCGCATGATGCTTGTGCCGATGCTGGGGGATCGCATCGATCCCGAATCGCAGATCATCCAGTGGTCCGAGCGAAAACCGAACCCGCACGCGGACCCACCCACGAGCCAATGGGCCACTGACGCGCCCTGGCTCTGGCAACAGGTGATGCATGGCGAGATCGTCTACCTGCCCAACCTGGGCGCCTTTCCCGCCGAAGCCGCAGCCGACCGGCGCAGCGTCCTATTGGGCGATGTCGTTCGCTCTTTGGCGCTGATTCCCATGTCCGGTGACCGCAAAGAGAACACCAACGTGCTGGTCTTCTTGGATTTTGAGGAACGTGAGGATCTGTACCAGGACGCCCGCGCCGAGACCCTACGCATCATGCGTTTCGGCGCAGGCATCATCGAGAACAAACTACGGCTCGACAGCATCTACAACGCCCTGGAAGATCGTGTAGCTCAGCGCACCAGAGAGCTGATCACCGTGCTCGACTTCGCAATGCTCACCAGCAGCACCGAATCGTTGTCCGAAATCCTGGTACCCGCGCTGGAACTCATCGCAGATATCGGCCACTGCGACGCCATCTGCATTCACCTGCACGCCGAAGACAGGCAGGCGCTTGTCCTCAGCGCGCAGCAAGGCTTGCGCGAAGCACAAAAGCAGCGATTACAATCTGTGCCGATGGAGACGATCCGATCAGAGCGAGGGGGCGAGCCAAAAGTGACGCTGTCGGCGCTGCCGTCGCCCACGGATCTGCCCAGTGTGCTGCAACTGCCCGGCTATCGGCACTATCTTGGCTGTGAGTTACACCTGCATGGGCAATTCGTGGGCTTGCTCAGCGTCTATCGGGCAAGTGCGGACGAGTTCTCAGTCAACGCCGTCTCGTTGATCACCGTGCTGGCCGAACAGCTTGGCCTTGTGATCGAAAACCACCGCATGCGTATCCAGATCCGCGACGCTGCCATCGAAAAAGAGCGGCAGCGCCTGCGCCAGGAACTTCACGATTCCATTACACAGTCGCTGTACGGCCTCACGCTCTTTGCCCGCGTGGGGCGCTACGCCCTGGAAGATGAAGACGAAAGCCAACTCCGCGACAGCCTGATACGTGTCGAGAACGGCGCCAACGCCATTCACAAAGAAATGCGGCTGCTCCTCTTCCAATTGCAGCCCTTTACGTTGGACAACCTTTCTCTCGCTCAGGCAGTCGAGAATCGTTTCGACGCCCTGGAGCGTAAGCTGGGCATCAAAGCGCTGGTGGATATGACAGACGATGCTGATTTACCTGATGATCTGAAATTTGAACTCTACCGGATCACGATGGAGGCGCTGAACAATAGCCTGAAGCATGCCGACGCCTCCAAGGTCAGCGCCGTCTTTTCTGAATCCAACACAGAATACATCCTCACCATCACCGATAACGGGGTCAGCTTCGATCCCAACAACGCCAAAGCGGGAATGGGACTCCGGCACATGCGCGAGCGGGCGCTTTCGATTGACGCCGCACTGTCGATCAACGCCACCTCGGGCAACGGCACCACCGTACGCTTGCAGATTCCCAAAGGTACTTTCCGCTCACAGCGCGCCCTCGGGCTGAGTTAGCGATTGGAGACTGGCGAAATGAAGGATTCCCCTATCCGTTTGCTCATTGTCGAAGATCACGAAGTGGTGCGGCAAGGGCTGATGGCGCTGCTTTCGTCCTCGCGCTATGAATTCGACGTCGTCGGCGAAGCCGCCGATGGCGCCCAGGCCATCGAAATGGCGCGCGCCCTGCGCCCGGATCTGATCGTGATGGATCTGGAGATGCCGCACAAGAACGGCATCGAAGCCACGGCGAGTATTCTTGCCGAGAACTGCGACATCAAAATCCTGATCCTCACAAGCTTTGCCGATCCGGCCAAGACATCGGCGGCGGTGCGCGCCGGCGCACGCGGACTGCTCCACAAAGACGCCTCGCTCGACGATCTGGTGCGTACGATTCGCAGCATGGCCCGTGGGCAAATCGCTCTGCCAGCCGAGCTGATGGAGGCGATGTTGGGTGGTCGAAACGCAAAGACCGGCGAGGATTCGCTCCTTGATCCCCTGACCGAGCGCGAAACACATGTACTGGAGGGACTGGTGAAGGGCATGTCCAATCGCCAAATCGCCGACCATCTACACGTCAGCCCCAACACCGTTCGCGCCCACGTTACAGCGATTATGACCAAACTCGGCGTGGCGAACCGCACGCAGGCGGCGCTGTACGCCGTGGAGAACAAATTGCTCGATTGATCACATCGCTTGACATCCCCTCTCTTTGCAGTAGACTCAAGCACAACGCATTCATCGCCCCAACCAAACAGATAGGAATCCGCCCATGTCCCAATCCCTCAACGAACTCGGACAGCCTATCGGCGCGCCGCTACCCCCAGGTTGGACGCCGCCGCCCTGGCCGGATCGCACGCCGATGACAGGACGCTTCTGTCGCGTCGAGGCGCTAACGCCCGACCACGCCGCCGATCTGCACGACGCCTATTCGCTCGACACCGAAGGGCGCAATTGGACGTACTTGGGGTATGGCCCATTCGACTCGGTGGAAGGCTACCGAGCCTGGGTCGAAAGCGTCTACCAGGGCGAAGATCCACTCTTCTTCGCCATCATGGATCTGTCTTCGGGGCGGGCGGTGGGCGTGGCCAGCTACCTACGCATCACGCCGGGCAGTGCCGCGATCGAGGTAGGACATCTGAACTTTTCGCCGCGCCTGCAGCAGCAGCCTGCCGCCACCGAAGCCATGTTCCTGATGATGGAGCGCGCTTTGATCTGGGCTACCGGCGCTACGAATGGAAGTGCGACGCGTTCAACGCGCCGTCACGGGCGGCGGCGCAACGGCTGGGGTTCTCGTACGAAGGCGTATTCCGTCAGGCCACCCTCTACAAAGGACGCAACCGCGACACCGCCTGGTACGCCATCATCGACGCCGAGTGGCCGGCGCTGCGTGCGCAGTTTGTCAACTGGTTATCGCCCGACAACTTCGACGAAAACGGGAAACAGCGCACAAGCCTGCGCACGTCGGCGCGTCCACTCTTGGTGCAGATCGGATAGCGAAGATTTGATCCACGGAGCCACACGAAGAAACACGAAGCCAGAAAAGAACAAGCAGATAGCTTTTCCACTCTGCTGTCCTGCGAATCCTGAAATCCGTGTACTTCTCTTCTCCTCTTCGTGGTGCTTCGTGTGCCTTCGTGGATCAATAAGGAGAAACCAGAGAAATAATGATCCACAAAGGCACACGAAGATACACGAAGGCGAAAAGAACAGGCAGAAAGCTTTTCGCTCTGCTGTCCTGCTAATCCTGAAATCCGTGTACCTCTCTTCTCCTCTTCGTGGTGCTTCGTGTGCCTTCGTGGATCATTAAAATTCTTAGATGTCCTAAAACTCTGAAATCTCCTAGTACAGACTTCCCTTCGTGCTCGCCGCGGCGGATGCGGGTGCGCCGCTGCGGTCGATAGCGGCGAATTCCTCGCGGGCGCCCTTGAGCAGCAGACCGGCGTCGCTGGAGAGCGCCAGGTATTGGAAGCCCTGCTGGATACGCTGGGTGACTTCGGCGCCGTTGTAGCAGTGCTTGCCCGCGGCCTTGCCCGTGTTGCGGCACGCTTGCAGCACACGCGCCATCGCTGCTTCGTGGGCTTCGCCGCCCATGTCCTTGAAGGTGAGGCCCATCGAGAGCGCCAGGTCGTTGGGGCCGATGAAGCAGCCGTCTACGCCTTCTACGCTGAGGATCGCCTCGGCGTTCTCCACCGCTTCCACCGTTTCGATCATCACCATCACGGCGATGTTCTCGTCGGCCCAGAAGCGGTAGTCGCCGTCGATGTACGAGGCGACGCGGCTGCCGCCGAAGCTGCGCTGACCGCGCACGGCGTACTTCATGTTGTCGACCACGTGTTGGGCGTCCTCGCGGGTGTTGACCATCGGCACCACCAGGCCCAGCGCGCCTGCGTCGAGGGTGCGCTGGATCCAGACGATGTCGTTCCACGGCACGCGGGCCATGGGGACAGCGCCGCCCAACTGTGCGGCGCGGAAGCAGTTGACCATTGTCTCGAAGCCGACGGGGCTGTGCTCCGTGTCCACCGTCAACCAATCCCAGCCGATGTGGGCCATCGCCTCGGCGGCCACCGGCGACGCCAAAGACAGCCACGCGCCCACGGCAGGCTCGCCGCTGCGCAGCTTGTCCAACACCGGATTGGTTGCAATTTTCTGCTTGCCCATGCTCATGAAGAATCTCCTTACAGTGAATTGGGGTGGGGTGGGTTGTGTTTGTTTTGCGGGAAAGTTGCGATTGGGCAATTGAGAGATTGGGCGATTTCAGATTCTGTGAACGATCCCCCATCTCCCAATCTCTTAATCTCGGCTTATCTCAACACGAACACCTGCCTTGATCGATCTATCCACCGCCTCCAAGATCGCCACATCCATCAGCGCGCGGGCGGTGTCGTAAGGCGGGGTGCGGTCTTCCCGGTAGGCGGCGACGATGGCATCCCACATGGTAGCGCGGGCGTCGTCTGCGGGCAAGTCGATGATCTGCGCTTCCTGGTGCGGGATCTCGATGACGAGCTGGTCGCGCTCCACGCTGATCACACCCTGGCTGCCGTGGACGTGGAAGTGGTTCTGCACTGGGGGCAGGCACGAGGAATGGCTGAGCATACCGCTGAGGCCGTCGGCGTACTGGAAGAGCATCGACACCTGATCGAACTCGCCGTATTCAGGACGGAACTTGCGGCCGGTGGCCGTCACCGCGGACGGGGGGCCGAAGATCTGCCCCTGCTGGGCGATGAGGTGAATGCCGCCGTCGAAAAGTGTACCCAGCGGGAAGTCGGCCTGTTTGCGCCAGGGCGTGGACGCGTAACTCATCGGCCCTTGCGCGGTGTCGGCCTCAAAGTGGAGCACCCGTTCCCACAGGATCACGTCGCCGATGACGCCCGACGCCAAGTGCTGGGCCACGACGGCATCGGCAGCGCGGTAACCCATCTGCTCCAGCACGAACAGACGCCGTCCGCGCTGGGCTGCGGCGTCGACGAGGGCCTGTCCTTCGGCCACGGAGCGGGCGATTGGCTTTTCCATGAACACGTCTTTGCCCGCCTGCAATGCCTTGAGCGCCGTGGGCGCATTGAGCGCAATTGGCGTCAACACGAGGACGGCGTCCACATCGGGCAGGGCGAGCAGCGCGTCGGCGCTGTCCACGATGGGGACGCCGGGGAAGTCGGCAGCGGCCTGTGTTCTGCGATCCTGGCTGAGATCGCACAGCGCCGCGATCTCGAAGACATCGGTCAACTGCGCCAGGCTGCGTTTGTGCTCACGGACCCAGATCAAGCCCAGGCCAATGACCCCCAATCGGATCGGCTTCACTCGGTTCTACTCCTGAACGGTGGAAATGGGTGGGGAAAATGTCTGCCCTGATCGTAGCACCTAAACCGATCCAGGGCAATTCAACCGGAATGGAACGCGAATTGAGCGGATCGGGCGGATCGAGGCGGAAGAGTCCAGAAGAATCCGCATTGATCCGCCCGATCCGCTCAATCCGCGTTCTATCAAAAACCCAGGTGGATCACTCGCCTGAGATCTCGAATGGGGCGTTGGTTTGGGCGCCTATCATTCAGATCCTTCAAGTCCGACAACCGTCACCGGCGCCCAGCCAGGATTCACCCCCAGTTGACCGTAGGTGTTCTGCCCCCAGCACTTGACGCCGCCATCGGCGGCTACAGCGCAGGTGTGTTCTTCCCCGCCGTCGACAGCGACAAAGCCGCTGGTAAGCCCGAAGACGTCAATCGGGATCAGCCGATCCGTATTCGAGCCGTCGCCCAACTTGCCGTAGGAATTCTCTCCCCAGCACTTGACCCCGCCTTCAGTGGTCACGGCGCAGGCATGTTCAAGCCCTGTGCCGATAGCAGTGGCGCCATGCTCCAGTCCGATCACATCCACCGGGAGTGAGCGGTCGATCTGTGTCCCGTCGCCCAGTTGACCATAGGTATTTTTGCCCCAGCATTTAACGCCGCCATTATGGGTTAGGGCGCAGGTCAACCCATAGCTGGCAGTGAGCGCAGTCACAACACTGTCAAGTCCTTGCACATCTACAGGCGTATGCCGGTCGATCTGTGTGCCATCGCCCAGATTGCCAAAGAAGTTCGTCCCCCAGCACTTGACGCCGCCACTAGCGGTCAGCGCGCACGTGTGGAAGGAGCCGGAAGCGATAGCCACGACACCTTGATCCAATCCAGAGACGTCTACCGGAATCTCTCGTGCCGTGGTTGTGCCGTCACCCAGTTGACCGGCGGCATTGTCTCCCCAGCATTTGACGCCGCCGTTATTGGTTAACGCGCAAGTGTGCGCAGTTCCTGTGGCAATCGCTGCGACACTATGCTCTAATCCAATTACATCCACAGGGGTGAGTCGATTGTTCGTGGTGCCGTCGCCCAATGCACCGGAGGTGTTCAACCCCCAGCACTTGACACCGCCGTTGGTGGTCAACGCACAGGAGTGAACGCTACCTGCCTCTACGGCAATGACCCCACTCTCCAGACCACTCACGAATGCGGGTGAGAAGCGGTCGATGGTTGTGCCGTCACCCAACTGGCCGAAATTGTTCTCCCCCCAACACTTGGCGCCGCCATTGCTGTTCAACGCGCAGGAATGGGTATACAATACGCTAATGTATGAGCCGCCTTCGTCTATGCCCTGCACATCTGCGGGTGTCAGCCGATCGTGCAGTGTGCCATCTCCCAGTTGACCGTAGTTATTGCGTCCCCAACACCTGACGCCGCCGCCGCTTGTCAATGCACAGGCGTGATCGTTTCCAGTTGCCACGGCGACGAAGCCACTGTCCAGACCACTGACATTCACAGGCGTATACCGAACCACGCGCGTGCTGTCGCCCAGTTGACCGTACCCATTGCTGCCCCAGCACTTGACGCCGCCGTTGCTGGAGACAGCGCAGGTGGATGTATTCCCCGCCGCAATGGCGCCACCGCCGGTTAGGTCACGCACATCCACAGGAGTGCTTCGTTCGATCTGTGTGCCATCGCCCAATTGACCATAGCCGTTCCACCCCCAGCACTTGACGTCGCCGTTTTGGAGCGTGGCACAGGTGTGGCTATATCCTGCCGTGAGTGAGATCGCCCCACTGACCAAGCCACGTACATCCACAGGCGTCGGTCGATCTGTCGTTGTGCCGTCGCCTAATCGGCCGTGATCATTCTGCCCCCAGCACTTGACGCCACCGGCATCGGTCAACGCGCAGGTGTGGCTGTTGGCGGCGGCAATGGCTGCGACACCGCTATCCAACCCGTCCACATCCACAGGCGTCAGACTGTCTGCCTGCGTGCCATTGCCCAGTTGTCCTTTGAAGTTGAACCCCCAGCATTTCACGCCCCCGCTGATGGTCAGCGCACAGGTATGATTGTAGCCGGCGGCAAGGGCTGTCACACCACTGTCCAGACCGAGCACGCCCACAGGAGTGGAACGGTGCGTCTGCGTGCCATCGCCCAGTTCACCCTTAAAGTTGTCTCCCCAGCATTTGACAGCGCCTTCGGTGGTCACCGCACAAGTGTGACTGTGCCCTGCCACGATGGATGTGATGCCGCTGTCCAGCCCGATCACGTCCACCGGTGTGCGACGCGTCGTCGTCGTATCGTCGCCTAACTGGCCATACTCATTTTGTCCCCAACACTTGACGCCACCGCTGTCGGTGACGACACAGGCATGGTTGTAGCCTGCTGTTAGCCTCACGTTCTCTGGTGGGGTGATGACGGGTGGCGGATCGACGTATAGCACCGTCGGCAAGTAGACAGTGTCTCCTTCTTGCGCTTGCATCGAAGGAACAGCACCAGGCCAAAGCAGCAAACAACTTACCACCGCGATAACCAGCAAGTACTTGGATCGCATTCTTATGCTCCTTTTGTACAGCAGGCTGAGGTAGATGATTCGGAGAACTTTTGGCTGCGATGAATGAGGCGGTGTAGGAAAGTCGGGAAGCGCCAATCAAGATTTCGGCAATCTCGATAGCCGAAAGAGCTACGATTGACAATAACATAGACGATGCTTGCTGGTCATATGTTCCAACGTGTAACTGTTCAGCCTTCGTTCAAGACTAGCGCCGGTTAAGCCTGTCGAAACTCACTACGCCAATCGATTGACGCCAATCTGTGGCGATGCTAGACTCGTGTTATTCGTTCGCTATTGACATTGATTCAGTTCAGGAGGCAGCGTGTCCGATCTACTCAAGCCCGGCGATTTGCAGGCGTCTCCGCCGGCGGTTGATCTGGCGGGGAGCCGCCCCAACTTTGCCGGCACGCCCGGCGCTCAGCTCACCAACAGCCTGCCCGTCGCCGATTTCAGCCAGAAGCGATTGCTCTTCAATGAGTTCAACCGCCCCGGCCAGGTGCACGTCTACAGCGCCGAGTGCCGCGCCGGGGATCGCATCCGCGCGCAGATGTATGTGCCGGTGCTGCCCCGCGGCGGCGCGGTGACGCCCGCCTTCGCCATCGTAGGCCAGAGCCTGCCCTACAGCGCCGACGTGCATCAACTGCCTGTGGAACTGCCCAGCGGCTACAGCGCCATCGTGGCGCCGCCGCCCAGCCGTCTCCTGCAACCGGTGCAAGATGTGCTAACCCGTGTACGCTACTACCCCGGCCCCATGATCGACACGCGCACGCTCGTAGGCGGGCGATGTTACCTGGTGGTGTGGCACCCCAACAACCAGATGGGCAAATATGTGCTGCAAACTGGTCACCGCTGGCACCTTCGCTGGACCTACTGGCTGCAATTGCCGTATTTTTGGTGGCAGATTCGCGGCTGGTTTGGGCTTAGCCGCCGCGCCGGATACACGGCGCTGGCCGCTGTGGTTTCGATCCTGTTGATCCTGTTGGCATTGCGCAAGAAGAGGTGAGGCGTTTCGCGCTGAGAAAACGAGGACTTGTGCCTCATTTTCGTTCTGAACGCCGAATAATCGCAGAAAATGCTGGAATCAGGAATTTCGACTTCGTGTAATCGGGTGTACAATTACGCCAGCTTGAACTCGGGTGCAGTTGCGTCCGGGTTCTTTTTTCGTTTTCATCCGTCCCCTGCGCCGGTGACGAAAGGGTGTACCCGCCTATGCAGCGTTTATCTCTCTGGCAACTGTGGAAACGTGAGTTTGCCGGCTACAACCTCGCCACCTTTCGCCAGGACCTGCTGGCCGGGCTGACGGTAGCGGCGGTGGCGTTGCCACTGGCGCTGGCCTTCGGCGTGGCGTCGGGCGCGACGGCGGCGGCCGGGCTGGTGACGGCGATCCTGTCGGGCGTGATCATCGGCGGGCTGTCGGGCGCGCCGTATCAGATCTCCGGCCCCACCGGCGCGATGAGCGCCATCCTCATCTTGATCGCCAGCCGCTACGGCCTGGAAGCCACCTGGATCACCGGCGTGATGGCGGGTGTGCTGATCCTCGCCATCGGCGTCTTTCGATTGGGGCGCTTCATCGCTTTCATCCCCGCGCCGGTGATTTCGGGCTTTACGTCGGGCATCGCCGTCATCATTTTTGTGGGGCAGATCGATAATTTCCTCGGCGTGCATACCGAGGGGGCCGAGTCGGCGGCGTTGAAGCTGATCCACTACTTCCGCGGCGGATTCACCCCAGCGCTGGGCGCGGTGATCACCGGCCTGATCGTGGTGCTGATCATGTTCTTGTGGCCGCGGCAGTTCAACCGCATCGTGCCGGGATCGCTGGCGGGGTTGATCATCGCCAGTGTGGCCAGCATCGTGGCCGGGTGGAACGTGGAGACTATCGGCGAGATCCCGCGCACGATTCTGCTGGCGGATCGGCTGCACTTCGCCAACATCCCGTGGACGCAACTGGACAGCCTGATCACGCCCGCGATTTCGATTGCGGCGCTAGGCGCGGTAGAATCGCTCCTGTGCGGCGCGGTGGCGAGCAAGGCGACAGGTGTACGCCTGCACGCCAACCAGGAGTTGATCGCGCAGGGCGTGGGCAACATCGTGATCCCCTTCTTCGGCGGTGTGCCGGCCACGGCGGCGATTGCGCGCACGTCCGTGGGCATCCGCAGCGGCGGCGTGACGCGCCTCGTCTCGATCATCCACTCGTTGGCGCTGCTGGCGTCGGCGCTGCTGCTGGCCCCGATCATCGGGCAGGTGCCGCTGGCGGCGCTGGCCGGCGTGCTCATGGTGACGGCCATCCGCATGAACGAGTGGCCCGCCATCCGCTTCATGTTCAGCCGCCGCTTTAAGACGGGCATGATCACCTTCGCGGTGACGCTGCTGGCCACGATTACGCTGGATCTGACACAGGCGATCCTGATCGGCGGCGCGCTGTCGGCGGCGGTATTCATCAACGACGTGGCCAACCTCAAGGTGGAAAAGATGCAGGTGGACACCGCCCGTCTCCGAGCGCGTGGACTCGCCATCGAGCACAACTGCCCGCACGTGCAGGTGGCGTACTTGAGTGGTCCGCTCTTTTTTGCGTCGACCAACACCTTCAACGAAGAATTCGCCCGCCAGGACGGGTTGCACGTGCTGATCCTGTCCATGCGCGGGGTGCCCATGATCGACCTTTCGGGGATCGAAGCGCTGCTCACGCTCTACGAGCACATGCACAAACACAACCAGATCCTCATGCTGGCGGGGACCAACCCGCCCGTGATGAAAATGCTCGAACGCAGCGGCCTCGACGCCCTGATCGGCCGCGACAACTTCTTCTGGAGCGCCGATCAAGCCATCGTCGCCGCCGAGGAACGTCACGCCTGCCCGTACTGTGGAATTTCGATACCGGCAACGCTGGGGGCGGATGTCCTTGTTGCCGCGGATTAGGAAGGAGAAGGGGGATTGGGGACTGGGAACTAGGGATTGGGGATTGGGTGGAGTATGTTGGCTTCGGAGTGGGATTGTATAAGTGTTGAGCCGATGATGGGATGATGAGGATGATGGATCTCGACGATCATCATCTCATCATCCTCATCATCGGCTCAGCGAGACGACAAACCCATCACCCACCAATTTACTCTACGCAATCCCCAGTCCCCAGTCCCCGATCCCCAATCCCCATCCCTAATGCCCGACCTCGCCATCATCATCGTCTCGTGGAATGTGTGGGATCTGCTGCGCGCCAACCTGAGCGCCATTGCCGCGGACACGACGCCCACCGATGATCCCCACGTGCGCCGCTTCGGTCCGCGCGGGGACGCCACCGTGCAAGTCATCGTAGTAGACAACGCCAGCACCGACGCCACGCCCAGTCTGCTCCCCACCCAGTTCCCCTGGGTGCGCGCCGTCCTGAATGAAGAGAATCTTGGCTTCACCGGCGGTAACAATTGCGGGTTGCAGGTGGCAGGTGGCAAGTCGCAGGCCGGATCGCCGACGAATCCGCAATCCGCAATTCGCAACTCGCCCCACGCCCCCCGCTTCCTCTACTTCCTCAACCCCGACACCGAACTCCTGCCCAACAGCCTGTGGACGCTCTATCAGGCGATTGAGGCCGACGAGCGGGTGGGTGTGGTGGGTCCGCTGTTGCTCTACGGCGACGGCAGCCGCCAGAGCACGCGCCGACGTTTCCCCACGCTGCTCACTGGCTTCCTCGAAAGCACGTGGACAGGACGCCTGTGGCCCAACAACCCGTGGGCGCGGCGCTACCATGTGGCCGACTGGCCCGACAGCGTGCGCCAGGACGTGGATTGGCTGGTGGGCGCGGCGTTGATGGTACGCGGCGAAGTGCTTTCCCAGATCGGCGGCTTCGACGAACGCTTCTTCATGTACAGTGAAGAATTGGACCTGTGCAAGCGCATCAAACAGGACGGCTGGCGTGTAGTCTACGATCCCAACGCCATCGTCATCCACTACGAAGGCCGCAGCAGTGGGCAGGTCTCCACGGCGCGGCACATCCACTTCAACCGCAGCAAAGTCCTCTACTATCGCAAATACTTCGGTCCGATCTGGGCCGAACTCCTGCGTCAATTCCTGCTCCTCGAATTCCGCTGGCAGATCGGCGTAGAAAGCGCCAAAGCCGCGCTGGGCAGCCAGCGGGAACTGCGGCGGGCGAGGATCGAGGCGTATCGGGCGGTGGTGGAGAGTGGACTCAAGGGAACTGGGGATTAAGCGATTGAGCGATTAGGGGATTTCAGATCCTGTAGCGGATCTGAAATCCCCTAATCGCTTAATCCCCCAATCGCTCAATCTCATCCTTTCCCCCCGTAAGTACAAAATGGTACAATCTCCTACATTCGCAACCAAAGCTACTTTCTCTTCTGAATCCCAAAAATCCGTGAAATCTGTGGATCATTCCGAAGAGCCCCCTAGAAATCGAGAAATGTGATGGCGAAATTTAACACGTCGCCGGTGAGTGGCACCCGCGATTTCCTGCCTCTGGACGTGCTGCGCCGCAACTACGTGATCGACGTGATCGAGCGCGTCTACCAATCCTACGGCTTCGAGCCGCTGGAGACGCCGGTGATGGAACGGTTGGACACGCTGCTGGGCAAGTACGGCGACGAGGGCGATCAACTGATCTTCCGCGTGGCCAAGCGCGGTGACAAACTCAAGCGCGCCCTCACCGACGCCCCCACCGAAAACGACATCGCCGACGAAGGGCTGCGCTACGATCTCACCGTGCCGTTGGCGCGGGTGGTGGCCGAATACCGCAACCAGTTGCCGCGCTACTTCAAACGCTACCAGATCGCGCCCGTCTACCGCGCCGACCGCCCCGCCAAAGGACGCTACCGCGAGTTCTACCAGTGCGATGTGGACATCGTCGGCTCCAACAGCCAGATGGTGGAAGCCGAGGTGCTCAACGCCGGCGCCGAAGTGCTGCAACAACTGGGCTTCGTGGGCGTGGGCGAATCGGGCTTCCGGCTGCGGCTGAACCATCGCGGCGTCCTCAAAGGACTGATGGAAGTGGCCGGCGTCCCCGAGGCGATGGAGAGCACCGTCCTCGTGGCCATCGACAAGCTCGACAAGATCGGGATGGACGGCGTGCGCGCGGAATTGCTCGGTCGCGGCCTCGACGAAGCCGCCGTCGACAAGTTGCTGCACATGCTGGAAAGCGCCCCGCAGACGGTGGAAGAGACGCTCAACTGGCTTTCTGACGAGTTGGAAGGATCAGAAAACGGCAGCCGCGGCGTGGCCGAACTCAAGCAAGTGGTCCTCTATGCCGCGCATGGACCGGCGCAGGATCACCTCGCCGTGGATCCCTACCTGGCGCGCGGACTCAGCTACTACACCGGCGCCATCTTCGAGATCGAATTCATCGGCCTCAACGGCTCCGGCGGCGGCGGCGGGCGCTACGACAACCTCGTGGGCATGTTCAGCAACCAGACCATCCCCGCCTGTGGCTTCAGCCTGGGGCTGGAGCGCATTTTGCTGATCATGGAGGAACGCGGCCTCTTCCCCGATCACGTCATCGGGCGGCCGCAGGTAATGGTGACACAGTTCGACGACAGCACCGTGGCCGCATCTTTGCAGATGGCGAAACGGCTACGCGCCGCCGGCCTGCGCGTGGACCTCTACCCCGATCTGGATCGCTACGGTCGCCAGTTCAAGTACGCCGACGAACGCCAGATCCGCTACGCCGTGATCCTGGGGCCGGACGAGGTCCGCGATGGGTTGGTCTCTATCAAAGATCTGGGGAGTGGCGAACAGAGCACCCTGCCTCAAGAAGACATCGTACCCTGGTTGCAGCAACGCGCACAGTGAACATGGAAATTCCAGGCACACTGAACGAAGGCGACATCTATCAACGGATCCTAGTGGTGGACGACGACGCGGCCATCACACAGTTGGTGGCGCGCAAATTCGAGAGCAGCGGTTTCGAGGTCTTCACCGCGCTTTCCGGCGAAGAAGCGCTGAGTGTGCTCGAACAGCAAGGGTTGCCGCACCTGGCCATCGTCGACATCAACATGCCGGGGATGAACGGCTTCGAGCTTTGCCGACAGTTGCAATCGTTCAGCGATCTGCCCATCATCTTCCTCACCGCCGTAGATCAGGAAGAGATCGTGATCCAGGGCATCGAGCACTTCGCCGAAGACTACGTGATCAAGCCCTTCAGCCCACGCGAACTGGTGGCGCGGGTGCGCCGTGTCCTGCGGCGCATGGGCGACTACAACTACACCCTGACGCTGATCACCGAAATCGACGAGCGGCTCTCCGTCGACTTCGTCCACAAGATCGCCTACATCGACGGCGCCGAAGTGGCGCTGACGCCCACCGAAACCAAGATCCTCTACATCCTCATGCGCAATGGCGGACACACGGTGAGCAACGATTTTCTGTTGCGGCGATTGTGGCCGCTGGACGAGGTCTTCGAAGATACGCTGCGCGTCCACATTCACCGGCTGCGTCACAAGATCGAAGCGACGCCGTCGCGTCCGCGCTACATTACCACCGTGCGCGGCATCGGCTATTCTTTCATGTCTCGCTAAGCCATCCGTAGGCGCTGTAATGCCGGATGTAATCCGAACACCACAAACTTCGATAGGAAGGGTATTGTGAGCCAGGATCAACTTACGTCGGGCCTCGAAGAATTGGAGCGAGTGCGCGAGATCCTCTTTGGATCGGTGGCGCGACCAGGACAAACGGATTCAGCAGCTACAGAGCGAGATCGCGCGGCTTCAGCAGGCAGTGACGCAGCTAAACGCCCAACTGGCCGATCAGCGTCAGCAGCACGCCGAGCAGATCGAGCAGCTCCGCCGACACGTCGACGACGCCGACGCATCGTTGCGAGGCGAAACAGAGCAGGCGCTGCACCAACTACGCGATGACAAGCTGGATCGGCGCGCGCTGGGCGATCTGCTCGTCGCCCTGGGCAGCCGCCTCAAAGCAGACGCCGACGCCTGATCGACGCACTTTCGGCAATCGACGTGTCACCTTTCGTAACCGGATCGCTGGACGCTCACATGGCCGACAAACCAACGCCCAACCAGGGCGCCGACAAGTTGATCGACCTGGCTGTCGACGAAGTCGCCCGCCAATCAGCGGCGCAATTGGTCGATGCAGCGGTCGACAACGAGACAGCCACGCCGCAGACGGACGAGACATCCGCACAATTGACCGATCCAATGGCATCCTTGGCCGCGCTGTCCGATCTGCGCACCATCCTGCTGGGATCGGACAAAGAGCGCATCGACGCCCTTTCCGATGAGGTGCAGTCGCTTTCTGAGCAACTTTCCGACAAAGACGCTTTGGCCGCGGCCATTGCGCCCGTGCTGGGGAACGCCATCCGCAAGCAGATAAGCGAGTCGCGCGAAGAGGTGATCGAAGCGCTCTACCCCATCGTCGGCCAACTGGTGATGCGTGCCGTCAGCGAGGCCATGCGCGATCTGGCCCGCTCTATCGACGACAGGATGCGTGTCACCACCACGTTCGACCGTATCGGCGCCTGGCTTCGCTCTTTCATGACGGGCATACCCGTTTCTGAACTGGCCATGCGCGATGCGTTGCCCTTCGCCGTGCTGGAGATCTACCTGATCCACCGCGAGAGTGGGCTCCTCGTCTGGCACTTGAACCGTGAGGCCGTCTCCGACACCAACGCCGACCTGGTAGGGGCGATGCTCACCGCCATCCGCGAGTTTTCCGAGCAGGTGTTAGGGACAGATCGGGAATCACAACTACACGAGTTGCAATACGGGGACCGCCTGATCCTTTTGGAGTTCGCCAGTCACGTTTATGTGGGCGTTTTGGTGGAAGGGGTGCCGCCGGTGGGTTTTCGCAGCGAGTTGCGACGGCGCGTCACCATTTTTAACCAGCGGGCGCGGCCACACGTGCAGGCATACGACGGCCACGCCGAACCGTTGACGCAGTCTGCCCGCCTGCTGTTTGCGCCGCTCTTGGGTGATGACGCCACAGAAGATGACGCCACAGAAGAAGATACAACTGAGGAGGAAGCTGAACGTCCATGAAGAACGTCAGCAAGAAGGTCTGCCTCTTGGGAGATTTCGCTGTGGGCAAAACCAGCCTGGTGCGCCGTTTTGTCTACGATCTTTTCAGCGACCGCTACATCAGCACAATCGGCGTGAAGGTCAGCCGCAAAACTGTAGTCGTCCCCAGCGACGACGAGATGATCGAGTTGACCATGATGCTGTGGGATCTGGCAGGTAGCGAAGCCTTCGATCTCTTTCGCGCAAGTTACCTGCGCGGCTCGGCTGGGGCGTTGCTTGTGTGCGATTTGCAGCGGGCCGAGACACTGGCGCACTTGGGCGAGTATGTTGAGCAACTTCGCACTGTCAGCCCCGAAGCGAAGTTCGCCATTGCCGCCAACAAAGCTGATCTCGATAATTTTGCCATCGAAGACGCCGCCCTATTCGCATTTGCCGAGGGAATCGATGCGCCGGTCTATTTCACAAGTGCCAGGAACGGTGAAAAAGTGGATACGCTGTTCCGTCATTTGGGCCGTCTTCTCGTTTAGTGGTTCTCTCGCCTACAGGGTATTGCCGAGATAGAGCGGGGTGTTCTGTGAATCCGATTGTTGTTGAGCAGTTGATGTGGAGACGTCGCGTCGGGTATGCGCTCACCGATGCACATGGTGTGATCGATGAGATCGGCGGCAATCTCTTCCTGCTGTGTGGGGCGGTCATCGACGACGCCGAATGTGCCATCGGGCAACGCCTGTCTTCGCTAATCCCCGAACTGAATGGCGCAGAAGCGCTCGTAGACGAACTACTCGAAGGGACACAGACCGAACTCACCTACCCCTGGGTCAACCGTGTGTCCACTGCACACGATTCCGCACAGGATATGATCTATGTAACCCTATCGCTACGTCCACGATTGGACGAACAAGGACAGCGAAACGGGATTGTCTGTATTGCGGAGGACACCACCATGCAAGGCCGTATGCGCCAGGCATTAACACAGCGTCATAACGACCTGCAACTGCTCCAGGCGGAATTGCAGATGCAAAACCAGGTGCTCAATGCGTCGAACCTGGAGTTGAAGGTCTTGGGCGAGATGAAAACCGCTTTCTGCGAGATCGCCGCGCACAAGTTGCGCAACCCGCTCACGTCGATCTACGGGTACTTGGAGCTGCTGCTCGACGGCGAATTGGGGGATTTGGATCAGGAACAGCGCCAGTCGTTGCAGATCGTCTACGACAATGCCGTGACGATGCTCGACGCCATCAACAACCTGGTGGACGCCGTGCGTATCGACGCCGACCGCCTGGAGCTACTCCTGCGCCCCACCCTGCCCATCGAAGTGATTTCAGTGGCCGTGGAACAACACCGTGCCCAATTTGAAGAAAAGCAACAGTACCTCGCCGTGCATCTGACCCCGGATCTGCCGCCGATCTTCTGCGACGCACACCGCGTTACCCAGGCGATTGGTCACCTACTCCACAATGCCTGCAAGTACACGCCCCCACAAGGACAGATCACCATCTCCGCCCAGGTGGACGATACCGGCGAATTCGTGGAGATCGCCATTGCCGACTCCGGCGTGGGCTTCGAGGATCAGCCCAGCAGCGGGCTGTTGCATCGTTCCTACCAAACACCCAAGCCGCCGCAACGACACCGCCGAAATGGGGCTGGGCCTCTTCATTGCCCAATCCTTGGTGGAACTTCACGGCGGCGAAGTGTGGTACGAAAGCGCCGCCGGAGAAGGGACAACGTTCTATCTCACGTTTCCGATTGTGGATGGGGCGGATGAGCAGGATGTTTCGCAGGTAGATGCGTTGCGTGGTGCGTAGTGCGCACTACGCACCACGCTCTACAAAATTCCTCTGATACACATCCCAATGCTCTTGAAACGTCACTGGGGCCACGGTGTAGAGCATCTCCAGCGCACGTTGACCCATGGCGCGGATCTCCCATTGGGCGGCCATGTCCACAGCGCGCAGCCAGAAGAAGTGACGCCACGCCGCGAAGTTCATGGTGGTGACGATACGTGTTTCCGCGGCGTTGGGCAGCAGGAAGCGGGCGTCCTCTTTGCGAATACCTAGCCCACGCAACTCAGCGTAGACCTCCTGTAAATAGGACCACGCATCGTCGAGCTTCTGGCGCGCCGCCTCGTTTTCGGCCACCGGCGGCGGCACAATCGCGCCCCAGCCGCCCTTGCTCAGATCCACATAACGCTGACTTTCCTGGCTGAAACTCGCCAGCCGATGACGCACCAACTGATGCGTACAGGCGCGACTGATGCCCTCGAAGAGGAAGGTGGCCGATCCGTGGTGCAGCGCCAGATTCGGGTCGTCGAATTGGGGTTGGGTGAAGCCGAGCAACGTCACCCGCTGTGGGCCGTCTTCGGCGGGGAGCAGGCGCGCCAGGTCACCGCTGAAGGGCTGCACGTGGAGGATCAGCGGTTCGTGGGGACCGTCGGCGAACTCCTCGTAGACCTTGCCCGCCACCTGCTTCAGGATCGGTAACGCCTCCAGCGCCAAGCCGCGGCGGAAGAAATCCAACCACACCCGCGTGTTGCCGCTGACGATCCACTCGCCGTCGCCCAACTCACTCACTTCGCAGTGACGATTGATCGAGCGCCAGCGCAGCGGTTCCTCGCTATCGAGAATGCGCAGCGTCACCACCACGTGCTCGATGATGTCTTCGTGGCCTTCCTTCACCCGCGCCGGGATGAAGTTGGGGGCTGTCCCCATACGGTGGGTGCTGCGATAACAGACGCGCCCGGCAAACTCGATCACATTTTCGGCGAATGTCCCCTGTCCGTTCCAGATTGTGGCCAGATCGCCCACGCCCTGGAGATCGGTGGGAGAAAGCGCCGGATTGGCGCGGGTGTAGGCAAGCAGTTCGACCTTCATGGGAGACTCCTGGAAGCAATGATTGAAGAATGATAAATGGGTGAGGACAACTTGCTGTACTTCGTATCGGGCTTGCTGTAGGATCTACGATCCTTTTGCTTTTTGCCCTTTGCCTTGTGACTTCTGACTTCCAATCTCCTGCACAAGCACCAGCAGGATCCCCACGAGCATGGCCGCCATCGAAGCGTAGACCAGGATCAGCTTGGCCGAGGTGAACAGGCTGGCCAGGCTGGCCAGCAGGGATCACAATTTCTGGGAACCGCGCCAGGATCGAAAGCAGCGTTAGATCTTCGGCGTAGTCGAAGAGAATCATCCCCACCGGCAGCAGCGTCAGCGCCAGGAAAAGCCCACTGAATCGGCGCAAGGATCGGCTCACCGCCAGCAACACCGATGCAAAGGCGATCCCGGCCAACGTGCCGTAGAGAAAATCAATTTGGATCAGGTAGGCGCGGTAGCCAACGCGCCCGACTTCGCCGTATTCGCCCAGCGTGCGGTAGAGATCGTCGGCAGAATAGGCGAAAAGCGAATCGATCAGGGCGTGATTGCCCAACGCCTGGAGGTGCGGCGCCCAACCCAGGCCGAAGAAAAGCATACTCACCACGATCTGCACGCCGAACAGCAGCAGCGCCAACCGCCACGTCACGCGCTGTTGCAGCCATCGCAAAATCTGTTCGACCATTCTCTTTGCCTTTGCTGTGTGGTGTGCTGATGCAGCCATTGTACCCGAATTCAGGAACGCCCATAAATTTCACATCGATCATGGCGACTTGCACTGCACGCGGTTTGGCGCTATCGTTCGGCAAACATCAACCACAACGGACACCCCGCCATGCTCGAAGACACCGCCATCTCCACCCAATTGACAGGCACCGTGCAGCGCCCCGCCGATCTAGAAAAAGATGCACGCACACGCATGTTCAACCTACTCAACGACTTCTTCGAGAATGTCAGCCGCGGCCAGTTTGAGCAGGATCTGGCGGAAAAGGAGTGGGTCTTCGTCTTTGCCGACGCCGCGGGGACGATCCAGGGCTTCTCCACCCTCATGCGCATCGATATGACCGTCGACGGCGCGCCGGTGGTGGCCGTCTACTCTGGTGACACCATCATCCATCCCGACTACTGGCACGAACTGGAACTGCCGCGCATCTGGGGCGCACACGTCTTTGATCTGGCGGATCGCATCCACGCCGAGCAGCCGGGCGCCAAAGTCTACTGGTTCCTCATCAGCTCCGGCTACAAGACCTACCGCTTCTTGCCCGTCTTTTTCGAGTGCTTCTATCCAAGCTATCGTCGGCCCACCCCGGCCCACGAACAGCGCGTCCTCGATGTGCTGGCTGCCGCCAAATTTGGGGATCAATACGATCCCGCCGCCGGCATCATCCGCTTCACCGACTCGGCGCCGCTGCGCGCGGGCGTGGCTGAAGTGGACGAGCGCCGCCTAAAGAATCCCGACATCGCCTACTTTGTGGCCCGCAACCCCGGCCACGCCCGCGGTGACCAGCTCGCCTGCCTCGTCGAGATCGACCGCGACAACGTCACGTCCGCGGGGCGACGCATGTTGGGGTAGACCCGTCGGTGCCAGGCACTGACTCGACGCGATCTGCCCTTTTGCACTTTGCCTTTTGGCTTTTGCCCTATGCCCACCTTCCTCGCCAACGCCCTCTGGATCGCCCTCTCCGCGCCCGAATCCATCCGCTGGCGCCTGTCCACGCGCGCCGTGGAAAAGACCCAACGCGCCACCCTCACCCGCATCCTCCGCGCCGGCGCCGCCGCCAATTACGCATCACGCATTACGCATTACCCCTCCCCCTCAATCCCCGAATTCCAACAAACTTTCCCCCTCACCACCTACGCCGATCTCGCCCCGTGGATCGAGCGCATCGCCGCCGGAGAGGAGAACGTGCTCACGGCGCAGCCGGTATCGCTGCTGGAACCCACCAGCGGCTCCACCGCGGCAGGCAAGCTGATCCCCTACACCCCCGCCCTCAAAGACGAGTTCCAGCGCGGCATTGCGCCGTGGGTGACGCACAGTTTCTTGCATCACCCAGCGCTGTTTGGCGGGCAGGCGTACTGGTCCGTTACCCCGGTGACGGCGCGCAACCGGCGATCCGTGGGCGGCGTCCCCATCGGCTTCGAGGACGAGAGCGAATACTTCGGCGGCGTGGAAAGTCGGCTGATCAACGCCGTCATGGCCGTGCCGTCCGCCGTCAAACTTATCGCCGACATGGATAGCTTCCGCTACGTCACCCTGCTCTTTCTGCTGCGCAGCCGCCGCCTGGCGCTGATCTCAGTGTGGAATCCCACCTTTCTCACGCTGCTGATCCAACCGTTGACCGTCCACGGCGAACGTCTCGCCGCCGACATCGCCGCAGGAACGCTGACGCCGCCCGCGCCCCTCGACGCCGACCTGCTCCGCCTGTTGACGATGCACAATCGCCCCGATCCAGCCCGTGGCGACGAGATCCGCCACATCCTCACCACGGCGAAGACAGCAGCAGAGCGGCATCGTCGCCTGTGGCCGCGCCTGCGCCTGATCAGTTGTTGGGCCGACGCCAACGCCGCTCGCTACGCCGAACAGCTTCACGCGCTCTTCCCACAGGCAGCCTTGCAGCCCAAAGGCTTGCTCGCCACCGAGGGCTTCGTCTCCTTCCCACTGGATGGGCAGCCCGGCGCTGCGCTGTCGCTGCGATCCCACTTTTTCGAGTTCCTCCCCGTCCACGAGGACCAGACCGATCTTACCGCCACGCCCAAACTGGCGCACGAGTTGGATCTACATGCCCGCTACGCCGTCGTCATCACCACCGGCGGCGGACTCTACCGCTATCAACTGGGAGACATCGTCGAAGTGACCGGCTTCTTCAATCGTTGCCCGTTGATCCGCCTGATCGGGCGCGCCGGCGCTGTTTCCGACTGGTTCGGCGAGAAGTTGCACGAAGCCCACGTGCGCCGCGTCCTCGAAGACGTCCTCACCGAGCGCGGGCTGGCGCCATCCTTTGCGATGCTGGCCTGCGATGATGCGCTGCCGCAACCGGTCTACGTCCTCTACCTGGAGGACGCGCACACCGATGACGCCGCCCTGTCCACCCTGGCCGCGGACGTCGAACGCAGGCTGTGCGAGAACGTCCACTACGCCTACTGCCGAGATCTCGGGCAACTGGCCGCGTTGCGCGTCTTCCGAGTCCGCGGCGGCGCGCTCGACGCCTTCATCCGCAGCTGCGTCGCCCACGGTCAACGCGCGGGGGACGTCAAACCCGTGGCGTTGCACCGGCGCAGCGGGTGGTCGCAGATCTTCTCCGGTGAGTTTCTCGTCGCCTGATCGCCCAATCCGAGTTCTTTTTCCATTCCTCAGCCGCCTATCGCCGGGTTGCCCAGATAGGCGAAATCACGTACCATATCTTCAACAACCAAACCCCACATCACCGCACCATCCAGCCGCGGAAAGTAGATCAATGGCCAACTCTGAACCGGATTACAGCAACATTGAGCTTCCTCGTGCCGCCGTTTCATTGCCCATCGACGGTGGGCCGATCTCGCGCCCGGATCCGGCGCTTTACAAGCAGTTGGAAGAAGTGAGCAGCGCCACGGCCAGCGCCATGATGCACCGATTGGGCGTACGCCAGACCTTCATCGAAGGACCGTTGCCGCGCAAACCAGGGACAAAAATCGTCGGCCCGGCGGTGACACTTTCGTTCATGCCCCAGCGCGAAGACGTCTTCTCGGGCAAGGCGCAGGAAGGCGCAGAGAAACGCAGCGCGCTGTGGGCCGTCTTCGATACAGTGGAACCGGGCGACGTCCTCTGTGTGCAGGCGTTTGGCAATCGCTACACCGGCTGCCTGGGCGAGATGCTCGCCACCTACTTCAAAGGACGCGGCGGCAGCGGCATTGTGGTGGACGGCTGCGTGCGCGACTGGCCGCAGATCCAGAAAATCGACGTGGGCCTGTGGACGGTGGGCTTCACGCCCAACTACGCCTCGCAGGCGCAGCTTGCCCCCTGGGCCTACAACGTGCCGGTGACGCTAAACAACGTCCTCGTGCTGCCGGGCGATGTGATCATCGCCGACGACGACGGCGCTGTTGTCATCCCCCAGCAGATGATCCCGCTCGTGCTCGAACACACGCTGGCCCACGAAGAGTGGGAAGTCTTCAGCCGCATCAAACTGGCCGAAGGCGGCGCGCTAAGTAAGTATTATCCGCTCAATGATGAGGGGTGGGCGGAGTATGAAGCGTGGAAGAAAAGCAATGAATGAAGAATAAAGATTGGGTAGAGCCTGCCTCGTCGCGGCAACAGTCTATCGCGACGAGACAAGGTTTACTCAATCTTTATTCTTCATTCTTCAAGTTTTCAAACCTGATTCCATACGGAGGATCTGTTCATGTTTCTCACTCGACACCAAACATATGCCGGTCCGCGCTGGGCGCTGGATGGGAAGTTTCTGCCCGCCGGGGTGAATTTGGGGACTTTGTTGGCAGTGCCCAAAGCAGAGTTGACAGGACTGCTGGCGTCGCTGCCAGTTGGTGAAGATGCAAGCGGCGATCTGCTGCCGCCGATGGAAGCCGGCCAGGAAGTGTGGGCGTGCGGCGTGACTTACCTCAAGAGCCGCGATGCCCGCAAAGAGGAATCGGCTTCCGCCGCCGACGCCTACGAAAAGGTCTACGATGCCGAGCGGCCCGAGATCTTCTTCAAGTCGTTGGGCTGGCGCGCCGTGGGGACCAACGCCGCCGTGCGTATCCGCAAAGACTCACACTGGAACGTGCCCGAACCGGAGATGACGCTGGTGATCAACGCTTTCGGCGAGATCGTGGGCTTCACGGCGGGCAACGATGTGTCTTCGCGCGACATTGAGGGCGAGAACCCGCTCTACCTGCCCCAGGCCAAGAGCTATGCGGGGTCCTGTGCGGTGGGGCCGGGGATCGAATTGGCCGACGTGGACGCGTTGCGCGATCTGCCGATCCACCTCGTCATTGAGCGCGGGGGACAGACGATCTTCGACGACACCGCCGCCACCAGCCAGATGAAGCGCACGCCCGAGGAGTTGGCGTCCTATCTCTACCGCGAACTCAACTTCCCCCGGGCGCGCTGCTGATGACCGGCACCTGTCTTGTCCCCGGCGGTGATTTTACGTTGACGGAAGGCGATGTGGTGCGGATTTCGGTGGGGGACGGACGTTGGAGAATTGGGTGGAGTAAGTTTTTTTATCCTGGCCTTTGAAAGGAAGATCTGGTAGACAAATTCAGAACCTGATCGCGGGCGAGTGGGTTGATTCGTCCAGCGGCGAGACGTTTGAGAACCGCAATCCAGCCAACTTCTGACGAGGTGTTGGGGACGTTCCCCATGTCCACGGCGGCGGACGTGGAGCCAGGCGGTGAGGCGGCCAACGAGGCCAAACGGGGCTGGGCCGACGTACCCAGCGCCGGCGTGGGAACGATCCTCGACAAGGCGAGCCGCGTCATCGAAGACCGCATGGACGAATTCGCCAAGCCCTCACCCGCGAGGAAGCGCCGAGGCCCTTCGCCGAAGCCAAGGAGCGAAGTGACCGCCGCCCGCGACATCTTCGCTACTACGGCAGCGAGGAGGCTGGCGCCGCAGGCGAGCAGACTACCAGCAACACCCCGGCGAACTGCTCTACCTCCCGTCGTGAACCGTTGGGCGTCATCGCCCTGGTGACACCGTCGGAACTTACGTCGCCATCCCGGCGTGGAAGATGGCCCGGCGATCTACGGCAACACCGTCGTCTTCAAAGCCGGCGTCGCTGTCGCCGCACATCGGCCTGCTGCTGGTGGAGGCGCTGGTACAGGCGAGGCATCCCAAGGGCGTGGTCAACTACGTCACCGGGTCGGGGCGCAGCGTGGGTGACACGCTGGTTGCCAGCAAAGACGTTCACGGCGTCAGCTTCACCGGCTCCGTCTTCGTGGGGCGTAAGATTTACGAGCAGGCCATGAAGAACCTCACTCGCGTGCAGTTGGAGATGGGCGGCAAGAACCCCATGATCGTCCTCGACGACGCCGATATCGATACCGCCGTCAAGCTGGCGGTGGTGGGCGGCTTCGGCGTGACAGAACGACGTGTACCGCCAGCAGCCGCGTCATCGTTAGAAGAACTCAGCAACCCGACAAGTTCCGCCTGCAGATTGGTGAAGCCGCCAAGAACCTCAAGGTGAAGCTTCGGCCTGAAACTGGCGTGCAGATGGGGCCGGCTGTGGATCAGAGCCAGCTCGAAACCGATCTGGAATACATCGAAGTCAGCCGAAGAAAGAAGGCGCCAAGCTGCTGGCCGGCGGTGGTGTCGCGCAGGCGCGGACGGCGGTTTCTTCGTGCAGCCCACTGTCTTCGACAATGTGGACGTCGACCATGCGCATCGCCCAGGAGGAGATCTTCGGCCCCGGTGATCGCATCGTCGCGCCAAGAACCTGGACGACGCCATCGACAAGGCCAACGCCATCGAGTTCGGCCTCTCCGCCGGCGTGGTGACCAACGACCTGAAGCGCGCCTTCGAGTTCGCCAACCGCATCGATGCCGGTGTGGTCAAGGTCAATGAGCCGACCACCGGCCTCGCCCTGCAAAGCGCCCTTCGGCGGCTTCAAGAACTCCAGCGCCTTTACCTTCAGGAACAGGGTCAGGCCGCCATCGAGTTCTACACGCGCACGAAGACGATCTATATGGGGCATGGATAATTTTGACTGGTGAAGGGGGGTGTAGACGGGAATCTCTGCCTCCCCCCTCACTGGGAAAGGACAACTATGACTTACGCGTTGTTCGAAGAAAAAGCGTCTTACACTTTTTCGGATTATTTCGCGCTCAACGTTGATGCAAGAGATGTGCTTTCCCATTTCGGTTACTCGTTTTCGGTGGAATCAACACAGTTGCCCCAGCGGCCGGTTGATCTTGCGCGTACTGAGGCCCTGAGCAGCCGAATCGCTGAGAGCCTGCCTTACCTGAGTATGACCAGCGAGGCCGCAAAACGTGAGTTTTGATTGCCACCGTCTGCTCGAAGTCGTTCATCACACCAAAGCTTGGGTGCGGTGAATATCGCTCGTATTGAACAGGCAGTTGAAAGAGGACGGCTCGACTATTACCTGGAGGCAGATAACCGCCTCTTGATCGTGAAGCCAAAGATGCCGATTTGGTGCGTGGCTTTACGCAGCTGGCAGTCGAGTTGGTGGCACTGGACAAGTGGACAGAAAGCCCAAGAAGCAATGCTGTACGGCGCCATCTCCGTCAGCGACATCTGGCGGTTCCCGGTCGCTGAACCGGCAACAAACATGTCACTCAGGATCTGAACCTCTGCGCTCGCGTACCCGCCGATCTACACGATCTGCTCAGCATTCTGGTTGGGATCTTGAATGGCCAGGACGATGTCACAGGAGGAGCGGTGGCTGAGTATAGGTGAAACCCAGCTTGATCGGCACGCTTCTCTATCCGGTGTTCCATTTGAATCGGTTTTGCCCCTGCGTGCCGTGACCTGATCGGCCTTTAGTGGTTTGGTATCCCCGAAGCTAACGTGTATTACCTTCAAATGCTCGAAGTACTTCCCGCCTGGATTGCAATCTCTGGTCGGGATCTGGTTGGTGTGATCAGCCTCGACCAGTGCTTTCCTCACTCGTTTGAAGTTCACTTTCTGGCGGTGCATCCACAACATCACCGGCGTGGGATCAACCGTCTGCTGGTAGCGCAAGTGGAGAAGGAAGCCCCATCAACGGTGGCTGACGGCTGCACGTCAAGACGCTGGCCCCGTCGCACCCCGATCCGTTCTATGCCCAGACTCGCGCATTCTATCAGGCATTGGGGTTTGAACCCTTGTTCGAATCTGATGCATTGTGGGGTTCAGAAAACCCAGCGCTGGTTCTGGTAAAGCCGTTGCAGGCGAGTAAACTCGCTTATTCTGTATCCAAAGACCCTTCACAATAGCAGCGGGTTCCAAAAAGAAGAGTAACCTTCGAAAATCACTTCTGTTAAAACCGCCGCCACCGCAGCCACAGTATGCACCTCTGGGTCAAGATTGGAAACCGACGCCGGGATCACCGGCATCGGTGAGAGTGTGTACACGGCGGCAAGCAGGCGATTGCCATCATTGGTTTCACCTGGCGCCCAAGCTCGAAGGGCGCGATCCGTTCGCCATCGACGCCCTTTTTCGAGGACCTGCGCCGCTCGCGTGTTCGACGGCGGCTTTGCCCGGCGCGCTGATCCGCGGCGCTCGGTATTGAGATCGCGCTGTGGGATCTCAAAGGGCAAGGCGCTGGGTGTGCCTGTCTACGAGCTGATGGGCGGCAAGTTCCGCGACAAGATCCGCGTCTACGCCGACTGCCAGGTGTCGCCGGGCATGACGTTTGACGAGATCAAACAGGTGGTCGACGGCGTGGTGCGAGAGGGCTTCACGGCGCTGAAGATCGACCTCGATCTGAAACGTATGGGCCAGTTCAGCGACAGAGTGCCCGTAAAGGACCGCTTCGCTACACTGCCGGCCAGTACGAACTTTTGAACGCATGGTGGAACTGGTAGACATGGTCGCAGTGCAGCGGGCAAGGGCATCGACGTGGCGGCAGACGTCTACCGCGCCTCGACGTGCCAAGCGCCGTCCGCCTGGCCGAGATCTGGAGACAGTATCACCTGCTCTGGCTCGAAGAACCTGTCCCTGCGAGAATATCAAGGCGCTGAGTTAAATCGCACACCAGCACGCCCATCTGCTCTGGCGAGAACCTCTACCTGCGTCACGGCTTCCGCGATCTGCTGGAGCAACAGGCTGTGGACATCATCATGCCCGACATCCCCAAGTGCGGCCTTTCCGAGGTGCCGCAAGATCGCCAACATGGCCGAGCTCTGCCATCGTTGCGCCGCCTGGCGTCTCGCCGATTGGCACGCTGGCGTCGGCCCACGTCGCCACCGTCCCCGACTTCCTGGTGCTGGAATTTCATTGGCTGCACCGCGACCTGCTGGACAACCATCATCCAGGAGAAGACCGACATCATCAAAGACGGCTACATCCATCTGAGCGACCGCCCGGGCATCGGTGTAGAACTCGATGAGGTGGTGGGTCAGCAGTATCAGTTCGAGGGGACGACCTGGTTCGCCTAAACGATCAACGATAGAATGCGGATTGGGCTGATCTGGGCGGATTTCCCCTGACTTGAAGGGAATCGGCTTCATCAGCCCAATCCGCATTCTATTTCCATGACTCCCCTGCGAAAAGTCCGACTTCTGTGTGATTTGCGGTTGCTCCCCTCCTGAAAGAAGTCGGACTTTTGCGCTTGAGCGACCTTTTTGCAGTAGAGTCATTTCCATCCCCGTCGAAAACCATGCTAAAATCTGGACAAAGTAGGACTGCGGTGGCCGACCAGTCGCAGTCAACGTTTCAGCAGTGGCAGTGAAAGGAACGTGACCCATGACCCAAGCCACACGCCGTCCCGCTGGCATGCGTGCTTTCTTTGTGATTTGGTTTGGACAATTGATCTCGATGCTTGGTTCGGGCATGACCCGCTTCGCGCTGACGATCTGGGCCTGGCAGGAGACACAATCTGCGACCGCGCTGGCGTTGGTCGCATTCTTTTCGTTTGCGCCTATGGTGATCCTCAGCCCGTTGGCGGGCGCGCTGGTAGATCGCTGGCCGCGGCGGCTGGTGATGATGGCCAGCGACCTGGCGGCAGGGCTTGCCACAGTGGCAGTGCTGATCCTGTACAGCACGGGCAACCTGGAGATCTGGCATCTCTACGTGGCAAGCGCATTCGCATCGTCGTTTGAATCGTTTCAGTTCCCCGCCTACTCCGCCGCTATCACCACGATGGTAGACAAGACGCAGTACGCCCGTACCAGCGGCATGATCAGCATGGCCGAAGCCGGATCGGGCATACTGGCCCCGGCGTTGGCCGGTCTGTTGCTGGTGCTGATCGGCATCAACGGCGTCATGCTGATTGACATCGTCACCTTTGTTTTTGCGGTGGGATCGCTGCTGGTTGTCCACATTCCACAGCCGGAGCCTACCGCAACGGAAGAGAACAAGCCCTCTTCGCTGTGGAGCGATTCGCTCTTCGGCTTCCGTTACATTTTTCAGCGCCCCAGTCTGCTCGGCCTGCAACTCGTCTTCTTGGGTGTCAACCTGTCCTCGCCGTTGGCGTTTACGTTGTTGCCTGCCTTTGTTCTCCTCCGCACCAACCAAGACTCGGTAAGCTTGGGGATCGTGCAGGCGTCGATCAGCGCGGGTGGCCTGGCAGGTGGCCTGCTGATGAGTACCTGGGGTGGGCCAAAGCGGAAAATCCATGGCGTGTTGCTGGGGATGATCGGCAGTGGCCTCTTGGGGATTGCAGTGATTGGCCTGGGGCGCAGTATTCCTTTCTGGGTATTGGGCGCGTTTCTCACTTTTGTATGGATTCAGATGACAAATGCATCAAATCAGGCTATTTGGCAGGCCAAAGTGCCGCCACCACTGCAAGGGCGCGTCTTTGCGATTCGTCGAATGATAGCGAACATCAGCGGCCCTGTGGCTGTATTGCTGGCTGGTCCACTGGCGGATCGTATCTTCGAGCCGGCCATGATGCCGGGTGGCGCGCTGGCTGGTCTCTTCGGTGGCCTTGTGGGTGTTGGTCCTGGTGCAGGGATGGCGCTGATCCTGGTCTTGATGGGTGTTTTTAGTGGCGTAGTGGGCCTGAGCGGTTACCTCACACCCGCCGTGCGCCGTGTGGAAGAACTGATCCCCGATCACACGCCGGATCGGGTGGAAGAGCGGGTGGAAGAGCAGGCGTTGGGGTAAGATGAAGGACGTGGGGCGTATTCGGTTCTTCGCAAGAATCGGGTGGTTGGCGCGCGTACACTGCGCTATGCTGAGTTCAGCAATCCGCACCGATTCAGGAGAGAAGACGATGACGATCTATACAGGCGATGTCCACGCGCCGGAGACAACAATGCCCGATTTCCGCCAGGCGGCGGACGACTACCAACTGGTGGCGCAGGCGATCCACTACCTGGATGAGCATTTTCGCAGTCAGCCCGAGTTGGCAGATGTGGCGGCGCACGTGGGCTTGAGCGAATTCCACTTTCAGCGTCTTTTTAGCCGCTGGGTGGGGATCAGCCCCAAGCGTTTTGTGCAGTATCTGACCAAGGAATACGCCAAAGAGGCGTTGGACCGCTCACACTCGCTGCTCGATGCGTCGCTGGACGCCGGCCTCTCTGGCCCAGGACGGCTGCACGATCTCTTCATCCACACCGAAGCGGTGACACCAGGAGCGTACAAGGCGGCGGGCGCCGGGCTGACCATCCGCTACGGCGTCCACCCTACCCCCTTCGGCAATGCGCTGCTTTCAGTGACAGACAGGGGCATCTGCGGGCTGAACTTCGTGGACGATAACGCCGACGCCGAAGTGACGGCGCAGCGGCAACGCTGGTCCGCGGCGGAGTTTCGGCACGCGCCACACGAAACCGGCGAGTTGATCACGCAGATCTTTGCGCCGGGGGCGAACCCCGCGCCGTTACACCTCTACGTGCGCGGCACCAACTGGCAGATCAAAGTGTGGGAAGCGCTGCTGCAATTGCCGGTAGGGTCACGTGTCACCTACGGCGATGTTGCGCGGCGCGTCTGCACCGCCAAGGCGTCGCGTGCGGTGGGGAACGCCGTGGCGCACAACCCCATCGGCTACCTGATCCCCTGTCACCGTGTGGTGCGCCAGACAGGACGCGGTCATAGCTACCGCTGGGGCGGCGAGCGCAAACAGGCGATCCTCGCTTGGGAGGCGGCGCAGCAAGGTTAGCCTGCCGCGCCGCGCAGACGGGCCTTGAGCGTCTCCCAGCGGTTGGGCTGCAAGTCCTGGGGTTGGGGATCTTCGTCGTTGTCTTCGCGGTCGAAGAGGATGTTGAGTCGATCATCTTCGTACTTGGCGCCGGCGATTTCGAGCCGGGCCAGGCCGGTGGGCAGGGCGATGTTGCGTTTCCAGTTGCCGATGCGCACGATCAACTCGTCCACGACGCTGCGGTGCAGGTCCACTTGATCACGTTCGGCCATGGGCAGCGGAATGCTGAGGACGTAATGGCCGTTCTGCGTGTAGATCTGTTGGGGCAGGCCGCTGTAGTAACTGCGTGTAGGATCGCCCACGCCGCCGCGGGTCTTGTCCTCACCGAAGACCACGTCCGCCGTACGCCGTAGCATCGTTTTGCTTACCAGCGTCCTGATCGAGGATCTTGAAGATGGGCAGCTGGAGCTTCTTCTACGAATTGCAGATTCTCCTGTTGCGACTGTTTCCTGCTTGAAGTATTCGTCGGCCAGGTGCTGCGGGGAAAACCACGGTTACAGACCACTGCGTCCACCGCGTAGCCGTAAAGATTGAGGTAGGTATGGGCGCTGTGCTTTGCTACCACCATCTTCTCGGGGTTGAGCACGAGGCGCACTGCTGCTGATCTCGCTGTTGCTGAGTAGTTCGCTGGTGCGTTCAGGCACGTTGACCAGGTCTTCGATGCTTTCAGGAGCGTCGTCTTCGGGCAGGGGCATGTCACCATAAAGCTAGCGCGCTTCATGAATGGGCGCGCCAGTTGAATTGTCTTGCGCTGGAAGGGGAAAACCTTCTCGATATACCATCGCACCCATTCCGGAAGCCCGACCAGTTGCAGCGTGGAGCCGGTAGGGGCGGCGTCGATCACAATGACGTCGTAGTCGCCGCTTTCGGCCAGGTGGGTGATCTGCATGAGGCTGGCCAATTCTTCCATACCCGGCAGCACCGATATTTCTTCGGCCCACGAGGCTGTCCATGCCGCGCCAGGCAAAGAGAGGACGTTCAAATAATCCTGGACACGCCCCCAATAATATGTCCATCTGGTGAAGCAGGTCGATCTCCTGGCCCCACGGTTGTTGCCCCAGGGGAGTGAGTTCGTTGCCGATGCGGCGGTGAAGCTGTCGCCCAGGCTGTGCGCCGGATCGGTGCTGAGCACGACGGTACGGTAGCCCAGGTCGGCGCAGCGGACGGCGGTAGCCGCGCTCATGCTGGTCTTGCCTACGCCGCCCTTTGCCGGTATAGAGTATGATGCGCATTCGTTCCTCAACTTTGGTCAAAGTTTCAGCGATTGGTTGTCGTGGCTGTCACCCATCATTCAATCGTCGAGAAGTGTGCAGCGGTTCCCAATTGGGGAGGGTGATTGGCGATTTGTGAAGGGTAATTGGGCGTGTATCCTGCTGCTTTGGGCAATGCGGGCGCATGGCAGGTAACAAAAAAGCCGAACGGAAAAATCCATCCGTTCGGCTTTTGTATGTCAAATGCGTGGACGGGTTTGCGTTACGGGTTGACGACTGGCACGTCTGCGGGGGCATTGGAGACGAGAATGGCGAAGATCCAGCTGCCGTCGGATAGCTGATACCAATCACCGGCGGCGTTGCGCCCCGTAACTGTGACAACCGTGCCGAGTTCGGCTGAGCCGGCGACATCGAAATCGGTGCCAGGACCGGAACGCAGGTTCGCGGGTGAGTTGACCGTGGGTTGATCGGTTGCGGTGGCCTCTTCAGCGGCGTCGGTGCCGGTCGTGGCGTCTGTAGTTGTGGCGTCGGTAGTTGTGTCAGCGCCTTCCTGTACAGGTTCAGGTGTGGCTGTTGCTTCGGCCCCAGTGTCAGCAGCGGCAGCGTCTGTGGCAGATGTCTCTGTCGTTGTTACAGCCGTAGAGGCTTCAACTGTCGGCGCTGGTGCGGGTGTGGCGGCGGCAATGCCTTGCCCATCCAACACGTTGCGTCCCTGATTTGCGCCGGAAAGGACATTGCCGTCGGCGTCGACCACCGGCACGTCGATATTCTCTCTGTCCAACAAAGTGGCGAAGATCCAGTTGCCGTCGCTGAGCAGATACCAATCGCCTGCTTCCACACGCCCGACAACGGTCACAACAGTACCAAACGGTGCGCCGCCTTCAACCAGCTCAAAGTCAGTGCCGGGGCCGGTTCGCAGGTTGGCGTCTGCATTGGTGGTGGCAGTGACCGTCTGTGTGGCGCCGATGGGCGCTGCGGATGTAGCCACTGCCGTCGGTTCGGGCGTTGCGGCAGTCTCTGTGGTTGCCTCCGGCGTGGGCGTAGCCGGTTCGACGACGGGAACGTCCGGCGGTTCTGTGAGCAACGCGCCGAAGATCCAGGTGCCGTCGTCGATCAAGAACCACTCGCCGGTGGCATCTTGCCCCACAACAGAAATGATCGCGGGTGGTTCAAGTGATCCGACCACATCAAAGTCCAGGCCAGGGCCGGAGCGCACGTTGGCTATGCTGGCGACGATGGCGCGTTTGGGCTCCACCGTAGGCGCCGGTGTCACCTGAGTTGTTGTGGTTACGTCACTTGTTGCGGTGATGGCGGGCGTGGCGGTGATGCCCTGAGTGTCGGTCAACGCGACGGTGTCGGTCAGCGTCACGGTGTTGGTAGCGGGCAGCGTCAAATCGATTTCCGGCTCGGGGGCAGGCGTCTCCGTTGGCGTCGACGTTGGCGTCGGCGTCGGTTCTTCGGTTGGCGTCTCAGTCGGAGGCGCGGGCGTCGGCTCTTCAGGTGTTGGTGTGGCTGTCGGCAGATCGACGGCCGGCTCAATGGCGACGCCCTGGGGCAGATCGATGCCCGCTAAATCGGCAAGTGATGTCACGTCGACGCCGAGTTGACCAGAAAGCTCGTCGATCATATTGGTTGGAATCAATTGCCATAGTTGGCCGGTCATCGCCAGGGCGGGAACACCCACGATCATGCCCAACCAGACTATACTGACGATTACCGCCATGATCACCGCAAGCGCTCTTCTCATGCCCTCTTGCCTTTCAAGTGGTACCGTTTCTATCCCTGATGTATACCATTTTCCAGCAAGTGTAACACAGGTTGATATGGACTTCAATTGAATGTAAGCAGCCGTAATTGCCGTACATAATTATTTCATCGCAACAACCCTGAGATACTTGTGCCAGGCTACTTGTGCTAGATATATCTACCTTGTTTGCAGACGATATATATCCTTATGTATACCCAATGTTATCAAAAACAAACACAGTGCTAATCTTTCCACAATATAATTCTAGCAAAGCGTTGCTACAATGAAGTTCGCTGTCCAAATTTCGAGCGTGTAGCTTCAGAGCAGCGCCTCGGCGATGTGGACAATACTGATGTGGACAAATACTGACGAAACCAACAATATCTCGCCAAATGCTCTTGTGCATGTTGACTACAATTTTGATACTGGACAAACTTGTCCAACTGTGATTTAATTATTGCACAAGATATGCACAGGTAATACAGCGTACCAACCAGGAAATGTTCGGTAGTTAGCGGATCAATCATGTGTAGCCTGAACAATTTAGGTATTTAGCCGAAGGGGTAGAGGCATGACATACGATACAGTTCTCCAGCGTCCTCAAGTTAATCGAAGCGAAACGAATCAGCGCCAACTGAATCTGCCACAGATGTTGATGGATCTGCGCGATGAAGATCCGATTTTCGGTCGCCGCATCAGCATTCGCAGTATCGAACGCGGCGAAAATGTGGCGATGCCAGATGAACTGAAACAGAAGATGTACATGCTGATGCAGGGGCAGGTTCACCTGGTCTGCACGAACAACGAAGGACGGCGCCTGGTGATTGCCACACTGGAACCGGGCGCTATCTTCGGCGAAGGTGCGCTGAACAATCCCGGCGAAGCCAGCGTCTTTGCCGAGGCTGCGTCTGACGGTACGGTATGGTCGGTGCCTGCTTCCGAAGCGCGCAACATGACGATCCAGTATCCGATCTTGGGCTGGGGCATGTTGCAGACGTATGGCAAGCGCTTGATGCAGGTGGAGAATAACCTCGAAGACGTTGCCTACAAGAAGCTGCCCGAACGACTGGCATCGCTCCTGGTTGAACTAAGCAATCAAGAAAATGGTCTCATTCAAGGTGTGAGTCATCAGGCCCTTGCCGATCGCTTGGGGACTTACCGTGAAACCGTCAGCGCGATCCTGCGTGATTTCAAACGCCAGGATCTGGTGGAGCTTGGTTACCGGCGTATCAACATTGTAGACGCTGAATCCCTCAAGGATATTGCAGGTATTTGGGAGTGGTAAGGTATTACGTCTTTCACAACTGGATAGGGTAAACTAAAGGGGGTCGGCATATCCACTGGGATATCGGCCCCTTTTCGTTGTTTTTCTTTTTGTATGCAAGGAGTTTCAGCCACACATGGCAAATTATCCCCTACGTATGATTCCCCTAAGGTGGACTTGGGGAAATCGGTAAAAACATGATGCTGTTCGAATATGGACGAAACATCGTCATCATCGATGCGGGCGTCAAGTTTCCTGAGAATGACATGCTCGGTATCGATCTGGTGATTCCAGATTTCACATATTTGCATGAGAACCGTGATCTGGTGCGTGGCATTGTGATCACCCACGGCCACGAAGATCACATTGGCAGCCTGCCCTTTTTGTTGCGCCCAGGTGAATGTGCCGATCTACGCCACGCCTGGCCCGCGCGCTGATCGAGCACAAACTACGCGAACACGGACTATTAAACCAGGTCACCATCATCACCGTTGATGCTGGCGAAACGATCCCGCTTGGTCCGTTTCAAGTGGAATGATCTCCACCAGCCACAGCATCCCCGACGCCTTTGGGCTGGCGATCCGCTGCCCGGTGGGGTTGGTGATTCACACCAGCGACTTCAAGTTCGACTATACGCCTGTGCAGGGGCAGGGCGTGGACTTCGGGCGGTTACGCGGCATTGGGCACGGAAGGTGTCCCTGGCGCTGCTCTCGGACAGTACAGGTGCGGAACGGCCAGGCTTTACGCCCAGCGAATCGATCGTCGAAGACGCCTTCGATCACATCTTCCGCGATGCGCCTGGGCGCATCATCGTAACCACATTTGCTTCGCTCTTAAGCCGTGTGCAGCAGGTTGTCAACGTTGCACAGAAATATGGGCGCAAGGTGGCGTTCACCGGTTATTCCATGCGCAATAACACCGAGATTGCGCGAGATTTGGGCTATCTGAGAATTCCCGAAGACATGATCTTCGATCTACGCCGCAACCATCAGTTAGACGATAACCAACAGGTTATCGTGAGTACCGGCAGCCAAGGACAGCCTGAAGCCGCGCTCTCGCGCATGGCCGAAGGGCGCCATCGCGACATCGAAATCAAGCCCGGCGACACGGTGATCTTGAGCAGCCACCCCATTCCCGGCAACGAGGAAGAGGTAGGAGCGCGTGATCAACAACCTGATTCAACGCGGAGCCGAGGTCATCTACCCGCCGCTGGAAGCCGTGCATGTCAGTGGGCACGCCAGCCAAGGAGAGCAACGCCTCTTGCTGAGCCTGGTCAAGCCCGTTATTTGTACCCATCCACGGGGAATAAACGCATGTTACACAGCCATCGCAAGACGGCTGTGCAGATGAGCTTCCCTGCCGACAACATCTTTGTACTCAACAACGGTGACGCCATCAAGTTCGAAAAAGGTGACACGGCCATTGTGGAGCGCAACTACGTACCTGCCGACGCCGTATTGGTTGACGGCAGCGGCGTAGACGACATTGGTCCGGCGGTGCTGCAGCAGGAATTTTGGCAGATCATGGCTTGTGGTGGCGATTGTCCTTGGGACAAGAGCACTGGAAGCCTCATGGGCCTATCGAATTGAGTAGCCGCGGCTTTGTCTATCTGCGTCAGAGCAATGATCTGCTGCAATCTGCCATCGAGAAGCTCAACAAAGAGTTGAGCCGTTCCCGTTCGTTGAGCAAGCGCGACGCAGAGGAAACAATCAAGAATCACCTGGAGCGCTTCCTCTATGAGCAGACCAAACGCCGCCCCATGATCGTGCCGATCGTTGTGGAATAGATTTCTGCTAGATTTGTAGGATATTTCGTGTTTTTCGTGTTCACTAGTTGACTTTCTTAAACTGAGTTGCTATACTCTAGCTTAACTTTATCTATGCCTCGCCATGGGTGACAACTCCCGTTCCAACTTCATTTGTTGCTACAGCGGTTGCTCCGAGAACGATCACACCAGCCTGAAGACTGAAATGGAGCATAGAGTACCTAGCGCCTGACGAAACGGGCGCGATGTACCCCACCCGCTGAAACTTGCGCTTTCCTGCAATACCTGGAGCAGCGCAAACATAGCAGCTTTGGCGTGCCTCACCTCGGTATCTCCATACAATGTCTGTATCGGATATCCGTCCGCTGAAGAAGATGGCTGTGCAATCAATGAGGCTAGAGACGCCGACGTTCTCAGACACATCCCCTGTCCACTGAATGGCTGTTCTTCACTGACACGGACCCACGCCAGTGTTATTTCTCCCTGTTGATCATAGAGGATCTGCGACAATCATCGCGAACTAATCCGAAATATACCGAATAGTAGAACCACATTTGCGTTCTCTCCCATAAAACTGTATCCAGGCGGTTTGGCGCTGTCGGCCAATTCTGTGCCTGGTTTATGCTGGACCTTGATTTGTGTCACCATGATTTTGGGCGTCGCGATCTGTGCCGTCATGATCCGTGCCGTCATGGTGACGCAATACATGGACACGTATCCAGGTGGCGTTGATCTGCGTTGAAGATCCCACCAATCGAGCTATGCAGAAGACTAACTCCCCAATATCACCAACCAGATATCTATCCACTAACCAGATATCTAACCCAACCAGATATCTAACCCAACCAGATATTAACAATGTGCAACGCTCCACATAACACAAGAGTGGCAAGAGGATAATCATGGAACTTGTGTCGATGACCATGTCGGAACTTGAGGACCTGACCCTGGATGAACTCCGGGAGATGGCTCGCTCAATGGCGATTACAGGTTACACACGCTTGAAGAAGTACGATTTGATCATGCGCCTGCTGCGGGCAAACGCCGAAAAGCAGGGTTACATTTTCGGCGGCGGCATCCTCGAGATCGTTCAGGACGGCATTGGCTTCCTGCGCAGCGATCACCTGTTGCCTGGCCCAGAAGACGTCTACGTCAGCCAGAGCCAGATCCGGCGCTTCGGCCTGCGCACCGGCGACCTGGTTGTCGGCCAGGTGCGCCCGCCCAAAGAGACTGAAAAATATTTTGGTTTGCTCAAGGTAGAGGCTGTCAATGGCCTGGATCCTGAAGAGGCCAAACGCCGCCCGTTATTTGATCGCCTGGTGCCGATCTTCCCAGATGAACAGATTGCACTGGAAACCAAACCCAGCGTACTGGCGACCCGCCTGATCGACATGCTGTCGCCGATTGGCCGTGGGCAGCGCGGTCTTATCGTCAGCCCGCCCAAAGCCGGTAAGACGACGGTGCTGAAGCGCATCGCCAACGGTATGACGGCAAACTACGAAGACCTGCACCTGATGGTGGTGCTCATCGGTGAACGCCCCGAAGAAGTCACCGACATGGATCGCTCGGTGGAGGCCGAAGTGATCAGCTCCACCTTCGACGAGCCGGTGCAGAATCACGTACGCGTGGCCGAAATGGCGCTGGAACGAGCCAAACGCCTGGTTGAAAGCCAACGCGATGTGGTTATCTTGCTGGACAGCATCACCCGCCTCACCCGAGCCTACAACTTGACGGTACCGCCGTCGGGCCGCACGTTATCCGGTGGTATTGATCCTGCCGCGCTCTACCCGCCCAAGCGCTTCTTCGGCGCAGCACGTAACATCGAAGAAGGCGGCAGCCTCACCATCATCGCCACCTGCCTGGTGGATACCGGCAGCCGCATGGACGACGTCATTTACGAAGAATTCAAAGGCACCGGCAACATGGAGTTGCACCTCAGCCGCCGCCTGGCCGAACGTCGCATCTTCCCCGCCTTCGACATCGAACGCAGCGGCACCCGCGCCGAAGAGAAACAACTCGACGCCGAAACGCTGGCCAAGGTCTACACGCTGCGCCGTATGATCGACGCAATGGGTGGCGGGCACGAAGCGCTACTGCCGATTTTGGAGCGCCTCAGCCGCACACGCAACAATCAGGAATTCCTGGATACGCTGATCAAATAGCGCATTTTCAAAACGTAGGGCAATCGAAGACTTACCGCAAGAATGGGCGCAGACATCTGCGCCCATTCGATGATCTTGGGCAATAAACAGCCGATTCCGCCAGATAGTTCGTGAAAAGATCGTGTTCTAGAAATTCATGCTACATTTGATACATGCCCGTATCCTACGCAAGATCGACGTTTGATCAACGAAATGTAAAAAAATGTAAAAATCAAGCTATTTTCGGTCTTCAGTTACTCCTCTGTTATTTGTGCGCTCGATCCGCTGTGCTATAATTCGCAACAATGTTGTAATTCGCACCAACAGGGCAACATGGCAGTTTTTCGACATTTTCCACGCCGATTCACAGAATAGAAGTAACGAATCGTCGTCAATCCTGTTGCGTCAAGTCAACCGGTTCAGCAACGCTCTCTCATCGATCCCGAACCTAGTTGCTTGCTGAAGGTGATTCGCAACACCCAACTTGGAGTGAAAGATGCCGTCTTCCGATGCTGTTAGGGCAGAGGGGGAGTATCGCTTTGGTCGTCTGTTGAAAACAGAAGAATTTACTGAACAAAAGCGGATCAAGCCTTACCCTTCTACCTCTACCGAAATCGGCAACTCATCCCCCGGCAGCCACTCTAGCGAACGTGTTCAGCCGAATATGGATGGCTACTTGGACAATTCACATTATGCTTCGCCTGGCCGTTCTGACTACCAAAGTCGCGACGACAGAACGACCGTTCCCTCACCCACGGCACATCAAACCGCATACACCGACTATGGCGTGCCAGCTACTGACTACAGTGGCTATGGCCGTCAAAGCTATTCGGACAACCCCGATTTAGGCGCTCATACAGAGTACCCTGGGCGGCGGTCTACGGTTGCAGCGGCCACAATGGAAATGGAAACGTCGACCATCGCCGGCGCAGAAGCAGCCAACTCGATCAGCGAGAAACTCCAGTCCTTCCTCTCTGATCAGGTGACGCCGATTCGATTGGCCAGCCATCTGGCAGTGGTGGCCGTAGCCGCTGGTGTGTTGATCGTGAGCCGTGTCGAGCTCCCAACTGGCAATTCTCATTGCGCAATCTGCCCGAAGACAGTATTTTTTGCGCCGCAAGAAGCTGTCAGCGATACGTCGCTAACGGGTGGCGCATTGGCAACCGGCAACAGCGTGGCCGATGCCACAGAAGCGTTCCAAAGAGCGGTTGTGCCATTCACCAGCGCCAACCAGCCTGCGGCCGAAGTTGTTGTACCACCGCAGGCGGTGAATCCTGTTGCCCCTCAAGTTGCTGCGCCGCCCACCGAGCGAGCATCTGTTGAAACCTACACGGTCAGATCAGGTGATACGGTTTTGGGGATTGCGGCCAAGTTTAACATCAACCCCGAGACGATTCAGTGGGCAAATCCTGCGCTAGAGGCCAATCCAGATCTGCTGCGCATCGGTGACCGCCTGGTCATTTTGCCCACAGACGGCGCGCTTCATGTTGTTCAGCCCGGCGACACACTCTACTCCATCGCTGCAAAATACAAGGTAACTGCGCAAGCCATAGCAGATGCCTCCTTGAATCAACTGGAGAGCATCGAGACGCCGCTCTCTGTGGGAACGCAGTTGATCATCCCCGGCGGCACCAAGCCCTACATTACACGTCAAGTTGAAGCCTACGTCGGCCCCGTGCCTGACAGTGCGCTAAAGGGTAGCGGCGCTTTGGGCTGGCCAACATCGGGTAGCATCACCCAGACATTCTGGGGTGGTCACCGAGCGATTGACATCGGCGCTTACACCGGCACCCCTGTTACATCTGCTGACGGCGGCTACGTTATTGCGTCCAAGTCGGGTGGCTGGAACAACGGCTACGGCAACATGGTCATGGTCGATCATGGCAACGGCTACGTGACGCTCTACGCCCATCTCAACAGCATCTACGTGCGCCAGGGCGAGAACGTGAGCAAGGGACAGCAGATTGGCACCGTGGGCAATACCGGCAACTCCACCGGCCCGCATTTGCACTTTGAAGTGCGCTACCAGGGCGTCGCCCGCAACCCCTTCACCTACCTGCCGTAACAGAATAACTTCGTGGATCGAAAAGCCCCGGCTGATACGCCGGGGCTTTTTTGTTGCTACGATTCCAATGTCATTAAGTTCAGCGCGGAGTGAGCAGATATTCGAGTGTCGGTCGCTCAACTTAAAGACATTGGACACGATGCGAGGATGCGACGAGGTGATGACCTGTGGCGGCCATCGCAATCAAGATCAGTGTTTCGACGCCAGTTCCGTCGTCGGTCGCCCGCCGTCAGTCGTCCATCGTCACTCCTGAATGCCACCCTCGGTCAGTTGACGCGGATCGAGCAGGCGATCCAGTTCGGCTTCGGTGAGGTCGGTCATCTCTAGGGCGACGTCCTTGAGCGAGCGGCCTTCGGCGTAAGCGGTCTTGGCGATCTTGGCGCCCTTCTCGTAACCGATGACCGGGTTCAGCGCCGTCACCAGGATCGGGTTGCGCCCGACCAACGACGCAATGTGCTCGCGGTTGACGGTGAAGCCGGCAATCGCCATGTCCGCCAGGACACGCCCAGCGCTGGCCAGCAGTGCGATGCTTTGCAGCAAGTTGTAGGCGACCACCGGCAACATGACGTTAAGCTGGAAGTTGCCCGACTGCCCACCGATGGTGATGGTGACATCGTTGCCCACCACCTGCGCACAGACCATCGTCATCGCTTCGGGGATGACGGGGTTGATCTTGCCCGGCATGATGCTGCTGCCCGGCTGCAAAGACGGCAGCGAAATCTCACCGAACCCGGCGATAGGACCGCTGTTCATCCAACGCAGGTCGTTGGACATCTTCATGTAGCTCGTCGCTACCACCTTGAGTTGCCCGCTCAGTTCCACGGCGGCGTCCTGCGTGCTCAGGCTCTCGAAGTAGTTGGGGCTGGTGACAAACGGTTGCCCGGTCATGCTGGAAAGCTCTTCGGCGATCATGCGGCCGAAGTCGGGGTGGGCGTTGATGCCGGTGCCGACGGCGGTGCCGCCCTGCGCCAGCTCGGCCAGCCGTGGCAGCGCTGCCTGCACGCGATCGATGCCGTGGGCAATCTGGCTGCTCCAACCGCCCAGGATCTGGCTCAGGCGCACTGGCATGGCGTCCATCAAGTGTGTGCGGCCGGTGGTGACCACGTCATCGATCTCGGCGGCCTTGGTGTCCAGCGTCTGCTTGACGTGTTGCAGCGATGGCAGCAGATCCTCGGCAACGAGCAGGTAGGCGCTGACGTGGATCGCCGTAGGGATGACGTCGTTGCTGCTCTGCCCCATGTTGACGTGATCGTTGGGGTGGACCTTGCTGCCCAACTTCTTGCTGGCCAGGTTGGCGATCACCTCGTTGGCGTTCATGTTGGTGCTGGTGCCGGAGCCGGTCTGGAAGATGTCCAGCGGGAAGTGGGCGTCGTGCTGCCCTTGCGCCACACTTCGCCGGACACGGCCTGGATGGCGGCGGCCATCGTCGGCGTCCATCAGGCCCAGTTTCAAGTTGACGGCGGCAGCGCCTTTGATCAGCCCCAACGCACGGATCGCCGCATGCGAAGCGCAGATCGCTGATGGGGAAGTTGTCCACGGCGCTGGAGTCGCGGCGTAGAGTGCGTCGGCGGAGACACGGACTTCGCCGAGGGCTGTCTTTTTCGATGCGGTATTGTTGATCGCCTATGTCATTCGTCTCCTTTGAACAGAATGAAAAATGATAATATCCGCAGCTACCGTTCGCCGCGCACGTAGGGCAGCCAGGGCTGCCAGCGCACCCAACCGGCAGCTGACGTTTTCGTAGACAGTGATCAGCGTGAGGACGGCGATTGTGAGCAAATACGGCAGCATCGCCAACACTGCCGCCGGGATCACACTGCCGCCCGCCGCCTGCAACCGGAACTGGATGGCGTTGACGCCGCCGAAGATCAACGCCTAACACCGCCCGCCCATGGGTCCCAAGTGGCGAAGATGACTAGGGCGATGGCGATCCAGCCGCGCCCGCCGGTCAGGTTTTCGGTCCAGCCGGGGTGTAGGCCAGGCTCAGGTGTGCGCCGCCCAGCCCCATAAGGACGCCACCGGCAATCGTCGCCAGGTAGCGCACCTGCGGCACTGAGATGCCCATTGCGTCCGCCGTGGCCGGATCCTCGCCCACCGCACGCAGATGCAGCCCGTGCGCGTGCGGTAGAGGATGCAGGCCGCAACCGGCACGCCAATGTACATGAGATAGACCAGCGGGTCCTGATTGAAGAGCGCGGGGCCGATACCAGGGATGTCACTGAGCAGGGGGATAGCGGCGCGCGTGAACTTGGGGCCAACCAGCCCCACCAGCGGTGCGCCATCTGGCCCCAAACGCTGGCCGAGGAAGCTGCTCAAGCCGATGCCGAAAAGCGTCAGCGCCAGGCCGCTCACTACTTGATCGGCGCGCAGCGTAATCGTGAGGAAAGCGTGGATCGTGGCCATCAGCCCGCCCACCACCATCGCCACGAGGACGGCGATCAGTAGGCTGTCGGTGTGGTAGCCCACGGCGAAGGCGGTCACAGCGCCCATGATCAGGATGCCTTCCAGCCCCAGGTTGAGGATGCCGGCGCGTTCGGTGAAGATTTCGCCCACCGGCGCGAAGACCAGCGAAAGTCCCCGCCTGGATGGTCACCGCCAGGATAGAAACGATCAGCGCAACGGAGATGTCCGCCAATCTGCTCACCCTGCCGGTTCGGGATTGTCGGAGTAGGTCGAAGGCGTGGTCACCGGCTGAGGGCGGATCACCCGCAGCCGGTAGTTCACGAAGACGTTGGCCCCCAGCACAAAGAAGAGGATCGATCCTTGCAGCACGCCGGAGACGGCGGCAGGTAGGCCCATGCTGATCTGCAACTGGTCGCCGCCGGTGGTCAGCCCGGCCATGAGCACGCTGACAAGGATAACCGCCCACGGGTTGAGTTTGGCCAGCCACGCCACGATGATGGCGGTGAAGCCGTCGCCCACGGCGATGCCGTTTTGCAGGCGATGGGCCACGCCCGCCACCTGACTGAACCCGGCCAGCCCCGCCAATCCACCGCTGATCAGCATCACGAGGATGATGTTGCGGGCGATGTCCATACCGGCGTAGCGCCGCCTGCGGGTTCTCGCCGATGACCTTGATCTCCAGCCCCCACTTTGTGCGCGCCAGGATCAGCCAGATCACGGCAGCGGCCACAATCGCGATCACAATGCCATAGTGGACGCGGCCAAGTTGGAGCGTCCACGAGCCGATTTCGATGGGCTGGATGCGGGCCAACCAGAATTCTTTGGGGAATTGCGCTGTGCCGGGGAAGCCAAAGCCCGCTGGATCTTTCCACGGGCCGGTGTAGAGGTATTGCATCCACAGCAGCGCCACGTAGTTGAGCATGAGCGTGGTGATGATTTCATTGACGCGCAGGTAGGCTTTGAGCGCCGCCGGAATCACGCCCCAGATCGCCCCCGCCACGAACGCCGCCACGATCATCAGGATCAGCACCAGCCATGCCGGCAGCCCGCCCACCATCTCAGGCAGGAAAAGGGCGACCCAGGTGGCGGCAATTGCGCCCCACACCAATTGCCCTTCGGCGCCGATGTTCCAGAAGAGCATACGAAAGGCAATGCCCACAGCCAATCCCGCCAACATCAACGGGATGGCTTTGAGTAGCGTCTCGTTGAGTGCGTACGAGTTCCCCGAGGTGAAGTCGGCCCAGGTGCCGAACGCGCCCTGCCACATGGCCTGGTAGGTCTCAATCGGGTTGGCGCCAAAGGCGAGTAACAGGAAGGCGCAGAAAATTAAGGCCAGCCCGATGGCGATCAGGGGCACCAGGAATTCGGCCGTCCGCGAGCGCTGAAGACGTTTTTCCAAAACTAGTCGCATACGCTTGTGTCCCGTCAGGAGGTTTCGGTGGAGGTGGCTTCTTCTTCCAAAGGCAGGGCCACGAAAAAGGTGGTACCCTTACCCAACTCACTGCGCACCCAGATTTCGCCCTGGTGCGCTTCGACGATGGCGTTGATCAAAAAGAGACCGATGCCCACGCCCGCGGTGCTGCGGCGCAGCCCACTGTCGACGCGGTAGAATCGCTCGAAAATCTTGGGCAGTTCGGCTTCGGGGATGCCGATGCCCTCATCGGCGACGTAGATCACCACACGCTGTCGCCCATCCTTGAAATGCGGATCGTCTTCGACCCAGCCGCCGATGCGAATCGTGCCACCTTCGGGCGAATACTTGATGGCATTGCTCAGCAGATTGGTGAAGACCTGACGCAGCCTGTCTTCGTCGCCGGAGACGAATGGGAAATCTTCGGGCAGATCGACAGCGATCTGGTGCGCGGTGGTCTGGGTGCGATAGTCCTGGGCCAGGCGCATGAGCAGCCGGTAGAGGCTGACGTCGGTGATCTCCAGGCGCAGTCCGCCGGCCTGAATACGACTCACGTCGAGCAGATCGTTGATCAGCGCTTCGAGGCGGTCGGCTTCTTCCTCGATGATTTCGAGACCCTGGCGGGCGATCTCCGGATCCCAGGCGGCGTCGGGGCGCGCCAACGTCTGCGCATAGCCCTTGATGATGGCCACCGGCGTCTTCAATTCGTGGCTCATCACCGAAACGAAGGTCGACTTCATCTCCTCTTCTTCACGAAAACGCGTGATATCGAGGACGTTGGCGATGATGTTGACCAGTTGATCGTTCTCGTCGGTGAGCGGCGTGTAGGTGACGGCCACCGAAATGTGTCCACCGCCAGGGCGAACGAGATCGCCCTCACAGCGCAGGCCGGCCTCGGCGTCGAGGACGAGTTCGCTGTCTTCGCTGCACAGGTGATCGCCGGTGATGTTTTGCAGTTGCAGGATCTGGTCACACGGCTTGCCGATGGCCTCGTGCGGCGCATGCCGGTCATGGCGGCCAGGGCCTGGTTGATCACCTGCACGTGGCGATCCGGCGATAGGATCATGATGCCGTTGGCGCTGTTTTCCACGATGGTGGCCAGACGGCTGCGCTCCGTGGAAAGCTGCTGATACAGCCGAGCATTGCGTACCGCGATGGCCGCCTGGTAGGCGAACCCCTGCAAGAACTGCCAGTCGAGCTGGGTGAAGGCATTGTCCCCGCGGAAGAGGAAAATGACGCCGAGCACTTCGTCTTCAAACAGGAGTGGCAGACCGAGCACCTGCCCGAGCGGGTGGCCCAGGTTCTCTTCCACCTTTTGCACGCGCCGCTCCAACTCGTGCCGGTAAAGGTCACCCGACGTGCCGAACGCTTCGCCTTCGTCATTGCCGGTCAGGGGCCATGCATTCAAGAGTGGACGAAAGGCCGGGAGCAGTTGGGGGATGCCGTAGGCGCGGATGCGGAAGTGTGTGCCGTCCTCGATTACGTCTGTGCCGACGATGTTGGGGGTGTCCTCATTCAGCACAATCAGCCCGGCGGGCGAGCCACCATTTCGGCAGCGCTGGCCAGGATGAGCTTGAGCAGGCTGGGCAAGTCCAGGCGGGATGTCATGGCCCGGGTGATGCGCAGCAAATACTCCCGCTGTCGAAGCTGGTAGGTGGCCATCAATGCCGGAACATTCATGGTCGAAAGATAACACGAGGAGGGGGCAAAGTCAACGAAAACAGGAGGGTAGGGGCAATTAAGATGTAGAGATTCGGATCGGGCGGATTCTCATCCAATCGCCTTCCCTGCCTGCTGATAACTCCGGTACGGCTCGAATCCGCATTTGCCGTAGAAATCCACCAGCGTGGTCCAGTCGATGACACAGCCGTTGACGCCGTTGTTGTGCAGGCGGCGCAGACCGGCGTCGAGGAGGGCGAGGCCGAAGCCGCGTCCGCGTTGACTGGCGGAGATGCCGATGGAGCCAAGCTGTCCCCACGGACGGGGCAGGTGGTAGGGGTAGAAGCGTTCGATGGGCCAGGCCGAATCTTCGAAGGTGAGGCGGCAGGCGCCGTGGACGCCGTCTTCGGTCCACAGCACCATGTAATCGGAGATGCGCCCGCCGTTGGCCAGGATTTCTAGGAACTCGAAAGTCCAGCGGCCGGGGAATTCGCGTTGCAGGAAGGCGAGCAGCGCATCCTTGTCGCCGGGCTGGGCGGGGCGGGCGGCGCAGGGCAGGTTGTCGAGGCCGGGCGGCGGGGTGTAGTCGGCCAGATTGCGCGCCACATCCCAGACGATGCCGGTCGAGGGCGCTGTGTAGCCTTGCGCGGTGAAGAAGTCGAGGGTGTTCAGATCCGTAGGCACGCCGGGGACAAAAGGACGCAGGTTTGCGCCGACGCGGATCTGGGTGACGCTCTGCGCGGCGAGCCATTCCTCGGCCCACGCCAGCAAGGACGCGCCGATCCCCTGGCGCTGGAAAGGCGGGGCCACGGCGATGGCGTCGATCCAACCCACCGCTGCGTTCATGGCGGGCGGCGCGTCGGGGTGGGCGCTGGCGAGCACAAACCCTACTGGGCGCTCGTCGCCGTCTACAGCGATGCGGCCTGCCTGTGCGCCGCCGGTGCTGAGCCGCGTGTTGAAGTGAACGAAACCGCTAGAAATCGGCATGGTTTCGGCGACGGCGGTGTTCCACAGCGCGGCGATCACGTCGACGTGATCGCCGTTGCTGGAGTCAAAGGCGATAAATTGGATGGCGGACATAGGTCACTCTTCCAGGTGCTGGCCGATGCCGCGGGCAAGGGCCTGTTGGACAATGAGCGATGCGACGGCCACGTCCTGTACGGCGAGGCCGACGGATTTGAAGAAGGTGATTTCGTCTGGCTCGGCGCGGCCGGGCAGGTCACCAGCAGCGATGCGGCCGATCTCGGCGTAGATGTGCGATACGTCGATGGCGTTCTCGCGAATGGGGACGATGAGATCGCCGGCTTCGGCCAGGCAGGCGCTCGTCTGATCGGTGACGACCTTGGCGCGGCGGATTGTGGACGTGTCCACTTCGCGGGCGGTGGGCAAGTGCGCCCCCACGGCGTTGACATGTGTGCCTGGGCGCAGCCAATCGCCGTCGAAGAGCGGCGCGTGGGCGCTGGTGGCGGTGACGATCACATCGGCGGCGCGCACGGCGGCCGCCACGTCGTCGGTGGCGACGATCTCCACGTCGAGGCGGCGGCTCTGCTCCGCAGCAAAGCGCTGGGCGTTCTCCAAGCGCTGCGAAAGCACGTACACCCGCTCAATCGGGCGTTCGGCGCAGACGGCTTCCACCTGAAAGGGGGCCTGCGCGCCCGAACCGAAAATCGTCAGCGTGCGTGCGTCGGCGCGGGCCAGGTGACGGGCGGCCACGCCGCCGGATGCGCCGGTGCGCACCGCGGTCATGTAGCCCGCTTCGAGGATGGCGAGCAGACGTCCATCCACCGGATCGAAGAGGACGAAGTTGCCCTGGATAGCGGGCAGGCTGCGCTGTTGCGGGTTGCCCGCGTAAAGCGTAATCAGCTTGACGCCCAGTCCGCCACTTTCACCGCCGACGTAGGCGGGCATAGCCAGCAGGCTGCCGCTGTGTTCGGCGACCGGCATGTTGGTGCGTAGCGGCAGGGCGGTCTGTCCGCGTGAGAGGAGGGCGAAAGCCTGTTCCACGGCGTCGATGGCGGCGGGCATCGTCAGGATCGATTGCACGTCGGCGCGGGTTAACCAGAGGGGCATGAGGTTCCGTTTCGCTGTGAGTAGGCGGATCCAGTATCGTCAGCATAACACAGGCGTGTTTCTAGACTAACGTTGGCATGGATTGGCAGATGTGTCAAGGATGTGTCCAATTCGACAAATAATGTAAGTTACAAAGTACCATTGCGTACTGAGATCTACAAAAGACATAATGAAACAGCACTCCATTTGGGATAGATGGGGTGAGTTGGTCAACCAGATGAGCGCAATAGGAGGACAATCGTGCCGTCACTCACGCTACTGATCGCAGACCCGGATATTCGCGTGCTTCGTGAGATGCGGCAGATGCTGGAGCCGATGCAGCCGCATTGGACGCTACATTTCAGCGACGATGTGGAACAGGCGATCCGTCTGCTCGAAGCACACACCATCGATGTCGTCATTGCCGACGGGCAGTTGCCCAGTATCAAGGACAGGCACCTGCTCGACTATGTCCGCGTACGATCCCCGCGCACGGTGCGTTTTGTCATGGCGCGGGAAGCCGACCACGATTCGCTGGCCGAAACGCTGGTGATCGCGCACCAGTACCTGCCCAAACCATGTCGATTGCAGTTGATCATGGAAGCCTTGCAGCGCATCGACACAGCGCAACACGGCGCAGACAACCCGGTGATGGAGCAACTGGTACGCAGCATCGGCATGTTGCCCACGCTGCCCTCCACGTATACAGAACTGATGCGCCTGATCCAAAGCCCCGATGTGTCGATCAAAGAGTTGACGGCGCGCATCGAACGGGATTTCGCCATTTCGGTGGAGGTGCTGCGGCTGGTCAACTCGGGGTATTTCAGCCTACGTCAATACGTCACCGACTTGCAGCAGGCGGTGATGCTGCTGGGGATCAACACCGTGCGCACGCTCGTGCAGACTGTTGCGCTCTTCTCCGCTATCGAAAACGAACACACCCGCAACATGCGCCAGGAACTCTACATGCACGTGGTGCAGGTGAACCAACATGCGCGCAGCATCGGGCGCATCCTCAATGTAGACAGCATCACACAGGATCACATCAGCTTGGCTGCTATGCTGCACGACATTGGCAAACTGATCTTCTGTAGCTACCTGTCGCAAGATTACTTCCCCACAGTGAGTTTGGCTAAGGCCACGAAGCTGCCGATCCATCAAGTAGAACGGCAGATCTTCGGCGTGACCCATGCCGAGTTGGGGGCGTATCTGCTGGGACTGTGGGGCTTCTCCGACGATATCCTCATTGCGGTGGGCTTCCACCACGATCCTTCCCGCCGCGAAGGACCACCCAACCCGGTGCTCACGGCGGTACACATGGCCGATGTCCTCTACTACTTGGGGCGTGAGCCGGAAGGGCAATCCACGGTGGCGCTGGATCGAATTTATATCGACCGTCTGCCACAGCGGGATCAACTGCTGGCGTTGACCTATCCGCCACAGTCGAAGGCAGCGTAGCGTAATGCGTGATACGTAATGCGTAATTGATGGGCGAATCTTTCTGTGAAAACAAGCGTCATCTCAACGGCGAGATGACGCTTGTTATTTGGTGGGATGGGCAGTGCTAGCCTCTCTTAACTCGTTGCCACGGCATGTTGCGCGTCTGCGGTGACGACGTGGGCGCGGTACCAGTCGACGGTGGCGCGGATGGCCTGAGTGTGCGGTGTGGTACGGACACCGAAACGGCTTGCAAACTGGCTATGATCGACGATGAACGGCTCGTCGAATTCATAGTACATCTCTATGAACTCGCGGATCATGGGGTTGAACAGGCCGATGAGGCGCAGCATCAGACGATTCGCCACCATTGTTTTGATGGGACGCCCGATTTCGTCTTCGATCAGCTTGAGGAACTCATGGGTCGAAATCGTCTCCGCGCTGGGGACGTGCCAGGCGCGGCCGAAGGCGTCTGCGTGTCCGCTGAGTTCTACCAGCGCCCAGGCGAAGTCGCGGATGTAGGTGTAGGTGTGGGGGGCGTCGAGATTGCCGATGAGGTTGGCGGCTTTGCCCGTCAACGCCGCCTCAAAGACAATCTCACCCACGGCGGAATCGAGCACACGCGGGCCGTA
>JAWKOL010000018.1:0-139235 GCA_041391225.1 Caldilineaceae bacterium
CGTGACATGAGGCCCGTTTCGGCGCGGGGCAGCGGGCGGAGAAGGCGCAGCCGGGTGGGATAGAAAAGGGATCAGGGACGCTGCCGGGGATGGGGGTGAGTCGTTCTTTGTTGCGTTGCCCCAGTTCAGGGATCGAGCGCATCAGCCCCACGGTGTACGGGTGCAGTGGACGGTTGAAGATGGTGTCCACGTCGCCTTTTTCGACGATCTTGCCCATGTACATCACCGCCACGTCGTCGGCCATTTCAGCGATGACGCCCAGATCGTGGGTGATAATCAGGATCGCCATGCCCAGATCGCGGCGCAGGTCTTGCATGATCTCCAGGATCTGCGCCTGGATCGTCACGTCCAGCGCGGTGGTGGGTTCGTCGGCGATGAGCAGGCGCGGCTGACACGAGAGGGCCATGGCGATCATGGCGCGCTGGCGCATACCGCCGGAAAATTGGTGCGGGTACTCGTCGAAGCGTTGATCGGCGTTGGGAATGCCCACCTGTTGCAGCAACGTGATGGTGCGCGTGCGCGCCTCGCGTTTGTCCACTTTTTGGTGGAGCGAGATGGCCTCGGCGATCTGCTTGCCCACAGTGTGGACAGGTGACAGCGATGTCAGCGGTTCCTGGAAGATCATAGAGATCTCGTTGCCGCGGATGCTGCGGATCAGGTCGCCGTCGGGGGCGAGCTTGGTCATGTCCACGTGGACGCCGTTGCCGCGGTGAAAGATGATCTCACCGGCGGCGATGTTGCTGATGCGGGCGGGCAGCAGGCGCAGGATCGAGTGCGCGGTGACGCTCTTACCGCAGCCTGATTCGCCCACCAATCCCAGCGTGCGCCCCGGCAGGATCGACAGCGAAACACCGTCCACGGCGCGCACGATGCCGTCCATGGTGTTGAACTGCGTCTTGAGTTCGTTGATTTCGAGCAGAGGCAGGTCGGCGTCGCCGTTGTCAACGGATGCGTTTTTCGCCGACGAAGCGGTCTGCGTGCGGTTGCGCTGGTTGGCAAGCATGGCTATCTCGTGTACGGATCGGCGGCGTCGCGCAGGCCATCGCCCAAGAAGTTGAAGGCGAGCACGGCCACCACGATGAAGATGACAGGTGAAAAGACCCAGGGATAGATGGCGATGGATTGCAGGTTCTGCACCTCTTTGAGCAGCACGCCCCAACTGGTCACCGGCGGCTGCAAGCCCAGGCCGAGGAAGCTCAGCGCGGTTTCGGCCAGGATCATGCTGGGCATGGCCAGCGTGGCCACCACGATGATGTGGCTGAACGACGCCGGGATCAGGTGACGGAAGATGATGCGCGTGTTGCTGCCCCCCATCAACCGCGCCGCCAGCACGTAGTCGGCGTTGCGCAGCGAGAGGACCAGGCCGCGCAGTTGCCGCGCCAGCCACGTCCACCCGATGAGCGAGAGGATCAGCGTCACCGCGAAATAGACGCGCATGGGCGGCCACACCGCCGGAATCGCCGCCGACAGCGCCATCCACAGCGGGATCGATGGGAACGAACGCACCAGTTCGATCACGCGCTGGATCAGCTCGTCGATCCAGCCGCCGAAGTAGCCCGAGACCACGCCCAGCACCGTCCCTAAAAAGAGGCTGAGGGCCACGCCTACCAGGCCGATGGTCAATGAAACCTGGCTGCCCAACAGCACGCGGGTGAGCATGTCACGTCCTTGGCGGTCGGTGCCGAGGAGATTGATGGCGCCGTCCCCTTCCACACCGAAAAGGTGGATGTCCGCTTCGATCAGACCGAAGAGCTTGTAGGGTTCGCCCTTCACGAAGAAGCGCACCGGGTATTTGACGCTGGTGTCCACCTCCGACTCGCGCTCGAAGGTTTCGATGTTTAGCGATGTCTTCACACCGTAGACAAATGGCGACAGGCGTCCTTCGTCGAAAAAGTGGATGCCCTGCGGCGGCAGGTAGACGCGATCTCGGAAACGGGTGGTCAGCGTATACGGCGAGAGGAAGTTGGCAAAAAGCGCCACAATATAAAAGGTGACGATGACGATACCGCCGGTGAGCGCGGCGCGGTTGCGCACAAACTTGCGCCACATCAGCCGCCACTGCGACATGGCGTAGCGCTGCTCGTCTGCGCGGTTTTGGGCGCGATGCTGAGCACGATTTTGGGCGCGTTGATCGAGTACGCCCTGCTCGACGATGTCTTCGGCGTAGCGTTCCTGTTGCAGCTTTCGATCCAACTCGCGGTAGAGATCGAACAATTCTTCAGATTGGGCTGCGTAACGGCTGGAAGGCACAGAACTCATTCGTAGGCGATCCTTGGGTCGGCCCAGGCCAGGGCAATGTCTGCGAAGAGGTTAGAGAGCATGAGGATGAAGGTCATGAAGAGCAGGAAGGTGCTCGGCCAGGTACATGTCCTGTGTTTGCAGGGCGCGGGAAAAGCGGGCCGGTGGTGGGCAGCGACATGACGATCCCCACGAGCGCCGATTCGGAGATGATTTTGGGGATCTCCAGCGCCAGCACACTGATCATGGGGTTGATGGCCGCGCACGCCGTAGCGGTTGACTACCTCACGCTCTTTGAGTCCTTTGAAATCGGGCAGTGGTGATGAATTGCTGGCTCATCACGTCCAACATACTGCTGCGCATGATGCGCTGCATCTGCGCCGTTGACGCCAGCCCCAGGATGATGGCGGGCGGCCAGAAGTGGTTCCACAGGTTCACCAGCTTGGCCCACGACATGGGCGTGTTGGAAAACTCCGACGACATGACACCGCCACGTCGATCCGCAGCACCAGCGCGCCCACAAACATCCAAAAGAGCGCCAGCAAGAAGCCGGGCAGCGACAGCCCCAGGAAGCCGATGAGCGACAGCGTGTTGTCGCCGACGGAATATTGGTGCGTGGCTGAGAAGATCCCCACGGGGATGGCGTACGAGATCGTGATCAACAGCAGCCCCGCCCAATAGCGCGGTATACGCCAGCCGATCGCGCACCAGTGGCCACACCGGCGTTCCACGCCAGCGACCAGCCGAAGTCGCCTTCGGGCCACCCTTGAATCCAGCGCAGATACTGCACATAGATCGGCTGATCCAGGCCGTAGCGTTCGCGCAGCACCTGGAAGGTGGCTGCGTCCTGTGCGCTGCCCTGCTGAGCGATTTCGGCCTGCATTGTGTCGAAAAAGTCGCCGGGCGGAGCTGAATGATGAAGAAGGTAATCACCGAAACGATGAACAACAGCGGGATCATCGCCAGCAACCGACGGAGGATGAAGGCGAGCATGCGAGCGCCTTTCTGGAGTGAACGGATGTTGATGATGAGATGATGGGATGATGATCACGTGATCATCATCCCATCATCTCATCATCTCACAGCACTATTCGTCGAAATAGTAGGTCGCCGGGTTCTGGTTGCCGGGCGTCATGGAGATCCACGAAGCCGTGTAGTCCTGGCCTGTCCAGACGTTCTTGAAGTTGTCCTTCACAAGGACGACCACAGGCGAGCGGCCGGCCACGTTGATCACCCACAGGTTCTCGGTGGCGTTGGTCACCAGTTCGCGACCCAACTCGGCCTGCTTCTCACCATCGGATTCAGCCATGATGGCGTTGAAGATTTCCTGGCCCTTCTTCATCGAATCCGGTGGTTCTTCACCCGATGCGCCGTTGGTCTGGTACCAGATGCCGAACTGCGGACCCCAGAACGATTTCTCGTTGAAGGCGAGCAGGTTGTCGGGGTTCATGAGCGGGAAGATGCTGCCGGTGCCCCAGACGTTGATCATCACCTCGTTGCCGATGGCGCGCGGCCAGTAGAGATCGCGGCTCATAGCCTTGAGGGTGGTATTGAGGCCGGCTTCCTTCAACTGCTCGACAATCAATTCCAGCGCGTCGACGGCCTCGTTGCTGCCGCCGTCCATCTCGATGACGAGCGTCAAATCCGAGCCGTCGGCGAAGGTGAAGAAGCCGTTGTCGCCCATCACCAGGCCCACTTCGTTGGCGAGGATCTGCTTGGACGCTTCGGGGCTGTATTCGGCTTCGTACATCGCCAGTTCAGGCACATACCACGAGGTGCCTGGGCCAACCGACTGGTTGGTGGGCGTGGCCTGACCGAGGTAGACGATGTCGTTGATCAGGTCGCGATCGATGGCGCGGGATAGCGCGCGGCGGAAGTCGATATTCTGCATCAACTCGCGGTACTGCGGGTCTTCGTAGCTCTGGTTGGGCTGCAACGAAATCGTGGACGCGCCGTCGTTGGCCCACAGGCTCACGGTGAAGTTGCCCGCTTCTTCGTTGTCCTTGAGCACGGGCAGTTTGTCGAGGCTCAGGTGACGCGACTGCATGTCGATGTCGCCGGCGGCGGCCATCACGGCCACAGATTCGGCGTTTTCCACCAGCGCCATGTGGACACGATCGATGTAGGGCAACTGGTTGCCCGCCGAGTCGACCTTCCAGTAGTAGGGATTGCGTTCGAGGACCAATTCCGTGCCACCCGGATCCCACTGAACCGGCTTCCACGCCCAGACCACGGGCCGGTCGACGTTGTAGTCGAAGGCCATTTCCTCGAACACGGCGTAGTCGTCGTATTCGTCGCTCAGGGCGGGGTGGAACTGTTCCAAGTAGTGCTTGGGCGCAAAGACGCCGAAGCGCTCGAAGCCTAGCGGCCACTGGTTGCCATGGAAGGCCAGGCCCATCGATTCTACGATACCGCTGGGGCCGGGGAAGATGAACTTGATGGTGTAGTCGTCGATCTTCTCCAGCGTCATCGGCTCGCCGTCAACCGTCCACTCGATGTGGGGGGATGGGGTGATGTTGGTGTCGAGTTCGATGTATTCCCACCAGAAGAGGATATCGTCCACCGTGAACGGCGCACCGTCGGACCATTTCATCCCTTCGCGGAAGGTGAGGGTGAGTTCGGTGCCTTCGTCGTTCCATTCCCAGGCTTTGGCGATGCCCTCTTCGATGGGATCGGCGAAGTCAGGCGCCCAGCGCAGCACAGGATCGTAGTTGATGCGGCCCCAGGCGTGGAAGTCTTTGACGCCGAGGAAAGCGCGACGCCAGGTGCCGCCGTACTTGCCGATGGATTCGTAGGGTTCCACGATCAGCGGTTCGGCGGGCAGGCGTTCTTCTACCGCAGGGATGCTGCCTGCAGCGACCATCTCTTTGAGCATGGGCGCTTCGTTGTAGGTACCGTCCCATTCGGTCTTGGTATTGCGTTCACCGGTCTCCGCCGCTGCGGCAGGTTCCGCTTCGGCAGGTGCAGCTTCTTCGGCCGCGGGCGCAGCGGCTTCTTCCGCAGCAGGCGCCGCGGCATCTGGCAGTTCGGGGCGAGAGCCGCAGCCGACCGCCAGCATGGACACGACGAGCAATACAGCCAGCAACGTCGTCAGGGATAATTTACCTCTCCAAGATCTCATCTTCGTCATCTTCTCCTTGTGGGTAGGAAAACGGTGGGTAGATAGGGGACGAACACAGGTATTCAGTTGTTGATTGGAAAACAAGATTGCGCCGTCGACCTATGTGGTCTCTGGAAACGCATCTGGGTGAAAAGGCTGTGTTGAAGATCGCTCAAACAGATGGCATTGGAGGGTGCAAATGGCCTCTGTGCTACGTGGGGGAATTGAGACCGTGGTTACAATACAATAGAAGAATTGGTGTGTCAAACGCACCGAAATCCAAAAGTATTGTGTGATCGCGGGATACGGTATACTCAGTGTCGTTCAGTTGAGTGCAGGTGTGCAGGTATGCAGGTGGCAATTACAGTTTCTTGCGATGTCGATTCGGCTGTCTTTCACTCGAAGGAGCGTATGTGACCAACACGACTCTGGCCATGCCGCCACAGCAGCGGTCGGGCAGCGGACGATTTGGAACCTTTGCCGGCGTGTTTACGCCAAACGTGCTGACGATTCTCGGCATCATCCTGTTCTTGCGGTCGGGGTGGGTGGTGGGGCAGGCCGGGCTGATCGGCGCGCTGGTGATCGTGGCGATTGCCAACAGTATCTCGTTCCTCACCGGATTGAGCCTTTCTTCCATCGCCACGAGTATGTCGGTGCGGGCGGGTGGAAAATACTACGTGATCTCACGCTCGTTGGGGCTGGAGATCGGCGGCGCGATTGGGATTCCGCTGTATCTGTCCCAGGCGATTTCGGTCGCATTCTACATCATCGGCTTCACCGAAGCGATCATGGTTGTGCCTTTCTTCCAGCAGTTTGATCCGCGCTTGATCGCCACGGCCATTGCGTTGCTTTTTGGGCTGATCGCCTACATCGGCGCAGACTTTGCGATTAAGGTGCAGTTCTTCATCCTGGCGGCGTTGATGGAAGCGCTGATCTCTTTCTTCGCTGGTGGATGGGACGCGATCCAGGCGCCGACTTTGGTCTCGAACTACACCGACGGGCAGAATTTCTGGAGCGTTTTCGCCGTCTTCTTCCCCGCGGTGACAGGCATCGCCGTGGGCGCCAGCATGTCGGGCGATCTCAAGGACCCGAGCAAGAGCATCCCTGCGGGGACGATTGCTTCGATTGCGTTCACCGCCGTGATCTACTTCAGCGCGGTGATCTGGTTGGCGCTCCATGCTGCGCCCGAGCAGTTGATCGCCGACAACCTGATCATGCAGCAGATTGCGCTTTGGCCACCGGCGATCCTCATCGGCGTGTGGTCGGCTACGCTGTCTTCGGCGCTGGGTAGCATCGTCGCCGCGCCGCGGACGTTGCAGGCCATCGCCCGCGATGGCGTGGTCCCCGGCTGGCTGGCGGATCAACTGGGCAGCGCCACCGAACCGCGCATGGGTGTGCTGGTGAGCACAGCCGTGGCGACGGTCGTCATCTGGGCCGGTGATCTCAACTTCGTGGCGCCGATCATCACCATGTTCTTCCTTAACACCTACGGCATGACCAACCTGGCCGCCGGCATCGAGCGTCTGGTGGGCAACCCCAGTTTCCGTCCGCGCTTCAAGATCCACTGGGCGTTGTCACTGCTGGGGGCCGCGGGCTGCTACGGCACGATGTTCCTGATCAACCCAATGGCCACGGTGCTGGCGATTCTGATTAGCTATGTCATCTACTTCATGTTGGAGCGCAGAACCCTGTCGCGCACCTGGGGCGATGTGCGTAGTGGCATCTGGTTTGCGCTGTCGCGCTGGGCGCTGCTCAACCTGGAGGCACAACGCTATCACCCCAAGAACTGGCACCCCAATCTGCTCGTCTTCACTGGGCAGCCGCACAACCGCGAGCACCTGGCCGACGTGGCCGAATGGCTCAGCCAGGGGCGCGGCATCGTTTCATTCTTCCAACTTTTGGTGGGCGACGTGCAACAGCTTTCGGCGCGCAATCTGCGCCGGGTGGCGCGACGGCAGATCCGCAGCTACATCCAGAATCGTAACATGGCTGCTTTTGCCGAGGCCGACATTGTCGCCGATTTCTTCACCGGCGCAGCGACGGTGGCGCAGGCGCACGGCGTGGGCGGGTTGGAGCCGAACACCGTGCTCATGGGCTGGAGCGGCACACCGCAAGGACGGGCGTCGCTGATGCGTTTGGTGGGCGTGCTCAACAACATGGAGAAATCGGTGTTGCTGCTAAACCTGGACGAAAACCGCGGCTTCGGCAAACGCCGTACCATTGACGTCTGGTGGCGAGGACGCAGCCACAACGCCGATCTGATGTTGCTCACCGCCCACATCATCTGCCAGCACGAGTCGTGGACAGGCGCGCGAATCCGTCTGCTGCGTGTGGTACACAGCGAAGAAGGCCGAGACCAGACCGAGGCCCACATGCAACAACTGCTGGATGCGGTACGCGTGGAAGCGGAGCCGGTGATTATCACCACCCCGGCGGATGTAGCCTTTGGCGACACAGTGAGAGATTGGAATGTGGGTACTGATCTGACGCTACTGGGCATGGGGCAGCCGTCGCCCGAAGAAGAGGAATCCTACGGCGCAACACTGCATGATCTGGTGTCCACCCTCGGCACCGTGCTCCTCGTGCGCAGCACCGAAGACGACGAGATGCTGCTGGCGGAGGGGTAGAGGGGGTGATTGGGGGCATCGGCGTTAAGATAAGCGCCATACGAGCAAGTGCCGGGGACTTTTCGTCGCAGCGAGACGGGGGCATCACTCCTGGCGACTCGTCCAATGTGAAGTCCCCGGCACTTTCGTTCGACCTTAACTTAACGCCTATGGTGATTGGGGATTAGGGACTGGTGTTGCGTCAATGATGATTTGATGTGTAGGGGCGCAGCATGCTGCGCCAGAGAACGGAGCGAGCACGCCCACGTGCGGGTCTGCACGGTAAGCGCCGCACGTGGGCGTGCTCACTCCACAGGATTTCATGGACTCTTTTCGGTCACCTTGTACCAGCGACTGAGATCCTGTCGCAGAATCGTTCCCAATTGAACATCCGTTTGTCAACGAGATCCAAGTCCCAAGTCCCCGATCCCAAATCACTATTCCGTCGCAACTGGCCGCGATGAATCTGTGATCCACTCGCTCCAGGATCCGGGGTAGACGCGGGCTTCGCCGATGCCGGCGTAGAGCATGGCCAGGGCATTGTGCGTTGCGGTGACGCCTGATCCACAGTACAGGACCACCTGTTGGGCAGGCCGCGCACCGATGATGGGGCCGTAGATGCGTTTCAGATCCTCGGGCGGCAGGAAGCGTCCTTCGTGCAGGTTGTTGCCGTAGAAGTGGTTCACCGCGCTGGGGATATGGCCGGCCACGGGATCGTTGGTCTCGTTCATGCCGTGGTAGCGGTCATTTGAGCGTGCATCCACGAGGAGCAGCGTGCCACTCTCGATACTGCCCGCCACTTCCTCGGCGTCGGCCAGCAGTTCGGGCCGCGGGCGCGCCGTGAACTGCGTCGGCGCACGATGTTCGGCACCGCCCCGCACAGGGCGATCCTCGCCTGTCCACGCGGGCCAGCCGCCGTCGAGGACAGCCGCGGCTTCGTGTCCCAGCCAACGCAGCATCCACCACAGCCGCGCCGCAATCGCGCCGCCCCAATCGTCGTAGACGACAACCTGCGTCTCGTCGCCGATGCCCCAGTTGGAGAGCGTCTGCGTGAATTTCTCCATCGTGGGCAGCGGGTGGCGGCTGGTCTTGCCCGCCACAATCGGCCCGGATAGATCTTCGTCGAGGTGGGCGTAGATCGCCCCGACGATGTGTGATTCACGGTATGCGCGGCGACCTAGTTCGGTGTCCTGGAGCGAGAAGCGGCAGTCGATCACCGCCCAGTTGGGATTGTCCACGTGCGCGGCCAGGTCCGCAGTGGAGATGATGGTTGTGTACGGCATCGGGGGTCCTTTCGACAGAACAGATGAGATTGGGCGATTGAGAGATTAGGTGTTATCGAAGCCCAATCTCTTCGATTGACATCTAGCCTTACAACGATTATAGATTCGGCTCCATAATACGTCAATTGAATTGAGTAAGATGAGTACTTGGAATCTTACTTTGTTGAGCGCCATGAATAGCTATGCTATACTTACCTTCGTGGAGCAGCGGAATTCCTAAAAGGCGGGGTGATCATGGAAGAAGCGGTTGAATACGTCGCAACGGTGACGAGCAAGGGGCAAGTGACCATTCCTCTCGCTGTGCGAGAGCAACTGGGCATTGCGCCTCAAGACAAAGTTATTTTCCGCATCGTGGAAGGCAACCGCCTGGTGGTGGAGCCGCTGCCCATGACGTTGGAGGATGTATACGGTTCGGTTCCGCCACTCCAGCAACCTGAAAACTTCGACGAACTGCTGGAGACTGCACGTGATGAACGAGCCGAGCGGTATCGACAGAAATTGGGTGTGTAAGCTGCGTGCGCCATGTATTTCATAGATACGAACGTCTTCATTCGGTACATGACCCGAGACGATCCGCAAAAGGCGGAAGCGTGTCGCCTGCTGTTTGAGCGGGCGAAACAGAACAAGGTTGAGTTGTACACATCCGACGCCGTGATTGCCGAGATCGTCTTCGTGTTGTCATCGAAACGCCTTTATAATCTATCCCCTCAGCAGATTCAGGAACGCTTGCAGCCCATGCTCTCGTTGCCCGCACTGAAGATGCAGAACAAGCGAACAACGCAGCGGGCGCTTGTCCTCTATGCCCAGAATCAGCTTGATTTTGAAGACGCTCTATCCATTGCCGAAATGGAACGCCGCCAAATCGCCGAAATCTACTCCTACGACACAGATTTCGATTCGATAGTCGGCAGTGACATCCATCGAATTGAACCCTAGCGTTGCAGATTTCATCCATCTGCAAACAACACCTATCTGCACACAAAAAAGAGACTAGAGACGGCGCCAACACACACGCGCCGATCCCTAGTCTCCTGATCTCTCAGTTGCTTAATCCCTCAGCCGCTACCCGATCTTAACCTCTTCGCCCAACTCCGCGGATCGCAACAGACCTTCGATGATCTGTACGGCGATCAGCGCCTCACGCGGACCAATGATCACCGCTGTGGGGTCGCCGTCCAGGTGACGGACGAAGTTCTCGATCAGCCGGCCGTAGGAATTCCCCGCGCCTGCGGAGATGTCGGGCTGAATCACCACGTCCTGGCCGTTGAGGTTGGTGTAAAGTTCGATCTGATCGCGGTCGCCCATGGACGCGCCGCCGGTTGTGCCGAAGATCTCGGTCTGGAACTGCGTGGGGGTGTGCGCGGCCCAGGAGACCTGGAACTGCAACACCATGCCGTTGTCGAAGCGGACGAAGCCCCAGGTGAGATCATCAACATCGAAACGGGCCTTGGTGGAGCCGGGCTGACGGTCGATGCCCCAGCCGCCCAACCCCATGCCGCGCGGACCGAACTTGGCGAAGGCAGCGCCTGTCACCGTGACAGGTTGCGGGTAGCCCATGAGGTAGAGCGCCCGATCCAGGGCATGGATGCCGATGTCGAGCAGCGAGCCGCCGCCGGCCAGATCCTTGTTGGTGAACCAACCACCGTAGCCGGGGATGCCCGAACGACGGTGCCACACGGTGCGAGCGGCGTAGATTTCGCCGAAGAAGCCGGCATCTACGTGGGCTTTGGCGGCCTGCACCGGCGCCGTCCAGCGGTAGTGGGTGCCCACGGTGAGGACACGGTTGTTGGCGGCGGCAACGTCCATCATCTCTTTGGCGTCGGCGTAGGTCAGCGCCAGGGGCTTCTCGCAGAGGACGTGGCGCCGGCGTTGAGCGCGCCGATGGCCATGGGCTTGTGGAAGATGTTGGGTGTGGCCACCACCACCACATTGGGCTTCACCTCGGCCAGCATCTGCTTGTAGTCGCTGTAGACGCCGGCGATGCTCGCTTCTTCGGCCACCAGCACGTTTCCGGGCCTCGTTGACATCGACCACCGCCACCACTTCTACGTTGTCGATGGCCTGAAAGCGAGGAATATGCCCGACCTGTACAATTGTCCCGCGCCGATCATGGCGACGCGAGCCAGGTTTTTTCGGAGGATGTTGTTGTCATGTACGTTTCTCTTTCTGAAGAGGGAGAAGTGATTGGTGAAAAGTGAGTTGTGATTGGTGATTAGGCTTGGTAATGGGGCTGTGAACGCACGCCGAAACCCAATCACCAATCACCCTTATCCTTCGCTGCGGATCAACGCCTCGATGTCGTCGAACAGGATGGCGTGGACGATCTTGGGGCCGTGGACGCCCAGGGTGAGCAGGCCGCCGATGTCGGCAGATTTGCTCGGCCCGCTGATCAGCGTGACGTTGGCGCTTTCGTGCAGGTAGCTGATCAGCGTCCCCTTGGCGATGCGTTCGGCCATCCACGCTTCGACAGTGGAGTAGAGCTTGCCCAGCGGAATGAGCATGATATGGCGGAAGGGTGTGAGGCTCGCCGCGCGCGGACGCCCCTTGGCGCCGCCTACGGCTACGCTGCCCGTGGACGCGAAGGCGGCGTCCACGCCGCTGATGCCCAGCCGCACAGGCCGCACGCGGTCGCGATCTTCGACTTTGTGCATGTCCGCGGGGATGATGAGCGTGTAGCCCATGTCGGCGAGCGCGGCATCGATGCCAGGGACCGGCAGTTGCGCCGGATCCCACACGATCACGTCGCGGTCACCGCGCTGATCGGGTTTTTCGATGCGGCGTTCGGCCTGTTCCTCTTGCACCCAGGTATTTAGGCGGGCGATCAGCGCCATACGGTTCCTCGGCGGCAGATTCTACCACTTCCGCGTGCCGTGCAGTGCCTCCAGTTCGGCCTTGAAGCGGCGGGCCAACGCCCAACGGTCGCCTTCGGCCTTCGTTACCGTTGTCGGTTTGGACAGCGCCTGCGTCTCCGTCGCCGGGAAGCGCAGATCGGGCTGCTTGAGCGCGGAACGGAGGCGGGCTAGGATGTCGTCGCGTGCGGTCATGTTGATCACCAATTTGAGGCTAGGCGATTGGGCGATTAGGAGATTTCAGAAACTAGACGAGCGCCAATCGCTCAATCTCCTAATCGCTTAATCTCATGTTGTCGAACAAAGTCACCAATCAAGAATCCCGATTCCTCAAGGATTGTCTTTCCCCCCACCACTCCCGGAAACTCTTCTTGGCGAAGGGCGGGAAGTCGCGGTGTTGGGTCCACCCGTTGAGGGGCGGGGGCATAAATTTGATGTTGCCGCCGCTAAAGTTGGCCAGAATGTTGCTGCCCAGGCTGGCAAGCTTGCCACCCTGCTCGTAGAGATCGCGGTTGCCCGCCATCTTGACAAAGGCCTGAATGCCCCAGTGTTCGGGTTTGGGGTTGGCGTGCTCTTTGACCAGATCGGCGCGCAGATCGACCAACATGCGCGGCAGATCGATCTTCACAGGGCAAGCGTCGCGACAAGCGCCACACAGGGTGGTGGCGTGGGGCAGATCTTTGCCGTCGGCCAGGTGCGGCGCCAGTAGCGGTGAGATCACCGCGCCGATGGGGCCGCTGTAGGTGCTGCCGTAAGCGTGGCCGCCGATCTCCTGGTACACAGGACAGACATTGAGGCAGGCGCCGCAGCGGATGCACAGCAGCGCCTCGGCGTAATCTCGCTCGATCATGCCGACGCGGCCATTGTCCATGAGCACGACGTGCATCTGCTCGGGGCCGTCGGGGTGATCGGGGCGGCGCGGGCCGCTGCTCATGGAGCAGTAGACGCTGAACTGCTGGCCGGTGGCGCTGCGTGTGAGCGCCTGAAGCTGCATCATGGCGTCCTCTACCGTGGGGACGACCTTTTCGATGCCCATGAGCACCACGTAGATGCGTGGCATGGTGCTCACCATGCGCCCGTTGCCCTCGTTGGTGACGATGCAGATTGTCCCCGATTCGGCGATGGCGAAGTTGCAACCGCTCACGCCCATCTGCGCGCCGAAAAAGTCTTTGCGCAGTCGCACACGCGCCGCCGAGCAGAGCGCCTCGGGGTCCATCGTGGGGGGCATGTCCATCTTTTCTTGGAAGATCTGGGCCACGTCTTCGAGGCGCTTGTGGATGACGGGGGCGACGATGTGGCTGGGGGTCTCGCCGTTGATCTGGATGATGTACTCGCCCAGATCGGTCTCCACCACACTCATGCCCACTTCTTCCAGCGCGTGGTTTAGGTGGATCTCTTCGGTGGCCATCGACTTGGATTTCACCACCGTCTCCACGCTGTTTTGCAGCCCAATCTCGCGCACAATGCGGGCAGCCTCAGCGCCGTCCTTGGCCCAGTGGACGATCACACCGTTGGCCTGAAGGTTCTCTTCCAACTGAACCAGGTATTCGGGCAGGTGACGCAGCGTGTGTTCCTTCATCTGGCGCACTTCGTCGCGCAGCCGCTGACCGTCTACCGCGGTCATCGAGGCGATGCGTCCACTCACCAGCCGGTCTGTGCCGCGGGTGAGGGCGATGCCCAAATGCGGATCGCTGACGGCCTGCTTCACACGGGTTTTGTAGGGTGCGTTGATGTCGACAGACATGAATGTTCCTCTGGAAATTTACGATTTGCGATTTACGATTGTCAATCGCAAATCGTCAATCACTCTTCTTTCCACCGCCGCGGATGATCGGGCGCATTCGGCGCGGGCGGCGTCGGTTCGCTGAGGCGTTCGCCCAACTGGTTGTTGAGCACCTCGGCCACGTGGACAGCGCGACAGTGGAGTTCCTGGCGGCTGAGTACGCCGTTGATGTGCGTCATGCAACTGACGTCGCACATGGCCACGACGTCGGCGCCGCTTTTGTCGAGATTTGTGGCCTTGCGTCGCCCCATCGCCCCGCTGATCTCGCTGTTCTTCACCGCGAAAAGACCACCGAAACCGCAGCAATCGTCGCCTTCGGGGACATCGACGATCTCGGCGCCGGCTACGTTATCCAGCAGCGCGCGCGGTTGCCGGTCGATGCCCAATTCCCGGTAGAGATGACAACAGGGGTGGTAGGCGATCTTGCCTTCCAGGCGGGCATGGGTGTCGTAGACGCCCAACACGTCCACCAGGAATTCGGTCAACTCGAAGGTGGATGCGGCCAGAAATTCGGCGCGTTGGCGCAGCCCGATCTCCTGCGATTCCTCGAAGAGCACCTGGTAGAAGTGACTCGTCATCGTGGTGCAACTGCCCGACGGGGCGACGATGGCATCGACGTTGCCGTTCTCTACCATCGGCCCGAATACCTGCAAAAAGCGCCGCGCCAGCACCCGCGCCTCGTCCCGGTAGCCGGCATTAAAGGCAGGCTGGCCGCAGCATGTTTGTTCCTGTGGGAAGATCACTTCGATGCCCTGGCGTTCCAACAACTCCACCGTCGCAATGCCCACGCCAGGGTAGAGCATGTCCACCATGCAGGTGACGAAGAGCGCAACGCGTTTTGGAGGAGAACTGAATGTTTTCTTTTGCATGAGAGATTTGGGATTGATCAGATGATGAGGATCGGAATGGATTTGGAGATTAAGCGATTGGCGATTAGGAGATTTCAGATCCTTGTACAAGGATCTGAAATCTCCTAATCGCCCAATCGCTTAATCTCTAGTCTTTCAAAAGCGCCACCACCTCGCGCTGCCGTCCCGGCGTCACCTCCAGCCGGTCGGCGTGGACGATGCAGTTGACTTCGCTGCGGATGCCCAATCCTTTGGGCGTGGGGCTGTCGTCCCAGTTGAGATCGGGCAGGTAGACGCCCGGCTCCACTGTAAACATGACGCCGGGGATCAGGCGGCGGCGATCCTGTGTTTCCAGATTGTCCAGGTTGACACCGTTCCAATGCACCAGCGGCCCCAGGCTGTGGCCTGTGCGGTGCAGGATGCCATGCCCGTACCCCGCCTCGCGGATGACATCACGGGCCAGGTCGTCGAGCTGGTAGCCGTGGAGCAGACGATGTTCGCCCACCGACGCTTCCACCGCTTCGATCACGCTGTCGCGCGCCCGGGCCACAGCGTCGAAGACGTCCTGCACCGCGGCGGGGACTTCGGCGCCGCAGTAGGCCGTCCACGTGAGATCGCCGAAGCAGGCGTCGGGCGTGCGTTCCTTGGCCCAAAGATCGATGAGGAGCATGTCCCCACGGCGGATGGGGGCGTGACGCTGCGCCGTGGGTGCGTAGTGGGGCAGCGCGGCGTTGGCGTTGACAGACACAATCGGCGGGTGATCAGGGTCGAGATCGGCGGCTGTGAAGCGGTCCACGATGAACTGCTGCACGTCGAACTCGGTGATCGACTTTTCGGCGCGCAGGCTTTCGGCCACGAAGGCGAAGGCGGCGTCCTTGGCGGCGAGGCAGACCTGGGCGGCGCGGCGGTGGCTCTCCATCTGCTCGGGGCTGAGCACGGCCTGCATCAACTGCACCAGATCTGCGCTACTCACGATCTCGGCGCCGGTGACTTCGGTCACCAGTTCAAATGTCCCCGCGTCGACCTTGCTCACGTACGGCACTGCGCCGAGTGGACTGTATTCCATAGCGATGCGCATGGGGCGTTTGCCGTTGCTACCGATGAAAGTGGGCAACACCTCGGCCAACTGCTGCCAGCCAATATAAATATGTCGGTTGCCGTCCATCTCGGGGGCGACGTCGACGAATGCGCCGCGTTCGATGGCGTGGATCAGCCAGGCGGGCCGTCCTTGCGCGGGGATCCACAGGAACCAGCGCCTTGTGCCGCTGTCTTTGAGGCCGGCCACATGGAGCGCGATTGGGTTCTGTCCGCGGAAATCGTAGAGCAGCCAGCCGTCAAGATGATTCAACTGAAGATAGGCTTGGATTGTCTCCAGGTTCACGGGAATGCTCCAATGTGGGCACCGGTGGAAAAAGCAATGGCGGCGCAGGGGAAGTCGAGAGCCATTGGCGCATTATCCCACGCTTTGGAGAGATCGTCTAGTTCGGGGGGGAGAATACTTGCCCGAACTAACCCCTTCCATTATAATGAATACCGTCCGAACAAATTTTCTAGTAAGGGTTTCGATCATTGACATTGAGGCGAGCGCCGACTAGAATTTTGCCAACTATTTGCTCTTCCCTCGACATTGTCGCATTGCCATTTACACAAAGGAGTATCTTCATGTATCAGCAAATCACGTTGGTTGGGAATCTGGGTACTGATCCTGAAATGCGCTACACCCCCAGCGGCGTCCCGGTGACGACCTTCAGCCTCGCTGTCAACCGCTCGTGGACTTCGCAGGACGGCCAGCGCCAGGACAAGACCACCTGGTTCCGCATCACTGCGTGGCGCGGCCTGGCAGAGACCTGTTCCAAGTATCTCAGCAAAGGACGCCAGGTGATGGTGGTCGGCGAAGTGGAAGACGCCCGCCCGTGGACTGACCGCGACGGCAACATGCGCGCGTCCCTCGAAGTCACCGCTCAGACGGTGAAGTTCATCGGCACCCGCGCCGACGGCGGCGGCGGTGGCGACTACTCTTCTTCGTCTTCGCAGGAGCCGACGGGTGAAGCCGGGAGTGATGAGGATATTCCGTTTTAGGACGTGATTCGTGATGCGTACCCCAGAGGGTGGAGGGTGTTGCGCACGCGGCATGGAAGTTGGAGAATTCAAGGGAGCACTTGCAGATCGAGCCGTTGGCTCATCTGCGGGTGCTCTTTTCGCGTCTCGAGTACCTGAACGGGTAGACCCAACATTGCCGCGCACGGACTCATCATCGCGCCACGGCGATCCCCTCTGGGTTACGTATCACGCATCACGCATCACGTTCCATGCCGCACTGCGTTATAAGTTGTTGTCAGAACGCTGTTCTTTGCGTACAATAGAGTCATGATTCCTTGTGAGCCTGTGATCCGTGAGCGATTAGGAGATTGAGCGATTGGGAGATTAGGGAGTACATCGTCGTAGCAATCCCCCAATCCCCCAATCGCCAGATCATCACAGGAAAAGAGGGAATTACGCTCACCCCACGGTCGCTCTGTTCCCAAAGAAGGCGCTATGACCAATCGTCCCGACGCAGCCCCCATTCGCATCTTGACGCTGGGTACTTTGCGCGTCCTGCGCGACGACGAGGAAGTGAACGAGCACGATTGGCGCACACGCCAGGCCCGCCAGCTGCTCAAGATCCTGGTCACCGAGCGGCCGCGGCCCGTGTCCACGGATCGCATCATCGAGATCCTGTGGCCCGACAGCACGCCTAGCGCCGCGTCCACCACGTTGCGCAGCGCCGTCAACGCCCTGCGCAACGTCCTTGAGCCGGAGCGGCCCAACCGCGCCCCGTCCAGTTACATCCATACCCAGGCCCCCGGCTACGCCTACCGCCGCCATGCCGATCTGTGGCTGGATGTGGAAGTTTTTGAGCAGTTGTTGGACGAAGCCGCTCGTCTGCCCGCCGCCGAGGAACGGCGTCAACGCCTCGAAGCCGCCCTCGCCCTCTACGCCGACGACTACCTGATGGACGATCCCTACGCGGATTGGGCCAAGGCCGAGCGCGAACGGCTGCGCGAGCGCTTTTTCGACGCCCTGCTCGATCTCGCCGCCCTCCACGCACAGGACGGTCACTACAGCGCCGCCATCTCGACCTGTCGTCGTGTGCTGGCGCGTGACGAAGTGCGCGAGAGCGCCTACCAGGCCCTCATGCGCTACCAGGCCGAGTCCGGCGACAGCGCCGCCGCCCTGCTCACCTACGAACGCTGCCGTGTGCTCCTCAGCGAGCAGCTCGGCGCGGACCCCAGCCCGCTCACACAACAACTGCACGCCCGCATCCTCAACGGCGAAATTGACACCGTCGTCGTCGATGCACTCACCGCGCATGCGCTGCCGTCTGCTCCCCAAACTCAGGACGCCGAAGCGCTGCCGCAGCAAAGCCTGCTGCCGCCCCAGGAACGCGCGTCCGATCCGTTCGTGGGCCGCCGCCAGGAGACGTCGACCATCGAAAGCGCGCTGCAACAGGCGCTCGACGGACAGGGATCGATCGTGGTGCTCGCCGGGGAGATGGGGGTGGGCAAGTCGCGGCTGGCCTACCAGATGTTGCGCCACGCCGAAAGCAGTGCCGCCACCATCATCAGCGCCACCTGTCAACGGCTGGAGCAAAGCCTGCCCTACGCACCCCTGGCCGACGCTGTCGGTCGCTACCTGCAACTGCTGCCCGACGCCGCGCTGCGCCGCCTGTCGCCCGCCGTCCTGGCCCAACTGGTGCAGATTGTCCCAAGTTTACAGGACAGGCTGCCCAATCACGCCGCTCCCCACGAAACGCCGCTGAGCCCTGAAGAAAACCGGCAACGGCTGATCGACGCCATCGTCACCTTTTTCACCAGCCTGGCGCAGCAGCGTCCGTTGGTCCTATTATTGGACGACTTACACTGGGCCGACGCCGAGACGCTTTCGGTGGTGAGTCGCCTGATCCCGCGCATCCAGCGTCACCCTTTCCTGCTGCTGCTGGCCTACCGACAGGGCGATCTCGTGGAAAATGACAGCTTGCAGACGCTGCTCCACGCGTTGCGCCGTTCGCCGTACAGCCAGATCCTGCCCGTGGATCGCCTGAGCCAGGACGACGTGCTGCGCCTGGTGCAGCAGTGGCGCGCCGACCCCGACTTCCCCACCGAGAAGCTGGCGCAGACGCTCTACGCCACCACGGCAGGGAATGCCCTCTTCCTGGTGGAAGCGATCCGGGCGCTGCAAGAACGCACCGCGGAAAGCCCGTCGCTGGCCCAGCCGGTGGACCGTCACCTGGCCGATCTCAGCCGCCGCGAACGGGTGCAGGAGATCATCCAGGAACGCATCGAACGGCTGCCCGGCGAGGCGGTCTCTGTGCTGCAACTGGCCGCGGTTGTCGGCCGCGATTTCAGCCTCGATCTGCTGGAACGCGCCGCGTCCGTCGATCCCATGCAGGGGTTGGACGTGCTGCTGCGTCGCCAATTCCTGATCGAACGCGGCGATGACCGTCTTGATTTTGTGCATCAGGTGGTGCGCCAGGTGGCGTACGACGGCCTCAACGCGTTGCTGCGCCGTCGTCTACACCGGCAGGTGGCGTTGGCGCTTTCGGCCAAGGAACAGGTGGACCGCAACCCCGCCGAGATCGCCTTCCACTTCGGCGAGGCGGGGCGGCTCAACCAGGCCGAGTACGCCCAATACAGCGTGCTGGCCGGGGAACAGTTGTTGCGTGCGTTTTCGCTCAACCAGGCGCTCGCCCAGTTCGACAACGCCCTGGCCGTCCTCGAAGATCTGCCCGACGCCGACGCCGATCTCGTACGCCGCGCCTGGCAAGGACGCGGCCTGGCCTACGAAAATCTGCTCGACCCTGACGGCGTCACCGACACCTACACGCGGCTGCGGCGCTGGGCGCTGCAAACCGGCGACAAGGACCTGGCCCTGCTCGCCCACACCCGCCTCACCACGTTGCTCGGCCTGGTGGGGCAGCAGGCCGAATCCAACGCGCTGATGAAGGAGCTGATCCTCGACGAGGGCGGCACGCCCAGCCGATCCCTGGCCGATCTACTGGAACGGCACCAGCGTCTTTTCAGCGCCGAAGACATGGATTGCGCCGAGGACGCCGACCGCACGGGCTGGACCGCCTTCCAGCCGCCTGCGCCCGTCCCCGCGGACCCTGTGGCCGAAATCAGCGCCGAGATGGGGCCTGTCCACGCTGCGCTGCCGCTGTTGATCTACGGCTGGGCGCTGCAAGTGCAAGGGCAGTTCGCCGAGTCGGCGCAGGTTTTGTCCGCGGCGGTGGCGCTGGCCGAAAGCACCGAGCAACGGTCGCTGGCCGGTCTCGCCTATCACCAACTCTCGGTGACGGCGCGGCTGCAAGGTGACCTGCCGCGCAGCCACGAACTCAACGAACAGAGCAAGGCGCTGAACCAACAGGTCCACGGCACCGCGGCGCAGTTGGCCAGTGTGTGGCCGCGCATTTCCAGCGCCTACCAGGCCCTGGCCCGCGGCGACCTGGATCTGGCCGTGGCACGGCTCCAGCGCGTCGAGTCCTTTTTGGGCGAGCGCGACAGCTTCCGCACGCACCACAACAGCACCGTCATCGGCCTGGGGCTGGCCGCCCTCGCCGCCGGTGACCTCGACCGCGCCGCAGATCTCCTCGCCCGTGGCCTGGCCGACCCGGTCAACCGCTACCCGTTCACCTTCGTCAAAGGGCTGCTGGGGCTGGCCCAAATCGCCCACCGTCGCCACGAAGACGAACGCTGTGTCGCCATCCTCCAGCGCGCCCTCCACTACGCCGGCAGCCGCAGCCTCGTGCGCGAGTACACCGACTGCGTGCAGGCCATCGTGGAACTGGTCCCCGCGCGGCGCCCTCGCCTGGCTACAAGCGCAGACGGCGGGGCCGGGCGGTCCGCATGTCAACGGGCGGGGGCGGAGAGGGTTGTCACCGCGGGAGGTGAATGAAGAATAAAGATTGGGTAGAGCATGTTGGTTTCTCGGGGAGCCAACATGCTCTACCCAATCTTTATTCTTCACTCTTTCTTCTTTCCCTAAAACCCCTCACTGCACAACACCCCCCACGAGCGTATTGTCATCCCCACCGAAAACGGCTACAATAGCAGGGATAACAGGCCGCTCTCGACTCCGGTTTGCCCCAGCCGATCTATCCACTGAACCTGTTATGCGTTGACTGATCAACGTCGAACCCATTGACTTTCGGCATCCGTGCGAGCATCGGCTGTGTGCGGCGTGTGGTCAAGGACAGCGCACATCTGCCTGGTAATGCTTGCCAGGCGCCAGGTCTGACCTCCAAGACATGCGAAGCTTTGTGAACAAGCCCGGTAGCGCGATTACAGAGAGTTTGCGGGGGATGGCGCTCTGCTATCCCGACCTGCTTCAGATCCACTATGAACCCGATTTTGTACGGCGAGCGCAGCCCACGCCCCGTGGCAAAGTTGCCGTGATCAGCGGCAGCGGCAGCGGGCACGAACCGCTCCCCACCGGCTACGTGGGCAAAGGTATGCTCGACGCCGCCTGCCCAGGTCCCATCTTCACCAGCCCCTCCCCCACCCAACTTGTAGCCGCCACCCACGCTGTCGAAGCGGGCGGCGGCGTCGTTTACATCGTCAAAAACTACACCGGCGGTGTGCTCAATTCCGAATTGACCGTGGAGATGATGGAAAGCGAAGGCGTCACCGCGCGCAGCGTCCTGGTGAACGACGACGTAGCCATCCCCGAGGCCGGCAACCGCCGCGGACTCGGCGCCGCGCCCCTGGTGATGAAGATCGCCGGCGCAGCCGCCGAAGCCGGTCGGCCCCTCGAAGACGTGGTCGAGCTGGCCCGCCGCGCCGCCGCAGGCGCCCGCAGCATGGGCGTCGGCACCAATACCCACACCCTGCCCCGCGCCATCCACGCCCGCTCCCTCACCGAAGACTCGGTTGAACTGGGCATCGGCATCCACGGCGAACCTGGGCGTCGCTTCGTGGTGGAAGGCGGCCTGGCGCAGATTGCCGACGAAATCACCAGGCCCATTCTGGCCGATCTGCCCGCCGCCGCCGGAGACGACATCCTGCTCCTGATCAGCGGCCTGGGCGGCACACCGTCGTTGGAACTCTACCTCTTCTTCCAGGAGATTCACCAACGCATCAGCAAGTCCGGCCTGCACATCAAGCGCCAGCTGGTGGGCAATTACCTCACCAGCCTGGGCCGCGGCGGCTTCATCGTCACGGTCCTCAAACTCGACGACGAACTCTTAAAACTGTGGGACGCGCCGGTGTGTACGCCGGCGATGAGATGGTAAACTTAATGCGTAATTCGTGATGCGTAATTGGTAGAGCACGATTCCGTTCCATTGGAATACCTCCGTGCTCAACGAACGCTCATTCCAATCACACCGTCAACATGCTTGACGCATTACGCATCCCCCTCTCCCCCGGTTCTTTCACTTACGGAGCGCCTCTCATGGCTCAAGAAGCAACCCTGCCGCAGTTCCAGCGTTGGATGATCCTCTACGCCGAGCGCATCATCGACCACGAAGACCAGTTGACCGATCTCGACGCCGCCATCGGTGACGCCGATCACGGGGCCAACATGCGCCGCGGCATGGAAAAGGTGCGCGAACGACTCGAAAGCCCAGACAACCACTGCGAAGACATCCGCACCCTGCTGCGCGCCGTCGCCATGACGCTGATCAGCGCGGTCGGCGGCGCCGCGGGGCCGCTGTATGGCACGTTCTTTTTGCGCGCCGCCACCGCGCCCAACGCCGGCACCCGCGTGGACCTGGCCGGCCTCACCCGCATGTTCCGCTTCGGGCTGGACGGTCTACAGCAACGCGGCAAGGCCCACCTGCACGACAAAACAATGGTCGACGCCATCCAGCCCGCCGTGGAAGCGATGGAAGCCGCCGTCGCCGCCAACCAGAGCCTGGCTGTGGCCCTGGCCTCCGCACGCCAGGCCGCACGCGAGGGGATGAAGTACACCATCCAAATTCCAGCCAACAAAGGACGCGCCAGCTACCTGGGTCCGCGCTCCATCGGTCACCAGGACCCGGCGCAACCAGCGCCTACTATCTCTTCGAGACCGCGGCCGAAGTCCTCGGCGTCAGCAGCAGCCGGGAACCAGAGACGGCGCAGTCTGTGAAGTCGAGTAGCCAGTCCTGATACAATGTCATCAGGCTTGGGCTTAGAGATTGGGCGATTAGGAGCTTGAGGGATTGAACTTCTGCGCCAATCGCCTAATCTCGATAGCCTAACCCGGCGAATCATCTGAATTCTGCCTCACCACTCACCTTGAAAGGATCGACCATGCCGGATTACGTTGGGGCCATTGATTCAGGCACCACAAGCACAAGGTTTATCCTCTTTGATCGCGGCGGCAAGATCGTCGCCTACGACCAGCGCGAGCACGAACAGATCTTCCCGCGCAGCGGCTGGGTGGAACATGACCCGCTGGAGATCTGGCAGCGCACCAGCCAGGTGATCGAATCTACGTTGGCGAAAGCCGACGTCACCGCCGCGGACATCGCCGCCATCGGCATCACCAACCAGCGCGAAACCGCCATCCTGTGGGACAAAGCCACCGGCGAACCTGTCCATAACGCCATCGTCTGGCAGGATACGCGCACGGACCGCATCTGCCGTGAACTGGACGAAAACCGCTACGCCGACATCTTCTACCAGACAGCCGGCCTGCCCCTGGCCACCTACTTTTCCGGCCCCAAGATCCGCTGGATGTTCGACAATGTCCCCGGCCTGCGTGAACGCGCCGAAAAGGGCGAAATCCTCTTCGGCAACGTAGACACCTGGCTGATCTGGCGCTTGACCGGCGGCAAACACGTCACCGATCCCACCAACGCCAGCCGCACCATGTTGATGAACCTGGAAACGCTGGATTGGGACCCCCAACTGCTCAAAATCCTGGGCATTCCACGCCAAATTCTGCCCGAAATCCGCCCCAGCAGCGATCCTAACTTCTACGGCCTCACCCTCGCCGACGGCCCCTTCGGCGGCGAAGTCCCCGTCTGCGGTGACCTGGGCGATCAGCAGGCCGCCACCGTGGGGCAGACCTGTTTCAGCGTGGGCGAAGCCAAGAACACCTACGGCACCGGCTGCTTCATGCTCCTCAACACCGGCGAGCAGATCGTCCACAGCCGCAACGGGCTGATCACCACCGTCTGCTACAAGATGGGCGACAGCCCCACCGTCTACGCCCTGGAAGGTTCGATTGCCATGGCCGGGGCCACCATCCAGTGGCTGCGCGACAGCCTCAAGCTGATCAACGACGCCGCCGAAACCGAAGAAATCGCCCGCAGCGTCGACGACGCCGGCGGCTGCTATCTGGTCCCCGCGTTCAGTGGACTCTTCGCACCCTACTGGCGCAGCGACGCCCGCGGCGTCCTCGTGGGGTTGACCCGCTACGTCAACCGCGCCCACATCGTGCGCGCCGCCCTTGAATCGATCTGTTACCAGACGCGGGAAGTCCTCGACGCCATGAACGCCGACAGCGGTGTGCCGCTCACCCGCCTCAAAGTGGACGGCGGGGCTACGATCAACAACTTCCTCATGCAGCTCCAGGCCGATATTTTGGGCCAGGAAGTGATCCGCCCCCAAGTCGCGGAGACTACCAGCCTGGGCGCCGCCTACGCCGCCGGTCTCGCCGTCGGCTTCTGGGACAACCTCGAAAGCCTGCGCGCCAACTGGCAAATCGACCGCACCTGGCAGCCCAGCATCGACGAAGCGGCGCGCGACGCAGGCTATGCGGGCTGGAAGAAGGCAGTCACGCGTACATTTGACTGGGTGGAGGAGTAGAAACGTGTTGCGAATTGCGAATTGCGGATTGCGAATTGCGTGGGCTGAGTTTTGCGTCCCTGCTCTTGGGCGATGCCCTGTTCAAATTGCACATCAACAGCAAAGACATGGTCTAGAACCCGCAACTCGCAATTCGCAACTCGCAATCCGCAATTCGCAATTCGCAACCCGAGAGGCCGCCCCATGATCGGCCTCGTCATCGTCTCGCACAGCCACTGCCTGGCGCGGGGCGTGTGCGAAGTGGCCGATCAAATGGCCGGCGGCGCGGTGACCATTGCAGCCGCCGGCGGTATGCAGGACGGTGACGCCTGGATCCTGGGGACAGACCCCATGCGCGTGCTCGCCGCCATCGAAGAAGCCTGGAGTGAGGACGGCGTCCTCTTGCTCCTCGACATGGGCAGCGCCGTCCTCGCCGCCGAGATGGCCGTAGAACTCCTGCCCCCCGAGCGCCAGGACCGTTGCCTGCTCAGCAGCGCCCCCCTCGTCGAAGGGGCCATCGTCGCCGCCCTGCAAGCGAGTTTGGGGCAGTCGTTGGTGCAGGTGAACGCGGCGGCGGAGGACGCGTTGAATGTGAGAAAATTGTGATCGGTGACTGGTGATTGGTGATTGGGGCAGAAAGACAAGCCGCCAATCTCGTATCTTGCCCTGGGCACGATCCTAATCACCAGTCACCAATCATCAGTCACCTAACTGCCATGAATCGACCACCTGCCGAAGAACAACCCAACACCGCGGACCACTGCCACACCGTCACCGTGACTGTGTCGGATCCGCTTGGGCTGCATCTGCGCACCGGCAAGGACGTAGTCCGCATCGCCAGCCAGTTCGAGGCGCAGATCACCGCCGAAAACTTGAGCCGCACATCCAATCGGGTGGACGTGAAAAGCATCTTGCAACTCATGCAACTCCAGGCCCGCAAAGGACACGTCCTCCTGATCTGCGCCCAAGGACCGGATGCACCGGCGGCGTTGACCGCGTTGAGCCAGTTGTTCTGAGATGATGATGCGATGACCGGACGATGCGATGACGGGACGATGCGATGACGGGATGATGCGATGACGGGATGATGCGCAGATGCGCCCAGTCTTCTCAACCAACTACGGATTACGCATTACGGATTACTTGAGCCCAAAAGTATCCTGAACCACCCAATCTTGTTGACCAAGGATCTTCTCCTCCGTGCAACACGTCTTTTCGGGTTTGCCCGCCGCGCCGGGGATCGGCGTAGGCACGCTCTACATCTACGATCCAATGCCGCTGCGCAAACAGCTTTTTGCGCCGGTGACGCCGCCGTCTACGCCTGGCGAAGAGTGGGAACGCTTTGTGGTTGCCCTCCAGCGCGTTGACGATGAACTGGCGCGCCTCACGCAGATGGGCGACTCGTTTCTGGCCGACATTTTCCACGTCCACCGCGAGATTCTGCACGACAAGACGCTCACCGATTCGGTGCAGGTCGGCATAGACAGCGGACTCTCGGCGTCGCAGGCCACGCGGCAGGCCACCGATCACCTGATCCACGTCTTCGAGAACCTGAGCGACGCCTATTTTGCCAGCCGCGCCACCGACATCCGCGACGTGGCGCAGCGCCTTCTCGCCCACCTCGACGGCGTTTCGCTGGCCAAGCAGCTTCACAACCTCCCCCCCGACACCATCCTCGTGGCCGAAGACCTCACCGCCTTCGACACCAGCCATCTCTCGTCCACCACCGTCGTGGGCATTGCCCTGGCCGGCAGCGCGCCCACCGCCCATACCTCGATCCTGGCGCGCAGCCTGGGTCTGCCCCTCATCTGCGCCTTGGGGCCGGGCATTATGCAACTGGAAGGCGACCAGATCGCCATCGTCGACGGTGTGCAAGGACGTCTCTTCGTCACACCCGACGAGGAAACGCTGGAGAGCTACCAGGAAATGCGTGTGCGCCTGCGTTCGTTCCGCATTTCGGCGGAGGCGGCCAGCCACGAACCCGCCATCACACAGGACGGGCTTTCCGTCCCCGTGCGCGCCAACATCAACAGCCGCGAAGACGTGCTGCTCATTCCTTCCAGCGGAGCGGACGGCGTCGGCCTACTGCGCACCGAGTACCTTTTCCAACAGCGCACCACTGCGCCGTCGGTGGAAGCACAGGTAGACGCCTACCGAGAGATGGCAGATCAGCTACCCGGTGAGATCTTCACCGTGCGCCTGCTCGATGTGGGTGGCGACAAACCAGTTCAGTACCTGCCCCTGCCTGTGGAGACCAACCCCTTCCTGGGTGTGCGCGGTGTGCGCCTGCTCTTGCAAGAAAAACACCTGCTCTGGAATCAATTGCAGGCGCTGGTGCTGCTGGCGCGAGAAGCGCCCACCACCAACACCATTCGCGTCCTCGTGCCGATGGTGAGCAAGGTGGCCGAACTGCTCGGCGTGCTGGAGATCCTGCAACAGGTGGAACACGTGGACGAGGTGCGCTATCCCGGCGGGCCGCTCGAAGTTGGCGTGATGATCGAAGTCCCCGCCGCGGCGCTCATGGCCGATCACCTTGCGCCGCTGGTCGACTTTTTCAGCATCGGCACCAACGATCTTTCGCAGTACACCCTGGCCGCAGACCGCGTCAACAGCGCCGTCGCCGCCTTGGCCACGTCGCTCGATCCCGCAGTGTTGCGCCTCATCAACATGACCTGCGCCGCCGCCGAAAACACCGGCATCCCCGTGGGCGTCTGTGGCGAAATGGCGGGCGATCCGTCCATCACCCCGCTGCTGCTAGGGCTGGGGGTCAAAGAGTTGAGCGTCGCCACGCCCTCGGTGGCCCTGGTCAAACACGCCGTCCGCCAAACCGACATGGAACATGCCCGTCACCTGGCCCACGCCGCCCTCGAATGTGGCAGGGCGCAGGAGGTGACGGCGTTGTTGAAACAAAATATTTAGAGATTTACGATTTGCGATTGACGATTTACGATTTCTCCGTACAGTGTACGATGCTTCATTGAGGTGTATTGGGGTTTTCAACGCCAATGGCCCAATGGCCGCTCACATGCTCGACGAAAAATCGTAAATCGTCAATCGTCAATCGCAAATCGTAAATACCCAAAGAGGTTTTTCATGCCCAATCTCCAAACCGAACTTCTCGTTATCGGCGGCGGCGCCACCAGGGCGGGCGTGGCCTGGGACGCGGCGTTGCGCGGCTTTGCTACGATTTTGATCGAGAAGCGCGATCTCACGCATGGTACCACCGGCCGCTATCACGGTCTGCTCCACAGCGGTGGACGCTACGTGGTCAAAGACCCCGAAAGCGCCAAGGAGTGCATCCACGAAAACCGCATCTTGCGCCGCACCCACACCCACTGCCCGAGGACACCAGCGGCTTCTTCGTGGTGACCCCCGAGGACGAAGGCGACTACCCAGATAAATTCAAGGCCGCGTGCAACCGGTTGGGCGTCCCCTGTGTGGAATTGAACGTGGCCGAGGCGCTGCGCCGCGAACCGTTGCTCAACCCGCGCATCAGCCGTGTCTTCGAAGTGCCCGACGGCGCCGCGGACAGCTTCCTCGCCACCCATGCCACGGCGCAGGCGGCGCGGCAAGCCGGGGCGCGCATTCTCATCTACCACGAGTGCAAACGTTTGCTCGTCACCGGCGAAGACGGCGACCGCCGCGTGGTGGGGGCCGAAGTGCTCGACACGGTGACCGGCGAGACGTTCGAGATTCATGCCGATCTGGTGATCAACGCCACCGGCGCGTGGGCGGGCAAGATCACGTCCACCGCGGGCATCGCGGTCAACGTCATCCCTGGCAAGGGGACGATGGTGGCCACCAACCACCGCCTGGTGAACACGGTGATCAACCGCTGCAAGATGCCCGCCGACGGCGACATCCTCGTGCCGATCCACACCGTGTCGGTCATCGGCACCACCGACGAAAAGGTGGCCGATCCCGAAAACCTGCGCATTGAGCCGTGGGAAGTGCAGCACATGTTGGAAGAAGGCGACAAGCTGGTGCCGGGCCTCAGCCGCGCCCGCATCGTGCGCGCTTGGGCTGGTGTGCGTCCGCTTTACCAGGAAGGCTACGTCGGCGAGAGCCGCGACGCCACGCGGTCGCTCACCTTGCTCGATCACCAGCGCCGCGACGGCGTGGCCGGCTTCCTCACCATCACCGGTGGCAAGTGGACCACCTTCCGCATGATGGCCGAGAAGACTGTCGATGCTGCCTGCGCCCAACTGGGCGTGACGCGTGCCTGCACCACCGCGGAGACGCCCGTCCCCGGCATCGAACAGGGACACTATTGGCTGGGTCATCGCCTTCATGAAGTCGAGGACGATCACCTGCAAGGCCAGCTCGTGTGCGAGTGCGAACTTGTCACCCGGGCCATGCTGGAAAATGCGGCGCGGCTCAACCCCACCGTCACCCTGGACGATCTGCGCCGCGACGTGCGTTTGGGGATGGGACCGTGCCAGGGCGGCTTTTGCACCTACCGCGCCGTGGGCATCCTCCACGAAATCAGCGAAGAAAGCCACGATGAACGCTTCACCGTGGCCGGCGAAGATGACGCCGAAGAGTGGGAAGTGGCCTACATCCAGTCGCCGCGACACAGTGTGCGCGGTGAATCCATCACCGAGCACGCCGCGGGCCAGGCCCCGGTGACGCTCAACCCCCCCACCCGCTCCCCGGCCATCGACCAGCGTTCGCCTGTCTCCAACCCCAATCTGCTGCTGCGCGACTTCCTGCAAGAGCGCTGGAAAGGCGTGCTGCCTATCCTGTGGGGGCGTCAACTCAAACAGGAACGGCTGGACGAGTTGATCTACCTGAGCATCATGAACGTGGATCACCTGCCCGAAGACGCCCAAACCAGCCCGCTCACCGACTTCTACGCCCAGGACGTGACGCCTGTCCCCGCGGATCAGCGATCCGCAGAACAAGCCGCAGAACAAACCGCAGCGCAAAGAGGAGACGACTGATGCTCGATCTCGTCATCATCGGCGCGGGGCCGGCCGGGCTAAGCGCCGCCTACCACGCCGCCAAAGCGGGCATGTCGGTACACGTCATCGCCAAGGGGCAGGGGACGACACACTGGCAGCCCGGCACCGTCGACGTGCTGGGCTACAGCCCCATCGACCGTGCGCCGGTGGACGCGCCCTTTGCCATCCTCGACGCTGTGGCTGCCGCCTGCCCCGATCACCCGTACGCCTGGCTGGGCGCGGACAGGCTGCGCGCCGCCCTCGACAGCTTCGTCCAACTCACCCAAGAGATCGGCCTGCCCTACCGCGGCGCGGCGGACGGCGCAAACCTGCACCTGCCGTCACCGGCGGGCGCGGCGCGTCCGGTCTTCCTCGCACCGGAGGGTCAACTGGCGGGACAGTTAGATTCGGATCAGCCGATGGTCATCGTCGGCTTTGAGCGGCTGCGCGATTTCTACCCCAAACTCATCGCCGAGAACCTGCGCAAGCAAGGACACGCCGCTCGTTCGGCCTTCTTGCCCATGTCCTTGATCACCCGTCGCAAGGACTTCACCAACGTCCAACTGGCCCAGATGCTGGAAGACGACGCCGTCCTCGCTCGCCTGGGCGACGCCCTGCATGGGCTGGTGAAAGACGGCGAACGCATCGGCTTCCCGGCCATCCTGGGATTGGACGAGCACAATCGTGTCTACACCCAGTTGCGACGGGCTGCCGGCGCGCCGCTCTTCGAAATCCCCACGCTGCCGCCCAGTGTGCCGGGCATTCGCCTCTACACCGCGCTGCGCCGGCGCTTGATCGACATGGGCGTGCGCATCGACATCGGCATGGAAGTGATCGGCTTCCACGCAGACGGGGATCGCGTGGCCTGGGTGGAAACCGAAACCAGCGCCCGCCCGCTCAAGCATCGGGCAAAGCGCTTTTTGCTGGCCACCGGCGGCATCCTCGGCGGCGGCATCGACAGCGACCACACCGGCCGCGTGTGGGAGACGATCTTCGATCTGCCGGTCACGTCGCCCCAGGATCGAGCCGCGTGGTTCCGTCCTCGCTTTCTGGACAAGACAGGCCAGCCCGTCTTCCGCGGCGGCGTCCCCACCGATGGGAACCAACGTCCTCAACGAAGCGACGGACATCCCTTCTTCCAAAATCTCTGGGTTGTCGGCGGCGCGCTGGCAGGCGCGGATCCGATCCTGGAGCGGAGCCTGGAGGGGATCGCGATTGCGACGGGGATGGCGGCGGTTGAAGGCATGATGAATGAAGGATAAAGATTGTGCAGAGTGCGCTCTCAACGCGGCAAGTTTCCAACCGCGTTGACAACACCCTCAACCCATTCTTTATTCATGATTCATCCAAATTCAGGAGTCTCTATGCACACATCCTCTCTCCTTTCCGTCGGCAACACGCTCGACGAGTGTATCAAGTGTAATATCTGCACGAGTTACTGCCCTGTATCCCAGGTGACGGACAAGTTCCCCGGGCCGAAGTACGTGGGGCCGCAGGCGGAACGCTTCCGTGAGCTGGGGCAGGACAAGTCGCCCGACCATTCGGTGGACTACTGTTCAGGGTGTCGCGTCTGCAACGAGGTCTGCCCCACGGGCGTACGCATCGCCGAGATGAACGCACGGGCGCGGGCCCAGATCGTGGCGGATCAGGGATTGTCTCTGCGCAATCGCCTGCTAGGACGCAACGAACTGCTGGGCAAACTGGGCAGCTTTGCGCCGGATCTGGCCAACTTTGCCCTGCACAACCCCGTGAGCCGTGTCCTCGCCGACAAGGTGGTGGGCATTTCGCAGAACGCGCCGCTGCCCCGCTGGCACAGCGAAACGCTCAACGATTGGCTGGCGCGTACCGCGTCGCAGCGGCTCAAGTCGGCGCGCAAGGTGGTCTATTTTCACGGCTGCGCCATCCAATACTACGAGCCGTTCGTGGCCTTTGCCGCCATTGCCGTGCTGGAACACAACGGCTACGAAGTGATCGTGCCGCCGCAGAACTGCTGCGGGCTGCCCATGCTCTCCAACGGTGAGTTTGAAGCGGCGACGCCTATCACCGCGGCAATGTGGCGCGGCTGGCCGGCTTTGCACGGGCGGGCTACGCCATCGTGAGCACCAGCCCAAGCTGTTCGTTGACGCTCAAAGAAGAAGCGCCCGAAATGCTCGACAAACACGACGAGGAGACGCTTCTCCTCAAGCACGCCACTTGGGACATCTTCGAGTGGCTGCGCGAAGAAGGCGAAGAGGGCCGCCTGCGCACCGACTTCAAACCGCTGCGCGCCGACGGTCGACCGTTGGTGATGCCCTACCACGCGCCCTGCCAATATCGGGCGCATCGTGTGGGTAAGCCGTCGCTCGACGTGCTGCGCCTGATCCCCGACCTGGATCTGCGTGAGAGCCAGTCGCGCTGTTGCGGCATCGCCGGCACCTACGGCTACAAGACCGAAAAGAACCAGATCGCGGCCGACGTGGGCCAGGATCTCTTCGACTTCGTCCTCGATCAGGGCGATTCCGACTTCGTGGCCTGCGACACCGAAACCTGCCGCTGGCAGATCGAACAGCACACCGGCGTGGCCAACCGTCACCCCATCGAAGTATTGGCCGCAGCGTACGGCCTCTACGATTTAGAAAAGAGGCAACTGCATTGAAAATCCTCATCATCGGCGCGGGCGCCATCGGTTCGCTGGTGGGTGGAAAACTGGCACAAAGCGGTAATCGGGTGACACTGGTGGGTCGGCCGCGTTTTGTAGAAGCCGTCCGCGCGCAGGGGCTGCGCATTCAGTTGGGGGATCAGACCGACGTTGTCACCTCCCTGGATGCTGAACCGTCGTTGGACGCTGCCGTCGCCCTGGCATCTGAACATTTGGACCCGTACGATCTCGCCATCCTCACCGTCAAGGGATACGACACCGCCACTGCACTGACTGAACTTTCCGACGCGCTGAACGACCACAGCCTGCCAGTGCCGCTGATTCTGAGTTTGCAGAACGGCGTGGGCAACGAAGAGGCCATCGCTACGCTGTACGGATCGCGCCACACGCTGGCAGGGACTATCACCGCGCCGGTGGAGATACCCGAAGCGGGGCTGATCCGCGTCACAAAGCCTAAGTTCGTGGTGGGGCTGGCGCGTTGGTCGCCCAAGCAGCCCGAGGACGAGTTGAGCGCGGTGCAGCGCGTCTTCGAAGACGCGGGCATCAGTGTCACCATCTACGAAGACGCCCGCAGCATGAAGTGGACGAAGCTGCTCATGAACATGATCGGCAACGCCACCAGCGCCATCCTGGCCGAGCCGCCCGCGCAGACTTTCGCCGACCCCGCCATCGCCGACATCGAGATCGCGGCGCTGCGTGAGGCGCTGGCGTCGATGGCCGCAGCAGGGATCCCAGCCGTGAACGTGGAGAAGTATCCGCTTGGAACCGCTGCACCGCTGTTGCGCCACGCGCCCAAGATCCTGTTGCGCCCTGTACTGCGGCAGATCGTGAGTGGCGCGCGTGGCGGCAAAATGCCCAGCCTCTACCTCGACCTCGAACGGGGCAAACCCGACAACGAAGTCCACCTTTACAACGGCGCGGTGAGTCGGCTGGGCGAACACAACGGCGTGCCGACGCCTGTCAACCGCGTCCTCACGGCTATCGTGCAGGAACTGGCGCGTAACCCCGCTGCCCGCGCCGAATGGCGCGGCAATCATCGACGGCTGATCGAACAATGCACCGCTTCTTCCTGACCGACACCGTCCTCATTGTCGAGACCTCCGTGGACCTCGCACCCATCGCCCACCAACTGCGCAGCGTCCTCCGCCTGCGCCCTGGTGACCAGATCCGCCTGCTCGACAATCGCGGTTCCAGCTTCCTCACCGAAATCGAGATGCTCGACCGCGGGCAGGCGCTTGGCCGCGTCCGGGCGCGGGAAGCGGCGGGCGGCGAACCGCCGGCTGCGGTTGTCCTCTACCAGTGCGCGCTCAAAGCCGACAAGTTCGAGTGGGTGTTGCAAAAAGCCACCGAGATCGGCGTCACCCACTTTGTGCCCGTGATCAGCAGCCGCACCATCGTGCGCCCCACCGAAAAGCTGCGCAACAAATACGACCGTTGGCAGGCCATCCTGCGCGAGGCTGCGGAGCAATCCGGCCGCGGCCGCCTGCCCGAACTGGCCGATCCGCTGAGTTGGGAGAAGGCAGTGAACGAAGCGACAGGCGTGCGTCTGCTGCCGTGGGAAGAGACATCGACCACAGCGCGATTGGACGCCGCCGTCCCACGTGAGGCGACGTCGATCAGCCTGCTCATCGGCCCCGAAGGCGGCATCAGCCAAGACGAGGCCGATCTTGCCTTCGCCGCGGGTTGGCGCGGCGTGTCGTTGGGTCCGCGTGTCCTCCGCGCCGAGACCGCGGCGCTGGTGGCAGCGGCGTTGACGGTGAACGTGCTGGAGCAGGCGAGTGACGAGTAATCGTTGGCTCTCTTCCACCCTTGTGCATCCGGCGTCAACAGGAGGGGGCTTCTGCAACCTAACCAATCAGCCAGGAGTAACACAGCCTCACAGCAGGGTACCTACGGACCTCCATTCCCCTAGAATCAGAACAGCGCCGATCTTCTCGCCATGTCGCAAACTGCGTCTCCGAGGACGAGAATCTGCGTTGGAGGGACGCCGGTATGGAAACACAAACACAACTCAGGCAGACTGCAATCCAGCCATCCATGACGCGCCTGGCGATGCACATTTCGGGTGTGGTACAGGGCGTCGGCTTCCGCCCCTTCGTCTACCGGCTGGCCACGGAATTGCACCTCGTCGGCTGGGTGCTCAACTCGGCGCAGGGCGTCTTCGTGGAAGTGGAAGGCAACGCCGACGCGCTCGATCTCTTCCGCCGCCGCATCGAGGATGACACCCCACCCCAGGCGCAGATCCAGCAGGTGACCACCACGCCTTTGCCGCCAGCGGGCTATTGCAACTTCGAGATTCGCCACAGCGACACCAGCGGACCGCGCACCACCCAGATCCTGCCCGACGTGGCTACCTGCCCCGACTGCCTGCGCGAACTCCTCGATCCCAACGACCGACGCTATCGCTATCCTTTCATCAATTGCACCAACTGCGGCCCACGTTACTCAATCATCGAGGGCATCCCCTACGATCGGCCACAGACGACGATGCGCGAGTTCGTCATGTGTGCCGAATGCCAGGCCGAGTACGATGATCCCGGCAACCGGCGCTTCCACGCCCAGCCCAACGCCTGTCCACACTGCGGGCCGCACGTGGCTTTCTGGGACAGCCGCGGCCTGCTCCTGGTGGAAGAGGACGATGCCATCCTCGCCGCGGCCGACGCCATCCGCCAGGGTTGGGTCGTCGCCGTGAAAGGGCTGGGCGGCTTTCACCTCATGGTCGACGCCCGCTCCGAAGACGCCGTAGCCAAGTTGCGACGGCGCAAACGTCGCGAAGCGAAGCCTTTCGCCGTGATGGTCCCCAGTGTGGCGCAGGCCGAGTGTATCTGCGCCATCGCCGGGGCCGAAGAGGAACTGCTCACCTCGTCCGCGGCGCCGATTGTGCTGCTCTCCAAGCGCCTGCGCAGTGAAATTGCGCCCAACGTCGCCCCCGACAACCCGCGGCTGGGCGTCATGTTGCCCTACACGCCGCTGCATCACCTGCTCATGGCCGAGTTGAACTTCCCGGTAGTGGCCACCAGCGGCAACCTGAGCGACGAACCCATCTGCACCGACGAACACGAAGCGCTTGAACGCCTGCGCGGCATCGCCGATTTCTTCCTGGTACACAATCGCCCCATCGCCCGCCCCGTAGACGATTCCGTGGCGCGTGTTGTGGCAGGCGAAGTGCAGATTTTACGCCGTAGCCGCGGCTATGCGCCGCTGCCGATCCGGCTGCCGGAGCCTGTCACCGCGCCGGTGCTGGCGGTGGGCGCACATTTGAAGAACAGCGTGGCCCTGGCCGTAGGCGATCAACTCTTCCTCAGCCAGCACATCGGCGATCTGGAAACGCCAGAAGCCTACGACGCCTTCCGCCACACTATCGACAGCCTGTGTACCCTCTACGATGTGGAACCTGCCGCCGTCGTCTGCGATGCCCACCCCGATTACATGTCCACGCATTTTGCCGCCGAACTGGCCGAGCAACGGGGCATTCCGCTCCGCCGCGTGCAACACCACCACGCCCACGTGCTGGCGTGCATGGCCGAGAACAACGTGCGTGGTCCTGTCCTCGGGCTGGCGTGGGACGGCACCGGCTACGGCGATGACGGCACGATCTGGGGCGGCGAATTTCTGCTCGTCGACGCGAACGGCTATCGTCGCGTCGCCCATCTGCGTCCTTTTGCGCTGGCCGGCGGCGACGCAGCCGTGCGTGAGCCGCGCCGCTCTGCCCTGGGCCTGCGCTACGCCGTCAAACGCATCGGCGACGCCCACTTTTGGCAGCCTCTGCCCGACTTCACGCCCGAAGAACGCACCATCCTGTCTGCGATGCTCAACAAAGGGCTGAATACTGTCAACACCACCAGCATGGGGCGCCTTTTCGATGGCGTTGCCGCGTTGCTGGGGCTGCACCCGTTTGCCGCGTTTGAAGGGCAAGCGGCCATGTCGATGGAGTTTGCCGCCCTGCAAGCGCGCTTTACCACCGAACACTACCTGTTGCCCGTCCTCGCCGCGGAGGACGACAGCGAGCATCTGATCCTGGATTGGGCGACAATGATCGACCAGATCCTGGCCGACGTGCAGCGGGGCAGCAGCACCGGGCGCATGGCGCTCAAGTTCCACAACACCCTCATCGAAGCCGCCGTCGAGACCGCTCGCCGCATCCGCGACCGCTTTGGCGTCGAAGACGTCGTCCTCAGCGGTGGCTGTTTCCAGAACAAACTACTCACCGAATCCCTGATCCTGCGCCTGCGCCAGGCCGGTCATCGAGTCCACTGGCACCGGCGCGCCCCGCCCAACGACGGCGGCATTAAGCTGTAGGTCAGGTGTGGGAGAAGGCAAAAGGCAAAGGGCCAAAGGCAAAAGTGTGGGTTGATCGAGAGTTACTGGATGTTCGTCAATGCACGTCCCAGTCCCCAGTCCCCAATCCCCCTTTGGTTCCAATCTTCGAAAGGATCCGCACATGTGCCTTGGTGTTCCAGGCCAGATCATCGAAATCACCGATACCGACCCCATCACGCGCAGTGGACGGGGTGAACTTTGGCGGCATCGTCAAAGAGATCAACCTGGCCTGATGTGCCGGAGGCTGTGGTGGCAACTACGGTTGTTCTGTGGGGTTTGCCATCAGCACGGTGGATGAAGATGAAGCTGCGTTGGTCTTCGATTATTTGGCAGATGGGCGACTGAGGAGTTGACGGCGGCAGATTCGTTTGCAGATTCTGTGGACGTCCCCACGCGAGTATGCCGTGAAGTATATCGACGAATACCGCGATCCCGATCGCCGCTACAGCGCTACGCCGAGGCCATTCACCGCATCACCACCCGCGTGGATCGATCATGGAGATCTGCGGCGGGCAGACCCTATCAAGCATCGTGCGTTTTGGCATCGATGAACTGCTGCCCAAGCAGATTCGGCTGGTGCATGGGCCAGGCTGTCCTGTCTGCGTGACGCCGCTAGAGTTGATCGACAAAGCTTTTGGCCATCGCCGCTCTCTTCGCCCCGACGTCATCTTCTGTTCGTTCGGCGACATGTTGCGCGCCCTCGGCTCCGACGGCGACCTGTTTTCGGTCAAGTCTAGCGGCGGCGACGTGCGCATCGTCTACTCGCCGCTGGACGCTGTGAAGCTGGCGCGGCAAGTGCTATCCCAACAAAGAAGTCGTCTTCTTCGCCGTGGGCTTCGAGACGACCGCGCTGGCCAACGCAATGTGGCCGTCTACCAGGCCAAGAAACAGGGGATCCACAACTTCTCGATCCCGGTGTCGCACGTCCTCGTGCCGCCGGCGATGGAGGCGATCTTGGGTTCTTATGCAGAACCAGGTGCAGGGCTTCCTGGCAGCGGGTCATGTGTGCGCCATCATGGGCTTCACCGAAGCACTGAGCCGTGCTGGCCGAGCGCTACGGCGTGCCGTTGGTGGTCACCGCTCTGGAGCCGCTGGACATCCCGCAAGGCATCTACATGACGGTGAAACAGCTTCGAAGAGGGCTGTTGAAGTGGAGAAACCGGCTGCGCCGTGCCGTCACCCGCAGCGGGAACCTGCCTGCTCAGCCAGGTGATGGGTGAAGTTCCAGGTGGTGTATCGCAATGGCGCGGCATGGGCGAAATCGCCCACAGTGGCCTCGGGTCTGCGTCCCATCACCGAGTACGATGCTGAGCAGAAAGCTCAACGTCACCGGCGTGGTCACCGAGAGTCTACTGTCCAGGTAATTCTGGCAGATCATGCAGGGCCTCAAACATCCGTGCACGAATGCTGCTCGCTTTCGGCGTCCCATGTGTACACCGGATGCCGTTAGGCGTTGATGGTGTCATCTGGAGGGGCGTGCGCTGCGTATTTTCGGCATCGAAGAAGTTTGGGCAAACATTGGTCGCGGCGTGCTTCAGCCATTTCGCTGACGGTCGACAAAGTCGTGGGCGGCAGATATTCACCTCAAGCACATTCTCGGTAGTACAAGCAGATCTTTGTCGCCGGTAATCAGGTAATCGGCCCGCCCGATGGCAGCGTATGCCAGTAGATATCATCTTTGGGTCGCGCGTCACCGCGGGGATTGCACTTTCTATGGTGGAGATGGTTTCGCCTACTTGGCGTAGTAATGTCACCAAATAGGCGAGTTCTTCCGGCTGAATCCGTGCGTTCAAATACGGCTTGTGGATCACCCTCTCCGCCAATTCCGCCAATAGTGCTTCCGGCAACAACAATGTTGCTTTTCCCACGACGCATGCTTCAACGATGAGCGTTATCGAGCTTACCTCATCTGGCTGGAGTAGATAGCTGATGAAGATGTTTGCATCGAGCAGCAGCCGCATTACTCATCCCCTGTTTCATAGTTGATCTTCCCTTCAGCTACCATCCCTCTAATGACGTCCTGCGCATATTGTTCAGCTATGATCTCGCTTTCAGGCGTTGAGAGATCCTGGTTACGCGATTGAACCGATCTTCGGAGATTGCGTAAGTTCTCTAGCACCTGTTTTCGGTGTTGGGCTTCTTGCCATGTGCTAAATTCTTCAAAGCTGCGGTAGGGAATCAGCACGGCTTTCGGATTGCCGTGACTTTCGATCACAATCGTTTCATTCTCTTCTGACGTCTGCTCGATATATCGGCTGAGCCTGGCCTTGGCTTCGCTGATCGAAACATGAATGGTCATGGCAACACCTTTCTTGCACAGAAAAGCTGAGATCTACATGGAGGCAACTGGATTTTGAGTCAATTATACTGAGTAAATTTATAGTCGGTCAATAATACCGGATTGCGCTTGCTTCATTGCTACGAGTCACTCAACAATGTAGGCCGTACAGACGTTGGCATCATGTGGATTTTCCCCGAAGCAGCCAGGTGGAATTCAACTTGGAGGCAGGTCCAAGTGCCGGGGACTTTTCGCCGCAGCGCGACAGCGTCTTCTCTCTTGTCGTCACGTCCTTCGTGAAGTCCCCGGCACTTTCGCCCCGAATCTAAATCGCACCCGCGGTAGGCGGCCGAGTAGACGATCCTGTTTGATCTGGCTATACTCTTGATGACATTGTGGGCAAATGATGACATTGTGTACAAACTTACCTGCATACATGAGGAGCAGTAGACGGCGATGGACTATCGGTTATCTGTTCGGATGGGCGTCCTGGTCTTGTTCTTGGGGATGTTGCTATGGCCGGTGACGGCGTTGGCGGAGGAGGTCCACATTGTGCAGCCTGGGGAGACGTTGACCCAGATCGCACAGCAGCACAACACCAGTGTGGCTGCGCTGCGCTCGCTCAACAATCTGAACAACGTCGATTTTGTTTGGGCAGGCCAGCGGCTCGTCCTCCCCGACAATGCCGAGGTGACCGACGCGCCTTCGGAAAGCAGCGTCGAACTGGCCAATACGGTGCTATACGAAACCCAGCCCGGGGACACACTATTTTCGATTGCGGCGCGCTACCGCACCAGCCTGGCCTGGCTGGCGGAACAGAACAAGCTCAACGTGGGCCAGCGGCTTGTGCCGGGACGCGAATTGGTGGTCCCCGCGCCGGCTGGTGGAACGCTGACCACCGGCGAGACGCTTTTCCACATTGTGCAGCAAGGCGAAAGCATCGGGTCTATCGCCAATCTCTACGGCACGTCGTCGGGGGCGCTGTTGCGCGCGAACAATCTGGTTGATCCCAACCGCATCACGCCGGGGCAGCGGATCGCCGTGGTGGCGGCGCCTCTCTTCGAACGCATGGCCCAGGACAGTTGGATCGACGAAGACGGCTTCCTGCGCTACAACGAATTGCCCACCACCACCGAAAAATGGATCACCGTGGATCTGAGCGAACAGCGTGTCACCGCGTACGAGGGCAGCACGCCGGTGCGCGCCTTCGTCGTCTCGACGGGGTTGCCGCGCACCCCTACCGTCACCGGCTCGTTTCGCATCTGGGCCAAGACGCCGCTGCAAGACATGTACGGCGGCAACCGCGCCGCCGGCGACTACTACTACATCCCCAATGTCCCCTGGGTTCAGTATTTCTACCAGGATTATGCCTTCCACGGTGTCACCTGGCACGCCAACTTCGGGCGCACGGCCAGCCGCGGCTGCATCAACATGCGCACCGATGAAGCTAAATGGCTCTTTGACTGGGCAAGCCCCACGTTTGATGGGCAGGGCTGGTTCATCAGCGACGAGGAAAACCCAGGCACGCTGGTGATTGTGCATCAGTGAGTGGTGGGCGACGAAAGACTTGATCCGCCGACCTCACAGATGTGAACAGTCTGGGACGTTCCAAGGTTCTGTTTGTAGTGGCCCCCAATCGATGTCTTGCTAGACGGCAACGGTCAGGCATTCAATACAGCGACAGGTGCGACGCACTGGCCAGGAGAGCGACCTGTATGCGTCAACGTTTGGGCCAGTGCGTCGCGCCTGGATAGTCACGCTCTCGGTTTGAATGTCACCGCTACCGCTCAAGCATCGGCAGATAAACAGACCAATTCGGCGGCATAGCGGAAATTGGCCTGCGTGGCATCGGTGTACTGCTTGGCGTCATTCTGGGCGTTGGCGAAGCTGACGCCGTGAGGGTAGATGTCGGCGATGGCATGTCCGCGGTTGTGGACGTGGCCGTCGCCGTTTTGGTTTGTGTGGCGGTAGCGGTGACGGTCGCTGTCGCCGTCTCGGTCGGAACGAGGGTTGATGTCGGCGATGGCGTTGGGGCACCGATCACGAAGGTCACCGGCGCCGAGATGGTTTCGTCCCCACCACTGTCGCGCAGGTGAATCGACAACTGCGCCGAAAATTCGCCGTCGGTGCGCAGCTGTGCATCGAACGAGAGGACGATGGTCTCCTGCTGGCCGGCGGGGATGGCGCCAACCAGCTTAGACGCCGATAGCCAGCCAAGATCGCTGTTGTGTGCGGCAAGTGCCGCGGCGTAGGCGTCTACGCTGCCTTTACCAAAGGCGTTGTTGGGCACGTTGCCCACGCCTTCGTTGCCACACGCAGTGACCAATGCCCGAGGGAGCGCCGACTGTTCGAGGATCTGCTCGATCTGGTCCACCTGCCCAATCAGGCTTTGGTTGGCGGAAAGCAACAGTGCGACCACACCCGCTACATGCGGCGCTGCCATCGACGTGCCATCGGCAGCATAATAGCTCGCATCACCCGACGAAATGGCGGATCGGATGTTGACGCCCGGCGCGCTGAGATCGGGCTTGATGCCGTCGGCGCTGGTGGGATCGTCGGTTGGCCCCCACAGGCTGAAGTTGCCGATGTTGTCGTTGCTATCGGTGGCGCCCACACTGATCACCCCGCTGTAGCGCCCCGGATTGCCGCCGCTGCCGCAGAACGCCTGTGTGTAGCCACAATTGGACGTGTTCCCCGATGAGAAGATCGGCACAATACCGGCGGCCCGCCAGGCGGTGACGCTGTCGTTGAACCACAGGTGGAGTGCGGTGTCGCAATCGCCCCAGGAGTTGTTGATCACGTGGGGGCGTAGATCGCTGTCGGCGTCTGTGCCGTCCTAGCGCGTGGGGGCGAGCATCCACTGCGCCGCTGCGATGAGATCCAGCGAAGAACAACCGGAGCCGTCGCAACCGTCAGCCGCGATCCACTGTGCGCGGGGGGCCACGCCGATCTGATTGGTTGCGCCATCGCTGCCCACGATGGTACCCATTGTGTGTGTGCCGTGGCCTACGTCATCGACCGGTGAGGTGAGGCCATCGGGGTCGAACCAGCTGTAGTCGTGGTTGGTGGGGGTCTGCTGATTGCCGCGATAGGCGTCGCGCAGGGTCTCGCGGGTGTAGCGCACACCGCTGTCGATGTTGGCGACGACGATGGTCGATCCGTCGGCGTCGAGTGTCGACCAGGCGTCGTCCGCGCCGATCTGGGCAATGTTCCATTCCACCGTGGCGCGCTGGGGGCTGCTAGCGGGGTGGGGCTGCGCCGACGCAATGTTGCCTGCCCCCGGCAGTGTGTGGGTCTCACCCAACTGGTGCATCTTGATGGCGTCGAGCCGGTAGACTTCGGGGTATTGAGCAATGGACAGCATCTGCGCTTCGTCGCTGGTGACGGCCAGTGCGTTGGTGATCCAAAACTGACGGTACGGGACCGAGCGTGCGTCCAGATCGGCGATCAGGGCGCGCTGCGCCGAATCAGCGCCGGTTTTGAGCGTGTTCACGACGTATTCGCCGCGTCGGCTCCAATCCGGCATCGTGTCCGCCGCGGACAGATCCAGTTGCGCCGTCATGTAGACGAGGTAGGTGACCGGTGACAGCGTGCGCGCCTGAAAGGCGGTACGCAGTGCGGGGTCGATTTTGTCCTGTGGATCTTGTGGCGTACGGGTCGCACTGAACGTGGCATTGCGGGTGACCGTTGCAGGCGTTGCGGGCGGCAAAATGCTGATGGCGTATGTGGGGCGGTCGACAGCAGCGAAGAGGTTCAACTGGAATACTCTGTGGATGGCGGCGCCACCTGGACAGTGTTGAACGCCTACTACTCGTCGATTACAGCGAGTTCACGCTGGTTCAAGAAGAGATTCCGGCAGCGGCACAGACCGATGCCATCCGCTTCCGCCGGCGTCAGATTTCTCACAGCGGTAGTTGCTGTGATCACTGGGCCATCGAGCGACTGAACTATGCAGTAGGCGGGGGCGGGGCGGTGTGAGCCAGGTGGGCATCGTCGGTAGTGCTGCATCGTCGATGCAACAGTCGCTGATTTCTGACAGCACACTGGCGGATGGCTACACCTTCGTCCTCGTCGGCGACAACTGGACGTATGGCGGCATAGATGGATACGACATGCTGTTGGTGGCTGAAGGCGACGCCGTCATCAACACAACGGAAGTAACCGCACTACGGCAGTACTATGAATCAGGCCGTTCCATTATTCTGGGTATGGACGATGTCGATAATCTCAGCGTCGCCGTGCGCAACGAACTCTACGCCATCTTCGGCGTCGCCAATGCACAGGACAATGACTTCGCGCCAGGACAAGTCAGCGATCATCCCATCGGCGAGGGTGTCGCGATCTCGACCTCACGGGGAGACAGTGACAACGATTCCTTTGCCGAAAGTGGCGCACAGTGGGTGGTACGCGGCAGCGACGGCAACAACTACGTTTTGGCGCTGCCCGATCTCACCGTGGCAACTGTCACCGCGCCGCCCACCGGCTTCTCGGGCCAGGTCGCCGAGATCTCCTGGGTGGTGACGAATCAGGGAGATCGCGGCACCACGTCCGCGACCTGGTGGGAACAGGTCTACCTCTCGGCCAGCGCTATCTTCGATACGCAGACGGCCACCTACCTTGGGGCGGTACAAAACGCCGCCTACCTCGCCGCAGGTGACAGCTACACCCGATCCGTCGACATCCGCCTGGCCGACGGCATCAGTGGCACCCACTACATCCATGTGTGGACAGACTTCTTTCGGCGAATCAGGTCGCCCGATCACGCTGAGCTGGCGCATCGACAACCTCGGCGCAGGGTCCACCAACGTCACATCCTGGCGCGACGCCGTCTACATCTCCACCGACGGCGTTCTGAACACCGGCACAGACACGCGCCTGGGCGAGTGGACACACTCCGGCGCGCTCTCGCCCAGCATGGCTTACACGCAGACGCAGACCGCATCTTTGCCCAATGGCATCGAAGGTGAGTACACGCTCTTCCTGGTAACCGACAGATACGCCGGTGTCAACGACGCTGATCGCGCCAACAACACGCTGGCCGCGTCCCCGCGCATCAGTGTTACGCTGAGCACGTCGCCCGACGCACTACCGTCCGTAGGTTGAGCAACCCTCGGATCGTGTTGCCGTCGACCACATCGTCCAAATCACCGCATCTATGCTGATGCCTTCCGATGCTGCATTCAGCATCACATCGTACACCATCTCGGTCGTACACCATCTCGGTCGTACACTTGTAGCCCTTGGCCGAGAATTCCAGATGCGTTTGGCTGATTTCTTGAACCTTGTTCCGTAGGTCTTGTGCGCTGACGCTTTCTTTCGTCATCATGCTCTTGTCCTGTTTGGGGTTTGGATTCGGTCTCTCAACCTCATTCAAACAGCCAAACAGGACCCTGTGAAGTTCTTAGCACACCTTTACCGCAAATTTCGATCTACTGAGTTTTTCTGACTATCCGTAGAGTGGAGATGTAAGTGGGGAAGGGGCAAGAGGGGAGTAAAGAAAAACGACCGTTTTTTCTAACCGACAAAGAGGCGGCATGACAATGCTCTAATGTTACTGAAGGCATAAAATGGGTCACTGCATGGCACACCAAACCGCATTCCGTATACCAAAATTTATTCTGGTATACAAAATGAACTTTGATATACAAAAAAATGCCTCTGTATACATGGGTTGACTTTGGTATACAGCTGTGTTATTGTATTATCTGAATACTTATCTACAATCCTTTGTGAGCATATGACCACGCCCCCAGCCCAGACACTTAACCAACAGGTTTATACGCGTTTACAGGAGATGATTCGTTCAGGCAGTTTCCGGCTTGGCGAACAACTAGATGAACGGACCCTGGCCACGGATCTTGAGGTCAGTCGTACGCCGATCCGTGAAGCCATCAGCCAACTTGTACGCGAGGGCATCGTCGAATATCGGCCCTATCGCGGCAACTTCATCCGCAAGTTCACGGTGAAACAGGTCAACGATCTCTTTCTCGTGCGCGCTGCGCTCGAAGCGTTGGCAGTGCGGCTGGCCATGCCCAAAATCTCGCAAGAAGTCGACATCAAACTGCGTCAGATCCTGGATCGTGTGCATCAGGCGTTGGAGGTCAACGACATAACGGCCTACAGCGACGCCGACAGGGAATTCCACGAGACATTGATCCACCTGACAGGCAATGAAACCTTAATCGATTCACTGGACCGGCTTGGCTTCAAGATCCAGATGATTCGCACCATAGCCAATCGCGATCCCCACGTCGTCGAGCGGACACACCAGGAACGGCCTCGCATCCTGGCAGCACTGGAATCACGCGATGCAGATCTAGCAGCGAAGTTAATGGAAGAACACATCGACGGCGTTCGCAAAGCCGTTATTGCACAACTTCAAGAGTTGGATCAGTTCGATTGATCGATTGCCATTGCAAGAATCCTGTGTGTAACCGTGTCCTCATGACCCGGTTACCTGATTTCCCATAGCATCTGCCCTTATCCCGACAATTCGCCCTACACATACACGACGGCGCACGTTAGCTGCGCTGCCAGGTAGCTTTCGTATGCCATTTTCTAGACTGGCAGAGATCGGCGCCCCAACACCGATAGCGCCAGGCGTCTGTTACGTGTTTTTCCGCATCACCATTCGTTCCCGCTGTAATTTGTGACAAAAGTACAACACCGTAACGGTGCATCGGCCGGCCGTTGCAACCTGTGCGCCATTGGCCTGCACAGAAAGTGTTTGCCTACTTGTGGTTCGTTCATGCAGCGAGCCTAAGCTTCGCTGTGCCCAAAGATCTCTCCCCACGTGTCAGAAAGGAACGAGTTGAGATGAAACAGTTTCGGATCGCCATGATCGGCTGTGGCGGCGTCTCCAAAATGCACTTCGACGGCTACGTCAATCATCCAGACCGACTTCATATTGTTGCCGCTTGCGATCTGGATTCTGCCCGCGTCCAGCAGGCCAAAGAGACCTATGGTTTCGATCAGGCATTCACCTCTCTCGAAGAGATGATCGACGGCGCTGATTGGGAAGTCGGCGTGGTGTGTACACCCACCCCGGTGCGTCTGCCTGTGATCAAGACGCTGGCTGCCGCCGGCAAGCACATCCTCGTGGAAAAACCTTTTGCCGACACCTACGAAGAAGCGGCCGAGATGGTGCAGATCTGTGAGGACGCCGGTGTGAATCTCGCCGTCGATCAAAACTTCCGCTATCACTTTCCCTATCGCCAGGCGCGCGAATTGATAGAAGCCGGCCAGATCGGCAAAGTCGTCAACCTCATCCACCAGGATCTCATGTTCCGGCAGGATCAGGGCTGGCGCACCCAGACCAAACGCCACGCTATGTCGGTGATGGGCGTCCACTGGCTTGACGGTTTTCGCCTGCTTTTGCAGGACGAACCCAAATCCATCGTCTGTGTCACCCAGTCGTCGCCGGCCATCGACTGCGCCGGTGAGACCGAAGCCTTCACCCAGATCGTCTTCGAGAAGGGGGCTGTGGTGTCGTACACAGAGAGCTTTTCCACGCCAAGGCGGCGCGCCGAGACAGTGGTTGTGGGCGAGCAGGGTACGTTGGTCCTCGATTACGATGGCATTGACCTCTTCACCAAAGAAGACCGCAACAGCGCCAAAGAACACTGGGAGAACCCCTACCGCGGCCCGGCCAAGCCGGAATCGGCCTTCGCCTGCCTCAACGAACTGCTCACCGCCCTCGAAGAGGACCGTGAACCTTCGAACAGCGGCAAAGACAATTTGAAGACCATCCAACTGCTCGACGCCGCTTACCGCTCCGCCGACGAAGGACGCGCGATCCTCTTCCGCGAGGAGGTACCCGCATGAAGATCGCCTTTTCTCGCCCCACCGCAGACCGATCCGAACAGGGCGAGTTGATCGAAAACTACAGCCGCATCGGCTATCAGGGTCTGCAACTCAAGGCCGGCCAGTACATGCCCTATGTGGACACACCCCAGCAGTTTTGTGATGAATGGGGCGCGCACGCAGGTGTGGCCGCCGGGTTGATTTTTGGCGGTGGGTTGGATGATGAGGGCATCGCCCGCCTGCGCAAACTCTTTGCCTTCGGCGGCGCTGTGGGCGCGGAACGTGTCATCTTCTGTCATGGCTTGCCCCGCGCCCAGGTCGATAACGAGGACATTAAACGCTTTGCGCAGACGCTCACCGAGCTGGGCAAAGAGGCGCAGCAGGCCGGTGTGGCCCTGTCGCTTCATCACCACTACAACCAGCCCGTTATGCACCGCGAGGACATCGCTCTCTTCTTCGATACGGCAGATCCCAGCGCGGTAGGGCTGACCATCGACACGGCCCATCTCGTCAAATCGGGTATCGACGACGTAGCCGGCGTCATCCGCGAGTTTGGCGCTGTGATCGACAACTTCCACCTCAAAGACTTTGCCGATGGCGAGTGGCGTGTCTTGGGGCATGGCGGCATCGATTTCACACCTGTCTTTGCGGCGATCCACGACATTGGCTACACAGGCTGGCTCTGCGCCGACGAAGAGAGCGGCGGCGATATCATCGGCGGTATGCAGGAATGTCTGTCGTTTATTCGGCAGCAGGCGGTTCGGCCATTTGGGACAGAATCCTAGCCAATCAACAGGTTCGTTCTCAGGAGACTCGACGTGACTGACAATCAAGATCAAAGTGATGTAAGAATCCAATACACCAATGTTGTCGACGCTGCCGCCGCCAATCAATTCGGTTGGGGCAGCATTCAGTGGCTTTGCAACGGCGAACTGGCTGCCGGTGGGGATCTGACCTTCGGGTATGTCCAAATCGAACCAGGCCACAAGAATCCGCGCCACTATCACCCCAACAGCAGCGAAGTGCTCTTTCTGATCGAAGGCGAACTCGATCACAGCATCGGCGAGGACGTCTTTCACCTCACGCCGGGAATGTCTATCTTCATCCCCACCGGCGTGGCCCACGACGCCCGCAACCAAGGCAACGTCACAGCGCGTATGGTCGTCGCCTACCCCACCGAGGATCGGCAGGCGGTGATGCTCGAAGCAGGCCGCGATGAGTAGAGATATTCATATTTAAGCTCACAAAGAGGAAATCTCATGGCGAAGACCATTCTGATGTTGGGCGCATTTGATACCAAGGACGAAGAGTATGCCTTCCTGCGCGAGCAGATCCTCGCGCAAGGACACAACGTGCTGGCCATGAACACCGGCGTGCTGGGATCCACCGACCGCTTCCCGGTACAGATCACCGCCGAAGAAGTCGCGGCCGCCGGGGGCGGCGATCTGGCCGCGCTGCGCCAGAAAAAGGACCGCGGCGAAGCCATGAAAGTGATGTCGGGCGGCGCGGCTGCCCTGGTTGCGGCGCGCTATGCAAGTGATCCCTTCGACGGCATCATCGGCATGGGCGGTACCGGCGGCTCCAGCGTTGTCACCGCGGCCATGCGCGCCCTGCCGATTGGCGTGCCCAAAGTTTGCGTTTCGACGGCGGCGTCAGGCGACACGTCGGCCTACGTCGGCAGCAAAGACATCACCATGATCCCCTCAATTGTCGACGTGGCCGGATTGAATCGTATCTCGCGCATCATCTTCACCCAGGCAGCCGGCGCAATTTCGGGCATGGTTTCCGCCGTAGCGTCCGCTGCCACCGCGGCCCAACCTGAGGACAAGCCCATCATCACGGCGTCGATGTTCGGCAACACCACCGACGCCGTCAACGCCGCCCGCGCCGCCCTCACCGAAAAAGGCTATGAGGTCTTCGTCTTCCACGCCACCGGCACCGGCGGCAAGACGATGGAAGCGCTGGTGCGTGAAGGGCTGGTGGACGCCGTCCTCGACATCACCACCACCGAATGGGCCGACACCATCTGCGGCGGCGTCTTCGATGCCGGTCCGGAGCGGCTCAGCGCAGCCGGGGAGGTAGGGATCCCTCATCTCATCGTCCCCGGCTGCGTGGACATGGCCAACTTTGGCGGCATGGGTACCGTTCCGCAGAAGTACAAGGACGCCGGTCGCCTCTTCTACGAGTGGAACCCTTCGGTGACGCTCATGCGCACCAACGTCGACGAAAACCGGCAAATGGGCGAGATCTTCGCTCAAAAGGCCAACGCCGCCAAAGGCCCCGTCGCCTTCCTCATCCCACTGCGCGGCGTTTCGATCTGGACGGCGACGGTGAACTCTTCGAGGATCGCGCCGCCGACGCCGCCATGTTCGACGCCATCAAAGCCAACCTGCGCAGCGACATCCCCGTGGTGGAAATGGACGTGAACATCAACGATCCGTCCTTCGCAGCGAAAGCGGTGGAGATGATGTTGGGGCTGATGAAAGATTAGGGACTGGGGACAGGCGTCACAGCGTTGACGTTCGTCCTTCGTCTTCCATCAAAATTCACAAAACAGGAGGACTTTATGGGCCTAACCCGTCAGGACGTATTGACCCGTCTGCGCAAGAACATCGAGGATCGCATCCCCATCATCGGCGGCGGCGCGGGGACAGGCATCAGCGCCAAGTTCGAAGAAGCGGGCGGCGTCGATCTGATTGTCATCTACAATTCCGGGCGCTACCGCATGGCCGGGCGTGGGTCGCTGGCCGGCCTCATGCCCTACGGCGACGCCAATGCCATTGTCATGGAGATGGCGAGTGAAGTGCTCACGGTTGTCAAAGAGAGTACACCGGTGCTGGCCGGCGTCTGCGGCACCGATCCTTTTCGCAAGATGGATTACTTCCTCAAGCAGGTGAAGGATATCGGCTTCGTGGGTGTACAGAACTTCCCCACAGTGGGCTTGATCGACGGTGTCTTCCGCCAGAATTTGGAAGAGACCGGCATGAGCTACAAGCAGGGAAGTTGAGATGATCCGGCTGGCGCGCAGCATGGACCTGCTCACCACGCCCTACGTCTTCAACGTGGACGAATGCGAACAGATGACCAAGGCCGGCGCAGACATCATCGTGGCCCACATGGGGCTGACCACCGCCGGTTCCATCGGCGCGGAGACGGCGCTCACCCTCGAAGACAGCGTCGCCCGTGTGCAGGAGATCGCCGACACCGCCGCCGCCATCAACCCCGATGTGATTGTCCTCTGTCACGGCGGGCCGATTGCCATGCCCGACGACGCCGAATTCGTGCTGCAACGCACCCACGGCGTCCACGGCTTCTACGGTGCATCCAGCATGGAACGGCTACCCGTCGAAACCGCCATGACCGAGCAGATGCGCAAATTCAAGGCCGTTCGCTTTGCCTGACCAGAGAAAGGAGCCAATTGACAGCGCAAACCCCATGCAACAGGACAGTCGTAGATTCCATTTCTTGCGATTTCCGCAGCCCTACCCCACCCAAGGAGTGAATCAATGAAGAAGTTTGTACTATCTCTAGCGATCTCGCTCATGCTTGCCCTTGTGCTGACAGCCTGCGGCGCGTCGACGCCTGCCGAAGAACCCGCGCCCGCTGCCGAGCAAGCTCAGCCTGCCGCGCCCAGCAGCAGTGCGCCCGCCGCCGCGCCTGGCCAGTACAACGAAGCCCCCGAACTGGCTGCCAAGGTCGCGGCCGGCGAACTGCCTCCGGTAGACGAACGCCTGCCCGATGAACCCAAGGTCATCACGCCCCTCAACGAAATCGGCGTCTACGGCGGCGAACAGCGCGGGGCAGCCTTCGGTCCCACCACCGGTCAACTGGATACCGAAGCCTTGCGTATGCAGAGCCTGCTCTTCATCGAGCCGGATCTTGTGACCCTCTCGCCGAACATCCTGCTGGACTACTCAGTCTCTGATGACTTCCGCACCTGGACGCTCAACCTGCGTCCTGGCATGAAATGGTCGGACGGCGAGCCGTTCACCGCCGATGATTTCATGTACTGGTACGAAAGCATGCTGCTCAACGCAGAAATAACGCCCGCCATCCCCGTGGTCTACCTGTCGGGCGGCGAGCCGATGACCATGAGCAAAGTGGATGACTACACGGTGCAGGTTGACTTCCTGGAGCCGAACCCGAACTTTCGACCTCACCATGTCGAAGAGCTACTGGAATAACCGCATGTTTGCGCCTGCACATTACCTGCAACAGTGGCACATCGACTTCAACGCCGACGCCAACGACCTGGCTCAATCAGAAAACTTCGAAAACTGGGCGCTTGCCCATCAGTACCACGACGAGTATGGCCAGGCCCAGCAAGACACCAACGCGCCGGACATCACGCCCTGGGTGCTGACCTCAATCGACGATCTGGGCAACAAGTATTTTGAGCGCAATGCCTACTACTGGGTCGTGGACACGGCAGGCAACCAGTTGCCGTACATTGATCGACAGATCGCCGTGCAAGTAGCCGATGCTGAGGTGCGCACCCTGAAGTTCATCTCAGGTGAACTGGACAATGCCGGCGAAAATCCGTTGCCGGTGAAGGATTACCCGCTCTACGTAGAAAACGAAGAGGCCGGCAACTACCGCGTCTTCCTCTTCGACAACAGCCGCGGCAACGACGTGGGTGTCTCCTTCAACCAGACCCACCAGGATCCGGTGCTCAGGGAGATCTTCCAGGACGTTCGCTTCCGCCAGGCCATGTCGATGGCCATCGACCGCCAGCAGATCAACGACGTGCTCTACTTCGGTCGAGCCAAAGTGCGCCAGGCCACCATCCCCGACTCGGTCTCGTTCTACGAAGACTGGATGGGCGACTACTACGCACAGTTTGATCTTGATCAGGCCAACGCGCTGCTAGACGAAATGGGTCTCGAATGGGACGCGGCCGAGGAAGTACGTATGCGCCCCGACGGAGAACCCCTGGAAGTCACCCTCGAATGCTGGTCTGAATTCTGCCCGCACTCGGAGATGATTGCCGAGATGTGGACCAATGGCGTCGGCGTCAAGACGCAGATGAACCAGCTTGAACGTTCGCTCTGGTTGGAACGCAACGCCGCCAACGAGCAGACGATCTATGCCCACCCGTACGATGCCATCGCCGAACCGAATCTGCGTGCGGCGAACTGCGCCCGCCTGCGCCCCCTCGGCTCAGATAGCTACGCGCCGCTGTGGCGAACATGGTACAACAGTGGCGGAGCGCAGGGCGAAGAACCCAACGAAGCCAACCAGGCAATCTATGCACTATGCGATCAGTTCGCTTCGGCGCTGCCCGGCACCGATGAATACATGCAGATCGGCAAGGACATGTCGACGCTCTACACCGAGCAACTCTATTCCTTGGGCGCTTCGGTTGCCCCGCGTGTGATCATCCTTTCCAACCGGCTGGGCAACGTTCCCACCGAAGGCATCTTCGCCGGTGACTACATGTTCTGGGTACCCTACCGCGGCGACCAATGGTACATTAAGCAGTAGCAGATCTCAGGTCCGTCATCGAGCGCGCGGCCTGGTGTGTGACATCGGGCCGCGCTGGGTGCAACCCAGATTCGAGGCGGAAGTGCCGGGGACTAGACATAGCACGTGGCGACAGGAGAAAATCTCCCGTGTGGCTGCGGCGAAATAGTCCCCGGCACTTGGCCTGTCCCCCCAACTGGCACGACACCCACCGTGTGCTCAAACCGAATGGAGTGAAGGAATTATGAGATATTATCTCATGCGCCGCTTCATGTATATGATCGTCTTGCTCTTTGCCGTCTCCGCGTTCTCATTCTTTCTCATCGATCTGCCACCGGGCGACTACCTGACCTCGTACGTGGCCGCATTGCGCGACAGCCGCGGCAGCGACGTCGATATCGCCGAAATTCAGGCCCTGGAACGACAATATGGCCTGGACCGTCCTCTCGTCGAGCGCTATGTACGCTGGATGGGCAACATGCTCAAAGGCGATTTTGGCCGTTCCTTTGCCTGGAACATGGAGGTCTCGGTCATGCTGGAGGAACGGCTCGGCATCACCATCTTTACGGCGGTGCTGACGTTGATCTTCACGTACGTCGTCGCCATCCCGATTGGGATCTATTCGGCCACGCACCAATATGCGCTGGGCGACTACTTCTTTACCATTGTAGGCTTTGTGGGCCTGGCTATGCCCACCTTCTTCCTGGCCCTGGTGCTGATGTTCTACATCAATCAGTGGACCGGTTTCAGCGTCGGCGGCCTCTTTTCACCCCAATACCTCAACCAGCCCATGAGCGTGGGCAAGTTCTTGGATATGTTGGGGCATGTCTCCATCCTGGTGGTCGCCGTGGGGATGTCGGGCATGGCCAGCATTATCCGCATCATGCGCAGCGGCATTTTAGACGAACTGCAAAAACAGTATGTGATTTCGGCGCGGTCGAAAGGGTTGACCGAATACCAGTTGCTGTTCAAATATCCAGTCCGCCTGGCGCTTAACCCCATCATCTCGACGGTTGGCTGGATCCTGCCCAGCATCGTGTCGGGGGCCACGGTCACGGCGATTGTCATGAACATCCCCACGATTGGGGCGTTGCTCTACGAAGCGCTGCTCGCACAGGACACCTACGTGGCGGCGGCGTCGATCATGCTTCTTTCGTTTCTAACCGTCATCGGCATGTTCATCTCAGACGTGTTGCTGGCCATGGTGGATCCACGCATCCGCCTCACGTAGAACCACAAAATCACCTGTTTCCGTTTTTAGAGATAGCGAGGATCAGATGGCAACCGCAGCACTGCGCAAACCGAAGGCTCGGACCAAAGACGAGGACGCCTTTGTCGCCACACAGTGGACGCTGATGTGGCGCAAGTTTCGCAAGCACAAGTTGGCGATGGGAGGAACCATTGTGGTGGTGCTCTTCTATCTCGTCGCCCTGTTCTGCGAATTCATCGCCCCATACGATCCCCTGGCTCGCAATACGGAATTTATCCATGTGCCACCCCAATCGATTCACTTCATTGGGCCGCATGGTTTTGGTCCTTTTGTCTACGGGCTGACTATGGAAGAAGATCCCAGAACCTGGCGCAAGTACTACACCGAAGACGAATCGATCGTTTACCCCATCCGTTTCTTTGTCGAAGGCGCTCCATACGAGATGTGGGGGCTTTTTGAATCGAATCTGCACTTGTTCGGCACGCAGGAAGGGCCGATGCACATCCTGGGTACCGACGATTCGGGGCGCGATATGTTCTCGCGCATCATGTACGGGATCCGCGTCTCCGTGTCGGTGGGGCTGGTGGGCGTTATCTTTACCTTCATCCTTGGCAGCGTCTTGGGCGCTGTTTCGGGCTACTACGGCGGCATCGTCGATTTCATCATCCAACGCGTGATTGAATTCATCCTGTGTATGCCCGCCATTCCGCTGTGGATGGCGCTCTCTGCCGCCGTACCCAGCAATTGGCCGCCCACACGCGTCTACTTTGCCATTACCATCATCTTGTCGCTCATCGGCTGGTGTGGCCTGGCCCGGGTCGTGCGCGGCAAAATGCTCGAAATCCGCGAAGAAGACTACATCGCGGCGTCCAGGCTTTCTGGGGCATCTGATACATGGCTCATCTTCGATCACATGCTGCCCGGTTTCATCAGCTACCTGATCGTGTCGCTTACGCTCTCGATTCCAGGCATGATCCTGGCCGAAACTGCGTTGAGCTTTCTGGGGTTGGGGTTGCGTCCACCGGCCATCAGCCTGGGCGTCCTCTTGCAACAGGCACAGAACGTGAGAACCATCTCACTCTATCCGTGGTTGATGATTCCCGGCCTCGTCATTTTTATCGTCGTTCTCGCCTTCAATTTTATGGGCGACGGACTGCGCGATGCCGCCGATCCGTACAAATAAATAGAGAATGGGGTATTTTGTGGCAAGGACAATCACGTTCGAAAATCAAAACCCAGATCGACGGAGCATCCACACAGACGAAGAACTGATCCTGCGCGTGCGCAACCTGCACACCCATTTCATGCTCGACGAAGGCATCCTCAAAGCCGTCGACGGCGTGGACTTTGACATTCCCAAACGCCGCACGCTGGGCATGATCGGCGAAAGTGGTTCAGGCAAAAGCGTTACAGCCTATTCGGTGATGCGCACAGTGCTGCCGCCCGGCAAAATCACACAGGGAGAGATCCTCTTTCAGAAGGAGGACGGCGAGGCGCTGGATCTGGCGAAGCTGGACCCCTACGGGCGCGTCATGCGCAATCTGCGCGGCAAAGAGATCGCCATGATTTTTCAGGAGCCGATGGCCAGCCTGTCGCCTGTCCACACCATCGGCAACCAGATCATGGAGATGGTGCTGCTGCATCGCACCCGCAACAAGCGCGAAGCCAAAGAGATCGTGCTAGACATGCTGGACAAGGTGGGTCTTTCGAATCCGGCGCAACGTTTCAACGAGTATCCGCACCAGTTGTCGGGCGGCATGTGCCAGCGCGCCATGATCGCACAGGCGCTTTCGTGCCACCCTTCGCTTCTGATCGCGGACGAACCGACGACTGCGCTGGATGTCACGGTGCAAGCACAGATCCTGGAGTTAATCAAGAGCCTGCAAGAAGAATTGGGCATGTCCGTCCTCTACATCACCCACGATCTGGGCGTGATCGCCGAGATTGCCGATCTGGTGGCGGTGATGTACCTGGGCAGAATCGTAGAATACGCCGACGTGCGCACGATCTTCCGCAACCCGCTGCACCCGTACACACAGCGGCTGCTCAAGGCGATTCCACAACTCAACCAGCGCACCAGCGGTTATCTTGAAAACATCGAAGGCACGGTGCCTGTGCCGCTGGACCCGCCGCGGCAATGTGGATTTTATTCGCGCTGCCTGATTGCAGAGCAGGGGCTGTGCGATCTCGACGTGCCACCTTTGCTGGAGGTGGAACCCGGGCATCTGGTGCGTTGCTTTCTCACACAGGATGGAGACGTAACACCATGACCGAAGTTTCGCAAGAATCCATCTTGATCGAAGTCAACAACCTCAAAAAGTACTATCCGATTGAAAAAGGGTTTCTGCGCAATGTAATTGGTCATGTACGCGCGGTAGACGATGTGTCTCTCTACATCCGTCACAACGAGACGCTGGGGTTGGTCGGCGAGTCGGGCAGTGGCAAAACGACGCTGGGGCGCTGCATCATTCGCGCCATCGAACCCACGTCCGGTGAGATTACCCTCTATCCGCACGGGGAAGATCCCATCGACGTGATGGCGCTGGACAAGCGCGGACTCAAAGAGATGCGCCGCAAGGCTCAACTTGTCTTCCAGAACCCGTACTCGTCGCTGGATCCGCGTAAGACCGTTCTGCAGATCATCGGGGAACCGTTAAGGCTGAACAATGTTGCCAAAGGCGATGAACTGGTGGATCGGGTGCGGAATTTGATGGATCTGGTGGGGTTGGAAGTCAAACACATGAACCGTTACCCCCACGCGTTCAGTGGTGGACAACGGCAGCGCATCGGCATCGCCCGCGCCCTGGCGCTCAACCCCCAATTCATCGTAGCCGACGAACCGGTGTCGGCCTTGGATGTCTCGATCCAGGCGCAGATTCTCAATTTGTTACAGGATCTACGCAGCGAGCTGAACCTCTCGTTCCTCTTCATTGCCCACGGCCTGAGTGTGATCAAACACGTATCGCATCGCGTTGCCGTGATGTATGTGGGCAAGATCGTGGAGATGGCGAACGTGCTCGAGCTGTTCGAGAACCCGCGGCATCCCTACACCGAAGCGCTGCTCTCGGCCATCCCCACGCCCGATCCGGATCGACGCATGGAGCGCATCATTCTCGAAGGTGAGGTGGCGAACCCGGCCATGATCCACCAAGCGGCTGCTACTTTCATCCTCGCTGCCGCTACGCCACGGCGTTGTTGCAAGGAAGCGACACCCGACTGGGTCGAAATCTCCCGGTCACTTCGTCGCCTGTCACCGAACGAACGAGATTGAGCTGACGGGCATTCCGTTCGTGGATTGAATCGGGGAAATACAACATGGCGATCCATGCGCTCGCAGAGGATCTGGCATCGGCAATTGAATCCTTTACAGGATCGCGCATTGTCCACGTGCGCAGCGTCAACCGCGGCTACACGCCGGCGCAGCGGTTGGTGATCTCGTTTGCCGACGGCTCGGCCCTCTTTGCCAAAGTAGGCACAAACCGCTACACCAGTGAAGAATTGCGCAAGGAAAGGCGCATCTACGAATCGCTCAGCGGAACCTTCTTGCCGCGCTACCTTGGTTGGATCGAAGGCGAAAGTCCAGCCCTCCTGCTCGAAGATCTCAGTGGGGCGCAGTGGCCACCGCCGTGGACGGACCACCAGATCCAACAGGTTCTAGAAACGCTGCCCCTGCTCTGGTCGTCTTCGGTGCCGGGGGCGCCGATGCTTAGTCAACTCAAGGACAAGCACAACGGCTGGATTCAGATTGCAGACGACCCCAAGCCGTTTTTGTCTCTCGGCATCGCGTCGGAGAAGTGGCTGAAACGGACGCTGCCGGTCTTGCTCGACATCAACGGAGAGGAAACCGTGGCCGGAGATTCGCTACTGCATCTAGACATTCGCAGCGACAACATCTGCATCGCGGGCGATAGGATTGTGTTGATCGACTGGAATCTGGTCTGCATGGGGAACCCCGACTATGATCTGGGCTTTTGGCTGCCCAGCCTGCAAGCCGAAGGCGGGCCTGCGCCCGAGAGCATCCTGCCCGACCATCCGCAGATTGCAGCCCTGGTCAGCGGTTTCTTCGCAGCGCGAGCCGGGCTGCCCACCATTCCAGACGCACCCCATGTTCGTCACATTCAGCGGGTGCAATTGCAGACTGCACTTCCGTGGGCCATGCGTGCGCTCAGTCTGCCCTCGCTGGACGGATAACACTTCTTACGCGTATCTCCGTGATGGCCACAAGGGCAGGGCTACTCACAATACGACCGTTATTTGGGTCTACAGCTTCCAGAAAAAGAAGCTGATGATCAAACTGGAACACAAAAATAGGGCTCATTTCTTCCTGTGAGGGCATTGGGATCACCAGACGAAAAACCTTGTTAAATGAAAGTTAACAAAACTGGGGTGATTGTTAAAGCTGCTGTAGTACGATACTTGAATCGTATCTAATCAATATCACGCATTTGCAGCGAAACTTCGCTGGATCTGGCATCTTTGTTTCGCAATGAAACCAATGCCGAGGTGTTTCTGCCGGTGACACCATCTTCGAGGCGGGCGATCAGGCAGATAGCATGTACGTGGTGATCGAAGGCCAAGCTGATATTGTGTTCAGCTGGTACGTCATCCAAACATTGAGCCAGGAGGTGTTCATAGGTGAACTTGCCAACCGTCAATGTACGCAGCGCCGCAGCGCTGGCAAAACTGACATCAAGCTGGCGCCGGGTAGACAAGCGCCGCTTCAACTTCAGCGATACAGGCATCGTTCTTCGCTCTGCACATTATGGGCATCATGGCAGCCCGCCTGCGTAGACAGACAACATAGCCCGCATTGCATCCTACCTAGAATGATTCTATACATTTTTGGCGAGGCTGATGGCTTTTCCCTTAGATATTTGTGCACCCTGTCTAATGAAACGGAGTGGGTGTCCTGCTAACCTAGCTAATTCCTACCTGATTTCATATCTGAGTCGAAATGCATCGGTATAGACAAAATCTGAGCGTTGGAGCGTTACATGCGAGCGCAGCTTCGGTAGATCCGGCGGAGTTGCTGTCGAAAGTGGACCGTATCAGATTGACGACAAGATCGGAAGGCGCCGCCAGTGTCGTGTACCACCCGCATAGTATGGATAGACCTGATCAGCCTCAAGCGGTTTGCCCTCAAAGTCCTCAAACCGGAGTCAATGGCTTGGCAAGCGTGCTGGCCTGCTTCAGTTCGAGGACGTGTCCTTACTCAGTTGCAGCACCCGGGTATTCTACGTGTCTACGAAACCGGCATGGATGACGGGCGCATGTACACGGCGATGGAGTTGATTGACGGCCACAGTTTCGACGCCTACCTGGCGGGGCGCAAGAAGTTGACCATCACCGAGGCGATCTATGTAGCCCGACAGGTGGCCGAGGCACTGGACTATCTACACCGCAATGGTTATGCCGCTCGCGACATCAAGCCCGCCAACTTGATGCTCGAAGACAGTGGGCGCATCGTCCTTTTCGACTTCGGCACCGTCTTCCGCATCAACGATGGCGTCGACTACGAATCGGGCGTCTTCGGCACATGCAACGCCTGGCGCCAGAGCAGATTATGCAGAAGAAACAGATCGATGGACGCGCCGATCTGTGCGCGTTGGGATCGTTCTGTACCATATATGACGGTGGGACGCAAACCTTTATAGCTCGCGCAGCGAGGCACTAGAAGCACATCTGCAGCCGCCTCCGCCTCCATCAAGTTTGGCCCGCATCCACAGAACTAGAAACCGTCATTCTAAGCCATTGCCAAACTTCCCGAAGATCCTTTACCAGACGAACGCTAATTCCGCCGAGGCGCTGGCATATGTCACGAAGAATTTACCGCCTCCACGTTCATCGTTCTTACAACAGCTACTGTCAAGCTAGGCCTTACACAGTTCGAAAAGCATGACACATTCGCACGCTACACATATCTGCCAACGATCAAGCCAAAGGCCGCATATGAACTTGCTGCAAATGATCAAGAACCATATCACCCTGGAAGAACATTACGGCAGCCGCGGCGACATTATCATCCGTCGGGGCGAAGAAACGGGCTACATGTATGTGATCCAAGAGGGCGAAGCAGATGTACTACTCAACGTAATATGTCCGCACACTGGGAAAAGGAGATATATTTGGTGAGATGGCGCTGATCGATGGGACACCCCACAGTGCCGATATCTTGGCAAAAACCGGTGCACCGTGGCGCCGGTTGATGAACGTGTTTTCTCTTCCTTGTGCATGAAAATCAATCTTTGCCCTTCACATTATGCGCTTGATGGCTCAGCGGTTGCGCAATTAGGGGCCATGCTCTTCCTTCTATGTTTTCTTCTCCACATTTCTCCCCAGACAGATCTGCTCGTTTGGGCCATCATCGTCCATCTAATCGCAGACTGGCATAATAACTTCAGAGAGCAGAGTGGATGGCCTACAACAAACACAAACTGCTTCATTCTGCGGCCTGGGTTCACTCCGCGATACACACATTGGGCATGCTGCTCGTGTTCCCGCATGGACCATTGCAATTTGCATCGGCATCGCCCATCTGCTCATCGACACCCGCAGACCGCTCATTTGGTGGATGGCTAGGATCAAGCAGATGCCTGCCAGTGCGCCGAACTACGATTCGACATTGGTGTGGATGGACCAGGTCTTCCACATTTTCCGTTGCAGCATTAGCGGCACTGTTGGCAGCTCAGTGACGAATTTCAACCCCGCATCTGCTGCCCCCATCGTTTCAATTCCTCTTGAGTAGATCTTGGATGGTTGTTTCCCAATCAATTCTTCACCTTTTGCCATCCCGGCCTCGGCCTCCGCGGTGGAGATGCCCCACTGGACAATCAGTGTGTTGATCCAGTGTGTGTCTTCACTACTCCATGCAGCTTGGCGGCGCATCAGCCCCACCAACGCCAGCGCCCACGCTCGATCTCCCTCTGCATAGGCGATTTCAACGGTGTTGCACAGCGCCTGCACCAGCACATAGGTGGTACCGATCCGGTGTGCAAGAGCGAGGGCTTCATCGTTGTGTACCTTGGCATTGCCGATGTCGCCAAGCGCGACTTCGCTGCCGGCAAGATTACTCAGGTGGTGTGCAATGTAGTATTGGGTGCCAAGCTCACGGGAAATCGCAAGTGCCTGACTATGGTAGTCACGCGCCGCAATGTCATTGGCACGCTCGTCTTCCAGTACGCCCAGGTTGGCAAGTGCAATCATCACCCGTTCGCGGTTGCCGACTTCGTCTGCGCGGCGGACAACTTCAGAGAAGAGCCGTTCCGCTTTTTCGCCATTTGTATGTAGAAAAGCCACGCCCAGACCATTGAGCGCGGTCAATTCCCCTGAAACATCACCGACGGCCTGCGCCATTGCCAGGCTTTCTTCAAATACTGCAACCATTTCATCCACTTTTCCCAGCCGCCAGTGGACAGTACCCAGCGCATATAATGCACTGGACAAGATCGCTGTATCACCACTTGCCCGCGCCAGAGGTACAGTGTCCAAGAGAATCGCTTTGGCGCCATCGTAATCCCCTTTTTGTGCGGTGATATGCGCGAGTAGCGCACGCGTGGCAGAGCGGTCTGCGTCGGTGGTGGCGATGGCAAGCGCCTTGTCAAGTGCAGATTGGGCGGCTGCATAGTTGCCCAAACGGTAGTGGACATCCCCCAACTGCCGCTCCAGTGCAGATCGGCCCGGATCGGACGCGGGGGTAAGCTCAAGCAGGCGGGTCAGATGATCTAGCGCAGCCGAGAAAGCACTGACACGCAAGGCTGCTACAGACGCATGTTCTAAGTACAGCCGTTGCTTGTCCTTGTTGTCGCTGTGCGTGTAGTGATGTACGAGCGCGTCCAGCACAGATGACTCGTTGAGCGTCCCCACTGCAATTTGAGCTTCCAAGAAGCGGGCCAGCCGTTCGTGCAGACGAGATCGGGTAGCAAACGGCAGACTATCGTAGGTGACCTCATACGTCACCATGTGTTTGAAGAGATAAGTCAGTTCGGCCTCGAACTTGGCCGGCAGCGTCATGTCGAAGGCATGCAATTGGTCAAGGTGCGCTTTCACATGGGTCAGGACACCCAGATCGGCGAAGTAGCCAGACAGCCAGGCCACCCGAAACGAACGCCCGATAATGCTGGCGGCGCGCAATGTGGTCTGCTCATTTTCGGCGAGTTGGTCGATGCGGCTAAGAATGAGCGACTGTAGACTGCTCGGCAGATCTACCTGAGCCGGCGCCGACGCACTCGATGGATCGATTCGTGATATCGAATGCAATTGATCAGTTCTTCCAGGTAGAAAGGATTTCCTTCCGCTTGTTTCACGATCCGGTCTCGTAGCGGACCGTGTACACCATCGGCAGTCTGCTTGCTTGGTAGCCGGTTCAACCACAGATTCGAGTACGCCCAATTCAGCCTGGAAGCTCTGTAAGCACGATCTTCCCGATGGTTCTGAAGCCTGCTTACTCGGCTGGTTCAGCGCGCTCCAGTTCCAGAGGACGGAAGGCCGCCACAATTACGACAGGTTTGTCGGCAATGGCGCGGCCCAGCACTTCGATCAGGATCATGAGACAGTTCGTCCAACCATTGGCAGTCTTCCAAGATCAGCATCCGGGGTTGTTCGGTCGCCATCCCCCTCAGGCAATCAGCCAGAAAGGGTCTCCAAAGACTCTTTGCGCAAGGACGAGCTTAAGGAGCGGGTCAAGTCGTTGTCTTCGAATGGCAGAGACCGAGGACGGCGCCAAGTAGTGGCGCTCGATTACGTAGCAATGGATCGATTGCATTCAACTTCTCCTCGATCCCCTGAGTTGGCTCGCCAAATTGAGATGCGGATCGATCAACAGTTCATGCCAAATCGGCTGCCAGACGAGGTAACTGGTGTTGATGCCATATGCTTCGCATTCACCACCGTAGATACTGAATCCTTGTTATGGGCAAACGGCAGACTCTCGGTAATAAACCGAGTCTTGCCGATGCCGGCACTGCCCAACCAGGCTCACAATTCGTCCATGTCCCTGACTTGCCATCGTCAGGCATTCGCGAAGCGGGGACGCGTTCTGATTGGCGACCAACCATGCGGATCTGATCGCGAGATGGAAGCAGGTAAGAGCGATCTCGCTGTCCAGCGCTAATCAGCTCAAAGACAGATACAGCATCGCTCATTCCTTTCACGTGTATGCTGGGTAGCGCCACCCAAGTAAATTGTCGTTGATAAAGCGATGCAGTTCCCTGGGTTCGCCAGGATTCGCCCAGGTTTGGCCCTCATCACAAGACGTGCAGCCATGTTGACTTGACTACCGAGTACGCCATAGGTTCGACGTGCATTGCCACCATACGTTGGCCCGCATTCGACCCTGACTTATACCAATCTGTACAGGCTCGATGTAACGTAAGTTGGTCGGGATTTGCTAGGCGCACGCTGCGCTGGCTGCACGCGCTGCATCATTCTCATGCGCGATGGGCGCACCAAATTGATGTAAACGTAGCCGCCTCTATCACCGATATTCAGATCAACCAGTGTACCTTCGCAGTGGGCCAACACCGATTGAACCCACCGGATGTAGTCGTCCAGTTTATCATTCGCCTGGGGTCATCGTCATAGTCGATGCCCTGAAAGCGGACGAAGAGTGCTACCGCCGGTCGGAAGCTCAGCCAGAAATTCGCCCTGTCCGCTTTGCAGGCGCGAGACAGACAGCCGCAACAGCCAGGAACGCGCGAGTTGCTCATGATGAGAATCGAACGTCAGGGGAGACCAGGGTTGTGGTGGCGCCGGGCCAGAGATCGGTGAGGAGCCAATAGAGCGTCCGTTCGGCCCTCTCGTTTCTCGGCGGTGTATGTGCCACTGGTTAGTGCCAAAATGCGCAAGAGGATAGGATAACCCCTGCCCCGCTCAGCACAGTAAGCGGCAGAAGCAAGCCCCCTTAGTGTGGTGTCCGGCCAGAACATCGATAACACGATCCTCGGGATCACCCACGAGAAAGCGCCGGGCCTGGCGGCAATGGCCAACTTAACCGACAGAGAGACCGCTGCCCCAGCCGGCGTATCGATCCGTTCGAAGGCACGCATGGCACGCTGCATGGCGAGTGCAGCTGCAAGCGTCGTTGTACGCCTTGGTTCGGTTGGCCATTATCGTCAAACCAGCAAGTGATGGCATCTCCGGCAAAAGCAATGGCGCTTCCTCGCCAGCGATGCAGTTCATCGACGAGGGCGTCGTACACAAGATTCAAGTAGGTGGTAAGTTCCTCGGCGCCGCGCCGCGCCCCGAAGATGCTTACCAGGATCTCAGTAAGTTGCGTAAAACCAGAAATGTCGGCGAAAAGTGCAGCGCCGGTGGTATGCGCTGGTAACTCGCGACCAGCGCACAAGGCCTGTCGCCGGTCGATTGGGATATATGCGAAGATGCTTTCTTTCATTTAGTGAAATAACGTAGCGCTCATTCTCTTGCAAGCTTCATGTTGCCGCTATATTACCAGCGTTCTTTCGTCAAGACAATCGATACGAAACCAGTAAGCACATCGCTGGTAAACTGATCACATACTTTTGTCTTCCGTTTCCGACTTGCTCCCGCCTTCGCTGACAAAACAGCATATTAATGGAACGGTTACGGCAAAGACGCTGTCAGCAAGCCCGCCCATCTTCCAGGAATTCTGTGCGCTGCTCACTGGTGGATACGGTAGCGCGCGAACGCTCCGGAGATCATGCGTATGCCTGGAGGCGGGACGCATCGCCCAATCCTGAGGCGTGAGAAGGTGCTGCTCACCGTGGGCTACACGGGACTGACCGCACCGACGTTTTTCGCTGGCATTGCGAATGACCTTGCCAATCACAACGCCCATCGATCCACGGTTGTGGCGTACCTCCCCATCGTTCCCCAGACAGGGGCTACTCGTTGCTATGTCGGATCAGCGGCAGGAAGACCGACCAGTTCGCCTGTAATCTGATTTCAACACGTTCGCTTAGGGCAGCGGTCTCCTGTAGCATCACTTCGGCGCGCAGGCCGACGGTGGCTGGCTTTGTGCCGCTGGTATAGTTCACCTGGAACGTCCTGTCGCCGCCGGTGACGCCAGTAATCACCTCACTCTCGTAGATGGTCCGTACTGCCCGTCGCCCTCGACGCCGACCCGCACCGGCTGCCCAACAACGTCGTCGCCTCCGCCATCCGTCACGTGGACAGCTCAAGACCGCCGAGTCGACGCCGTTCGCCAACAACATGGTCGCCGTTGTGCTGAATGTAGTGGCTGGTGGCGAGTGCGACGATGGCGATGACGGCGACAACCGTCACCGACCGTGGTCGAGAGTGCGCCGCCCGCGGAGACGGTGACCGTCGCTTGGCATAAGTTCGCTGCCCGCCACAAAGGGGATCGTCGCTTCTACCGGCATCTGTGGTGACGGTCAACGGCGTTGATCCTTAACACCGCCTCGCACCGAAACGGCTGTGCCATCGACCACCGGGTAGTTCTCCTCATCCAGCAACCGCACGATCGTCACTGTTCCGCCAGGGGTGACGAAATCGGGGCTACGTACGACTCCAGCGTAGCCGGCGGACGATGGCGGATCACGGGCAGAGGTCGCGATGCGCGGATCACGCCTTGTTCCGCTTCGTAGACGGTGATGGTGACGATCTGCTTGTGCCGCTAGGGTTGCGCGGGACTCGCTGTCGGTCGATCCCATGCGCACGTCGATGGGCGTCGATGTCCGCTTGCTCCGCGGGCAGGCAGGCGGATGGGCCGACGCGGGTCACCTGCCACTCTTGCGGCGCATGGAAGACGAATTCGTAGCAGTGACCGACGCTGTCGTCGTTCGAGATGAAGAGATCAAACTGCTCGGTCCCCTCGTTTTGGACCAACAGGGCGGGGCTGTCCAGCGTCAATGTCTGGAATCGACCGGCGCCTGTACCACGCGCAGGAAAGGTTCAGCGTCGATGTTGCTCTTCGATCCAGAGGTAGAACATACCCGGTATGGACGGTTGCACCACCGGAAGCGAAGAGACCGTCCCCTGCCGCGCCGTCGCCGTGCGCGCCGTCGTCGTAGAGCGTGAACTCGGCGTCCACTGCCTCGCCTTGGGGGCTGTGGAACCGCCCACTCAGCGTATTGCCGTCGGACTGCGCCGCCTAATTCCAGCAGGATCGGCACGGCGAGGCGCATACCCAGGGAGCGAGGCGTGCGGCTGCGCGGGGTACAAGTGGGCTTGCCGCCATGCTGCTGAAGAGGTAGGTCCCCAAGCCGGATGCGCCCGGGCCGACCGTCGCCGTCCATGCGCCGGTGTGGCCGTCCACATCGACCTGCACGTACTGAAAACGATCTGTGCGAGGCAGAGCACACCGGTGGCGTCGCAGTCGATTGCGTCACTGGTGGGGCGTGTCACCTGTAGCGGGGACAGGTCACCGTCGTAGATGGTGAGAGGAAGCCGATGCTCCGTGTACGGTGCTGTCCACGTTCACGGCGGTTTGCTCGGCTGCGGCGGTACCGGCGTGAAGACGTAGCCCATGCCTGATGCGGCTGTCGGCGCTGTTGTGGCTCACCGTCAGGCCAGGGACAGCGCCATTTTTGAGCCATCCTTCCAGCCCAATCGTGGCCGCGGGACGCCGCTGTCAAAAATGATGTTGTCGTAGAGGTAGCGGATCTCGCCGTTCTCTAGGTTGAGCAGCACCCCTCGAAGATCTCCGTATTGAGCGGCGCCGCCGGGTTGAAGCCGAAATACTCGATCACAAACCAATCCCTGCTGTGCCAGGTGAAAACGTTGCCCGTAGTCCGCCAGTGGCGTGTCTACGCTGCAGATCGAGCGAATCCCATTCGAGGTTGTCCCAATACGGGTAGAGCGCGCATTTGCCCTGCGCTGTTGGGCAGCCACCGGTTGTCAGGCTGGCGCCGGCGCCGAACCAAACGTGAGGTAGCCGTTCTCGTTGGCATGGATCGTTTCCGTGTTGCGTCTGCAGAAGAGAACGCTGGGGGCAAGGACCTTCTGCACGTATCCTCTGGCGCGACGCCGCCGGGCCTGCCCACCGCTGTGCCGTTGGCGCTGGCGTCCATCCATTCGTATTCCCAGGATGGGATGAGATCCCAGCGGTGGTCCGGTGTCACATCGCTCCAGCGCCCGCCCCGGTCTGCTGATCGATCTGAGCCAGCAGCACTTCGGCGGTCAGCCCGATCTGGCTCTTGTCCACAAAGAAGAAGTCGCCGCCGGTGGCGATGGTGGTGGTGAGCAGATAGGGGACAATGGTATCGCTGGGCGGCGCTGGGCTAACCTCGGGCATTTGGCGCGCAGGATTCGTTGCCGCTGCGTGCGGATGGCCTGCGGTGTCGAGATGTCGCCGATAGCGGTTTCACATGGTCCCATCAAGGCGATGCTGGCGCGGGATGCTGCGGTTGACCAGGCTATGACGCAACGTATCGGATGTCGATCTTGTCGGTGCGGGATGGCATCGGTGAAGAGCCACGCGTCGAGTTCGGCCTGACGGTCACGGCCTGTGTCAACGCCTCCGCATGGAACGGGTCACAGGCAAGAGATCGTTGGGTTTCGACACCCTCAGATCGTCGATGGACGTCAGCAGATCTTCGGGTGAAGCGTTCGGCGAAGACGACCTGTTTACTGTTGCTGTCGTCGAATGTACAGCGAGAGTGATGTCCCTTCTTGCGATAGACCGACCAGACGTTCTACCTTCGATCGGTCAGCACCATCTTGACGCCGGTGAGCTTGTCGCCATCCATACCCGGCTGTTGTCGACGACGTAGGTCACCTTTTCCCACCAGGGGATCACCGGTGTGGATGCGTCTTGCTCTGTCTGTCCTGTGCTGCTGGCGGTGCGAGCATTGCCCTGCTGCGAGGGGAAGAGGTTGTCGATGTTGACATTCTTCGACCACGGCGTGGTGAGTAGCAAGGTTTCGGCTTGCCTTGGGCCAGCCAGGTGCGCAGATAGTTGTAGAAGGTGCAATCGTAGTCGGAGTTGTCTTTGAAATCGGGGTGGTGAAGATCTCCCGGAGCGGCGCATGCGACCGTAGGCGACGCGGTCGTTACCGTCTTCATCGCTGTTGTCGTAGAGATCGTAGAGGGCGCCGGCCACGGCAAATTAGCATGGTCACGGCAAATTCAGCGCCGGCCGTACGCCAGGGTTGGGGTTGTCCTGTGTCCAGTACTCCAAATCGATGGCAGTGTTGCCGTAACTAAAGATTCGCCGCGGTCGCCGATGTACATGAACGCGCCGGTCGCGCCAGCCATCGGCGCACGGCGCTCTGGTAGTAGGGATGAAAGCCTCACCCCAGCCCATCTGTACGCTGCCGATGGGGTGAATGTAGCGTGTATCGTTGTACGAGGCGTTGCAACTGTATTTGTGATCGGCAAAGTGACCCCACTTCCTGGTGGATGATGACGCTGTCGTCCCATTCGTCGGGTCGGAGGCGTCGTCGGCGATGGTGAGCAGACGTTTTGAGCTTGAGAGGCTGGAGCGGTGTTGTTGGCGCCCGGTCGCCAAAAATGCGGTAACCATGTCATTTCCTGTGCCATTGGCGCCACCGCTGCTGAGCGAGCAGCGCCACGCCTGGTAAAGCGTGTCGATATGTTGAAGGGCGCGCTTCGTGATTCGTTTAGGGTTGATGTCGAAACGCACGATCTGATCGGAGAGGCGATCCATACTTCGTTGGTACGATAGTAGTGAACCCAAGGCGCTTAACCGATCCGGCGGCTGCGCCAGGACGCGGGCGATGGTCTTGCCCTGATCGTTGCGCTTCGGCCACAACTACCACGTAGAGTTCCAGAATGTCGTCGAAGGAGATCGACGTCGATGCAGGCAAGGTAGAGAATTCGCCGCCGAGTCGGTCGTCACCGCACCAGTGTGTCGAAGACTGGATCGGCTTCACGGATGATGACCTTTGCAGCTATGCACGTCTTTGGGCGGCGAAGTAGCCCAGTTGATACGGTTCCTGATCTTTGCGGAAGACCTGCCCGCGTGGATCGTGGCGCAGACAGCGCCGGGCTGTGTGGCGTGTCCACTTGCATGGGGAGGTGGTCACCTGCACATCTTGATCACCGTGTTGGGTGATGCGCCGTGGATCGCGATCTGTGACGGTGGATGTCTGCTCGCCGATTTCTGAAGAAGAGGACGCCGGTGGTCGCGGTCATGTGGGTGTGTGGGGCGAAGGAGACGTCCACGGCGACGCGATAGACCAAGCGCGGAAAACGTAGCGTGCGTTCCGCTGTCACCGCGGACCCGATGGGCCGTGATTGTCGTGTTCTTCAACAGCCGGCCTGTCGACGATTGTCACGCCTTCCGGCATGTGCCAGTGGATTTCAAGGTGGGGTGCGGGTAGAAAGAGATCGGCATCCAGGGTCAATTCGAGTCTCACCGGGTTGCAGGTGCGGCTGATGTCAGCGTCAAGATGATACCGTCACGCGGTTCACCCGTCACGTCTACAGCGCCTGTTTGTGTATCGCGCACCTTCTCGTCTGACCAGAATGAAGATAGTATGAAAATCCGTCCCGGGTTGCCTGTGGCCGTTTTCTCTTCCTTGCCGTCATCGGTGTCCTCCTTCGGACAGCCGGCGGCTACTCCGGTTGGAGCGTGGCGCAGGTGTCCTGGTAGGGGACGGCGCCTCGATAGCGTCGCCACTCTGCGTCTGTGAGGGACCGAGGTGCTCTTCGGCATGCTTCGAGAAGAAGATCGTCGACGTAGGCGAAATACTGGCGCGTCTGGAAATCTTCTGAAATGGTGAGGAATCGGCGTCCGTCGGGGTGCCAGGCCATTGCGCTCAACTGTGCGCTGTCGGATGTGTCGCTCAGGCGCATCAGTTCCTCGCCGGTGTCCACCTGCCACAGCCGTACAGCGCCCAGTGTGGTGGCGTCGCCCGCGTTCGTATCACCGCCCAGTGTGGCCAGCAGATCACCGGTTTGTGCGTCCCAGAGGCGGGCTGTTTGGTCGGCGCTGGTGGTGAGGATGCGGTCCTCGCTACGATTCCAGCGCGCTGTGTTGAGGATGTGCTCGTGGCCCACAAGATGGGCCAGCCGCGCGCCTGTCTGCGCATCCCAAACCGACGCGGTCATGTCATCGGCGGCGGTGAGGATGCGACGCCCGTCTGCACTCCAGTGGAGATCCCGGATCCAGCCGGTGTCTTCCTGGGAGACGGCGATGGGGGCGCCGTCTGTGGCGTCCCAGATGCGCAGCGTGCGATCCTGCGACGTGGTGACGATGCGCTGTTCGCCCGCATCCCAGTCCGCGGAGATGAGACTTTCGTCGTGTGCCAAGACAAAGAGTTCATCGCCGGTTCGCGCGTCCCAGACGCGGGCGGTGTCGTCGGTGCTGTAGGTGAGCACGCGGCTTGCGTCCTGGTTGAAGTGCGCGCCGAGGACGCTCGAATTCGACGGCAGGCTGAGGTTCGGCCCGTGGCCAACCAGTTCCACTTCGACCTGCGCCGGCCAATCGAGGACGCGACGCAGCGCGCCGAACGCATCTTGGGTGTCGGCATTCGTACCTGCTTCGATGGCCAGCAACAGCCCTAGATCATAATCATTGGCATCCAGCCGCAGTTGCGATTCAGCGGCCAGCCGCTGGGAAACCGCTGTGTTGCGTTCTGCCACGGCGGTGGCTTCGTTGCGGCGCGCCGTGGCCTGTTGATCCAGCGCAAAGAGGGTGATGGCCGAGAGGATCGCGATCACCGCCAGTGTCACCGCGGTGATGCGGCGATTGAGGCGAGCCTGGTGCTCGATACTGCGGCGGACAAAGGTTGCCTCCAGCCGGTTGAGCCAGGTGTCGCGCCGCAGACCGTCGGTGCGCGGCCAGAGCAGGCTGCGCAGGGTCTGTCCTTGTGGCTGCGATGTCAGTTCAGCCTGAAGTTGGGGCAAGAAGGCGTTGCCGTTCCAGAGCAGGTTGGCAGGCTCACCGGCCGCAGACCAGTCTTCGGCGGCCTGATGCACACGGCGTTGCAAGGGCAGGTAGACTTCGGCGGCTTGCTTCCACTGTAGCAACCGCGCCCATCCGTGGACGAGGGCATCGTGGGCGGGTTCGACGTATTCGTCGCCTGCTTCGTCGCGCCCGGTGACGAGCAAACGCGCCGCGATGAGACGCTGCAACACCTCAGTCACACGATCGTTTTCGGCCACGTCGGCATAGATCAACTCCGTGCGCGCTACCCGGCGACGCGCCAGTTCGGCCCCTTCTACGGCCACCATGCGCAGCAAGATGCGCTGCATGGTGGCGCGGTGTCCGTCGTCGGGCAGCGCGGCGTATTCTTCTTCGGCGCGCACGCGCAAAGAGCCGATGACGCCGCCCAATTCCTCGAAGTGGCGGCGAGTGAGGGCGCGATTGTCGCTGCCGCTCTCGACGTATTTGACGTAGAGTTCGCTCAAGGTGAACGAGAGCAGCGGCAGCGCACCGGGTGTCTGGATCACCTCGTTGATCAGATCGTCCACGAGTTCGGGCGGATCGAAGTAGAGGACGCGCTCGGCAGCCGGGCGTTGGATGGCGCGGCGCAAATCGTCCTGATCCATGGGCGTGACGATGAAGCGGGCCGCCGCTGTCCACAGATCGGCCGGCAGCGAATCCTCGAATTGAGGGGCGAAATCCGAACGCAATGTGACGACCAGGCGCAATTGATCCGCGTGTTGCGTTGTCAACTCGGCCAGCAAGCGCAAAAAATCGGCGCGTTCCTGTGCGCTGTGACAGAGCGTGATCATCTCCTCAAATTGATCCACCACCAGCAGCAACGTCCGCGCGCGGTGCGCTTGCGCCCAAACTTCGATGACCTCGCGAATCGCCTGCGTGCTGTATGGCATTGAGCTCGTCGGACGCACGTCCAGTTCGTGGTGTAGCAGGCCGGCAAGCGCGCGCAGTGGCGTCGCCGATGGCCGCATGGGGGGCAGGATGGTCCACTGCGGCGAGGACGGCGCAGCCGGTTGCGCTTTGGCGACATTGGGTTCGTCCTGATGGCGCCAGCCCTGCAAACGCGGCAACACCCCAGCATTCACCAGGCTCGACTTCCCCGTCCCCGATGCGCCGAGGACGACGGTGAGCGGCTGTGTCTCGATCTTGTCGATCAGCGCGCGTTCCATCTCTTCGCGGCCGAAAAAGAGGCGGGCGTCGGTGGGATTGAAGCGATAGGCGGAGAGTCCTTTGTACGGGTTGTTGGCTGCGGTGAGATCTGGGGCCGGCGGCAGATCGGGCGCCGCTTTGCCGGGGACGAGGAAGATGTATTCGCCCTTGTCGTAGTCACGGCGCAGCGACCACGAGCCGGGGACCTGACGTGTCTTGTGCGCTGTGTTGCGTTCCACCCAGTCGCGCAGGTAGAGCGCCAGCTCGGCGGTTGTGATCACGCCGTCGGGATCGTCACGTGGGATCAGGTCGGCGGCGCCGGCCAGGCCGGCGAAGAGCGCCTGTGCAAACGGAGAGTGTGTAGACGCAGTGTCGGGGTGCGGTTTTTCACGCATACCGAGCACATTGCCACCGAGTAGATTGCCACCGAGCAGATCGAGGGCTTCCTGATCATAGGCGGTGGAGGTGATCACCTGCCAGGCGGGGTCACGGATGAACCGATCATAGCGACTCATTTGTGCCACTCTGCACTAGCGATTGCTGCGCATGGTTACTGGCCCGCATCCACACGCGCCACCTGCGCGGGGACGTCGTCGAGACCAATGAGGATGTCTGCGGTGTATTGGCGCTGGGGCAGGGGAATGTCGCCCCGCGCCCCGTGATCGAGGATCTGGAGCAGCGCTCGGGGCCGAAGTTGTAGGCGGCGATGGCCCAGCGCTCGTCGCCGAAGCCGATGTCGCTGAAGTAGCCGTGAATGTACGAGTAGTAGGCCGCGCCCACGCTGACGTTGCTGTAGGCGTCCCACGGATCGTTGACCTGCACCAGCGGCGCCCACTCGTTCCAGGTGTTGGGCATAATCTGCATCAGCCCATACTCGCCGGATCGGCCCACCGCGCGCGGATCGAGTCTGCTCTCGCGATAGGCCAACGCCGCCAACAACCGCCAATCTACGTTGTATTGACGCCCTACCTCTTTGAAGATCGCTTCGAGGCTGTCGGGTGCCGCCTGTGGCGCAGCGCCATCCTGTCCACCCGTGCCGCCGACTTGGCGATAGCGCGCCAGTTCCTCGGCACTGAAGCCATGGATCAGCGACGGTGTGGGCAGCACAAGCGGCGTCGGCGCAGCGGCTTCGCCGAAACGCCAGGTATCGATCCATGCGCCGATCTGGCCGCGGAAGGTGACAATGGCAGCAAGCAACAACAGCATGAGCAGGAAGACCAGCCAACCGCCGTGGATCACCGGACGACTCTCGAAAGTGCCGGTGATGGCGCGATCCACCGGCCCCTTTGCGTTGAATCCGCCCTGAATCACGAACCGATAGCGCAACGTACGCAGCGCGATGACGCGTCCTTCGGCGGGCGCGATGCTAACTGCCAGCGGAACGGTGACACCGGGCGGCAAGATAACCTCGCAGCGGTCGCTCTGTGGCGCGCTGAACGTGGTGATCGCCTGGGCCGTCGCTGGCAGTGCGAAGCGGATGCGGCAGTCGCCGCGCAGATCCTTGGCCCACAGGAAATAATGCGCGGGCTTCTCGGCCAGATTGGTCAGTGGCAGGATGGCGCGTCCGCTGCGCCGCAGCAACTGTGAACGCACTGTGCGCGGCTCCAGTTCGCCCCAGTCGATGGACTGGTAGGGGGCTGTGGCGAGCAGGGTCAACTGCCCTGTCTGCTGCCATTGGCCGTAGTCGGGCGAAGTGATCTGCCAGGTGAGCGTGTAGCTGCCCGGCGGCAGTTCGGGATGCAGCGAGAGTGTCACCTGGGTTTGCTGGGCGGGCTGTAGCACACACTGGGGCGGCTCCACCAACACCCATTCCGGCGCCACGTCCAACACCGCGATGTGGAATGTGGCGGGGACGTTGCCGCTGTTGTTGATGTTGAGCGCATAGCGGCTGCCGTCGGCGCTGACCGCGGTACTTTCCTGGGGCCGGGGCGCGGGGACCGGCGGCGCGGACGGACGGGACACGGGCATGGACGTTTGCGCAGCGGGCATGGCGGGCGCAGGTCCAGCCGCGGCCTCTCGGGCCAGCAACAATTCGTAGTTCCCCACCCGTACCGACTGCCATTGATCAAGGGGCGTGGCGCTTTCACCGACGCCGCTCTCGTCCAAAAAGAGCACTTGGTAGGGTTGTTGACGGAAGTCGAGCAGCGCGTGGAAAGGACGCACACCAGGGCCGTCGATGGTGACATCGTTGGCGGTGTGCGCGCCGATATTGAGCAGACCCACGGCCGGATCCAGATCGACAAACTGGATGTGACCGGCGGGATCGACGATTTCAAGTTGCTCGAAACGAGATGTGGGCATGGCCGAAGACAATTGAGCGTGTAAACGATTGTCCTGCATTATGCGGGCAATCCGTTGGGGTGTCAATCGTCTTTGGGTTGGGTGTGGTATACCGGGATCTCAGCCAGCGCGGTGACCTGATCGGCGTAGCGCCCCAGTTTTTCACGCCAGATCGGTCGCGCTTCTACAAAAGCGACGAAGATGCCGCCGACGCGCAGCCCAGCTTGATCACAAAGGTCAAGTGCAGCGCCCAACGTGCCGCCAGTGGCGATGACATCTTCGACAAGAATCACACTCTTGTCGCGTAGAGATTCGCCCCACACCCTGGGCATGTACAGCGTAGATCCGCCCGAGGTGATGGAGCCATACGTCACCGAAACCATGTCGGCCGCGGACTCGAAGATCTTCACACTTTTCTTCACCGCATAGACGCGATCCAGGCCCAGCCGCCGCGCCACCATGCTGCCCAGGACATACCCCTGCGTCGGCACACAGAGGACGGCGTCGGGCTGCAACCCCTGCGCATGAATGCGATCTACCAGTGCCTCTGCCAGCACATCTACGTCGGCAAATTCTTCGTCCACACAGTTCAGCACGCCCACCGATTCCTGCGCGCTGAAGGGCAGCACTGGCAGCGTAATCTCCAGATCTCCGCCAAGGGGGATGGTGACTGTCTTCGGAACATTGTTCCCCATCTCAGACATAGATGCTTTCCTTTCCAGATCGGATCCGCGGAAGTAACTGTTCAGCCTTCGCCAAGACCAGCGCCGGTTGAGCTTGTGGAAACCAGCGGGTTAACCCGCTCTTAGGTTTCCACAAGCCCAACCGGCGTCACTGGAATTGCGCCGAACTGTTACCCACGAAAAACATGTGGGCCTATTCCGGCTGAAGTTCCAGTGTGAAACCGTCGGCGGGGGCGGGCGGCAGTTCGCCGCTGACACCATCGACAAACCACTGCATGGTGAGCAAGTCCATGTCCGAGAGACATTGACCTGCGGGTACCTCGATCACGGCATTTTCGCCGCCGGCTTCCTGCGCGCGACCATAGCCGCTGATCGGCCCGCAGAAGGGATCGAAGCCTGCCTCGAATTCGCCTACCAGATCAGCCGCCATGGTCTGCACCTCGGCGGGGACAAGTTCATCGTTCCAGCCGGTGATGCCGATTGCGCCTTCCTCGAAGCCGCCCCACCAATCTTGCGCGGTCCAGGCATCGTTCATGGCGTCTTCGACGCGCTGCACGTAGTAGGCGCCCCAATTCCACTCGTTGCTCATCACCGCGCAGGAGGCGTAGGGCGAAACGTCGGTGCCATACCCGATGGCGATCATGCCGTCTACGCTACAGGCGGCCTGGCTGCTGTGGGGGGTGTCGGCCATCTGCCGCACTGCCTCCACCCCGGTATCGACCAGGGCCAGGGCGGCTTCACGCTCCTGCACGGGATCAAGCCACGAGTTGATCCACACCACGCGGACATCGCTCTCCGCAGGGTCGAGGCCGGCTTCGCTTAAGCCTTGTTGCAGACCCAACCCGAAACCGTTGATGCCGCGCACCGGTTCGGGGATGGGGAAGGTACCTACCAATCCCGTGTTCGCATAGCCAAGCAGACCGGTGACGTATCCAGCCACATAGTCGCCGTATTCCTGACGGATGAAGTAGGTGGACAGGTTGTCTCCGCTGGAGATAAGCGGATAGCCGCTGCAATGCTCGAAGTAGACATCGGGGTATTCAGGCGCGAGGCGGGCGCTGGCGTCTTTGGAATCAAACCAGGTGGCAAAGACGATGTCGGGAGACTGCTGATTGAGCACAGAACGCATCACGCGTTCGATATCGGCATCACTGTAGCCTACATCCTCGACTACGACGACATCCAAAATGCCCTTTTCGCCCATGTCAACAGTGAAGGACAGATTGTCTTCTGCCACAACTTCGCCCAACGATTTGAGCGTCTCGATGCCTCGGTAGTGGGCGGCGTTCCAACCCTGATCCGTGGGCGATTCGGCCAGCAGGAAGGCGGCGGTGAAGACATCGGCCGCGTCGGCGGGGGCATCTGTGTCGGCAGGGGCATCTGTGTCGGCGGGTGCCACGGTGGCCTGGGCCGGGGTGGCAGGGGCCACCGGCATTGTGGCGCAGGCCGAGAGCAGAACAGCAACAAATGCAAGCGCGAACCATGTTCTCATGTTCTTGTTTTCCTCATCGTGTGGGTGATTGCGTGGGTGCGAGCACGCTTGGGCGTTAGATGTTCGATTGCCTCAGGGGCATGGGGCCGTTCCTAACCATAACGTAACCCGTCCAGCACGCACAGGGGCAAGATCGACAATGGTAACCCGGTTGCATTGTGACGCAATGCACAAGAGCGCATTACTCATTCACCTACCATCGCCTGGATCATCTCCAGCGTATCCGCATCGACGGGTTTCTTGTCGCGACGCCAACGCACGATGCGCGGGAAGCGCACGGCCACGCCGGATTTGTGGCGCGTTGACTTTTGGATGTTCTCGAACGCCAACTCGAAGACCAGTTCGGGCGTCACCGAGCGCACAGGGCCGAAACGCTCTTTGGTGTTCTGGCGCACGAAGCGATCCACCTCGCGGATCTCCTCATCGGTGAGGCCGGAGTATGCCTTGGCGAAGGGGACCAACTCGCCGCCGTCCCACACGGCGAAGGTGTAGTCGGTGTACAGCCCGGCGCGACGTCCGCTGCCGCGTTGGGCGTAGATGAGGACGGCGTCGACAGTGTACGGGTCGATCTTCCACTTCCACCAGTCCCCGCGGCGGCGGCCCACCTGATACGATGAGTCTTTACGCTTGATCATCAGCCCTTCCACGCCGAGATCGCGGGCCTTGTCCCGTTCCTCCTGCGCCTGAACCCACGAGACAGGCTCAACGAGTTCAGAAAGTAGAAGGCTCGGGTGATCCATCTGGTCCACCAGCACAGCCAACTGCGCCCGCCGCCAGGCAAGGGGCCGCTCGCGCACATCTTCGCCATCCCATTCCAACAGATCGTAGGCCAGCAGCACCGCAGGAATGTCGGCCAGGAGCTTTTTGCTGAGCTTCTTGCGCCCGATGCGGCGTTGCAGTTGGGCGAACGGCAGCACATGACCGCCCCGCCACGGCAGTACCTCACCGTCGAGGACCGTGCCGTCGGGCAGGTGATCGCCGATGTCGGCCAGTTCGGGGAAACGCTCGGTGATCAGCTCTTCGCCGCGGCTCCACACGAAGTTCTGCCCGCGGCGGCGGATCAACTGGGCGCGGATGCCGTCCCATTTGCGTTCCAGTTGCCATTCGCCCACATCACCGAGGACGGTGGGATCGTCTTCCAGCGGGTAGGCGAGGAAGAAGGGATAGGGGCGGCTGATGTCGGCCTCTGCGTTGTCCTCCGCGATGAGGCCTGTGTAGAAATCGGCGGTGGGTTCCCACGTCCCCATTAGCCGGTGCGCGATGACAGTGGCGTCCACCCCGCTCACCTGCGCCAGCGCCCGCACCAGCAGCCGCTGCGACACGCCCACGCGCAGCGCACCCGTGATCAGCTTGTTCCACACGAACCGCTCCCGCCCGTCGAGCGCCAACCACGCCTGCTGCAACGCGGCGCGCTGGGCGTTGTCGTCCATGTTGCCCAGGGGGAGCAGACGCTCCTCCACCCACACGTGCAGCGGCGCGGTCTCCTCGCTTTCGGGCGACGGCAGCAGCAGCGCGATGGTCTCCGCCGAGTCGCCCACCGCGTCGTAGCACTCGCCAAAGAGCCAATCGGGGATATCGGCCAGTTCCCGCGCCCAATCGCGCAACTTCGTCGACCCGATCAGCCGTTTGGGGCGTCGTCCGCTCAAAAAGTAGACCGCCCACGCCGCGTCCTGTGCGTCCGCCTGCGCGAAATAACGGGCCATCGCCTCGATCTTGGCGTTGGTCTTGGTGGTCTCGTCCAGGGCGGCGTAGAGATCGGTGAAGGTGTGCATGGTTGGTGATTAAGGATTGGTGAGTGGTGATTGGGTGTAATTCAAGTTGGGGGCAGGCCAAGTGCCGGGGACTTTTCGCTGCAGCGAGACGGGGGGCGCTCTTGTCGCCACGTCCATCGTGAAGTCCCCGGCACTTTCGCCCCAAGAATGAATTACACCCGTGGTGATTGGGTGGAGAGACGAGATGATGGGATTGTGGGATGATGAGATGAGGGGCCTAGACAGCCATCATCCCTTCATCCCATCATCCTCGCGGACAAATGATCTGCCCAATCACCACTCACCAATCACTCCCTCTCCCTTCCCTCCGCCTCCGTGTACCAGCGTGCGCCGTTGTCGATGCCGGTGTTGAAGTAGTCGAAGGCGTTGTCTTGGGGCGTGTAGCCCACGAGCCGGCGCGTGGACGTGAGATCGAGCCGCTTGAAGCGGTTGTCTGAGACGGCGTGGAGGATGGCGAAGGGCAGGTCTTCCACCAGGATGCAACGCTCGAAGAGCTGGTTCATGTCGCGTTCGCTGATCCAGGCGCTGAGACGTCGACCGTCGGCTTCCATGCTGTCGGAGTTGCCGGCGTAGTTGCCCACGCGCACGCACAGGCAGGAAAGGCCCATCTTGGCCGAGAAATAGTGGGCGGTGGATTCGGCGAAGGCTTTGCAGGCGCCGTACATGTTGACGGCTTTGGTGGGCATGTCGGGCGTGGCCTGCACGTCGAGCGGGTAGCCTTCGATCAACTGGATGCTGCTGGCGTAGATCACACGGCGACAGCCCTGTTCGGCAGCGGCGTGGAAGATGTTGTAGGCGCCTTTGATGTTGTTGTCGAGCAGCGATTCGTAGAAACCGGAGGCGGGCGACGGGTCCGCGGCCAGATGCACGATGGTGTCGATCCCCTCGCAAGCGCGGCGACAGGCGTCGAGATCGGCGGCGTTAAGGGTAAACTTTTCGTGATCGCCCACGTCGCCCATGCGCTCAATGCGACGGGCAGCGAGGCGGAACCAGTAGCGGTCCTGCGCATATTCAAAAAAGGAACGACCAATACGGCCGGTTGCGCCTGTGAGCAGCACGCGTTTCATCTTTGTCTCCATCTGGTGTTGGGTGGGATGCAAGCAAGTATCATCGTACCGCAAAGCCGATGGATTGAACAACCTGCATTTCTTGCCCATTCGCCTGAACGCGGTATGATCAGATTCTTTCAACCAGTCAGATTTTCACCGCTCAGGACGCAAAGATGGAGAAAGGGAGAAAAAACGGACACGGATTTCAGGAGAAGCAGAACCAGACGGACCAGAAGACGTAGTAGGAGCGAAGAGAAAGATCTGACTCCGGCCTCCTGAAATCCTGAAATCCGTGTCCTCTTCTCCAGTCTTTGTCTTCTTTGCGTCCGTGCGGTGGACAAACACAGCAGTGTGCAAGGAGTGATCATGCGTGTGATTCAGGCGGAAGACCTCTACCAGTTGCAGACGGTCAACGATCCGCAGATTTCGCCCGACGGGCAGCAGGTGCTCTACGTGCAGCAGCGCGTGGATCGCAAGACTGAGAAGAAATTCACCAACCTGTGGCTCGTCCCCGGTGACGGGGACGCCGCGGCAGTTCACCTTCGGCGATCAGCGAGATTCGATGCCGCGCTGGTCGCCCGACGGCAAGCAGATCGCGTTCCTCTCCACGCGCAAGGACGAGAAACAGGCGCAGATCTACCTGATCCCCGCGGATGGGGGCGAGGCGAGGCCGCTCACCGCACTGCAAGGCAGCGTCAGTGCCATCTCCTGGTCGCCCGACGGCACACGCCTGCTCATTGAGTTCCGCCGCAAGGACGCCGACGCAATCGAGCGGGAACAGGATGAGGATAAAAAGAACCTGGGCGTGGTGGCCCGCCACATCACCCGTCTGCGCTACAAAGCCGACGGCGTGGGCTTCCTGCCCCAGGAGCGCACCCACCTGTGGACTGTCGACGTGGCCGACGGCGCGCTGACGCAGTTGACCGCAGGCGATGCCCGCGACGAAGGGTCCGCAAGTTGGTCGCCCGACGGCGCGCAGATCGTCTACGTCACCAACACCGGCGACGACCCGGATCGCGACATCCACGCCACCGAGATCTTCGTCATGCCGGCGACGGGCGGTGAAGCGCGGCGCATCGACGCCTTCGTCGGCTCCAAGTCTTCGCCTGTCTTCTCGCCCGATGGCCGCTGGATCGCCTTCATCGGCGGCGAAGACAAGGATCGCTTCTGGCGTGGCAACGATCTGTGGCTCGTCCCCGCCGACGGCGGCGCACCCGCGCAAAACCTGACTCGCCGCCACGATGTGACCGTGAGTAACGTCACCCTCAGCGACGTGGCCGGCTACAGCCGAGACGTGCAGCCGGTGTGGTCGGTGGACGGCAAACGCATCTTCATTCAAATTTCGCGTCATGGCAGCACCACGCTGCACGCCGTGGACGCCGCGAGCAGCGAAATGACGACGCTGCTGGCTGGTCCTGGCGCGGTGGGGGATTGCACCTTCGACGCTGCGCGTAGTCGAGTTGTCTACTTGTACACCACGCAGGTAGAGCCGGGGGACATCTGGATCTCGGCGCTGGACAGCGGCGCGCCGCGGCGGCTGACGGCTGTCAATGACGGTTGGCTGGGCGACGTGCAGTTCGGCAGTTGCGAAGAAGTGTGGATCGACGGTGTGCAGACGCGCTTGCAGGGCTGGATCATCACGCCGCCTGACTTCGATCCGTCCACGCGGTACCCGGCCATCCTCGAGATCCACGGCGGGCCGATGCTGCAATACGGTCATAGCTTCATGATGGAATTTCACTACCTGGCCGCGCAAGGATACGTGGTCTTTTTCACCAATCCGCGCGGTTCCCAGGGCTACGGACAGGACTTTGTGGATGCCAATTTCAACGATTTCGGCGGCAAAGCCTACGAAGATCTGATGGCGTGGACCGATCACGTGGCGGCGCTGCCCTACGTGGACGAGACGCGGCTGGGCGTCACTGGCGGCAGCTATGGCGGCTACATGACCAACTGGATCATCGGCCACACGGATCGCTTCGCCGCCGCCGTCACCCAGCGCAGCCTCACGAATCTCACCAGCTTCAACGGCTCCAGCGACATCTGGATCTTCCAGCAGATGTTCGGCGGCAAACCCGTCTACGAAAGCCTGGACGATTACTGGCGACAGTCGCCCATTGCCTACGTGGGCAACATGGTGACGCCCACCCTCGTGATCCACAGCGAGCAGGATCTGCGTGTGGCCATCGAGCAGGGCGAACAGCTCTTTGTGGCCCTCAAACTCAAAGGCGTGGACACCGAAATGGTGCGCTTCCCCGAAGAATCCCACGGCCTCTCGCGCGGCGGGCGCACGGATCGGCGTATTGTGCGGCTGGGGCATATTTTGCGATGGTTCGAGGAGAAAATGTGACAATTTACGATTTGCGATTGACGATTGACGATTGTCTGGTCAAGTGACTGAACGCATTGTGAGATTGTCCGTTTGTTGAGCTAACGATGGAAGATTCTTCCGGTGAGATCAGATGCTCAACCAGACAATCGTAAATCGTCAATCGTCAATCGAAAACCAAAGGAGGCACTCGATGAAGATCGACGCAGCACTCTGGGCAGACGATCTTTCGACCGCAGGGTCCACGGCACAAGCCGCCGAGGAGGTGGGCTTCGACGCGCTGTGGACGAGCGACATTGCCCAAAATCCGCTCTTTCCGCTGGTATTGGCGGCAGAACACACCGAGCGCATCGAGTTGGGGACAGCGATCCTGGTGGCTTTTGCGCGTAGTCCAATGGACGTGGCGTACCAGGCCTGGGATTTGGCGAAGTTGAGCCGGGGGCGCTTTCTGCTGGGGCTGGGGACGCAAGTGCGTGCGCACATCGAGCGCCGTTTCGGCATGGCGTGGGAGCAGCCCGCCGCCGAACGGCTGCGCGACTACATCCTGGCGCTGCGTGCGATCTGGCATAGCTGGCAGAACCGCGAACGGCTCAACTACCGCGGCGATTTCTACAAGCTGACGCTGATGACGCCCTTCTTCGACCCCGGCCCCATCGACTTCCCACAGATTCCCATCTACACGGCGGGCGTCAACGAGCGCATGTGCCGGCTGGCGGGCGAGGTGAGCGACGGCTTCCACGCCCATCCTTTCCACACGCGGCGCTATCTGGAAGAAGTGGTGATCCCCGCCATCGAGGACGGCGCACGCGCGGCCGGACGTCAACGCGCCGACATCGCGCTGAGCAGCGCCGTCTTCGTGGCCACGGGGCGCAACCAGGCCGAGATGGACGCCGCTGTCGCCGCCGTGCGTCAGCAGGTCTCCTTCTACGCCAGCACACCCGACTACGCCGCGGTGATGGATCTACACGGCTGGAGCGCAGCCCGCGAGGAACTGAGTCACCTGGCCTCGCGCAAGCAGTGGGCCGACATGCCCGCTCTCGTCACCGACGAGATGGTGGACGCGTTCGCCGTGGTCTGCCCGCCGCAGGAACTGGAACCGCGGTTGCGCGCCAAATACGAAGGCGTCCTGGATCGGATCACCCTCTACATGCCTTTCGATCCAAAGCAGCGGGAACTGTGGAGACTGCTGATGGCGAGGAAATAGAACGCGGATTGAGCGGATTAGGCGGATCAGGGCGGATTCTTCAGAAAAATCAGCTTTGATCCGCCCAATCCGCGTTCTATCGATGACTGCACTGCAAAAAGGTCGCTAGAGCGCAAAAGTCCGACTTCTCTCCAGAGAGGATCAACCTCAAAGCATACAGAAGTCGGACTTTTCGCAGTAGAGTCATCGATCTCTATCGATCTATCGATCTATCGATCTATCGTCTACGCCGCCGCCTGCGCTGCGATGACGATCTCGAGGATTGCTGTGACCTAGAGGGTTTCCGCTGCGGTTCGTCGGGCGGGGCAATGGGCGCGTGTTGCATCTGCTGGTAGTAGTCGTCGAGGAGCATGGCGATGATGCCGGCCTCGTCCTCGTTTTCGGCCAGTTCGTGGGCCAGTCCGTTGAAGCGGTGGCTGCGTTCGGCTTGAAGCTTGTCGCGGTCGCGTAGACGCGCTTCCAGAAATGCCGTCAGCCGTTCACCTACTACGGCGGCCACTTCCTCATCGGTGGGCGCATCCCACTCTTCCATCTCGATTTCAAAGCGGCGGGCGATGTCGCGCAGCGCGTACTTTTCCATGCCGTTGACCAGTGTAATCGCTACACCGCTGGCCCCGGCACGTCCTGTGCGCCCAGCGCGGTGGATGTAGGCTTCGGGGTCTTCGGGTGGCTCGTACTGGAAGACGTGCGACAGATCGGGGATGTCGAGTCCGCGCGCGGCGATGTCGGTGGCCACGAGGAAGCGCAACTTCCCCTGGCGCACCCGCTCAAGGACGCGTTCGCGCTCGGCCTGCGCCAGATCGGCGCTGAGTTCGTCGGCGTCGTAGCCGAAACGCTGCAACACAACGGTGACAAAGTGTACGTTCACCTTGGTGTTGCAGAAGATGATGGCCGAAGCGGGGTTTTCCAGTTCGATCAACTTCACCAGCACGCGGTCTTTGCCCACGCCGGGTACATCGCAGACAACATGGCGCGTTTCGGCCACGTAGACCCGGTCCTTGCTCAGCGAGACGAAGTCGGGATCCTGCATAAAGTGCCGCGCCGTGCGTAGGATGTACTCGGGGAAGGTGGCCGAGAACATGGCGGTGACGAGCCGACGGTTGGGCAGGTAGCGTTGCACCGCCATCATGTCGGGGTAGAAGCCCATAGACAACATGCGGTCGGCCTCGTCGAAGACAAGCGTGCGCAGGTTGTCCAGGGTGAGCGTGCGCCGCAACAGGTGGTCAAGGACGCGCCCCGGCGTGCCGATGACGACGTGCGCGCCCTGTTTCAGCCCATCCATCTGTTCTTTGTAGCCTGTGCCGCCGTAGACAGCCAGCGCGCGCAGACCCGCGGGCGCCAGCAACGTCTCGGCTTCACGCCACACCTGATTCGCCAGTTCGCGCGTCGGCGCCAGGATCAGCGCCTGGCATTCAGCGCGCGCTGGATCCAACAGCGACAGCATCGGCAACAGGAACGCGCCTGTCTTGCCGCTGCCGGTGCGGGCCTGTACCATCACGTGGCGTTTGTCGAGCATGTAGGGGATGGCGATGCGCTGCACGGGTGTCAGCGTTGACCAGCCGGCGCGGGCGGCGGCGTCCTGGTGAGATTGGGGTAGTTCGGTCAGCTCAACTGCGGGCAGCCCTGTGTCGGGCTGGTCCTCGTTGGGAGAAGAGGGTGGATTGCTCAAAAAGCCTCGATTGTGGTTGGTTCGATTCGTATTGGTTGATCACTTGTAAGGATAACATACCAAGAATCGAGCGTTTCGCCAAACGGAGAGGTGGGGAGGGTGAAACGAAGATGGGGAGGGGCGGTAGGATGATGGGATGCGGGATGATGTATTGCCGCTCTTCATCATCTCATCATCCCATCATCTAACCTATCCATGTACCCTATCCATGCCACGTGGCCATACCGGCGACCGGCGCCTGTGGCATGACCGATTCGTCGATATCGGCGTGGACAGGGGTCACTGCTGTGAGGTAGCACAGCCAGAAGACGATGGCGGCCACCACAAAGAAGATCCGCTTCCGGAGCGCGGCCGTTTGATTTACTGCGGTCACTGCGTGCGTTTGCATTCGGAGGTCTCCCGATTGTGAGATATCCACACTTGGTCCTAGGAGACCCATGTCGATAATTCGTACATGGGCAGTCAGGCAACCATAGCATCGATCTGGTTATGCGGTGGAGGATGCGGTAGGCCCTTGGACTTTGCGCCTCCGCCTTTCGACGGATTAGCCTTTTTCCGTTGTGCTACATTCTGCGTTCAAATTGGGACTTTTGTCGGACGTCCTCTTTCCTCTTATCGGTACTAATGTCATATGTGTACAGCGTACGGCGTCGAACATCAGCAATATATCTGAGTACTACTATCCTACGCTGATTATCGCCGAAGTAGGCGCAATTGTTGCTTACAATGCGCTGATCGCGTAGTCCGAATTTCTCCCCTTTGTGGACCAAATGTCTATGAATTTCACGAGAAACCTATAGGATTTATAGCCTTTTCTCAAAATAGAGGCTCAGCGGATCGTCTCGGTACGCGCCAAATGGCCCGATCCGCCGAAACCCCCATCGTTCGTAGAGACCAATCGCTTCGGTTTGATGAATGCCTGTCTCTAACCGCAAGCAGGACACGCCTTGACGCAGCGCGTACTCCGTGAGGTGATCGAGCAGCGCCTTGGCCAATCCCAGCCCCCGATAACGCGGACGCACGTACATGCGCTTGAGTTCGCCGTATTCCTGGCCGAAGATCTGCACCCCGCCGCAGCCCGCCGCCTCGCCGTCATTGCGCGCCACGAAGAAGGCCACGCCCTGTTGGATCAGCTTGTCCACGCTGTAGCCATGGCGGCTCTCCTGGGGATATTGGGGCGCCAGATACGCCTCCAGTTCTTCGATCAACAGGGTGGCGTCTGGGCTGTCTGGGCGTTCGGCCGCGATAGAAATCGTCATCTTGTTTTCTGTGTTCATTCTTCCTCGTCGTCGCCTGTGTCTGCTTCGCCCGTGAAGCGCGTTGACAGCGGATAGGCGTCGATCCCCTGTTCGCGTAGATATCGTACCACCACGGCGATGTAGCCATGCGTCACCAGCACGCGTTCGGCGCCGGTGCTGTGAATCGTCTGCATGAGCGCTGGCCAGTCTACGTGATCGGAGAGGACGAAGCCACGGTCCATCGAGCGGCGGCGGCGCTGTCCGCGTACCTGCATCCACCCAGAGGCGAAGCCGGTGGAGATGTCACCAAAGCGGCGCAGCCAGGGCGTGCCGTCGGCGGAGGGCGGCGCCACCACCAATGCCTGTGACCAATCGGTCTTGGCTGGCGCGTCGAGGGCGCTCACTGTTTCCGGCAGATCAATACCGGCGGCGCGGTAGTCGGCGTTGAGCCGTTCCACGGCGCCGTGAGTGAAGATGGGGCCGATGCCGCGGTCGACGCCGGCCAGCAACCGCTGCGCTTTGCCCAACGCATAGCCGTAGAGGACGGAGCAGATCCCGGCCGCCTGGTTGGTGCGCCACCAATCGTCGATCTGCGCGAAGACGTCTTCGCGACGGGGCCAGCGGTAGATGGGCAGGCCGAAGGTGGCTTCGGTGATGAAGGTGTGGCACGTCACCAGCTCGAAGGGGGTGCAGGTGGGGTCCGGCTCAGTCTTGTAGTCACCGCTGACGACCCAGACTTCGCCTTTGTGCTCGACGCGTATCTGGGCAGAGCCGAGGATATGCCCAGCCGGGTGAAAAGAGACGCGCACGCCGTTGATGGTCAATGTTTCGCCGAAAGGCAATGCGCGGATCTGCGCGCCGGCGCCCAGCCGCGTGCGCAGCACCCCTGCGCCCTCACTTGCCGCCAGATAGCGGCCACAATCTCGCCGTGCGTGATCACTGTGTGCATGGGTCACCACGGCGCGCTCACTGGCTGCCACGGATCGACGAAGAAATCGCCGTCCGCGCAGTAGAGTCCTGCCTCGGTTATCTCCAGTAATCTGTTCATTCGTTCTTCCGCGCACGTCAACTCAGACGCCAGCTTTTCTGACTTCAGTTTGAGCGGGGTCGCAACACTTGTGAGGATAACACAAAAATCTCAACGTTTCTCAAACGCCCGTTGTCGTATTCGATTACTCTCCGCAGAAGAAGGAAAACGGTGTTGTCTCAGCCATGCGGCGGACATACGGCAGAGATGGCAAGGACGCCCAATCCTGCGAATTGTCCCAATCATGTCCCGCTTTATTTGAGGGCAAAACGAGGACATCGCCCAATCGAGATTCATGGTACGCTTTGCGGCGGCACGCAAAAGGTGTTCTCGTACAAGTTTCCATCCATCTCGAAAAGGTCTACCAATGCAAACCCCCAAGCAATTCCCATTCCTACGCGGAGACGCCCGCATTCTTCGGCGTCGTCACGCACCGTTCGTTCTACTGATTTTCTGTTTGTTCTTTCTTTCCTACGGCACGGCACAGGCCGCTCCCAGCCGACAGGTGGTCGCCCCACCTCAACCGGTTGCCGACACCATCACCATCGAAGAAGATACGCCGACCACCATCGATGTGCTGGCGAATGATGGCCTGGGCGGCGGTACTGCCTTGATCCTTGCGGCGGTGAGTAATCCGCCAGCAGGGACGGCCGTCATCGTCGACAACAAAGTCCTTACACCCCCAATGCGAATTTCAGCGGTGTCGACCGCTTTCTTTACATCGTCCACAATGGCGATCTCTTCAACGCGCCTGGCAAGTGTTCGAGTCACGGTGACTGCCGTCGACGATGGCCCTTCTGACATCCTGTTGAGCAACGCCACCGTTGCCGAGGACGCACAGATCGGGCAAGTCGTCGGCGCGCTTAACGCGGAGGGCGACAGTGAGGCGGGCACGTCCGGCAGCCTGGACCGTTCCACGTTCTCGCTCGTCGGGAGCGACAATGACAACGACAAGTTCCGCATTGTCCTGACTGAATTGCTCGTGGACGGGGCACTCGATTTCGAGACAAAAGCCAATCTCGTGATCGACGTACAGGTGCGCAACCTGCAAGGGCAGACGTTCACCAAGCGCTTCACGATCCAGGTTACCAATGCCAACGATGCGCCTCACGCCATCGATCTGAGCAACAATCGCATCGACGAGAATCAGCAGCCCGGCGTTACCGTGGGTACGTTGAGTTCGCAGGACGTGGATGCCGGTGACACGCACGCCTACGCGCTGGTCGACGGCGCCGGCAGCGCGGACAACGATCTGTTCCGCATCGAGGACAATGTCCTCAGGACAAACGCGCTGCTCGACTTTGAGACCAAGCCGATCTACAGCGTGCGCATCGCCAGCACAGACAACCGCGGCGGCGCCTTTGCCCAGATCTTCCTGGTCAATGTCAACAACCTGCCGTCGCCGCCCGATGCGGTTGCGAACTCGCTACAGTCCTGCACCGGTGATCCGATTACGCTGGTGAATCAAGGAGCCGGCATCACGCGGGTGTTGGTGCGCATCGAGAACATCACCATCAGCGACAACACGAGCGACGGCTGTACCGTCAGCGGTGCGATGACGATCACCACCAATGGCAGCACGGTGAGCAGTATTCCGTTCAGCGGCGTGGTCAATGCGCGGATCAGTTCAGCGATACTTCCATCCCGGATTTCACGATTGACATGGCCGGTCTGCCGTTGGTGGCGCGCGGTGTGGAGATCACCTACATCAACGAGAACCCTGCCCTCCACATCGTCCGCCCGCTGCTGCAAATGCCTGCGCAGTTTGGCGGCCTCTCCAATACGATAGCCGCTTCCACCTTTATTGACAGCGGCGGCATCCGCATCGGTTCGGCCAGCATCGATCTGCCCACGATTACGACAGAAAGTGGCTTTGAGATGAGCCTCACCGCCACGCTGGAACAGCGCGATGGCGGCTTTGAACTGCCGCCGATGGCTCACTGACCATTCCCAACATCGGCAAGAAAAAGAGTTCGGGTGAGGAAGGACAGGAATGCTCGATCAGCGCCGGGGTCACCATCTTTGCCGGCCCCGACAACCGAACGGTGATGATGATTGCCGCAGGCGATGCGCTGACGCAACAACGCATGGGGCCGTTTCGCGCGAACGTCGCACCGGCAGCGGTGATGGCGCCCCAGTCGTTTGACGCCTTCCGTCTTGAGCAGATACGGGCCGGTTTGAGCTGTAGCCCGGGTCTGGCCATCGGCACAACCGGTCTCTTCGTCACCGGCCTCAGCGGCGAAATCACCCTGATCCCCGGCGGTGAGCGCGTTGACGTAACGGTGACCATCGAAGCGGGCAAGAGCCTACCGGGTATCGGGCCGATTTTGGCCGTGGAAGGCAGCATGGGCGTGCAACCCCGGCCGTTTGAACTGGACCTGGGGGTGGCGCTAAGTGTTCTTTCCATCGAAGTCGCCAGAACCGAGGCCAAGGTCACCACCAACAGCTTCCGGGCCAGCATCCAATTCGAGGCGATCTTCTTCAACGGCAGCGCCGAGATCAACGCCTTCACCCGCAACGGGCGCGCCACCTTCACTGGATCGGCCAGGGTTTCGTTGGAAGTCCGCAAGGGTTCGATTGTAAGGGCAGGCAAGTGCTTCGGGCGGATCAGGCTTTGCCCACCGCCGATTCCGCCCTTCAGCACGGGCAAACTGGCCAGTCGGCGCAGATATGGGTGAGTTCACCAACGGCAATTTCGGCTTCAAAGGCTTCATCAGACTCTTTGGCACCCACGGCTTCTTCATCGATCACAGGGGCAATCTGAAATTCGGCAATGTCAATCGTTTCCAACTGATCGATGCACCGACTGTTGCGGCAGCCCGCTTCAATGGCAGGATGCCCTCAACCGTGGCGAAATCGTAGGCGCTACCAACGCGGATGGACAGTACGTCTTCCTCCAAAATGTGGATGATATTGCGGGCAACGACGGCGTGATCGTCAGCGCGCCGTTGACCAAGCCAATGGCGGATGCAGGCCAGATTGCAGCGGCGGGCGTCACCGATGTCATCACGCAGGTGAACCTGATTCAACATGGCGATGTCATCTTTAATATGGTGGCCGATGCCCCGCTCGGCTTCAGCCTGATCACGCCCAACGGCAAAGAGGTGACACCCGCCAACTACGACGATAGCGCTACGTTGGGCTATACGATTGAGTACACACAGAGCAACCAGTTTGAACTGGTGGCAGATGACGCCACAGACGGCGAGGAAGATGAAGACGACACTTCGCCGCGATTGCTCTTCACGCCGCTCTCTGCCGAAGCCGCCGTGAACGGTGTCGACCTGCGCATCGATGGCGTGGTTGTCTACGTGAACGTCGACTTCCAGAATTCACTCGAATGGATCAAGCCGATGCCGCTGTCCGCGGGTGACCATCTGATCGAGTTGCTGACAACCGGCACCAACAACGTGGTGCGCAGTGCAACGGTCACCGTGCCGACAGAAGGAACCGTGAGTGTGATCAGCGTGGGTGGCGCGGCGCCGTCCTTTGTCACCGTTGCCGATGACAACGCAGCCCCGTCGACCTTTGGCAAAGCCAAGATCCGCTTCTTCAATGGCGCAGATGGTAACTTGACCCTGCTCGTGGACGGCGCCCATCTTGAACAATGTTGCGTACCAAGCCGCCTCGAACTATGTGGAAATCGACGCCGGCCAAGAGCATCGAACTGCGCACCACCACCGGCGACACAGTTGTTACGGCGCCACTAACCACCACGCTGGCAGATGGCGGGGTCTACACCTTCCTGAGCACCGATCACAGCAACGGCGGCTTCCCTGTGACGCTCCTCCAACGAGGACGCACGCTACAGCCCGTCCTATCTGGCCTACTACACCGTGGATCAGGCGCAGATGAACGAGCAATGGCAGATGAAGTTGGTGGGCGACACCGACAACACCTTCTATCAGCTTTCGGTGCTGGGACCCGACAGCCCGCCGATCCTGGGTTCGGTTGCAGTGGACGCAGCCAACCTGTCGGCGGCGCAGGTCAGTTGGCAGTTGACTTCGGACAATCGCCCGACCCTGGTTTCGATCTTTGCCAATCCGGGGGCGATCAGCGCAACGCTGCCCCTGACCAACGCTGACGGTTCGGTGGATTCAGGAGATTCCGCTCTATACCGGGCTGCTTCTGGCGGAATATGAGGTCAACGATCTGGCTGAACTGGGTGGACAGTTGGTCACCAAGCAGTTGGACCTGAACACGCTGCCTTCCGGCACCTATCACCTCTGGGTACGCGCCGATGACGGGGTGAACCCACCGATTGAGACCTACGCGGAGGCCCCCGCGCTGATGGCGGCGGGTGTGCAGAGCGTCTATGGCGCCAATGCGGTGTGGATCGCCAAAGATGATTTTAACCCGATGGCAACCGTGGGCAATGCGGCGCAGATCGTCATCGATCACAGCAACGACTTCCCCACCACGTGGGCGGCCGCCATCAGCAGCACATTCGAACTTGAAGATCAGTCGCTCTACATCGAGTGGCGCGCGCTTGGGCACCCGGATACGGATCTCTACCGGCTGCACTTCGGCAACACGCCGCTGAATCCCACCCAGGTCATCACGGTGGGGAACAGCATCCAAGAACTCGACGAAAACGGGCTTGCCACCGGTGTCGAAGTCGGCTTCGTCACCCTGGAAGACATCCAACCGGGGGTGAACTACTACATCTCGGTTGAAGCTGTAGACAGTGTACGTGGCCGCAGTGTACGTTCACCGGAGTTCATCTTCAACGTGAAACCGGGCGCTTTCTCGCTCACGTCGGCGCAGGCAACGGTCAACGTGGACGCGGGGAACAGTGTACAGGTTCCGGTCACGCTCAACGTGGAAGAGACGCTCTTCTTCCCCAGCGTCTGGCTCTCGACGGATCTGGGCGCAGCCGCGCCGGGCATCACGGCTCGGTTTGTGGATGATGTGGACGGCGTCACGGAGATCAACACTGTCAAACCGACCCATCAACTGGCGATCCATGTCGATGCCGGTGTCGCCGACGGCGTCTATCCGATTGAAATCACTGGGTACAGTGGCGAGAACGAGGAGGCCTTGACCATTCAAGTGGTTGTGGAAGGGGCAACGCAGAAGATCTACCTGCCGGTGGTGTCACGGTAAAGTCAAACCTTCACGGTTCCTGCTAGCATGCGGAGAGAGCATCCTCAGATGCGGCTTGTTCAGCTCTACCCGGCATCTGAGGATGCCTACTCCGCGTCATAATCGTGAAGTAAGAAAATCAGTCATCAAGCCCGGCACGTCGCGCCTTTTCGGCCGCGGCGTGCCGGTCGCTGACTTCGAGCTTCTTCAACAGTTGCGAAACATAGTTGCGCACGGTTTTCTCTGTCACCGTCAAGCGGTCGGCGATGGTGTTGTTGTCGCAGCCATCAGCCAGGAGTTCCAACACCGACCGCTCGCGTTGGGTCAGCACAGGGAGTTCCACGCTTTCTTCGGTGGGTTGGTCGGCTCCCTGCGCAAACCAGTGCAAGATATACCCGGCGATCTGCGGGCTGAAGACCGCACCACCGGCCGCGGCAATGCGGACAGTCTGCACCATCTCGGCGTGGTTGATCCCCTTCAACACATAGCCCAAGGCGCCGGCGCGCATGGCAGCAAAGACGGATTGATCGTCCTCGAACATGGTCAGCATCAGCACTTTGTGCGCAGGATTGCGCTCTTTCAACGCACGGGTCACGTCGATCCCGTTCTTGCCCGGCAGTTGAATATCCATGAGGATCAGGTCCGGTTCCAACACGGCCAGTTTCTCAAGGGCGTCCTCACCGTTTTGGGCCTCTGCGAGTACCTGCATGTCTGGGGTGTTGTCGAAGAGCAGCTTCAACCCGTCGCGGAAAATCTGATGATCGTCCACAATAAATATCGAAATCATAGCGTCGAGTCCTCCAACAGCGGTATGGTGACTTGAAGCTTGGTCCCACGAGGTTGCGCGGGAAGAATGGAAAACGCGCCGCCAAGTTCTTCTGCGCGTTCTTGCATAGACGTCAGCCCAACGCCCGATGTATGCAGATCGCCGAGGCCGATCCCATCATCGCTGATGGTTAGTGTCACAGATTCTGCTTCCACGTGCAATTGCACGTCACAATGGGTTGCCTGGGCATGTTTCACAACATTGTCGAGCGCGGTTTGGTAGATGCGAAACAGCGCAACCTCCACCGCCGCGCTGATGTGTGACACGTCCGCCGGCAGATCCAGAGACACGGCAACACGTCCTTCTTGCTGCTTGGCAAAATCCGACATGGCGCCCAGCAACCCAAGCTGATCCAACATCGGTGGGCGCAAGCCGTAGACCAACTCGCGCACGTTGGCCAGCGTGTCTCGGATGCCTGATTCGACATCGGTGAGCAGGGTGGCCGCTTTTCCCGCGTCCTTGTGAACCATCTGCTGGGCAATCCCGATCCGAAAGACTTGGGCGGCCAGTGTCGGTCCTAATCCATCATGCAAATCGCGCCGGAGCCGGCGTCGTTCTGCCTCCCGCGCTGTGACAATGGTCTGCCGGGAGGCGATCAGGTTCTTGTTCATCGCTTCCAGTGCCTGTTCGCTTGCCTTGAGTTCATGGTTGAGCCGCACCTGCTCTTCGGCGAAGGTACGATAGGTCTCTAGCAGGCCATTGTAAAAGGTGTTGATAAAGCGCAGGGCGAAGATCATGATGAAGCCGATGACTACAAATTTGATGGTCGAAAACTGGGCCGAATAGTCGAGCAGCGGGGCAACAGATTGACCGGTTGTGTCCAGGTAGAGCACCCCGATCAGCGTCGCCGCCATGATCCCGAAGGTGGCGAACATCCAGCGCTGCCAGCCGTAGAGGATCGAGAGCAGCACCGCCATATACACGGCAAAATCCCCGAAGCCACGCGTCCCGCCGTAGAGGAGCAAGACCGGCGGCACCGCCAAGTGGATGGCGAAGACGAAGATTCCTTGCAGTAGACGCGCATAGCGGGTTTTGAACAGCAAGAGGTTGGCCACAACCAACCCGTTGAGCACGATTTGTATCGCAATCGCAAAGGGTGTGGTGCTGTTGCCTGTCAGGCGGCGCAAGATGAAGGTGCTGACCAAGATGAGGATCGTCGCCAGCCAGATGCCAATCCATAGCTGGTTGGTGCGGCGATTCAGTTCATCGGCGCGCAGTTGCGAGACGGATATGTGCAATGCGCTGGGGGGCGATCCCCTCTCTTTTCGCTGAATCATGGTGCAGACAGTCTACCACTGTTGCATGGGGAATGCGATCTAATGAAAGTTGTGGACACGGATTGAGGAAAACACAGATCAAAGCAGAAAAATCCGTGTTTTCGCCAATCCGTGTCCACGGGCTTCTTTCAGGGCAGCGTGCTCTCTCCGCAATTCCACAAAGAATCGTGACGTACTGAGTTTGTGATCTGGTTCAGGGGACGATGTTGGTGTAGCGGCGGAAGCTCTGGAAGGTGTGGCTTTGCCCGTCCGCGGTGACGATGACGTCGACGTAGAGCGGGCCGATGAGCAGATTCAGCCCGCCGATGGCCGCCCCGTTGCGCAGGATCGCGCCCTGGGCCGTCCAGCGGGAATCCAACTCGTTCTCGTTGACGTAGCCGTTGCGGAACGAGCGGCGGATCAGGCCGTCAACCACCTGAAAGTTGGCGCCGTTGTAGGTCCACTGGTTGCGGATCTCGGTGTCGGCCAGGGAGGCGCTGTCACCGTCGACCACCACGCGCTGGTTGATGTAGCGTTCGTCAACGGTCAGCGCCAGCGCGCCGCCTGTCACCGTGCCCGCCACGGTGAAATTACTGCGCGTCTCCAGCCCGCCGAAACTGCTGTCGAAGTAGAACGTCCCCGCGGACGTAAGATCGAGGGTGTAGGCGACGCCGTCCTGTTCGGTGACGCCGGCGACGGTCAACTGGGTTTGTCCATTGCCCATGGCCGAGAAGATCTGCACATCGGTATTGAGCGGCAGGGGCAGGCTCGGATCGGGCGCCTGCACCGCCGGCCCGGTGATCACGCGCACGTTGAGGCGATGGTTGTTGTTGAAGAAGCTGCCCGCACTGGACCCACCGCCTGCGATCTCCGTCACAACCTCCTCCAAAAAGCGACCATCGGGGAAATTGATACGTAGCCGATCTGTGGGCGTGGGATCGTAAGTGGCGTTGTTGGCGTCGACAATGGTCACCGTGCCAGTGGTGACCGCGTTGCCCGTCCCCGCCACCTGGCTGGCCAGGTAGACGGCGTCCACGGCGTATTGACGCAGTTGCAGCGTCGTGGAGACTGCGTTCTGCGATGTCACCATGCCCGACGTGATCTGCCGTTCCTCGCTAACGGGGACAGTGGCCGTTGGTGTAGGTGTGGGGGGCGCTGTGGTGGGCGTGGACGTGGGAATGGGTGTCAATGTTGCGGTGGGTGTCGACGTGGGCAGGCGCCTACGCCGTCCACGACGAAGGGCAGGTAGATCGCACTGTCGGCCACAGGGGATGTCTCCTGGGCCAGGACGACGGACACCCCGGCGAAGACGGCGACGGATAACAACACGATGACGAAAGCGGCGACGCGTCGCCACAAGGATGGCGTGCAGGGCATGGCTGGGTCCTTTGCAGTGATAGACGGTTGGTGCTGCGTTGGTCCTATCCTCGCGCGGGAGCGTGTGAGGTGGCGTGTGAGAGGGGCCGTGTGGCTGCGTCGAACGTGATCTGTTAGCTCGCCTTGCGCGCCCGCTTGTCGGCCCAGGCGCGCAGACGGTCGATCTCTTCTTGCATCATGGTGCTGAGGGGAATTGTCTCTTGCAGCACGCCCAGAAGATCGTCCATGTGCAGCGGGCGGTTCTGATCGAAGGCGTCGTAGAGGGCATCGATGAGGGCCTGCTCGATTTCGGCGCCGGAGAGGTTGTGCGACGACATCGCCAACGTGGACAGGTCGAACTCTGCGGGGTTGCGGTTGCGTTTGAGCAGGTGGATGCGCCAGATCTCGGCGCGCTCGGCCGCGTCGGGCAGATCGACGAAGAAGATCTCGTCGAAGCGTCCTTTGCGCACGAGTTCGGGCGGCAGTTGATCCACGCTGTTGGCCGTGGCGATGACGAAGACGGGCGACTGCTTCTCTTGCAGCCAGGTGATGAACGATCCGAAGACGCGCGCCGCCGTCCCCGCGTCGCTGACGCCGCTACGGCTGACCCCGCTGAATCCTTTCTCGATTTCGTCCACCCAAAGCACCACCGGCGCGATGGACTCGGCCACTTTGATTGCGTTGCGCAGGTTCTCTTCGCTGGAGCCGACCAACGACGAGAAGAGCCGCCCCACGTCCAAGCGCAGCAGTGGCAGCCGCCACGCATTCGCCACCGACTTCGCCACCAGCGACTTGCCGCACCCCTGTACGCCCACGAGTAAAATCCCCTTGGGTTCGGGCAGGCCGAACGCCCGCGCCGATTCGCTGAAGGCGCGCACGCGCTTGCGCAACCACTCTTTGAGATTGGCAACGCCGCCCACATCGTCCAGGCGATCCTGGCTGGCGTAGAATTCGAGCAGACCACTCTTGCGGATGATCTGCTGCTTTTCGGCGGTGACCGCGGCCACGGCCTCTTCGTCCAGTCGCCCATCGGCTTCGATGACGGCCTTGGCGATGGCGTTGGATGCTTCGGTGACGGTGAGGCCCTGGCAGGCGCGGATCAGGCGGTCGCGGCCGCGGCGGTTGAGATCCACCTGAATGCCGTCGTTCTGGCGCGCCGCCGACTCGATCTGCACCAGCAATTTCTCAAGTTCCTCGGCGCTGGGCAGGCTGAAGTCCACCACCGTGATCTCTTTTTCCAGTTCTTCGGGGATGCGCAGCACCGGGCCGAGCAGGATCACGGTCTTCTTGCTTTTTTGCAGTGCAAAGGCCACCTCGCGCAAGCGCCGCACCACGTTCACGTCTTTGAGCACGGGGTGGAAGTCGCGCAGCACCCAGATAGCGGGGTCCGCTTCATCGAGGATGGCGTTGAGCATGGTAATGGGATCGCGGCGGCTGCGGTCCTGGTGACTGGGCAACGCGGGGTTCGATTCGCCGCCGGTGATGCTCCAGTGCAGCACACGACGCCGCAGGTTGATGGCCACGTTTTCGATCATGCTCAGGGCGCGTTCTTCTTCGGGCGTCACCACCCAGAGCAGGGGATATCGAGCACGGATGTAGGTTTCGAGTTCAGTGTTCATGGTAGAAGGATGCGAAGATGCGACGATGCGAAGATGCGAGATGTGAAGAGGCCACGGTGTGACGATGCGCCGGTGCGTCTGTATACGCTCTCCGCCACGTCACCTCTTCGCCACGTCGTCTCTTCGCCACGTCACCTCATATGTGGTGAGTAGGGCCAGATCTTCCACTTCTCCACTTCCTGGCCGTTGACGTAGACACGGACGTTGGACCACTTTTGCACGTAATCCCAGATGCGCCAGAATTGGCGGATGTTGCGCTTTTGGTAGAGCAGGCGATGGACGATCTGGCGGCCTTCGTCCATGAGCATGACGTAGTTGGGCTGTTTCTGCGCCACGAAGACGACGTGATCGTAGAACTGGGATCGGCTTTCGCCAAATTCCAGCACCAGGTGCCAGTTGGGCCGGCTGATCTCGACGCCGTCGTCGCCGGATGTGTCGTCTTCGGCGTCTTCGTTGTCGCTTTCGGCGGCAAGGGCCAGACTGGCTTCGATTTCACGTTGGGTGAAGATCTGCGCTGTCTGCAGTAGTTCGCTGAGTAGAGGCGCCAGCGTGGGTCTCACGTCGGGGGCAGGCAGTTCGACGGTGAGATCGCGGTGGGCGCAGCGCCAGGCTGTCCACGCGCCGGGCCAACCTGGTGGGCCTTCGGGCGCTGCGGTGTCGTCTGCGCTGGTATTGTCCGCGGTGACGGGTGGCGGCGGCGCGGGTGTGATCTGCGCCAGCGCGTGCTGGAGCGGATCTGCGCCGAGGGTGGCGGCGAGCGAGCCGATGTTCAACTGGACGATGGCGGCAGGTGGCAGATCGACTTCGGACGCGCCGCGCCAGGAGCGATGGGCGGCCAGCACTTCGTCACCGCGCAGGGGGTGGTTGAGTAGCGCCTGCCAGCCCAACGCCACGCCCATGAGCGCGGGAGATACATGCCCGCGCGCCAGGACGCGAGCAATCGTGCGGTCGTCCTGCGCCAGCCAGCCGGCCAGCAGCGCAGCCCTCGTCAAACCCTGGAAACTGGACCAAGCGGGGGTTCCCAATAGATCGAGCAGGGCTGTCCGCGCGGCAGTGGCTTCCTTTTCCCCCAAAAAAAGATGGGTTTCGATATGCGCCAGGTAGAGGCGCAAGTAGGCGGGTGGGGCGGCCTGTTCGGGTGCGTGCAACCAGCGATAGAAGAAGCCGCGCTGTGCGTCGGTGAGGCCGGCGTATCCGGCGTCAGGCGGGGGCAGCGGCACGGGCTGATCGGTCTCCAGCAAAGGAAGCTGCGGATCAATTTGCGCGTAGTCACTGTGGGGGTGTGAGCGACTGGCGCTGCGCCGAAAGGTGGGGTCTGCGCCGGTCAGTGCGTCTTCCAATGCAGCCGCAGCCGGACGATCTCGCCCAACGATGCGGATGAACGGATTCGGGTGTGCTGCCCAGTTGTAGGTCGATTCGGACACGGTTTGTCTGATCTGTTTGACGGTGTCGATGCAGGGAACTATAGCACAGCGATCAACGGCTGTCGATTCGCTGCGGACTTGACAAGCTCATTTGTTCGGGTAGACTTGACGGACGACCGATGACTGATGCTCGATGACCGACGACGCCAAACGTCCGGTATACAAATATCCGCAGGGTGAGCACGCCCTCGTGCGGATCTTCCTACTGAGCAACTACCGATTGCGAGGACACCCCATGCCCCATATCTCCGGCCTGGCCGAAATTGTGTTGTGGACTGCCGACAAGGACAAGGCGCTCTGGTTCTATCAGGAGTTGCTAGGTTTTGAGCTGATTTCGCCGCCGACGTTGCCCAATGCGTTTTTGAAGGTGGGCGACGGCAGCGCAGGAGTGCCGGAGATGATGGTCCTTGTGCCGATGCCGCCCGAAGTTGCGACACAGCCACGCGGCGGACAGCTCCACCATCTGGCGTTTCAACTGCCGCCCGATGCGTTCGACGCCCAACATGCTGCGTTGGTGGCGGCCGGTTTTAGTCCTCGTGGCGGGAAACATCCCGTTCTGGCCAGTCGCACCATGTACATCGACGACCCAGATGGCAACGAAGTAGAATTTATCTGCCGGTCTGTCTAGAGGAGAACTCATGGAATCCCCGTACCCCATGCTTTCAGTAGAGGACGCGCTGGCGCTGGTGCTGGCAAAGGCAGACCCATTGCCGACGGTGAAGGCGGATCTGTCTGCTGCGTTGGGCGCGGTGCTGGCGGAACCGGTGTTCGCGCGCGAGCCGCTGCCGCCGTTCGCCGCTTCGGTTAAGGACGGTTACGCCGTCGTCGCCGCCGATGGGCCGGGCGTCTACCCCGTGGTGGCCGAGGTGACGGCGGGCCGCATGGCCAATTTTGAGTTGACGCCCGGGTCGGTTGCCTACATCACCACCGGCGCGCCCATGCCGCCTGGCGCCGACGCGGTGGTGATGGTGGAAAAGACGGAGCGCGTCGACGGGGACAATGGTCTGCGCTCGGTGCGGATCGCGGCGCAGGTGAAAGCGGGCGACGACGTGCGCCCTGTGGGTGTCGATGTGGCCGCCGACGAGATGATCCTGGATGCGGGCGCGCTGCTGGGCGCGGCGGAGATCGGTCTGCTGGCCACGGCTGGGGTGGTGGATGTACCTGTCCACGCGCGGCCGCGTGTGGCTGTCCTTTCCACGGGCGATGAACTGGTGGCGCCAAGCGATCCCCTCGGCCCTGGGCAGATCCGCGACAGCAACCGCGCCACGTTGATGGCGGCTGTGCGCGCCAATGGCGGCGATCCCATCGATCTTGGCATCGGCGGCGATAGTCCGCGCGAACTGGCTGAGCGTGTCAACCGCGGCCTGCTGGAAGCGGATATGCTGCTGACGTCTGGCGGCGTGTCGATGGGCGATCTGGATCTGATCAAGCCGATCCTGGCGCACGCGGGGACCGTCCACTTTGGGCGAGTGCGCATGAAGCCGGGCAAGCCTGTCACCTTTGCCACGGTGGAGATTGGGGGGAAATGTAGCCTGGTCTTTGGTCTGCCGGGGAATCCCGTGAGCAGTCTGGTCACCTTTTATCTTTTCGCGGTGCCGGCGCTGCGCAAGATGGCCGGCCGGCGCCAGCCGGGGCTGCGGCGTGTCCAGGCGCGGCTTGCACAGCCGTTGCGCCTCGATCCTGAGCGTCCTGAATATCACCGCGCCACCCTGCACTGGGACGACATCGCCCAGGCATTCGTGGCCGAAAGCACGGGCAGCCAGGCCAGTAGCCGTCTGCTCAGTATGCGCACCGCCAATGCGCTTCTCGAATTGCCGCAACAGGAAGGAACGCTGCCGGCAGGGACTGTGGTAACGGCGCTGCTGATCGGCGAACTGTAGAGATTTACGATTTTAGATTGACGATTGACGATTGTCTCTCAGAGCTTCCGACAGCATGATTGGTCACTACTTGGTAAGAGCAGTGAGACGCCAATACAGAATCAGATACTCAACAGGAAAAATCGTAATCGTCAATCAAAAATCGCAAATAAATAGGAGATTTTATGCCTGAACAACTAACCCACCTCGATGCTCGCGGCCATGCGGCGATGGTGGATGTGAGCCAAAAAGATGTGACGAGCCGCGAGGCGGTGGCGCAGGGCGAAGTGCGTATGGCGGCGGCGACGCTGGCCGCGATCCGCGATGGCGACGTGCCCAAGGGCGATGTGCTGGCGGCGGCGCGCATCGCCGGGATCATGGCCGCCAAGCGCACGCCGGAGCTGATCCCGCTCTGCCATACGCTGCTGTTGAGCAAAGTGGCGGTGGATTTCGAGATCGATGAAACGGAAAGCCGAGTGCTGATCACGGCGACCGTCCGCTGCAAGGGGCAGACCGGCGTCGAAATGGAAGCGTTGACGGCCGTCAGTGTGGCCGCGCTCACCATCTACGACATGGCCAAAGCGCTGGAAAAGACGATGGTCATCGGCCCAATCCGCTTGCTGGAAAAGCACGGCGGCAAATCAGGCGATTGGGTGAGGGGCGCGGCATGATCACGGTGACACTACGTCTTTTCGCCGGATTGAAGCAGGTCGCCGGCTTCAAGGAGAAGCAGATCGAGCTGGCCGAAGACGCCACCGTCGCCGATCTGCTGGATGAACTGCCCGAAACGATCACGGCGCGTACTTTCTACGTGGCCGTGAACCAGAACTATGCCCAGCGCGAGACTGTCCTACGTGCAGGGGACGAAGTCGCATTGCTGCCGCCCGTCTCCGGCGGGCAGGCGGGAGGACGAAATGAGTGAAACCATGCCGACCAAACTCTTCGAGATCACCGAGCATCCGCTTTCGCAGGATGACATCTTGCGCCGTGTAAGCCGTCCTGACTGCGGCGGCGTGGTCACCTTTGCGGGGACGGTGCGCGGGGCCACCACCATCAAGGACGACGTGCGCGACACCGATTTTCTCGTCTACGAGGCGTATGTGGAGATGGCCGAGAAGATGATGGCGCAGATCGGCGACGAGGTGATGCAACGCTGGCCCAAGGTGAAGGTGGTGAGCATCCTGCATCGCATCGGTCGCTGCGAAATCGAAGAACCCACCGTCCTCATTGCCGTGGCGACACCACACCGCGGCGATGGCTGCTTTGAGGCGTGCCAGTATGCTATCGAGCGGCTGAAGGCCATCGTCCCCATCTGGAAAGAAGAAAACTGGTCCGACGGCAGCGTGTGGGTAGAGGGTCCGCGGCAGGCGGAGCTGGATGTGCAGCAGCCCGAATCGCATTGAGTTAGGACATCTCAGAATTTTAATGATTCTTCGTGTGGCTTCGTGGATCATTATTTCTTTCGTTTCTCCTTAGTGTCAGGCACTGACGGTCCACGGTTTGGCGGTGAAACTGAGCTTCACCCTCTGGTCAAATTATTTGACACGGAACAGACCCGCCGGTATACTGCCCTTTGTAGTTCTGAGCGTGACATGCGTGTGTAGCTTAACAACTGAGCGTCGATTTGAGGGAAAGCCGTCGCTACCGGTGTTGCCGGTAGAGGAACTTCCCGACTCTCATCCACCTGCAAAGGTGGGAGGTCGCCCCACGAAACCGTAAGTGGGGGAGGCGGTCTGGGCAACGGACCGTCGACTACAACCGCAACAGAGAGTAGTCCCGCCGGTGCTGTCTTTGACAGTGTGGGTAAGGGGTGAAAGGGTAGGGTAAGAGCCTACCAGCGATGGCCAGCAATGGCGTCGGCTAGGCGAGCGTGCGACTGGGAGCAAGGCGAGAGGGTTCCGCTTCGGTGGAATCTCGTCGCAGCGGTGCGGTTGAGCGCAGGTAACACCTGTGTAGACACAAACCGCCACGCCGGGCAACCGGTGTGAGACAGATGACGGCAGGCCGCAAGGTCACAGAATCGGGGGTATTTTCCCTGATCGACGATGTGTGTAGCATGTTAAGCAGCATGTTTCGCTCGGTGGTCGCCAAATGCCGAGCCGACGGGGCAAGCCGACGTGGCGGAATTGGCAGACGCGATAGACTTAGGATCTATTGCCCGACAGGGTGTGGAGGTTCGAGTCCTCTCGTCGGCACCAGCGAATTTGGCGAAGTAGCAGTTGTAGCAACGAGGTAGGGGCCCGTGGCCAAGCGGGAAGGCGCCTGCTTTGCAAGCAGGAGATCGTCGGTTCGAATCCGACCGGGTCCACTAGAAGTTTGAAGTAAGGGGTTTGAAGTTTGAAGAGTGAAGTGAGAAATGGCGAATGCAGAATTTGCGGATTTCTCACGGATGATGTAAACTTTAGGACAGTTGTGAGCGAACAAATGAAGACCTTGCGGGCGTAGTTCAGTGGTAGAACGTCTCCTTGCCAAGGAGAAGGTCGTGAGTTCGAATCTCATCGCCCGCTCTGAAAGGGCCGACCTTTGGGTCGGTCCTTTTGCCGAGGTAGCTCAGTTGGTAGAGCACAGCACTGAAAATGCTGGTGTCCCCAGTTCAAGTCTGGGCCTCGGCACCACAACACCCCACCCACTCCGGTCTGCTTCGGCAGACCGAGTGTTCAATGGGGGATCGTCTAACGGCAGGACTACGGACTTTGGATCCGTCAATCGGGGTTCGAATCCCTGTCCCCCAGCCTAGCCGGGGTGGCTCCTGCCCGCCCCGGCGTTTTTTTTAGCTTATATGGCGCCCATAGCTCAATGGCAGAGCGCTTGATTGTGGATCAAGAGGTTCCGGGTTCGAGACCCGGTGGGCGCCCCTTTTCTCTCCTTATTCTCCTCAGCGTAACTCCAGCATTCAGTTTGTACGTTATTGATTCTTCAAAATCGATTCTCAACGAGCCGCTACATCATAGCCTGCATTGTCGCTGCGGTATTGCTTAGAAGGAGCAATCCGTGCCGATTAGAAATGATCACTTGTACTGTGCAAATCACCCGGAGCAAGTACTTCAACAGGCGCCCTATCCTCATGCCTTGGTTGAAGCAGACACTGACAGTGGAACGCCTGTCTTCAAGACGGATCGGGGTGCTCTGGTGACGCTCTACTGTTGTCCGCAATGTGGCTACATCGAATTGTATTTGAACAGCATTGCCGCGGGAGACAGCGCCTTGTAATCGATGTGATCATTGCAGGGATCATTCGTGTAGAAAAGGAGTCGGCCACGCCGGCTCCTTTTTTGTTTGTGGACAATCCACATGACTTAGCTGGCTTACATTATTGTTATGGTTTTTGTGAGCAATTTTTCGTAAAATACGTAATTAATATCTTGGGTATTGGGTGCATACTAGGGTATTCGTACGATCTAGATCTCTGGCAAACCAATGATTACATTCTTGCCCACATGGCTTAGGATTCGCTCTCTATGGATTTACAGTGGCAAATACCTCGCCCCAACCTCAGGTCTATTCTGTGGCCATCACTTTACAAACTCGAAGACGATACCATCTACATTCCCCTGTTGAATGCAGTGCTCTTCTACTCGACGATAATTGCCGTTGTCACCGTTCTCATTGCTCCTCTGTACATGCCCCATACGCGAATTACGGCTTATGTGATGAGTAGTTGCATATTGGTGAGCGTCCTGGTTGCCCGCCGTCTTGCCCATGTGGGCTATGTCCGCGCGGCTGCGCATTTGCTGGTAACGATTCTGTGGCTAATTCTCACGTGGCCGATCGTGGGTTCTCAAGGTGTTTACGCGCCCACCTTTGGCGGGTATTCGGCTGTTATCGTAATTGCTGTGATCTTGATGGGGCTGCGCGCCGGTATTGTCATGGCTGCTGCCAGTGTAGCTGTTGGCAGCGCGGTGGCATATATGCAAGTAACAGGTACCTTCAGCGCAGTGGCGCCATCTCCGATCATCAGCGTAACCAGCCAGCTAATCTTCTTTGTGACGGTAATCGCAGTGACGAGTCAGGCCTATTCTCGTCTTCAGTCGGCGCTGGTTTGCAGCAAACAGAGCCAAGATGAGTATCTGCGCAGCAACCAGTTGTTGACAGAGAGCAGCGCACACCTGGCCGCTGCGAAAAGGGCCTATCAAGTCCTCAGTGCATGTAACCAGGCGATGTTTCGCGCTCAAAGCGAATCTGAACTGCTGGAACAGGTCTGTGCGGTGTTGACCGAAATTGGCGGCTACCAGTTTGCTGCCGTCACCTTTGGCGCGGAGGAAAGTGAAGCGAGGCTGCGCCTCGTTGCACTCTCCGGCGAAGCGCATCGGCCATACCTCGACCGCATCCTTGGCGGCGCTTTGCTGCCGGAAGCCCCGATCTTAGAGGCCGTGCGTGGGCGAGATCTCACTGTGCTAGGGCAGAACCAACTGCACGATCCGCGCCAGGATGGGGCGTCCAACGACGCGCCAAGCAGCCATGCCCTCATCATCATGCCACTCGTACAGGATGATTCGACCCTTGGCTCAATCGTGCTTGGCTCTGCGCTCGATGACCCCATGACGCCCGACGAAGCTGCGCTGATGACGGCGCTGGCCGATGATATCGTCTACGGGCTTACGGCATTGCGTGTCGATGCGCTGCAACAGGACGCCGCCGAGAAACTGCGCGCCAACAACGATCTGTTGCGCGCCACACTTGCCAGCATCGATCAAGCCGTCTTTGTGCTGGATGGGCCAGACAGAATCGTGCGCATCTGCAACCGGGCTGCAACCGATATGTTTGGCTACGCACCAGAGGAACTCATCGGCAACCCCATCTCTATGATCCATCCAAGTGAACAGAGCTACGAGCAGTTCTTGCGCCGCCGCATGGAGAATCTCACAGCGACAGATCTTTTCCACACGCCCTATGTTGCCTACCATCGCAATGGCAAGCGGATACACCTGGACGTGACAGTTCGTCCCCTTGGTGTTGCGGGGTCACACCTTGCGGGCGAGGTCAGCGTCCTGCGCGACGTGACGCAAGAATTTGAACACACAGAACTGCTGCAACGCAGCGAAGAGCGGTACCGTAGCCTCTTTAATTCGATGAGCGAAGGTGTCTCGCTCCAAGAGATGGTCTTTGACGCCGATGGCACCCCCATTGATCTTGTATTCTTAGATGTGAATCCCGCATTCGAACACGTAACCAGTTTGCGTCGGGACGACGTGGTGGGGCGCAGTATGCTGGGGCTGATCCCACACCACGACTCGGATATTCTGGCCACGTACACCCACGTAGCGAAGACAGGTGAAGCAATAAACCGTCTGCAATACCTGCCAGAGATGGCCAGATACCTGGATGTGTCGATTTTTGCTGATCAATCTGGGCGGTATGTTACTACTTTTCACGATGTCACAGGCAGAGTGTTGGCCGAGGCCAAGTTGGTTCGCAGCGAGGCGATGTTCCGATCCATGGCCGAGACAACGCTGGCTGCGACATTCATGGCGCAAGATGCACAACTGATCTACGCCAACCCGGCCGCGGAATCGCTGTTTGGGCATAGCCGCGAAGCACTGCTTTCAATGTCGGTGTGGGATCTGATCGACCCGGCGATGCTGGCCGAGGTACAAGGTGAATTCCTCAAGCTGGCCCGCCGCGAAAGTGAACGCATTCGTATGCAGTTCAAGGCTACAACCAAAACCGACGAAGTTCGCTGGTTCGATTGCAGTGCGTGCCTGCTGGAACATGAAGGTGACCTGGTGACGCTGGGGATCTGCTTCGACATCACCGCCCAGGTGGTGGCGCAAGAATCATTGCAGGCCGAACGCGCATTGCTGGCGCATCGCGTGAATGAGCGAACAGCCGAGTTGAAACGGGCAAACAGCGAACTTGCTCAGTCTGCCCGGCACAAGGACGAGTTCCTGGCCAGCATGAGCCACGAATTGCGAACCCCTTGAATGGCATACTCGGTGTCAGCGAAGCGATGCTCGAAGAAGTCTACGGGCCGGTTAGCGAATTGCAACGGCAGCGGCTGCATACCATCGGCGAAAGCGGGCACCACCTCCTGAGTTTGATCAACGATATTCTGGATGTTGCCAAGGTGGAAGCGGGCAAGCTTTCGCTTGAACTACAAGACGTCAACTTGCCCGAAATCTGTGAGGCGAGCTTGCGCCTTGTGCGCCAATCGGCGCTGAAGAAGAATCTTCACATCGATGCACAGATTGCAGCGGACATCGGTGTCGTCCGCGCCGATGGCCGTCGTTTGAAGCAGGTGTTGGTCAACTTGCTGGGCAATGCTGTCAAGTTTACGCCGGAGGGCGGCGCCATCGGGGTCAACGTCACTGCGCAGGGGGAAGACGATGCCATCCACATCACTGTGTGGGACACCGGCATCGGCATTGCACCGGAACATCAGCAACGCCTCTTCCAGTCATTTGTACAGGTAGATAGCAGCCTTTCCCGGCAGCAGGGGGGCAGCGGATTGGGCCTCACGTTGGCGCAGAAGATGATACAGCTTCACGGAGGCACCATCAAACTGGAAAGTACACTCGGCAAAGGCAGCCGCTTCACCATCACTCTGCCCAAACGAGCGCCTGATCCACTGCCCAACACCCCGCCGGAACAGTGCATTCACCATGCCGCCACCTGGCAGAATGCCCTGATCATCGAAGACTCTGTGATTACCGCCGAACAACTGGAACGCTACCTGCATGAGATGAAAATCGAGGCCGTCCATCGTGCTTCTGCATCCTCAGCACTGTGGACAGCCCAGGCCATCGCGCCGGATCTAATCTTCCTGGACAGTTTCCTCGCCGACGGCGGCGGCTGGGATCTCTTCGCACAACTCAAGCAATCACCCCAAACATGTGACATTCCCATTGTCATCGTCTCCGTTGCCGATGAACAGACCTATGCAATGCAACAGGGCGCATCGGCCTATCTGACCAAGCCGTTCACGCGCGAGAACCTGCACGAAGTATTCAAGGTGCTGATCGACCACCAGGCCGCGCCCGTCGTCGCAGCGCCGGTAGCCGCGAAGAGTCAGCGGTTGATGCTCGTAGAGGACAACGAATACCTTATCGAGCTTTTCTCAGACTACCTTTCCGTCAAAGGCTACCTGGTGGATGTGAAGCGTAATGGCCTGGAAGCTGTACAGCAGGTCGGCGTAACCACATACGATCTGATCCTTATGGATCTACAGATGCCGGAGATGAACGGGTTAGAGGCGATCCGCCACATTCGACAGGACGGTCTCTGCATCGACACCCCTATCCTGGTGCTTACTGCGCACAGCATGCCCGGTGACCAGGAGCGTTGTATGAATGCAGGCGCCAATGGGTTCCTGAGCAAACCGGTACAGCTTCAAACACTTATCAGCCGAATCGAGTCACTGCTCCAGTAGGTCTCGATACACCATGCTGCGCCTTTACGAGCGCAACGAACCTGTCCCTTTATGCTTGCCCATCGACGATGCAAATTGAGCCAAAACGCACCCAATCACAGGACATTTGACCTGTGACATCTCCGCTCGCCTGATCCACGCTAGGGGTAGCCCATTCAAGCGAATGCGTTTGAAAGGAGGTACCCTATGCCGTTACGACGCTCTTCGACGGTCGTCGTGCTGCTCATTTGTCTACTCCTTTTGAGCCTGCAAACCCCGTCTGGCGTGCAAAGCGCCGGCAATCTGAGCGCATGCGCTGCCTTTGCCTTCTCCACCGAAGAAGACTTCGTGACACAAGGCCCGCTGCCCGCCGACGGAAACCCCGTGATCTCCGACGGCGATCTGCTGGGGCCGAATTATACCGTCTGCGCCCGCAACCACGAACTCCTGGCCATCTGGCAGATCACCGCCGATCTGGGCCTGGACGCCGTGGACGTCATCGACACGGAGCGCAGCCTCGTCGCCTTCTCTACCGAGTTGGACGATCCGCAGGCGCGCTTCGGCAACGGCGAGCTGCTGGTCACCAACGGCGTGATCATCCCCAACGCTGCGCTGTTGACGCTCTTCCAGGCCGGCCCGGATCTGGGTCTCGACGCCGTTCACTTCGTGGGCGTGGAGGCCCAGATCGTCAAATTCCTGGAAGAAAACGTAGACATTGCGCCCGAAGCATGGCTGGGCGGCAAGCTGATCGAGTCGCTCAACCGCTACGATGTCGACATCTGGTTCTCCACCGAAGGGACATCGTTGACCGCGTCCACGGTGCAGATCCTGGACGGGACGCTGCTCTCGGCGCGCACCGGGACGATTGTCGTCGATCAGCTGGCGCTCTTCGCCGCGTCTGTCCCCGCCGGCATCCCCGCCCGCGGCGTCGACTTCGGGCTGGACGCCGTCACCGCGCCGCGGACGGCCGACGCCGCCGCGGTACGCTTCTCCACCGAGATTCTCTACCGCGGCGAGCCGACGTTCACTGACGGCGACGTCCTGCGCGCCGGCAGCGGTGTGGAGATCCCCCACGTCGATCTGATCACGCCTTTCGAGCCGATGGCCCGCTTCCTGGGCGTGGACGCGCTCTTCATGCGCTTCGAGCAGGTCGGCGATCTCTATCTGCCTATCATCCTGCACCAAATACAGGAGTGAGGAGGAACCAATGCAACGGAAACTCTTTTCGCTCGTGCTGACCATGCTGCTGGTAGCGCTGTCGCTTGTCCCTGCGCGGAGCGTGGCGCAGCAGCCGCCGCAGAATTGGGACGCCTGCCGCCTGGGCGCCTTCTCCACCGAAGAAGACTTCCAGATGCAGGACAGCGAACCCTACGATGGCAACCCCTACATCTCCGACGGTGACGTGCTCAGCCTGGACGGCGAGGTGTGCGCCCGCAATCGCGACCTGCTGGCCGCCTTCTTCGCCGCGGCCGCGCCGCCCGATCTGGGGTTGGATGCCCTCGATATTCTCAACGTCAACGACCGCATCGTGGCGTTCTCTACCGAACTGGACGATCCCGGCAACCGCTTCACGGCCGGCGATCTGCTCTTCACCAACGGTGGGGACATCCCCAACGTGGCGCTGGTGGCCGCTTTCAAAATCAACTACGACATCGGGCTGGACGCCGTGCAGTTCATGGGGCCGGGTGACAAGATCATCGCCTTCGTTGACGCGTTGCCCAACATGCCGCGTGACCGGTTCCTTGAAAACCCAGGTCTGCTGGCCGGCATGTTGAAGGAATACGGCATCGATCTGTGGTTCTCCATCGAAGGCACGTTCAGCAGCCCCGATCAGTTGACGATCCTCGACGGTGACCTGCTCTCCGCCGCTTCTGGCACCATCGTGGCCGCCAACTCGACACTGCTGCCCAGCAGCGTACCCGCAGGGATTCCGGCGCGTGGCGTGGACTTCGGCCTGGACGCCGTGGTCGTGTCGGATCGCACGCTGGATCGCGAGTCCGCGCTCAAGGAACTGGCCTTCTCCACCGAGATCCTCTTCGAGTCGGACAAGGTCTCGTTCACCGATGGCGACATCCTGCGCTTCCAGGACGGTGTGCTCACGCCCAACGAACTGCTGATCGCCAAATTCCACGCCGCCGCGGACTTCCTCGGCCTGGACGCGCTCTCCGGCGCACAGCCGCAGACCGAACCCGAGCCGATGATCACGCTGATCGGCAACCGCTCGGTGTGGGACATCGACGGCGGCTTTGTCACCATCGGCGGCGGCGGCACCGGCCTCTACTGGGACGGTCTCTCTACCACCGGCCCGACGCCCCCGCGACAACCGTTCGGCTGGTACATCCCCATCGACGGCTATCTGACCGATGATATCGTGGCGTTCCGCGTGGCCTTCCGTGAGGTGAGTGCGTCGCCGCCTGCACCGGGGACGGCGTCCGCGATTCAGACGTCGTGGCGCATCCGTGAGTGGTACGGTACACCGCCCTTCTGCCGACCCACCGGCACCCTGGATCCCGACGGCGACGGCTGGTTCGACGCTGCCGACTATCGCTTCTATCAGTCCGGCAGTGGCGGCTGTCCCAACGGCGGGTTGGTGCTGGCGGTGTGGGACACGCTCAACGATCCCAACGTCCTCGATAAGGACGGACACTACGTCCTCTGGCTAGAGTGGCGCACGACGCCGGGTGGTACGGTCTTCCGTGAACCGGTGGATCACCACGTACAGCTAGACAACACTGCACCCAAGATCAACGATTTCGAGCTGCACACAGCGGGCGGCACCACGGTGCCTGCCTGTGGCGGCGCCGGCGCAGGGACAGACGTGTTCGAGGTCTACGCCGACTTCGACGACGATTACCTGCTGGGCTACCGCATCCGGCTGCTGGCGGCAACCCGCCCGCTTCCGCCTACTACCCAAGCCCCGGCGGCTGGCACGGCTACTGGGAAGGCGCACCCTACGCGGCCAACCTCAACGGCCAGGGGACGACGCCCGCCGGCCTGCAACTGCTGCGTGAAATCGACATGAACGATCTAGGCAGTTCGTATGTGGAATGCTGCTACGTCCTCGATCTGTGGGTGAGCGACGCCGCCATTCGCCACAACTTTAACCGCTTCTACGCTTATCCGGATCAGCCGGGTTGGGCGTGGCCGAATGTGTTCCTGACGTTTGCTGCGGCGCCGTAACGTGGCGCGTAGTGCGTGTACCGCTAGAGGTGCTTTGAGGTACAGATGTAACGCCTATTGATGCTGGATGGGCTGAATACGAGAAGCCATCCCAGACCCGGGGCGGCTTCTTGTTTCTTCTGAATCCTAAGGAGAAACAAGAGAAATATGATCCACGAAGCCACACGAAGAGACACGAAGGCAGAAAAGAACAAGCAGAAAGCTTTTCCGCTCTCCTGTCCTGCTAACCCTGAAATCCGTGTCCCTCTCTCCTCCTCTCTGTGGTGCTTCGTGTGCCTTCGTGGATCAAAAAACATCAAATCTCCTAAAAATCCATGCAATCCGTGGATCAATTCTGCATTTCTCGTCTTCGTGCATCTCTGTGTGGCTTTGTGGATCATTTTTCTCTGGTTCTTCCTTGCTCTCTACTTCTCGTCACGTGATCCGTATCGCTGCACGCGCAGATCGGCCTGCGCTTTGTGCGCCATGAAACGCTCGATCTCGCACAGCCGCGAACAGTACTCGCCCACCAACGTGCTGGCCTCGTCTGTGAGGACACGCTGATAGGTGACGGTTTTGATGAACTTGCCCACCCACAGGCCGCCTGTAGCGCGCCGCCTGTTTGGTAGGCAGCGTGTGGTTGGTGCCGATCACTTTGTCGCCGTAGGCCACGTTGGTGCGCGGACCCAGGAAGAGCGCGCCGTAGTTGGTCATGTGTTGGAGGAAATAGTCATCGTCGAGTGTGAGCACCTGCACATGCTCGGCGGCGATGCGGTCGGCCTCGATCACGGCTTCGGCGTGGTCGGCCACGAGGATGATCTGTCCGCAGTCGCGCCAGGCCACACCGGCCACGTCGGCAGTGGACAGCGTCTCCAACTGGCGACCGATCTCTACTTCCACCGCCTCGGCCAGAGGACGGCTCGTGGTGATCAGTATCGCCGGGGAGGTGGGTCCGTGCTCGGCCTGTCCTAGCAGATCGGTGGCCACCATCTCGGCGTCGGCGCTGTCGTCGGCGATAATCAGCACTTCGGTGGGGCCGGCCAGCAGGTCGATGCCGACGCGGCCGAAAAGTTGGCGCTTGGCTTCGGCCACGTAGGCATTGCCCGGGCCGACGATCATGTCCATGGGCGGCAGGTCCTCTGCGCCGAAGGCCATGCGCGATGGCTTGTACGCCCCACGATGTGGATCTCGTCCGCGCCGGCGAAGTGCATGGCGGCGATGGTTTCACGCGGCATCTCGCCCTGAATCGGCGGCGTAGACGCGATCACGCGCTGCACGCCTGCCACCTTGGCGGTGAGGACGCTCATATGCGCCGACGCCACCATTGGGTAACGCCCGCCCGGCACATAGCAGCCCACGCTGTTGACGGGGATGTTCTTGTGGCCCAGGATCACGCCGGGCAGCGTCTCCACTTCCACGTCCTGGAGCGCGGCTGCACTTCGGCGAAGCGGCGGATCTGCGCCTGTGCAAAGTGCAGATCCTCGATGGTCTGCGCTGGAATCTCGGCGATGATCGACTCGATCTGCGCCGCCGACAGCCGAAACGACGGCGGGTTCCAGCCGTCAAACCGCTCCGAAAGCGCCCGCACCGCCACGTCCCCGCACGCGCACATCGTCGAGGATCGTGCTCACCGTCTGGCGGACACGCAGATCCGCTTCAAAGAGTTCGGTGTCGGTTTTGCCGGGTTTGAGAATGGTTGTCATTGGTGATCCTTTCTGGTGGGATTGGAGATTAGGCGATTGGGCGATTAGGGGATTTCAGATCCTGTAGACGATCCCCAATCTCCTAATCGCTCAATCGCCCAATCTCGTATCTTCACGCAAGCAGATGCTTGCTCAAGAATTCCCGCGTCAACACCTTTACCTGCGGATCGCGGAAATTCCCATGCCCCTCCCCTTCACCGTGTAAAATGTGACCGGCACGCCTGCCGTTTGCAGCGCCCCGTTGAGCAGCACACTCTGGTGATAGGGGACAAGTGGATCCTGGTCGCCGTGGACGATGAGGAAGGGCGGGGCGTCGGCGCACACGTAGGTGACGGGGTTGGCCGCGGCCACGCTCGGGATGCTCCTGGATGGGACCGCCTACGAGCTCCGATTCAGGCGAGTCGGCCACATCGTGGACCATGCCGTCAGGCAGGCGATGGGCGTCCATTTGCAGGAAGTCGGTGGGGCCGAAGTGGTCGGCCACCGCCTGCACGCGGCTGGAGACGTCCAGATGTTCGCCCACCTCGAACTCGGTCACATGACCCGTCACGCCCAACATCGCCACCAGATGCCCGCCCGCGGATTCGCCGAACGCCAAAGCGGTTGGGATCGAGGTTGTAGCCGACGGCGTGGACGCGCAGCCAGCGCACGGCGGCTTTCACGTCCTCGATCTGGGCGGGGAAGAGCGCATGTTGGCTCAGCCGGTAGTTGAGCGCGGCCACGGCGATGCCGTCGTCCAGGTAGGAAAGCGGCACCGGTCTTGTTTGCTGCCCAGGCGAAGCGCCGCCGTGGACCCAGATCAGCAGCGGCAGCGAGCCGTCGGCATTGGGGACGAAGAGATCGAGCTTCTGGCGTTCGTGTCCGTCGCGAACGTAGGCGATATCGCGGTGAACGGTGACATTGTCGGGCATGGCATGGCTCCGTTGGTGGGTGATTTCAGGAGGACGAAGAAGTTGTCTACATTATCGTCGGTCCTTGTGGTTTGGGCCAATGGGTGGGGTCTTCTTCTGGCAGTCGGCATTGAGCTATGCTATCGTTTGTTTGACACGTTTTGCTTCTACTTGTCTGCACTCGAAAAACACACAAAGGACACATAGACCATGAAATTCACCGCTGGCTATTGGATGTTCCGACCCGGCGTCACCCCCATGTTTCCGGCGCAGGTCCACGATGTGCAGGCCGACGCGGACGGGTTAACCCTCTACGCGCCCACCAAACGGATCGAAAACCGCGGCGGCACGTTGAACCAGCCGCTGCTCACGATCCGGCTGACGTCGCCGTTGCCCAATGTGATCCGTGTGCAGATGGTGCATCACAAAGGACGCCGCCTGCGCGATCCCCAGTTCGCCCTTTTCCCGCAACCCTCGCCTGTGACCGTCCACGACGATGACGACGCCGCCAGCCTCACCAGCGGTGATCTCACGGTGCGCGTCGCCAAGGGCAACGACTTCCGCATAGACTTCCTGCACGGTGACAAGCGCATTACCGGCAGCGGCTGGCGAGCGCTGGGCGTCACCGACACGCCGGACGGACGCTTCGCCCACGAACAGCTCAGCCTGGGCGTCGGCGAAACCGTCTACGGGCTGGGCGAACGCTTCACCCCCTTCGTCAAAAACGGCCAGGTGGTGGACATGTGGAACGAGGACGGCGGCACCAGCAGCGAACTCGCCTACAAGAACGTCCCCTTCTACATGACCAACCGCGGTTACGGCGTCTTCGTGAATCACGCCGAAAATGTCTCGTTCGAGGTGGCGTCGGAGAAGGTGCAGCGCGTGCAGTTCAGCGTCCCCGGTGAAGCGCTGGATTACTTCGTCATCTACGGCCCCACGCCCAAGGACGTCCTCAGCCGCTACACCGCGCTCACCGGTCGCCCTGCGCTGCCGCCGGCGTGGTCCTTTGGGCTGTGGCTGAGCACCTCGTTCACCACGTCCTACGATGAAGAGACGGTGACCAGCTTCATCCAGGGCATGGAAGACCGCGATCTGCCGCTCAGCGTCTTCCACTTCGACTGTTTTTGGATGAAGGAATTTCAGTGGGTGGACTTTGAGTGGGATCGCCGTGTCTTCCCCGATCCCGAAGCCATGCTGCGTCGCCTCAAGGACCGTGGCCTGCGCATCTGCGTGTGGATCAACCCCTACGTGGCCCAGAAATCGCCCATGTTCGACGAAGGCATGGCCAACGGCTACCTCGTCAAACTCCCCGACGGCGACACCTGGCAGTGGGACCTGTGGCAGGCGGGTATGGGCCTGGTGGACTTCACCAATCCCGACGCCTGTCGCTGGTTCAACGACAAACTGAGCCGCCTGATCGACCAGGGCGTCGACTGCTTCAAGACCGATTTCGGCGAGCGCATCCCCACCGACGTGGTCTACCACGACGGTTTCGACCCGCTGAAGATGCACAACTACTACAGCTACCTCTACAACAAGACGGTCTTCGATCTGCTGGAAGAGCGGTTTGGAAAGCAACGCCGTGGTCTTCGCCCGATCCGCCACCGCGGGGGGACAGCAATTTCCCGTCCACTGGGGTGGGGACAGCACCGCCACTTTCGAGTCGATGGCCGAATCGCTGCGCGGCGGACTGTCGCTGTCGCTGTGCGGTTTCGGCTTCTGGAGCCACGACATCAGCGGCTTCGAGCACACCGCGCCGCCCTCGGTCTACAAGCGTTGGTCCGCGTTCGGGCTGCTTTCATCGCATAGTCGTCTGCACGGCAGCGGATCGTACCGCGTCCCCTGGCTGTTCGACGAGGAATCGGTGGACGTCGTCCGCCACTTCACCAAACTCAAGTGCCGGCTGATGCCCTACCTCTTCGACGCCGCCCGCCAGGCCCACGAGGACGGCGTCCCCGTGATGCGCCCCATGATCCTCGAATTCCCCGACGACCCCGGCTGCGATACGCTGGATCGGCAGTACATGCTGGGCGAGTCGCTGCTGGTTGCGCCTGTCTTCAGCGACGAGGGCGTCGTCGACTACTACCTACCGGCAGGGTGCTGGACCCATCTCCTCAGCGGCGAAGTGATCGAAGGTGGCTGTTGGCGGCAGAGACGCACGATTTCCTGAGCCTGCCGTTGCTCGTCCGCCCGAATACGGCGCTGGTGGTGGGCAACGAGGATCGCCGTCCTGATTACGCCTATAGCGAGGACTTCACGCTACGCATCTACCAGTTGGCCGACGGCGGCAAGGCTGAGGCGGTCATCCCCAATCTGGATGGAACGGTGGCGGTGCGCTTTACAGTTGAGCGAAACGGTTCGCTGATCAAAGTGCAATGGACAGGTGAACCGCAGCAGTGGAAAGTGCAGTTGATCGGCATCGACGCCATCGACGGCGTGGCAGGCGGTACGCCGCAGCGGGATGCCGCGGGGACGCTGATCGAAGTGGATCCTGGCGCGGGGAAATGTCTGTGCTGTTGGTGTAGGCAAACCCCTCCCCATCCCTCATAGGCGTTAAGTTAAGCGTCGTAGACACAAGTGCCGGGACTTATCGCCGCAGCGGGCGGGACATTCACTCCTGGCAACACGTCCAACGTGAAGTCCCCGGCACTTTCGTTGTTCCCTATCTTAACGCCTATGCGCTATCCCTCCCCGCATCTTTTCAGCGGGGGAGTTAGAAGGGTATTGTCTCTCAACTCACCGGCACGTTTTCTTCGTCTGTTTTGGCAGGTTGGATCTGTTTGGGCATCAAGCGATAGCCCAACGCCTTGAGGATCGCATTGATCGTGTCGAGCCGTGGGTTGCCCTGGGGCGACAGCGCTTTTGCAGCCCTTGGCGCGTCATGCTGGCTTCGTCCGCGGTGACCGTGATGCCTTGACACGGGCAGTCACCCGCAACGCCGATAGGACGACCGCTGCATCTCCATGCTCTGCATAGTCTTCGAAGACTACCTCAACGAAGGATTCAATTTCATCAGGATGGCTTACAAAATACTCCGCCGCCACCTCGTCAAACGTTCGAAATTCGCTCATCGTTCTAGGAACTCCCTCCAGTAACTATGCGCACGCTCACTGTCTTGCCTCTGGCTCCCTTTGTCTCCGCCCACGAGCAGGACGATGATTCGTCCCCGTGTTCTGCGAAATAGATGCGGTATCCTGGCCCAAAGAAAAACCTGAGTTCGTACACCCCCTGACCGACTGAACGGTAGTCACCATAATGGCCTTCTCCGAGGATAAACACTCGGCCAATGATCCGCTGTCTTGTTTTCTTGTCTTTCAGGCCATACAGCCAATCGGTATATGGCTCCTTACCCGACTCCCGTTCGAAAAACTGTGATTCTCTTCATGACCGCCTTCATCTATGATGATGCTGTAGATGGGACAAGTATACTCGCGCCAACTATAGTTGGCAACTAGCGATTTTGCATGAATGCCTCAATCGCGTTGACCGCATTTTCGACGCCTTTTTCCTGGCGGATCTTCTCGCCCAGGGCTTGTGCCTTGGCCCGCATCTGTGCGTCATGGACAAGTTGGTCGATCCCCCCCACCAGCGCGGACACGGTGATCTTGTGGCGCGGCACCGCCTTGACGCCCACACCCAGCTCGTGGACTCGCCGTCCCCAATACGGTTGATCGCCCAGGTGCGGCACGATCATCGTGGGCTTGCCTGCACGGAGGCCGGCTGCCGTTGTCCCCGCGCCGCCGTGGTGGACGACCGCGGCCACGCGCTGAAAAAGCCAGGTGTGCGGCACTTCCGCCACGCTGCACACCTGCGGCGGTAGTTCATCGCGGTGCATGTTGGCCCAACCAGAGGAGAGAATTGCCCGTTGGCCGGTCTGTGCCACGGCAGCAAGGATCAGATCCAACGTGGCCTGTGGATCGCGGTGCGACATGCTGCCGAAGCCAATGTAAACCGGCGGCGCACCGTTTTCGAGGAAGTCCACCAATTCGGCGGGCGGCTGCCAATCCGCTTCCTCGTCGAGGTACCAATAGCCGGTGACGGTGGTGGGGCTGGGCCAGTCCTCGGCGGAGGGGACGACGTACCGGCTCGCCCCCAGGATCACCGGCGCGGTGCGGCGGGCGCGCAGGTAGCTGCGTGTGGAATGGGGCGGCAGATCGAGAAAGTCTTCGCGCAGGTAGTTGGTGGTTTCCTTGGTGAACGACCAGATCAGCTGTTCGGTGAGGTAGCCTGCCCAGCGGTTGAGGATGTTGCGACTGCGCGGGAAAAACGGATTCAGTGATGCGGGTCCACTGGCGGTGGCCTGATGCGGCTGCAACATGGCGTTGATGTACGGGATGCTGCTGCCTTCGCTGAACGATTGCACCATCGACTCAGAGACGAACCCGGCGACAAGCAGATCGGTCTCCGCTCCGTAGCTGCGCGCTGACTCGATCATCTCGTCTCGATGCTCGCGCATGATCTCGCTCATCAAGCGCAGTTGACGGAAGGGATTGTGGCTGCTTTCGGCCCACAGCAAACCCTTCTCGCTCTTCATCACCGCTTCCATGTCGATGGCTGGTATGAAACCGAAGCCGTACGACTCGATCCAATCACGAAAATTGACGCCTGACCATCATGTCTACATGGTGGCCGGCGTCTTTAATCCCAATGCTGAAGACAGCAGCGGTTGAATCACCGCCCGAGCCGATGGCGAGGATGGTGATACGCATGGCACTACGCAACCACCCGCTCCCCACAATCTCGCTCAACCGTTCCTGCACAATCTGCCGTTCTTCGTCGCTGAGCAGCAGGGTTGAAGAAGATGCGTCTTTGCCAGAAAAGGGCGACTTCGATGTGGTGTGCGCCGTTGTGGAGGGCGTCGACGATCTCATCGCGGGTGAGCAAAGAGCGCGTCGTGGTCAAAGGTCACGAGGACGCGGCAGCGGCTGGCCGGCTTCATTCGGGTACGATCGATGCGCCTTGACGCCGGGGATGTGGTTCCACGCTGCGCACCACTCGGCCACGGTCTGCTCGTCGGCCGGGCTTTGGCCTTGTGATCGAGTTGACGTAGCGTTCCACCGCGGCCAGGCAGCCGGCCAGTTCCTCTTTGCCCACCTTCCATGGGCCGACCGATGCTGTGGTTGGGGCTACCGTTGGCGCAGCACGCTTCGGTCAGATCTGCCACGGCCAGCACCAGCCCCGAAGATTGCGGACCGCGCAGTTCCTTGCCGCCGCTGAAGACGGCCAACGCCGCGCCCATCTGCGTGAAGCGCCACAAATTGTCCACGGGCGGCAGTTGCGCCGCCGCGTCCACCACCACAGGGACGTCGTGGCGATTGACGATCTCGATGACGGTCTCAAGCGGCAGGTCACCGCGGCCGGTCATCGCCCTGGAATCGCAGCTGTGCGTTCGTTGATGGCGACAGCTCCCACGGCGCGGTGCCGCCCGCAATCTCTACCAGCGCTTCACCCCCACCTGGCGCACGGCGTGATCGTAGCCGTTGCGATGCAGACGGTGGACGATCACCTCGTTCTTCATGCCGCTGGTGTCGGGCAGTTTGGCGACCTTGGCTGAATCGGTCCTGCAACACATGCCGCCGTGGCCAGCACCAGCCCAGCCGCCGCGCCCGAACTGACGTACGCGGCCTCGTTGTGGGTCAATTCGGCGATGCGCTCGCCTACCCGTCGCTGCATCTCGTGATAGTCCACATAGTTGCGCGGCGCGTCGGCCATCGCTTCCACCACTTCCGGCGGCATCACCGACCCGCCCAACTTCGTCAACGTTGCCGAGGCGTTAATAATCGGTTTCAAACCCAGTTTTTCGAGGATTGCCATGTTGAGTGCTCCTGGTGGGGGATTGGGGATTAGGGACTGGGGACTGAGGAATAGGGACGGGGCGAGGGTGTTGTCTGCATAATCGGGGGATTGGCGGCGTAGCGTCGATGATGAGATGATAGTGCGTTTATATTCATCATCCCGCATCTCAGCCAATCCCCAGTCCCCCAGTCCCCTAATCCCCAGTCCCCAGCTCTTACGGTCGATCCATATCCAACACGGCCTGCACCTTCTCCACGATGATCGGCGCTTGCTCTGCCCAGGTGGCTTCGCCTTCCCAGACCAGGTCGATATCGTTGAGGAAAACGTTGACAACCTCGGTGAAGCGGGTGTTCTTTGGCATCGGGAACGGTTCGATGCCGGCGCTGAACAGTTCGTCGGTGATGCCATACATCTTGTTCACTTCGTTAACGCCTGCGTCGGTCCACGCCGACTTGTGGCCGTTGGGCTGCAACTTGCCTTCGACACCATCAACACGCCAGCCTCGCCCAGGAGAACATCTTGAGCAATTCGTACGCCTGCTCAGGATTGGCTGTCTCGGTTGATCGTAATGCTGGTTGCCGGAGTAGCGAGTACCCTGGCGGCCTTCGGAGCCGACGGGCAGCAGTACGGCGTCCATCTCAAACACCGATGCGGTTGAGGAAGTTGGCGCCACGTGCCCGTGCCGGCATGGGTGGCGCTCAAACCGGCCACAGTGTTGCCTCGAGTTTTCGATGTAGTCAGACGCGGGGCGATGCGGTCGTTGAGGATGCTCACGTACCAGTTGCGATTTCTTCGTGCAGCGGCGTGTTGAAGACGAACTCGGTGCGCTACTGGTTCATCACCCAGCTATCCTTCGAGCCAGGATCGCCGAACGAGCGACGTGTTGCTGTAGTAGTGGAACGAGTTCTGCCGTCGAAGCCCATGCCGAAGGTTTTTCAGGATCACGCAAGGCAGCAGACGCTCTTCCCACTCCTGCATCGTCCAGCCGATCTGCGGCAGCGGCAGGCCCTTCTCTTCGAGCATCGTCTTGTTGTAGTTGACGGCAATGTTGCCACCCGGATGCACTCACGCCGGGGATGCTGAAGTTTTGCCGTCCAACACGTGCCGGCCATGACGCTGGGGTAGATGTCCTCGTAATCGGGCAGCGGATCCGACGCCATCAGTTCGTCGACAGATGCCCTTGAGGTAGTTGATGAAAAGCCAGCGGTGATGGCCGTAGAGCAGATCCTGCAACGTCGTTTCGAGATGAAGCCGGTCTGGGTCTTCGTCTCGATTTCGGTGTAGATCGTCTCTTCGATGATCACTTCCACGCCGCTCTCGTCTTGGTAGCGTTGCGCCATGATCGTGGGCATCACGCTCTGTCCACCTTCCGGCGGCACCTGCACGCGCAGGACAACGTCGGTGGCGGCGGGCGCGGAATCGGAACCGGCAGCGTCGGGAGCGGCGCTAGGCGCGAATGCCGCCGGCGCACAGGCCGCCAGCAGCTGCACGCTGGTGACGCCCAAACCGGCGACACTCAGGCCTTGATGAACGATCTACGGGTAATCTTACGAGTCATGAGTCTCTCCTGTGATGTTTGATGGAATGCAGTCGATGCAGGTGTTGTTGTTAGTCGATGTTTGGGCATCCTCCTTTTCACTGGGTGGCTGGAGATTGGTGATTCGTGATTGGGGCAGATCTCACATCTGCCCCAATCACGAATCACTGTATCTCCGATCGCTATCCCTTAATCCCGGACATCACGATCCCCTGCACAAAGAAGCGCTGACCGATGAAGAAGATCGTCACCAGGGGATCATGGAGAGGATACAGGCAGCCATGAGCAGGTGTTCCATCGGTTCACCGCCAGGCGTCGTCTTGAAGAAGTTGAGGCCCACGGCCACGGTGAACTTTCGGGGGAATTGAGATAGATGACGGCCCCAGAAGTCGCTCCACTGGGCGATGACGGTGATGGCCAGCGTGGCCAGGATCGGCTTACACAGCGGCAACAGGATCGACCAGAAGATGCGCGCATAGCCTGCGCCGTCGATCAGCGCTGCTTCGTCCAGATCACGCGGCAGTGAGAGGAAGAACTGGCGCATCAAGAAGATAGCGAAGCCGCCGCCGCTTGAACAGAACGGCACCCACAACGGCAGCAGCGTGTTGATCCAGCCCAGGCGATAGAAGAGCACGAACTGGGGGATCAACGTCACCTGCGCCGGCAGCATCATCGTGGCCAGCGTGATGAGGAAGAGCGCGTCGCGCCCGCGGTAGGTGAAGCGGGCCAGCGAGTACGCCACCAGCGCCGCCGTGATGGCGACAGCACCACCACGATCGTAGAGTTCCATGCCCAAATCGCCACGGGAATGCGGGGGATTACCAGCACCTGGTAGTAGTTACCCCACTGCGGCGCGGCGGGCAGCATCGGCGGCGGAAACATCGACATTTCCGACGGTGTTTTGAGCGAACTCATAAACGTCCAGAAGATTGGAAAACCAGACATCACGGCAGGATTACAAAGTACGGGCCTGCGCGCCACATTTGGCTGTTAAGACGAGCGGCGGTTGAATGCCACTGCGATTGTCTGTTGCGCCATGATCTATTCCTCCTTCGTAGTGGACCCAGCGCCGCGATGTCCGCACCTGGAAGTAGGTGAAGATCATGGCGAAGTACCCAGGCCAACGCGCTGCCGTACCCCAGACGAGTAGGAGAAGGCTTCGGTGTAGATGTGCAGCGCAAAGAACCACGTGGCATAGGACGGTCCACCTCTGCGTCGCCACCCACGCTGTAGTGAAGACCTTCCGCGCGCCGATCACGCCCAGCACCAAGTTAAAGGCGATCGTCGTGAGCGACGCGGATGGTGATGTGGCGAAACTTGGTCCACGAACTGGCGCCGTCGATGTCCGCCGCTTCGTAAGTTCCTGCGGCACGCCCTGCAACCCGGCCAGGAAGATCAACATGGTGTTGCCACCCACGGCAGCCCACGTTGATCAGGATCACCGAGTAAAGCGCCGAATCGCGTGATGTCAACCAGTTGGGCGGGTTGTCGATGCCCAGATCGCGCAGGAACATGTTGATCGGCCCAAAAGCACGGCTGGAGCAAATACGTCCACAGCACTGCCAGCGCCACCGCCGGGATCAGATGCGGCACGAAGAAAACGGTGCGGTAGATGTTGGTGCCTTTCAACTTCTGATTGAGCATCGAAGCTAAGAGCAACGCCGCCTACCGCCGCCGGCACATGAAAAGGGCAAATGTGAACGTGCGCCCCAAAGGCTGGCCAAGAATGGCGGATCTTTGGTGAAGGCGCGCATAATTTGCCATCCCCAGCCAGCGTATTGCCGATGATCTCATAGTTGGTAAGCTGAAATAGGCCGAAATACAATCGGCCCGCCCCAGAAGACGAGCAGACCAATGATCCACGGCAGCGCGAAGACATATCCCCACAGCGCCTGTTTTGCCTGATAGTTTGTGCGTACACCGACGATCCGCGCCAGCAGCAGCGGCTTGGGTGCGGACTGCGTCGGTAATCTTTGTTCACTGGCAACCGCCATAGATACCTCCCATCAATGATTGATTCGCCAGTATCGCTCCGGCGCGTCTTTCCACTCTGGCATGCTCAGCCCGCTGGGATCGTAGACAATCTCACCGGCGCGCAGCGTCATCACACATTCCAGTTTCTGGTTTCCTCTCATCTTGGCCTTGCCGCAGTCGACGAAGCTGAATTCGCCTTCCTTCAAATCGAGGACAGCCACATCCGCCTCCGCGCCCACGCTCAGGTGACCTAGCTCAGGGTGGCCGATCTCCTCTGCCGGGGCCACCGTAGACATGCGGATCACCTCTTCCAGCGGCACGCCCATGTTGAGCACCTTGTTCATCGTCGTCAGCATGTCCACAACCACACCGTGGACATTGCGCACATGCAGATCGGTGCTGATCGACGCCGGTACAAAGCCACCCTGGATCGCCGGCTGCGCCAGGCGGAACCAGAAACTGCCCGCGCCATGTCCAAGATCGAAGATGCCGCCCGCTGCTGCGCCTCGAACATGTACTTGGCCGGTTTCCCCTCGTCGTCCAGCACGGGGAACTGCTGCGCGAAGACGTGGGTGTGGATGTCGCCAGGCTGCATCTTCTCCAGGATCAACTCGGGGTAGGTGCGTTCGGGCCGCGGCCAGAAGTCCACCATCAACGGCTTGCCGCAGATCTTGCTGGCTTCCAGCGCCCGATCCACCGCGGCCCACGGCGTGTGCAGATCGTCGTAGGGCGGTTGGTCCAGTAGTGGGCTGTCTTGATGCCGACGCAGACGTCGGGGTAGGCTTGCACGATGGACGCGGCCAGTTCGGGGTCCATGTTGCGTGGATCCTGCTCAAAATCGCCGATCATGCCCTGATCCACGATGTTGATGAAGGCGAAAATGCGTGTCTTCGAAAGGTCGATCACCGTGCGTTTGAAGTGGAAAATGACGTGCGCCCGCCGTCCCCGTGTCCACCATCGTGGTGACGCCGGAACGGAACGAGTGCGAATCGGCCATCACGCTCAGCCCTTCCGGCTCGCGTGTGTGGTAGACGTGTACGTGGATGTCGATGAGGCCGGGGGTGACGAGGTGACCGCTCACGTCCACCACCTGCGCCGCGGACGACGGATCGATGTCCTCGGCGACGGCGGCGATCTTGCCGTCTTTAATGGCGATGTCGCGGCGACCGTTTATGCTGGTTTTTGGACAAACGGTATGACCGATTTTTGAGCAGGTCTGTGGGTTTCCTGGGTCATGGTTACACCGATTCTATCTATGGACGCCCTGCTGGGCCAATGGTTATCGAATGGAGTGAGGTGATTTCAAGAATCTTGATCCACAAGGCACACGCAGTGCGAACAGAGGAAAAAGAGGAGAGTGACACCGGATTGCACGGATTTTCGGGACTTTCAATGAAGACAGATGACCTTGACTCTCTTCAGTCCTTGTCATCTGAAATCCGTGTCCCCCTCTCTCTTCTTCGTGTCTCTTCCGTCGGCCACTTCGTGGATATCTTTACTCTGAATCCACCTAAGAGGATGCTGTAGCGCCTTCTGATACAGCGGTGGCGTAGAACTCATACGACGCCGCCCGATCACGGCACATCCACCACGTGGACGGTGAAACCGGGCCGGTACCGTTTTCAGGGCAATTCTCTTTAGAAGAAGCCGGCATACGCGCGATACGCCGTGCGCAGCCGTTCCTGCTCCTTCACGTATCCGGGGTCTACCAGCGGATGGGGGATTTGGGCTGGCAACCGAAGGCGTGAACTTCGATGAAATCAACGTCGGCAATGCTATCACAGATGCCTGCGTCCTGCAACCACTTTTCCCAGCAGCGGAAGACCAGCGGAATCTCGATCTCGGGTTCCATGAACGTCACCGAATCGAGGCCCAGCTTTACTGGTGGCGAATAACCGCCTGTCAGCCCCGAAAAGTAGATCTTCAAATCGCCGTCGGGCTGTTCCTCCGTCACCAAAGCCGACAGCACAGGGTCGTCACCGTTGTAGTAATAGGTGACCTTGCCCCGTTTTTACCTGAAACGCCATAACACACTCCTCGCGTGTGGTGGTTCAAGGAAAATTTACGTAACTTGGCAATCGATGGGACTGCTACCATTCTACATGAAACTTACGAATGAGCAACTCAAGATTGGGGGCTGGGGATCGAGGACTGGGGATTGGGGCTGGATTGAGAATGTGACCAACGCATCAGCCCAATCCCCAGTCCCCGATCCTAGTCCCCAGCCCCCAATCCTCTACTGAAAAGGACCGCACCACCATGCAGATTGCCATCGCGTCGCTGACGCATGATCGAACACGTTTGCCGCTTTCCCCACTACGTTGGACGATTTCCGCGTCCACCGCGGCGAGATAGCGATCGCCGCCTACAAGCCCACGTTCACGAGGTGGCCGGCTACATCAGGAATACGATTACGACATGACACCGCTCTTCGCCGCCAATGCCACCCCGCCGGCATTGGCGCGTGACACCTACGAAACGCTGGTGGGCGAACTGCTGGCGTCGCTGTCCAGCAGGACTCGTCGACGGTCTGCTGCTGGCGCTGCGGGGCGATGGTGGCCGAACCTGTCCCGGGCCGACGCCGAAACCGTGCGCCGGGTGCGCAGCTGGTCGGCCCCGACCTGGTGGTGACGCACGACTATGCGGCAACGTCAACGAGGAATTGGTGCGCGACGCCACGGCGTTGATGGTAAAATCCGCACATCGATCAGCGCGAACGGGGAATGCAGGCAGCGCACATCCTCGCCGTACCATCCGCAGCGACGTGAGAGCCCCCACACAGGCCATCGCCAAGCCCAACCTCCTCTTCAACATCGCCTTCCACAACACCAGCAAGCCGCCCATGCAGCCGCTGATGCAGGCCGCCATCGCCCTCGAAGACCAGCCCGGTGTCCTCGCCTGTAGCATCGCCGCCGGTTATCAGTACGCCAGCGATGCCGGTATGGGGCCGTCCATGCGTCGTCGTCACCATTTCTTTGTTGAACTCGCCCAGCGCAGAAGCCGATAATCTCGCCGCCATGATGTGGGACGTGCGCGATCAACTGATTCCGCAGATCCCCAACGCCGCGCGAAGCGGTAAAGATGGCGATGGAAGCGCCGAGACGCCGGTAAGCCCTCTTCGAGCTAGGCGACAACATCGGCGGCGACAGCTCAGCGACACCACGATCCTCGCCGAACTGGTGCGCCAGGAAGCGACAGGTGGCGGCGGTCTACGGTCCAGAGTCGGTGCAACAGTAGCTGCCGCAGGGATCGGCGGGGATGTCGATCTCATGGTGGGCGGCAAGACCGACGACGAGCACGGCGCGCCGGTCGCCATCAGGGAAAGTTCGCACCCTCAGCGATGGCAGCTACCAGGGCCAGCGCCGTCATGGCGGGCGTTTCATTGAGCAGGGGCTGAAGCTTGATGGTGCTCTGTTCACGGGGATAGTGGCGATCGCGTCGGGTTGCTTCTCGTCAACAGCCGCCGCCTGCACCGTTCAGCATTCACCAGCTTACGTCCGGTGGGTATCGTGCCCGAGCAGCCAGAAGATCCTCGTGGCCAAGGGTGCGGTCGCGCCGCCGCCGCGAACCGGTCAGCAAGCGCATCATCGAAGTGGACACACCCGGCGCCTGCGCCATCATGCGGACCGGAAGCGTATCAACTGGCACGTAAGGATCTGTACGAGTTCGCTGTTTGACTTGATCTTTTAATCACTCTGCAACTCTTCTCCTTCTGATCTCTGTGTCTCCGGTATCTCCGTGGTGAAAAAGCTTTTGCCGAGAGCGCATGTGGATACAGCTTTGAACGTAGCAAGGAGTATCAATTATGAAAACAGTGATGATTCCTTCGGATGCAGAGATACTAAATACACTGTTGGTGGAAGCTGTCCAAGAGAATCTGATTCTCCAGACAGAGGACGGTCGCGAGTTTTTGCTGGCTGAAATCGATGATTTTGAGCGCGAAATCTACCTCACGCGTCAGAATGTCGATCTCATGGCCCTGCTTGACGAACGTCGGCGAGAACCGGCTACGCTGTCACTTGCTGAGGCGAGGGACCAACTGCGTTTCACTGCCGACGGCGATCCCACAGAATAGCGAGTATGGCGTCAATAGCGTTCAGATGGACGACCAACATAAGAATTCCAGTGGAGTGAGCACGCCCTCGCGCGGGTCATGCCGGACAAGCCGCGCGAGGGCGTGCTCACTCCGCGCCAACCCGACCTGAAATGTTGAGCATCGTGTCAGCGTCGCGCCACGAGGACGTCCCGCTGCTTGATCACCCTGTCCACGCGGTGGGCCAACTGATCGTAGGGTGGATCGCTCAACACTTTGAGCGGGCTGTTTGCCTCCACCACTGCGATCATCTCATCCCGCGGAAAGCGCGTGGCATCCCAGGAAAAGACCAGCGCGCCGTGATCCAGCAACAAGGACGTCCACACCGGTAGCCCCTGGCTGAGTAACCCCGCCAGTTGACCCTGATGCTGTACGCCGTAGGGCAGATCAGTGACGATCAGGTGGGCCTTCTTGATGCCGACCAGCAGTTCGCCGGACTGGGCCGTATCACCATTGGCGAGGATGCAGCGTTGCGTTGTCTCCTTGCCGATGGTGAACTGCCAGCGTTTCCCCACCTTCTTCAGCCTGTCTTCTTGGATGCGGCAGGCGATCCCCTTTTCGCGGACGTACTGCTTCAGAAACGTCGCTGTCGATTCCACATCTTTGGCGTCTTTTTCTACGCCGGCCGCGTCCGCGCCCAGCACCAACGCCGTGAACAGCGTCGTGCCGCCCCCCGCCAGCGGATCGAGGACACGCAACCTATCCCACCGTTCGTGGGCGTAGCCGCTGCTGAAGCGCGCCACGTTGCACAGGAAGTGGGTGAACATCTCGTTGGTCTTGCCCCGGTAGCGGCGCGCCTCCACCAGATCCAGCGGCAACTGCGGACGGAAATCCGTCTCAATCGGGCGCAGCAGCGGACCAGGGTGATCCCCTAACTGATCGTAGAAATCGAAGTAGGCGCTTGTCGTGGCGAGCAGCCCCAATTCGTGGAGATGGCTTGCCTCCAGTTCAGCCGTCAACTCGCACTTCAAATACGCCTGGCCGCCCAACGTCACCGGCGCGCTCTCCGTGATCACAGCACCCAGCGGACTGAGCGCGAGTTCGTGCGAAGCCAGCGCATTCGCCAACTCAGCGTATTGTGTGCTCCGTTGCGGTGCGATTTGAGCAAGCAGCGTTGTCATATACAATCTCCAGTAGTTTTCTTTGGGAGAAACCAGAGAAATAATGATCCACGAAGGCATACGAAGATACACGAAGGCAGAAAAGAACAAACAGAAAGCTTTTCCGATCTGCTGTCCTGATAGTCCTGAAATCCGTGTCCCTCTCTTCTCCTCTTCGTGGTGCTTCGTGTGCCTTCGTGGATCATTAAAATTCTGAGATGTCCTTACCAACCGCCGCGTCAGGAGACAACAATGAAAATCACCGATCTGGAAGTCCTGCGCATGCAGGCGCATGTGGAGCCGCACAACAACTGGCTCTTCGTGCGTATTCACACCGACAGCGGCATCACCGGTGTGGGTGAGGGCAGCTTGCAGTACAAGGACATGGCGCTCACCGCCGAATTGGAGAACTTCGGGCGTTTTCTGCGCGGCAAGGACCCATTCCAGATCGAAGAGATCTGGACGTCGCTACACCGCCGCGTCACGTGGACGGGCGGCGCTGTCACCATTAGCGCCATCAGCGCCATCGACCTTGCGCTGTGGGACATCAAGGGCAAGGCGTTGGGTGTGCCTGTCTACGAGTTGATCGGCGGCAAGGTGCGTGATCGCGTGCCGCTCTACGCCAACGGTTGGTTCTCCGGCAACCGTCCTAGCGCACATGGTCCGCAAGGCGGCGGTCAGGACGAAGCCACCTGGTACGCCGACAGGGCGAAAGACGTTGTGGCACAGGGCTACCGCTGCCTCAAACTCTACCCCTTCGGTGGGGCGCAGGTGATCACGCCGGAACGCATCGAGCGCGGCGTCGGCCTGGTGCGTGCGGTCCGCAGGCGGTGGGGCCGTCGATAGAGATCGCCGTGGACGTGCGCGCCCGGCTCAATCCGTGGAGCGCCCGCCGTGTGGCGCAGCAACTCGAACCGCTGAACATCGCCTGGCTCGAAGAACCGATCCTCTTCGACAACGCCGATACCATGGCCGAGTTCGCCCGCTCGGTGCGTGTCCCTGTGGCCACGGGTGAGCAGCTCTACACGCGATGGGAGTTTCGCTCCCTGCTGGAGCAGAACGCCGTGGGCATCATCCAACCCGACATCTGCCACGCCGGCGGCTTCTCCGAACTGCGCAAGATCGCGGCCATGGCCGAAACCTACTACGTCACCCTGGCGCCGCACAACTCAAATGGTCCCATCTCCACCATCGCCAGTTTACACCTGGACATGGCGATCCCCAACTGTCACATGCAGGAACTCTTCTTGAACTCGCTCGATCTCTACCAGCAAGTGCTGACCAATCCCCTGACCGTGGTCGACGGCTACGGCGCGCCGCCAATCGGCCCCGGCTGGGGCGCTGATCTGGACGACGCCGTCCTCGCCAAGCACCCGCCGTCCGACTTCACACCGGTCGACTCTGAGCCGTACTTGCAGTTTTAGCAATGACTGAAGAATAAAGAATGGGTCGAGCAAGCCACTTGCTCGACCCATTCTTTATTCTTATTTCATCATCGCCTCAATTTCCAACAACCGGTTGTACTTTGCCAGCCGCTCCGACTGCGTAATCGACCCCACCTTGATGTAGTCCCCCGCCCAGCCCGTGGACAGATCACCCAGCCAGTTGTCTTCGGTTTCGCCGCTGCGGGCGCTGATCACCACTTCCCAGCCCGCGGATCGGGCCAGCTGGTGCGCGTCGGCGGCTTCGCTGAGCGTGCCGATCTGGTTGACTTTGAGCAGCAACGCGTTGGCGGCTTTGTGTTCGATGGCATGACGGATGCGCGCCGGATTGGTGCAGAGCAGATCGTCGCCGAGGACACGCGTCTCCTGGATGCGGCTGCATAAGGACGACCAATGCGGCCAGTCCTCTTCGGCGAGGCCGTCTTCGATGCTCACCAGGGGATAGCGACGGCTCCAATCCAGCAGCAGATCCACCATTTCTTCGCCCTGCAACACCTGCCCGTGCAGATGATAACGCCCGCTGTTGTAGAAGTGACTCGACGCCACATCCAGCGCCAGTTTGGCGTCCTCGCCAGGACGGTAGCCGGCGCGTTCAATCGCTGCAACGGCGTCGGCCAAGAGCACCTCGTCGCTGGGCGCGGGCGGGGCGAGGCCGCCTTCGTCGGCGGTGAGGGCGCGCATGGCGTATTTGTCCTTGATCAGCGCCGCCGCGGACTGGTAGATGGCGTACATCATGGCCAGCCCATCGGCGACGGAGTCGGTTTGGGGCGCAATGAGCACGTCTTGGATGGCGACCTGGGCTTCGGCGTGTTTGCCGCCGCTGAACAGGTTGATGGTGAGTCCGGGCAGCTTGGGTTCGATCCCCAGCAAATTGGCGAAATGACGGTAGAGCGGCAGGCCGCGCTGCTTCGCCTGCGCCCGCGCAAAGACCAGCGAAACGGCCAGAATGGCGTTTGCCCCCAACCGCGATTTGTTCGATGTGCCATCCAATTCGCATAGCCTGTGATCGAGGGCAGGCTGATCGGCGAGGTCGACGCCGATCAGCGCGGGCGCGAGGACATGGTTGACGTTGTCCACAGCTTTGCGGCAGCCGAGACCGCCGTAGCGTTTGGGATCGCCGTCGCGCAGTTCCAGCGCTTCGGCGGAACCAGTGGAGCGGCCCGACGGCACAGACGCGGTGGCGGTGGCGCCGTCTTCGAGGACACAGGTTGCTTGCACAGTAGGGCGGCCGCGGCTGTCGAGGATCTCCAGCGCGCGCAGCGAACGGATCACAGACATCGGTTACAGTCCTTGGTGGAAGGCGTGGATCAGGTCGGGTAGGGTTGTGGGAGGGTCCGTCATCAGCGCCAGGACGGTGTGGCGTTGGCGCTCCTTTTCGGTGGGTGTCAGATATTCCAGCGGCGAGCGGCCATCGACGCGGGCGAGCAGGCAGGCCAGCGTGTGACGCACGGCGCGCGGCTCGAAACCGTCCAGGGTGGCGAGATCCGCGGCGGTGTCCACGTAGATCTGCCAGTAGTGCAGCGCTGCGTCGATGAACGGTGCGCGATATTCAGCCACATGGTGCGCTTTGCTCAGCAGGTGGGTGAAAGAAAATCCCAGATCGAAGCAGGGATCGCCCCAGTGGATCACTTCGTGGTCGAGCAGCACCAGCCGCCCGCGGTGGACGAGCACATTCTTGGGGCTGTAGTCGCCGTGGACAAGGGTGAGCGACTGGGCGCGGGTCTCGTCTACAAGCTTCGTGTAGAAATCGAGGGCGGTGTCGTGTTTGCTTGCCGTGTAGAGATAGTACGGCTCCAGGCGCAACGTCTCGAAGAACGATCTGTCGCCGAACAGTGGGGCGAGTTCGTCTTTCTTTTGGAAGGAATGACCATGCATCGCGCCCAGCATCCGGCCGAACTGTTGGATGTGATCACGGTCAAGTTCCCCGGCCAGCAGCATCGTCTTCCAATTGGCGTGCGGTTGGGGGACAGCCTGCATGGCGAGCAGATGGGCGTCGTGATCCTCGAAGATGAGGCGGGGGACGGACCCTGGCGGCAGCAGATCGGCGAAGGCGCGCATGCCGTCTGCCTCGCGGTGGATGCGTTGGGGGCTGCTGAACCAGTCCACGGCCACGCGCAGCTTCTCCAGCGCCTGCTTGATCACCCACGCCTCGCCGTTCGCCCGTTCCACGAGGACAGTACGATTGGAGACGCCGCCGGCGAGCGGGGTGATGGTCACCTCTTCGGCGGCGGCGATGTGGTTGTGCCGGTGCAGGTAGGCCAGCAGTTGATCCGGTTCTTCGATATTGAGTGTAAAGTTCACGCTACGCTTCGACTTCAATGCTTTCGGTTTCGTTTGCCAGAATTTGGCTCAACCTTCAGATCTGCTGAAATGGTGGGCTTCTCGAACGAGCGCTTTGCCTGCACCGCGCCCTGTTGAATGGTGTGGGTTAGCTCGTGGGCCAGGAGTTGCTTGCCGCCGCTGTTGCCGGGGTTGTACTCGCCTCCCTTGAAGAATATATCGCTGCCCACGGTAAACGCTCGCGCATTCAACGCGCGATTGAGTGTGTCGGCGTGGCTGTCGGTATGCACGCGCACGCCGCCGAAATCGGTGCCGAAACCGCTTTCCATGCCGCCGCGTACGCCATCATCGAGAGGACGGCCACCACCGCGCGCCGCCTGGATCTGGCTCGTGATACTTGGATCGACTTCGCCGCCTTCGGGACCGTGTTCGTATCTGCCCTGGACGATCTCTTCCTCGTCACCAGGCTGCCGCCGCACAACGAAGGATTGGCGCACAGGCTCAGCTCGTTTCATCTGTAATTCGTCCTCTTCGCCCTGGCGCTGGACACTGAGGGATTTCATCTGCAATTCATCCTCTTCGTCCTGGCGCTGAACAGCGTTGCTGTCGATCTGACGCACCACCTGATCTGCCACCTGGTCGGCTTCGCGCTCGTAGGCATCGTCTGCGGGACCGAGGGTCAACTGAGCCTGAATCGGCGTGGCGCGTGAGAGCAGGTCGACGGTGGCTCGGTTGCCGATGGCCCGCTGCAAATGTTTCACGTCGTGGGCAGTCAGCGTCGACGGCGTCGTCTGTGCGCGTTGGAGCAGACTCGGCGTCTCCTGCGCGTTGAATGACGAGGATGGCTGCTGTTTTGCTGTTTTTGCAGAACCGGTGTCTTTTGAAGCTTGCTCACGCTTGCTCACGGGGTGCCTCCTGCGTCAGGAAAGGTAGTCACGTCGATGCGGCTAGATCAGGTAGCCGCCTGAGGCTGTTGCTATTGTACTCATTGTTGTGCGAAAAAGATAGGAACCGGCGTCGAACTGATCTGTGTGCCAGGTGAGCGTATGCTCGCCCAGCCCACTGTAGCTGACGAACTCAACGGTGACGCCGTGGCTGTCCTCGCGGACGCGGGGCGAAAAGCGCGCCGGCGGCGTCAATCGCCATTGCCAGTTGATCTCCGAAAATGCCTCCGCCTGCGCCGAAAGCAGCGGCGGCGGATCGAAATCCTCAATGGACGATGCGTCGACGCTTTCGTCGATCACAAGCGCCTGTTCGCGCCACCAGGCTGCGTGTCCGAGCGCGGCGAAGCCCTGCAACTCGCGCCCCAACAACGAAGCCGCCAGGTACGACCATGCTGTGCCATCGCCTTCGACACCGTCCATCACCGAGGACAGCGCATGCGGCGGTGCATCCTGCCAGGCGTCTTCGTCGTCCGCTGCGGGCGGCGCGGGGACGGGCGCGTTCGCGGGCATGGCCCAGACGCGGCTGTAGGAATCGCGTCCGGCGCGGAAAAGGTAGGCGCGCAGCGCATACCCACTGCGCAGGCGCAACGGCGCGAAGACCTGCCACAGCGGCGTCCAGTCGAGATCCAGAATACTCCACCCTTCCGGCGGCAGAGTCGTCAACTGCGCCTGAAGCATCTCCAGGCCGATGACGCGCATCTGGGCCAGTCTTTTGATCTGTTGGGGGGGCAGCGTGTCGCGTAGAACCAAGAGAAATCTGCTCCTATTTGAGATTGTGGGATTAGGAGATTGAGCGATTGGGGGTGCATCGTCAATCGCTCAATCTCCTAATCGCTCAATCGCCCTATCTCCACCCCACCGCGCAACAAAACCACACCCATTCCCTTCTTACTCCATCGGCGGCGGCGCCCCGCCCCGCGCCCGACGCCGCGTTGGATTGGGCAGGTACTTGGCAAAGTTGACCAACTCGGGGACAGCATTGTATGCGTCGGGGTTGAGCGCTCGGATGATGATGGCCGCCTGCTGCGGATCTTTGTCGATCATGGTGTTGATCTTCCCCGGATCCGAAAGGTATTCCAGGGTCATGGATGTCATCTCGGTTGACCCTTCATCGGCGTAGGCGCGGGAGGTGTACTTGCCGGTTGCCGGATAGTCACCTTTGAAACGGCCTTCATCGCGGGTGAAAATCGAGTCGCCTGTGTCGGCCTTGCCGCCGCCGCCGGCATCTGCGTGTCGTTTGTTGATCAGATCGCGGATGTCCATCCACGCTTCAGGCGGCAGGTTGTTTTCGACGTAGTGGCCCACCTCATGCACGATGATCGATGTGTCTTCGTTCTGCGCCACGTGGACAAATTGATCGGTCTGGAAGGCGCGGAACCCCTTGGGCGCCAGCAGGCTCTGCGACGGTTTGGCGTGTACCTTGACGATGGGTGGCGCTAGCGTAGACAAGAACTGCGGCGCCACGAACCGTTTGAAGAAGTCGTTGGCCTCCGCCGCTTTGCGCCGCATCGCTTCCAGCAGATCGGGGGCCACATCGCGGTTGTTCTCCTTCTCGGAGCGTACATCGTCCTGTAGATTGCGGTCGCCTTTCCAGGCGGCAACCACGACTTCGTGTTCCGGCACTTCATCCGGTGTGAGTAGCTGTTTGATGATGCGGACTTTGCGCAGCGCAGCCGAAAACGCGATTCGATCCTGCTTTGGCATTGCATCCGCCGCAATTTTGTAGATCTCGCGAGAATCCAAGAATTCTTGGGCGAGTGTGGCGGCGTCCTTGGCCGGGGCCGCTACCGGCGCAATCGCCTGATCCGAGGCTGTCCGGGCCGCAGCCTGCGCCATGGTGAAGAATTTCGCGGCGTATACACCCAGCTTGGGTTTGGGATCGGCTGTCTTCGCCACTCTCTGCACTTCGCTGGAAATCTCGTCGAAGCCCTTTTCCTCGGCCACGGCCTGAATGATCAGCGGCTCCGCCAGATCTTTGAATTTCTGGGGGAGATCCGGCGCTTGGAACGCCGCGTGGACCTGGGGCAGAACCGATGCGAGGAACTCCAGATCCTGGACCTTCTCCAGCACCGCGGCGCCTACGTTCTCTTCGTAGTGTTCGGTGACCCGCGCGTTGCGCTCCGATTCGCTTGCCTCGCGCTCTTTGTTCTGCCGGTTCTGGAAGCGCACCTCCAGCATGTCGGCCACTTCGGGCAGATCGTCACCAGGCTTGATGCCGCCTTGATCGTTGTAGGCGCGCCGAAGTTCCTTGATCAGCTTGTCTGCGGTGATGGTGCCGCCGAGGGGTGTGTTGAGGTGGGCCAGATTGTCGTCGACCACTTTGATCCACTTGTCGAAGACGGTGCCGGCGCGCTCTTTTTGCTGTGGCGTCGCCGAGTCTGCGTCCTGGATCGTCTGCTTGTCGGCCACGAAGGCGTTGCGCACCAGGCCAAGCTGAGTGCGCAGTTGATCGAGGGTCACGTCATCGCGCATGATCAAGGTATACATTCCTTTGATCAGGTCGCTCAGTCCTGTGCCGAAGCCCTTCTTGGTGAAGCCAGAGATCGTGGGGACGGCGTCGCCGCCTTTTTTGTCTTTTTTCAGTTGCTCATAGTCGAGGACGCCGCCGCTGTAGCGACGCTGCAACGCAAAAGTACGTCCGGTGGTGATGACGGGGGCTGCCGGCGTTGGCGCAATTTCTGTCTGGCGTTGTACCACAAATTGGCGCCTGGCCGCAGGCACAACCTGTGCCGCGGCTTTTTCTGCCTGAACCAGTGTGTTCGACGCAGATCGGTCGACCTGTTCCTCAACGGTGTCCGCCTCGCTCACAAGCGGTGCGCAGGCCCGCCCGAGGATCGCTTTGCGCTGCACCGGACGTGCGAGCGAGAGGATCTGCGCTGTGGCGCGGTTGCCGACCTTGCGTTGCAGATGTTTGACATCGTTGGGGGTCAGCGTATCGGGCGCGGCATAGGCCCGCTGCAAGAGGACAGGCGCGGCCTGCTTCTGCTCGCCTTCCGGCTGAGCAGGCTTCTCGGTGGTCTTATCCTGTGATTTGGCTGCCTGATCACGCTGCGACATGGTTACAGGTGATTCCTCTCGCTGCTGAAGACGGCAGTCACGCATCTTTGAGGATCGCCTGCCGTGGTCGCCTCTGTTGCTGCTGGGAATGTGCTCAGAATAGCACATCGTGTGGGGGATGGAAAGACGGCGGCAAGATCGTGGGTATTGCGGTGAAACGGCCTTAGGATGAATCGTCCAGTGCCTGGCGCTGTCAGGAGATCTCAGTGGAGGACTGGTACTGACCAGTGTCAGGCACTTATTCGACTTTATTTCGGCAAGAAACTCGCTTCGTTAATCAGCCTGAGTTCCAGTTGACGCTGTTCCAGTTGAATTCCAGTTGACGGGTTCCAGTTGACATATTCCAGTTCACCGAGTTCCAGTTGACCGAGTTCCAGTTGACGCTGTTCTGAATTCCAGTTGACGAGGTTCCGTTGCGACGCTGTTCCAGTTCACCGCGTTCCAGTTGACGGGTTCCAGTTGTTGACACTGTTGATTCACTGCAATGCATTCCAGTTGACGGCAGACCAATCGATGGTCTCGTCGCCGTTTTGGCTGGCCCAGTAGGCGATCATCGCCATCTTAGCCGGGGGCGCATATTGACATCATGCTGGGCGCTGGAATCCGGCCCTTGCGTAGTGTTCGGACATCCAACTGTGACAGCGCATCGCGGCCAGGTGGCGACATGGGCATGAAGTTTCGCCGAGCCAGAGGCGATCTGCGGTGGAAGTTCGTTGCCAGGGCGGCTGAAGCCAGTGCTCAGTTGGAGAAGGCCGCCGCCGCCACATGTCTTCGACGTGTGCGCCGTCCGAGCCAGCCAACCCACAGGATATGAAACTCAAAATCTACTGGCCGATCAAGTAGGCAGGTGGCAGGTGGGGCATTGCACACTGGGTACTGTCCACTACTTGGTTGAAACGTGCTCATCTTGCGAAGATCGAAAGAGGGGGAAGCGAGCGCTTCCCCCTCTTTGTTGCGTTCCGTTGATAGTTCACCGACTGTTTTCGGCTGACATGCTCTGTAATCGTGCGTTGTGTGAGCCGTTGAACTCATGGACAAATCAGATAGAGATCGTTGCTTGTGGAGTAGGCACGCCTCGTGCCGGCTGAGTCGCACGAGGGCGTGCTCACTCCTCAATTATCCAAAGTCTACTTGATTTCTCCATCAGTCGTCGAACTCAGTCGAGTTGCGTTCAACCGAATTCCAGTTGACGGAGTTCCAGTTGACACTGTTCCAGTTCACTGCATTCCAGTTGACGGCAGACCAATCGATGGTCTCGTCGCCGTTTTGGCTGGCCCAGTAGGCGATCATCGCCATCTTGGCCAGGAGCATGTTGGGCATCACGTGCTGGGCGCTGGAATCCGGCCCTTGCACGTAGTGTTCGAGGACATCCAACTGTGACAGCGCATCGCAGTAGATGGCGACGGTGTGAAGTTCGCCGAGCCAGGGGCGATCCTGGGTGAGTTCGTTGCCCAGGGCGAGCTGGAAGCCGTTGCTCCAGTTGGAGAAATCGCCGCCGCGCCACATGTCTTCGACGTGTGCGCCGTCGAGGAAGAAGAACTCGTCACCGTTGCTCTGGTGCGTGAAGACGACGTGCGTCAGCGCCGTTGTGATGGGCTGCCACTGTCCGCTCCACAACTCGGGCATGCCGTTGGCGTCGGCGCCGGTGGTGCGCAGGCGGGCGATGTACTCGTCCCACTCCTGGCCGAGTGTGAAGTTGCGGTTGTAGCCGTCGCTGGAGAGGGTGACGATACGCGCCGGGCCTTCTTGCAACTCGTCGGCGGGCGTGATCCAGGCTTCGATGGTCAACTCGTTGCTGTTGACGCAGGCCGCGTTGATCTTGTCCGCGGCCAGGTTGCCCTTGATCACAGTGGGGCTGTTGATAGAGAGGCTGCCCGCGCCCCAGGAGACGTTGTTGGGGTGCTCGATGGTAAGATCGTATGCCGCTCCGTAACCCGACACGTCATGAACCACTGAACCGCTGCCTTCGTCGAAGGTGTACAGCGCCACTAGGTTCTGACCGTTGTAGCTGGTGGTTGGCGCTGTGTCGCCCTCGCCAAACGGTGTGCCGCCGGCGATCAGGCGCTCTTTCACCTGATCGGGCGTGAGTGTGGGTTCCGCGCCCAGGAGAATCGCCACCGCGCCGGTAGCCACCGCTGCCGCCATCGACGTCCCTGACATTCGGAAGTAGTGTTTGCCGTTTTCGCCCTCGAGGACGTGGCTTGGGTGCTCGATGGCCAGATTCGAGTCGGCGCCGGCCAGGGCGGCGATGATGTCTGTACCGGGGACCACAATTTCGGGTTTGGCGAAGCCGTCTTCGGTGATGCCGTGGACGCTGTACGGGGCAAGGAGATCGTCGCCGATGTCGGTTGTCCCCTGGTCTTCGACTGCGCCTACCGAGATGACGAATGGATCGTTTGCCGGGGGGTAGATGATGTCGTTGTCGTCGTTGTCGCCGTTGTTGCCTACCGACACCAACACGGTGATGCCGTTGAACCAGAGGATCTCCACCGCAGTGCTCAGCGGATTGTCCAAGTACGATTCGGCCACCGTACTGTTCAACGACATGTTGACAACACGGATGTTGTATTGCGCTGCGTTTTCGTGGATCCACTGCAAGCCGGCCACTACGTCGGATGTGTTGCCCACGCCGTGATCGTCGACGACCTTCACGTCGATGATCTTTGCTTCGGGAGCGACGCCCATGTAAACGCCGTTGGAGCGTGTGCCGTTGCCAGCGATGGTGCCGGCAATGTGGGTGCCATGACCATAGAAGTCATCAATACTGAGGTTGGTGACATCCAGGAACATGAGCAGCAGCATATCGAAAAATGCAGCCGGGTAGGCATAGGTTTCGCCGTTCAAAAAGCCTGCATGGACGAGGATGCGGCTGTTGCCGTTGGCATCGTTTAGATCCCAGTGGGGGGCCACGCCGCTATCCACCACGGCCACGGTGACGCCGTCGCCGCGTTTGGGAGACGCTTCGTTCCACACCTGATCGGCGGCGATTGCCTTGACGAAGGTGCTGGCCAGGTTGGACGTGTCGATGGCGTTGGGGATCGGTGTTGCAGTGGGCGCTGGTGTCGGCGGCGGTGTGCTGCTCGTGTCCTGCCAGGTGATCTTGACATTGTCGATGTAGACGGCTTCGCCCGATTCCCAGTTGCTGCTCCGATTCGAAAATCTGATCTGCACAGCGCTGTCGATGTAGGCCGAAATGTCCTGGCTGAATGTCCCTTGCTGGTTTCCGCCAAGCTGTATGAGCGTCTGGTAGCCGACGGCGCTGTTCCGAATCTGCAAAGCAAGCGTCTCGCCGCTGTCGAGGCCCACCGTCTGCCAATCGAAGCTCAGGGTTGCGCTCTGTGCGCCCGTCAGGTTCGCCTCGCGAATCATGCGCTCGGTGTATTTGTCTATGGCGTTGAACTTTAGCCGACCGTTGCTGATCCCCACGTAGTATTCAGATGATGGCCCCGGGACGCCGTACGGATCGTTTTCCGACCACGCGGAAGACCAGTTGGCGCTGCCGTCGTTGTTGCTGTACGAGACGTTATCGAAGCGATCCAGTACGTAGTGGGTTCCGCTCGCCGCCTCGATCTGGCGCGCCTGCGAGGCAGTGTCATCGTCGGCGATCATGGGCAGATGCAGCCGGTAGAGGAACGACTCAGGGTTGATCGTCACCTGGAAGCGGAGGAAATCGATGTAGAATCCGGCATCGGCGGCTGTCCCATCGCTGCTGAGGATGCGCAACATGATCTCATCGGCGTGTAGATCCGTAAGCTCGAAGGTTTCCACGTTGAGCACTGGATCCGTCACCGGTCCGCCGAACTCGGCAACCTGCTGCCACGACGCGCCCTGATCTGCCGAGAGGGCAAGCGTCACCACGTCTTCTGCGGCGTTGAAGTCCTTGCGCCGATAGCCGATGGTTAGCGACAGATTGCCCTCTGCTCGCAGATCTACCGTCGCCTGTGCGCCGCGGTTGTCGCCCTGAATGCGCAAGCCTTCCATCGTGCCGGCCAGGAAGCTGACCAGGGCCACATCGCCGACGTCGAAGCCGTCCGCTTCGCCTAGCTCCTGCCACTGCCAATTGACGGAGCGGGCCATGTCTTCGGCGTTGCCGTTGAATTCTTCCTGGGCCACCAGTTCACCGTCATCTTCGGCGGAGCGCAGCATCACGGCGTCGGGGCTGACGCGCTTCACCCCGCCCACATTCGCCAGCGCATGTAGCCGATTGGCCGGTATTTCCAACGCCAGGGCGTTTAACATGGACAAGTTGTAGATCACCGCGCCGCCATGCCAGTTGTCACCGGCCTCGATACCGGCGGTGGCCTCGCTCAACTGCACAATGACCCGCACCATCTGCCGTCCGCCTTCGGCAGCGACTTCCTGCAAGGCCGGGTGCAGTTTCTCGTACTGCGCCATCGCCGTCGTCGCGCCGGCTCCCCACGCAGGCAGCAAGAGCGCGATGATGATTATGATCGAGAGCAGCTTGCTCAGTGTCTTGGATAGGCGTAGGTGGGAGTCGGACTGATTCATGATTCGTCCTTTCGCAAAGAGGGGAAAGATGACTGCACAGCAACGAGCAGTGCTGTTACTAATATCGATGTCTGAATTGAGTTCTTAGATTACATTCCGCTGATATTTCATAAAAAAATAAGTGTATTC
>JAWKOL010000019.1:0-138608 GCA_041391225.1 Caldilineaceae bacterium
TCCACACCCACGCCGGGGACGGAACGCACGGCGTCGAGGACATCGGGGAAGCGGTTGGCTTTCATGGCGTAGTAAATCGCAAAGCTGTCGGTGGCAGTGGCCAGGGCGGCCTGGAGCGCCTGTAACTGGCGTTGGATTGTGGCGCGGCTGTAGACGAAGAGCGGGGTCCCATGTTCGTGGGCCAACTGGCGAAGCGGAACGTCATCCAGGGAAAGGGCGTCCTGGTCAATAGAAAAACTTTCGTGAAACCACCATGCGTGCATTCAGTCCTCTTGTGTGATTGATAGAGACCAATCGGAAATTCACAGCAGCCAGGAGCATGGCCAGATTGAATAGAAGATGCTGCTGCGCACTGTAATTTCCGATTCGTTAAAGGTCGGGGAGCACCCCCAATAGCGAAGAAGCGGCGCGGGGCCGCTTCCTGCAATCTATTGTAGGGCGAATACCGGTTGGATGGCAAAGTGGATAGAGGACGAACGAGCCTACAACGGTCCGCCTTTCACATTACGCAGCCGGCGGCGCATCAGGACGCTTCGTCCAGTTGGCAAAGTACCAGTCGTTGCCACAGGGATCTTGAACACCGGCGCCGCGCGGTTCGCCGAAGAGGTCATCAGCTGGAGGCATAGTCGATATTGCGTCTGCTTTCAGCGCAGCGGCGTACACAGCGTCGACATCCTCGACGTAAAGGAAGATCATCGAGTGCCGTGGTGTGTATGGGCCACCAATCATCACCATCGAATCGCCGATACGCACTTCCACGTGCGTACCGCCTCCGCCGCCCTGCGTGCGATAGTGCTCAGTGGCCCCAAAGGCGTCTTTTACGAATGCAATCATACGATCCAGATCATCGACAACCAAGTAAGGTGTTACTGTGTGAAAGCCAGGTCGAGGGGATTGGCCAAGCATGTGAGATTCCTTTCGGGATAGGGACGCTGCAGAGAGACTGATTTCTGCGGTGTCACCTCGTCAATTCCCATGCCAGATGCTGGATCTCCGGCAGGATCAGCTTTTCCATCGCCAAGGATACGGCGTTGGTGGAGCCGGGGACGCTGACGATGACGACGCCCTGGTAGGTTCCTGCTGTGGCGCGGCTCATCATGGCGGCGGAGCCGATTTCGTGATAGGAGAGCATCCGGAAGATCTCGCCGAAGCCAGGAAGCACCTTCTCCAGCCGCCTCGCCAGGACATCATACGTCCGATCGCGAGCGCTGATGCCCGTGCCACCGTTGAAGACGATGATCTGCGCGGAGCCGTCGGCGAAGTCTGCCAGCGCGGCTTCGACCTGATCGGGTTCGTCCTTGACAATGCGGTAGTTGACAATGCGGTGCCCGGCCTCTTCGGCCATGCGCCGGATCGTCTGTCCGCTCTTGTCGGTCTCTTTGGTGCGGGTGTCGCTCACCGTCACAATCGCCAGCGACACAGCGGCGAAGGTTTCGGCGGCCTGTTGTTTGTGCTCAGTGGAACTCATGAAGATCTCCTTTGAAGGCGATGATGCGACGAGGCGATGATCGGAATTCTGCGAGTCTCGCTCGCTGTTCATCACATCTCCGCCTCGTCGCATCATCCCATCATCTCATCATCTAATTCTTCAAAAAACGTTTCCATAAACGCGTGCCGCCGCGCCCCCATCGCTTTCGCCGTCTCCGTGTGGAGCGTGGACAGCAGACGGCGCAGCTTGTAGACGTATTCGTGGACGGGTGTGTAGTCGGCGTCGCTGGGTTTGTCCTCGTCCGCGGGGACGGCGCGCCACGGTTCCGTCCATAGCCGGTTGGCGTGGCTGCCGGCAAAGGCGAAGGCGCGACCGACGCCGATAGCGCCGATGCTGTCGAGCTTGTCGGCGTCGTAGAGACATTGCGCTTCCAGCGTCTGCGGCTGGATCGACTGATCGCGGAAGCGATGCGCCTCGATGGCGTGGACGACGTTGTCGATGCGCGGCAGGGTCTCAGCGTCCTCGCCCCAGCGTGCCAGCAAATAAGATCGCGCAAACGCGGCCGCGGCCAGATGATGCGCCCGCCGCGTCCCCTCGGCCACGGGGACATCGTGGAGCAACGCCGCAGCGCGCACCACGTCCACGTCGGCGCCTTCGGCCTGCGCGATGTGCGTCGCCAGGCGCGTCACCCGCTGCACATGATCAAAATCGTGGGCGGCGTCACCGGCGGTGTAGAGGGATTGGATTTCGGGTTCTGAGAGTGGGTTCGGGTGCATGGGCGTTGGATGGGTGAACAGTTATTTGGCGATTGGGCGATTAAGCACTTGGGGATTTCAGATCCAGTTGAGAGAGCGGCTCGACAATTGGAACCATTTGCTGCACACGATCCCCAATCTCCCAATCTCTATTTTACCGCGCCCGTCCCCACCGTGGGCTCGACAACCTCAACCACCCGCCGCCCCCGCAGCCACAGGATCAACCCCGGCAAGCTGACAAGGTAGACGATCACCTGTTGTAGCAGGCCGACGCCGTAGCCCAGGTCGCTGCCCGCGCCGATGAGGAAGAACATGATCGAGAATGCGCCCTGGCGCACACCCAATCCGCCCGGCGACAATGGCACCGCCACCAGCAGCAGGACGATGATCGGGTTGATCACCAGCACTTCGAGCAGCGACAGTTGGCCGGGATCGATGGCTTCGGCAATCAGCCAAATCTGCACGCTGGTAAGGACGACGATGAAGACACTGCCCAGGGCCGATAGCAGCAGTGCGCTGTATTGGTAGCGGTAGGCGTTGAACGCCTCAGACAATTTCTGCCAAATCGGCATTGTCCTATCGGAGAGGGGCAGGCGAGCCAGCAGCCGTTCGGCCAACTGCTTCAGCCGACGACTGAGCATCGCCGTGAGGACGGCAACCAGCACGGCGGCAATCGCCACGCTGCCCAACACCATCACGCGCAGCGCCACGAGTTCGTCACCGCTGAAGGGGACACCGTTGGGCCGCCCGCGGAAAAGAATCGTCGTCGTCGCCACAGCAGCGGCGACCATGAAGACAAACAAGCCCATGAAACGGTCAATGAGCACGCTGGCCGCGGCGTCGGCGCGGCGATGGGTGTCGGTGGCGAGGGCGTAGCCGCGCATCACGTCGCCGCCCACCTGCGCGGGCAGGAAATTGTTGAAGAATTCGGCCAACCACTGGTAAGCCAGCAAGCGCCCCACCGTCATGCGGATGCCGTTGGCGCGCAGCAAAATCCCCCACTTCACGCCACTGGAGGCCACCGCCGCCGCGTACACCACCAAAGCCGCCGTCAACATCATCTTGTTCGACGTGGCCACCTGCGTCCAAAGCCCCGCCGGGTCCTTGAGCCGGGTGTAGAGGAAGTACAACAGCCCCAACCCAACGGCGATTTTGATGAAGTTGATGATGTGATCTTTATAGCGCATGATTGTTTGGGATTGGGGACTGGGGACCAAGGATTGGGGATAGGGTGGAGGATGCGAATGGGCTAGTCAAGAAGGGTTTGGTTAACGGGAGAACAGAGATTAGGCGCAAACGCACACGCTGCGCGATCCCCAGTCCCTAGTCCCCAGTCCCCAGTCCCTGCTCCTCAACCGTAACCGCCCGCTCAGAGACGCTCTCTCTCTGCCCCCCACCATTCTGCGCACGCACATTCTGCACGTTCTGCTTCTGGCTCCAGGCCATGTCCCACACCACGTACGGTCACCTTGATGGCGAAGTCGTACTCAGCCCATGACGCGCTCCAACCTTCGAGCACGGCCAACAGGAAGAGCACCCACAGCAGTTGAATGATGCCCCATAGTTCTTTGAACGCAACTTTGAAGACGCGCTTGTTCTGGATGCTCACGGCGTAGCCGTATTTGTGCTTCAAATAAAGATGACCGGCATGATTGCGCCGCCGCTGCTTCACGAAGTCGCTGATGGTGGTGGGGCCGGTGTTGTAGACCACAGCATCGGGGGCATAACGCACCTGCATCCCACGCTCCACCACGATGGCTTCGACGAATGCTTCGTCCATTGCAATGTCGCGGAATATGGTCGAAGACCTTGCGGAAGGCGATCATTTCGCCCAGTATGCGGGATCTCCAGGCAGAGCCTGTGTTCCATGCGCAGCCGCAAATGACTCAACAGCCCCACGATGTGATCGGGCGTGTTCACCGCCACCTTCTGCGCTTCCACCATGCCCACCGTCGTGGCCTGCGAACATGCGCACCATGTTCCACGGCGCAGGCGTCGGGCAGGGTGTCGCCGTTTGAGAACGCAAACGTCAGTGGTCGTGCCGCCTGCAAGAAGAGGTTGATCGTCACGTCTTGCCTTCACGATGTTCCTGCTCGATCAAATGGATGCGACTGTTCAATGCAGCATACTGCGGATGATCGGCACTGTGCGGTCGGTACACGCACTGGCCACGACGATGATCTCCGCAATCTCGACGCGGTGTAAGTGCTGATCGAGCATCGCCCGCAACAGAGATCCAATGTTCTCTTCTTCGTTGTATGCGGTGATGCCCACACTACAGCGCAGCGTCTCTCGGCTCAATCCTGACATCGAATAGATCTCAGGATTGTAAAGTGAATTGCGAATTGCGAATTGCGAATTGCGAATTGCGAATTGCGAATTGCGAATTGCGAATTGCGAATTGCGAAAACGATTGTTACGCTCTACTAGTAGATATGCAAACCTCGGTGACATCACGCTACAAGCGCAATCCACAATTTGCAATCCGCCCCACACGCTACTCTTCTACAACGGGTTCCGCTTTCCCACTCTCATTCATCAACAGACAGCCACGCCGTCGCCGCCTTCACCCATCTGGCCGGTGCGGGAGCGCTGACCAGCGATACGCAGGACAGCAGTACGCGTCGCGCATGGCGGCTCGTCCCCTTGCCGTGGATGATGCGCACCTATCGGTAGCTGCCGAGGTAGGCTTCGTCGAGGTAACCGTCCAGGCGGCGTAGACCGTCTTCGACGTTCGCCGCGCAGATCCAGTTCCATGTTGACGCCGCCACTGCCGCGCCCACACGCGTACCTTTTATGATCGCTGCGGCGGCTGCGACGGCGCTTTCTGGCGCAGTTCCAGGCGTGGCGCACCGGCAGTTTGAGGCGGAAGTTGCCCACCTGCACTTTGCTCGTCGGGCTTGCCGTCAAAAGAAGTCGATGTTGAGCACTTCGCCGGTGGCCTGCAAATTCGGCACGAAGACGCGATCCCCGATCTCGATGACCAGATTCGCATCGCGCGAGGACGCCGTAGGCGTGGCCACCAACCGCTCCACGCGACCTTCGGCTGTCTCCTCGCGGACGGGCGATGAGTTCGCGCTTCGGAGAGGAACTGCTCGTGGACGGTGCCGCTGCCCACCATGCCCCGCGCCATCTGGCGACGGAAGTTCTCGATCTCGCGGCGGGCATCAGCCAGTTCGGCCTGCATTGTCTGACGGATGTCGGCGACGACTTCGCGACGGGCTTCTTCGATGCGCGCCAGTTGATAGCGTAAATCGGCTTCCAGCGCCGACGCCTGTCGCTCGCGCACACGCGCCTGCTCCAGCGCCTTCTGCGACTCCTGGCGGGTGCGGCGCACGTCTTCGAGCAGCGCCTCCACTTCCAGCGCCTCGGGCCGCACGATGCTTTCGGCCTTGTCCACAATGGACGGGTTCAGCCCCAGGCGTCGCGCAATCGTCAACGCGTTGGAGCGCCCAGGCAGGCCGATGCTCAACTCGTAGGTTGGGCTAAGGGTTTGAACGTCGAACTCCACCGACGCGTTCCGCACGCCCGGCGTGTTGTGGGCGTACAGTTTGAGATCGCTGTAGTGGGTGGTGGCCACCGTGGTCATGCCGCGGTCGCGCAGATTCTCCAGCAGCGCCATCGCCAACGCCGACCCTTCGTCGGGGTCGGTACCCGCGCCCAACTCGTCCAAGAGGACCAGGCTACGCGGGTCCGCTTCGTCCAAGATGCGGATGATGTTGGTCATGTGGCTGCTGAAGGTGCTCAGGTTCTGCTCAATGCTCTGCTCATCGCCGATGTCGGCGTAGACGCCCTCGAAGACGCACAACTCGCTGCCGTCGTCCACTGGGATCATCAGGCCCGATTGCGCCATCGCCGTGAGCAGGCCCACCGTCTTCAGTGTCACCGTTTTGCCGCCGGTATTGGGGCCGGTGACCACCAGCATGTAGTAGTCGTCGCCCAGATAGACGTCGATGGGGACAACTGTCTTCGCGTTGAGCAATGGATGGCGCGCCCGCCGGAAATTGAGCACCGAACCGGGGTGTTGGATCGCCTCTGCGGCGTCTTCGCCTTCGGCCACAATCGGCGTCGGCTTGTTGAAGGGGACGATCACCGGCGCGGTGGCTTTGATCTCGTAGGCATACTTGGCTTTGGCGAAGATAAAATCCAGTTCGGATAGTATTTGCACGTTGCGCACGATGTAGGTGCCTTCTTCGGCCACCAGATCGCTCAACTGCGCCAGGATGCGGCGGATCTCCTTTTCTTCTTCCAGCTCCAGTTCGCGGACAGCGTTGTTCTGCTCCACCACCTTGAGCGGTTCGATAAAAAAGGTCGCCCCGCTGGACGACTGATCGTGGACAATGCCCTGGATCTGTCCTTTATGCTCGGCGCGCACAGGGATCACGTAACGGCCCTGGCGCTGGGTGACGATGGAATCCTGCAAGTACGGGCGCAGATCTTCGCCCTGCACAAGCCGATCCAACGTGCTGAGCAGCCGTTCCTGTGCTACGCGCAACTGCGAACGAATACGCGAAAGTTCGGCGCTGGCGTTGTCGGCCACTTCGCTGCGCTCATTGATGCAACGGCTGATCTCGGCGATGACGTGATCGCACGGTTCCATCACAAATGCCAGGTCGGCCAACAGCGGAAACTGTCGTTCCAGGCGCGTGAGGATGTTGCGCAGCGTGCGGGCGCGCAGCAGCGTACTGCGCACCTCGGATAGCTCACTGGGCAGCAGAATGCTGGCCCGCTCCGCCTTGGTAACCATTGGGCGCACATCCGTGACACCGCCAAAGTAGATGTCGTTCTTCTGTTCTAGCAGCGACGCCGCCTCACGCGTCTGCTCCATCCACTCCTGCACCGTGCGCAGATCGTCGCTGGGTAGCAGCGAATGCGCGATCTCCTCGCCGCCGCTGAACGCGCAGTGCGCGGCCACCCGCGCCAGTACCTTCTCATATTCGAGGACACGCAAAGTATGCGGATTCATCGCCCAATTTCGCCTTGATTTTTCCAATAAACGTACGCCCGATCATATCACACGGGAGGATGCATCACCAAAGTTAGCCTGGATTCACTGGAGAACCAGAATAGAACGCGGATTAGGCGAATTTATCTGAGATTTGTTCTGAAATCCGTTGCATCCGCCCAATCCGCGTTCTATTCTTGACTCTACTGCAAAAAGGTCGCTCAAGCGCAAAAGTCCGACTTCTCTCAGGAGGGGAGCAACCGCAAATCACACAGAAGTCGGACTTTTCGCAGTGGAGTCATTCTTTGAACAGTGGGTAATCCCAAGCAAAATTGCGGATATACCAAAACTGAGGGTTGCGATTTTATAGGCAATGTGGGAGAATATGGGACAATGTGGGACAAAAGCCCTAGAAATGGTACGCAAACGGGGTAATGGTGGGACAAAGAACGCATGTTCTGCCCCTTTTCCTCAATACGAGTCAATTGGGATAACTTCGCATTTGCATCCTGCGCACTTGCAGATCTGCGCACCACCATCCACAACTGTCGGCAGTGAGGTAGTCTGTGTTTCTTGGCGAATATGCCCACAACCTCGACGACAAGGGACGATTGACCATCCCGGCCAAATTCCGCGATCAGCTCGCGACCGGGGTCGTGGTGACGCGCAACCTGAGCAGCCGTTGCCTGGTAGCGATACCCATGGATCAGTGGGAGCGGATTTCGGCGCAGGTACGCGAGTTGGCGGCCTTGACCGATCCCGCAGCAGGCATGTTGCGACGTGCCATTTTCAGCGCCGCCGAGGATCTCAAACCCGACCGGCAGGGGCGCATCCTGATCAGCCAGCGCCTACGCGACTACGCCGGCATCGAATCCGAAGTTGTCATCGCCGGTGTGGACAGCCACGTCGAGTTGTGGAAGCCCGAATTGTGGGACGCCCAGGTGCTCACGCCGTTGCAGGACGACAGCCTGGGGCCGAATCCATTTGCCGACTTAGGCATATGATGACGGTTCCCGATCCCGAAGGCGCTGCCCACATTCCGGTGCTTCTTGCCGAAGTGCTGGAAGCGCTGCAGGTGCGCCCCGGCGGGCGCTACATCGACGGCACCCTGGGCGGCGGCGGCCACACCGCCGAGATGCTGGCCCAGAGTGCGCCAGATGGCCGAGTGCTGGGGCTGGATGCCGACCCTGCCGCCATCCGCCGGGTGACACAACGTCTGGCCGATGAAATTGCGAGCAACCGGTTGACCCTGGTGCAGACGCCCTTCGAGAAGATGAAAGAAGTGGCGGATCTGGCCGATTTTGACCCTGTTGATGGCATCTTGCTCGATCTGGGGTTGAGTTCCTTTCAGTTGGAGACGCCGAATCGTGGTTTCGCCTTTGCCCAGCCCGGCGCGCTGGACATGCGCTTCGACCCGAACACGGGGCAAAGCGCCGCCGATCTGGTCAATCACCTGCCCGCCGATGATCTGGCGGATCTGATCTACCGCTACGGCGAGGAACGACGCAGCCGTCGCATCGCCGCCGCCATTGTGCAGCAGCGACCGATCCGCACCACCGATCACCTGGCAGACGTGGTGGAGCGGGCAGTGGGTGGGCGCAAGGGCGCTCGTATCCACCCGGCCACGCAGACCTTCCAGGCGCTGCGTATCGCTGTCAACGATGAACTGGGACAGTTGGAGCGGGTGCTGCCGCAAACATTGGCGCTGTTGAAACAGGGCGGGCGGCTGGCTGTGATCAGTTTCCACAGCCTGGAAGATCGAATTGTCAAACAGTGGATGCGCGACGAAGCGCAGGATTATGTACCCGATCCCACCCATCCCCTGGGCGGTGAAGCACGTACACCCACACTGGCCGTACTGACCAAAAAACCCATCGTCGCCGACGACATCGAAATAAAACAGAACCCGCGCAGCCGATCTGCCAAGCTGCGGATCGCGCAACGATTGAGAGAAGAATGACTCCACTGCGAAAAGTCCGACTTCTGTGTGATTTGCGGTTGCTCCTCTCCTAAGAGAAGTCGGACTTTTCGCAGTGGAGTCATCAAATCATCCAAACCACCACCACCACGATCAGAGGATGCGTTCCATGTTCCAGAACAGCACCCTAGCGTCCGTTGTCGAACTGCCACAGAATCTGCCCCACACGCAGGTTCTGCGCACCGCCCGCCGTGCCTTGCGCGCGTTTCCCTACCCACAGACTGCCCGAGATTACCTGATCTGGTTGGCGGGTATGGCGGTATTGGCGGCGATGGTCTCGATGCAGATCCTCCTTTCCATGCAGATTCAGCAGACGAGTCAGGTGCTCGATGGCCTCACCGCCGAATTTGTTGCAGTGGAACAGGAGAACGCCGAACTCCTCTGGCAAATCAGCCAGTTCACCCACCTGGAACGCATTGAAACTGAAGCAGTGCGCATGGGGTACGGGCCAGGGCTGAATCCTGAGTACCGCTGGGTCGACACCGCGACCGAGTCGCCCCCAATCGCGCTGTTGCAAACGGCCGAAACGGTGGGCAACGCGGCAGGGGACAGCGCCATCAACCTCAGCGACAGCGATCCGATTGGCGGCTGGTTTGAGCGCTCATGGCAGCGTCTGCAAACGCTTTGGCACACCGAGAGCGGAGAGATTGGCGCCATGTTGGGTGCATGGACAGGAGAACGATTCTAGTCTTCGTCATGGTAGGGATGGACCGGCGGTCCATCCCTACACTGCTTTTCGCCCATCCGATTTTCGTTCGATTTTTGATGCGGATCAGCCGATGAACAGAGAGAGCCAAACTGCGGTAGAGCCGAAATCAAATAGCGGCACGCCCAAAGAGGGCAAGTTCGTGCCCAAGACGCCGGCGCCCGTCCATGCCACGCGGCGCTGGCGTTTGCGCGCTGTAGCCGTTTTGCTGGGCGCGCTGGCCCTGCTCATGGTTCTGCGCCTTTTCACCATGCAGGTGAGCGCCTGGCAGGACTTTTCTCCGCGTACGCAGACGTTCGAAGCCCGCTATACCGTCGACGACAACACACCCTGGGGCGTTATCGTTGACCGCGACGGCGTGCTGCTGGCCGCGGATCGCTACACCTACCGCATCACCGCCACGCCCAACCAGATCAAGCCGGAGGCTTGGCCGAAGATCGCGCAGATCTTGTGGGAAAAGGCAGGCATTCCGCCGGATCAAACACGCGAGCGGCTGGCACAGAATTCCGAAAGCGCCTACCTGGTGCTGGGTACCGAGGTTTCCTTTGCAGCCGGGCGCGCCGTGCTCGAAGAACAGGAACGACTCGCCGCCCAGGACGATGAACTGCTCCTGCATGTGCTGGTCAGCGCACGGCCGCGCCGCTTCTATCCGCAAGGTCAACTGGCCAGCCAGGTGCTCGGCTTCGTCAACGCCGAACGCAAGCCCGTGCTCGGCGTAGAGCGTTACTACGACAGCTTCCTGCCCAGCACCGGCGTGGGCCTTCCTCGCGGTGGACGCCAATCGCGCGACGTCATCCCCCTGGGGACGCAGCGTTTCCTGGCGCAGGGCAGCGAAAAAGGGCTGGTGCTCACCATCGACCGCACCATCCAGTGGATCATCGAAGAAGAGCTGAAAGAAGCGATTGGTTTCTACAAGGCCGAGGCGGGCAGCATCATCGTTATGGAGCCGAACACGGGCGCCATCCTGGGCATGGCCAACTGGCCCACCTTCGACGCCAACACCTACGAGCGGGAAAACGCGGCCACCTTCACCAATTCATCGGTGAGCGCGCAGTACGAACCGGGGTCAATCTTCAAGCTGGTCACTGTAGCGGGGGCCGTTGACGCAGGCGCTGTTGAGCCGCTCACGGTCTTCACCGACACCGGCACCATCGTGGTGGGTCAACGCACAATCCAGAACAGCACGCGCACAGCCGTGGGCCAGTTGACGGTGGCCGACGCGCTGGCGCAATCGAACAACGTGGTCACCGTGCAGATTGCGCAGGCGCTTGGTCAAGAAGGATTTTACGATTACGTGTCATTATTTGGCTTCGGGGCCGACACAAACATCGACCTGAGCGGTGAGATTCCTGGACTGGTGAAGCGACCCGGCGATCCGGCATGGAGCCTCTCGGATCTGGGGACCAACAGCTTCGGCCAGGGCATTGCGGTGACGCCGATCCAGATGCTCAGCGCCGTGGCCGCCATGGTCAACGGTGGCAAGCTGATGCGCCCCTACATCGTGCAGGCGCGCGTCCACGGCCAGGAAGTGCTGATGACCCAGCCCACCACCGCGCACCAGGTCCTCGATCCTGAAACTTCGGCGATGATGCGCGAGATGATGGTCCATGTGGTGGACACCGGCAACCTTCAGGCCAAAGTGCCTGAGTATTCGGTGGGCGGAAAGAGCGGCACCGCCGAAATCGCCACCGCCGAAGGCTATTCCGAAGAGACCATCGCCAGCTTCATCGGCTTTGCACCCGCCGACGACCCGCAATTCGTCGTCTTGGTGAAGTTGGATCGCCCCGACACCACCATCGCCCGCTGGGCTTCGCAGTCCGCGGCGCCGGTGTTCAAGCGGGTGACGTTCCGGCTGCTCGATCATTTGAACATTCCGCCGGATGCTGAGAGAGTGAGAGAATAAAGGACAAATCTTTGCCACCCATCGTCGATACCGCCATCTCCCAACATACACTCTGGCAGGCGCTGACGGGTAACCCGCCGCCGCTGGCGTTGACGCCGGCGGCGATCCGCACGGCAACGCTGGACAGCCGCGTGGTGTCGGCAGGGTCGCTGTTTGTGGCAGTGGCCGGTCAGCAGACAGACGGTCATCGCTTCATCCGCAGCGCGCTGATCAACGGGGCCACGGCGATCATCTGCGAAGAGCACGGTCTGGTCGACCTCGATCACGGGGACGCGCTGATCGTGGACTGCACCAGCAGCCATCGCACCATCCCCGCGCTGGACACGCATCGCCAGGACGTGGCGTTGAGCAATCGCCCCATTCTTTACGTGGTGGACAATTCTGTGGCTGCGCTGCAAAAGGTGGGCGCGTTCCAACGGCTGCATCGCACATCGCCCAATCTGCGTGTCATCGGCATTACGGGCAGTGTAGGCAAAACGAGCACAAAAGAAGTGACGGCGGCAGTCCTCAGCCAGCGCTTCAATATTCACTACACGCAGGGGAATCTCAACAGCGAAGAAGGGCTGCCGCTTACGTTGCTGGGCCTGGATCTGCACCACGAGCGGGCTGTGCTAGAGATGGGCATGTACGACGTAGGCGAAATTCGACTGCTCTGCAACCTGGCCCGCCCCATGTCGGCGTTGTCACCAACGTGGGGCCGGTGCATCTGGAACGCCTCGGCACCATCGACCGCATCCAACAGGCCAAGACCGAACTGGTGGAGGCGCTCCCCAGTGCAGAGGACGGCGGCGTCGCCATCCTCAACTGGGACGATGAGCGAGTGCGGGCCATGGCCGACGCCACCAAAGCGCGCATCTTCACCTACGGCCTCACGCATGAAGCCGAACTGTGGGCCGACGAGATCGAAAGCTCGGGCATGGAGGGCATTCGCTTCCGCTTCCACCACCACCCACGAGACGGCAAGGAGACACATCTTTATATACGCCTACCCATGCTCGGACGCCACAGCGTACACACGGCGCTGCGGGCGGCGGCCGTGGGGTTGGTGGAAGGGCTGACCTGGCAAGAGATCGCCACCGGCCTGCAACGCATGACCGGTCAACTGCGGCTGGTGGTGGTGCCGGGCATCAACGGCAGCACCGTCATCGACGACACCTACAACGCCAGCCCGGCCAGTACGCTGGCCGCGCTCAACCTGCTGGCAGATTTGCAGAACGGCACCCATCTGCGCCGCATCGCCGTGTTGGGCGACATGCGCGAACTGGGCAGCTACACCGAAGAAGGCCACAAAGCTGTGGGCATCCGCGCCGCCGCGGTGACAGAGGTGCTCGTCACCGTGGGCGAACTGGGGCGCATCATCGGCGAAGAGGCGCTGGCCGCGGGCTATGATCCAAGCAACCTGCACATGCTGGCGAACGACACAGAGGTCATCGAGGCGCTACAGCGTCTAATCCAGCCCAAAGACCTGCTCCTGGTAAAAGGCAGTCGCGCGGTGGGGATGGATCACATCGTGGCAGAAATCACATTAACCAAGAGTGCGCTGGGCGCAAAGGGATCGTAGTTCATGGAATTTCCCCTGACACTGGGTAGCATCAGCTTTTTCATCGCCGTCATCTGGGGGCGTCCACTGATCGGCTTGCTCAAGCGATGGCGCATCGGCAAGCAGATCCGCATCGAAGGGCCGGATCGGCACCAGGTGAAAACCGGCACGCCGACCATGGGCGGTTTCCTGTTTGTGGTGCCGGTGTTGCTCGTCACCGGCGTGCTCAATCTGGCCGATCTGCTGGGCTTCAACCTGATCGGGCAGAGTACGCTGCTGCTTTTCTTCTGCCTGGCCGCCTACTCCGCCCTCGGCGCCGTGGACGATTGGCAGGGTATCCGCGGGCTGCGCGGCAAGGGCGAAGGCATCAGCGCCCGCATGAAGAGCGCGTTTCAGTTTATCTTTGCCGTGATCATTGCGTCGGTGCTCTACTTTGGGCCGCCGGAGTTGAACTATGTCGGCGTGCCGGGGATCCCCAATTTCGTCGAGATTGGCTGGCTCTTCCTGCCCATCGCCGTCTTCATCATCGTGGGCTTCAGCAATGCCGTCAACCTCACCGACGGGCTGGACAGCCTGGCCGGCAGCTTGAGCAGTGTGGCCTTTGCCAGCTACGGCATCATCGCTTTCTTGCAGCGGCAGACCTACCTGGCCGCCTTTTGCTTTACGATTGTGGGCGCGCTGCTGGCCTTTTTGTGGTTCAACGCCCACCCCGCCGAGCTTTTCATGGGCGACACCGGCAGTTTGGCCCTGGGCGCTACGCTGGGCCTCGTCTCGTTGATGACGGCGCAATGGCTGCTGCTGCCGATTGTGGGGCTTGTCTTCATGAGCGAGACGGTTTCGGTGATGCTCCAGGTGGCGTCGGCCAAGTTCAGCCGCCGTTATTTAGGACGAGACATGCGTATATTTAAGATGGCGCCACTGCATCATCATTTCGAGCTATTGGGATGGAGCGAAACCCAGGTGAAAGAGAGATTCTGGCTGGTGGGCGTCCTTGCGGGTATGTTGGGCGTTGCGCTGGCCCTGTTGTAGGCTAAAACCATGACAAAACCGCCTCTGCCCAACGAATTTCACAACAAACGGGTGGTGATCCTGGGGCTGGCCCGCCAGGGAAGTGCGCTGGCGCGATTCTTCCACGCCGCCGGCGCGCAGGTGACGATCAACGACGCCGCGCCCGCCGAAAAGCTGAGCGCCGAATTGACCGCTATCGCCGATCTGCCGGTGGAACTGGTGTTGGGCGAACACCCGCTCTCACTGCTCGACGGCTGCGATCTGCTCTGTTTGAGCGGCGGCGTGCCGGCACAACTGCCGATTGTACAGGAAGCCATCCGCCGCGGCATCCGCCTGAGCAACGACAGTCTGCTTACCTGTCAGCTTGCCCCCTGCCCCGTGATCGCCATCACCGGCAGCAGCGGCAAGACAACGACCACAACGCTGGTGGGGCAGATGTTGCGGCAAGCCACCCGCGACAGTAGACGCACGGTGCATGTGGGCGGCAACATCGGCCTGCCTCTGATCGACCGCCTGGACACGATCACAACGGACGATCTGATCGTGCTTGAACTAAGCAGCTTCCAGTTGGAATTGTTCGATCCGACCCTGGCCTACGGCGACTTCGCCCACCTGCCCATCGACGTGGCGGCGATCCTCAACATCACGCCCAACCACCTGGATCGCCACGCCTCGATGACAACCTACGCCGACGCCAAGTTCAACCTGTTGCGCAGGCTCAAGCCGTCGGCACGGGTTGTGCTCAGCGCCGACGATCCGGTGACAGAGCGGATCGCCCGCGGTGCGGCGGCAGCATCGACTGTCCCCGCGGATTGGGAGATGGACAATTTACTGGATGCCATGCACGAAGAACTGGCGGCGCGCCCGACAGCGCCGATCCTCTTCAGCCGCCGACAGACGCTGGCGTGCGGCGCCTGGCTGGCCGATGAACAGTTGATCTACGACGGCGCATCGTTCTGCGCCCGTGCGGATGTGCACCTGCGCGGGGATCACAACGTCACCAACTTGCTGGCGGCGGCCGCCATCAGCGGCGCAGCGATGGACGTGTCCACGGCGGCAATGGGCGACGTGGCGCGCAGCTTCGCCGGTGTGCCTCATCGGCTGGAAGAGGTGGCGCAGATCGGCGGCGTCACCTGGATCAACGACAGCATTGCCACCGCGCCGGAACGGGCCATCGCCGGCTTGCGTGTCTTTGCACCGGGCGAGCAGACGCTGATCCTGTTGGCGGGCGGCAAAGACAAGAAACTGCCGTGGCAAGATTTCGCCGACGAAGTGCTGCGTCGCGTCAACTACCTCATCGGCTTCGGCGATGCCGGGGCCATGATCGTGGAAGCAGTGCAAGAGCGCGCCGCAGATCGTCGCCTGCCTGCGCCCAGTTGCGCCGTCCTCCAGCGCTTGGATCAGGCCGTTCACCTGGCGGCGCAAATCGCAGATGACAACACCGTCGTTCTCCTGTCGCCCGGCGGTACGAGCTACGACGCGTATAAGAATTTTGAAGAGCGGGGGGAACATTTCCGTTCATTGGTGAGGGAACTGATTCGTAGTGCGTAGTGCGCTCAGTAGGAGCAGATTTCCATGTCCGACACACGTTCGTCTTCGGCCACAACGAAATTAAGCACAGGCAGTTACGATTGGGGGCTATTGACGATTGTCTCCGCGCTGCTGATCTTCGGGCTGGTGATGGTCTTCAGCGCCAGTTTCCCCTGGGCGATGACCTTCTACACGTCGCCGTTTCACTTCGTGATCCAGCAGTTGCGCTGGCTGGCGCTGGGGCTGGCGGCGATGGCGGTGGCGGCGATGATCCCGTACACTGTGTGGGAACGATGGAGCGTGTTGATGATGGGCGTGGGGTTGCTGGCGCTGATGGCCGTCATCGTTGCGGGTGACACGGTGCTGGGCGCCACGCGTACGCTCTTCAACGGACGCGTACAGCCCAGTGAGCCAGTGAAGATCATCATTTTGATCTATGTCAGCACATGGCTAGCCAGCAAAGGTGACCGTATCCGGCAGATCAACTATGGTCTGATCCCGTTCGGCATTTTGATGGGGATCGTCACCGGTTTGATCGTGGCGCAGCCCAACATCAGCACCGCCATTTTGATCGTTGCCACAGCATCGATTATCTTCTTCCTGGCAGGCGCCGAGTTGAAACAGTTGCTCATTGGCGCAGGCATCGCCCTGATCACTTTCTGGTTGGTGATCACGCGTAGCGGCTACGCCAAAGGTCGCGTCGACGCCTACCTGACGTCGGTCCTCGATCCCCTGAGCAGCTCGAACTGGCAGATCGGGCAGGCAGCAGAAGCCATCGTGCGCGGTGGCCCCACTGGTGTGGGCCTGGGCAAGAGCATCGAAAAACTGCCCAACAACCTGCCACTCAGTTGGTCGGACAACATTTTTGCCATCATTGGCGAGGAGCTTGGCCTGATCGGCTCGCTGCTGGTGATCCTGCTCTTTGCGCTGCTGGCCTACCGCGGCTTCCGCATCGCCTCAGAATCGCCCGACATGTTCGGTTCGTTGTTGGCCGTGGGCATCACCTCGTTGATCGTGTTGCAGGCGCTGATCCACATTGCCGTAGCCGTGGCGATGGCGCCCCCCACCGGCGTGACACTGCCCTACATCAGCTACGGCGGCAGTTCACTTGTGACAACCTTGGGCGCAACCGGTATCCTACTGAACATCAGCCGCTATCGTGGCGCACCATTGGCAATGCGCCCGCAAGGAGGCTTGAGCTATGCGAGTTTTAATTTCGGGTGGCGGAACCGGGGGACACGTCTATCCGGCGCTGGCAGCCGCAGCCCATCTCGAAAGTCGACCGGCCGCACCGCCCTCACTCGCCGCAGTGGACAGCCCCGCAAGCAGGCCGTCGGCCGTAGCGGGGGACGCAGCAGCAGTCGCAGTCGCACCGCCAGTCGCTAACCAGCAGCCCGATGCGACCAAGATCGAGCTGCTCTGGGCCGGTAGCCCCGACGGCGTGGAACGCGGATTGGTGACGCAGGCGGGCATCCCCTATCGCGCCATCCAGACCGGCCAACTGCGCGGCACGAATCCGTTGACGGCGCTGGCGAATGCTGGCAAAATGGCGGTTGGCGTACGCCAATCCTTACAGTTGGTGGACGAATTCCGCCCCGACGTCTGCCTGGTGACCGGCGGCTACGTCTGCACGCCGGTGGCGATTGCCTGCCGGCTGCGGCGCGTCCCTGTGCTGATCTACCTGCCCGACATGACCCCGGGCCTGGCGATCCGCTGGCTCAGCCGTCTAGCGACGCAGGTGGCGGTGAGCTTTCCCGATGTGGCCGCCCATTTCGGCGACAAAGCCGTGGTCACCGGCTACCCGGTGCGCCCCGAACTTCTGGAAGCTGCCGCCGACCGCGTCGCGACCCGTCGTCGCTTAGGACAGACGCTGGACATCGATTGGTCCTTGCGCGGCGAAGACGGCCAACCGCTGCCCCTGGTGCTCGTCTTCGGCGGCAGCCAGGGCGCCCGCAGCATCAACAAAGCCGTGTGGGCGGGTCTGCCCGATCTGTTGCCGTATTGCCAGATTTTGCACGTGATCGGCACACGTGATTGGCCGCTCTACCAGGAGGCCCAACCGGCGTTGCCGTCACCTTTGCAGGGCCGCTACCATCCGGTGGCCTACCTGCACGACGAGATGATGCAAGCCCTGGCTGCCGCCGATCTGGCCGTGGCCCGCGCCGGCGCCAGCACGCTGGCCGAGTTCCCGTTGACGCGACTGCCTGCCGTCCTTGTACCGCTGCCGATTTCGGGCAACCACCAAATGCCCAACGCCCGCAAGCTAGCCGACACCGGCGGCGCGATGATCATCAAAGATAGCGATCTGGGCGCGCAGCTCACGTCCACGGTCTTGGGGCTGCTGCAAGACGAAAACCGCCGCCTCAAGATGAGCGCCGACATGGCGAGCCTGAGCCAGCCAGGCGCAGCAAAGAACCTGGCCGACGTTGTACTGAATCTTGGTCGAAAATGAGGAGAGAAAACGTGGTGCGTTGTGCGTTGTGCGTGTTTTACAACCGGGCAGAGTTTGATTCCGTTGTATTTCGACGAAGTGTGGTTCAGATTTCGCAGCGACAAACTGCCCACAACACGCAACACGCATCACGCATCACGCATCATCTGCCATGAGCGAATCTCTACAGATCGTCGCCGTTCTCATCTTATATTTGGTGCTCTTCGGCTGGGTTGGCTACCGTCGGGGGACTGTCCGCGAGATGGTGGTGGCGATTGTCTCCATCGGTGGCTATTTCGTGCTGCAACGCTATGGCAACATTGTGGTGACGATCTTCAATCTGGGCTTCAAGTTCCTGGCCTTTGCCCGCGGCGGCGGCCTGAGCGGCGACAACCCCGACGCCATCCTGCTCATCCGCGACGCCGAAGACGTGATCACCGAAGCCGGGCGCGACACCCTGCTCTTTCTGCTCTGGGTGGGCCTGTTGTTGCTGACCTACTTCATCACCGGCAAGGTCGTGAAAGGCGCCAAAAACAAATCCGACGGCACAGCCATCGCGCTAGGACTGCTCAACGGCATCTTCTATTTCTCGATCTTCCTGCCTATGTTGAGCAGCATCTTCCTCAACCAGCTCGGCGTGGCGGCCGCTGTCCCCGCAGACGGGGCGACGTTCGTGCTACGCAGCGCGCTGGAGGTGATCAACGAGGGGTTGGGCAGCCTGTGGGGCGAACTCGACACCCAGCAACCGCTCGTGATCGTACTCTTTTTAACCCTGATGCTTGTGGCGGTGGCCAACACCTTGCGCACGCCCAAAAAGACCTAGCCAGTATCGACTCTCAGGAAGGGCCGCATGGGTCCACTCGAAGTCTACTTCATCACAATCGCAGTCATCGTCGCACTGATCGGCCTGGCCCGGGGCTACGCGCAAGAATTGGGCAGCACCATGATCATCCTGGTGGCGATCTTCCTGCTGCTCTTCGTCGAAGAGCGCGTCAACCCGCTGCTGATCAACGTGCGCGATGTCATCTTCGAGGGGATTTCCTATCGGAACAGCTTTTCCTAAGCCTGTTCTACCAGATCTGCTTCGTCGCCGCCGTCTTCGCCGGCTACGCAGGCAAGACGATCCAATTTACCGGCAAGTCGCTGCCCCCGCCACAGGGGAAGGTGCTCGATCTGCTCATCGGCGCACTCAACGGCTACCTGATCGCAGGCACGTTGTGGTTCTACCAGCAGGCATACGGCTACCCGTTCGAGGTCCTGGGCTGGACCAATCCGCTCTACACCAACACGCCGTTGGCGTCCACCCTGGTCCAACTGTTGCCGCAGGTGCTGTTGCCCAACGCCACCTGGTGGATGGTGCCGATTGCGGTGCTGTTGTTGTTGCGAGTACGCGGATAAGTGTAATGCGTAATTGGTTGAGATCCTTCAGCCGCTTGCGGGGCGATCTTCTCTGAGTTACGCATTATTCGTTACGCATGACGCACACATCGAAAGATCAAATCATGTCGACGCTCCACGCCCCCCAACCCACCTGGTCCACGCGCCTCGCCACAGGAGACGAGTCTTTGCGCGTGCATCTGTTGGGCATCGGCGGCAGTGGACTCGCCCCCATCGCCACTGTGCTGCACGAGATGGGTTTCGTCGTCAGCGGCAGCGACAAGCAGATCAACCCGCGCACCGACGCGCTGGCTGCGCAGGGCGTGATCGTCTACCCCAGCCAGCTCGCGGCCAACCTGGTCGATCACCCTGAACGCCGGCCCGACGTGGTGCTGATCAGCAGCGCCGTCGCCGCGGACAACCCCGAGCGCGTCGCCGCCGAAGCGCTGGGCATTCCCATCGCCAAGCGCCGCGACTTTCTGCGTCCGCTGCTGGCGCGGCGCAAGGTGATCGCCGTGGCGGGGACACACGGCAAAAGCACCACCACCGCCATGATCGTGCGCGCCTTTCAGGAGTGCGGCGTCGACGCCGGCTACATCGTGGGCGCGGAACTGCCTGAATACGGCGCCGCCCACGCCGGCAGCAGCGCCTACTTCATCATCGAAGCCGACGAATACGACTACATGTTCCTGGGCCTGACGCCCACCGTGGCCGTGGTCACCAACGTGGAGTGGGATCACCCCGACTGCTTCCCCACGCCCCAGGACTTTCACAACGCCTTCGTCGCCTTCACCGACCAGGTGGTGGACGGCGGTCTGCTCGTCACCTGCGGCGATGATGCGGGCGCGGAAGCGCTGCGCATCGAACAATCCGGCAAGGTGGCGACGTTGTCTTACGGTTTGGGGGAAAAGGTGGAGCTGCGTGCGAGTGCGGTGGTTGCCGGTGCATTGGGCGGCTATTCCGCTCAAGTTTCCAAACAGGAAACCACATTGGGCGTGCTGTCGATGCAGGTGCCAGGACAGCACAACCTGCGCAACGGGCTGGCTGCCGTGGCCGTTGGCCTGCACTGCGCCCTGCCCGTGGACGAGCTACTGGCCGCCGTCGGCAGCTACCAGGGCGTCGCCCGTCGCTTCGAGTTGAAGGGTGAAGTCAACGGCATCACCGTCATCGACGACTACGCGCATAACCCGACCAAAGTGAGCGCCACCCTGGCCGCCGCCCGCGCCCGCTTCGGTGATCGGCGCATCTGGGCCGTGGTGCAGCCGCACACATTCAACCGCACCCGCGCCCTGCTCCACGAAATGGCCGCCAGCTTCGAGGACGCCGACTGCGTGCGCATCACCGACATCTACGCCGCCCGCGAGCGCGACGACGGTTCAGTGTCGGCGCAGGATATTGTTGCCGCCAGCCGCCACCCGCAGATCGAACACGTCTCGGGGTTGGAGGCAATGGCCGAACACCTGGCCGCGTCGGTACGCCCTGGCGACGTGGTGGTTGTCCTCGGCGCGGGGACGAGTCACCGAATTGGTGAGTTGTTGTTGGAAAGGCTACGTGCAATACAGCCTGTAACGTAGGACATTTATAGTACGAGAATTACATGACTTTATTACATACCGAACGCGCGCTCGACTTGAGCCGCCCCGCCGAACTCGGCGTCACCATCGAAAGGAATCGCCCATTGGCCGGGCTGACCAGCATCAAGGTCGGCGGGCCAGCGGAGTATTTTGCCACCGTACAAACCGTCGATCAGTTGCTCAAACTGGTACGCTGGGCGCGAGGACAAGAGCTGCCCTACTGGATTTTGGGCGGCGGGAGCAATGTCCTCATCAGCGATGCGGGTGTGCGCGGACTCGTGATCCAAAACCGTTGCCGCCAGGTCCGCGTGGACAGCCCGCCCTGCTGCGACTATCCGCAAGACCTGCGCCCGTACGTCTTCGCCGAAAGCGGCGCGGCCATGGCCGGCCTGGCCCGCACCAGCATCAACGCCGGGCTGACCGGGCTGGAATGGGCCGTGAGCGTGCCGGGGACGGTGGGCGGCGCGGTGATCAACAACGCCGGCGCGCACGGCGGCGAAGTCAAAGACAATTTGTGGGACGCCCTGATCCTCGACGACAACGACGAGGTGCGCGAGTTCAAGCCCGATCAACTGGCCTACGCTTACCGCACCAGCGCCCTCAAACGCGGACGTGTCCTGCGCGGCGGCTTTGGCCCGGTCGTCCTTAGCGCCAACTTTCGTCTGCCCGAAGGTGATCCCGAAGAGATCCGCACCCGCGCCGACAATTTCCTGGCGCATCGACGGCGCACGCAGCCGGTGGAACCCAGCCTGGGCAGCACCTTCAAGAACCCAGCGGGCGACTACGCCGGTCGCCTCATCGAGACCGCCGGTCTGCAAGGACACCGCATTGGCGGCATCGAAATCAGCCGCGCCCATGCCAATTTCTTCGTCAACCCTGGCGGGGTGGGCAGCGCCTGTGCCGCCGACGTGGTGGCCATGATCGAACACGTGCAAGAACGCATCCAGCAGCTTTTCCACGTGACGCTGGAGCCAGAGATTCAGTGGGTAGGGGAATGGGACAATCACGCATGAACGGGGCAGGATTGAACGGGCGTGAAGTACGCGTCGGCGTCCTCTTTGGCGGGCGCAGCGGCGAACACGAAGTATCGCTCATGAGCGCCCGCACGGTGATGCAGGCGTTGCAGCAGGCCGGCTACGAAACTGTGCCAATCGGCATCAACCGCAACGGCGGCTGGCTGGTGAGCGGTGATCCCATGCAGCGGCTCACCGACACTGTCAACGCGCCCGAACTGATCGACGGCAACCCGCCCAACAGTCACACGACCAACGGCGCGGCGCCGCAACTGCCTGCGCCCTTGCTCAACGGTGAAGATCGCCTGCCCGCCCTCGATCTCATTTTCCCTGTGCTGCACGGTCCTTTCGGCGAGGATGGCACCGTGCAAGGGCTGTTGGAGATGGCGGGCCTGCCCTACGTGGGCAGCGGCGTCCTCGCCAGCGCCGCGGGCATGGACAAGGTCACCAGCAAGCAGCTTTTCGCCCAGGCGAGCATCCCGCAGGCCAACTACCACAGCTTCCTGCGCCGCCAGTGGCGACAGCACCCCGACGCCATCATCGCCGAACTAGAGGCAACGCTGGCCTACCCCATGTTCGTGAAGCCGGCCAATTTGGGCAGCAGCGTGGGCATTTCCAAAGCCAAGGATCACAAGCAGTTGCGCCGGGCCATCGACACGGCCTGTGCCTTCGACCGCAAGATCCTGGTGGAGCAGGGCGTGCCTGCGGCGCGGGAGATCGAAGTCAGCGTGCTAGGCAACGACGATCCCATCGCCAGCGTGCCGGGCGAGGTGGTCCCCAGCAACGAGTTCTACGACTACGAAGCCAAGTATCTGGACGACCGCAGCCAGTTGCTCGTACCCGCCGTCTTGAATGCCGACCAGGTCAAAGAAATCAGGATCTGGCCCTGCGCGCCTTTCGTGTCATCGACTGTGCGGGGCTGGCGCGGGTGGATTTTCTACTCAGCGGCGACAGCGAAGTCTTTTTGAACGAGATCAACACCATGCCCGGCTTCACCCACGCCAGCATGTACCCACGACTGTGGGAAGCCAGCGGCCTGCCGCTGCCCGAATTGGTCCAGCGTCTCGTCGAACTGGCGCTGGAACGTCACGACGACCGTCTACAGAACCGCGCTGTGCGCACACTTTGATTGGATAGATCGTTGCCGCCCAAAATGACCAGCGGAGGACGAGACCGCACCCGCCCTCAAACCACAGCCGCCCGCAGCGCTGCCTCCAATCGGCAGGCGCAGCAAAGGCGGCGTGCGCAGCGTCGCCGCGAGTTTGCCCAACAGTGGCAGCGCGTGGAAAGCGTCGCCGGTGGTGTTCGATCCTGGTTGCCTGCATTCGATCTGCGCCAGGTGCGGCTGCGTTTCCCTGGCTTCAGTGGTTTCAATCTGTCCAAACTAGTGAGCCTGCTGATGCTTGTCGGTGTGGTGGCAGCGCTCTACACCTTTCAGGAAGACGAAAGCTTCTTCGTCTACCGCGAGAACGTGGAATTCGTCAACACCGGCTACCTTACCAACGAGGATCTGTACGAGTACTGCGACATCGAAAGCTGGAGCGTGCTCTGGATCGATCCAGAAATGATCCGGCAGCAAGTGCTGGCCCATCCCTACGTCGCCGACGCCCAGGTGCAGGTGCAATGGCCCGCCCACGTCACCATCGCCGTGGAAGAAGTAGAACCCATCGCCAGGTGGTCCACAACCGATGCCGATTACTGGGTGCTCACCGACAGCCGCATCCTTTTGCAGCGCACCGATGCCTTTGCGCCCAGGGTGACCATCTTGGATCCCGAGGCGGCGGCAGGAGAGCCAGGCGCCAAAGGCGCCCTGCAACTTGAGCCATCGTTGCTAGAAACGGCGTTGACGCTAGCAGAGCGGTTGCCCGGACTGGATTCCTTGCGATACAATCGCACACACGGCATCAATTTCGGCGTCCCCGACACGCAGACATGGATCTACTGGGGCGATGGTCGCCGATTCGATGAGAAGTGGCTGGCGCTACAAAGCGCCCTGCCCGACATCGAAGACGACCGCAACGCCAATCAGACGTTCAGTGTGATCGCGCCGAATCGTCCGTTTTTCAGGTACTATGCCGACTCGCCGAATGATTGAGCGATTGGGAGATTAGGAGATCGAGCGATTGGGAGATTGAGTCAGACGCTCATCGAATCTCCTAATCGCCCAATCTCTTAATCGCTCAATCTCCCGGCAAAACCACACCATCAGATCGACCACAGCATCACGCCACACGAGGAACCTGTCTGTGCAGAAGGAAATAATTGCAGCAATCGACGTCGGGACCACCAAGATCTGCGCCCTCATCGGCGCGGTGACGTATGACAGCCTGGGCAAACTGTCCTTGCGCATGTTGGGCAGCGGCGTCACCCCTAGCCGCGGCATTCGTCGCGGCGTGGTGATGGACGTCCCCGAGGTCACCGCGGCCATCGGCGAGGTGATCGAGAAGGCGGAACGCGACGCCGGTGTGCGCGTCACCAGCGCCTATGTGGGGATCGCGGGCAGCCACATCGCCACCACCAACAGCCGCGGCATCAGCCCCATCGACAGCCATCACGGCGTCACCGGGGCCGACATGCAGCGAGCGCTGGAGGCGGCGCAGGCCGTCCCCCTGCCCGAAAGCCGCGAGGTGATCCACGTCATCGCGCGGCAGTGGAAGGTGGACGATCAAGAGGGCATCCAGCAGCCGCTGGGGTTGAGCGGCCATCGCCTCGAAGTCGACGCCCACATCGTCACGGGCACCACGATGGCGATCAACAACCTGGCGCAGTGCGTGCTCGCCCACGGCATCGACATCGACGAGTTGGTGCTGGAACCACTTGCCAGCGGCGAGGCCGTACTCACGCCGGAAGAAAAACAGATGGGCGTGATCATGGCCGACATCGGCGGCGGCACCACCGATCTGGCCCTTTTCCGCGGCAACGGGCTGTGGCACACCGAAGTCCTCGATCTGGGCGGCAATCATTTGACCAACGACGTGGCAATGGGCTTGCGCGCGGCCTTCGAGGTGGCCGAAGAGTTGAAATTGCGCTACGGTCATCTGCTCCCGCTGAAGGTGGCCGAAGACGAGCAGGTGTGGGCCACCGTCTTCGGAGATCGGCCGGAGCGCACGTTCAGTCGACGCTTCATCTGCCAGATCCTAGAAGCACGCGCCGAGGAGATCTGCGAGGTCATCTTGCAGCGTACACAGGAAAGCGGTTATGGCCATCTGGTGCCGGCGGGCGTCGTCCTCACCGGTGGGGCCAGTCAACTGCCCGGGGCCACGGACCTCAGCCGCCGTATCTTTGGTATGCCTGCACGGGTGGGTGCGCCGGGTGAACAGATCCCGATCCAGGGATTGAGCCGCGAGCTGCAATCGCCGGCCTTTGCCACCAGCGTCGGCCTGTTGTTGTGGGGCCTACACGAAGATGCACGCGCCATCCACCGCCCGATGAGTAGCAACAGCCGCGAAGAAAACCCGCTGATGGATAGATTGCGCGGTTGGCTACGCGCATTGTTGCCTGGGTAGTTGTGCAAAAACTTTGCTTTGCAATTTACGTCTAGTTATAGTACGATTTTGCAGTCGGAAAACTACTTTACACTATCGCAATCAGATGCCTCTGGCACACTGTTTTTTGTACCCCGACAGCGCAAATGAAATCGCTGTTTCTTTTTTGGCCCGTGAGCCGTAAGGAGCCAACCCAATGTCTCGAAGAAATGCACAGTCGCAATTCGTGGATAATTTCGCGCAGATCAAAGTGATTGGTGTCGGCGGCGCCGGTCAGAATGCCGTCAATCGCATGATCGAAGCAGGCATCCAGGGGGTGGAGTTCATTTCTGTGAACACCGACTCCCAGGCGTTGATGCTGTCGAATGCACCGCAGCGGCTGCGTATCGGCGACAAGCTCACCCGAGGGCTTGGTTCCGGCGGCAACCCCGAAGTTGGGCTACGCGCAGCAGAAGAGAGCCGCGAAGAGATCGAACAGGTCATCGACGGCGCGGACATGGTCTTTGTTACGGCCGGGATGGGCGGTGGCACTGGCTCCGGCGGTGCGCCGATCATTGCGGCAGTGGCCAAAGAAATGGGCGCGCTGACCATCGGCGTGGTGACCCGTCCCTTCACTTTTGAAGGTTCGCAGCGCCGACGTACAGCCGAAGGCGCGCTGGCCCGGCTACGCGAAAACGTAGACACGCTGATCACGATCCCCAATGATCGACTGCTGCAAATCCTCGACAAGAAAGCGCCCATCAAACAGGCGTTCTCCGCCGCCGACGATGTACTGCGTCAGGGCATCCAGGGCATCAGCGAGTTGATCACCGTACCCGGCCTGATCAACCTCGACTTTGCCGACGTACGCTCGGTGATGATCGACGGCGGCGCCGCGCTGATGTCTATCGGTCGCGCCACAGGCGATAACCGCGCCGCCGACGCCGCCAAACAGGCGATCCACAGCGCCCTGCTCGACGTCTCCATCGAAGGTGCGCAGGGCATCCTTTTCAACGTCAAGGGTGGCGGCGATCTGAGTCTGTACGAGGTCAACGAAGCGGCAGAGCTGATCCGCGCCAATGCCCACCCCGAAGCCAACATCATCTTCGGCGCTGTCATCGACGAGGAGATGAAAGACGAACTGCACATCACCGTCATCGCCACCGGCTTCGACAAGTCGCGCACACAACAGGATACGGCGAATCAGTACAAGCGCCGGGCCAGTTCGTCACCGGTGGCGCCGCCACCGATGCACGCCCCCGATCCGCAGCCCAAAGCGCCGCCCGTCGACTTCCCCGTGCGCTCGTTCAACCGCGACGATCTCGATATCCCCGCGTTCCTGCGTCGTCCGCGAGACAACGGCAAGTAGCGCATAGTCCTGTCCTTGAGCCGGAGGGGAGTGATTCCTCTCCGGCTTTTTTTGTGGACACGGATTGGAAAGTACACGGATCAAGACTATCGGATACACGAAATTCGTCACCCCTCGCAACACCCCCACAAAATACTATCCAGGACCGAAAATTGATACATTAAATTTTCGGAACATGCCCAAAGTTAGGCATAAAAAGCCGCCGTTTTTACTTGCCAACCCGTCAGGCCCGTGTTATACTGATGCTCCACTTGGCCCTACATGTAGTGCTCCACGACCGACAGCACACTACATCTAGGGACATCACATGCGAAATCTACACAGTCCGATACCGCACACAAATGGCGGTAGGAGTCTTTATGCGTTGTCCCCACTGTGGGCACGAGGATCACAAAGTCGTTGACACGCGCGATGCCGGTGACGCTATCCGCCGTCGCCGCGAATGCCGCAACTGCGGGCAGCGGTTCACCAGCTACGAACACGCCGCTCCCAGCCTGTTGGTGATCAAACGTGACGGTCGGCGCGAGCCGTTTGACCGCCAGAAGCTACTCTCAGGTATCCGCATTGCCGCGGTGAAACGCCCGATCAGCAGCGACACCGTCGACGGCATCGTGCATCACGTCGAAGACCGATTGCACAGCATGGGTAGGCCGCGCCGAAGTGAAGAGCAGCGTCATCGGCAATCTGGTGCTCGACGAACTGGCCGGTATCGATCAGGTCGCCTACATCCGTTGCCAGCGTCTACCTCGACTTCAGCGACCTGGCCGAGATCCGCTCTGAGTTGGATCGGCTGATGGGGCGACAGGTGGTGACGTAATGCGTAATTCGTAATCCGTAATTGGTTGGCTTGATCCTCTGAGTTACGTATTACGCCTTGCGCAGTATCTTCCTTGCTTCGGGTCTTGTTTCTAGCCGCACAATCCCGCATCGATCACCGTAGGATCGAAGTTGACGAGTCTCTCGCCGGCCTTCGCGACCGGTGTCTGTTGAATTTGTGTTTGCGCGCAGAACAAAAGTTCTACAATCTTGGTTAATTGCCACTGCAACTACCTGCGCGTTCTCTATATTTGGGCGTTACGCGCGCCATTTCTCATTCTCCGCTTCACACGTGTCAAAGGAAACAGATGACCGACAGATCGACGAAAGTCAAGGGGGCGGCGTCACCCGCTCCCCAATGCCCTGCCCATGGAGGTTGTCAAAGGCGAAAAAGTCCACGTTACGCCGCCCGACTACGTCAACGATGACACCATCCAGTTGAGCGATAATGCCAAGAAGGTGCTGGAACGCCGCTACCTGCGCCGCGACATCGACGGCGAGGTCCTCGAAACCATCGCGGGGATGTTCTACCGTGTGGCCGGCCACGTGGCCGGCGGTGGAGGCAGAGCACGGCGGCGATGCCGATGCCACCACGCAGATGTTCTACGATCTGCTCACGGAACTACGCTTCTTCCCCAACAGCCCCACCTTCACCGGCGCGGGGACTCCGTTGGGGCAGCTGGCGGCCTGCTTCGTCCTCCCCATCGAAGATGACATGGGCCGCGAAGGCGACGGCATCTTCAGCACACTACGTGTCGCCGCATTGATCCAGCAGACCGGCGGCGGCAACGGCTTCTCATTCAGCCGCCTGCGCCCCAAGGGCGACGTCGTCCACACTTCGTCGGGGCGGGCCACGGGGCCGGTTGGCTTCCTGCGGGTCTACGATCAGGCGTTTGGGGAGATTGCGCAAGGCGGTACACGTAGGGGCGCCAATATGGCGGTCCTGCGCGTGGACCATCCCGACATCGAAGCGTTCATCGAGAGCAAGGCCGAAGAAGGAACCATCGCTAACTTCAACATCTCCGTGGCCATCACTGATGAATTCATGGCCGCGGTCAAGGCCGATGCCGACTTCAGCTGCGCAACCCACGCGACGGCAAGGTGTGGAAGACGGTGCGAACGCTCCTCTTCGACAAGATCATCAAGTAACCCACCACAACGGCGAACCAGGCGCACTCTTCATCGACGCAGCGAATCGTGCAACCCGGTGCCGCATTTGTATCAGTTTGGAAGCAACCAATCCGTGTGGTGAACAATGGCGGTCCGTGCGAGGCTGCTGCCTTGGCTCGATCCCAACCTGGGCGTCCACGTGACGACGAACGCCCGGCGAAGACTGTCCTCGATTGGGAGGCGCTGCGTGAGACGGTGCGCGAGAGCACGCACTTCCTCGATAACGTGGTGAGCGCCAATGCGTATGTCCCCGCGGTGCCGGAAGTGGCGGAAGCCGCCTACCGCGCCCGTCGCATCGGCCTGGGCATCATGGGCCTGGGCGATCTGATGTACAAAGTCGGCATTCGCTACGGCAGCGAGGAAGGGCAGGAATTCGCGGCGCAGGTGATGGAATTTGTGCGCTTCCACTGTATGCAGCAGAGCATCGACCTGGCCGAGGAACGCGGCGCCTTCCTGGCCTACGAGGGCAGTATCTACGACGACAAGCAACCCGGCGGCATGAAATGGCAGACGCCGAAGCCGATCTTCGACTACACCCGCGACTGGGGACGCCCCAGCTTCGACTGGCGCGAAATCGTTGATGGCATCAAGGCGCACGGCATCCGCAACGCCGCGCAGACCACGGTTGCGCCCACCGGCACCATCGCCACCGTCAGTGGTTGCGAAGGCTACGGCTGTGAACCCGTCTTCGCGCTGGGTTACATCCGTCACTTCAAAGACGGCGACAACAACGTGGAACTGGCCTACACCAGCCCGCTCTTCGAAGAAGCGCTCAACCAGACCGATCTGAGCGAAGGGCGTAAGCAGGAGATCAAGCAATTCGTCGCCACCTACGGCTCGTGCCAGAATCTGGACGAACTGCCCGATCACCTGCGTCACACCTTCGTCGTGAGCAGCGACATCAGCGCCGAAGAACATGTGCGTATGCAGGCCGCGATTCAGGCGTTTGTTGACAACAGTATTTCGAAGACCTGTAACTTCCCCGAAGGCGCCACCGAAGAGGATGTGGCCCAAGCCTACATCCTGGCCTGGGATCTGGGCTGCAAGGGCTTGACGGTCTACGTCACCGGTAGCCGCCAGGAAGTGGTGCTGGAGACGAAGGCAACCAAGGCCAAGAAGGAAGAGGGCAGCGAACCTGCCGTCAATGGCGTTGTCCACGAGAACGGACACCACCCCGAAACAAACGGGACGGCCCCAGCCGGCGCCTACTTCACCAAGCGGCCACGGCCCAAGCTGTTGCAGGGCAACACCTACCGCAAAGAAACGCCGGTAGGCCGCGCCTACATCACCGTCAACAGCGACGAGGAAAAGGAACCGTTCGAGGTCTTCCTCAATATGGGCAAGGCGGGCAGCGACATCAGCGCCATCAGCGAGGCGATTGGTCGGCTGATCAGCCTGACGCTGCGCATGCCTGCGTCCTTGCCGCCGACGGAGCGCCTGCGCTGGGTGATGGACGAGCTGGCCGGTATCGGCGGTGGTCGCGCCCTGGGATTCGGCGCCAACCGTGTACGCAGCCTGCCCGACGGCATCGCCCAGGTGCTGGCCGAGCACCTCAGCGAACTGCCCGATCACCTCAACGAGAGCGAACCCAGCGGCGAGCAACTGGCCCTGCCCTTGGCCGACCGCCCCATCGGCGACATCTGCCCCGACTGCGGCGAAGCGGCGTTCTTGAATGTGGAAGGGTGCCGGAAGTGTGCGATCTGTGGGTATAGCGAGTGTTAGGGATTAGCGACTGGGGACTTGGGATTGGGGATTGGGGACAGGGGATCGCATGGCGGTGATTCTCGCTTCTTGGCGAATTGGTCTTGAGACAGTCTCCTAATCTCTCAATCGCCTAATCCATCCCTCAATCTCATCTCAAACAGAAAACGCCGTCCGAACTCAGTGTCTCGGACGGCGTTTTTTCTTTAGTTTTCGGCTTGGGCGTCATTGCCGCATGGCTCCTTTACCTTGAGATTCGGTTGTCGGCGCTATGCACGGCTGGAACGGGCAGTGGCCTGCCAATCGCGCTGGTGCTTGATCTGGTGACCCGGGCTGATCGGCATATCTCGCCGATCTGCACGGCCAGGCGGTCGGTAAGGCCGACGCCGGTCTCGGTGTGATTGCGGGCGGCGCGGCGCGCTGCTTCCGCTTCTTGCAGCCGTTCGTTGTACGAATCACGACTCAATCGAACCATAAAGCATCATGGGGGAACATACGTACTTCCTTCCTACAAACAGAATTGAACGGTTCAGTTTCGCAAATCGTTTGTACATAAATCCTCTGCGAAACCGGTTGCACAAATCGTACAACAACGACTATTGTACTCTCGGCGCACGATTGCTGCGTCTGTGAAAAGTTACCATTTTGTGAATTTATGAACAACAGTACTTTGTGGGAAGATTTCTCCACCGAATGTTGTAGGAAGTGCACAAAACGTGGTGCGTGGTATGTGCGAAAAAACGGGGAACGTGCGTCGATTGGTGGGGGAAGTATGCCCCAAGAAAGAGATCCTCAGACTTTAAGCCAGGAGATCGAGCCGTTCGTCTATCACTCACGCAGCTTGGCGCTGACCGATTTCTGCGCAGCCAGGGCTTCAGCGGAGGATACCTTTCAACACCGGATCCAAAATGCACTGTGACAGCTTCAGGCGCGTCAATTTTGACATCTTGGTAGGACACAGCCTCAAATCGGTTGACATCGTAAAGATAGTCTTCCCCTTCGTTGTCGATGATGCGTAGTGATGCGGCATCGCTTTCGCCCGGCAATGCTTTATAAATCGCACCCAGCGTCAGGCTTGCCTCGTAACCGCGGTTGTTGATACAGCGAACGTAAGTCATAGTTTTGTTGTCACCTCTTCAACGAGCGTTTCGCTTCGTCACGACGCCAATGCCGTGCGCTTCAAACCAATGCAACTCTGCAAAGTGTACTTCACCAGACGTTACAACTCGAATCCACGCTCTGCCTTTCAACTGCGCCCACCGCGCCCGTCCCGCGCCTAGGTACGATTCAGGTACGCCCTGATACGAACGCCGGTACCCTACGCTATAGTTTCAATGTCTGTAATTTCACTCAGCAATTCAAAATCTTGTGGTCAGGCAACACGATTCACGCTATGGTCCGCTATAGCGCTTTGATACACATGTGATGTGAACAATTCTAAATCAAGCCAGGTCTGTAGGCAACAGGCATTATCTTCTGCCGCCACCAGCCACAGGACCTGATACGGTTCAACCGCAGCTCGTCCCCGGCGTGGACAGGCTGATCGCCGATCAGATCGTGGAAATCGTAGCCCAGGCCGTGAAGACGCAGACTGTTGGCGTCGACGATTTGCTCGCGTTCGGTGAAGTTGGCGACGACGAGCAGACGTCCGGCTCCGTTACTGCGCACGCAGGCGAAGACATGATCATTGGGCAGGTGAACGACGTCCATTTCGTGGCCAGCGAGGATGGGTGTCTCCTGGCGCCAGGTGGGTGAGGTGCTGGATCTTAAGCGAAGATGCGTCCTTCTACCGTGGACGGATCCGGCGGCGGGCGACCTGCTCCCAGTCGATGGCGGGACGGTGAACCCAGCGACTGTCTTCGGCTTTGTGGGTCTTAAACGGTAGGTGTAGTCGTTGAGCGTGCCCACTTCATCGCCCAGGTAGATGAGCGGAACGCCGCCCATGCTGAAGATCAGGCTGTAGAGCAGATGAATGCGCCGGATCGCCAGATCGATGAGCAGCGGATCGTCCTGGTGCAGGGCTTCTTCGAGACCGGCGAGAGAGGCGAGGGTGCCGGAGATGCGGGCGTCGCCGGTGCGTGGAGTTTTTCCTGGAAGGAGGCCACGGGCGAAGCTACCGGCGAATCGTCCTGTGTGAAGGCGTTGAGGAAGCGCCGGTGATCGAAGCCGTTGATCCACAGGGCGTTGGCGTCGCCGTCGTCGAAGGTCCAGCCGATGTCATCGTGGGCGCGGATGTAGTTGACCCAGGCAGCAGTCAGCGGGGATGGCGTAGCGATAGCTCATGCTGTGGCGCAACAGACGGATCGCGTGTGGCGAGGCTGTTCCAGAGCAGCGCCATGAGCAGCGGGTTATGCAGCTGGCATTCGTAGCGCCGATGTACTTGTTCACCTCATCGGGGTGGACGATGGCCTCATTTGAAGAGCAGAGACGGCGGCGATGCGCCACCAGGTTGAACGCCTGCACGAGGACGTGCGCTTCGGGCAGGTTCTCGCAGTCGGTGCCGAGCTTCTTCCAGGTGAAGGCGAGGGCGTCGGGCGCAGGATCTCGGTGTAAACGTCGTTGGCGATGAAGAGCATTTCGCCGCTTACGCCAAGCGGAAGACGGCGGGATTGGCGTAGTTGAGATCCCACTGGAAGCTGTTGAAGGTTGTCCACGCAGCAGCGGCATCGTGGCGTCAGAGTGAAGCTGCCGGGGCGGGCGTCGGGGAGGTCGCGCAGGTATTTATTTCACATTACTGGTCGGGCATGGTGCGGTCGGGGAAGAAGAAGTAAAGGCGCGGAACGGTCCTCGTCACCGGCGAAGGCCTTTTGCGCCCACGTGTGCTCATCCGACGTGTGGTTGAAGACAATCGAGACAGAGACTGATCTTAGAAGCCTGGCGTGTAGTTCGGCGGCAAGTTGACGCAGTTGATCCATCGTCCCCGGTCGCGGATCCACAGTGCGGTAGTCGCTAATGGCGTAGCCGCCGTCGCTCTCTCCTTCGGGGACCTTGAAGAGCGGCATCAGGTGCAGATAGGTCAGCCCCAATTCTTGGAAGTAGGGGATCTTGGCGCGCAGTCCATCCAGGTCGCCGGCGAGGAGATCGACGTAGTAGACCGCCGCCATCATTTCTTGCGACTGGAACCACTGGGGATCGGCGCTGCGTTGATCATCCAATCTTCAAGTCGGTAGGACGCTCGAACCAGCTTTGCCCCATTTCGATGAGCAGTTGTTCCAGGTGGAAGTAGAAATCGTAGTGATGGCCGTAGAGCGTGGCAAGACGCGCAAATAGTGCGTCGAAGTGACGCTCCAATCGCGCAAAATACGCCGTCCTGGCATTGGATTCTTCGGCGGCGAATATGTCGGCGAGGCGCGGCAAGAGCCGAGCGAGGCAACGACTGGCTTCTCTTTCCAACTGATGAATACTCAAAGTGCGTAAATCAGTCATGCGCAAGCTCCGGGTGAAAGGCAAAGTGCAAAAGGCAAAGCGCAAAAGTGGCGGAGAGTAACTGGTTACGCAACTCGCAATCCGCAACTCGCTCCTCTGCCTCCTAAAAATCCCGAAATCCGTGTCCCTCTCTCACCGCGTCTTGCGGGCGAGGAAGATGAGATGCTCAGACGCGTCGTCGTAGGGGTTGCCGTCGAAGTCGCCGTAGACGGCGTCGACGGTGAAGCCAGCCATTTGCAGAAGGAGACGTCCTTCGCTGGGCCACAGGAAGCGCAGCGTGAAGGGGATGGCGTGCTTGTGGACACGACCGTCGGGGAAGATCTCTTCGTAGAGGAAGAGGGTTTCCTGGCGCTGATTGGCCACGTCGACGTGACGCACGCTCCACTTGAAGACCTGCGCGCCGCTGTCTTCGTCGAGCCATTGATCGGCCAGCTCTTGCACACCAGCCACTTCGCTAAGACGAACGATGTCGGGGCTGAAGAGATCGACCAACAGCAGACCGTCGGGGCGCAGGTGACGCTGGGCGTTGATGAGGACGGCCAGTTGATCGTCCTGGGTGGGCAGGTGCATGAGCGTGTTGCTCACGCAGTAGGCGAAGTCGAAGGGTGCGGCGTCGAGGCGAAAGGTGCGCAGATCGTCTTCCACCAGGGTGACGTGACCGCTGAGGTGGGTGGCTTGCGTCTTCTGACGGGCGATGTCGAGCAGGGCGGCGCTGCGATCCACGCCGGTGACGAGGTGACCGGCGGCGGCCAGGGGCAACAGGGCGCGTCCTGTGCCGCAGCCAAGTTCGAGGCAACGTTCGCCTGTCATGCGCGCCAGTTCCACGAGCATGGGCAGATCGTCTTCGTAGTTGCGATAGTCGGCGTCGTAGAAGGGCGCGAAGGCGTCGAAATCGACTTCTTCGGCTTCGGTTTCAGCTTCGATTTCGGCTTCGATTTCATCGTCCCAGTGCATGGTCGTGTCCTGGTGGTGGGCGGTGGGCGACAAGGGCGCCGGCACGCGAGATATTGTGTTGACTCTATCAAAAGGTGTGTCTTTTGCCAACACCGGCGACATTCAGTGTGCAAAAATGGGGTGTATTGAAGCAGTGACCAGCCTTGATCGGTGCTTTACAATCTGGAACAGGTGGGCTATACTATAGTCTTGTAAGCGCCGACCGGAGTCCATCTCAGGTCGGCACTACTATTGATTGCGCCGCCTGTGTCGTCGCCGGGCGGTCTTTTCATTGACGACACGTAGATCATGCAAGATTTGAGGGATCTCCGCGCAGGGCGGAGATCAGAGGTGTAAAAAGGACCTATGAGCAACAACACCGTCAACATGACCCAAGAAGGGTACGAAAAGCTGGAAAGCGAACTCGACTATCTGGTAAACGTGCGCCGTAAGGAAGTTGCAAACCAGATCGCCGAGGCCAAGGCCGAAGGTGACATCAGCGAGAACGCAGGCTACGACGAAGCCAAGAATGCCCAGGCCTTCCTCGAAGGACGTATCCGCGAGTTGGAAAACCGTATCCGCAACGCTCAGATCATCGAGGACGCCGATTCGCCCGCCAATGTGGTGGCGCTGGGGCGTTCTGTGGTGGTGCAAGAAGTGGGCGAAGACTTCAAGGAAAATTACACCATCGTCGGTTCGGTGGAAGTGGATCCCAAGAACGGGCGCATTTCCAACGAAAGTCCCATGGGCAAAGCGCTGCTGGGCAAAAAGGTCGGCGACAAGGTGACGGTTAAGACGCCTAACGGCGAGATGCAATTTAAGATCCTCAAGGTTGAATAACAGTAGATCGCTGTCGAACGCACCTGGCGTGCGCAACGCCTCCTCGTTCGACAGCGCATGCCAGGAGCATTGCCAACGTGACAGATCCACGATCCCTCTTCGCGCCCGAAAATCTCACCGATCAGGAACAGAGCCGCATACAGAAGTTGGAAGGGCTGCGCGCTGCCGGCATCGATCCCTACCCGGCGCGTGTGAAGCGCACCCACACCATCGCCGAAGCCCGCGCCGCCTTCACCCCCGACGACGGCGAGTTGACCGTCTCGGTGGTGGGCCGCGTCAAGTCGATCCGCGTGATGGGCAAGGCCAGTTTCGCCGACATCGAAGACGGCACAGGACGCATCCAACTCCTGGTGCGCCGCGATTTCTTGCCCGATGGCTTCTACAACGAGGTTTGGAAGAAGCTCATTGATCTGGGCGATTTCATCAGCGTCACCGGGCCGTTGATGGTGACAAAGACGGGCGAACTCAGCATCGACGTGCGTGAGATGGCGTTCGCATCGAAGACGCTCAAGCCCATGCCCGACAAGTGGCACGGCGTGCGCGATCCCGAGGTCCGCTACCGGCGACGCTACGTGGATCTGCTCGCCAACGAGGAGATCCGCGATCTTTTCCGCAAGCGCGCTGCTATCACCCGTGCGCTGCGCGAGTACATGGACGGCGAAGGATTCTTGGAAGTGGAGACGCCGATTTTGCAGCCGATCTACGGCGGCGCCGCGGCGCGCCCTTTTGTCACCCACCACAATCAGTTGCACCAGGATCTCTACTTGCGCATCAGCTTCGAACTGTACCTCAAACGGCTGATCGTGGGCGGCTTCGACAAGGTCTACGAGATCGGCGCGACTTCCGCAACGAGGGCGTCAGCTTCAAGCACAACCCCGAGTTCACGCAGCTTGAATTCTACGAAGCCTACGCCGACTACGAAGACGTGATGCGCCGCACCGAAGAGATGGTGGCCCACGTAGCCCAGCAGGTGACGGGTAGCATGATCGTCAACTGGCAAGGGCATGAACTCAACTTCACGCCGCCGTGGAAGCGGATTCCGCTGCGCCAGGCGATTTTGGACGCGTCGGACATCGACTACGAAGCCTTCCCCACGGCAGACGAACTGCGCGCCGAGATGCGCCGCAACGGCATCGACGCCGCTTCGGATGCGCAGTGGGGCAAGCTGGTGGACACGCTGCTGAGCAAGTTCGTGGAGCCGAACCTGATCCAGCCTACCTTCCTCATCGATTACCCCAAAGATGTCAGCCCGCTGGCCAAGAGTGCGCCCCATGATCCTTTGCAGGTGGAACGCTTCGAGGGTTTCGTGGCCGGCTTCGAGCTGTGTAACGCCTTTTCGGAGATCAACGATCCTCAGGACCAGTTGCAGCGTTTCGTCGACGAGAATTACCGCGCCGCCCACGGCGACGACGAGGCCCATCCTATCGACGTGGACTACATCGAAGCGTTGAGCTACGGTATGCCCCCCACCGGCGGCTTCGGCATGGGCGTCGACCGACTGACGATGCTCTTCACCGACCGCGACACACTGCGCGAGGTGATCCTCTTCCCGCACCTGCGCGAAATCCGCCAGGAGGAAGAGGCAGAGTCGTAGACACGGATCGGAGAGGGACACGGATTTCAGGATTATCAGGACAAAAAGCGGGAATAGAACGCGGATGAAGCGGATTGGGCGAATTATAGCTGATTTTGAGAAGTCTTCTGGAAAATCCGTCTGATTCGCCCAATCCGCTTCATCCGCGTTCTATTCTCTTCAGTCCCAGCCCCAACCCCAACGTGTACGATGCACTACTTGACGCACCCCCACCACTTTGCCATAATGAACGCAATTGAATATCGAAAACCTTCGGGGCAGGGTGAGGAGTGCGTCTCCAATTCCCGATCGACGGTGACGCCGACACAGATCGGCGAAGCCCGTGAGCCGCAAGGCAGGAGTTCGGTGAAATTCCGACGCCGACGGTATAGTCCGGATGAGAGAAGGGTTCGTCAGGTTGGTTTGCCGCGCCACGCGCCGCAGATCTGCTTGATTGATCGATGCCAAAGCCCGAAGCGCGCTGCGACTTCGGGTTTTCTGTTGGCGTCAGACGTGCGCACGCGCATGGACGGCGTCGATGTGTTTGGCATGGTCGCGTCAAATGTCCCCGGTGCCGCTGTGCGATCCGGGGCTTTTGATTGGCAGCACCTGCGCGTCGTCCTCTCGGCCGTACCCGCCCCGATGTTCTCATCAGGAGGATCACGATGAACGAGCACGGGCTGTCATTCCCCACAGCCGCGCCGCCAACAGAAGAGACCACCAGCCAACGTCGGCAGCGACAGGCATTCACCCCGCGCTGGGATCTGCTGTCGATCCCGGTAGTGCTGGCGGCGTTGGTTGTAGGCTGGGCCGGATTGGTCCACTGGCAGGGATACCCAGCGTTCATCTTACCAGGACCGCAGCAGGTCTGGAACCGCGCCCTGTCCCTAGCCGCGGACGGCACGCTGTGGCGGCACGCCCAGGTGACCCTGCTCGAAATCGGGCTGGGGCTGCTGATTGGGTTGAGCCTGGCCGTGGTGCTGGGCTACGTCCTGGGGCGCAGCCGCACGCTGGATCGGCTGCTTTCGCCGTACATCGTAGCCAGCCAGACGATCCCTGTGGTGGCGGTTGCGCCGTTGCTGGTGATCTGGTTCGGCACGGGGTTGACGAGTAAGGTGCTGGTCTGCGCGCTGATCGTCTTCTTCCCCACGCTGGTGAGCACGATGGTAGGCATCCGCAACGTGGACGCAGATCTGCGTGATCTCATGCGCAGCCTGCGCGCCGGACGCTGGCAGGTCTTCACCAAGTTGGAATTGCCATCGGCGTTGCCGGTGCTGTTCGGCGGGCTGAAGCTGAGCGTGATCCTGTCGGTGGTGGGCGCGGTGGTGGGCGAGTTCGTGGGCGCAGACGTGGGCCTGGGCTTCCTGATCAACCTGGGCCGCGGCGTATTGGACACGTCTATGATCTTCGTGGCTGTCTTCGCGCTGGTGGTCATCGCGCAGACGCTCTACCTGATCGTTTCGCTGCTGGAGCGTTATCTTCTGCGTTGGCAGAAGGGGTGATTGGTGATTAGCGATTGGTGATTAGGATTGTCGCTTGGTGAACGAACGGGCAGTCAATCATCTTGTCGGCCACACGGACGCGCGAGAGCTGCGTCTTGCTTAAATCCCAATCACAAATCACCATTCACTTCATCCACTTCTCAAGACTTGAGGACAAAATGCGTCAGTTTTCGATCTTATTGGTTCTTCTCCTGCTGGCCGCCTGCGCGCCGATGACGACGACATCGACGACGTCACCGACGGCTATCCCCGCTGCGGAGGACACGTCCGCGCTGCGGCCGATCAAACTGGGTGTGGGTTTCATCCCCAGCGTGCAGTTTGCGCCCTACTACGTGGGCATTGCCCAGGGCTTCTACGCCGAGGAAGGTATCGATCTTTCGCTGGATTACGGCTTCGAGAACGACTACTTGAAGCTGGTGGGGACGGACGAGTTCCAGTTCATGGTGGGCAGCGGCGATCAGGTGGTGTTGGGGCGAGCGCAAGGACTCCCAGTGCGTTACGTCTTCAACTGGTACACCCAATACCCGGTGACGATCTTCGCCAAGGCCGAGGCGGGCATCACCCAGCCCGCGGATCTGGCAGGCAAGACGGTGGGCGTGCCGGGTCCGTTTGGGGCGACGTACATTGCGCTGCGGGCGATCCTGGAAGCGGCAGGGCTGAGCGAAACGGACATCACGCTGCAAAGCATCGGCTTCACCCAGGCTGCCGCCGTGAGCGAGGATCTGGTGGACGCCGCCGCCGACTACGCCGTCAACGGGCCGGTGGTGTTGGGGTTGGAAGGCATCGAGACGACGCAGATTGCGTTGGACACGTACTTGCAAATCCCCGCCAACGGGCTGGTGACCAACGAAGCCACCATCGCCGACGACCCCGATCTGGTGGCAGCAATGGTGCGGGCGACACAGCGGGCCGTGGCCTACACGCTGGCCAATCCCGACGAGTCCTTCGCGATGGCGCTGGGCTTTGTGCCTGAGGCGGGGGGCGAGAACGAAGCCGCCAATCGCGCCATCTTCGATGCGTCGTTGGGCTATTGGTCACCGCGGGCGGAGGTGCCTGCGGGAGAAACGACGGCGGCAGAGTGGCAGAACGTGGCAGAATTGATGCAGCGCATCGGCCTCGTGGATACGCTGGTTGAGACAGATTCACTCTACACAAATCAGTTCGTAGGCAAATGACCGCATTCTTGCAGGTGCAGCACATCAGCCAGATCTACGAAAACAGCAGCCGCCGTCTGCACGCGTTGCACAACGTCAACTTCAACATCGAGCGCGGGGAATTCGTCTGCATCGTGGGGACGAGTGGCAGCGGCAAGAGTACGCTGTTGCGCATCCTGGGCGGGCTGCTGGCGCCGTCTTCGGGGCGGGTGGTGCTGGCAGGTGAAGAAATCGACCAGCCGCCGCCATCCATCGGCTTCGTCTTCCAGAAAAGCAATCTCATGCCCTGGCGCACGGTGACAGACAACATCCTGCTGCCGCTGGAGATCCAGGGGCGCGTGACCGATGCCGAGCGTGTCCGCGCGGCGAATCTGTTGGACGTGGTGGGGTTGGCGGATTTCACAGACACCTACCCGGCGCAGCTTTCCGGCGGCATGGCGCAGCGGCTGGCGTTGGCGCGGGCGCTGATCCAGCAACCTCAGTTACTCCTGCTGGATGAACCCTTCGGCGCGCTGGATGCGCTGACCCGCGAACGGCTGAATCTGGAAGTCCTCGCGATTTGGGAACGCTTCGCGCAGACGGTGGTGATGGTGACCCACAGCATCGACGAGGCAATCTTTCTGGCGGATCGGGTGCTGGTGCTAGGCGGCAGCCCGGGGACGTTGATCGATGACATTCCGATTGCGTTGCCGCGGCCACGTACACTCGATCTCCTGGGCGATCTGGCGTACGGGCAGCTGCGGGTGGCGGTGCGCAAGGCGATTGGGGAGTTGGCATAAGATGCGTACGGACATCTGTGCTTGGTTGGCAGATCAAAAAAGACCTGCCCCGACTGGGGCAGGTCTTTTTGTTCTGTTCGCGAGTTTTACTACAGGCCGGTGGGCAGAGCCGAAGGCAGATCGCTGGGGCGCTCGACGTTGAGTTCCAGCGATTGCTCCTGGAGCCACTGCTGGAATGCCTGGGCGCGCTCCTGCTGCAACTGTGCTTCATCTTTGGCGCGGTTCTCGTCGCGTTCGAGCGTCTCGATCAGGTGGTAGCCGAACTGTGTCTGCACTGGCTCGCTGACTTCGCCGATGGGCAGTGAGAAAGCTGCGTCCTCGAACTCGGTGACAAAGACGCCACGACCCACCCAGCCCAGATCGCCGCCATCGGCGCCGCTGCCTGGATCCTGGCTGTATTCGGTGGCCAGGGTGGCGAAATCTTCACCGTCGAGGATACGCTGACGTAGCTGTTGCGTCAGGGCTAGCGCGTCGGCATCGTTCAAGCCGGCGAAGGGCGGCAGGTAGAAGCCCGTCACCGGATCGGTGATCAATGCCGTGCCGCTGATCTCAGCCGTATCGGTGACGCCCTCGGTGTCGCTGATGGGTGTCGTCTGGTCCACGGTGATGAGGATGTGGCGCACGTTGACCTGTTCTTCGGTGGCGGGGATGAGTTCTTCGCCCACCTGCTCGCTCAGTTTATCGGTGAGCAACTGCACGCGCACGATTTCGCGGTATTCGTCGATAGAGACGCCTGCGATCTGGCGCAGATTGTCGCCGAGTGTGGCCAACCCCTCTTGGTAGAGCGCATCGGTGAGGATGGCAGGCGGCTCGGGCGTGGGGACTTCGGCTGTCTCCACCACAGTGGCCGGTTCGGTGATGGTGGCGCTGTCGGTGATCTCCAAGGTGTCGGTGATCACGGCGGGCAGTTCCGGCTCCGGCGTGGGGGTGAAGAGTTCGGCGGTGGCTGTGGCGGCCACAGCGGCTTCAGCCGTCGCCGTGGCCTGGGGAACGGTCACTGCGCCCTGGCCCGCAGCCACTTCCTCGCGCAACGATGCGTCAACTTCTTCATCGCTCACGGTGATGCCCCGTTCGGCGGCCTTGATCTGGACGATCTCGTCGTTGATCATCTGGTTGATCACCTGCGTCCCCAGCGAAAGGGGGCTGCTCAGGGTAGCTTCCAGTTGGGCGATCTGCGAGGCGAATAGGCTCTGTCCCTGTTCGCCGAACTGGGCGGCAAACAGTTGGTATTGCTGCAACTGATTCTCAAGCTCACTCTTGCGCAGTTTCGTCCGCTCCCAGAAATCCTGGGTGACGATGGGGCGCCCTTCGACGCTGGCCAGCACGCTGCGCGGACGGATGATCGTCTCGCTGACAATGCCGATGATCACGAGGATAAGCGCTACACCCACCGCGCTGCCCACATACAGCATCAGTTTGCGGTTGCGCGCCTGATCGCGCAGGCGGACGCGGGTCTGCTTGCGGGTTTCGGACTTCGGCTCCTCGACCTTGTTCTTCTTTTTCTTGGCCATCGGGATGAGTTCCTTCTGCTTGTGCGGGGCGGCCAGGGACGTTCAACAGAAAATAGGGGCATAGGAAAGATCCCCACGCCCCTACATCACTCCGCTCTGTGCCTGCCGCCAGATGGCGATGAAGTGTCAACCTGGAAATTCACAGCGGCTCGACAGTGCGGCCACACAGCCAGAAACGCCGGTTGCACACTGCGATTTCCAGAATGATCTTACGCGCGCTTGCGCGTAATGCGGACGTGCTCGCCGGTGTACGGCATCAGCGCGAGGTGACGCGCCCGCTTGATCTCGCGGGTGATCTTGCGCTGCATCTTGGCGCTGATGCGGGTCTTGCGTCGCGAGAGGATGCGACCGTGGCGATCCACGAAGCGGCTCAAAATCTGGACACGCTTGTAGTCGATGTCTTCCATCTTGACTTCGCGGGCCAGGCTGCGCAAGTTGCGACGTCGTCCTGTGGGCGCTTGACCTTCACGAGCACGCGAGAAGACGGCGGGGCCTTCGGAGTAGGTTACGTCGTCGCCATCATCGTCATCGGAATCGTCATAGTCGTCGTCATCTGCGGCGGGGACGTCGGCATCGTCGTCATCGTCGTAATCGGTGTCGAAGTCCTCGTCGGTGTCGACAGTGACCTCTTCCAGTTCTTCCGATTCGTTCATCAATTCTTCGCTCATGTTTTGCTCCTAAATTTCTGCCCAGCAAGGATGCGGACAGCCTAGTATTGGCCATTTGCCCGTTGAGAAACCGGATTGTGACCTGCAAACGCAAATCCGGCCACCACGAACAGACGGCCCTGTTGTGTTTGGAACAGGGCTACCAGGGACGAGAGGTTTTCTCGTACTGCTGCACTGTTGTTGCCTGATACATTGCCTGAAAGGTTGGGTTAGGCATCCTGGCGCACAACGAGGAAGCGAATAATGTTCTCGTTGAGGCGCATCACACGTTCCACATCGGTGACCGCAGTCGGCGGCATCTGCACGTTGTGGAGGATGTAGTAGCCTTCGAAGTGGCTGCCGATGGGGTAGGCCAGCTTGCGCTGCCCCCAGATCTCGGTGCTGACGATCTGACCGTTGTTGCCGGCAATGGCCTGCGCCACGCGGTCGTCCACGGCCTTGGTGGTGTCGCTATCCAGATCGGGCTGGATAATGTAGATCAATTCGTACTGGTTCAGTTGCTCGGTCATCCCCACGCTTCTCCTTAAAAATGATATTCTTTCCATGGGCTTGCCCACAGCATCGACTGTGAACAGAAAGAGCGAGGAACGCATGCGCTGCCGCCAGTCGTTCCTCGCCGCAGGTCCAAGCGGAGATTCTATCACAGGGGAAAGAGCAAGGCAAAATCAGGAGGTACAAAGTAGTTCAAGATCCACTCAACGCTGATACGCGCCAGCGACGTCACCGTAGCCGGTGAGTTCCACGTAGCCGCGCTCGCGCAGGGGTTCGCCGTCGACTGTGCCTTCGATCAGGGTGGATCCTTCGTAGTAGGTGAAGGCGACGTCCATCTCCTGATCCTGGATCAACGGTTGGATGCTGAGTTCGATGTCGTAGGCGGGAAAGTTCACTTGCCAGCCCGACGGGTAGACGATGCCACTGTCGGGGCTTGTCCACTGATCGAGCGCAGTGAGGACGAAGTCTTCCTGGTTAATGACATACTGTCGTCCGTCGGGGTAGGCCAGGGTGCCTTCGAAGATGTCCTGGCTCTGGCCGCTGCGGGTGCGGATCTCGGCGAACATGATCACCATGCCGTTGTCCAGGGTGACGCTGAACCAGTCCCAGCCGACGGCGTCGCCGCTGAGGGCGCTGGTGCCGTATTCGTGATCCATCCAGCTCAGGCCGGTGACCTGGTTGGTTTGGCCGCCAAAGGTGACGCTGCCGCTGGTATCCATGCCGACGAGGCTGTAGTAGTAGCTGGCATTGCCCGGCTCCGGCCCTTTCTGGCTGAGGCCGCGGTCGCCGTGGAGCAGTGGCGCGCGTGTTTCAGCAAGGACAAGATCCAATGCGACAGGCCCGTCCGGTCCTTGGGCGGCGGCGACGAGACGGTACTGCTGTGGGCCAATCTGCTCGGCGCGCCAGTCTTCGAGCCAGACGCTGTACTGTGGATCGCCGGTTGCGCCGGCCAGGCCGCCTGCGCCGCGACTGAAGCGATCAAAGCTGTGGTGTTCGTCTGCCGGTGCGCTGGTGACAGCAAAATGGGCCATGTAGACCTGATTCGTGGCCAGATCCGATGAGCGTTCGGGCATCTCGGGCGACAGGGCGCTGCGGAAGAAGGTCAACTGGAAGCCGTAGAGACCGCCGTCGTTGTCGGCCAGGTTGCCGGTGTAGTACCACCACTCGGTGGTGTACTCAGGATGTGGTCCGTGATCGCGGGGGAAGATAAAGTCCACCGGCTCGTAGGCGCGGGTGAAGTTTTCGTCGGCGGGGCCGCTCATCGCCTCGATCACGTTGGCGCCGGCAAGGCGAGGGGTGGCGGGGGTGCAGGCGACGAGTGAGAAGACGACGACGAGAAGGGATACGTAATGCGTAAGGCGTAATTGGGCGAGACGCGATGCGTGGATTGGGGCGTATCGCTCTGGCCACGCAACACGCAACACGCAACACGCATGGAAGAAATTCGTCAATCGAGAAGTCTGATTCATGGTTGTCAAGTCACTTTATGTGAAAAATGTCACGGAATGGCTCGACTTTACGCGGGGGGCGGAGATTTCGCAGTGGAGAGGATTCCAGTTGGGGAGGAGAGATGATGGGATGATGGGATGATACGTCTGCTCCATCATCCCATCATCCCATCATCTCATCGTCATTCCTACACTTTCTCCAGCGCCTGGGCGAGATCGGCGATGAGATCGTCGGTCTCTTCGATGCCGAGGCTAAGGCGCACGAGTTCGTCGCTGATGCCGAGGGCTTGGCGCACTTCGGGATCGGTGTCGTAGTACGAGATGATCGAGGGCTGCTCGATCAGGCTTTCCACGCCGCCCAGGCTGGGGCCGATGCGCGGGATGCGGCAGGCGTCGATGAAGCGACTGGCGGCGGGGCCGTCGCCGTCGATCTCCAGGCTGATGACGCCGCCGAAGCCGGTCATGGTGCGGGCGGCGATTTCGTGATCGGGGTGGCTTTCCAGGCCAGGGTACCAGACTCGGCGCACTTTGGGGTGATCTTCGAGGAAGCGGGCCACAGCCATGCCGCTGGCGTTGTGTTGGCGCATGCGCAGGCCCAACGTCTTCAGGCCACGCAGGATCAGGTAGCCGCAATGGGGATCGACCACCGCGCCCATCACCCCCTGCGCCTGTCGCAAGGCCGTGGTGATGCTGTAGTTGCCCACCACGCAGCCGGCGAGCAGATCGTTGTGGCCGGCCAGATATTTGGTGACGCTATGGATCACCAGGTCGATGCCATACTCGATAGGGCGCACGTTCATGGGCGTGCCGAAAGTGGTGTCGACGGCGGTTTTGATCTTGTGGCGGTGGGCGATGTCGGCCAGGCGGGCGTAGTCGAGGCAGCGCATGAAGGGATTGGTGGGCGATTCGGAGAAGATCAACTTGGTGTTGGGCTGGATAGCCGCCTCGATGGCGTCGTAATCACCGGGGCGGACGGTGGTACATTCGATGCCGAAACGCGTGAGGAAGGTGTTACAGAAAGCGCGGGTGCGCCGGTAACAGTCTTCGGTGATGATGAAGTGATCGCCGGTGGAGAGCAGGATCAACAAGGTGTTGGTGATGGCGGCCATGCCGCTGGTCACCATCACGGCGTCTTCGGCCTTGTCCAGTGCGGCGATCTTGGCCTCGGCGGCGCGCACCGTGGGGTTGCCGTAGCGTCCGTATTCCTCGCGCTCGGGGACATCCCAGAACATGTGCTCTTCGACATAGTCGATCAGCGCGGCGGTGTCGTCGAAGGTGTAGGTCGACGTCTGCACAATCGGCACGGTGAGGCTGTTGTGCGAACGATAGCGCGCCTCGCCGGCGTGGACAGCGTCGGTCAGCGGCGACGGGTGCGCCGATGCGGGGCGTTGCGGGTGGTGTCCATTGCGGTGGGCGCCATTGGCGGCGATGTGATCCTGGGGTACGGTGGGCATGGTTCCTCCTCGGTTGAAGTGACGAAATCACATGCGCTTCACAGAGAAGTACGGCCCGCTGCATCGTTGCCGTGAAAACAAAAAACCTCTTCCGGCGGATACAGGAAGAGGTTGCACGTTGGCTAAATTGATCACCATCGCGTCTCATCTTTCGGCGTATCACACCGACGGAATTGGCACCTGCCACAACGGTACAGCTTGGATCTGTCCGTTGCCGGTTGCCGAGGCTTCACAGGGCCGTTCCCTCCACCTCTCTGGATAAGCGCAGATTGCTCTATTTGATTGTGGGGGCGATTGTAATTGAGGAGGATGGGGGTGTCAAATCTAGATCGTGGTGCGTGAACCGTGGTGCGTGTTGCGTGTACCAGTAGAGTGAATTGGTATTTCATTGGGATGATGGCGGCGGTATGTACACAGTATTCCCAATGGAGCATCAATCTGCTTGCCGGTACACGCACTACGCACTACGCAATTTGGATCTCCACCCCAATATCGTTAAAGTAGACACTACTTTTGTTCACACCACCGCCCCACTGCGAGGGAATCGTTTGAATCCGAAGCTGCCCGACTGGTACAAAGCCGCCAAACGCCCCACGGAACTCAACCGCCGCGGACCCGATGGGACGCTGCATCGTATTTCGATCATTGTCCCTACGCGCAACGAGGCGATCAACCTGCGTCCTGTGCTGGAGATCGCGGCGCCCTTTGCCGATGAACTGCTGGTGATCGACGGCCATAGCACCGATGAGACGCGGGAGATCGCGGCATCATTCGGCGCACGGGTGATCCTCGACAACAACCGCGGCAAAGGCGACGCCATCCGCACGGGGATCGCCCGCGCCACCGGCGACATCCTCGTCTTCGTCGACGCCGACGGTTCCCACGATCCCTGCGACATTCCGGCGCTGGTGAAACCCATCGTCGACGGTGTGGCCGATCATGTGTCCGGCTCGCGCATGTTGGGCGGTAGCGATGAACTGCACGCCACGATTCACCAGTTCATCCGTCTTTTGGCAGCCAGATCATCACGTTGAGTGTGAACTACACGCAAAACATCCGCCTGACCGACTGCCAGAACGGCTTTCGCGCGATTCGCCGCGACGTGGCGCTGGCGCTGGATCTACAGGAGAACATCACCACCATCGAGCAGGAGATGGTGATCAAATCTGTGCGCAGCGGCTACCGTCTGGCCGAAGTGGCCACTCACGAATACGTACGCGCCAACGGCGAATCCAACTTCCGCGTTAGCGATGTGTGGTCGGCGTATGTGCGCAGTTGGCTGTACTATCTGCTGGTGTGGACGCCGCGGCGAAGAAATGCGTGATGCCTAATGCGTAATCGACAGAGCGACACTCCTCGAATCGCGAACGAAACTGCGTCGAGCCGGGTGATGCAATCGGATGCAATCACCAATCCCCAGTCAACGCCGCCGACAATTACGCATTACGCATTACGCATGCGTCACCATGCCATCCGCTTGTTGCTTGTGCTCTTCATCCTCCTCACCACCACCTACACCATCCTCACCCCGCCATTCGAGACGCCCGACGAGATCTGGCACTTCGCCTTCGTCCAACACGTGGCCACAGGACAGGGCCTGCCTGTGTCGGCGCCGAATACGCAGGCGTTGTGGCGACAGCAAGGCGTGCAGGCGCCGGGCTATTACCTGGCCGCCGCCGCGTTGACCGCCTGGATCGACCAATCGGATTTCCCCGAGATCTACGCGCGTGCCAACCCGCATCGCGCCATCGGCCAGCCCGACGCGCCCGGCAACCGCAACTACCTGATCCACTACCCCGACGCCGAAGGTTGGCCGTGGCGTGGATCGATCCTGGCGCTGCACGTTGCACGATTCTTCTCCGTCGTCCTCGGCGCGGTGACCATCTATGCCGTCTATCGCACGATCTCGCTCCTGCTTGGAGGGTCCGCGGCGCTGCTGGGCGCGGCCTTCGTCGCCTTCATTCCACAGTTCGTCTTCATCAGCGCTGCCGCCAGCAACGACAACGCCATCAACGCCACGGCTGCGTTGGTCTTGTGGCGGATTGTGGCGATGTTGCGGCGCGGTGAAGAAGCGGAGAGGCGACGAGGCGACGAGAGCGCATCGCAACCCGCCAACCACAATTCGCAATTCGCCACCCTCGGCGTCTTCCTCGGCCTAGCCTTGCTCGCCAAGCTCAGCGCGTTGACGCTGATGGGGCCGGCCGGCCTGGCCGTGTTGTGGTTGGCATGGCGCGAGCGATCCTGGCGCGTGATTGGCGACGCGCTCCTGTGGATCGGGACGCCGGTGCTGGTGATCGCCGGGTGGTGGTACTGGCGTAACTGGCAGCTTTACGGCGATCCGCTGGCGTGGAATGTGTGGGAAGCCAACATCCTACTGCGTGTGGTCCCCGCGGACTGGTCGACGATTGCGGGGGAATTGGGCAGCTTGTTCCGCTCGTTTTGGGGGCTGTTCGGGTGGATGAACGTGGCGTACCCCGAGTGGATCTACACTGGATTTGGTGTGATCACGGTGGGGATTGGTGCAGGGTTGGGGATCTGGACGGTGCGGCAGATTCACCCCTCCCTAACCGCCCCCGGCCAACGTGCCGTTGGAAGCAGGGAGGGAACTGTTGACGGGTCAGCGCAACCTGATCCTCAACAGCACAACAGTCCTCCCCCCGCGATGGGTGGGGAGTTAGCGGGGGGGGTGGGGGAGTTAGAGGGAGGTCTCCGCGCGTTGGCGGGGGGTCTTCTCTTCCTCTGGCTTGCCCTGCTCATTTACTCGTGGCTGCGCTTCATGGAGATCGCCCCCGCCGCACAAGGACGCTACTTCTTCCCCGCTGCGTCGACGCTGGGGTTGATCTTCGTGCTGGCCTGCCTTGGTGTAGGGCGACGCTGGGGACTTCGCATCGGCTGGGGCATTGTGACGGCGCTGGCGATCTTGTCCGCGGTGACGCCCTTCGCGGTGATCCGCCCGATCTACGCGGCGCCCGCGCCGCGGATCGAGCCGACGCAGCCGGCGCAGGCCACGTTCGGCGTCGAAAGCCCAGACGTCGCCATCCTCGCAGTCACGGCCTCGCCGGAAACGGTGCGCCCGGGGGACACAGCACAAGTAGAGGTGACCTGGCAGGCGTTGTCGTCGTTGCCCACAGATTACTCCGTCTTCGTGCATTTGGTCGACGAGGACGGCTTCATCGTGGCGCAGCGCGATACCATGCCCGACGGCGGCAACGCACCCACCAGCCGCTGGCATGTTGAGCAAGTGCTCGTAGATCGCTACACCGTGGAGATTCCGCAAACCGTGTACACGCCGAACCGGGGCCGCTGGGCCGTTGGTCTTTACGATCATGCGAATGGCGAACGTCTGCTGCGCCAGGACGGCGACGATAGTTTCGTCTTTGGTGCAGTAGAAGTGGCACCCCCACAATCTCCACTAGGTCCACAATCTCCACTAGGCGACATTCCCAATCCGGTGCAGGTGGATTTTGCCGACGGCGTGACGCTGGCGGGCTACAGTTTCAGCAGTCGCCGGCTCGCGCCAGGCGACGAACTCACGGTTACGCTGTATTGGCAGGCGCGTGGACAGGTGAACCAGGATTACACAACCTTCGTCCACCTTCTGGATAGCGATTTCACCATGCACGGCGGGCTGGACAGCCCGCCGCCGACACCGACTTCGGCCTGGTTCGATAGACAGGGCGAAGTTGTGGCCGATCCACACACCTTTGTGATCAGTCCCGACGCGCCAGCCGGCAACTATCAACTGGAGATTGGGCTGTATCCCTGGCCGAGTTTCGAGCGGCTGCGTCTGCTCGACGCCGAGGGGGCCGAAGGCGCGGACAGGCTCCTGCTGGGGCCATTGCGGGTGGAGCCATAATGTCGCAGCGAGTTGGAAACGCGCTGTGACGGGGACTGCGCTTCCAATCTTGAAGCAAAGCTGTGGTAAGATGTTGTCATCGCGTCCTTTTTCTATTCAGTTGGAGTCGAGCCATGAGTCGCAACAGCCGCAACACCCGCCGCAAATTCAGCCGTAGCGAAAAGATCTTCTACGTCCTCAGCTTCTTGATCGTCATCAGCATGGTGCTGAGCCTAGTTGCCGTGGCGCTTGGGCCGGGATTTTAGGGATAACACGAGATTAGGCGATTGAGTGATTGGGGATTTCGGATCGTGTTGACGATCTCAAATCACTCAATCGCCTAATCCCTGCTGCCACCGAGCGCATCCTTCCTTTCCACCCACTCCCCACCTGGTAATATCTGCCCGTGACCGCCGAAGAACGCCGTGGTTTGCTGCTGGTTGCACTGGCCGTCGTCCTCTTCAGCACCAGCCCGGTGCTGATCCGGTGGGCGGCAGCATCGTTGACATCGTATGAAATCACGGCGGGGCGGCTGCTCGTAGCAGGTGTCATTGTCCTTGGGCTGGCGGTGTTGCGCAAGGACCCGCTCCCCCCTGGCGCCGAATTGCCTCGTTTTGTCGGGTACGGACTGGCGGCGGCGCTACACTTCGGGCTGTACATCGCTTCTCTATCCTACACGTCGATTGCACATAGCCTGGCACTGATTTATACAGCGCCTATTTTCGTCGCGCTTTTTTCGTGGTTGGTGCTCAAGGAACGATTGCAGATGCGCCAGTGGAGCGGCATCTTGATCGCTGTGGTTGGCGTGGCGCTGTTGGCCGGCGCCGAAGCCCAGATCACGGCGCGCATGATCGTGGGTGATCTGCTGGCCGTTGGCAGCGCCATCTGCTTCGGTGTCTACAGCGTGGCGGGGCGCAGCCAGCGCAATCGCTACCCGCTGATGTCCTACGCGGGGACAGTCTACGTGATGGCGACGTTGTGGCTGATCCCTGCTGCGGCGGTCAACTTTTCGGCGGGCGGCTACACCTGGCCCGCGGTGCTCAGTGTGCTGGCGTTGGGCGTTTTCCCGCTGGCCATTGGTCACACCCTCTACAACGCAGCATTGCGCCGCGTCAGCGCCACCTACGTCAACATCATCGCCACCCAGGAAGTCACCGGGGGCGTGCTGCTGGGCGTACTCTTCCTGCACGAAATCCCCACGTGGAACAGCATCGTCGGCGCGCTGATCACGCTGGCCGGGATCCTCCTGGTCGTCCTCAAACCCAAAGTAAGCCCCAGAGCAAAGAAGGAAGCTGTCACTTGAATAAGCAACGCCTTTCCCTCTTTCCCATTTCAACCACCGTCTCAGCCGACGCCGACGGCGTCGAGCAGATCCATATCAGCGGTTGTGATCTGGCGGAATTGGCCGCAGAATACGGCACGCCGCTCTACGTCTACGATCAGGCGGGCATGGACGCCGCCGTCGATGAGTATCGCCAGGCGTTGCGCGCCTACCCCAATCACAGCGGCATCACCTACGCGGGGAAGGCATTCATGTGCCTGGCGGTGGCGCAATGGGCGGTGCAGCGTGGGCTTTGGCTCGACTGCACAGGCGCAGGGGAGATCGCCATTGCCGTGGCCGCCGGCGCGCCGCGTGAACAGATCCTGGTACATGGCGTCAACAAATCGATGGGCGATCTGGCGGCGGCGGTACGGCACGGCGGCGTCGTTGTTGTCGACAACCTCAGCGAGCTGCGCCGACTCGCCCAACTGCACGCCGACCGGCCTGGTGTGTTCCCTGATCTGTGGCTGCGCGTACGGCCCGGCGTCGCCGTAGACACCCACAGTTACCGGCAAACCGGCCAGGACGATAGCAAGTTCGGCATGAGTTACGCCGAGACGCTGGAGGCGGTGCGATTGTGCCAACAACACAGCCTCCCATTGCGTGGCCTGCACTTCCACCAAGGATCGCACTTCCACGATCCTGAACCTGTCGGCCCTGCCGTGGATCGCGTCCTCGATCTCATGGTCGATCTGCGTCGCGAAAGCGGCTGGACAGCCGATCATCTCAGCCCGGGTGGCGGTTGGGGCATCCCCTACCACGAAGACGATCTGCCCCACCCCAGCATCGACGAGTACGTGCGTTTCGTGTCCCAGCGCATCGAAGACGGCTGCGAAGCGCGCGATTTGGCATTGCCCATGTTGCACATGGAACCGGGGCGTAGCCTGGTGGCGCGCGCCGGCGTTGCCATCTACCGTGTCGGCGCGGTGAAGCAGACCGCACACCGGCGCTGGCTTCTGCTCGACGGCGGCATGGCCGACAACATCCGCCCGGCGCTGTACGGTGCTCGCTACTCGGCGTTGCCTGTTGCCAACCCAATGCGCCCAAATGCAGGGCAGGCCTGGCTGGCGGGGCCATACTGTGAAAGCGGCGACGTGCTGATCCACGATCTGCCCATGCCTGCCGTGGCAGAAGGCGAACTGATCGCCGTCCCTGCCAGTGGCGCCTATCACTTGATGATGGGAAGCAACTACAACGGCGCTCTGCGCCCGGCGGTGGTGTGGATTCGTAACGGGGAGGTGCGTCTTATCCAGCGTCGTGAGGAAATAGCGGATCTGCTTCGTAGAGATATCCCGTTGGGTGAAGAATGAGTAACGAGCAATGAGTCGATGTCATTGAGTCAGGGCTTTGCGATTAGGCGATTGAGCGATTGAACTTCTGCTCCAATCGCCTTATCCCTCAATCGCTTATCTTAGGCACAAGGCTTCGCCTGGCGACATCGAGTCGTTCTCATTATTCGTTATATGCGTCTAGCGCGAGGCTTCCTTCTGGAGGATGCGCAGCAATTCGCGCACCACATCGTCGATGCGGCGTTTGTAGCGGAGCAGTTCGCGGCGGCATTCCACTTCGGCGCTGCTTTCGGGTTTGAACGCTCGCAGCGCTTCTTCAAGCTCCATGTCCACCTGCAACTTGTAAGGATTGATGGCATGACCACGCAGATATTCGCGCATCTCTTCGGCAATGGTCATGTCGTAGTAGGTCAGATCGTTGTGAAGATCAACCAGGCGATCGGTGGCAATGGCGGGCATCGGCAAGGATCGCAACGTCTCCCAAGCTCGATTTAGTTTCCGTCGGTTCATGCCTATCCCTGTCTACTGGACGGAGGAGTATCCATTCCGGCTCAATGATAGCCGGTCTAGGCCACATGGTGTAACCAGTCCAGCTTGCACGCTTGGATAAGAAATAATCCTGTGATTCAGGCTCAGGTCGGCATCTTCATCTTGTAGAGACACCGCGCTGCAAATCAAAATCGACATAACAAATCGCAGGATAGATCGGAGCAAAACACACCGGTGACAGATCGACTGCGGCCGGTATATCGAGTGCAGGCTTGTGACAATAGTGGCAAAGTAGAGGCACGTGCTATCTGATGGGATTATATCAGGGGCTACAGACTAACGAAAAAACGACAGTGGTTTTGATCAGGATTAGCGTTGGCAATCTAAGCGATGCTGGTATCTACACACAGTCGTTCTCCTTGTGACTGCTACAAAAAACACTGCGTCGTTCTGCGAAAGGGTGTATTTCATTCTTGGGGCGAAAGTGCCGGGGACTTCACGATGGACGTGGCGATAAGAGCGAAAACCCCGTCTCGCTGCGGCGAAAAGTCCCCGGCACTTGGCCTGCCCCCAATTTGAAATGCACCCTCTGCGAAAAATGGGAATTGACCAAAGGGAACGAATGTTCTATAATGGGTCAATCTGCCAACACCGTGTTCGACGAAATGCGAATTTGCCTATCCACATGGAGGATGCTGATGGCCCGCTCGACCAATTCTAAAAGCAGCACAGCGACCAGCGGCAAAGACAAAGCCCTGGAAACCACTCTGAGCAATTTGACCCGACGTTTTGGCGACGGGATCATCATGAAGTTGGGTGACGCCAACAAACTCGACATCGAAGCGATCCCCACCGGCAGCCTGAGCCTGGATATTGCGCTGGGTGTGGGCGGTATGCCCCGCGGGCGTATCGTCGAGATCTACGGGCCGGAAAGTTCCGGCAAGACGACCGTGTGTCTGCACGTGATCGCCGAAGCGCAGCGAAACGGCGGCGTCTGTGGCTTTATCGACGTGGAACACGCGCTTGATCCGGTCTACGCACAGAAGATCGGCGTCGACGTGGAGAATCTCTACGTCAGCCAGCCCGACACCGGCGAGCAGGCGCTGGAGATCACCGAAGCATTGGTTCGCTCCGGCGCAATGGACGTGGTGGTGGTAGACAGCGTGGCCGCGTTGGTACCCCGCGCCGAAATCGAAGGCGAGATGGGCGACAGCCATGTCGGTTTGCAGGCCCGCCTCATGAGCCAGGCCTTGCGCAAACTCGTCGGCGCGGTGAAAACGAGCAACACCACCATGATCTTCACCAATCAACTGCGCCAGAAGATCGGCGTCATGTTCGGCAACCCCGAAACAACTTCCGGCGGCATGGCCCTCAAATTCTACGCAAGCGTTCGCCTCGATATTCGTCGCATCCAGTCGATCAAACAGGGCAACGACGTCATCGGCAACCGCACACGCGTCACCGTACGCAAGAACAAAGTGGCGCCGCCCTTCAAGGTGGCCGAATTCGACATCATGTACAACGAAGGCATCAGCACCGAAGGTGATCTGGTCGATCTCGGCGTCGAACACGACGTTATCGACAAGCGGGGGGCGTACTACCGCTTCAACGAGGAGATCATCGGCCAGGGGCGCGAGAATGCCAAGGTCTACCTGCAAGAGAATCCCGAAATCGCCAAACAGATCGAAACCAAACTGCGCGAAACCGCCAGTTTGCCTGTCAATTTCTCGGCAGATGGAGAGGCGACAGTCGACGACAGCGACGACGTGGCAGAGGCGTTCGACGAGGCAGCATAGCTCAATCTGCATCGTACAAATCACAAAACAGCAGCCCCTAATCGACGATTGGGGGCTGTTTTTGTACGTATTTCCTATGAGATGAGTACTTTCACTGAGGAAACTCTACATCGATCAGGTAGAGTATAGTATAATCTGGAAAGTTCTGCGCCGACGTGCGCTCAAGGCGGCTGATAACCAGAAACACGCAATCTCGGCAACAGTCGGCTTGGCCCGCACAGTCGCACTCCGACAGAAGATAGAGGACGGTTTTATGGGCATGTTTAGAGAATCGGTCGATCTGGTGAAAAATCAACCGGCCAAAAACGGCAAATCTGAACCGACACCGACACTTCTAACGTCTCTGATCGAACTACAGCAATTGCTGCGCAACAGCGATACCCGGCTCTACTGGGAGCGCTGCGCCGAAGTCCTCACTGCGCACACCTCCGTTAAGGCCCTGAGCCTTTGGCTGTTCCGCATCCACACAGCGATCCCCGACGTTTCCGTGCGTCTGGGTAAGTTCGATTCGACGTGGCTGGCGCGTATTCAACGCTGGGAAATGGCGTTGCGCAGCTACTCCAGCGAAGAATTCCAGGCCACCGCCTCAGATGACGTGGAACTGGGCCTGGGCCGACGCGACGAAGATCAGCCCATCATCCACATGCGCCTACGCCTGGACGGCATCCTTCTTGGCGGCATCAGCCTTGTCTTTGCCCCCGATGACCTGCCCGACAACCAGGACTACGGCCAGTTGCTCCAATTCGTGCAGTTGATAGTGGACAACGGCCTGCGCGCCCGTCAGTTGACCATCACACGCCAGCGGTTGGAGCAGATGAGCCTGATCGCTCAAGTGAGCCAATCGCTCAACAGCACACTGGAGTTGGAGACCGTCCTCCGCGACACCACCGAGATGAGCGCCATGACCCTGCAATCGCAGGCGGCGACGCTCTTCGTCGTGGACGAGCGCAACCGCGAGTTGATCTTCTACATGCCCACAGGCACCGCCGGCGGTATGCTGCACGAAATGCGCATTCCACAACATCAAGGCGTCGCGGGCTGGGTCTCCATGAACCGGCGCTCCATCATCGTCAACAATGTGGAAAACGATCCGCGCTTCACCTCGCTGGTCGACGATACCACCGGCTTCAAGACACGCAACATCCTCTGTGTGCCGCTCACCGTGCAAGGACGATTGGTGGGTGTGCTCGAAGTGCTCAACAAAGACGGCGAAGAAGATTTCACCGAAGAAGACAAGAATTGGCTGGAAAAAGTAGGTAGCCAGGCCGCTGTGGCGCTGGAAAACGCCCGCCTCTACCAGAATCTGCGCAACGAGCAGGAGCGCATTATCAAAGCGCAGGAAGAAGTGCGCCACCAACTGGCGCGTGATCTGCACGATGGCCCCGCCCAGATCTTGAGCCTGATCATCATGAATGTGGACGTCGCCCGCCGCCTTTGGAGCGTGAACGCTTTGAGACCGTCCGCTCTGAGCTTGATCTGCTGGAAGATCTGGGGCGACAGGCCAATCGCGAAGTGCGTACGCTGCTCTTCGAACTTCGTCCCATCATCCTGCAAAGCCGCGGCCTGATCGCGGCGCTGCAATCCTACCACGAACAGCTCAGCAAGACACTGACCGCGCAAGTCCATCTGGAAGTTGAAGAACTGCCCTTCAAGCTCAAAGACACAGTCGCAGGCAACATCTTCACCATCTTACAGGAGTCGATCAACAACATCCGCAAGCATGCCGACGCCCAGAACATCTGGCTGCGCGTCTACACCGATGAAGAGTACCTCTACTTCGAGTGCGAAGACGACGGCAAGGGCTTCGACGTGAGTACCATCCGCCGCAACTACGACGACCGCGGCAGCTTCGGCCTGCTCAACATGTACGAGCGCGCCGAAATGCTCAACGGCAAGCTGAACATCGCCTCGCCAAGCCCACGCATCTCACGCGGCTCCATAATCCGCGGACAGATCCCCATCGAAGACGCGAAACAGGATTAGGGATTGGGGATCGGGGACTGGGGACTGGGGATTGGGCAGAGCAAACTTTTGCGTGGCAGGAACCTGTCTGCCCAGAGGTACGGCCCCGATCCCTGAAGGCGCACGCTACATCGTTCCCTTCCCCGGTCCCCAGTCCCCGATCCCCAGCCCCCAACTTTGACAGCACCGCGGCAATGAGATAGCGTATTCTTTCGGTTATTCTTGAATACGCTATGGATTGCGGCATGACATCTTCTGCACCCTTCCGTTTTGAACTGCATCAACAGGACGGCGACGCGCGCCTCAGCACCTTCCATACGCCACATGGGCAGATCCCCATGCCGGCCTTCGCGCCGGTAGGCACGCTGGCCAACGTGAAGACGCTGGAACCGCGCGATCTCACCGAAGTGGGCGCCACATTGGTCCTCGCCAATACCTATCATCTCTACCTGCGCCCCGGCCACGAACTCGTGGAACGCATGGGCGGGCTACACAGCTTCATGGGCTGGGGCGGGCCCATGCTCACCGATTCGGGCGGCTATCAGGTGTTCAGCCTGGCGCACCGGCGCAAACTGGACGACGATGGCGTCACCTTTCGCAGCCACATCGACGGCAGCATGCATCGCTTCACGCCGGAGCGGGTGATGGAGATCGAGCAGGCGCTGGGCGCGGACATCGCTATGGTGCTCGACGAATGCCCCGATCCACTGGACAGGGCATACAACGAATCGGCCCTGGAACGGACCCATCGCTGGGCCGTGCGCTGCAAAGAGGCGCACCAACGCCAGGATCAGGCGCTGTTCGGCATTGTACAGGGCGGCATCTTCCCCGAATTGCGCCGACAGAGCGCCGAATTTCTGAGCCAACTGGACTTCCCAGGCTACGCCGTAGGCGGCCTGGCCGTGGGCGAAACCAAAGAGCAGATGTACCAAACGCTGGACGAGACCTGCCCCCACCTGCCCACACACAAACCGCGCTACCTCATGGGCGTCGGCGCGCCCGAAGATATCGTCGAGGCGGTGGCTCGTGGCATCGACTTCTTCGACTGTGTGCTACCCACACGCATCGCCCGCAACGGCGCCGTCCTCACGCCACAAGGACGGCTGAACCTGCGCAACGCCGAACATGCCGAAGATCCGCAACCGATTCAGGAAGGGTGCGGCTGCTATACCTGCCGCACCTTCAGCCGCGCCTACTTGCGTCACCTGTTCAAGGCCAAGGAGATCACCGGGCTGCGGTTAGCCACGATTCACAACGTCCATTTTATGATGCAGCTGATGGCGCAGATTCGCGAGTCCATCGCAACCGGCACCTTCGACGACTTCCGAGCCGCGTTCTGGGAGCAGTACACGCTTTCAAATCAGACGGTGCGACACGAACAACGACGCAAACGCGCCGAACAAATGCGCAATTCCACTTCATAAAATCATCCATTGCGCCGTCCAGGCGCGCCACCGGCCGGCGGAGCACTTCACCCGCCCACAAGGACCACCTGTGTTAGAGTTCATCGAAGCTATTGTACTGGGCATAGTGCAGGGCGCAACCGAGTTCATCCCCGTGAGCAGCAGCGGCCACCTGGTGCTCGTCCCCTGGTTGCTGGGCTGGGAACACAGCGGTTTGCTCTTCGATACGGTGTTGCATTGGGGGACACTGGTGGCGATCTTCATCGTCTTCTGGCGCGATTTTGTGGACATCATCATCGCATCGTTACAGAGCATCGTGCGTCGTTCGCTGGCAGACCCCAACGCGCGCTTGGGCTGGTTCATCGTCGTCGGCTCGATCCCCGCCGCGGTGACAGGCCTGCTCTTCAAGGATTTTTTCGAGTCACTCTTTTCTTCGCACCTAGCCGCTGCCGGCTTCCTGCTGGTGACGGCGGCGCTGTTGGCCGGCAGCGAACAGCTAGCCGCCCGCGCCCACCAAGACAAACCTACCGAAGCCATGACGTGGCTGGATGTGATCGTGATTGGGCTGGCCCAGGCGATTGCATTGGCGCCGGGCATCAGCCGCAGCGGCAGCACCATCGCCGCCGGCCTGGCCCGCGGCATGAACCGCGCCGCCGCCGCCCGTTTCAGCTTCTTGCTGGGTACGCCGGCATTTTTCGGGGCCGGTCTACTTCAGATCAGCGATGCGCTGGCGACCGACGCCGCCGGCGTCTCGGCGCAGTTGCCCACACTGGCTGTGGGCTTTCTGTTCAGCGCGATTGCGGGTGTCGTGGCCATTCGCTTCCTACTGGCCTATCTACGCCGCCACAGCCTCTACATCTTCTCTGCCTACTGTGTAGCCGTGGCTGTACTCGTCTTCGTGCTGAGCGCGGTGCGCGGGTAAGGGATGAATCGCCCATGAATTGCCTTCGCCCTCGGCTGTGGATCGGATCACTCTTGATCGCCGCGGTGTTTCTGTCTTCGTGCGGACAGGCCGGCGTCGCACCGCAAGAGCCGGTGAACCTGAGCATTGCCGGTTCCACCGAGATGATGCCCCTGCTCGTCGAGTTGACCGGCGCCTTTAGCGATCTACACCCCAACGTCATCTTCAGCCTGCGCGGCGGCGGCAGCACACTGGGCGAAAGCTGGGTTGCCGACGGGCAAGTTTCGTTGGCGGCCAGCACGCTGCTCACCGAAGAAGACGAAGTCCCGCCTGATCTCATGCGTGTCCCCATCGGTTGGGACGGCATCGCCCTCCTCGTCCATCGCAGCAACCCCATCGAGAATCTCACCCTACTGCAACTGCGCGATCTCTACAGCGGGCGCGCCCTCGATTGGCAGGATGTGGGTGGCGAGAGCGGTGAAGTTGTGCTCGTCAGCCGCGAGGACGGCAGCGGCACACGCGCCCTGTTCGAAGATCGCGTCATGGACGACGAAACCGTCGCCCTCACCGCCGTGGTGATGCCCACCAGTCGCGATGTGGTGGACTACGTCGCCGATCACCCCGACACAATTGGCTACGTGTCACAAGCATACACACGCGAAGCGGCGGCAAGCATGGTAGGCGTGAACGCATTGGCGCAGGTGCATGTGGTCCCCATCGAAGACAAGTTGCCCAACCAGGAGACACTGGCCACGCAAAGCTATCACCTGAGCCGGCCACTCTTTTTGTTGCGCCGTCGCGCCGACCGTGGCTGGCCGCAACAGTTCATCGACTTTGTCCTCAGCCCGGCTGGGCAGGAGATCGTGGAACGCTTCCATGTGCGCATCCGTTGAACCAGCGCATACCAGAGAAAAAATGTGGTTCGCACTTGATTTTTGAGCGCCGCCTGTGCTATACTGCCTCTGCTTTGAATATGAAGTTGTTGAACGTGAGATTTTTGACCGTGAGATTATCGATATTGTGTTGCCGGAAGTGGGGTCTCCCCACTTTTTCTGTTGTATAGACCTTTTGTGTTTCGCCATTGCAGTTGCCAGTACCTACAACCGTATATTGTTCTGTAGTTCGAGGAGTAGTTCGCAAACATGAGTAAAGCACTCATCGCCGGCATCAACCAGGTTGCCACCGATAAAGGATTGGAACGTGAGGTCATCTTCAGCGCCATCGAAGCGGCCCTCGTCTCCGCGTACAAGCGGAACTACGGTTCCGTGGCCAACGTCCGGGCCGAAATCGACCGCATCAGCGGCGACATGAAAGTCTTCGCTGAACGCGAAGTGGTCGACGATGTCATCAACCAGAATACAGAGATCCGGCTGGAAGATGCACAGGTCGTTGAACCCGACGTGAAACTCGGCGACGTCATCAGCGTGGAGAGTGCGCCCAAAGATTTTGGACGCATCGCCGCGCAGACGGCCAAGCAGGTGATCCTGCAACGCATCCGCGAGGCGGAACGCGACACGGTCTATGAGAACTTTGTACACAAAGTGGGCGAGATCATCAACGCGCAGGTGCGCAGCATCGACACCACCAGCGGCACGGTCACCGTGTTGTTGGGAGAAAAGCACGAGAGCCTGCTGCCGCGCGAAGAACAGATCCCCAGCGAGACACTGCGTCGCGGCGATTACGTGCGCCTCTATGTGGTGGACGTACACAAGAGCAACCGTGGGCCGGTGATCAAACTGAGCCGCACCCATCGCAACCTGCTGCGCCGCTTGATGGAGCAGGAGATCCCCGAAGTACGCGACGGCACAGTAGAGATCAAATCGATCTCGCGCGAGCCGGGCGCACGCAGCAAGGTCTCGGTCACCACATCGGTGCCCAACGTGGATCCTGTGGGCAGTTGCGTGGGTATGCGTGGATTGCGCATTCAGAACATTGTCAACGAGCTGGCCGGTGAAAAGATCGACGTCGTCGAATGGAGCACCGACCTGCGTACATACATCGCCAACGCCCTCAGCCCGGCCAAGGTGCAGAGTGTGATCCTCGACGAAGAATCAGCGGTGAAGACAGCCATCGTCGTCGTACCGGATCGACAGTTGAGCCTGGCCATTGGCAAAGAAGGGCAGAACGCCCGCCTCGCCGCCAAATTGACCGGCTGGCGCATCGACATCAAGAGCGAAAGCGAAGCCCGCGAAGAGGGCCTCGATCTGCTTGCTGTACATCAGACGCAGCGCCCCACCGGCGGCGGCACCCGAGATCTACTGTCGCTGGCAGAACGCATTCTGCAGGGCGACGAAACCGCCGAAAGCATCAGCGAAGATCGCCTGCGCCAGGCAGCAGAGACCATCCAGCGCCTGGATGCAGCACGCGAAACCGGCGAGGTCGTCGAAGAAATGGCAGCCTGGCCCGACTCTTTCAAGGATCTCGAAGACGCTGCGCGCGATAGCGAAGAATCCACAGCGGCGCTCGACGCATTCGAACGCGCCGCCGCAGCCATTAGCACAGGCGAAGCATTCCAGACACCGTCGTTCGACGAAATCGAAGAGGACATCGAAGAGGAAGCCGCCTGGTCGGAACCGGAACCAACCCCTGAACCGGCAGAAGAACCGGTGGCGCAACTGGTCGAGCCTGCTTTCCCCAATGTGGACGAAGAAGAAACCACCGAGGAAAGTGCCGAAGATCAGAGCATGGTGGAAGGCGAAGAACTGCCTGAAATCATCACCGCCGATATGCTGCGCCAGCGTATGGCCCAGCGCCGTGGGCAGCAAGCTGAACTCGGCGCGCTGGACGACATTGAAGTCCCCGAAGAACTGCTGGTGGGCATCGACGAAGAAGAGGAAGAGGACTTCGAAGAATGGGATGGCAAACGTGGCAAGAGCAAACGCGGCGGCGCCAAACCTGCGGCCACTACTCGCAAGCCTGCTGAAAAGAAGAAGGGCAAGGCGGCGAAACGCGGCAAACGTCGCGAGTTCGACGAAGAAGAGTTCGACGACTTCAGCTTCCGCTAGAAGCAATGGATTTACGGGAAGCAGTAGACAATGGCGCAGAAACAACCCAAGCCCGCAAAGCATGTACCACAACGTATGTGCATCGCCTGTCGACAAGGCGCCGGCAAACGCGATCTAGTGCGGGTGGTACGTACAGCATCTGGGGTGCAGGTTGATCCAACAGGCAAACTGGCCGGGCGGGGTGCATATTTGCACCCCGTCCGTTCTTGTTGGCAGCAGGCGCTGGAAAGCCGGCTTCTGCAACGTGCCTTGCGCACCGCCATCAATGCCGAGGATCTACAGGCACTTACGGCATACGCTGCATCGCTGCCCGATGTCGATCCATTGGACGAAGACACAGATCCAGCGTAGCTGGCTTTTTTGCACCTGGTGCGCTATACTGTGTTTTGATGGATTTAGTTTATCAAACTACAGCATTGACGAAGTTGTTGGTGACCGTGCAGAGGATATCTGCCATGTGTGTTGATCAAAACCGTTTGGGTGATACAAGTGGTTAAGGGCCACTACGCTGTGTGGGAAGCTGTTTGGCGCCGCCCCCAACGGAGAACGCAACCGTCCGTCTTTGGTGTTGGTGAGGGAGAACCCAAATGAGTATCTAACTCGCTATTCCTGATGTGTTCGTGGGCAGCAAACCGCGTGATCGTCAGTCGAGTTGAGCCGACTCTCAAGTTTTTCTCCCTCCTTCCCCGTTGCGACCATTGTGCTTCTCCCCAGGGTGTGCCACCCAGCCTTTCCACACGCAAAAGCTGTGGACTTTTCCAGTTGAGCGTACCGGTAACACATTCAGTGGCCCTTTTCGGCGCGCTGAGCATGTCAACGCGTGTCATCTGCTTCAATTGTGCCGTCAAGCACAATAGGGCAGTGATTCGCGCGTAGGCAGGCGCCGCAGAACATTTCATCGCAGAACTGTGTTGTCTGCGTCTATCGTTGTCTGGGTCTGTGTTGCTGAATCAAAGTAGAGTGTAATCATTGGGGCGACGTCGAGCCCACAACCTGATCGATGTCGGGGCCCGTGTTTAGGAAAGGTAAAGGGGAACAGATGACTACGAAAAGCAAAGAAAGCAAAGCACAACCTGCCCGCGGCCGCAATGGCGGCAACGGCGCACAGCAGCCAAAAGAAATTATCGTCGAAGATCACATTACTGTGCGTAAGCTGGCCGAACGCATGCAACGCAGCCCCATCGATCTGATCAAGGTGCTGATGCAGTTCGGCATCATGGCGCCTATCGATCAGGCGCTGGATCACGATACGGCTGCCATTGTCGGTGAAGAACTGGGCATTAACGTGATGTGGCCCAAGAGCGAAGAGCCGGAAGCTGAACCCGAAGAACCGGCCAAGATCGACACGCGCACCAAGGCGCAGGTCTTCGTCGACGATATCATCGAACACGAAAAGGAAAGCAACCTGGTCGAACGCCCGCCGGTGGTGGCTGTGCTTGGTCATGTTGACCACGGCAAGACCACACTGCTCGACCGCATCCGCAAGACGAACGTCGTGGCCACCGAAGCCGGCGGCATCACGCAGCATACCGGCGCTTACCAGGTGGAGGTGGATGGCCGCAAGATCACCTTCCTCGACACCCCGGGCCACGAAGCGTTCACCGCCATGCGCGCACGCGGCGCCCAGGTGACGGATATTGTCATCCTGGTAGTGGCTGCCGACGACGGCGTTATGCCGCAAACAAAGGAAGCCATCAACCACGCCAAAGCCGCCGGCGTCACCATGGTTGTCGCCATCAACAAGGTCGACCGCCCCAACGCCAACCTGGGCCGCGTGAAGGAAGAACTGGCCAAAGAAGGTCTGCAACCCGAAGAGTGGGGCGGCGACACCATCATGGTTCCCGTCAGCGCGTTGACTGGCATGGGCATCGAAGACCTGCTCACCAACCTGCTGGTGGTGGCCGAAATCGAACAACTGCGCGCCAATCCCAAGGGCAAATGTGTCGGCACCGTCATCGAAGCCGAACTGGACAAGCACCGCGGTGTCACCTCGACGCTGTTGGTGCAGAACGGCACGCTGAATCGCGGCGACGCCATCGTGGCCGGCAAAACCTGGGGCCGCATCAAGGCGATGTTCGATCACGAAGGCACCCCGATCAAGAAGGCCGGCCCCAGCACACCGGTGATCGTGTTGGGCCTGCAAGATGTCCCCTCCGCCGGTGACATCTACGAAGTCATGCCCAAGGACAAAGACGCCCGCCGCCTCGCCGAAGAACGCCAGGCCGAAGCCGAAGAGGCCAACCGTGTCCCCTCCGCCCGCCCACAGATGACGCTGGAAGACTTCTTCGCTCGCATCGAAGAAGGCGAAACCAAGACGCTCAACCTGATCGTGCGCCGACGTACAGGGGACCTTGGAACCCGTGGTCACCAGCCTGGAACAGATTGCGATCAGCCAGAAGCAGATCCAAAAAGAGGTCAGCCTCAAGATCCTGCAATCGGCGATTGGCGACATCTCCGAATCGGATGTGATGTTGGCCGAAGCCAGCGACGCCATCATCATCGGCTTCAACGTAAACATGGACAAGTCGGCGGCGTTGCGTGCAGAGAACTCCGGCGTGGAAGTTCGCAACTACAGCGTCATCTACCACATGCTCGAAGACATCGAACTGGCCCTGACCGGTATGCTCGAACCCGTCTACAAAGAAGTGACGATTGGCCGCGCCGAAGTGCGCCAGCTCTTCCGTGTCCGCCGCGGCGGGCTGGTGGCTGGCTGTATGGTGCTAGACGGCGTGATCAAACGCAACGCCGGCGCCCGCCTCATCCGCGGTGGCGAGGTGGAAGAAACCAGCACCATCAGCACGCTCAAACGCTTCACCGAAGACGTACCCGAAGTGCGCACCGGCTACGAATGCGGCATCAACTTGGCCGGCGTCAACGAGAACATGCAAGAAGGCGACATCATCGAAGTCTTCGAGAAGCAGCAGGTGCGGTAGGGATTGGGGACTGGGGATTAGGGACTGGGGACAGCGTGAAGTAAGGATTTTGGTGATTGGTGGGTTGGCTGGTTGAGCGATGATGAGATAATGAAGATGATGACAGCAGGGTTCATCATCTCATCATCTTCATCATCGACTTGATTACGGCAGCGTACGACCACGGCGACAACAAACGCCTCCCAAGTCCCCGATCCCAAGTCTCCAGTCCCCGATCCCCATTTTTCTCTCTACCCCTCGAACGCGATAAAATACAACTATGGCTACCATTCGACAGCAACGTGTACGTGAATTGCTCTATCAGGAACTATCGATCCTGATCAGCAACGAGTTGGATGATCCCAGGCTGAGCCTGCTCACGGTGACAAACGTGGTGGTGAGCCGGGATCTGCGCAACGTCAAGGTCTACGTCTACCACGACGACGAAGAAGAGACCCCCCGCCGTGTGATCCTGCGTGGGCTGACCAAAGCAACGCCTTTCATCCGCCGCCAACTGGCGCAACGGTTGACGCTACGCGTGGTGCCGGAACTCACGTTCCACTACGACGACACCCCCGAACGCGCCGCCCGCGTCGACGAGTTGCTCCAACGCATCCGCGCCGAACGCGCCGCCAACGGCGACGACGAAGCGACGCCCACGCCCCAAGACGTTCCTGCGACACCCCCCACCGAAGAGGAGTAGGTATGACCGTAGCCACTACGGAAAAACCTGGGGGTGATGCCAAGGCGAACGCCCTGGGAACCTCCTGGCCGCAGATCGACCCCGCGCTGATCTCCACCCTGCTGGGCGCAGAAAAGATCCTCTGTGTCAGCCATGTCGCACCCGACGGTGACGCCGTTGGGAGCCTGCTGGGTATGGGCTGGTTGTTGCGCGCCCAGGGCAAAGATCCCGTGCTTGCACTCCAAGACGCGCCCGGCGAGGAGTTCTCGTTCATCCCAGGCTACGCCGACATCGTAGGCGAAGCCCAGGTGACCGATGACTACGATCTCATCGTCTGCCTCGACGCCTCCAGCCCCGACCGCATGGGCACGATCTATCGCAGCGAGAAACACGACGCCATCCCCATGATCGTCATCGATCACCACCTCACCAACACGCGCTTTGGGCGGATCAACTGGGTGGAACCCGGCTGCGCCGCCACCTGCCAGATGCTCGTCTACCTGGCCGACGCTTTGCAGACGCCGTTGACCGGCGCACTGGCGCAGGCGCTGCTCACCGGGCTTGTCACCGATACGCTGGGCTTCCGCACCAGCAACACCACCGCACAGGTGATGCAGGCCGCCATGCGCCTGATGGAAAGTGGCGGCGATCTGGTGCAGATCGTGGATTGGACGTTGCGTCGCACATCGTTCAGTGTGATCAAACTGTGGGGCGAAGTGCTCAACCACGTCCAATTTGAAGACGGCATCATCTGGACAACGATCAGCACCGCGCAGCGCGAGGCAGCCGGCGCCACGCCACAAGAGAGCGGCGGACTGGCCAATCACCTCGTCACCGTGGTGGGGGCCGACATCAGCGCCACTTTCACCGAGCGCACCGACGACCAGGGGCAGCCTACCGTGGAATGCAGTTTCCGCGCCAAGCAGGGCTTCGACGTGAGCAAAGTAGCCTTTGCCCTCGGCGGCGGCGGACACCCACCGGCTGCCGGTTGCACCGTCGCCGGTCAACTGGACGAAGTCGCGCGCCGCGTTGTGGCGCACCTGCACGAAGCCCATAGCGCCGCGACGGCGACAATGGAGCAATAACCTCGTGCCTCAACCGCGTGCCGACGTCAACGGCCTGCTGATCGTGGACAAACCGGGCTTGCCCCGGTCCGCCGATCCGGCAGCATGGCCCAAACTCCCCACCAGCCACGACATTGTGCAACGCGTCCGTCGCCTGAGTGGACAGCGCCGTATCGGCCACACCGGCACCCTCGATCCCATGGCCGGCGGCGTCCTCGTGCTGTGCCTCGGCATCGCCACCCGCCTCGTCGAATACTACCAGGGACACGACAAACGTTACCTGGCCGAGATCACCCTCGGCGCCGAGACCGATACCTACGACGCACTGGGCGCTGTGACAAACCAGCAGCCTGTCCCCGATCTGGATAGTCAGCGCATCGAGGCAGTGTTGCGCGCCTTCACCGGGGAGATCGAACAGAAACCGCCCATCTACTCTGCACTCAAACAGGACGGCGAGAGCCTCCACCGCAAAGCCCGCCGTGGCGAAGCAGTGGAAGTGGCGGCGCGCCCCGTGACAATTTACAGCCTGGAACTGGTGACGTGGACCCCGCCGGCGCGTCTGCTGGTGCGTGTCCACTGTTCGGCGGGAACCTACGTGCGTAGCCTCGCCCATGATCTGGGTGTGGCGCTGGGTACCTGTGCGCATCTCAGCTACCTGCGCCGTGAAGCTGTAGGCAATTTTGTCGAGCAGAACGCCCACACACTGGACGAAATCGAAGACGCGGCGAAGCGCAACGAATTGACCGCGCTACTACGCGCAGCAGGGGATGCGCTCGACCTCCCCGCAGTTGTCCTGGACGTTGCCGGCGCCGAACGGATCGGCCACGGACAGAAAGTTTGGCTAGATCTGCCGACGCGGCCGACCGGCGATCTGATCCAGGCCCACGATGATCACGCGCAATTGTTGGGCATTCTGCGTATTCTGCAACGAGCCGAAAACGGTGTCGGCGCGTTGTGCAAAGCAGAAAAATGGCTGGCGCCGCACCTCGATCAGGTTCACCTGAGCTAAGAGGCTGTCCTGAAATTCACAGCAGCCGGGCAAGTTTCACCAATTCACATGGACGTTCTGCTGCGCACTGTAATTTCAGGATGAATACCAAGAAAACCAGAGGGTATCCGTCGAAACACTATGCAGATCTTTCACCATATCGAAGAGATCAACCTGGCCGGCCCCACCTACCTCACCATCGGCAACTTCGACGGTCTTCATCGCGGTCACCAGGCGTTGATCGAGCAGATGCAGGCCGAAGCCAAACGCGACGGCCATGCCGATGCCTGCACCGCCCTGATGACCTTCGAACCGCATCCGGTACTGTTCTTTCGCCCCGATACGCCCTTGCACCTGCTCACCACGCCGCGGGAACGCATCGAACTCGCCGCCAACCTGGGCATCGACGTGGGCATCATTCAGCCCTTCGATCAGCAGACGGCGGCGCTGTCGGCTCGCGATTTTATGCAGATGCTCGTCTCACACGTGGGGCTGTACTGTCTCGTGGTGGGGCCGGATTTCGCACTGGGCCGCAAACGCGAAGGCACCATCGACGTGCTGCGCAGCCTCGGTGACGAACTGGGCTACCGTGTGGTGGTGATCGAACCAGTACATGCGTCAGACGAAGAAGTGCGCAGCTTCAACATCCGCCGCCACCTGTACGAAGGTGACGTTGTCCACGCGCAGCGGTTGCTGGGCCGCGTCTACACGGTCAGCGGTGTGGTGGTAGACGGGGACAAACGTGGGCGCACCATCGGCGTCCCCACGGCGAACCTCGACATCCCCTCTGCTCGCATACTCCCCGCCGACGGCGTCTATGCTACGTGGGCGTGGATCGGCCGCCCCGGCGAATCGAAGCCATATGGCAGCGCCACCAACATCGGCGTGCGCCCGACAGTGGATGGCACACAACGTCGCGTCGAGGCTCATCTTTTCGATTTTCCACCGCCCGGCGAAAGCGGTGATCTCTATGGACAGACGTTGACGGTTGGGTTTGTGGCGCGGCTGCGCGGCGAACAGCGCTTCAATGGCCTCGATGAATTGGTCGCACAGATCCAACGTGATCTACATGCCGCGCGTGAGATTCTAGCGAATCAAAATCCAGGTGAATCTGTTCCGCATCAGTAATTGATCGAAACGTAATCATGAGAAAAATCCGAAATACTTCAGCCTTGCGAATTGTCTCCCTCAAGACATTTCTATGGATCGCACTGGCATTGACCCTAGCCGGTTGCGCTACGACCACATCGATGGTCGCCCCTCAATCATCGGTCTCCTCCACAGCCATCGATCTCCCATTGGAACCGCTGCCACCATTGAAACCGGTAGGTGTTGGCGCAGGACTGGGTGAGCCGCGCCCGATCCAAGACGTTCTGGACGCTGTCTCCTGCCTGGCAGACGGACAGCTTACCTACGCCCTGATGACAGGCAACACCAACGTGCTAGCCCAGCCGTCATCGAATAGCTGTGTGGTGGGGCGGGCGCAGTCGGGCGCGTTGGTGCGGCGTTGAGGGAATCTACCAGACCGATGACGAGACCGTTGGTTTCGCTGGATCGCCGCCAGGCCAGTTGGGGCGCTGCGCTGGCCAACCCCGTCGGCTACACCGAGGACATCCAACCGATGTTCAATCAGGTGTGCGCGGCGTGTCATGGGCCGGTGGTGCAGACGATGGGCCTGGGCGTCACCGACTACGAGTCGTTGCTCAAGGGCGGGCAGAATGGCCCTGTCGTCACACCGGGCGATCCCAACGCGCCCAAGCTTTGGGACATGATCAATACCGGGCGTATGCCCTTGATCGGCGAGCTTGCGCCCGAGCAGAAGCGCCTGATCTACACCTGATCCTGGGCGGCGGCGCCGGAAACTCGCCCCGATCCGCCTGCCGCAGCGGATCTGTGGCTTCGGATCAGCCCCGTCGACTACAATGCCATTGCCAACAACTGTGAAGTAGCCAACAGTGGGGCTGCTGGCTTCATTCCAGCCACGCAGGCACGTATCGCCAGTTGTGCGGCCGTCCCCACCGCGGAACAGTTGGCCCAACTCCGTCCCTCTGCACGGCCAGCGACGCAGGCGACAACATCGGGTGCAGACGCCACAACCGAGGAACAGGCGACATCCCCTGCCCCTGAAGCAGATGAAAACGACGACGCCGAAGTCACCGTCGCCGCGCCCGCCCAGGCGGCCGTGTCCAGGCCCGTAGCAGGCGCCGGCCAGACCCGCATTTCGGCGGCGCCACTCCGGCCTCGGCGAACCATCGGACGCTGATCCGTGGCTGATTGCTCGCGGCGGCTTCTGCGTGGAACAACGGCTGGCACAGCGGTTGGAGAATTCTTCGGCATCACCAGCCTGGCCTTCGCGCCGGATGGACGGCTCTTCATCGGCCTGGATTCGCCGTCGACCGGTGAAATCGATCCGAACATCCTCTTCGACGCCTTCCACCCCAGCCGGTCGGTGGTTGTGTACAACACTGCCAGCAGCGACCAGTTCTACACGCCGATTCTGGAGGAGTCACCGCGCGTCACGGGGCTTGTTTACCCAGGCGGCGCCGTCTACCTCAGCCGCCGGTGAAGTGGGCCGCATCCTAGACGGCGGCAGCTACGAGGCGTTGGCCGGTGGCTTCGCCGTCAACGGGCGGTTGTTTCACGCCAACAACGGCATCGCCATCAGCAATGGCTGGGTCTACGTGTCGGCAGGCGGCGTGCGCGACGGCTACTCCGACGGCATCATCAACCCCGGCGACGGTGACGTCCCCGCCGAAACCCAGGCGGTGAACATCGCCTCTGGCGGCAACGGATTCGGCGCCCGACTCGTGCGCGCCCCCCTGAATCAACTGCTCACCAACCGCAACATGGGATCTTTCCAGACAGCGGCGCGCGGTTTCCGCAACCCCTACGGCGTCGCCGTCGATCCCTACGGCCGCATCTGGGTGACAGACAACGGGGCCACCAACGTGGGCGAAGAGTACTTTGCCGGCGACGAGGTCAACCTCTTCGATCCAGCCACGCTGACAGGCGGCGGCGAGGCATCCACGCCCTTCTACGGCTTCCCGATTGCGCTGAGCGGCCAGAGCAAGGATTGGTGGACGAAGCCGGTGCTGCCACTGCTCAACACGGCGGCGCCCACCGGGATCACCTGGGCGTATGGCACGATCTTCTTTGCCCAGTATGGGCGCAACCCCGGGCTGTATCGGCTGGCCAATTCCGGTGGACAACTGGTGGCCGAGCGCGTCATGCTGGGCTGGCCCATCCAGGCGGTAACAACCGCACCCGACGGCGCCATCTGGATCGGCACCGGCAACGGCGGGCTTTACCGCCTGTCGCCTGGGTGTGAATAACCAGGAGCTTGCGCAATGCGTTTTCTGTTCGTGTCGGCCCAACTGCCCGGTCACCTCGACTGGGGCGGCTATCTGCCTACCGCCGCTGCCCTTGTGCAGCAAGGACACGATGTCCTCTGGGCAACAGGGGCGGAGATGCAGGCGGCTGTGGCAGCGCGGGCGTGCCCGTACACGTCCTCGCGGAAACGGGATGGCGCTGGCCGCCACCCGCTGTTGCGGCCGACTGATGTCGATTCGCCAGAGACGTTTCGACGCCTGCGCATGGCGCGTTCGCTGGATCAGTGGCTGGCACAGGACCGAGTAGGCGCGGCCACGCAGGAGATCACCGAGTTGGGGCGCAGTTTTGCGCCGGATCTGATCGGCGCGGAGATGTTCATGGCCGGGGCGGGCATCGCGGCGGAGGTGCTCGACGTCCCCTTTGTGGTGATGGGGTGGCCGGCGCTACGCACGCCTTTCCACGGGCCGGCGCAGGAAGTGGCCGACGAAGCGCAACGACGCATTGACGGGCTGCTGTCGCAGTTCGCCGCAGCGGGTGTCAACTGGGAAAAGCACGGGCCACCCGCGCTGCTTTCGCCCCATCTTCACCTCACCTACTGGAGTCCGCGCTGGTACAGCGGACTGCCCCTGCTCGAACAAACTGTGATGGTGGGCGGCGTTGCTCCTGATCCGCAGCCGTGGAAAAGCCCTTGGCTGAATCAGTTGCCCATGGATCAGCCGTGGATTTTCATCACGTTGGGGACGTCGTTCAGCCAGGATGTGAACTTTTTTGTGGCGGCGGCCCACGCTGCGCACCAGGTGGGCGGACTGCCGGTGCTGGCCATCGGCGATCAGTTGACCCAGCCGATGATGTCCCAACTTCAGGCCAAATTGCCCAAGGGGACAGTGGTCACCGCGCGGGTGGACTTCGGCGAGGTGTTGCCCTATGCCGCCGCCGCCATTCACCACGGTGGCGCCGGCACCACCCACGCCCTGGTGACCCACGGCGTGCCGCAGATCATTGTCCCCCACGCCGCGGATCAATCGCGTCAGGCCGAAGGGTTGGCGCAGCGGCGCCGGCTACCGCATCCCCCACGCGAGATGACCATTCCCCTGCTCGTGCAATCCCTCAAAAACATGCTGCCCCACGATTCCGCCATCCGCCGCAACGCGCGCAGCCTCAGAGAAGAATTCGCCGCCCTGGGCGGCGTTCCCAGAGCGGCGGAAGTACTCGTTTCGTTGGTGGAGCGGCTGAAGAACTGATTTTTACTGCATCACCGCTGGCAGATAAACGTTATTCGCCCCTTCGTTGATGGTCACTCGCCCCACTTCAAACGGCCCGGAATTGCGATCCTTGTCGTAGATACGCACGCGCCAGTAGTATTCCTTTTCGCTGAGACGTTCCACCGGCGTGTAGTTTGTGGTATCGACGGATTTGGCCACGTTGAGCGATGTGAACTGGGGATCGTCGTCGATCTGGATTTGGTAGTAGGCGGCGCCAGGCTGCTCGGCCCAAACGAAGTTGGGCGCGCTGTTAAAACTATCGCCCTGCACCGGGCTGATCAGGTTGGGCGGCATGTACTCTTTGTAGAACTGCTGCACCGGGCTGTAGGTGCCGGTCTTGCCGTCGGCGTCGATGATGGCCACGCGCCAGTACCAGGTGCCGTCGCCGATGCTCTCGCCCTTGGCCAGGGTGTAGGCGTTGGTGTCGGTGGTGTAGCTGCGCGGGTTGCTGAAGTTGGGATCAATGTCCAACTGCACGCGATAGCGCGGCGCCGCCAGGAAAGGCTCACTGGTGGGCGTGAGGACAGCCGTCCACTCCAGCGTGGGCTGATCATGGAGCACCGTATCGCTGATCGGACGGATCGGCGTGGGGAAGCTCGACGTTTTGGTGAAGACCATAGTCGGACTCCATCGCCCAACCACTTTGCTGGAACGCCGCAACGCCACCCGCCAGTAGTACGATCCATCCTGGAGGACAACGGTAGGGATGTAGCTGGTGCCGTTGGGCAGCTTCGAGAGGATCGGGCTGCTGAAATTGGCGTCGTCGTCGACCTGGATCTGGTAGCCCGCCGCGCCTTCGACCCGATCCCAGTTGAAGCTGGGCGTTGTCTCGACCACGTTGTCCGCGCTGACGTGGCCGCCCTGCGAAAGGTAGGGGTTCACCGCCTGACGGCTGTCCAGCTTAAAGCGCATGGGCGACGACCAGGGACCGTAATCGTAGGCGCCTTTGGTGTTGTACTTCTCGTGGCGCACGCGCACATGCCAGTAGTAGCTCTCGTTGTCGGCCAGCGCGCTTTCCGACTGCGAAGTGGCCGGGATCAGCGCGTAGTAGGGTGATTTCTGTGTTTCATACGCTTCCCACGTCTCCACCACATCGGTGAAATCGGGATCACGGGCGATCTCCACCTGGTAGCCGTCTACAGATTTGTGCAGCGGCATCCGCCAGCGCAGCGAAGGCGGATCGAAGAAGACGTATGGGTTCGATAGCGGCGTGTCGAACGGGTAGAGCGGCATGAGCAGATCGGTGACGTAGGCAAAGGCGCGCAACGACGCTGTGGTCTCCTGGCCGGGGATCACATCTTTGTAGCCAGGCTCAGAAGGCGGCGCGCTGTAGGCAAGCAGGGCGATGCTGCCGCCGAAGTCCGCAGCGCCGGTCCCCAACGACGTCATCTGCAACAGCAGTTGCGTGTGTTTCTGCAAACGCTGCTCGTACGAGATCACCTCGGTAGACATGAAGCCACCGATATCGGCAAGCGACCGATCAGGCGACCAGTTGCCGCCTTCCCAGGCGAAGTAATGCACATCCCCGGCGTCGGCTGCGTTGCTGTCGAACGTGACGAAGTACTCGGGCAGGTTGACAGGCTCGACAGAGATGGTGTTGCCGTAGGGATCAACGGCGGCGCCGGAGCCGGGTGTATGGTCGGAATCGACGAAAAGTCCGTAGCGCACTGTCTCGGTGACAGGGTTGGCGTTGAAGGCAATCACCCAGTTGAGGCTACCGTTGTACATGCGATCCAGGGCAACGTGCAGGTTGCCAAGATCGTACTGGCTCCCTTCGGTGAAGGGGCTGCTGGCAGCCAGCGAGAGCGTGGGGGTGTATGTTTCGTTCCACTGCAAGAGCGTCTCGGGCAGAGCGAGATCGTACAGGTTGCCTGTCAGCAAATCCTGTGAGATGTGGAAGAACCGCGCTGCGCTCCAATCGGTGATCGGCGTGCCTTGCCCATCCAATGCACGCACGCGCCACCAGTACGTGCCGAAGGGGAGCTTGTCCGCGCTCGCCTGGCCAGGGACGTAGTTGGTGTACTGTGCCTCAGCCGATTCGGAGAAGCGCGCCGTGGCCGAATCGAAGGTGCTGTTGCTACTCACCTCGACATCATACGAGGCAGCGTCGACCACCGGCTCCCAGCCGAGCGCGGGCGGCACATCCACGGCCTCGAACCCATTTTGCGGATAGAGCAGCGACATCGATGTGGTTTCGGAGACAGGTAACGTAGTGGAGATGCGCGTCTGCCAGGTGACGGTAGAGCCGATCTGAGTCGACTGCCCGAAGTTCGGGTCTCCGATGTAAGCGCGCACGCGCCAGTAGTAACGTTGACCGTCGATCACGTTGAATGGATTGTCCAAGGTAGGCGCAGCGGCCAGCCCCGTGGTGGTGATCTGCCAATCAGGGTTGGCGAACGCCGGGCTGGCGCTCACGGTCAATTGGTAGTAATCCGGCGGTGTGGTGCGGAAGCCCGAAGCGGTGGGGTTAAACAGGTGGGCCGTATCCCAGATGAAGAGTGGAGAACGCACCGCACGGTCCGCGTAGACGGCGAAATTCTCAGTATCCGGCTCGTAGTAGGGCAGAGGATAGATCAGGTTCGGAGACGTCTCGAACGAGATTTGGAAAGAGCGTTTGGCGCTCCAAGGCGTATAGTTGCCCTCGGTGTCCACGCCGCGGACGCGCCAGAAGTAGCCGGTGTCGATGTAGACATCGATGCCCCAATCAGCAAAGGCAAACGACGTGGCGTTGTAGGTGTACACGCGCCCGATGGGGCTGGCGAAGCCGTCGCTTTCGTCGATCTCGATCTGGTAGCGCTCAACGCCAGGGATGGGTGTCCGCGAAGAATGGATACGAAAGGTGAATCGAATTGTCTGCCGGAGAGAGCAGTTGCGGGATAAAATCCCAGGCGGCGCGGAAGCGAAAATCAGCACTCCACGGGGTGCTGTGTCCTCGTTCGTCGATGGCTTTGACACGCCAGTAGTAATCCTGATCGTTGGATAGCGGCTTTTCCAGGGTGAAATCTGTGTTCGGCGTGGTGTAGCTGCTCGCCGATCCAAAATCCGACTGGGTGCTGATCTCAATCTGGTAAAATTCTGCGGCCTCAATCGCCGTCCACGAGAAGCGAGGCAGGAAGGCCAGTTCGCTGTCGTTGGCCGGCGTGAGCAATTGCGGCGCCACGTTCCAGCTGAAACTGAAGGTGCGCGTGGCGCTGGTTTCGCCACGATTGCCCTGATTGTCGAGGGGAATTACGCGCCAGTAGTACAGGTTGTTGCTCAGGCGTGTTTTGGGCGTATGGTTTGTCTTGATGGTTTCTGTGGAGTAGGCCACCTGGTTGAAGGAGCTATCGGTGGCAATTTCGAAGCGATAGGTGGCAGCGCCCGGCACCGCCGACCAAGAGAAGTCCTCAGCCTGGAACCCGGCACGATGCGCGGCGTCGTCCGGCGACTGCAACTTGGGGACGAGGGCGCCATCGGCACTCCAATGCTTGGTGAAAGACCATGTCGATGAGAAGTCACCCCAGTTGTTATCCAACGACGCACGCACACGCCAGTAGTAGGTGCCATCGGGCAGCGACGTGCTGGGGGTGAACGATGATGCGTAGGTAAAATCGTCGAAGAGCAGATTGGCGAACCCAGCCGAGTTGCTGATCTGCACGTGATAGCGGTCTGATTGATCGGTGGGGTCCCAGCGCAACGTGGGGATGCCGATGGGCGGATCGGTGATGCCGCTGGTGGTGCTGCCGTTTGTCGGGCTGATCTGCACTGGCGCGGCCGGCGGCGGCAGAGGATCGGCGGCGTCGACGGGGCGTGCAGACGGCAGAAAGAAAACAACACACAAAGCGGAAACCATGAACAACTTGGTAATCCAACTTGACAGTGGCTGTACCATGAAGAACCTGCTCCTCTCCATACTAGCGTTGAACTGCCTGCGTATCATCTGCCCATCGGATCAGTCCAGGAGAGCAGAATTGCCTGTGTTTACCATCCTCAATGCACAGGCGCGGCAGTTGGCAGACAAGGTAGACACTACCTTGCTAGTATAGAGAAGCAAAGCATACTGGCTGTATTGCCAAAATGTCGTGGCTTTGGTGATGCTGCGTATCGATGGCGTAAACGCGGAGAAGGGAGGGAGACGGATTTCAGGATTACCAGGACGGCAGTCTGACATCTCCTTAGGCGGTGGCCTCGACAACGCTGAGACCATCAACCTTGTGGGCGCGCACGAGGTTTTCGGTGGCCTGCTCGAAGGTGTCGTCGTGGCTGATGACGAAGAGCTGGCGAAAGCCTTTGATGGCGAGGATCTGCTGCGCCAGGGAATCACGGCGCGTTTCGTCGAGGTTGGTGGTGGGTTCATCGAAGAAGGCGACGTTGATGTCGCTCATTTCGCGCAACAGCGCCAACCGCACCGAGAGCGCGGCGCTCATCTGCTCGCCGCCGGAAAGCTGGGCAAACTGGCGCTTGTAGCCGTCCACTTCCAGGGTGACGGCGTACTCCTCGTCCCAGTGCAGGCGACGGGTGAAATCCTGCATGATCTCGCCGAAGATCTGCGCCGCCTCATAGCTGATCTGCTTGACCAACGCCGCGGTGACATACGGTCCTGCCTCGCGTAAGATGGTTCGCAGCAGGCTGAGCAGTTCGTGCTGTTCCTGCAGGAAGGCGTGTTGTGTCTGCGCCGCGGACAGTTCGTCCTCGCGCTCGCGCAACTGCACAATTTCGGCCTGCTCGGCGTCGAGGCGGCGGCGCTGTTCGCTCAGTTGGCCGTCGATGGCGCCCAGATGGCGGCGCACATCTTCGTCTTCGGCCACGAGTTTGTGATAGGCGTCCTCGTCGAAGCGCCCACTGATCTCGGCGTAGCCGGCTTCCTGTTTCGCCAGCATCTGTTGCGCTTCGGCCAGGCCCGAGTCGGCCTGTTCGGCGTCTGTTTGGCGTTTAGACAGGCTGGACGCCAACTGTTCGTAGCGACGGAAGGTGTCATCGGCGCTGCGATTGCGTTCGATCTCGGCATTGACCGATTGGATGCGGGCATCGAGGTCGGCGAAGGCGTCGATCTGCTGCTGAAGCGCTTGAAGCGCAGCGCGGTGATCGGCGATGGAATGCTCGATCTGCTGCAAGGATGCTTCGGTGCGGTCACGCAGCCCCGCCTTCTCTGCAGCAACTTCTTGTCGCCGACGCGGGTGCTCCAGCTCCGTCAATTCGCGCTGCAATGCCGTCACCTCGTCCGGCGCAGCGGACAGCGTTTCGATCTCGGCGTCGAGTTGGGCCAATTCTCGACGCGCCTCGTCGAGCTGGACGGCGGCGCGGTCGCCTTCTTCGGCGCGGGGCAGGCGGCGCAACATGTCTTCGTGCTGTTTCGTCTGCGCCTGGAGTTGCTTCTGTTCTCCGTCCAGATCCTTGACTGTCTGCTGGGCCTGGCGCCAGGCATCGCGCAACACCGCCACTTGCGCCTCGTTGCGGGCCAGCAGATCGTGACGGTGGCCGTCGTCCAAAGGCTGCTCGCAAACAGGACAGCGCACACCGTCGCCCTCCTGCAAAGACGCGCCCTGCGCCTTCAACCGCTCCGCCTCGCTCTGGCTGATCGTCTGTTTCTCGCGCGCGGCCACAAGCGCCAGCGCCACTTCGTCGAGACGCGCACGCCCCGCGTCCAGCGATTGCTGCACGGCATCGATCTGGGCCAACTGCTGCTGCAAAGACGCCAGTCTGTTTTCGGCCTCGGTCACTGCTTTCTGGCGGCGCGGACGTTGCTTCTGCAAGTCGCGCAACTGGGCGACGGTGTTCCGCCTGGCGCAGCCCGCGGTGACCCGATCCTCGGCGGCGACGGCATCGTTCAGGGATGCGACCACGGTTTCGGCTTCGGCGATCTCGGCCAGCAGCGCCTGCTGCCGCGCCTGCTCGGCTAGCTCAAGCGAAAGCTGTTTGTCGCGCGTCGCCGCCTGATCGCGCAGATCCTGGCGACGGCGCGCATCAGCGTCCAGATCGCGCTGTGCCTGGGCGGCGGCAGTGTAGGCTTCGTGTCCGGCACGGTTGGCTTCCACCTGCTCCTGCGCGTGGACGGCTTCATCCAGCCGTTCCTGGGCGGATTGGGTCTGCTGCGTCCAGTGCGTCACCTGCTGCTGGGCCTGGCGCACCATCGCTGCCATGTCCGCGATCTGGGCGCGCAACTGGTCGGTGGCCTGGCGTTGCGCCTGGATCTGCTGCTTCTGCGCTTCCAGATCGACGCGCTGTTTTTCGGCGGCGGCAATGCTCTTTGCAGCGCCCACGCTCTCGGCGAGCAGGGGCAGCCGTTCGAGACGGGCCGCCAGGCCACTGATCAACACGTCGAGTTCGGCCTGGCGCTGGTTGAGCGTGCGCAGCGGACCGTTGAGCAGATCGAAGGCGCGCTTGTACTCTTCCACGCGCAACAGCGGATCGAAGATGGGTTTGCGGCGTGACGGCGTCTCCAGGAAGGCGCTGGTGAGGAGTCCTTGCGGCACGCCCACGGCGTTGGAAAAGAGATCAGAGAGGTTGGTGTCCGCTTCGACGCCCAGGTGCTCACGCAGGAAGAAGAGCACATCGGCCTTGCCCTCGCACACCTTCAAGTCCACATCGGGATCGTAGATCTGATACAGATTGCTCGATCCGCAGCGACGGATGGCGCGGTACTCGCGCTCGTCCACGCTGCTGAGAAAGGTGACGGTCACCGTGGCGCTGCGCGCTGCCTTCGCGCACGAAATCGGACTGGCTGTAGCCCGGCGGCGTGTGATCGAAGAGAGCGAAACCAATCGCCTCCAACACGCTGCTTTTGCCGCGCCGTTATGCCCCACGATGGCGTTGGTGCCGGCGGTGAACTCGATCAGCGTGTCGTCGTAGCTTTTGAAATTTTCCAGGCGAAGAGAGACGATCTGCACGGCAAGCTCCGAGAAAAGGCAAAACGATTGTCGCTTGGTTTCGGCGGCTGTCAGTGCCGACGCCGCGGTCAGTAGTTCCGGCGGAAATCATGATGATTCTAATGCAATGCGCAGAAATGGAGTTCATGATAGAACGTGGATTGGCGTCGGGAATCTGTGTGCAAATTTACGGTCGAATATCCGCTTGGATCTGCTCAATCCGCCCGATTCGCGTTCTATTCTGAAAGATCCTGATCGGTATCGTCGTCGGTCGTCGGCGGTCCGTCGTCGGCAACGCGCATCCGCGCCGCCAGTTCCTCCAAGATCGTGTCTGCGTCGGCGCCGCTGAGGGCGAGTTGCTTGAGGTTGAGGGCAAGGTTCGTCCACGTTGCGCTTTGGGCGCGGAAGCGTACGTCGCGACCCAACAGTTCCTCGACGATCTGCTCTTCCAGGTGACGCCGATCAAGCTGCTGATCGGCGTCCACGGCGAAATCGGCGGATTGGGTGGCGTTCTTCACCTGGCAGATCAAGGGGCTGAAGGTCTCTTCCACCAATGTCTTGATGGGTTCGAGGTTGAGTCCGCTGCGGTCGAAGGGCAGCACGCCTGTCAGCCGCAACTCCACCACCGGCCCATTTGTGGGATCACCCGCAGCGTCGATGCCCAGATCGGCGGCGCGGCGCTTGACCACACTGTGGCAGTGGTTGTAGAGATCCACCGGCGAGGCGGCGAGGTCTGCCTTGACGGATATCCGATAGAAAGGACGGCGCGGGTTGGCGCGCAGTGTGGCCACGTGGGCAGCGTCACCGTTTTGGCGGCGGCTGGTGTCCACTTCCACCAGGTAGTAGCCGCGATCGTCCCACGCCACTTCTTCCATCGAGCAGGTCTCGGGGCTACCGGCGTTGAAGACCCAATCGTCGAAGGTGAACGGTTTGTGTACGTGTCCCAGGGCCAGGTAGTCGACGTGAGGACGCATCGTCGCCAGTTCGCCGTGAGTCAACCCACCTTTGTGGCCGGAGAGGACGCCCTCGACGCCGGTGTGGGCGATGCAGATCTTGTACTCGACGCCGTCCTTAGGCTGTTCGGCGATAGCTGACGCCATGCCGGCAAAAGCGGCGTGTGTGCTGCTGCCCATGTAACGCATGCCGAACACACGTAATCCAGGCACCGGATCGAAGTACGCGCCCTGCCGCCTTTCGTAGGGAGAGAGAATCGGTTTGCCGTTTTCGAAATCGGGATGCAACAGGATCAGCAGTTCGCGCTCGGCCAGGAAGCGTAGCCAGCCGATGGCCTCGTTGTAGTAGGCCAGTTCGTGGTTGCCTTCCACGGCGATGCAGGGGATGCGCGCCTGCGCCAGCTTTTCGAGGCCGCGCATGGCGCTGTTGAGCGTGAGGGCGTCGATGGCGCGCTTCTGGAAGAGATCACCGGCCAACACCACAAAATCGACCTTTTGATCGATGGCAATGTTGATGATCCTGATGAAAGCGCGGCTGAAATCATCGAAACGTAGCTTGCTGCCGTATTGCTGGTAGCCGAGATGACAGTCGGAGAAGTGAAGGAATTTGGCGCGCACGGTTAATCGTCGTCGTCCGAAACGAAGATGCTCAGCAGGGTGCTGACAATCGAGATCACGATGCCACCCACCAGCGCCGCGGTGAAACTTGCGACGCTGAACTCTTCGGCGCCGACGCGCCCGGCGATACGTTCGGTGAGCAGCAGCATCCCCGCGTTGACGATGAACGTGAACAGCCCCAACGTGAGGATGTAGAAAGGACAAGTGAAGATGGCGACGATGGGCTTGATCACGGCGTTGACGAGGCCAAAGATCAGCGCCACGATGAGCAACGATCCGACGTCCACGCCACCTTCGCCGAAGCCGATGCCCGGCACAAACAGCACGGTGACGTAGATCGCGGCTGCGTTGATGATGAGTCGGAGGAGTAACTCTTTCATTGGGATCTCGCTATCTTGAGTAATGCGTGATGCGTAATCTTTGGCGCCAATTTTCGCTTCGAATTACACATTACGGATTGCGCATGGTTTTTCAGCGCATCCGCCGCCGCATGGTCAGCAGCGTGTGCCGTTCTTCGAAGCCGTGGTGGAGCAGCAGATCTTTGGCGGCAGTCTGGCTGGTGGTCAGGTTGACTTTGATTGGCCACACCGGGTAACGCTGCAATTGGGCCAAGGCCCAGGTGATCAGCGTGCGCTGGTTTTCGTCGGCGGCGTCGGGGCGCGACCACAGATCAATCTCGTGGACGCCACGCCAACGCCGCGCTTTGAGTTGCAGCGCCGCCTCGAAACGTGCTTCGTATTCGCGCACAGCGCGGCGATAGATCTGCTCGCGCCCGGCGATCTGGTTGAACCATTCGCCCATACGCTGTTCCAACGGGATCTCGAAATCGGCCTTACGCACCGCCCGCCACCACTGCGATTCGGCGGTCTGCTGGCTGGTGGCCAGGTCATAGAGCATCTGACTGTGCGCACCGTCGTAAGATTGCAGGGCGACTTCGCCTCTCCGCTCGACATCGCGTGGAGGGCGGGCGGCGAAGAGTTCGGTGGCGCCGCCCATGTTCTCGAAGCCCATGCGCTCGTAGAGACCGCGGGCGATGTCGTTGTTGGCGCGTACCTGCAACACCGACCAGGTGCCGCCCATTTCCTGCACGTAGTCGAGGGCGGTGTCCATGAGGATACGGCTGATGCCACGCCCGCGGAACTTGGGCAGCACGGCTACGTTGGCGATCTGCCAGCGCCCACTGTTGTTGTTGGCCCGCTGCACGGTGACGTTGCCCACGAGTTCGCCGTCTTCCACCCACACGAAGCCGTTGAACACGTCTTGTAGCTCGCCGGTGCTGCGAGTAAGCAGCCGGATCAGCCCGCTCATGTGGCCGAGGATGCGCAATTCGCGCAGGGCGGCCTCGCCGCTTTCGTCCAGTTCGTCGGCGAAGGCGATGGCGATCAGGCGCGCCACCGGACGCAGATCACGCCCGATGTCGAAGGGACGCACGCCGTGCAATATGGGCTTGTCACCTGCTCGATCCGTCAGGACATGCATTGCGGTCATGGGCGCCTGCTTTGCCAACGGGATGCTGTGGACGCGCTGCCGAGGGTACGGGCGACGCGGCAACAGCACCTTTCTCATCACAGAAACGCTGCTACTGGGCGACGCGCACCAATGCCGGGCGCAGCACACGGTCGCCGTGGGCGTAGCCGGTGCGCAGCGTGGCGATGATGTGTCCGCTCTCTACGTCTTCGTTGGGTTCGTGGGTGATGGCTTCGTGCCGGTTTGGGTCGAATTCGCCATCGGGCGCAATCGGCGTCACACCTTCTTCAGCCATTAGCGACGTCAATTTCTGGTGTATGCGCTGAAAGCCTTCGACCCAGGCCGTTTCTTCGGCCTGCAACGCCTCGGAACGTTGCCAAAGGCAGATCGAAATCGTCCAACACGGGCAGCAGCCGACGGATCAGCCCTTCGGTGGCGCGCTCGATACTGTCTTGGAGTTGGCGCTCCTGGCGGCGGCGGGCGTTTTGGTATTCGGCGGCGGTACGCTGCATCTGGTCCACGGCCATTTCCGCTTTGGCGCGGGCTTCGGCCAGTTCGGATTCGAGCCGGGCGATGGCCTCTTCAGGCGTCTCGATCTCGCCTTCAACCACTTCAGCTTCAACGTCGGCCACGATTTCGGCTTCTGCTGCGGCAGCCTGTGTGGCGTCTTCGGCGGTCGCCGCAATCACTTCGTCGATGGGTTCTTTTTCTACAGATTCGTTCTTGTCGTTCATAGGTCAGTCACAACTCTAGATCGTATGGTCGGTTCGGATCGTTCCAGTGGAAACCATTCAGATTGATCCACAGATTACACGGATTTTAAGGATTACCCAGACAGCGTCGTCCGTCGTCGGTAGTCTGTCGTCCACGCACAGACCACTCTCTATTCTACCACCACCTGCCTACTTCCCGTAGATCTGATGCATGAGGTCGCTCATGAGATCCGAGACATAGCGGACGGCGCCGATGGTGCGTGCGTAGGGCATGCGCATCGGGCCGATGACGCCCAACATGCCGGTGGCTTCGTCTTCGACGCCGTAGCGGCTGAGCACGAGGGCCACATCCTGGAGTTCGACGTAGCGGCCTTCGCCGGCGATGAGCACATGAACGTGGCTCACCGAGACCAGTTCGGTGAGCACTTCATCGAGGAACGACCGCTGTTCGAAGACCTGCACGATGCGGCGCATGTTCTCGCCTTCGGCAAATTCAGGCGCTTCGAGCATTTGCGCCAGGCCGTCGCGGTAGATGCCTTCGCTGAGGTGTTCGTCTTCGCGTTTCATGAGATCGAGCACCAGCATGGCGATATCATGCGCCAGGGTGGACAGGGTCAACGCTTCGTTTGCGATGACGTTTGTGGTGGCATCGGCAAATTTCTCGTTGAGTTCGTTGCTGATGCGGCTGAGATCGGGCTGTTCCAGTGGGGCGTCGAGGGTGATGATCTGCTGTTTGACGGCGCCGCCCTGCAACACCAACACCACGAGGACCACGGAATCGCGGATCGCCAGCAGTTCCAGGTGTTTGAAGCGGGTTTCGTGGGCACGCGGCAGTGTGGCCAGCGCGGCAGCCTGGGATGCTCGCGCCAGCACCGCTGTGCTCAGCCGCAGCCACTGGTCCACTTCTTGGCGCGCCTGGTGAAACTGATGACGGATCATGCGCTGTTCCGCCGGCGGCAGTTCGGTGTTGGAGAGCAGATGACGCACGAAGTAACGGTAGCCGGCGTCGGTGGGGACGCGCCCGGCGCTGGTGTGAGGATGGGTGAGCAGCCCGGCCTTTTCCAGCGTGGCCAGATCATTGCGGATCGTGGCCGAACTCACGCCGAGTTGGTAGTTGTCGGCAATGATCCGGCTGCCGACCGGCTGTGCTGTGTCGACGTATTCCTGGACCACAATTTGCAGCAGGCTCTTGCAGCGATCACTTAGCTCGACGGCATCTTGGGCAACGTCCGCCGACGGCGCGGCGCCACCGATGACGTCGATATCGTCGCGTGGTTCACCGCTGTCCTGTGTCATCAGTCGTCGCCCCACAGCCGTTCAAAAAAGCCCTTTTTCGGCTCGTTCAACGGATCGCCCAGCGAACCGGCCAGCTTGCGGAAGAGTTCGCGCTGTTCTTCGCTGAGATCGGTCGGCGTCACCACACGCACAGTGACGTTGAGATCACCGCGTCCACTGCGCTGAAGGCGCGGGATGCCAAGGCTGCGCAGGCGGAAGGTTTTGCCTGTCTGCGTGCCGGGGGGAATCTGCAATTCCTCACGCCCATTTTGCAGGGTGGGGATCTCGATGGTGTCCCCCAACGCGGCCTGGGCGAAGTTGATGGGCAATTCCATGTGAATGTCGAACTCGTTGCGCACAAAGATCGGGTGCGGTTCGATGTTGATGACCACGTAGAGGTTGCCGGGCGGGCCGCCCAACATGCCCATTTCACCTTCGCCGGCCAGGCGGATGCGGGTGCCTTCGTCCACACCGGCAGGCACGTTGACCTTGATCTTGCGTGTCACCTGCACCTGTTTGCGCCCGTTGCATTTGGTGCAGGGCGATTTGATCATTTCGCCTGAGCCGCCGCAGCCAGGGCAAGGTGACGCGGTGACCACGGTGCCGAAGAGCGGGCTTTGCTGGCGGCGGTGGATTTCGCCACTACCGTTGCAGGTGGGGCAGGGCTCGGGCGTGGTGCCGGGTTCGGCACCGTTGCCGTTGCAGCGATCACACGGTTCCATGCGCGGCACGTCGATCTCACGGTCGACGCCGAATGCGGCTTCCTCGAAGGTGAGGCGGATGTCGACGCGCAGGTCGGCGCCGCGGCGGGGCGCATTGCGGCGCCGTCCTTGCGTGGCGGCGCCAGCAAAGCCGCTGAAGAATTCTTCGAAGATGCTGCCCAGATCGCCAAAGCCGGCGGCGCCATAGTCACCAAAGCCCCCCGCGCCAGGACCGGTGGCGGCGTGGCCGAAGCGGTCATAAGCGGCGCGTTTCTGGGGATCGCTGAGCACCTGGTAGGCTTCGTTGATCTCCTTGAACATGGATTCGGCTTCGGGCGCTTTGTTGACATCGGGGTGGTACTGTTGCGCCAGCTTGCGGAAGGCGCGCTTGAGCGTCGCCGCGTCGGCGCCGCGCTCCACCCCCAGCACTTCGTAGTAATCACGTTTGCTCATAAGCTAAGTTCACCTAAGTTTCTCTCCTGAAATCACAGTTAAAATCACACAGTTAGCATCACAATGCGCAGCGGAACAATCGCTGGAAATGCGTCTGCCGCATTGGTATCCTGTGAATTTCAGGATGGAATTCGATCATTCCCAGTCCAAGATCCAGGCGCAGAGACCTGCCAGCAAGATGGTGGCAGCGATCAGTGCTGTCCACTGACTGGGTGTAAAACCGACGTGCCGTGCGCTAAAGACAAGGATCACAACGAAGCCGACGGCCAATACAAGCCAATTCGAGAGGACGGGATGATCGTTCCAGAATCGTTTGAGACCTTGCATGGAGATGTCCTTGTGCGCCGGGTTTGACTAAGTGTCTATCCTGAAATTCACAGCAGCCTAGCGAATTGTGCCAATGCAGCGTGGACGTTCTGCTGCGCACTGTAATTTCAGAATAGAGACTAACTACTATGGTTCATCAACGCCTTCATGCGCGCCGGATAACGTTTGAGCAGATCCTGCCAGATGGCATCGAGTTGTGCGTAGAGATCATCCAATGTGCCATCGTTGTCGATGACGCGGTCGGCCTGGTTCACCTTGGCGGCCTGCGGCGGCTGGATGCTGATGATCTGGCGCGCCTGTTCTTCGTTCATGCCGCGAAATTCGAGTAAGCGCTTCAATTGATTGGCAAAGCTCGAAGTCACCACCCACACCTCATCGCACAGTGTAACCATCAAACCGGCTTCCAGCAGTTTGATCGCTTCCAAAACCACCAATGTCGACTCGGCTTTTTCGATCTCCTGACGCCCCAGATCGAAGACCTTGGGATGCACCAGTTTTTCGAGTTTGCCCAGTTCGATGGGGTTGCTGAAGACGATCTGCCCCAGTTTTTTGCGGTCGATGGTGCCGTCTTCGGCGAGGATGCCTTTGCCGAAGACACGCACGACGGCGTCATAGGCCGCGCCGCCGGGTTCCATCACCCGATGCGCCAACTTGTCGGCGTCGATGATCGCCGCGCACTTCCCCGAAAGATACTTCAAAATCGTGCTCTTGCCCGTCGCAATGTTTCCAGTCAGGCCGATGACCAACGATCTGTCAGACATAAATTCCTTCTATCTATCGCGTGCTATGACAAGATAGGATAGCAACCAGACAAAAATCGAGCCAAACAACAGTCACACAAACTCTACTGTGGACAGCGTTTGGCAGGTAGAAAAACAGTATATCACAGCCACGGCACAAGTACATAAGAAATGGGGCAGGTTTACAGGTTAGCAAATAGACCACTTTGACAATCTTCCCCCCCTTCTCTATAATCGGGACGGTCTGAGCAATGTAGATCTCCCACTACATTCCCTTGTAGATTTCCTCTGCCGAACGGACCACGCAGCCGGCCGCCTTCCACGCAAAGGGTCCCTTGGCGGAGCTTTCGTTTGATCTCGTTGTCATTTCAAAGTTCCAAAACATTCAAAGTTCCCAAACAACTAAACCTGTCATTTAGTAAGGAGAATCACATGCAGAAGCGATTTATGCTGTTCGCGTTGCTCGTGGTTGCTGCGTTGGTTTTGGCCGCCTGCCCGGCGCCGGCTGCCCCTGCCGATAGCGGCGCCGCCCCGGCCGCCGATGCCCCCAGCGAAGCAGCAGAAGCTGCCCCGGCGGAAGGCGCGGTTGTAATTGCGCCCGGTGGCAAGATCCGCATTGGCAACTCTGTGGCGTTGACCGGCCCAATCCCGGATCCCGGCCTCGACATTCGCCAGGCTGCCGAGATTGCGGTTGACGATCTCAACGCTGCCGGTGGTGTGGAAGGCTTCGAATTCGAGCTGGTCGTCGAAGACGGCGCCTGCTCGGGCGACCAGGGAACTGTGGTCGCCAACAAGTTTGCCGCCGACGAAACCATCGTTGCCGTGAGCGGCGGCACCTGCTCGGGTGAGACCTTCGGCCTGATCCCGATCCTGACCGAAGCGCGTATCCCGTTCGTCTCGCCCAGCGCCACCAATCCCGATGTCACCTCGGCGGATTGTGACGTCTGCAACCGCGTTGCCCTGAGCGATGCCTTGCAGGGCCAGGTTGATGCCACCTACGCCCGCGAAACCCTGGGCCTGGAAAACATCGCCGTGATGCACGACAACTCCGACTACGGCAAGGGCCTGGCCGAAGTGGTGCAGGCTTCGTTCGAAGCGCAGGGTGGCACTGTCACCGATTTCGAAGGCGTGCAGGTGGGTGACACCGACTTCCGCGCCGCGCTGGCCAAGATCGGCGCCAGCTCGCCGCAGCTGATCTTCTTCGGCGGCTACTCCACCGAAGCCGGCCTCATCGCCCAGCAAATGAAGGAGACCCCGGGCCTCGAAGAGACCGTATTCATGAGCGACGACGGCGCCTACACGCAGCAGTATCTCGACACTGCGGGCGCAGCGGGTGAAGGTAGCTATGCCTCTTTCGTGGCCGGCGCCACCGACGCCACGTCGATGGATGCGTTTGTGCAGAAGTACGTGGAGAAGTTCGGCGTGGAACCCAGCGAGCTTGGCCCGTTCCACGGCCAGTCCTATGATACGATCCAGGTCATCGCCGACGCCATCAAGCGCGTTGCCACTGTCGACGGCGACGGCAATCTGGTCATCGAGCGCGAAGCGCTGATCAGCGCCATCCGCGACACCTCTGATCTGGCCGGCCTCACCGGTACCCTCACCTGCGACGACATGGGTGAATGTGGCGCCGGTGGTATTCAGATCTTCCAGGTGCAGGGCGGCGAATGGGTGCAGGTCTCCGGTTTCGGCTTGGAGTAAACTGAACCTTTTCTTGTAGAACCCAAAGGTGGGGCAGAGCGAGTCTCTCGCCCCACCTTTTTTTAACCCCTACCTGCACTGTTGAATTTCTCTTTCCCGCACGTTTCAAATGTGAGCAAAACATGGCCGGCACTGCTACAACAGGATCGTTACGCACGACACGTTCTTCGAGACAATTGACCTCAAAATACCTGACCTGGGCGTTCGGCATCGTGATTCTGGCGCTGGTGATCTGGCGCATCGTCACCGTGGGCATAGAAGAGAACTACCCGATGTCGTTCTGGATCACCCAGGGCATCAACGGCCTGGTGCTGGGCGGCGTCTATGCGCTGGTGGCGCTGGGCTACACGCTGGTGTACGGCATCCTCTTTATGATCAACTTTGCCCACGGCGAAGTGATGATGCTGGGTGGCGTCACCGGCTTCTTTGCCCTGCAGATTGCCCTCGCCCAAGGATGGATGGAAGGGCCGACGGTGGTGGTGGTGGCGGCGCTGCTTTTCATCCTGTTTATGGGTATGCTTGGCTCCACCCTTACCGGCATCACCTTGGAGCGTGTGGCCTACCGTCCACTGCGCAAAGCGCCGCGCCTGGTGCCGCTGATCAGTGCCATCGGCGCCTCGCTCTTTCTGCAATACTCGGTGCTGTTGATCTTCGGCGTCAGCCCGCACAGCTACCAAAAGCCGGATCTCATTGCCGGTGGTCTTCGCCTGGAAGGGATCTTCATTCCATACACCGGCATGATTATCTTTTTCACCTCGATCCTGTTGATGCTGGTGCTCTATTTGATCATCCGCCGCACCAAACTTGGGCGGGCCATGCGCGCCGTGGCCGAAGATCGCGACACAGCATCCCTGATGGGCGTTGACGTAGACGCCGTGATCGTGGCGACGTTCGTGCTTGGCTCGGCGTTGGCCGGCGCCGCAGGCGTGATGCTGGGCTTCCACAACACGGTGGTCAAGTTCAACAGTGGCTTCATCCCCGGGCTGAAGGCTTTCACCGCGGCGGTGCTGGGCGGCATCGGCAACATCCCCGGCGCCATGTTCGGCGCTCTGATCCTGGGCCTGATCGAATCGCTGGGGCCGAGCGCGTTGGGCATCCCTACCGAATACAAAGACATCATCGCTTTCTCGGTGCTGGTGCTGATTCTAATCTTCCGTCCGTCGGGCATCTTCGGCGAAGTCCTAAGCAAGAAGAAGGCATAAGCCATGCAAAAAGGCATCAAACCCGGCCTGATTGCGTTTGCAGTCATGGCTTACATTATCCTCGTTGGGCTGCCGCAGCAGATTGGGCAGTCGGCTTCGCCGGTGTTGTCGCTGGTCCTGTTGGTGATCTTTTACCTGCTGCTGCGCAGACCGAGCAAGGAACGCGGCGCCGGCCCGGTGATGCTGATGGGCCTGGGCGCTGGGCTGACCACCGCCGTGGGCAGCGTGGCTGTCGTCTATCTCTTCGCCACATTGTTGGGCAACGGCATCAGGGTGCAGCCTGTCTTCGACAAAATTGTGCCATTGAACATGGCTGCGCTGCTCAATGTCAGTGCAGGGGCCGTTGTCAACGCGGAAGTGCCGCTGACCGCATACCTGGTCGCCTTGGCGCTGTGGACGGCGGCGGGCGTTGTCAGCGCCGCGTTGATCCTGTTTCTGCGCGGCGACAGGATGCGCTCGCTGCAACAGACACAACTTCCCGGTGGACGCTGGATCGCCATTGTCTTGCCCTTCGCGCTCTTTGTGCTCATCTACGTGATGGGCATGGACAACATGCGCTTCTTCGGCACCAACCAGGGGACAATACGCCTGCTCGTGGCGATGATCGCCACTGGCAGTTGTCTGTTTGCACTGCGTAGTACCCACAACGGGCGAGAACGCATCACCGTCGCCGTTGGGCTTGCGATTTTGATGTTGCTGCTACCGCTTACGCTGGATCGTTTCCAGAACTCGGTGATGGGCGCTGTCTTCATCTTTGTGATGATGGGTTTGGGCTTGAACGTGGTGGTCGGTTACGCCGGTCTGCTGGACCTGGGGTACGTGGCCTTCTTTGCCATCGGCGCCTACGTGTACGCCTTTGTGTCGGCGCCATTCTCGTCGCCGTACATCACGGCCATCCTCACCGGCATGGGCCTTTCGGCAGAGAATCCGCTGCTGAACTACTGGTTTGCGATCCCGGTGGCGATGATCACGGCGGCAGTGGGCGGCGTGCTGCTGGGCATTCCTGTGCTGCGTCTGCGCGGTGACTACCTCGCCATCGTCACCTTGGGCTTCGGCGAGATCATCCGCCTCTTCATGCTCAATCTCTCCGACTTGACCAACGGGCCACGCGGCCTGCTCAACATTGCGCCGCCAAGATTAGCCGACTACAGCCTGGGCAGCCCGGCGGGGATCTTCTATCTGGCGCTGCTCGGCTCGGCGTTGGTGGCATTCGTGGCCTTTCGCATGAACGACAGCCGCATCGGGCGCGCCTGGATCGCCATGCGCGAGGACGAAGACGTGGCGCAGGCAACCGGCATCAACCTGGTGAACACCAAGCTGCTGGCCTTTGCCACCGGCGCCACCTTCGCAGGCTTGGCCGGTCAACTCTATGCGGCGCGGCAGGTGAACATCTTCCCCGAGAACTTCTCGCTCTTCGTCTCTATCGACGCCCTGTCTTTGATCATTGTGGGCGGCATGGGCAGCATCCCCGGCGTGGTGTTGGGTGCGCTGGCGCTGAAAGGGCTGCCCGAGTTCCTGCGCGGCGTAGATGAATACCGCATCGTCGCCTTTGCCGCGCTGCTGGTGATCATGATGATCGTGCGGCCCGAAGGCATTCTGCCCTCGGCGCGAAGACGGCGCGAAATGGCCGCCGTGGACGAAGCCGCGCTGCCGGATGCCATCGACGAATCGGGCAGTGAACTTAGCGTGAGCGCAGACGGCGCCGCCAAACGGAGCGAAGGAGGCCAGGCCTGATGGGTTTGCTGACCGCCACCGGCGTCACCAAAATCTTCGGCGGCCTCGTCGCCGTGGATCATGTGGACCTGGAGATCGACCCCAAAATGATCGCCAGCCTGATCGGCCCCAACGGCGCCGGGAAGACCACGTTCTTCAACTGTCTCACCGGGCTGTACACGCCCGAAGAAGGGGACATTCTCTTCGAGGGGCGTTCGATTGTGGGGTTGCGCCCCGATCAAATCACCGATCTGGGCATCGCCCGCACCTACCAGAACATTCGCCTCTTCGGCGGCATGACAGCGCTGGAAAATGTGATGGTGGGCCAACACGTGCGCATGAAGCAGTCGCCGTGGGGCGCCATCTTCCGCACACGCGCCCAACGCGAAGAAGAACAGCGCGCCGAAGAGTATGCACGCGAAATGCTCGCCTTCGTCGGCCTGGCCGGCAAGGGCGACGCCGTCTCTACCAGCCTGCCCTACGGCGATCAGCGCCTGCTGGAAATCGCCCGCGCCCTGGGCAGCCGCCCCAAGTTGCTCCTGCTCGACGAACCGGCGGCGGGCATGAATCCCCGCGAAACGGAACGCATGATGGATCTCGTCCACCGCCTGCGCGATCAGATGGGGATCACCGTCTTCTTGATCGAACACGACATGAAGGTGGTGATGAACATCTCCGAACAGGTGACGGTGCTCGACTACGGCAAGAAGATCGCCGAAGGCCAACCCATCGAGGTCCGCTCGGATCCGCGGGTGATCGAAGCCTATCTAGGGCCAGGTGTGTTGGTGGATACGGGCGGAGATATTGTCGATCAAGGGGCGTAGGACGCGTCTTTGTGGATTGGCATTTTTGCGTGATGCGTGATGCGTAATGCGTAATTGGTTGAGCGTGATCTACCCCCATTCGGGCGATCCTTTGTTGACGAATTACGCATACGCATCACGCATTACGCCTCACCAAAACTAGGTTTTCTATGCTGACACTGAACAACATCCATACCTATTACGGCCGCATCCACGCCCTCAAAGGGGTTTCGCTGACGGTGGAGAAGGGCGAAATCGTGACGCTGATCGGCTCAAACGGCGCCGGCAAGACGACGACGCTGAACACGATCAGCGGCATCCTCAAGCCACGCGATGGGGAAATCCACCTCGAAGACGAGCGCATCGACGATCTGCCCGCGCACAAGGTGACGTTGCGCGGTCTCTCCCAATCGCCGGAAGGGCGCAAGATCTTCGGGCGGCTGAGCGTGAAAGAGAACCTGGAGATGGGCGCCTTCAACCGCAACGACACGGAAGGCATTCAGGCCGATTACGAGCGGGTACTCGAACTCTTCCCTCGCCTGCGTGAACGCCTGCGCCAACCAGGCGGCACGCTCTCCGGCGGCGAACAACAGATGCTGGCCATGGGCCGTGCGCTGATGAGCCGTCCGCGCATTTTGTTGCTGGATGAACCGTCCATGGGCCTGGCGCCGATCCTGGTGGAGCAGATTTTCACGATCATCCAGGAGATCAACCAACAGGGGACCACGATCCTGTTGGTTGAACAGAACGCCCAGGCTGCGCTGCACATCGCCCACCGTGGCTACGTCATGGAGACCGGTGAGATCCGCCTCACCGGCGACGCCAAGACGCTGCTCGACGATCCGCAGGTGGTGGACGCGTATTTGGGGGTGTAACGTAATGCGTAACTCGTAATGCGTAACTCAGAGCAGATCGCCGCGCAAGAGACGCAACTTGCTCAACCAATTACGCATTACGCCTAGTGCATAGCGCGCAAGGAATCTTCCACCGCCATCAACGTCTGTGCGATCTGTTCATCGCTGTGCGCGGCGGAGATATACCAGATCCCCCGCCCGATGAGACGCACGCCACGCTTGAGCATTTCCAGGGTGAACTGACCGTAGCGTTCTTTGTCGCAGTGGATGGCGTAATCGCGGTAGTCGCGGATTTCGCTCAACTCGGTGAAAGACATGTGAAACGCCGTGGGCAACCCTGCACCAGGACGGGCATCCCCAGCCGCCCCACGATTTCCTGGATGCCGCCCATGAGATCGGCGCCGGTCTTCTCCAAGCGCCCGTAGATCGCCCCATTGTCTCGCTGCAACTCCGTCAACGCCGCCGCGGACGCCGCCATCGAAATGATGTTGCTGTTGAACGTGCCGGAATGGTTCACATCTTTGGCGAAGCGTTCCATGTATTCGGCCTTGCCCACCAATGCGGCGTTGGCGAAACCGCCGGCCATCGCTTTGGCGAACGTCGCCAGATCGGGGACGACGTCGAAGCGTCCTTGCGCGCCGTGCAGCCCCAGTCGGAAGCCGGTGATCACCTCGTCCATGAAGAGCAACGCGCCCGACTCATCGCACAGGCGACGCAAGCCCTGGAGAAAGCCCGGCTGTGGCGGAATCCCCCCGGTGTTGCACATCATGCCCTCGGTCATCACAGCGGCGATTTCGTGCCCCTGCGCGGCGAAGAGCGCCTCCACCGCGGACAGATCATTCCACGGCAACACGATGAACTCGTCCTGTACACTGGTGACCTGCCCGGCCGTCATCAAATGCGGGCGGGCAGGCGTGCGCGGCGTCGATTCGTCCACCGGCGGGGCCAGGCTGATGAGCACATTGTCGAACCAGCCGTGGTAATGCCCCTCGAAGCGTAGGATCTTGGTGCGCCCGGTGACCGCCCGCGCCAGGCGCATGGCCGCCTGCACCATCTCCGATCCACTCAGGCCAAAGCGGCAAAGCTCGGCGCAGGGGACCAGCCGCACCATCGCCTCGGCCACCTCGATCTCCAACGGATGTTGGCCGGCATAGAGCTGCCCTTGACGCATGGCCGCGTTGACAGCGTCGAGCACCGCCGGGTGCGAATGGCCCAGCAGCATCGGCCCCTGCCCCAGGACGTAGTCGATGTAGCCATTGCCGTCGACGTCGTAGATCATAGCGCCTTCGGCGCGCTCGAAGAAGAGCGGGAAGGGTTGGGCCTGCAGGCGCACGTTGCTGCTGACGCCGCCGGCCATGCTCTTTTTCGACTGCTCAAAGAGCGCATGTGAACGATTCCACTGCATGGGGTAATCCTCTCTCTTGTGAATCAGGTTTTACTTCAGGTGTGACGCACTGGCCAAATCTGTGTCGAATGCCGGGGATCTTACCGGCCAGTGCGTCGCACCTGAGCGTTACTTGGTTTTTACAGAAATCCGTGCCGCCGCATCACCTCGGCCACCCGCTCCTCTTCGGCAGGTGAGAAGCTATGCAACGGCGCCAGCCTGCGTCGAGGCGATGACGCCCTTGACCTTAAGCCCGGTCTTAAAGCCACCCAACGCCGACGCCGAAAACGAATAGCCAGGGTCGCCCTGGCTGATCAGATCCCAGAAGCAGGTTAAGAGCCGTTCCTGCAACTGCGCGGCTTTGTCCAACGCGCCGGACATCGCCCAATTGTAAATCTGAACGTACTCGGCAGGGAAAATATTGCCCAGCCCAGGCACGCTACCATGCGCGCCCATCTGCAAACAGGAATCGACGATCAGCTCCGATCCGGTGAATACCCGAAAATCCGTCCCGCGCATGGTGACGATCAGGTGGCGGAATTGTTCGACAGCGCCGCTGCTATCTTTGACGCCGTCGACGACGCCTTCCTCGTGCAGCGCCTTCAACGTTTTCAGATCCAGTTTCACATTCACCGTAGCGGGGACGTCGTAGGCGATCAGCGGCAGATCGACGGCGGCGCGCACGCCGCGGAAGTGATCCATGATCTCGGCCTGGCTGTTGCGGTGATAGAAGACACAGGACAGCACCAGCGCGTCGACGCCTGCCTCGCGCGCGGCGCGGGCGTTGTCGATGCAGCGGCTCGTAGACGTGTCGAGAATCCCGGCGAGGATCGGCACCCGTCCACGCGCGGCGGACACGGTTTCGTCCAATAGCAGCTTCTTTTGGCGGTCGGTGAGCAGCGCAAATTCGCCGCTGGATCCCAGGGCAAAAATGCCGTGGACGCCGCCGTCGATCAGGTGTTCCACCAACCGCCGCACCGACGGCACGTCGATTTCGCCGTCCTCGGTGAGCGGTGTACACATGGGTGGGATGATTCCGTGGAGATTGAGTGATTGGGTAGGCATTGTGGTCTCGTTTTATGGGTGATTGGTGATTTGTGATTGGTGATTGGGAGATTCAGCGATTAGGCGATTTCAGACCGTCGACAAGATCTGCCCCAGTCACCAATCACCAGTCACCAATCCCTTCTCTCTGAAAAACAGTCGCAACCGCTCCACATCCACATCGCCCAAAGAGTGATACGGTTTGCGCCGCCAGCGTTGGGCCAGGCCGAAAATTTCGAGGGTGGCGTGGATGCCGGCGTCGAAACCGCCGGGGAGCGGGATGATCTGGTCGAAGAAGGGCATGTCGAATTCCTGGATCACGGCGACGGCGGCGGCGCGGTCTTCGCGCTGGATGGCCTGCCAGTAACGTTGCGCGATCTGCGGCGCGAAGACGGAAAAGGTGGACAGGTAGCCGGTGCAGCCGTAGGGCCAGGCGTCGAAGTGATTCTGCTTCTGCCCGCCCGCCAGCACCGCCCAGGACGATCCCACCAGCGTCGCCAGCTTGCGCCCGAAGACACCGCACACGTCGTCCTTCACGGCGACGACGCCGGGGACTTCGTCGCGCAGGCGGGCGATGGTGGCGAGTCCACGCGGTTGGGATTGGGCGAAGAGGTTGGTCACCACCATCACCGGCAGCTCAGCGGCGACGGCGGCGTAGTGTTCAACCAGTGTATCGACCGTACACGACCCGGCCCAATCGGGCGGCAGCACCATGAGTACGTCCGCGCCCAGATCGCGGCAAGCGCGAGCGAAGTCGACAGTCTGCGTCGTGGCCCACGCCCGATCTGCGGCGACGACTGGCACACGCCGTGCCGCCTGTGCCACCACCACCCGGGTGACGTCCATCACCTCGGCGTCGCTAAGCAGGGAGTAGAGGCTGTTGCCGAAGGTGAGCATCAGCGCCGCCGCCTGGCCTTCGACGGCAAAATCGACCATACGCCGCAGTGATGGATAGTCGATTTCGCCATCCTGAAGGAAAGGCGTGTGGACGGACGCAATCGGCCCGCTCAGGGCGGCGCGCAAGGGGTGGACGGTCATGGCGCGGCTCCTTCGTAGCGATTGGTGATGTGGACCAGTCCATCGCCCACGTGGACACGATGGACGCGGCGCAACATGATCACCACGCCGGCGCGCTCGGCGCGAATCTCAGCCGTCACGTCGCCGAAGAAGTCGGTGATCACGCCCAACTGCGCGCCTGCTTCCACTTCGTCGAGCAGCGCAACCGTGGCGCGGAAATAGCCGGCTACAGGCGCGCTGTGGATCGTATCGAGGTTGCCGTCGCCGATCAGGTGGTGGGTGAGCGGACGTGGTCCTGGCGCGTGGTCGATCATGCCCAGGTGCGCCATCACGTTGAGGACGCCATCGGCGAAACAGGCCACGTCGTCGGGGCGGGCGTAGCCACCGCCGGGCGCTTCGGTGTAGAGCGACGGTACCCCCAGATCCGTGGCGGCAGAGATAGACCGTCCTGGCGGCACAGGCAGCGGGTGTCCCCACAGGATGGGCGCGCCGAAGGCCCGCGCCGCGGCCAACGACCGCTGCCCCAGGTCGCCGTCGTCGTGGATGTAGCCGATGAGGGTGGGGATCTCCGCGGCCACGCCGCCGCTGTGCAGATCGATGAAGAGATCGGCATGGGCCAGTAGATTGCGCGTGATCCAGTCGGCGATGCGCTGCGTGATCGATCCGTTGGCGTCACCGGGGAAGACGCGCGCAAGGTTCAGCCCGTCCACAGGGCTGCTGCGCTGCGACGTTTCGTAGGCGGGGACATTGCACACCGGCACCAGGAGCAACGTCCCCCGCAATTCCGCCGGGGACACCCGCGCGTAGATCTGTGGGATCGCCTCGATGCCTTCGTACTCGTCGCCGTGGACTGCCGCCGTCACCGCCAGCGTGGGGCCGGGGCGTGCGCCGGTCACCGTGAGCAGGGGCAAGCGCCAAGATCCGCCGTCCGCGCGCCCGGCGACGGCGACGCGGCGACTCTCTTTGTGTCCACGCGGGAGTTGGGTTGGATCAAGGTCTTCGGTGTGCATGTTGAGTATCCAGTGGTGGGTGAGTAATGCGCAATTCATTGAGCACGTTCAGTTGGATTGGAGCGATCTGCTCTGGGTTACGCATTACGCATCACGCATTACGCTAACCTGCGCCATAGCTTGGGCCACGATATCTACACCTACGTATTCGCTCCAGGCGGCGAGCAGGCGTTTTGTCACTGCGCCCACGACGCCATCGCCCACAGGCAGGCCGTTGATGCGGGTGGCGGGCATGATGCAGTAGGGTGTGCTGGTGAAGAAGGCTTCGTCGGCGGTGTAGATGTTGTACAGTTGGAAGTCGATCTCCTGGCTACGGATGCCGATTTCGTCCGCCAGTTCGAGGACGGTGGCGCGGCTGACGCCGGCCAGGGCATTGCGCGTGGGCGGCGTCTTGAGCACGCCATCGGCAACGATAAAGAAGTTGCCGCCCTTGTTTTCGGCCACGTTACCGTCCATGTCGAGCAGGATGCCCTGCGCCTGGGGATCGACCAACTTCACCTCGATTTCGGCCAGCGTGTAGGCCATGCGGCTGCGGTTCTTGATGCGGGCGTCGAGAGCCTGACCGGGCATGGCGCGGCTGAACGGGGTGACGGCGTGGCAGCCGTCCACGTAGAAGCGCGCCCAATCGGTGAGGATCATGGGCTGGGTGTGGATGATCACCGTCGCCGCCGACTGCTGTTTGGTGGGATCCGCCCCGGCGATGGAGCGCCCACGAGAGATGTTGTGGACGATCCAGCAGTCTTCGTGCGCGGCCATGCGTGGCAGGTTGGTTTCCAGCACGCGCAGGGTGATGTCGGTCATCTCGGCCGGGGACAGGCCGGGATCGATGCGTGTTACCTTGAGCGACTTGTACAGGCGGCCGATGTGCTCGTCCAGCTTAAACGGACGGTGCGCAAAGGTACGCGTCGACTCGGTGACGGTGTCGCCCAGCATCACGGCGGCGTCGAAAACCGAGATCTTGGCGTCTTCGGGGGCGAAGAACTCGCCGTTGATGTAGACAAGATGGCCGTTGTTCATCATGGTTCATCCTCTCGATGTGTAAAGGATAGAACGCGGATTAGGCGGATTGAGCGGATCAAAGCGGATTTTCAGAATAAATCCGCCTGAATCCGCCAAATCCGCTCAATCCGCGTTCTATCCTCCTGCCATACCTACCCAATCCAGATCGAATCGCACCAAATTCCAATCGATGTTGTTGGTGGTCTGGCGGCGGGTGATGCGGTGGTAAGCCACGAGCACGCCGCCGTCCGCCGTCTGCACAGGACAGGGGTAGCGGGTGTGGGTGTTCTCGGGTTCGCCAGGACGGCGCTGCACCACCAAGCGGGGGACGCTCCAGGTCTGCGCTTCGTCGGCGGAGAGGGCGGCGTGCAGTTGCCAACGGGCGTAGCTGGCCCCTTCGCCGCGGAACGGTTCGCCGTAGAGGTTGTTCCACAGCATGAGGATGCGCCCATCGCGCAGACGCAACAGGCCGGCGGGCGCGTTCGACGCCACGATGCGCGTCGGCTGCGGTGGCGTCCACACAGCGCCGTCGTGGGAGAAGCTTTCCCAGAAGTAGCCGGTGACGGTGCGGATCAGCATCCAAACCAGGCCGCTTTTGAGTTCGATTACCACCGGCTCAATTGCACCCGATTCCATAAACGCACCGCCCACGTCGACGCGGCAATCGTTGGACGTGTGCCAATTCTGCCCGCCGTCATCAGAGTAGACGACGCGGCTGACGCACATGCCCGATGTGCTGTGCGGATCGAAATACGAGAGCGGCACGAGGATGCGTCCACTGCGCAGTTGCACGGCGGAATTGAGTGCGCCGGTGTAGGCTGCGCCGAAGTCGATACGTTGCAGCGGCATCCAATGCTGCCCCCCGTCCGCGCTGACAGTGTGGAGCAGGTGACTGTGCCATCCTTCACCGTCGCGGTTGAGGCTGAAGACGCGCAGACAAAAGACATGCAACCGACCGTCACCGTCAACTAGCGGGAAATTCCAGCCGGGTACGCCCGGCCCTGCTGGATGTTGGAAAGCCGGCTGCGGTGCTGTCCACGTGCGCCCGCCGTCCTCGGAAAAGCGCAGGTAAACCCACAGCGGTGGTCTGTCTTCGGTCAGGTTGTCGCGTCCGCTTTGTTCGGTGCAAAAAGTGACGATCCGTCCGTCGGGCAACGCCGCCAGCGTACCGATATAACCGTCAACCGTGATTTCTTCGGGGGTAGGCATGATCTACTCCAGTCATGAAAGCCCAATGGAACGGGAGGGGAATAGAACGCGGATTCAGCGGATTGGGCGGATTTCCAGAGAAATCCGTTTGATCCGCCCAATCCGCTCGATCCGCGTTCTATTCTCAGCGTTCTATTCTTCTGCATCGCTCAGCCAATCAGGATCGACGCATACAATTTCGCGGATGGGGTGCATCCAGTCGCGCCCTTCGCGTGCGTAGACACGGTGGTACATGAGCACGATGTGGCCGATGATGGGATGATGCGATGATGGGATAATTGCCTTACTCCGAAACAGCCATCATCCCTATCATCCCCATCATCCCATCTACTTCCTCGTCAACCGCGGATCCAACGCATCGCGCAGCGCGTCGCCGATGAAGTTGATGCTGAGCACGGTGATCATGATCATGATGCCAGGGGGCAGCCACAGCCACGGCATGCGCTCAAGGACAGTGAGCGATTGGGCTTCGGTGAGCATGTTGCCCCAGGTGGCGGTGGGGATCTGCACGCCGATGCCTAAGAAGCTCAACGCCGCTTCGGTGAGGATCGCCCCAGCCACAAAGAAGGTGCCCGCCACGATGATGGGCGCCACCACGTTGGGCAGAATGTGACGCAGCACGATGCGGTTGGTGGGAATGCCCAGGCACTGCGCTGCCAGCACAAAATCGCGGCGGCGTAGACTGAGCGTTTCCCCGCGCACGACGCGACAGGTACCCGTCCACCCGAAGACGCCGATGACGATCATGACGTTGGTGATGCTCGGCCCCACCGCCGCCACCACGGTGATGATGATGATCAGCGTGGGGATGGTCATCACCACATCGGTGAACCGCATGATCCAGAAATCCACCTGCCCGCCGTAGAAACCGCTGAACAGCCCCAACAACGTGCCGATGCCAATCGCGATCCCTGCGGCGACGAGGCCGACCGAAAGCGAGATGCGAGCGCCGAAGATCAGGCGGCTGAGCACATCACGCCCTGCGCCGTCGGTGCCGAGCCAGTGCGCGGCGGACGGCGCGTCCTTGATCGCTTTGACGTCAATGCGGTGGGGTTCGTAGGGCGCGATCAACGGCGCGGCCACAGCGCACAAGATCAGCGCCAGCAGCAGCACGCTGCCCAACACGGCAAGCTTGTGCCGCGAGAAGCGTTGCCAAAAGCGCGACTGGAAAAAGCCACGGCGCTTTTCCACCGTCCCGCGCCGGGAGAAATCGTCAGAGTAGAAGCGTTGTTGGACATGATTTATGTATACCGAATCCGCGGATCCACCACCGCATACGCGATATCCGCCAGCAGGTTGCTAAACAGCACCATCAACGACGCAATCAGCGCCACGCCCATGAGGATCGGATAATCGCGCTGGTTGATGGCGGCGATGGCCATCTGCCCCATGCCGGGCCAGGCGAAGATGTGTTCCACGATCACCGAGCCGCCCACCAGCGAGGGCAGACTCAGCCCCACAACAGTGATCACCGTGATCAGCGCGTTGCGGAAGCCGTGACGCACCACGATGGCGGTGGGGCGCAGTCCTTTGGCTTTGGCGGTAACCATGTAGTCCTGGCTCAGCACTTCCAACATGCTGGATCGGGTGTAGCGCAGGAAGCCAGCGATACGATCCAAGCCCAACACCAACGCAGGCAGGATCAGATGATGCAGCCGTTCCAGCACGAAGTTCGATGCATCGGGATCGCCCAATCCATGCGAAGGCAGCAGCTTGAATTGCAGAGCAAAAATGTAGATCGCGCCCAACGCCAGCCAGAAATTGGGCGTGGAAATGCCGGTAAAGGCGGTGAACGTCAGCACATAATCCAGCTTCGAGTACTGGTAGAGTGCCGACAACACGCCCAACGGAATGCCGATGCCGATGGCAATCAGCAGCGCGGTGACGGTCAATTGCAGCGTGGCAGGCAGGCGCTGCGCCACGCGATCGATCACCGGCTCGCCGCTGCGATAGGAATAGCCCAGGTTCCCCTGCACCGCCTGCGTCAGCCAGATGCCATAGCGCACGAGGACAGGCTGATCCAGCCCCAACGCCTTGCGCTTCGCCTCCAACTCGCCCGGCTCCATCGCCACACTGGGATCCACCATCGCATCGATAGGATCGCCAGGGGCCAGGTTGTAGGCAATAAACGTGATAAACGTGATCCCCAACAACACCGGAATGTTGATCAACAGCCGGCGTAGAATGTACTTTGCCACGGTGTGCTCCTTGGTGGGGATTGGGGACTTGGGCATAGGCGTTAAGTTAAGGGCCAGCGAAAGTGCCGGGGACTTCACGTTGGACGTGTCGCCAGGAGTGAATGTCCCGCCTCGCTGCGGCGATAAGTCCCCGGCACTTGTGTTACGACGCTTATCTTAACGCCTATGGGGGATTTGGAATTGGGGACTGAGCTGCGTACGCTACTGCCTCTTGGGTATGTTGACTTCAGTGCGGATAATCGGATGATGAGGATATGCGTATCAACATCCATCATCTCGTCATCCCATCATCTCGATTCCTATACAACATACCCAAGCTGCAACGGCTCACTCAACCCAATCCCCAGTCCCCGATCCCCAATCCCCAGTCCCTATCTACTCATCAATCGTCCACTCGTTCACATCATCCCAGTAGTAGTGGTTGTACTGGAGATTGACGTTGTCGGCGGCGGCGGCGATGATCTGGCCGCGCCAGAGCGGGATCAGGGGCAGTTCTTCGTTGTCGATGCGCGAGATTTCCTGGTAGATCGGGGCGCGATCTTCGACGCTGATCACCTCGCGACCGGCCTTCACCAGTTCGGTGACACGGTCGTTGCAGTAACGCGTACCGTTGAAGCCGTTGGGGTAGATCTGCCCGCAGACCAGGAAGTTGTTGGCCGGCACGTTGGGATCGGTGCCTGCGCCGAAGCCGACGAAGGTGACGTCGAAGGTGCCGTTGGCGTAGAAATTCTCGACGAAGGTGGGGCCGTCCACGGGGCGGGGGACCATGTTGATGCCCACGTCGGCGTACATCTGCTGCAACACCGCGTGGATCGGCTCCAACTGCTGCGCCAGCACCATCCAGTCCACTTCCCAGGACGAATCCCAGCCGATTTCGGCCAGCAACTCCTGCGCCTTTGCCGGATCGTAGGGATACTCGGTCAGCTCAGGATCACAGGCCCAATCCTGGATGAAGATACAGTTCTGCCGGGTCACATTGCCTTCGAGGACATCGTTGATCAGGGCGTCGAAGTCCATGGCGTGGAGCAGCGCCTGGCGGAACTGCGGCTGGCGCATGGCCACCTTGATCGGATCGTCTTTGCTCTCATCCGAATCGACGAAAGTACCCGAAACGGTTGGCGTTTCGTGGGTGATGATCTGGATGCCTTCCACACCGCGCAGACGTTCCAGTTCTTCGGCGGGCACGTCCATGATCAGGTCCACTTCGCCGTTTTCCAGGGCGATGATGCGCGTGTTGTTGTCGGGGATCGACTCGATGCGGATGCGGGCAATCTGGGGCGCGCCACGGAAGAAGTCGGGGTTGGCGCTCAGATCGATGAACTGATCCGTCTCATAGCGATCGAAGACGTACGGCCCTGTCCCCGGGTAGGGGCGCTGGGTGACAAATTCACTGGTGAGGAAGTCGGCGGGGGCAATCTGGCCCACCACATGTTCCGCCATAATCGACTGATCGGCCAGATCCACCAGGAAGACGGCATTGGGCGCGGTCAGGGTGAACTGCACCTCGTAGTCGCCGGTTGCCTGCACACCGGAGACGGGCGAAGATGTGTCCTCACCGTATTCGGCTGCGCCTTCGATCACCTGGAAGTTGGAGAGCTTGCGCGCGCCGGCCGCCGGGTCGAGCAGATAGTTGAAGGTGAAGACGACGTCTTCGGCGTTGAACGGTTCGCCATCGTGCCAGGTGACGTCCTCGCGCAGCGTAAACGTGAAGACGGTGCCATCGTCCGACACGGTGTAGCTCTCGGCCAGATCGGGGATCAACTCACCGTTGCGATCCAGCGTGATCAGCTTACTGAACGTCCACTTCTGCACATAGGTCTGGATGCCCTGGATCACGGCCAGCGGGTTGAAGTCGTTGGGGCGCTGGCTGTGGCCGAAGCGCAACAGCGATCCTTCGCCAGCGGCAGGCGCTTCTTCGGCGGCGGCTTCGGTGGGCGCGGCAGCCGCATCCCCGGCCGCGGGTTCTTCGGCAGCGGGGGCGCGGTAGGCGCGCAGGCGCTCAACACCAACGCCAGCACCATGATCAGCCCGAACAAACGAATCAGGTTTCGGTTAAGACGTACGTTCATGTGTTCTCTCCTGTTGTGTAGAGACGACGGACGACGGACGGCAGGCGACTTCTGGGGCGCATCACCTCCTTTATTGGAAGATTGATGATTGAAGAATGGGTAGAGTGAGTCTGTATGTCGTGGGAAAGTGGACGAGTTCATCTGCGCCAATGCGCAATACAACGTTGACCCAGTCCCAAGTCCCCGATCCCCAGTCCCCAATCCTACCGATTCTCAACCCGAAAATCACGATCTGTTATCGGCAACGTCACCGGCCCGCCGCTGAGATGCGAAAGGTGACAGGCGATACCCAGTTCGAGGGCGGCAGCGCCATCGCGCCCCGTGGACACGAAGGGCGCACCGCCGGTCAGCGTGGCGTGGACTTCGGCCAGCAGCCGCTGCGTGAGGCTGACATCATGTGGACCGGCATCGAGGCTTTCCAGCCTGAGCCGATTGGGGTACTTGCGCACGGCGTCGGGCGCGTACATCGGCGCAAAGCGGCCAACGACGCCGTCACCCACCAGCGTGGAGACGGTGAGATAGCCATCTTTGCCGCGGGCTTCGATCTGCGGCTGCTCGCCGTGTGTGTGATCGAAGAAAGCGGTGACGCCGTCGGCGAATTCCACCCAGCCACGCGCCGGTTGGTCTTTGCCGCGCACGTAGCCGGGCATCTGCGCGTGGACGGTCACAGCGTCGCCCGCCCAGTAGCGCAGCAGATCGAAGCTGTGCGTACCCACGTGCAACGTGCCGCCCAACGAGTGGACAGACATCGTGGTCAGCGGACCGATCACGCCGTCCTCGATCAGACGTTTGCTTTCCCGCGCAATCGGGCTGAAGCGATAGGGATGGTTCACGGCCAGGAAGACACCGTTACGCTCACAGGCGGCGATCATGGCGTCGGCCTCGGCCATACTCGTGGCCATCGCCTTCTCCACGATGATAGCCTTGACTCCGGCTTCGGCGGCGGCCACAGTGACTTCGGCCTTGTCCGCCGACTGCGTGCAGACGGAGACGACGTCGGGCTGTTCCTGGCGCAACATCTGGCGGAAATCGGTGTAGAGCGCCCGCACGCCACGCCGCTCGCCGAAGGCGTGGAGCTTGTCCGCACCGCGATTGGCCGCCGCCACCAGATCGAACCCCGGCGTCGTCTGGTAGGATTCGGCGTGGTTCACCGGCAGCACGGTGTACATGCCGGCGTGGCGGTTTTCGCCCTGGTAGTACGCCGCTGGCAGCGGGTTGACCACTTCGTCGTCGTATGTGCTGGCGATGCGTCCTGTGCCGACGATGGCGGCGCGCAGGCGCACAGTTGGTTCAGGCATTGGATTGGTCCTTGTGACGTTGTATCGCCGCAAAAGTCCCCGGCACTTGCGATCCTTAGACGTAAACTGCCGCTACTCCATATCCCCAGCGTTCAAAAAGTGCCGGGGACTTTTGGTCCTACCCTTCCCAGATCAACAGCACGCCCATCGCTTCGGCCAGGCGTTCGTAGAGCAGATCGTAGGCGTCTTTGGCCGCGGTGAAGGGGAAACGGTGGCTGATCAGCGGCGCAAGCTGGATGCGTCCTCGTTCCACCAGTTCAATCGCCCGCGCCTGCATCACGGCGCGTGACAGGTCGGTGAAGTAGCCGCCGATCAGTTTCTTCCCCTGGATCTTGCCCGCGTCCAACGGCAGCGGCTCGCCGTGGTAGAGACCGATCAGGTGGATGGTGCCGCCACGGGCGCTCATGTCCAACGCCTGGGCAAAGGACGTCACACCGGCGCGGCCGCCCACACAGTCGATCACCACGTCTGCACCTTTGCCGTGGGTCAAGTCCATCACGGCGGAGATTGGGTCGTCTGCGGCGGCGTTGATCACCGTGTCCGCGCCCAGTTGGGCCGAGAGGGCGCAGCGTGCGTCGATCACGTCCACGGCGATGAGGCGCTCGCACAGGTATTGGCGCGCCGCCTGCATCACCAGGTTGCCCACCAATCCCTGCCCAAGGACAACCACAGTATCCCCCGGCTGAATCCCGGCAATCTGCGCCCACCACACCGCGCCGCAGGTGAGCGGCAGAAACGCGCCCTGCTCAAACGGGATAGCGTCCGGCAACGGCCAGACACGGGTGCCGTCCATGGCGTCGATGTCCTGCGCCACGAACTGGGCGTGGGGCGCAACCGCGATGACACGGTCACCGGGGATGAAGCGGGCCGCGGCCTCCGCACCCACGTCCTCCACGACGCCGGCCACGGAATAGCCCATGATCGCTGGGTCGATGGCACTCGCTGTGCATGTAGCGGCGCAGGATCTCCGATCCGCGGCTGATCAGGCTGACCTGGTTGCGTACCAACACATCCTGCGGTCCTACGGCAGGCATGGGCACGTCTTCAAGGAGGATGTTGCCGATTCCTTCGGGTTTGGCGACACGAAACATGAATTTACCTCTCACCTTGTCATTCTGCGCACCCGAGCGGGGACGCTGTCGTGCGCCAGTTCCGCGGAGACGATGCCCAGGCTGCGGTCGGTCAACGGCAAGGAGACTTTGACGCCGCCGCGGCGGTGCGATTCGCGCAGGGCGACGGCGATTTCGAGGGCGGCCGCGCCGTCGTCGCCGGAACAGGTGGGCGGTGTGCCGTCCTCGATGGCGCGAATCAGGTCGTCGACCACGCTGAGGCCGGTCCCCTGGATCGTGGGCGGCAGCGGGAAGGGCAGTTTGGCCGGGACAGGACGCCCCGTCGCGGCGGCGTCGACAAACTGGGTGAACTCCATTTCGTAACAGTTGGCGACGGCGCGTACGCGTCCTTGCTCGCCGATAACGTCGATCTCCCAGTTGGCAGGCCCGCAGGGGAAGCAGCGCACGTAGCCGCGCACGTCGTTGTCGAAGACGAGATAGCCGTTGCCCATCAGATCGCCTTCGGCGGCGGCGGCTTCGTCCGACTCCATCTCGCCGAAGACCCAGGCCACGTCGCCGCCCGCCAGGTAGCGGACGATGTCGATGAGGTGGCTGCCGTTGTGCGAAAGACCGGCCTGCCCGTAGCCGGTCACTTGTAGGATGCGGCCCAGCTCGCCCGCGTCGATCAGCCGCTTCGTCTCCTGGAAGAAGGGGTTCCAGCGGCGGGCGCAGTTGACAGCCAGTGCCGTCCCCGTTTCTCGGCAGGTGGCGAGGACGGTGTCTGCTTCGGCCAGCGTCAGCGCCAAGGGCTTCTCGGCCCAGATCGCCTTGACACCGGCGCGGGCGCACGCCTGGATGATCCTGGCGCGGTGACGGGCGGACGTACAGATGCTGACGATGTCTGGCGCTTCGGCGACCAGCATCTCAGCGTAGTCGGCGTAGAGGTGCTCGGCGGCGATGCCCCAGCGTTCCCCAAAGAGGATACGCTGCTCGTCATACGGATCCGCGCCTGTCGCCAGCGTCACGTGCGGGTGGGCGGCGTAGCTCGGCGCGTGCGCGTAGGGCAAAAAGACGGGTCCGCCGCGGGTTACTTCGTCGTCGTAGGTGCTGCCCATGCGGCCAAGACCGATTACAGCGGCGCGGTACATAGGATCGTCCTCAGCTTTCAGGGTTGCATTCAGAACTTGGATGAAAAGGAACATCGGTGACACGGATGCGCATGTCGGCCACTTTGTCCGCTGCGGGCGTGTCGGCCAGCATCATCAGGTGTTCGTTGGCGGGCAGGTGACTGTATCCGTGTGGATAGAGCGCCTGAAATTCCTCGGCGTAGGGCATACGCCAGTGCAAGCCCATGCGCCCGTTGACAATCTCGATCACCTTGCGCGCCAGATGACCGGGGTAAAACTGGCTGCGCAGACAGTCCATCGCCTGCACTTTGCGCTCGACCACCGGCGTGATGTCGATCAACACATTGCCGTGGCGAGTGCCTTCGGCAGTGAGTTGATTGGTCTTGCCGTTCATGGTCATGAAAAAGACCTGCGCCGGGAAGGTGCGTCCGGTGGGCTGTTTGAGGAAGCGTGGCGTGTTGGCGAGGTAGCGCGCCTTGAGCGCCGCAATCGCCGAATCGGCGTGGCCGATGTCGGCCAGTCCTAGATCCTCGGTGGGGTTGTGCAGGATCAGCAGATGCGGCTGCACGTCGGCCAGCACCGCGGCGATGGCCTCGATCAGCTCGGCGCTCACGGTGAGCAGTTCGTCGGGGAAGCGCAGGAAGCGCACGTCGTGGACGCCCAGCAGCGCCATCCCTTCGGCCACTTCCTTTTCCTTGCGCCCAATCGCCTGGCTGTGATCCAACACCGGCCCCGTGGACCTGTCCGCGCCGAAGCGTAACGCGTCGTTGCGCTCCAGATCGTGGGTATCAACGCCGTGGGTCACCACCACCACCGTCACCTCGTCCCCGCGCTCGGCGTGCAGACAGAGCGTGCCACCGGCGCCGTCTATCGCGTCGGCGGGGTGGCAGACGATGGCGAGGAGTTTGAGGGGAGAAGGCATAGATACTCCTTTGTTAGTAGCTCAAAAACCCACCGTCTACCAACCACGTCGCGCCGGTGACGAAGCTGCTTTCGTCACTGGCGAGGAAGGCGACGACGTTGCCGATTTCTTCGGGGCTGCCACGGCGGTTGAGCGGCGTAAAGCGGAAGAATTTGCCGGTTGCGCCGCGGTCGACGGCCTGTTCCACCACGTCGGCGCTGGCTTCGGTGTAGATGTCACCGGGGGCGACGCCGTTGACGCGGATGTTGTGGGCGGCCAGTTCGATGGCGGCGGCTTTGGTGAGGCCGTCGAGTCCGGCTTTGCTGGCGCAATAGGGCGCGGCGTGTTCCTGCGCGGCGTACTGCGCCACCGACGAGATGTTGATGATGCTGCCGCCGCCGCCCTGCGCCACCATCTGACGGGCGGCTTCCTGGGTGCAGATGAACGCGCCGTTGAGGTTGATGTCGATGATGCGGCCCCAATGCTCGTCGGTTTCTTCGAGGAAAGGACGCGCCTGCACCGACGCGCCGGTGAGCGCAGCGTTGTTGACCATCGCATCCAGCCGCCCAAATTCGGCGACGGTACGCGCCACCAACGCCTGCACGTCGCTTCGCTTGCTCACGTCGCAGCGCATCGCCAGTGCGCGGTGACCGTCCTCGCGCAGCCGCGCCGCTTCCTGCTCCGCCAATTCCACGCGGCGCTGGGCCAGCACCACCGCCGCCCCTTCCCGCGCACAGCAGCGCACAATCCCCAGCCCAATGCCGGTGCCGCCGCCGGTGATGATGATGACTTTGTTCGTGAGGCGCATACAAGATCCTTTTTGGGGGGATTGGGGACTTGGGATTGGGGACTGAGTGGAGACTATTGGTGTGCATTGGGATATCGAGTTGGGGCGATATGATGAAGCCCCACACCTCCTACCCTGCCACAATCCCAATCGGCGACAACAAGCTCTACCCAATCCCCAGTCCCAAGTCCCCAATCCCTGAAATTATCTCCTCCGCCCTCACCATCCCCACCACCTTCTCCGCCACCATGTTCTGGAGCGCTGTAGCGTCTTTGAAGCCAGTGCCGGTGAGCCAGCAAGCGACGCGCTCGTCGCTGCGCAGACGACCGGCGGCGCGGTCCGCGCGCAGGGCGGCGAGGGTGATGGCAGACGCCGGTTCGACGAACAACCCCTCGTTGGCGGCCAGTTCGGCCTGGGCGCGGTACGTCTCGGCGTCGGGGACGGAGACACACCAGCCACCGGACTCACGCAGCGCCCGCAACACGAGATCGCCGTCGGGTGGGGCGGTGAGTTGGATGCCCGAAATGGCGCTGGTGCAACCCGCAATCGGCGACACAGGACGGTCTTCGCGCCAGGCTTGCGTAATCGCGTCACAGCCACACGCCTGCACGGCCACCATCTTCGGCAAACTCGGGATCACCCCCGCGGCGTGGGCTTCGACAAAGCCCTTCCACGAGGCGCTGAGCAAGCCGCCGCCGCCCACCGGCACGTAGACCACGTCGGGCGCGGCCCCGTGAAGCTGCTCGCACACCTCGAACGCAATCGTCTTGATGCCTTCCATGGCGTGGGGGCTGAAGGCTCGCGCCGTCACTAGCATCTGCCAGTTGCGTTCGGCGCACAGGCGACGGATGTTGGCCCACGTCAGCTTTTCCACGTCGGGGTCGTAGCCCAATCGCGCCACCGCGGTGACGTGCGGCCCGTAGGCCAGGATCTGCGCAATCTTGGCGCGTGACGCCTTCTCCAGCGTGAAAAGGTAGCCTTCGAGACCGGCCTGTGCGCCGTACGCGGCGATGGCGGCCCCGGCATTTCCCGACGACGTGGCCGCCCATGCCGTCTTGCCCAATTCGCGCAGGCGGGCAACACCCACGGCGGCGATGCGATCTTTGTATGAGCCGGTAGGGTTGCTGCCTTCCACCTTGAAGAATAGGGAAGAAAGACGCAACTCGTCGCCAAGCCGATGCGAACGCACCAGGGGTGTGTTGCCTTCGCCCAGGCTCAAAGCAGCGGACGGATCACGCAGCGGCAGTCGCGACGCCCAACGGAAAAGACCAGGCCGCGCCGTGTCCATGTCCACCGCGGCGGACGCGTAGACCACGTCCAGTGTGCCGCCGCAAGCCGGACACTGCGCGATGTCGGCGTCGGGGCCTGTCCACACGCAGGCGGTGCAGGCCAGAGAAAGTGCATACTAGCGCGTCCACGTTATTTTCGAGCACGCCCAACCCTCGATCTCGCCGCGATGCGGTCGCCGGGCTTGAGTTGTAGCTTCTGGTGAATGGCCCACACCCGCCGGGGTGCCGGTGCTGATCACGTCGCCTGGTTGCAGCGACACGAACTGCGAAATGTAGGCGATGACCTCGGCTGGCGAAAAGATCATCTGGCCGGTGTTGGCATCCTGTTGCAGTGCGTCGTTGAGCCACAGCTTCATGCCCAGGCGGTCGGGCTGCGACACGGCGTCGGCGGTGGTGATCCACGGCCCCATCGGGCCGAAGGTGTCGGGCCACTTGCCCACCAGCCAGTCGAAGAAGCCGTCACCGGCTTGCAGTTCGCGGTCCTGGCGGTAGGCCAGTTCCCGCGCCGAGATGTCGTTGAAGATGGTGTAGCCTGCGATGTAACCGCCCGCGTCTTCCACCGCGATATCGCGCCCACTGCGGCCGATGACCACCGCCAACTCCAGCTCCCAGTCGGTGAAGGTGGAGACGGCGGGGATACGGATTGCCTGCTTGGTAGCGACGACGGTGGTCCACGGTTTGATGAAGAAGTGGGGCGTCATCTTGTCTTTGCCCGCGAAGTGGCCGCCGCCCTCCTGAATGTGCGACGCATAGTTGCCCGCCAGGCAAAAGAGCTTGCCGTCGTGCGGTTGCAACGGCGGGTCCAACGTCACCGCGGAGAGGGGGAGCGACTGCGTTGCGTTGTCGATCACCCGTTGCACAGCCGAATGGGCCGCTGCGCCACCGGCCAGAATCCCCAGCACGCTATCCGGCACGGAGATACCCGCGGCCTGCGCCACCGCGGACAGATCGAAGATGCGATCTTCGACCACGACGCCCACACGGCTCGAACCATCGGTGTGAAAATAGGCAAGTTTCATCGTCTTTTCTTTCTCTCTTCTTCGTGTATCTTCGTGTATCTTCGTGGATCAATTCTGCCCTGCCCCTACCCCCACTTGAAGAAGACACTCATCCACCCGTCGCCGCCCTGCGCCATCTGCTCGTAGAGCGCAGGCGCTTCGGTGAAGGGGACCACGTGGCTGATCAGCGGCTCGACGTGCAGTTCGCCGCGACGGATGAGATCGAGGATCACGTGCTGGTTGCGTGTGCGCGTCCACGGCCAGTAGGGATGGGGGTCGATCATGCCGGTCTGGTACGATCCCAGCACCTGCAACTCGCGGCGGAAGAGTTCGTGCGACTCGATGGCCACGCTGCCGCTGGTCGCCCCCACGAGGACGATACGTCCACGGTCGGCGGCGGCTTGCAGCAGGACAGGGTAGTTGCCGATGTACGACGTGGTGTGGATCTGTACATCTGCGCCCGCGCCTTGATCGAGACCGGGCAGCGCGCCGCGCCAGCGCCAGGGCCGCTGCGTCAAGGACCGGATTTCGGCGGCCACGTCCTGTTGGGCGGCGTCGATGGTGTGCGACGCACCCAGTTGCCGCGCCAGCGCCATGCGTGCGTCCACGAGATCGACGCCGATCACCGGGTACGCGCCGGAAAGACGGCAGAGTTGCGCTGCGATCTGGCCGATCACGCCCAACCCGTGGATCGCCGCCGCTTCGCCAATCTGGATCTGCGCTCGCCGCACGCCATGCAGCGCCACGTCCCCGAGGACGCAGAAGGCCGCGGCTTCGTCGGACAGCCCAGGCGGGAGCTTCTCCAGACGGTACTCCTGTGGAATGGCCGCTTCGTTTCTGGCGGCCCCAGGCGTCACCAGCCAGTGCGTGGCGTGGTTCCCCCCACACAGGACGCGTTCGCCTTCGGCAAAGCCCTCGATGTCGCGCCCCACGGCGTCGATCACGCCGATGGCGGTGTAGCCCATCCCCGCCGGTGCAAACGTGGCCCGCTCCGCCGCGGACGCCTGCCGCCGCTTGCGCACGCCGTTGATCTCGCTGCCCGCGCTCACCTGCGTGGTGTGTATGCGCACCCGTACCTGATCCGGCCCTGGCGCGGGCGCGACGAAGTCTTCGATTTCAACGTCGCCGGTGGGCGTGAGGATGAGGCGGTGGGCGGCGGTGGTCATCATGGCAATTGAATCTCCACGCGCCGTCCTTCGCGACTCGACGTGTACGCGCTTCTACGATGCGCGCCACTTGCAAGGCGTCGACGCCGGCTGGCGGGCGGTTGCCCCGATCCTTGCGCGGCGCGGATGAAATCGCATGAATTCTTCACCGGCGGCGCCGCCGTAGGCCGGGGTTTCGCCCAGCGTGTAGGTGAACTCGCGGGTGGGCGCGTCGCGCCAGTCGTCGTGGACGGTTTCAACGAAGAGCGACGTGGGCGCGCCGGGCGCTCGCCAGTACATGCGCCCACTACCGCCGTTGAAACCGGCGTAGGTGTCGTAGCCGGATTTGTTGTGGTAGCCGCTGCCGCTCAGGGCCAGCGTGTAGCCCACGTGCAGCGATCCCACCGCGCCCGAGGCGAAGCGCACGATCAGGGTGGCTACGTCTTCGACATCAATGTCCTCACCGCTGCGGGTGGCGATTTCGGCGGACACGGAGACGATCTCGTCGCCGGTGACGAAGCGCATGATGTCGAGGTAATGGCAGCCCAGCCACGAGAGCATACCGCCGCCGGATTTGGCGCTGTCGAAAAGCCAGTGTTGCGGGTTGCGGAAGCGCACCGCGGTGGTCAACATGCGCATCTCCACTGACATCAATTCGCCCAGTATGCCTTCTTGTACCACGGCGCGCATCTGCCGCACCACCGGGTTGCGCCGGTTCTGGTAGCAGACACCCAGCACCAGCCCGGCCTGGTTGGCAGCATCCACCACACGCTGCACTTCGGCGGTGGACGGCCCAATCGGCTTTTCGGCCATGACGTGTTTGCCCGCGGCCAGCGCTTTGAGGCAGAGATCGGGGGCCAGATCGTTGCGGGTGGCTTCGATGGCAAAGAGGACGTCCTCGCGGCCTAGGATCGCGTCCAGGTTGGTGGAGGCGTCCGCGATCTTGGCCGGCTGTTTGGCCTGCACTTCGGCCAGCGTGTCGGCGCTGCGATCCCACACGTAGATCTGCTCGATCTCGGGCAACGATTGCAGCGTGCGCAGATGCGCCAGCGAGTGGGGATTGTCCAGCCCCAGCAGGGCGGCGTTGAGAGCGGTCATGGATCAGTCTCCTGACGAGGTGGCGGTGACGGGTTGAGCGAGTGGCAGGTCCACGCGCACGTTGCCCAGTTCGTGAGAGCGCAGCATCGCCAGCATCACTTCCACAGTCTTGCGCGCTTCCTGGCCGGTGGAGATAAGTTCGCCGCCGTTCTCCAGCACGTGGACAAGTTCCGCCACCGCGCCGGACTGGTAGGCGAACATGAAGTCGCCGGGGACGATCTCGCTGCGCGCCCACTCGTAGTGCGAAAGCCCGCGGATCAACGTGGCGCCCCGATCCGACACTTCGATGCGGCCGTCGTCGCAGATCAACTCGAACTGCGAGCCGGGCATGTCCACTTTGAGGCTGTTGTAGAAGGCGCACGCCGTTGGCGTAGTAGATGTAGGCCGTGGTTGGCGCCGGATCTGTGGCCGGATCGTGGCCACCGTCGCTTTTGTATTCGGTGAAATGATCGAAGCCTTCTTCCAGATGGGCAAAAAGACCCACTTCGGCGCCGATTCCGCAAAGAAGTTGGTGAGATCGACCATGCGTGCCGTTGCGAAAGAGCATGGATCGACGGCTGTACATGCTGGTGACGATGCTGCGCAGTGCGCCGATGCGACCGCTGCGGATCATCTCGCGGGCGGCGTGGAACGCCGGTCCCCAGCGGCGGGTGTGCTCGATGGAAAGCAGCACGTCGTGGGCTTGGCAGGCGGCGATCATACGATCGGCGTCGGCCAGGGAGACGGCGATGGGCTTCCTCGCACAGGATGGCGCGGGTGCCTACGGCGGCGTCGATGGTGATGTCCGTGCGCAGGTGATCGGGCGTGGCCACGCTGACGAGATCGGGGCGCATGTCGGCCAGCATCTGGCGATAGTCGGTGTAGTAGCGCAGTTCGGGCCACACGTCGCCCCATTCAGCCTTGAAGCTATCCAGCGCGGCCCTGGCGGATGTCGCACACCGCCACCAGATCAGTCTGCGGGTGACGGTGGTAGGCGGCGGCGTGGGAACGAGGCATGGCGGCGTAGAGCGGCAGATCCGGCTCAGCGGGTCGCCGCCAATGCCGGTCAGCCCCACGATGACGGCGGTGTAAGTCGCTTGTGTCATACAGTAGATCCTTCGGGAGATGGATTAAGAGAAAACAGAATTGATCCACGAAGGCACACGAAGATACACGAAGGCAGAGAAGAGTAGAAAGATGGCTTTCCTGCCCTACTGTCCTGGCAATCCTGAAATCCGCGCCTCGCTTCCACTTCGTGGTTCCTCGTGTGCCTTCGTGGATCATAAATTCCGACCTCAGTCTAAAGTCATTCGTGGATCGAGGGCGTCGCGCAGTCCGTCGCCGATGAAATTGATGGCCAGCACACACAGGCTGATCATGAGGCCGGGCGGAATCCACAGCCACAGATAGTCTTCGAGGATGGCGATGGATTGGGCTTCGTTGAGCATGTTGCCCCAACTCGGCGTGGGTACCTGCACCCCCAGCCCCAGGAAGCTCAACCCGGCTTCGGTGAGGATGGCCCCAGCGATGCCGAAACTGGCCGCTACTGTGATCGGCGCCACCACGTTGGGCAGGATGTGGCGCAGAATGATCTGCGAGCGCGGCGCGCCGATGGCCCGGGCCGCGGTGATGAAGTCGGTCTCGCGGATCGAGAGGACTTGTCCGCGTACGAGGCGGGCCACCCCCGTCCACCCGATGAGGCCGATGGCGAGCATGGCGTTGATCAGCCCCGGCCCCACGATGGCCACGATGCTGATCAGGATCACCAGCACCGGAAAGGCCATCACCGTGTCCGTCACGCGCATGATGAAGGCGTCGGTGCGGCCACCGAAGTAGCCGGCGATGCTGCCCAACAGCGTGCCGATGGACATGTAGATGGTCACCGCCACCAGCCCCACCGCCACCGAAACCCGCCCACCGTAGATCACACGGCTCCACACGTCGCGGCCGGTGAGGTCGGTCCCCAGCCAGTGCGCGGCGCTGGGTGGCTGGCCGACTTCGGTGAGGATAATTTTGTTGGGCGGGATCGGCGCAACCACCGGCGCCAGGGGAAACACCAGTAGGACCACGGTGATCATAAAAATGCTGCTGATCACAGCCAGCCGGTGTTTCAGAAAGCGGCGGAAGGCGCGTCCGGCCAGAGATTGGCTGCGCAACTTCTTTTCTGCGGCAAGGGGCGCGGCGTTCTGCGGTGACACGCCGGCTTCTTGTTGAATCGTCACAGGTTCTGCTCCGGGAGAGTGGTGATTGGTGATTGGTGACTGGTGATTGGTGATTTGGCCTGCCGATTCGTCACCGAATGGCCGAGCAATCGTCTCGTCGACACCGTGGAAGCGTACATTCGCAGCCTGATTTCGAGGCCCAATCACCAATCACAAATCACCAATCACATCCTTCATTCATACCGAATACGCGGGTCGGCGATGGCGTATGTCAGATCGGTGATCAGGTTGCTGACCACGATCAGCAGCGCCGAGATCAGTACCATCCCCATGATCAGCGGATAGTCACGCGTGGTGACGCCGTCCAGGTAGAGGATGCCCATGCCCGGCCAGTTGAAGATCGTCTCGATGATCAGCGCGCCGCCGAAGAGCGTGGGCAGGCGCAGCCCGATCACGGTGATCACCGGCAGCAGGGCGTTGCGCAGGGCGTGCCGAATGATCATAGCCGTGTAGCCAAGCCCTTTGCTTTTGGCGGTGGTCATGTATTCGAGGCGGATCACCTCCAGCATGGAGGATCGGGTGTAGCGCATGATGCCGGCCATGCTTTCCAGCCCCAGCACAAACGCAGGCAGCGCGAGGTAGCGCAGCCGATCCCCGATATGCCCCCAGAAGCCGAAATCGGCCCCAATCGTCGAATAGCCGCTGGTGGGGAACCAGTCGAGCCGCACACCGAAGAGGTAGATGGCGGCCAGCGCCGCAAAAAAGCCCGGCACCGATATCCCCACAAAAACAAACCAGGTGAGGAAGTAGTCGAGTCGCGAATACTGCTTCAGCGCCGAGATGATCCCCAACGGGATGCCCAGCACAACCGCGATGGTCAAGGCCGAAAACATCAGTTGCAGCGTCGCAGGCAGGCGTCGACCGATTTCCTCACTCCTGGGCACACGGCTGCGGATGCGGACGCCCATGTTGCCCTGTAACAGGCCGCCCATCCATTGCATGCGTACCGGCGCCGGCTGATCGAGGCCATCGCCCGGGCGCAGGCTCTCGATATCAACGTCGCTGATGGCGTCCTGTTGGGCCAAGGATCATGAAGAGACCGCATCGCCCGGCGCCAGCTCGGTGAAGGTGAAGGTAATGATCGTAATGCCGATCAACACCGGTATGGCTTGGAGAATGCGGCGAAGAATGTAGCGATTCATGGTGTTCTCGTGAGAGCTAGACGACAGACGACTGATGACCGACGACGGCTGAAACGATGTCGTCGGTCATCAGTCGTCCTGTTCTCAGCGGTGTCGTCAATCTTTTAGTCCGCCAGATACCAGGTTTCCGGGTTCGTCTCCGGCCAGATGATGTTTGTCCACTGGCGGAACTGGTAGTTACACACGTTCTGGTTGATGGCGTGCCGCCGATCCTGCTGGAACATGGTCATGTGCAGGACCTCTTCGTTGGTGATCATGCTCAACTCGTACCACATGTTCTTGCGGGTATCCGGATCGGGTTCCACCATCGACTGCATCACCAGATCGTCCACCTGTGCGTTGCAGTAGCGAGAGCCGTTGTAACCGGCAGGGAACATGTTGCTGCAGAGTAAGCGGATACTCGAACGGCGACGCCTTCACAGCAGCCGTAGCCCAGGTCGAAGTCGTGCTCTTCGTAGAAGCGGGTGACGAAGGTGGGGCCGTCCATGTGCTCGACGTTGACCTTCACGCCCACGTCGTTCCAGAACTGCTGCATGGCCGCCACCGCACGTCGATCCAGTTCAGACTGGTAGTAGGTGACGAATTGCGGTTCTGATCGAAATCCCAACCGGCTTCTTCGAGCAACTGCGTGGCCATTTCAGGATCGTAGGGATACTGCGGCACATCAGGGTCGATCCAGGTGGCGCCGGGATCGATGGCGGTGTAATCGTAGACCAGCGCCTGCCCTTCACCGTAGATGCCCTGCACGGTAAACGCGATCCACGGCGTGAATCAGCGCCTGCAAGAACGCGCTTGTCGGGGAAGTTGTCGTGGTTGGGCCAGATAGCCATGGCGCCAGGTGGCAACGCCGACGACGGTGAGGTTTCGTCCTCTTCGGCCTGGTTGCGATCCGGCCCCGTTGACCATGTTGCCCACCTGAATTTCGCCCGCTTCCAGGCCAGGCAGCCACGACGCCACCGAATCCAGCCCGATGCGGAAGATCAGGCGATCCAGGTACGGGCGACCACGCGTAGTAATCTTCAAACGCTTCGAGGATGTAATTACTGATCCGGCTCATACTCGGTCAACATGGAAAGACCGGAACCGATGACTTCGGCCAGTGCATTGGGCGGGTGGATATCGGCAAAGGCCACGCCCTCGAAGACGTGCTGCGGGAAGAGGTTCATGCCGCCCATGCCGTAGAAGAAGTCGGCGCGTGATTCGCTGAGCGTGATCTCCACAGTGGTGTCGTCGATCACCTGCACGCCGCTGATCTCGTCGGCGTCACCGGCGGCAGATTCGTCGGCCCCGGCAATGACGAAGAGCGGCAACCTGGTGCGCACGCCGGCCCCGGTGTCGGGGTGGTAGAGCATCTCGATGGTCCACTTCACGTCGGCGGCGGTGAGCGGTTCACCGTCGTGCCAGAGGACGTCGCGCAAGTTGTAGGTGTAGGTAAGGCCATCGTCGGAAATGTCCCAACTTTCCGGCCACATCGGGGACGATGTCCTGGCCGTTCATGGCGAGGTCGGTCAACTGGCTGAAGATAAACTCATCGTTGGTGCTGGCGCGCACGATCCAGTTTTTGCCCCTGCGTAGCCGATATCGGTCTGCGCCAGGGTGACGGTGCCGCCCTGCTTGGGCGCCACGTCGGTACGGGCGTTGATCCGGGGATGCGTTCAACTGCTCTTCGGTGTACCAGTCATGGCGGAAGCGGCGGCTGCGCTGTCGGCGGCTGCCTCTGCCGGCGCTTCTTCAGCAGGTTCTTCGTAGCCGGGGCCGCTGGCGCAGCATAACCGGCCATGCAGCCATTGCCAACAGGGCAGCGCGCCGATACAATAAGAATCACTAGACGGTTGTTGCGAATGGTCATGCCAGTCCTCCTCGTGTTGGATCTTGGGGGTGTGAACGATGTGATAGGGATGCAACTATGCACGAGACGAATTACCAGTTCCGGCAATTCTTCTCGAACACAGAAGTTTGGATGGCTGGAAAAAGCGTAGCGATGACAGGGTGTCATCGAAGAAGAAGAGCGGTAGCAACTGACCGGAGACAAACGGGATGGATGTACGACGTGATTGTCTCAGTCGCGCATTCATTGCACATGCCGACACGAGGAGCGATTCACATCCAATCAGGGAGTGAATCCTGTGGCGGCTCATCAAATTGGGTCTTGACACTGGCTTGCAGAAACTATGCGATGCGACTGCGTTTCATGTCAAAGAACTTGTTTCGCCACACAAAACAAAGAATCAGTGATTGAGAGTGTTCATGTCGAGTGATTACATCGTGAAGCCGGTACACAAGGCTTTGCAGGTGCTGCTCTGCCTGGGCGAAGACGGCCAACCGCAGACACTGACCGAAATCTGCTACAAAGTGCGCCTGCCCAAGACGACAGTCTTCCGCTATTTGCAGACTTTACACGCCAGTGGCTTTGTCGGCCACGATGCCGACAGCGACACCTACCGGCTGGGTCTGCGTTTGTTTGAATTGGGCCAGCTTGCCGGGGATCAACTGCCCGGGTGCTTGATGTGGCCTGGCCGTATCTGCAAAGCCTGCGCGATCAGTTCAACGAGACGATCAACCTGGGCATGTTGGACAATATGGAGATCGTCTACATCGACATGGCGGAAAGCCGCCACTCGCTGCGCATGCAGAAGCATGGCTGGAGTAGCCGAGATCCCATCTACTCGACGGCGTTGGGCAAAGCGATCTGGCCTTCACGCCACAGGAACGTTGGCCGCAACACATCCCAGAACGCTTTGAGCCACGCACAGCCCAAACGCAGATCTCGCTTAGCGCGCTCTATGATGAACTGCTCAACTCGCGCCCGCGGCACGCTCTGGACAACGGCGAAAACGAGGAAGGGACGCTTTGCATCGAGCGCGCCTATCTTCGATCACAGTGGTCATGTGCGCTATGCGCTCAGCCTCTCCGCCCCCGCCAGCGCGATGAGTCCACGTTGCCCGCTGTCGCGCCATCGTCGATGGCTGCGGCCACGGTATCTGACGGCTCGGATATCGAGGGGTTGACGATTTCCGATTGACGATTGACGATTGACGATTGCAGAGGGTGTAGGCGCTTGTTTCCGTTTTGGCAACTCTCTCTGGCACGACAATCAAAATCCCTTCGTTAACAGGAAACCGTCAATCGGAAATCGTCAATCGGAAATCCAAGGAGACCCCACATGCAACCCATCCGCTACGGCATTCTCGGTTCAGGTTTTATGGGACGTACCCACGCAGAGGCGTTGCGTCATATCGAAGGGGCGCAGTTGACGGCCCTGGCGTTGGGTTCGCGCGCCGCCAAGCTGGCCGAGGACTACAGCGTGGCGCTGTGCGAGTCCGCAGAGGAGTTGATCGCCCGCGACGACGTAGACGTGGTGATCATTGCCACACCGCAGTTCGTCCGCCGAACAGGCGCTGCTGGCCGCCGAGCACGACAAACACCTCTTCATCGAAAAGCCGATGACCACCACCGTTGCCGACGCCGACCGTATCCTCGAAGCGTGTGATCGGCGCGGGTTGACGCTTTCGGTGGGCTACCAGCAGCGCTACCGCACCGTTCCCCGCGCCGCGCACGATGCCATTCAGGCTGGGCAGATCGGCAAGGTGCTCACAATTCAGTTTAACCAGGCGTTTATGCTGTTCGACGATCCAGGTTTCGGTGGGGACTGGAGTTGGTGGGCCAACCCTGCCAGCGTAGGGCACATCCTGGCGGGCGGCGTGCATGCCATCGACCTGTGCCGCTGGATGCTGGGCGGTGGTGAAGCGTTTTTTTGGTCATTCGCGCACCTTCCGCCAGGCCGCACGAACCAACACGACCGTTGGGGCTGCTCACCTTCGGCAACGCGGTGGTGGCGCTGTGTTTGCGCTGCCTGCCCTGTACCAGCGTTCCCAGGGCAGGTCTTCCGCGCCTACATCATGGGTGAAACGGGGATGCTCGACATGGACGCCTACGACAAACTGCAACTGGCCGATGAGCGGGTCCTGGCACGGTGGCGCAACAGCCGCCTGTGAACACCGAACACGCTGACCGCCTTCCGCCAGCCGCGCATGCACAGGCCTGTCGATCGCTCACCGTCTTCAACGACGCGTCCGCAGCAACACACCGCCCCGGTCACCGGCGAGGATGACGCATCCGCGACGTGGCCGTGGCCCTGGCGCTGCTCGAATCCTCGAAGAGGGGAAGATGGTTGAGATGGGTGGTTAGGGATTCAGGACTGAGGACTGGGGACTGTATGTACAGGATCTGGCGAGTGCTGTCGCGAGCGAACTCGGCATTCCCAATCCTGCGGCGCGGACTCGATCTGATCCCAATCCCTATCTCTTCTCCAACGACAGCGCCACATCGAACCGCCGCGACATCTCCCACAGATCCGCCACGACGTTGGCAGGCAGGGGGATGCCCTCGCGTAGGCGTTTGCGTTCAGTTTCGTGTTCGATTTCGCCGGCCACGTAGACGCGATCCTGGTCGGGCTGGCGGGGGGTGGCGCGCAGGGAGCGGATCATGGCGTCCATGCCGCGGGTGAACTCGTCGAGCGGGCGGAAGAGGTCCACGCGCACGGCGGCGAAGAAGTGGGCATCGCGGCTTTGAGCGTGATCGACGCCGTTGGCCAGTGGTTCGGTCAACGCCGTCCAGCCGCCGGAGAGCAGGCCGCACAGCGTCTCCACCATGATCGCCAGGCCGTAGCCCTTGTGGCTGCCGTGTTCGCGCGTGCCACCCAACGGCAGCAGCATCTTCGCCGTGGCGGGATCGGTGGTGGGGCGTCCTTCGGCGTCCAGCGCCCAACCGTCGGGGATGGCCTGTCCTAGCTCCTGGCGCATGACCACGCGGTTCATGGGTGTCGTGGACGTAGCCATGTCGAGCAGAAAGTCGGGTTCCTCGTGCGCAGGGAAGCCGATGGCGATGGGATTGGTGGAGAACATCGCCCGCGCGCCGAAGGTGGGGACGACGCCGTACTGGTTGCCCTCGGCCCACAACATGCCGGTGAGGCCGACGCCGATCAGGTCTTCGGCCAGGGCCATGGCCGGGTAGCGGCCCGCGGCGCCGAAGTGATTGGAGTTGTGCATGGCCACCATGCCGATCCCCGATTCGCGTGCTTTTTGCATGGCCAGCCGCATGGCCCAGCAGCCTGCCACCAGCCCCAACCCGTTGTCGCCGTCGACACGCGCCGAGATCGGCGTCTCGTACTCGATACGAAACTGGGGATGTCCTTTGATGCTGCCGTCGCTCACTTTGTCCACGTAGTGGCTCTTGAGATTGCGCACGCCGTGGGTGTCCACGCCGCGGCGGTTGGCCCACACCAGCACGTCGGCCGCGTCCGCGGCCTCGTCCGCGAGGACGCCGGCTCGTTCCAACACAGTTGTGGCAAAATCCTGAAGATGCTCAGATCGAATGCGATAGTCGGACATGGGGATCTCCTGGAGAGAGGGTTGAATGAACAGAGTTTGTTTCGCTGGGCGAGCAATGCGTAATGCGTAATTCGTGGAGTAGATTGGCCCTACGAATTACGCATTACGCAATTCAAAAAGCGCCTGCGCATTCCCCAAAAACACGTCTTCAATCTGCGCGTCTGTCAGCTTCAGCCGCCTGCAGGCCAGGAGCAGGCTGCGCAGTGACTCCAGCCCGATGAGGACGGGTTGCAGTGTGGCGTGACGTTCGTCCAGGTCCATGTCTTCGGCATAGAACCAGTGGAAAGAGTCGCCGATGGCCACACAGCGGCCGCGTAGGTGGCTGACGTGAAAGTCGGTGCCGTAGAGTAGACGCCGATGGCCAAGCGTTTCGACAATGGCCTCGAACGCCCCCGCCTCGGTGACCGCCGAGGTGTCGCACCAGACGTTGTCGAGGCCGCGCAGGCTGTCGATGCCTTCGATGGTGTGCCAGGGATTGAAGCCACGCGCCGCATGGGCCAGGATCAGGCGCAGGTTGGGGTAGCTTTCGCAGTAACGGCGGATGGTGACCTGGTTCACCGGATCGGCCAGGGCGCGGTCGCGCACCATGTGCAGGGTGACAGTCAACCCTTCCTCGTGGGCGATGCGCACGTGATCCTCCACGAGATAGGCTTCGATGGGCGCGTGCCAGGTAGGACCGTCCACCGCGGCCATGGTGTGGTAGGGCTTGAGACCGACGAAGCCGTTGCGTCGCACCTCGCTGCGCACGTATTCGGGGTCCATGTCGGGCGAGATGATCATCTGACCACGGCTGTGCGGGTCGGCGCGCACTTCCTCGGCCACGAAGCGGTTGTTGCCGTCGCGGTCACCGTTGAAGACCAGCCCGAAGAAGAGGCCGCCGACGGTGCGTCCACCTGGGTGCAGCCATTCCATGAACGCACGGTATTCGGCGATGCCGAACTGCGGCGGCGCGCCGTCGAGGTGGGCAGGCGCGGTGCCGGGCGCGTAGTGATCGAGGCGAAAAAGATGGGCGTGTGCGTCGAAAATGCGATCCGGCAGGAAAGGGACAATCGTCCTTTCCAGCAATTCACAGTCGGCGTCGGTCTGTTGCCAGTTCGTCATGGTAGATCACCAAGCCGTCCAGCCGCCGTCGACGAGGATATTCTGCCCGGTGATGTAGCTGCCCGCTTCACTGGCCAGCAGCACCGCCAGCCCCTTCAGTTCTTCGGGGCGGCCCATGCGGCCCAGCGGCACCTTGGCCTCCAAGCGCTCGATGAACTCAGGGTGATCCGTCTGGGTCTGCTCCTTGGGGAAAGGACCGGGGCAAATCGCATTGACACGGATGTTGTCCGCCGCCCAGTACGCCGCCAGGTGACGGGTGAGGTGAACGACACCGCCCTTGAGTGCGTGGTAGTTGGGCGGGCTGTTCACGGGCAGTCCTTCGTAGGCGCTGGGATAGCTGGCGACGACGCCGTACATGCTGCCGATGTTGATGATCGACCCCGCGGCGCCGCGGCTGCGCAGATGATGCACCACCTCACGCGCCAGCAAAAAGTAGGCCGTGACGCCGGTGTGGAAGGCTTTGTCGAAATCGGCGGCGGTGGCGTCGTCGATGTCGGGGGCGGTGCCGCCGTAGGCATTGTTGACAAGGATGTCGATGCGCCCCAGCCGCGCCAGCACATCCGCCACGAAGCCGGGGATTGTGTCGGTGTCGGCCTGGTGAAAGGGCAGCCCGACGTGTCCGCTGCCAGGCAGACTCGCCGCGAAGGAAGCCGCCTGTTCTCCGTCTCGGCTGGTGACCACAAGCGTAGCGCCTGCTTCGGCCAGGGCGCGGCTCATGGCCGATCCCAGCCAGCCCGCCGCCCCGGTGACAATGGCAACCTTTCCCTGCAAACTCATCAGTTCCTGCACGGTACGTTCGTTGGCGCGTTCCTGAGAGGACATAGCTCGACCTTTTCTTGGGTTGAAATAGTGTGTTTGGCGATTGCGAAAAAGTATCATATCCTGGCTTTCTGTGCAAAGAAACCTTACAAAATACATATACCATTTGCTTGACATGCAGATCGCTGCGTGTTAGGTTGATCACGATGGAGGAGACTCGATGGAATACCGCAAACTGGGGAGAACCGAACTATCTGTCAGTTCGATTGGGCTTGGCTGTGTGACATTTGGGCGTGAGATCGACGAAGACGCCTCCTTTGTGGTGATGGACCGGGCGCTGGAACGGGGCATCACCCTCTTCGACACCGCCGAAGCCTACGCAAAAGGCAGCTCGGAGACGGTGGTCGGGCGTTGGCTGGCGGATCGCGGTGTACGTGATCAGATTGTGTTGGCGACCAAGGTGTCGGGCGTGCTCACCAGAGATCGGGTGATCTCGTCGGCGGAGGCAAGCCTGCAACGGCTCCAGACCGATGTCATCGATCTCTTCCAGGTACACCATTTCGACGCCAAGACGCCGCTCAACGAGACGCTCGAAGCGCTCGATGCGCTGGTGAAAGCGGGCAAGGTGCGTTACATTGGGTGCAGCAACTACGCGGCCTGGCAGCTCTGTAAGTCGCTCTGGCAACAGGACGTCCACGACTGGGCGCGGTTCGAGTCGGTGCAGCCCAACTACAACCTAGTCACCCGCGGCATTGAGGGCGAGTTGCTGCCGCTCTGCGCTGATCAGGCGATCGGCGTGATCTCCTACAGCCCACTGGGCGCGGGATTCCTCACCGGCAAGTACCGCAAAGACGGCCCCCTGCCGCCAGGGACACGCTTCGACGTCATGCCCGGTCACCAGAGCATCTACTTCACCGACGACAAGTTCCGCGTCATGGAAGGCTTGCGGGCGGCATCTCAAGAGAGCGACATGTCCATGATCCGCCTGGCGCTGGCCTGGGTGATCGGACGCCCTGGTGTCACCTCGGTGCTGGTGGGCGCACGCAGCGTGGATCACATCGAGCAGGCCTTCGAGGCCGAGTCGACGGCGCTGCCCTCAGAACTACTTCAGAAGTTGGGATCTCTCTAGCAGAAGTTGTGGACACGGATTGATGGAAACACGGATCTAGAAGATTTCAGAATTTTGAACCAAGAAGCTACACGAAGAAACACGAAGCACCACGAAGAGGAGAAAGAGGGACACGGATTTCAGGATGCGCAGGACAACAGAGCGGAATAGCTTTCTGCTTGTTCTTTTCCGCCTTCGTGTATCTTCGTGTGCCTTCGTGTATCATTTTTCTCTGGTTTCGCCTTAGAAAAAGTAGACAAGATCAGTGTTCTTTCCATCCGTGTCCACAGCTTCTGCTTTTCCTTCGTAGAAACGAGGACGCATGAGCAAAGACGCGCAGACTCACCATGTAGAGGAATCGTACCGGCGCTACGACGAGGCGCTAAAGCTGATCCCGGGCGGCGTGCAGTTGCTCAGCCGTCGCCCGCGTTATGCGCGCCTGGGGTGACGCCGCCCTACGTCAGCCACGGCAAGGGCTGCCGCATCTGGGATCTGGACGAGAACGAGTACGTTGATTGGATGATGTCGGTGGGCGCGCTGATCCTGGGCCACGCCGACGACGCTGTGGACAACGCCGTGATCGAACAGATCCACCGCGGCACGGCGTTCAGCGTCAGCCATCCTGTGGAACTGGCACTGGCCCAGGAATTGGTGGAGACGATCCCCTGTGCGGAGATGGTGCGCTACTGCAAAGGGGGCGGCGAAGCCAACGCCGTCGCCGTGCGCATCGCCCGCGGCTACACCGGGCGCGAGAAGGTGCTCTTCTGCGGCTACCACGGCTGGCACGACTGGTATCTGGCCGCCAATCTGGCCGAAGACGATGTCCTCAGCAGCCATTTACTGCCAAACATTGCGCCGCGCGGGATCCCGCAAGGATTGAAGGGGACGGCGCTGCCCTTCCGCTACAACGATCTCGATTCCCTCGAAACCGCGCTGAAACGCAACCAGGGCGAGGTAGCCTGTATTATCCTGGAAGCGTCGCGGGGGGCGTCACAGCCGACGCCGGGCTTCCTGGAAGGCGTGCGCGAATTGGCGACGGCGCACGGTGTCGTCCTGATTTTCGATGAAGTGGTCACTGGTTTTCGGTTGGCGATGGGCGGTGCGCAGGAGACATTTGGCGTCGTCCCCGATCTGGCGACGTATGCCAAGGCCATTTCCAACGGCTATGCGATGGGTGCCGTGGTGGGCCGCAAGGACGTGATGTCGGTGGCCGCGGACATGTTCATCAGCAGCACATATTGGTCCGACACCGTGGGGGCGACGGCGGCGCTGACGACGATCCGCGAGATGAAGCGGCGCAACGCCATCGCCCGTATCACCGAAACAGGACGAGCCGTGCAGCAACGCTTCAACCAGTTGGCGGCGAAACACAACGTCCCCCTATGCGCCGGAGGACTGCCACAGCAGGTGGCGATCACCTTTGCCGAGGATGCGCCAGCGCAGCGCCAGAAACAGATCAAAGACTACTTTGTGCAGGAGATGACGAAACGCGGGTTTTTCACATCGTTCGGTTACAATCCGTCCTATGCACACGACGCCGCAGCCATCAGCGAAACGGCAGCCGCATGGGACGAAGTCTTTGCGCTACTCGCCGAAGCACTCCACAAAGACGACTGGGATCAACGCCTGCATGGAGAAGGCAGTATCGCCTTGTTTCGCCGTCTGGTGGGCTGAAGGGTTTCACAAATGAGCCTGTTTTGCAGCCTACCTTGAAGCCACCTGCACCGATAAGTTAAGGTTTGACTTGTTATTCCACCTGGAAAGACACCAATGCACCCTTCATCGCAGTCGTCGCAGGTCCCATTGATCCTCGTCGTCGACGACGAGCCTCTGGTGCGCAAGATGCTCACTATCATGCTGCAACGCGCCGGATACCGCATTGAAACCGCAGTCAATGGCCAAGAAGCACTCGACAAAATTGAGAGCCTCCACCCGAATCTCATCACCCTCGACCAGATGATGCCCGATTTAACGGGCGAAGAAGTCCGCGAGCGCATGGCGCAGGACAGCAAGATGCGCGATATCCCCATTATCTTCGTCAGCGCAGTCGTCGATGAGGTGCGCGAACGTCAGGTGAACATCACCGACGCCGATCCAATACGCTTTATGGGCAAGCCCTTCGATCGTGACCTGCTGCTAGGTTACGTCGAAGAGTTGCTCAACTGGAAACCGCGCCCGAATTGAATACACCCCTCAATTTTCCACAGACAGCGAATGAGAATTTGGGTCATTGATGATATAATCGCCATAGAACATTCTTTCGATCAGAAAGGCCGTTGACAATGGCGGAGCGCAGTCGCGTCAATCGAATGCAAGGGGTGGTGTTGCGTCGCCGCGATCAGGGGGAGGCGGATCGGGTGTTGACCGTCTTCACGCCGGATCAGGGGAAGCGCGATCTCATCGCCAAGGGCATCCGCAAGACGACGAGCCGCAAGGCCGGTCACCTGGAACTGTTCACGCACGTGTCGATGTTGGTGGCGCAGGCGCGCACGTGGGACATTGTCACCGAGGCGACGGCGGTGGAGAGCTTCCGCCATCTGCGCGAGGACCTGGACAGCATCAGCCGCGCCGCCTACGTGGCCGAACTGGTGGACGTCTTCGGCGAGGCCAGCGACGACAGCCGCAATCTGTGGGATCTGCTACTGCTTGCACTACGCGAACTCGACGAAGCCGAAGCCGATCCCAGTCTTCTGCTGCGTTGGTTCGAGTTGCACCTGCTCAGCCTGGCCGGCTTCCAGCCCGAACTCTTCAACTGCCTGGGCTGCGGCAAGCCACTTGAGCCGGTAGACAACTTCCTCAGCCTCCATGCGGGCGGCATCTACTGCCCCACCTGCGCCGAAAATCTCAGCGGCGTGGAACTCATCTCCGCCGACGTGCTCAAGGTGCTGCGTCACCTACAGCGCAGCAATTGGGGCGCGGTGCGCAACTTGCAGGTGCGATCCTCGAATTTACAGGCTGCGGAGAGTATTCTGTACCGGTATCTGGTTACTGTCCTCGAGCGGCAGCTCAAGTCCGCAGATTTTGTGCGACGGTTGATGCGTTAAGATCCGGCAGATATCCCTGAATTACAGAGGAGTGAGCACGCCCTCGTGCGGGTCTACACGGCAAGACCCGCACGAGGGCGTGCTCACTCCTCATCTCGCTAGAATCCGGCGGCTGACCTCGTCGCCAGGCAGCGGTTTCGATCCCTCACAACCGCCACTGTTCCACCGCAGCCTCGTCGATCTCCACACCCAATCCCGGTTCCTCCGGCAGCAGAAATGCGCTGGCCACCGGCTCGGGATAACTACGTGCAATGCTGCCTTTGACGGCGTGGGCCTTGTGGCTGTGCTCCATGATCTGAAAATTGGGGATCGCCAGCGAATAGTGGATCGACGCCGCCACGGCCAAGATCCCGCCGCCGCCGATGTGCGGAGCGATGGGCAGATTGAAGCTGTCACACAGGGCGGCGATGCGTTTGCCTTCGGAAAGGCCGGTGCGGGCGATGTCGGGCATGGCCACGTCGAAGGAGCGGTGTTCGATCCACTGTCGCCATTCCCACACGGTGCGCAGCCATTCGCCGGTGGCCACCTGCATCGAAAGCGCCCGCGCAATTTCGGCCTGACCGCGGATGTCCTCGGGCTGGCAGGGCGCTTCGAGCCAGCGCACGCCAAGCGTCTCCAATCCCTTGCCCAATTCAATCGCCTCGGAGACGTCCCGCGTGCCGTGGACGTCGACCATGAGTTGGATGCCCGGCCCAACGGCCACACGCACCGCCTCGACGATGTGCAGCAGGGCGCGGTTGTCCACGCGCAGGTGGAGTTTGAGGGCGTTGTAGCCGGCGGTGATGTGTTCCTGCGCCGCCGCCACCGTGGACTCGACATCGTTGCCCCCAATCCCCGCGTAAATGGGGACGCGGTTGCGAAACTGGCCGCCCAACAGTTTGTACACCGGTTTGCCCAACGCCTTGCCCAGCAGATCGTAGAGTGCCAGATCCACGGCGGCGAGCGCGTCGACGTAGAAGCCGGTGATGTGTCCTCGTTCGCGCATGGCGCTGTAGAGCCGGTACCAGATGTACTCAACGTCGAAGGGATCGCGTCCTAGCAGCAGCGGTGTACACAGATCCTGTACCAGCGTGGCCGTCGCCCGCGGGGAGACGGGGGCCTGCCCTTCGCCCCAGCCGACGACGCCGTCATCGGTCTCCAGGCGTACCAGGCATGTCTCGTGGTTGCGCGAGTAGATCGACGTCCACGCGTCGGCGGCGATGGTGTAGTCGCCGTAGCGTTCTACGTTGAGATTGCCTTCGATGCGGTCGGTGGTCTTGGGTGGGATCTTGATGGCGTAGGTATCGACGCGGGTGATACGCATGGGATCTCCTTTTGGGTAGATGATTTGGGTTTTGTCTCTCAGGGAAGATCCGTCAGGTTACAGAAAACCTGGCAGGTAGGTTAGCAAACAAACACCGCGCAAACTTGACATCTCGCGCAGCGCCCATCAAACTTTCAACACGCAACACGCAACACGCAACACGCAACACGCAACACGCAACACGCAACACGCAACACGCAACACGCAACACGCACCCAGAAAGCGCCCGCCATGACCACTCTCTCTTCGCTCAACCAACAGTTCGGCATCGATGATCGGCTTGTCTTCGTGGCCGGGCCGGGGGATCTGCCGGTGGCGCGGGTGCGCAATGACTTCGCCATCGCCGAGATCGCGCTCTTGGGCGCGCATGTGCTTTCCTACCAACCACATGACACGGAACCGGTGTTGTGGGTGAGCAGCCAGAGCAACTTCGCCGTGGGCAAGCCGATCCGCGGCGGGATTCCTGTGTGTTGGCCGTGGTTTGCCGGCCACCCCACCGACAGCAACAAGCCGGCGCATGGGTTCGTGCGCACGGCGCTGTGGACAGTCCTCGATACGCGCACGACACGCGATGACCGCACCGAAATTGAACTCGGCTTCGAGAGCAACGAAGATACGCTGTCGTTGTGGCCGCACCCGTTCGCGCTGCGCCTGCGCGTGACGGTAGGACCAGCGCTCACGGTGACGCTCTTCACTTGCAACACGGGCGACGAACCGTTCAACTTCACCGGCGCGCTGCACACTTACTTCCACGTGGGCGACGCCGCGCAGATCGCCATCCACGGCCTCGACGGCGTCGACTATCTGGACAAAGTCGATGGCATGGCGCGCAAAACCCAGCAAGGCCCCGTCGAGATCACCGGCTTCACCGACCGCGTCTACCTGGACACCGACGGTGAGTGCATCATCGAAGATCCTGTGCTAAAACGCAAGGTCCACATCGAGAAGGCGGGCAGCGCCACGACTGTGGTGTGGAATCCGTGGCGCGTGGCCGCGCCGCGCCTGCCCGATTTCGCCGACGACGAGTACCCCAGCATGGTTTGTGTGGAGACAGCCAAAGCCGCCGATGACGTCGAAACCATCGCCCCCGCTGAAGAACATCATCTGACCGCCCACATTTGGGTGGATGGACAGTAATCCGGTAACAACGAACCCCCATGTCTGCGACTTCGCCCGTCCCCGAAACAGCCATTGCCCGCCCCCGCCATCGCCGATTGTCGCGCTACAACACAGAGTTGGGTTTGTTGCTGGCTCCATTCGTGATCGGCGCGGCGCTGCTGGTTGTGCTGCCGGTGCTGGCGACGCTGGTGCTGGCGTTCATGGAGTACGATGCACTGTCCGCGCCGGTGTGGAGCGGACTGCAAAACTTCGTGACCATCTTCCGCCGTGACGTCTTTTGGACGGCGGTGTGGAATTCGCTGGCCTACGTTGGTATGGCCGCGCCGCTGCAACTCCTCGGAGCGCTCGGACTGGCGTTGCTACTCCATCCTCAACGCTACGGTGTGCGCCAATACCGCGTCTCCGCCTACCTCCCCTCCGTGATCCCCGATGTGGCCTACGCCCTGATCTGGCTGTGGATCTTCAACCCGCTCTACGGCCCGCTCAACAAAATCCTCGGCGGCGTGGGTCTGCCGCAGCCGGCCTGGCTGGTGGACGCGGACACGGCGCTGGTGTCGCTGGTGATCATGTCGGCGTTCCGCATCGGCGAGGGGATGATGATCCTCATCGCAGCCTTGCAGCTCATCCCCACCGACTACTTCCAGGCCGCGGCGCTGGACGGCGGCAACCGTTGGCAGATCTTTCGCTACGTCACCTGGCCGTTGCTGGTGCCGTGGCTGCTGCTGCTCTTCATCCGCGACATTTTGCTCAGCGCGCAGAGTAGCTTCGTCCCCGTGTTCATGATGACCGAGGGCGGGCCGGGCTACGCCACCACGCTGTTGCCCTACCTGATCTACGAAGAAGCGTTCAACCACCTGCGGCTAGGTCATGCGGCGTCGATGATGGTGGTCTTGCTGATCGCCATCGGCCTGCTGCTCTGGCTGATCTACCGGCTGGCCGGCGGCTGGGGGTACACCGATGAAATCTGATCGGGTTGGACGCGCCCTCTGGCAGGTGACGGCGCTGACGCTGGCGCTTCTCTTCGTGACGCCGCTGCTGTGGGTGGTGCTCAGTTCGCTGCGCCCTGTGGGCCTGCCGCCGCCGCGCACGCTGGAATGGCCGACGCTGCCCCTGGCCTGGGTCAACTACGTGGAGATCTTCCACATCGTGCCGCTAGGACGGCAAATTGGCAATTCGTTCTTCGTGAGCAGCGTGGGCGCCACGCTGACGCTGGTGACCGCGTCTTGGGCGGGCTTTGTGATGGCACAACTGCCGGCGCGGCTGCGGCGTTGGCTGGTCCTCTTTGCCGTGGCGCTTTTGATGATCCCCGGGCCGGTGGTGTGGCTGCCCCGCTACGTCCTCTTTGCCTCGGTGGGGCTGATCGACACCTACGCTGCGCTCTTCGCCCCGGCCATCATGGGCACGCGCTCGCTCTTCGTGCTCATGTTCTACTGGTCTTTTCGGCGCGTGCCGCTGGAACTCTTCGAGTCGGCCCGGCTCGATGGCGCGGGCGCGTTGACAATCTGGCGACGCATCGCGCTGCCGTCCGCTCTGCCCACCGTGTTGGCCGTCCTCTTGCTGGCCTTCACCCATTTTTGGAACGATTTCGTTGATCCACTGCTCTTCCTCAAGTCCGCCGAACGCTTCACCCTGGCCGTGGGGCTGCGCATGCTCCAGCAAATGGACGTGACTAACTGGTCGTTCCTCCTTGCCGCCGTGGTGGTGATGACGACGCCGGTGTTGCTTGTGTACCTCGTGTTGCAGTATATCGTGCGCGAGGATTGGGGTCTGGTTCGGATGATGAGGAAGTAATGCGTAATGCGTGATGCGTAACCCAGCTCGTGTCGACGAAGTGATTTCTTTGTTTTGCGGACGAAAGGATGGGGCTATGTGGCGTTGGTTGGCAGCGTTGTTGACAGTGGCGGTGGTTCTGGCGGGATGTGAACCGGTTCAGGTTGCGCAGGATGCGGGAGATGCGGTGACGTTGACTTTCCTGATCTCGGGCGATCCGACGGACGAGGCGGCGTACCAGCAGGTGATCGACGCGTTTGAGGCGGCGCATCCTGAGATTGGCATCGTTCTACTCAACATCCCCAGCAACGGGGACTTCCGCACACGACTCACGGCGGACTTCGCGGCGGGGACGCCGCCCGATCTCTTCCTGATCAACTATCGGCGCTATGGGCCGTACGTCTCCAAGGACGCCATCGAGTATCTCGACCCGTACATCGCTCAGAGCACGCAGATCAACCTGGACGACTACTACGCTGAGGCGCTGGCCGCGTTTCGCTGGGCCGGCAAACTGGCCTGTATGCCGCAGAACCTCTCCAGCCCGGTGATCTACTACAACAAAGACATCTTCGACGAAGTGGGTGTCCCCTATCCCGATGACACGTGGACATGGGACGATTTCCTGGCCGCCGCCGATCAGGTCACTTTGGTGGAAGCCAACGGGCGTGTGGCCCGCTACGCGCTGGGCATGGAAGGCGGCAAATACTCGCAGTGGATCACCCAGAACAACGGCATGATCCTCGACGATATGCGCAACCCGTCGGAATGCCGCCTGGATTCGCCGGAATCCATCGCCGCCGTGGAATTCTTCGCGGGCATGATGGACAACAACTACGCCATGCGCCCGGCCAACCTCAGCCAGGCCGGCGGCGACGCCGCCGTCTTCCAGAGCGGCCAGGTGGCCATGATCATCCAGAACGCCAGCCGCATTTCGGCCTTCAACGCCGCCGAGATGAATTACGACGTGGCCGTGCTGCCGTTGCCTGAAGGTGGCAAGCGCACCAACAGCGCCGCCGGCGCCGCCTGGGTGATGAGCAAGGATGCCGACCTTCGTCGAGTTCGCCAATACGCTGGCAGGGCAGACGATCCTGGCGCACACGGGAGCGCACGGTGCCGTCGCGCATTGAACTGGCAGAGTCGCCGGTCTTTCTCGATCCCGAAGCCAAACCGGCCCAACGGCCAGGCCTTTCTCGACGCCATCCCCAACATGCGCCACCTGCCCATCTGTCCACCTGGAGCGACATCGAGGGCATCCTCAACACCGAAATCGAGAACGCCTTCACCGGCGCAAAGACAGTGGACAGAGGCCATCGACGCCGCCATGCGACAGCGAGGAATTTACGATTAACGATTGACGATTTTCGATTTGTAACTATTCAGTTACCCGAATGCGGAAATCGATCTGTCCGGAACAAGGTTGGATCGATGGACAGATGAAGACATAATGACCTTGTTTGCGCATGGAGGAGAGGTAGCTACGCAGAAGGCATGCGTTGCGACATCGCCGTCCCAACTACGAGAAACAGCCAGAGATCTTCTGCTGGACTTTGACCATTGCGGACTCGTCGCGGTCAACGAGATTGTTGTCGAAAGGGGACAGCATCGGTTGTGGGCGAACATAAAGTGGAACGCCGTTAGTGTCGATCTTTCAGCGAGATTGCGGGCTTCAGGTTTCATGGGCCGCCCCCTCGTCGAAGGCTTCCGGCCTTCCGGTGGAGAGGCTGTGGCAGCAAGCGGTTGCCGGTCAATCAGGGCTTGGTAGCTGGCTTCTGCCTTGGTTAGCACAATCGGTCAACGCAGTGGCCTCTTGTGTGCGAGCCGTTGGACCTGATGGTAGATGGTCAGAAGGGAAGGCCTTGAATGCTTCAACCCAGAAGGTAACCATCGACTTCATGGGTATAGACCAGTTCTCGGAGAAGATGGGCATTGCATAAGGCATGGTCTAGCTGTAGGTGTGGTAGGCCGACCAGTTGTCATGCACGGCGATGCCCGCAAACTTGGGAGAATGCCAGGCATCAATGCCTATCTTTCCCCGTTTGGCATGGGCTTCAAAGACCGTCAGCTTGGAAGTGGCATGGACGTGCAACCACTCGTTTCCGCCGATGCTTAGAGACCGCTCTCGTCACAGTGCAATACCGGGCTCTTGCGCAACGCTGCTTTAAATACGCTCCCGACAGACTTGACCACATGTGCCGCTCTGTTCGACAGCGGGTGATGCTGCCCGGAGATAGCGTCATGCCAAACCAATCGTTGAGGATTTCGCTCAAGCGTTTCATCGGAATCAGATGATGCTGCATTCAGATACACGCTCAGCGCGCAGGTTGGGTCCGTATTAAGCATCGATTGTGCGGCTGTCGCCTTTCTTGTGGATGAACGGCGGCGACATCGTGGACAATCCCGCCGCGCCCACTGCGTTGACGCTGGACAGCCCCGAAAGCAAAGAGGCGCTGGCCTGGTTCGTGTCTCTCCAGACCGAGCACCACGTGGTCCCCGACGCTGTGGCCGAGGAAGCGGAGAGCAGCGTCAGTCGCTTCGTCAACGGGCGATTGGCTATGATCATGGAAAGCCGCCGCGCTACGCCCGAATTCCGCCTGATCACATCATTTGATTGGGACGTGGCCGGGCTGCCGCAGGGAAAGCAGCGCGCCAGTGTCCTCCACGCCGACGCCTACTGCATCTCCGCCGCTGGCGACCACAAGGACGCGGCCTGGACCTTCGTCGAGTTCGCCAATACGCTGGCAGGGCAGACGATCCTGGCGCACACGGGGCGCACGGTGCCGTCGCGCATTGAACTGGCAGAGTCGCCGGTCTTTCTCGATCCCGAAGCCAAACCGGCCAACAGCCAGGCCTTTCTCGACGCCATCCCCAACATGCGCCACCTGCCCATCCTGTCCACCTGGAGCGACATCGAGGGCATCCTCAACACCGAAATCGAGAACGCCTTCACCGGCGCAAAGACAGTGGACGAGGCCATCGACGCCGCCACTCGCGACAGCGAGGAATTTACGATTAACGATTGACGATTTTCGATTTACGATTTCTCGTTGAGGATGTGGTTCCGTTGTGGGGCAGTTTATCTTTTACAACTCAATAGACAAGCCGCGGTTTCGTGTGCTCTACGGAAAATCGTCAATCGTCAATCGCAAATCGTAAATTTTACCCCTTGGCCCAATAATCAAGCACCAGCACCTGATCCAGGTAAGGCCGCAACACGGCGCCAAACGCTTTGTGATCAGGGTGGGGGAGGTAGACAGCGCGGTCTTCTTCGCTTTTGAAGGTGAGGAAGAAGCAGTGGGTGAAGCCGCGGGCGATGCCTTCGACACTGACGTCGGTACCCCACTCGAAATCGTGGATCACGTCGATCTTGGCAGGCAGGGCGCGGAAGGCGTCTTCCACCTGCGCGATCTGCTCGGGCGTGGTCCCCTCTTTGAACTTAAAGAGGACGACGTGGCGGAGGAGAGATTGGGATGTGGGCATGGGGAAGTCCGTTGGGATTGGTGATTGGTGATTGGGTTGTGGATGTTGGGTGGTGACTTCGGTAGGGGTTCAGCATGCTGAACCCTCTGGCGCAGCATGCTGCGCCCCTACGTTGTCGAGTATCCAACCTGGCTTGGCCGTATCGATTGACTCACAGCACATTCCCGCCGCGCAAGAACTCCGCCACATGCGCCGCGCCAGGATAGCGGATCTCGTCCATGAGATTAAGGATGGCCTGGCGATCCCACGGGACTTCGCGGCGCTCGTAGTGGTGGCCGGACGCGTCCACGGTGAGGATGCCGTAGCTGGCGTTGAGGCTGGGGACGCGCGGGTTGGAGACGCTGGCCGGGTTGATCACCCGTACGCGGTGACCGTCTGCCAACTCGATCACCCGATCCACGGGGACGTGGGTGTGGCCGACGAAGACGAGATCGGCGGTGCAACCGGCGAAAAGCTGACGCATCTGCTCGTCCGTGGTGTGGGGCGTGACGCCGTCGCCGGCGTCGGTGCCCGGCGAGGCGTGGACGAGGAGCACGTCGCTGCCGTCGGGCAGGGCGAAGCGCTGTTCCAGCGGGATCTGGTGCAGAAAGGGCAGCCAGCCCGTGGTGGTCACCGCGCCGGTTGTCCACGCCAGCGAGGACGCGATTTCTACATAGATGGGCAGCATTTCGGCGTCGCCTGCCACTTTTTCCAGGCTGGGGAAGGGCATGTCGCCGGTGAGCAGGTAGCGATCGGTGTTGCCGCGCACAATGCGTTTGTTGGGGATGGGGCGGATCGCCTCCAACGCCAGCAACGGTTGCGGCCCCAGCGCGCACAGATCGCCCAGGATCCAGGTGGCGTCCACGCCGCCCTGGTGTTCGATGTCGGCAAGGACGGCGTCCAACGCCAGCCGGTTGCCGTGAATGTCGGAGAGGATAGCGATTTTCATTGATGACTCGTCACAGTTCGCTTTCTTTGAGATAACGAACCTCTTCTTCCGGTAATTCCGAACGAGCAACGAGTGAATAGTGCTTTTCATCAACAACGCTCAACATCAAGACGTCATTTTCTTCACGGATGGTTAACTCTAGCAGAGCGACATTGTTTTGGCCGGTGAATTGCAGAGCAATTGGTCGGCAGATCGCCATCGAGTAGCGTTCTTCACACAATGCGATATCTTGCATAACTTGGACAATCCCAAACCGATCTCCAACTGACTTCGCCTGACATGGAAGCACAAAGTGAGTTCCTTTTTTGTTGAGACCGATGTAGATCTCATCTACTTCAACCTGCCCAATATCCAGAACAGTGGTGCGAAGATGATTCTGAATTAGTGAAAACGTCAATCCAGTGAAAATATCGATCAAGCGATTGTATCGAGCACGTGTAAGCAACGCTTGCTCATCGGTGCCTGGCGCATACTGCCGCACGATTTCCGGCGTGGCATCAGGTACTTTGATTGGATAATAATGCAACGTTGGCGCAACCTTTCCAGGAGCAGCCAGCCGAAAGGCATATTCGCCGATGCCAACGCCGACAATGATCCATTCTGCATTCTCGGGAGCAGTTGCCTGGATCTCTACCGGCAATTCTCGACGAAACCGAAACGAATAGGGAATGTCACCCAAGTTCTTGATGCGAGCGAAGCCAAGTGCATCGGATGCATCAACAAGTTCAGAACGACTGAACGAGACGCGAACAGCGCCTATCTCATAGTTCTTTTCAAATATCCAGTTGATGATGTCTTTGTATTTTCCCATTCGAGCGACTTCCATTTGGGTTGAAACCTGTACTAGACAGGCCATTTGAGAATGACGACTTCTTCCCTCAATTCCATTTGTGTTGCCGTGGCATAGCGCGTTCTAAACAGGTCAATACGTTCGACCTCGTACCCAAGAGACTCAGCGATCTCTGCAAGCAGTTCACCCGTACGGATCATAACTTGAAGATATGAAGCTTGATCGCCCACCACATATGCCAGCTTCGCGCCCGGGGCTAGGACAGCTTTCAGATCGTGAAAATGGCGCGCCATTCCACCAAAATACAATTTGGTTACGCGGGCATATAACTTCTCAAAGCCTGATGTTTTACCCAATTCAATTCGCCGATCTTCAATCGTTTTTGCCAGATCTTGGATCTTTTGGTTATCAGCGATCCATTTGTCATCATCATCGACGGTATACACACCGCGTGTGTTAGATCGCAGGAGCCGTTTTTTGTGTATGCGCAACTGAGCCATGTCGGCAAAGAAGCCCAACACGACCGATTCTAACCTGGTTGTGCGGGTATAGTCTTTCTCGTTTGGATAAGGCGGTGAGGTGATGACAGCATCGACCGAACGTGGTTGAATGATCTGTTGCAGATTGCGCGCATCGGCAAAATGAACGACTGCATTGGGGAAAACATCACCTTGAACCGCAGTGAGGTCTCCGACCATTTTACGAATTTCGTGCAACCATAAGCTTACCACTGGAGCATCTGCTTTTACCTTTCCAACCCC
>JAWKOL010000020.1:0-137937 GCA_041391225.1 Caldilineaceae bacterium
CGATGTCCAGCTTGTTGCGTTCCTCCCCTTCTGTTGCACGACGACGGGCTTGCTTTTTTGACTTTGCTTCACCTGTAGCCGAAGTCTTGCGCCAAGGTTCCAGATGTAATGAGTAGTCGGGTCGGTGCGGGTGATGGTAGCGCAGGTGCACGGCGCTGTACCCCATGACCGTCCGCTTGAGATTGTTGTCCCACACCGGTTGCAGGTATTCCATGTTCTTGGCATACGGCTTCGCTAACGGAAGATCATCCAAAATCAGCATTCCCTTCTCATCGGGTGCATAGCCTGGAATCGTCTGTAACTGCTGCAGCCGGACATAGTTGAAGCGTTCCCAATCATACCGTTTCGTGTTCATAAAGCGAGACAACTGCCGCTGACTAAACGGTTCTTCAACCAACTCAGCCAGCAACTCATCTCGCTCCATCCCTTCTTGACTCGCTTCACCACCAAAGCGTTGGGCGATTCGTCTACCCGAATGGGCGTTGACCAACCGTCCCAGGCTCATGCCGAACATCATATCTCGTGCGGCATCCCTATCCTGACCATAGGTGATTTCGCTTTCCGACAATACACTCGCTACATCGAAGTACGTCCACACTTTCTGCCATGCCAATGCGCCCGCATATCGGGTCACCAGCGGCTTTTCGTCTATGACTTCGACCTGGATCTCTCGCTCAAACGATGCTATGGTTGTTGTGGACATGAAGGGCCTCCTGTTCATGGTTTTGTTTTGTCGCTTAACCACTCTACAGCGCCCTTCATGTCTTCTCTTGTTAACGTGCTTTCATTTCCACCCCAAGGGGGTGTCTAACTCCTCACGCATCACGCATTACGCATTACGTCATCAGCCACCGATCCCGCCCATACCGCGCCTGCACATAGACATATTCATCCATCTCCGGCGCGGAAATGTTGCCGCTGGACGGGTAGTGGGCGATGGCATCTTCGACGATGTCGATGCCCAGGCCCGGGGTGTCGGGGACGACGATGGACCCGTTGACGATGGTGGGCTGCGGTTCCATCACTTCGTAGCGCTGGGGAACGTCGTCTTCGCGGTGTTCGAGGATGAGGAAGTTGGGCAGCGTGGCCAGCAGATGCACGGCGGCCATCTCGGCCACAGGACCAAGCGATCCGTCGTGCGGGGCGTAGCCGATGCCGTGGGCTTCGGCCATGGCCGCCTGTTTCTTCATTTGCAGCAAGCCGCCGGCGCGTCCTGTATCGGGCTGGACGACGTCGACGAGTTCGCGTTCGATGAGTTCACGCAGACCGTAGATGTGGGCATGTCGTTCGCCCGCGGCCAATGGAATGTCCACGTGACGGCGCACGCGGGCGATGGATTCGATGCTTTCCGGCGCCACCGGATCCTCGTAGAAGAGTAGGTTGAATTCCTCTAGCGCCTTGCCCAATGTGATGGCGTCGGCGGTGGTGAGCCAGGGCGGGCCATGCACGTCGACCATCACGTCCACATCGGGGCCGACGGCCTCGCGGATCTCCTTCACACGCTGCAATGGATTCTTGACACCGCCTGCTTTGACGCCGGTGTAGCCGCGTTCCACCATCTTGAGCGCGGTTTCGGCGTTGCCGGCGTGGGCGTACATGCGGATCGTGTCACGGATTTTGCCGCCCAGCAGGTTCCACACCGGCACGCCCAGCGCCTTGCCCTTGATATCCCACAGCGCCATTTCGATGCCGGTGGTGGCCCCGCCACCGACGATGCCTGTCATGCCGTGGCCCATCATGGCGATGAACATCTTCTGCCAGATGCGCTCGATGTTCATGGGGTCCTCGCCGATGAGGATGGGCGTGAGATCGTGGATGGCGGTCTCTACCACCCGCGGCCAGCCGCTGGCTTCCCCCACGCCGTAGATCCCTTCGTCGGTAAAGATTTTGACAAAGAGCCAGTTGCGTTTGGCCCAGCCGCCGGCCAGCGCGTCGCCGGTACCCGCGTGCATGAGGTAGGTTTTGATCTCGGTGATTTTCATGCGGTTGCTCCTGTTTGGGGTGGAGATTGAGAGATTCGGCGATTGAGGAATTGGGGTTGTCGGGGCCGGGAACACTTAGCTTTCGGCAAGCGCCCGCCAATCCACCAACACGCCGAGGGCGTGATCTTTGTCCGTGTTGAGGACGTGGTACGCCTGCGCCAGTTCCTGTGGGTGGACGGTGTGGGTGTGCAGCGGTTCGATGATCAGGTGACCGGCGGCGATCCAATCCAGCATCTGCGCCAGGACGGTGCGACGATCCAGCCCTTCGCTGTCATTTCCTGGCGCAATGAGCGGGAGGACGGTTTCGTGCGCGCCACGGACGACGACGCCGGGCCGGTGGATCAGGGTGTAGACGTCGATTTCGGCTGTGCCGCGCGACGAACCGAGCAGGATCACCTGTCCGCGCGGGCGCACCATCTGTAGCGCGGGGACCACCAGCGCCGGGTTGCCCGTGGCCTCGATGACCACGTCGGCGCCGCCGTTGCTCCATGCTTTGACGGCGGCGATGGCGTCCTCGCGCTCGGCTTCCACGGCGTGGACAATGCCGCAGCGCGCTGCGATGTCACGGCGGGCCGGGCTGAGATCCACCCCGATCACCTCCGCGCCATGACGTCGGCAGATCTGCGCCGCCAGGTTACCCACCAGCCCCAGCCCAATGACGGCGACACGGTTGCCCGCTGTGACATTGGCGACGTAGCAGGCCGAGTTGGCGATCTGGGCCAGGCGGGCGAAGGGAAGATGGTCTTCGCGAGCAGTGGTGGGGATGGGCAGCACGGGCGTCTCGCTGGGGTCTGCGTCGGCATAGAGTTCGTGCCTGCCCATGTAGAAGACGGCGTCGCCAGGCGCGAGGCCGCTGACGTCCTCGCCGACAGCCTCTACTTCGCCCACCGCCGCATAGCCGGGATAGAGCGGATAGCGCACCCAAGGGTGGGTCTCCGGCTTGCTGAAGCCGATGTGGGTTTGGGTGAGCAACGCCAGCTCAGTGCCGGGGCTGATCAGGCTGTAGCGGGTGCGGATGCGCACCGTGTGGGGCGGCGGCGCGGCGGGGAGTTCGTCCTCGCGAAGGGCGACCTCGTTGGGTCCTGGGAAGACGGTTTTGATGTTGATCAGGTTTGTCATCGTCCACTCGCTTAGGAATTCCAGAATTTTGATCCACGAAGGCACACAAAGAACCACCAAGCCAGAGGGGAGAAAAGCAGAGAAGGACACGGATTGCACGGATTTTCAGGAGTGGCAGATCAAGACAGAAGGTTTTCTCTTTCTGTTGTCCTGGTAATCCTGAAATTCGTGTCCACCTTTTCTGTTCTTCGTGTTTCTTCGTGTGCCTTCGTGGATCATCATTTCTCTGCTTTTACTCAAACCAGCAACTGGGCAGCACATCTCTTTCCAGTTGGAAGAGTTCGGCGATGATGGCGTCGGCGTCGGCGATGGAGTTGACGATGGGATCAACGAGCATGGCGCGGCGCAAGAGTTGCCGATCACAGTTGACCACGGCTTCCACGGTGAGTTCGTGCGTGTCGAGGACGGTCTGCTGTAGCCCGAGCAGGCCACGCGGCATCTCGCCCACCGCCCGCGGCACAGGACCGTTCATGTCCACGTCGCAGAGGAGTTCGAGGAAGGCGTCGTCGGCCATGTTGGTCACCGCGCCGCGGTTGGTGCTGTTGATATAGAACGGTTGCCCCAGGTTGCCCACCATGTTTTCGATGATGTCGGTGGCGTGGTCGGGCCCCATTACGTTCATGTAGTCGCCGATGGGCGTGCGCCCCGACACGAAATCGTCCACCTGCTGCCACATGGCTTCGTGACGGTCGTAGCGGGCTTCGGTCTCCCAGATCGAGAGCGGCGGGATGGTGTCTTTGCGCGTGCCGTGTCCTTGCCAGTAGGGCAGGTATTCTTTGGTGTGGGCGACGCAGACAGGCACGTAGCCGAAGATCTCGTAGAGTTGATAGGAGATGGCGCTGTTGTAGATGGCCTTGGCCCCGGTGTCGCCGCCGGTGTCTTCTTTGGCGGCGTCCTCGCGCAGCCATTCGGCAATCTTGGGCAGCAGATTTTGTCCTTCGTACTCGGCTTTGAGCATCCAGGTGAAGTGGTTGACGCCGGCAATGCGCATGTCGAAGGCGCGGTCGATCTCGTCGGTGTAGTCGTAGGGATTTTCGATGATGCCGGCGCGGTAGGCGTAGCGGCGTTTGACGTGGGGCATGTGCAGGCTGTCGCACAGGGCAAAACTTTTGAGATCGGCGGCGTGGCGCATCATGGCGATGCCGTTGACGGTGGACGGGTTGATGTAGTTGATCACCCAGGCGTCGGGGCAAAGCTGGCGGATGTCGTCGGCGCATTGGAGGATCAGGGGCAGTTCGCGCATGGCGCGGAAGATGCCGCCTGGCCCAATCGTGTCGCCGGAGCACATGCGCACACCGTACTTCTCGGAGATCTGGCAGTCGATGCCGCGGTACTTGACGGTGTCCCGTGCAAAGCTGAGGACGACGAAGTCTGCACCGGGCAGGACATCGCGCCAGTCGGCGGCGGATTCAATCGCCAGGGGGACGTTGTTGTCGGCTGCCACCATCTCGGCCAGTTGGGTCATGGCGTCGAGGCGTTCGGGGTTGGTGTCCACCAGGGCCAGCGTGCCTGTGTTCAGGTGGGGCGAGTGGACCATCTGCCACACCGCCTGCCGCCCGAAGAAGAGGCTCCCCGCGCCGATGACGACGACTTTGGGGTGTTGGACGGTGGGGGAGGGGTGAGGGGCCATGGGAGATCCTTTCTGAAGGGACGAATGATGAGTAATGTCCACTATTTTGCGCCCGCGGACACTTCCCGTCAAACGCGTTTCGTCTTTGGGTGTATTTTTCAGGTTGGGGGCGGCGTCATGCACCGCCAGTACGAAACCAGTAGCATTCGGTATTGGATTCTGCCGATGTCGCCTACAACATAAATGTAAGCCTCATACTGAACGTCTCAAATGGCGAATCTACTGACTAAGCTGCTCGGTAGAGACGCAGCGATATGCAGGCCATGGTACGGTCCAATCAGACAGGTTATAAATTGACTCTCAGAACCCGGTTCTTATTCACCTTTGTTGTGCTTGCGATCCTCCTTGCTGGATCTGGGGTGGTGCGGTATTTCGCGGCCCAGAACGTACAGTCACACTTCGAGAAGATCACGCAAGAGACCACGCCGGTGGTCGTCAACCTGCTTGAGTTGCAAGTGGTTGCCGCTCATCTGCAAAAGGACGCAGTGAGCTACTGGCTCACCTACGATCTCAACTCGCAGTTTCCACTGAAGGTTGACGATATCTTCGACAAGCTCCTCAGCAAGCAGACCCATTTCGATGAATCGAAGGCTGAGCTGGATCGCGTGCTGGCGCACTACCACCAGTTGACCGACGCGGCGGACCCCCACCGCGCCGCAATCGCTGAATCGGCGGCGTCTTTGTACGAATCAGCTCGCGACTTGATCAAATACGATGTCGAGCGCGCAGACGACGAAACGCTGCTCAGGTTGAAAACCTCACTGGAAACCGCGGAAGCGGATTTCCTGGCCGTTACCGCCGCTGCGCTGGCAACAGAGATGTCCAAGCTGGAAGCGGAACGAGAACTCGGCACCCGAATCCTGGACAGAGTGAATCTGGCAATTATCGCCTCCATCGTGTTGACGATTGCTACGATCCTGGTTTTGCGGTCGCTGGTCGCCAACAAGATATTGCAACTGTTTGCAGAGTTGGAACTCGCTGCCCAGGCGATTGCGTCCGGCAATTTCGACACGCGCCTGCCCGTGGTCTCACACGACGAACTCGGCAGCCTGGCGACTACGTTTAATCAGATGGCGGCGCGGATCAAACGCTCTTTCGACGAAATCGCCGAATACACCAGGAAGATCCAGGCGGCAAACGATTTGCAGTCCGCCCTGTTTGGTAGCATCAACCACGCCATCCTGGTGCTCGAAGGGCCGGAAAGGATCATGCGGCTCGGCAACCGAGCGGTGGAACGGATCTTCGGCTACCCAATAGAGGATGCACTCGGTCAACCGGTCAGCCGCCTGTTTCGCGACGTAAGTCTGTACAACGCCATGCTGGATAAGTACGCCACGGCACTCGACCAGGGCGCCACATTTCATGTCGGTGACGTTCCTCATCGGCTGAACGGCAAACGCCGGTATCTGGATATCACCGTCACCCCTATATTCGATGGTGCAACGTACACCGGAGACGTGGTGGTTGTGCAAGACGTGACGCAGCAACACTTTCAACACCAACTCTTGCTGGAAAGCGAAGCCAAGTATCGAGAACTGTTCAACAGCATGAACGAAGGCTTCGCCCTGCACGAAATGATCTATGATACCTACGGACACGCCGTAGACTATCGTTACCTTGAAGTCAACCCGGCATTTGAAAGGCTGACCGGTCTACACAGAGCAGATGTCGAAGGCAGAACGGCGCGTGAAGTCTTGCCGCAAGTGTTGCAAGAGGTCATCGACGAATATGCAAAAGTTGTAGAAACCGGCGAGACGCTCCACAAAGAAGACTTTGTGCCGGATGTCGGCAGATACTTCCGGGTGACGGCATTTCGGGCGAGGCCGGGTCAGTTTGTGTCCACTTTTCACGACATCACCGACAAAGTGGAGGCCAGTAAAAAACTGGAACGCAGCGAGGAAATGTTCCGCACGATGACCGAAACCATGCCCGCGCCGGTGATCATTATGCAAGGGAGAAAGATGGTCTACTCGAACCCAGCCGCACAGCGCTTCATGGGCGACGGTGACCATCCCCATTCCACCCCCGGTGACTTCATTCACCCAGAAACTTGGGCGCTGTGGGAAGGCGCATTCACGATGATGCTGTCGGGGCAGGAGAAACAGACACGTCTAGTCTATCAGGCGCACAATCACGATGGCGTGGCATTCTGGTTCGACAGCAGCGTTGCAACACTCAACTACCAGGGGCAGCCTTCGCTTCTGATCATGACAATCGACGTCACCGAACAGGTCAACGCCAAAGCGGCGCTCGAAGACGAACGCGCCTTGCTGGCCCAGCGTGTCGAAGAACGTACCGTCGAACTGCGCAACGCCAACAGAGAGTTGGCACAGGCCATCCGCCACAAAGACGAGTTCCTGGCCAGCATGAGCCACGAATTGCGCACCCCACTCAACGCCATCCTCGGCATCGCCGAAATCATGGGCGAAGAGATCTACGGTCCAATCAACGAGAAACAACACAAGCGGCTGCAAGATCTCGAAGAGAGCGGACGTCATTTGCTGGATCTGATCAACGATGTCCTCGACGTCGCCAAAATCGACGCAGGTAAACTGATCCTTGAAGTGGCGGATGTCGAAATCAACTCGGTCTGCGAATCAAGTCTGCGCATGATTCGACAGGCGGCGTTCAAGAAACAGCTGCGCGTCGACGTCGCCATCAACACCACCGCAACCCATATCAAGGCCGATGGACGACGGCTCAAACAGATGTTGATGAATCTGCTGAGCAACGCCGTCAAGTTCACGCCGGAGTCTGGGGAAATCGGCCTTTCGGTGACGCAAGAAGCAGACAACGAAGCCATTCAGTTCACCGTTTGGGACACAGGCATCGGCATTGCCCCTGAAGAACAAGAGCGGCTCTTCCAACCGTTCGTGCAAGTTGACAGCAGCCTGTCCCGCGCCCACGAAGGCACCGGATTGGGCCTCGCCCTTGTCCACAAAATGGCAAAACTGCACGGGGGAACGGTGTCACTGGAGAGTGAACTGGGCAAAGGCAGCCGTTTCACAATTACCTTCCCCCTGCTACCACCACCTGATCATCATACGCCCGCTCGATCTGCTGCCCCGGCTTGAGGACAAGAAAATCGTCGTCCCATTCGCCGTCGATGAGGCGGCGGATCAGGCCGAGGTCACCTTCCAGACGCTCGAAGCGCCAGTTACGGCGTTGAGCGATGGCTTCGGCCTCCTCGGCCACAGGTTCGCCGTCGCCCAGGTTGAGATCGATGTAGGCGGCGCGACTGTAGTGACTCTGCCACATGCCCATCACTTCCATCAGGTAGTCGGCGTTGTCTTTGCCGTATTTTTCTACATACTCTTCGTACTGCTTGGCCGGGTCCGCGCCAAGACCGAAACCCAGCGTCACGTTGGGGTTTTCGCGGCGCTCGATGTAGTCGAGGGTGTACCAGTAGGTGCCGGGTTCTTCTTCGAACTGGATCTGGTAGCGTTGACGGCTGCCCAGGAAGAGGGTGATGCAATCGTGGGCGCGCGGCATCACAATGGGGATCTTGTTGGCCGTCAGCCCCAGCGTGGCCTGCCCACACAACCCGTACGCGAGAACAATCGCATCGTACGGCTCGTCGGCCAGTTCGTCGATGCGCGCTTGCAGGCGTTTGCGCAGTTCGGTGGGCTGGTTGTGCAGCCCCAGTTCGAAGAGTTCCACGTCCACCTGCTGCGGCGACAGCGCCGCGCAGAAGTAGACCATGCGGGTGAGGGCATTGCAACTGAGACACTTGATCTTCATGCGATGGTTTCCTCGTATGCGCCATATTTGCGGATGGCGGCGGCCATCGCCCACACGTTTTCCACTTTGCAGTAGAAGGTGATGGAGTTGGCGCTGCTGATCATATAGCCGCCGCCTTTGCCGATGATCTCGATGCGCCGCCGCACCTCGTCGTCCACTTCTTCGGGCGTGCCGCGGGTTAAGGTGTAGTGTAAGTCGATGTTGCCGATCAGGCAAAGGCGGTCGCCGTAGTCGCGTTTGAGCGCTTCGATGTCCATGGCGCCGGGTTCGATGGGGTGCAGGCCGTCCATGCCCAGGGTGAGCAGGTCATCGAGGAAGCGCATCAAGTTGCCGTCGGAGTGGAAGATCCAGGGGAAGCCTTCGCCCTTGATGGCGTCGGCCACGCGGCGCAGATGCGGCATGAAGACATCGCGCAGCGTCTTGGGCGAGAACATGGTCGCCGTCTTGTAGGCCATGTCGTCGAAGGTCCACACGTAGTCGACGCCCACCTCGCGCAGGTGACGGATCACCGAGATCGTCCAATCAGCGTAGCGCCCCAGGATGGTGTCCACGAAGCCAGGATCGTCGGCCAGGGCGTAGGAGAACCCTTCCAACCCCAGCCCCAGCAGCGTGGGCGATGCGCCCAGCCGCATCTTGGCGGCCACGGCGTAGCGACCATCGTTGCGGCGGACGAGTTCTTCAGCGGGCGGAAGAAGGCGGGGTCTTCGGGATTGGGGAAGACCATGCGATCCAGGTCCGCGCGGGTGCGCAGCAGCGGTGCGCCGAGGAAAGGCACATCGTCGTGGACTTCCACTTCGGCGAAGATCGGCGGCACGAAGTCCGCGATCAGATTGTCCAGCCCCAACGTTTCGTTCAATTCTTCGGGCAGAAAGTCGGACCGGCCCATCAACTTGCGCTGCATGGGCAGATCCACGCCCCCCTCCACCCAGGGGACACGATCCGGCTGTCCGCGGCGGAGTGCGGTGAGGACACGATCTCGCGAGTTCATGGTCACCTCCGGTGATAGGGTGATTGGGATGGTGATTTGTGATTGGGTGATTTGTGATTGGGGAGAGCGCTTCTGCCCCAATCATAAATCACCAATCACCTTTTAGCGCGCAAACCTGACTGAAACCATCCACCACTTCCGTAAAAAACAACCACTTGCGATCCGGGCTGAGGAACGGGTGGGCGTGGTAGCGTTGACCACGGATGATTGGGGAGAGTTCGCGCAGCACTTCCACTTCGATCGCGTCGCCGTCCTCGTGGACGAGCAGCAGTTGGTGACGGTTGCTGCCTTCCTGGTTCTCGAAGAAGCGCAACTTGCCCGCCGGATCGAGCCCGGTGTGGACGTAACCGACGTTGGGCAGGCGCACTTCGGAGAAGGTGTCGTCGGCAAGATCGTAGCGACCAATCCAGACTTGTCGCTCCCCATCAAAGTTGACGTTGGCTTCGTAGAAGATGCCGTTTTCGGTGATCACCTGGTGGCAGACCGCGCCATGTCCTTCGCGGCTGGAACGCAGCGTGCGCACGTCGCTACCGTCCAGGTCTACCGTCCACATGCCGTTCTCACCCTGAGTGTGGTTCACCAGCAGCCGTTCGTTGCCCACAAAGAAGACATGATGCACATGGAAGGGGACAGTCATCACGTCCTTGTACGCGCCGCTTGCGGTGTCGATCAGGCCGATGACCACGGGCAGTTGGTTGCGCCAATCCTCGTGATTGACCGGGCGGCCCATGTTGGCGAGGGCTTCGCGGTCGGCAAGGGCTTCGACGAACTGGGCGCGGTTGGCGTGAATGAAGGCGTAACGGCGACCGTCGGGCGAAAAGCCGCTCTGGCCGATGGAGATGCGCCCCGGCATGGCGTGGACAAGCCGATTCTCCAGGCTGTCGACGTGGGTGCAGCGCAGTTCCTCGTCCTCGAAGTAGTAGATCTCGCGACGCACACCGTTCAACGCGGACAGGTGGTTGTAGATGCCGCGCAGGTGGTGTTCGCACCAGATCGCCCACCCAGCATCACGCGTGCGCCCGTCGGTGAGTTGTGTCATGGCGCCAGTGTCCAGGTCCATCTTGTAAAGCTGTACCCAACCGCTGCGCTCGCTGTGGAAAATCAACATCTTGCCGTCGGGCGTGATGGTGTCGACGAAGTAGTAGAGCGGGTAGCTGTTGGCCGCAGCGGACGTGAACTGCCGCAGCGTGCGTCCTGTCTGCGGATCGGTGGTGGTCTTCCACTCTGGGGGATGTTGCGTGCCTATCGACATGCCGTTGCCTCGTTTGGTTAATGATCACATTGCTCACAAACCCGTGCGAACCGTGCCGACGCGCCCGCGCCGATCTCGGTGTCGAAATCCGCCCGCACAGGGACAGGTCCACGCGCGCAGAAATCGCACTTCTCGCGCAGCGGATAGCGATCCTGCGTGGCGAGGATCAGCGTGCGCTGCTCTTTCTGGCGCAACCAGGGACGAGCGAACATGTCCACAAAATGCCGCACCTGCCTGTCGTCTTCGCTTTGCAGCGCCCGCTCGAAGATCGGCTCCAACGCCGGATCGGTGGGGCAGCCGCCGTCTTCCAACGTGTGCCAGGCGGCGCGGCGCACGCGCACGTCGGGGTCTTCCATCATGCGGTAGAGTGCCTGCCACGCCTCGTCGATGCGCCGCCGCAGGTGACAGGGACACAGGTTGCTCGCCGCTTCCAGCCGATCCTCGGGATCGTCGCTCTGCGCCAGTTCGAGCAGACGCTCGATCTCGTCCCCGCGTACACGGTGTTCGCCGGGGCGGAATGCGGCCTTCTGGTGTCGGTTCATGCCCTTGGTTGCGCGTGACATAGCGTCCTCTCCCATAGTTCACTCAAAATCCACAGCAATCACTTCGATATCGGTGATCCCCGGCACGGTGACAGTCAACGTCTGCCCTGCTTGCGTCGACTGCGGCGTCTGACCGGAACGCAACAGGTGGACGTCTTTGGCCGTGCGGCCTGCGGGAAGTTGGACACGCACGATCTGCTCGCCCACCGGCAGCAGTTGACGGATCGGCCCTTTCATCATCATGGGGTTGGTCAGGTTGATCAGATGCACCGTCATCGAGGCGACTTGCAGCCACACCGTCACGTCGAGCACGCCGGGGCCGTCCACGCTGACAGGACGTTCCGCGTCGGTGGCCCAATCCACGGCGTTGGTCAGCAGCTTGCCGTGATCGACACAGAGCACCTCCCAGAAAGTGCGATCGATGTCCCACGGGAAGTAGACCACACGCCCCTCGCCCACCTGACGGAGGAAAACCTGGGGAATGCCGGTGTGATCCTGGCGCGGGTAAACTTCTTCCATGGGCAGATCAGGGTAGGACGGGATCAGCGTGAGCGGTGAGTTTGGCTGCGGCTGGGTCGCGTCCACGATGAGCCGCTTGACGCCGTTGATGATGCGCGGCGCGTCCTCTAGCCCGGCCAACAGCGGATGGCGTGTGCCGCGCTCCGCATCCGCTTCGAGACGCAGGTAGGAATTCTGCATGCGGTCCTCGCGCTCGCCGGTGAACGTCGCACCGAAGAGATCGGCCAGACCGAAGTCGGCGCGGCGTTCGCCCCATTCATTGTACAACGAAGTTTCGTACGTGGCGACGAGGCTGCCGCCGCGCCCCACGAAATCGCGCAACTGTTGACATTGCGCATCGGACAGGGCGGCGATGTTGGGCAGGATCAGCGTCTTGAACTGATCAATGTGTTCGGCGTCGAGCAGCTTATCGTGGACCATCTCGAAGGGGACGCGGGCTTCGATCAGCGCCTGGTAGAAGCCCAGCGTGTGATCTTCCACCTTGTCTCGCGCCTGTTCACCGCCGTAGAAGGTGGCGGTCTGCTGCGAGTAGACCATTGCCACCTGCGCCACCGGTTTTTCGTTGCGCAGGTACTTTTCCACGCTGTGGTGCCAGGTGTAGACCTCTTCCACCACCTTGAGCCAGCGCGGATCATGGACGACGCCGGCAAACTTGGTATACCAGGGCCGCAGATCATGGGCGATGCCGTCCAATGCCCACATGCGGATCTCGTCGTCGCTCTGCACCGAATCCTTCCAGCGGTAGGGTTCCTCGACGCCGACGCTGAAAATGCCGCCGATGGGTTTGTCGCCCATGGTGGCGCGGTATTCCTTGCCGTTCTTGCCGTTGGCCCAGATCGGCATCAGCCCGCGCCGCGCCTGCCGGTCGGCAAAGAGAATCTCGGATTTCCGCCCGATGGTTGCCATGTCCAGCGAACTGAGCGCGCCTCCGCCCGAATTGGGGATGTAGCGCGCGGCGGGATTGATGCTGCGGATCGCCTGATCCCACACTTCCCACAGATCAAAGAGGCGCTGCTGCCGCCAGCCCACGTAGGCGCGATAGGCGGGATCCTGTGGGTTGTACGTGCGCGGCAACTCATGACCGGTGGCATCTTTGAAGTTATGGCGACACTGTTCACAGTAGCACATGCCCGACCCAGCCCAGCGGTTGCTGAAGATGCCGTCGACCTGGTACATCTCCATGATTTCGCGGTGGACCTCGGTCATGAAGTCGAAGTTGTAGCTGCCCAGCGCGCAGGTGACCCACTGTTCCGGCATGGCCCAGTGACGGCGCGGGTTGCCCTCTGCGTCCACCGCGATCCACTCGGGGTGGGCATCGGCCGCGTCCTGGTGAATGGCGTGAGGATCGGAGCGGGCGACGACCACCATGTCCATTTCGCGGCAACCCGTCACCAACTCGCCAAAGGGATCGCTGTCGCCCATCCACGCGCTTCGATAGTGAAGCGGTATCTGTGTGGGATAGTAGGCCACACAGCCAGCCGCACTCAGACAGGCCGCGTCAGATTTCGTGCGACGAAAGAAGTCCAGCCAGAAATGGGGATCGTACAGCCCTGGATCGTTTTCCACCAGCGTCAACTGCGACCAGCGCATGGGGCGGTCGAACCAACCAGGGGAAGGGTTACTGTGTTGATTTGTCATGAATACGGTTCCTCTCGGTGGAACGGGGTTGGGGATTGGGGATCGGGGACTGGGGACTGGCGTCGCTTAGCCCCTGATGATGGGATGATGAAGCTTCATCATTCCATCGTCTACAGAGATAATCACCAATGTAGAATCCCCATCCCCCAATCCCTAACTCAGCATCAGGACAGTCACATCGCGCGCAGATGCGGTGAGGACGATCGTGCGCCCTTCGACACCGGCGTCCGCACCCCAACGTGTGATCGCGCCGGTGAAGTTACCGGCGATGTCGCCAACTTCGATACGCACAGGACGATCCTGGCGCGTGGGGTTGGCGATCCAGAGGTAGACGCCTCCGTCGCCCATGTGCAGCCGCGCTTTGACCTGCGGATCACTGCTGATCACATGCTGTGGCTTATTGCCGAAGGCAAAGAGTTTGGCGAAGAAGGCCGCCGATCCGTCGCCCGGATGCGCAGCGTGGCCGGTCCCGGCCATGCTACCGATGAGGCGCGTGCGTCCTGCGCCGAAGACATTGTCCACCACCGCGACTTTGCCGTCGGCGTACCATCCACTGGGCGTGCCGCTGGTGGGTTCGTATGCCTGCATGAAGATGCCACCCCAGAAAGGTGTGCCGCCGAAGTTGGCGCGCAGATCGCCCAGGATGTCGGGCGTGAATTCCACATAGCTCTCGCGGACGCCGAATACTTCGTCCAGTCCATAGTTGGGTTGGATGGGGCCGACGTGTGCATTGTCACCGAAGTAGGCAGGGCAGCCTTCGCTGATCAGCGTGCCGCCCGCGTGGACCCAATCCTTGAGTCGCTTTGCCGTTTCCGCAGAGAGCATCACCGGGAAGGGCAAATAGAGGAAATCGTATTCGTCGATGTGATCGATGTGTACCCAATCGGCCTGGACGTTGTTATCGAAGAAGCCCTGGTAGGTCCCCTGCATCGATTGAGCGTAGAATTTCGTGTCGCCTTGCTGGGCGTAGGTGAAGATCTGCGTCTCGGGCACGTAGACGATACCGATCTCGCCCTGAATCGGTCGCGATTGCCACATGGCTTTCTGCTCCGGCGCAGTAGCCCATTGACCAATTTTGCGCATCATCTCAGAGCGTGGCGTGCGCGAGCCGTCCATGCCGTAGCCGCCGAACGCCCCGAAAAGCGGACCATCGAGCAGTGGACGCCAGCGCAGGTAGTACATGCCGGTAGCGCCAAGCATGAAGCTACTCAGATCCCAGAAACGAATGTCCTCAGGGGTGGCGATGCGTCCTTCGTCGCGGGGTTTGCCGATGACCTGCGGCTGCATCCAAAGCGGGCCGGCGTAGGTTTCGGCGTGCCAGAAGGGTTTGCCACGAGATGCGGCGCGCACCAGATCCACAGCGTGGAACTGTTTCCACGGTTCGTCGCCATGGCGCGAGGAGCCCCAGGTGTAGCCGTACGCTTCGGCTTCGGCGGCGGCGCGCCAGTCGTCGCCGCCACGAGGCGCGGCGATGGTGAGGCTGCCCACCACGCCGTGCGCCACGATGGGGATATCGGGATCGACGCTGCGGATGATGTCGGCGCGCCAGCGCATCTGCTCGTAGGCGTTGTCGATGCGGAATTGGAGCCAATCGAGGTTGTCTGGGTAGGGCTGGAGTGTACGCGGCGGCTTGACATCGGCCCAGTCGGCCATGCTGTAGCGCCGCCATGCTTTGGCCAGGGTGCGCAGATCGCCGTACTTGTCTTTGAGCCAGGCGCGGAACTTTTCGGCGGTGCCTTCGCAATAGCAGGTGGTATGCCCGTAGTTGCACTCGTTCCAGATATCGTAGCCGCCCAGGCCGGGGTGATCCTTGTAGTGGGTGGCCAGTTCTTTGAGGAATTTACCGGCCACGGCGCGGAAGTCGTCGTTGTCGAGGCAGAGGCCAGGCGCGCCGCCAACGGCGCAACTGCCATGCATCTGGCTTTCCAGGCGTTGTCCTTCGCGAGTTTCGTAGCGGGCGTGGGCAAACTTGCGGTAGGCCCACTCCGGCGCCACTGTGATCATCTCGGCGATGACAGTCTTCATACCGTTGTCCGCCGCCAGATCGAGTTGACGGTCGTATTCTTCCCAATCGTATTCGCCGGGCGCAATCTCAATCGAGCCCCAGAGGAACCAGTGACGGAAGCTGTTCATGCTATCCTCTGAAGCGGTTTTGTAGTCGGTCGCCCAGTCTTCGCGTGGGGGGTTCGATTTGCGAAAATAAACGGCCCCGTAGGGGAAGGCCGGGAGTTGTCGGATGCTCATGCGGTTTGGTCGCTTTCGGTGTATGGAGACGAGATTGGGGGATTAGGCGATTAAGAGATTAGGGATCGTCTACACCATCTGAAATCGCCCAATCTCTTAATCGCTTAATCTCTATCTGCTGCTACGCGTCGTCCACCCAGAACTGCGCCGGATTGTACGGCCCAGGCGTGGGGTAGATCCACGAGTTGGCGATCAAGGCAGGCGTGTTGCGCATGCGGTTGGTGACGACGCCGAATGCGTTTGGTTCCAACACCGTGCCGATGCTGTAGAATTCCTCGGCGGCGATGTCGAGTACCTGCATCATCAGGTTGAACTGCTCCTCATCGCTGCCGGTGAGTGGGATTTGATCATAGAGTTCCATTGCTCGTTTAACAGCGGCAGGCGGTTCGACCGCATTGACGTTTTCGGGGTCGTTGTACCAGAACGCCCAGGCTTTTGCGTACATGGAATTGCCACTGTCGATGGGCAGGTAGTAACGTGCATCGAGGATCACGGCGTCGCCGCTGCCGCCGCCGAAGCGGTGGGCGGATGCATGGAAATCGGTGTTGTTGCTGCGGCAGCGTTCTTCCCACAGTGAACGATCCATCGTCTTCACGATCATCTCCACGCCGACATCGGCCCAGTGGTTCACGATCAGTTCCAACGCGTCGATGTAGGTGATGCGTCCGGCGTCGATTTCCATGATGAAGGAGATGCGTTTGCCGTCTGGCCCCAGGCGGAAGCCGGCAGCGTCGCGCTGGGTGTAACCGGCTTTGTCGAGGTGTTCGTTGGCCAGATCGGGGTTGTACTGGGTGTACTGCTTGGCCAGCCGCTCATGGTGGAAGCGCGATTCGGGTCGCGGAGACGCCTGCCACGGTTCGCCCTGCCCCACATGCACCACGTCGATGATCTCCTGCCGGTTGATGGCGTAGGACATGCCAATGCGGAAGTCTTTGTTCTGGAAGACTTCGCGCAGCACCGGGTCGGTCGTGGTCTGGTTGAACTGGATGATCATCTCGTTGACGGTGGTGGGGTAGAGATCGTAGAAATGGAACTCTCCTGCGTCCATGTTGTCGAAGAGGACGGCCTTGTTGGTGGGTGCAGAGATGAAGCGTTCCTGGTAGTCGAGTTCACCGTTGAGCGCCTTGAGCACCAACACCTCGACGTTGGCGACGATTTCGATGATGTAGCGATCCATGTAGGGCAGTTGGTTGCCTTCGGGATCGACCTTCCAGTAGTAGGGGTTGCGTTCTAGCACCACACGCCCGCTAGGAGCGTCCGCGATGCTGGTGACAGGCAACCACGGCCACAGTTTGGGTAGCTCGGCGTTGCCATGCGGCGTGGCTTTTTCCTCGAAGAGCGCGATCCACGTGTCCTGCCCAGAGTCGGCAACCAGTTGATCGACGTCGTCGTTGTAGTCGGCGTGGAACTGCTGCATGTAGTGGCGCGGGTAGCGGGTGGTCAGATCCAGGTTGGTCTGCGCCGCATTCTTGAGGAAGAGGCCATTGGGGCCGGCAAAGGTGAACTTCACAGTGAAGTCGTCGATCTTCTCGACAACCACGTTTTGCTCGTTGCGCCGCAGCCAGGCTGGTTTGACGGGCGTCAGTTCCTCGGTCAAGAAGACGGCCTCGTACCAGAACATGATGTCGTCGGCGGTAAATGGTTCGCCGTCTGAGTAGCGCACGCCTTCGCGCAGGTGGAAAATGTACTCACTGCCATCTTCGTTCGACTCGAACGATTCGGCCAGGTTGGGGATGATGCCATCCCACTCGGGTGTCCAACGCACCAATTGTTCGTAGCCGCCGTTGCGGATGAAGAAATTGCCGTTCGTCTCGATGGTACCGCCGCGCCACTCGCCGCCATAGCGCCCGATCTCATCCACCGGCTCGACAACCATTGGGTTGATGGGCAGGCGTTCGTCCACTGGGGGCAATTCGCCGGCGCGTACACGCTCGGCCAACTGCGGGGCCTCCTTGTACTTCTGATCGGCAACGGCAGGGGCCGCCGGTTCCCCCACAGCGTCAGCGGAGGCGGCCTCCGGCGCTGGCCGTGACGTGGGCGCACCGGCCGGCGCACAAGCCGCAGCCAATGCACCGGCTGCGGTGATGCCAGAAAAGCGTAGAAAATCCCGTCGACTCATTCTGGGTACAGTGTTTCTGCCGTCACGCATGGTTTTCCTCCTAGTGAACATGTCGATAACTACGAAATACAAGACGCAATCCACATTGATGTGGAGAAGCACGTAAACGCAGATACAGCGACGATGTCATTTACAAAGAGTAAGACAGGCGGGGCAAACATTGCGTGATCCTGTGCCGGTGGGGTGGGGAGACGGCAGTATCGGATCACGCACCAGGTTGAGTGTGTAGAAAACCACAACTTGCCGGAGTAAGGGGCATCCGGCAGGTTGCAGTGAGATGAGCCTAAATCAGTAGACCGGTCAGGATTTGCAGCACAATCGCCACACCTAGGACGATCCCCTGTCCGATGCCGGCGATCAGGGCGCGCCGCCAGAAACGCCGCGCTTCCACGCCGGTGCGTAGATAGTGCTCAAGGTAGAGCATCCAGATCAGCGCTATGAGGCCAAAGAGTATCAGGCCGAACTTGTCCACAGCGCCCATGACCCACGGACCGATCACGGGCAGCAGGGTCAACACGGCGTCGCGGTATTGCAGGATTGTCCACAGCGAAAGCGCTCCGTAGGCGATCCAGATCACGTAGCAGGACACGTAGTTGAGCACTGTGCGCCAGGTGGCAGGCGTATGCTCAGACGATCCTTCGTTCATCATCAAGCCACAACTCCCGGCGCTACGACGCCGCGCAGGTTGAGCGTTTCGGCATAGTGACAGGCCACAAAGCGATTGGGCTGCACTTCGCGCAGTTCCGGCGTCTCGTTGACGCAGGTTTTGCCGTCGCTGTAGCGACAACGAGGATGGAAGTAGCAGCCGCTGGGCGGATTGGCCGGATCGGGTACGTCACCTTCGAGTACGATGCGCTGCTTGATGTCGCGCACCCGCGGATCGGGCTGCGGCACAGCGGAAAGCAGCGCTTCGGTGTACGGATGCAGCGGCTGGGCGAAGAGTTCGTCGGTGCTAGCCAGTTCCACGAGTTGGCCCACGTACATCACCGCCACGCGATCGCAAATGTACTCCACCACGCTCAGATCGTGGGCGATGAAGAGGTAGGTGAGGTGGAATTCCTTTTGCAGATCCTCCAGCAGGTTGAGGATCTGGAAGCGCACCGACACATCCAGCGCGGAGACAGCTTCATCGCAGAGCACCAACCGCGGATCTAGCGCCAGCGAGCGGGCGATGCCGATGCGCTGGCGTTCGCCGCCGCTGAAGGCGTGGGGATAGCGTTTCATGTACTCGGGGCGCAGGCCCACACGGCGCAGCAGACCGGCCACACGGTCTTCGAGTTCTTTGCCGCGGGCGATGTTGTTCACCTTGAGCGGTTCGCCCACCAGATCGAGCACCGGCATACGCGGGTTCAACGACGAGTAGGGATCCTGGAAGATCATGCGGATCTCGCGGTGATAGTGCTTCAGATCCATGCCGCCCATGGGCGCAAGATCGACGACGCTGTTGTCGGGGTTGCGGTAGAGGATCTTCCCCGACGTGGGTTTGTAGAAGCGGATGATACAGCGACCGGTTGTGGTCTTGCCGCAGCCGCTTTCACCCACCAGCCCCAGCGTTTCACCGGGACGGATGAAGAGGTTGACGCCGTCTACTGCCTTGACATGACCCACCACGCGACGGAATACACCGCGGCGGATGGGGAAGTGCATCTTCAGATTTTGCACCTGCAACAGGGCGTCGCTGCGCATGTTGTGGAGCGAACCTGCTTCTTGGGCTTGAACTTTGCCGTTGGTTTGCATGGCACTCATTAGGCTACCTCAGTCTGTGACATGGCCTGTGCGCCTTCGGCGCCGCCGTAGAGCAGACAACGCACCTGGCGATCATTCTCCAGTTCAATCGTGGGCGGGGCAATGCGATCACACTGGCCCGGCATGAATTCATCGCAGCGGGTGTGGTAGGGGCAGCCGCCGGGCCGGTTGTACGGATCGGGGACCATGCCGCGGATCGAGTTGAGCCGCTGGCCTGCTGCCCGCAGCCCCAGTTTGGGGATCGAGCGCAGCAGCGCCTGGGTGTACGGGTGCTTGGCGTCGTGGAAGATCTCGTCCACGGTGCCTTTTTCGGCCACGGTACCCAGATACATCACCACCACGTCGTCGGCCATTTCGGCCACCACACCCAGATCGTGGGTGATGAGCATGATGCTCATGCCGAATTCTTCTTTGAGTTCCAACATCAGATCCAGGATCTGGGCCTGCGTGGTCACGTCCAGCGCCGTGGTGGGTTCGTCGGCGATGAGCAGGCTGGGGTTACAACTGAGCGCCATCGCGATCATGGTACGCTGGCGCATACCACCGCTGAGTTGGAACGTGTAGTTGTCGATGCGGTCGCCAGGTTTGGGGATGCCCACACGGCGCAGCAGTTCGATGGCCCGCTCGCGCGCCTCCTGTTTGGTGACAGGCATGTGCAGCATGATCGCCTCGGTGATCTGGTCACCGATGGTGTGGATCGGGCTGAGCGAAGTCATCGGCTCCTGGAAGATCATGGAGATGTCTTTGCCGCGGATGTCGCGGATCTGGCTGCCGCGTGGGTCGATCTTCGCCAGATCGATGACCTCTTGCGCCTGGCTCGTCCCGTTCCCCTGCGGCGTGCGTCGATGAAAAAGGATCTCGCCTTCCACCACCCGCCCGGGGTAGTCCACAATCTGCAGAATCGAGCGGGCGGTGATGCTCTTGCCGCAGCCGCTTTCACCCACTACGCACAAGATCTCGCCACGCTGAATATCGAAATCCACCCCGTCCACCGCACGCACAACGCCGTCGTCGGTGAAGAAGTGTGTCTTCAAGCCTTTGACTTGGATCAAAGGATCATTTTTTGGGGTCATTGCTTCGTCCTAGTTTGGTGATTGGTGACTGGCGATTGGTGATTGGTGATTAGGTCTGCCATTCGTCACCTAGTGGGCAGACCCAATCACCAATCACAGATCACAAATCACTACTTTACCGTCCGTACGGATCCGCGGCATCGCGCAGGCCGTCGCCGAGGAAGTTCAGCGCCAACACGGCGACCACAACGGCCAAGCCCGGCCAGAGCAGCCAGGGGGCGGTGGCGACGGAGCGGATGTTTTGCGCCTCTTGCAGCAACACCCCCCAACTGACGATGGGCGGACGCAGCCCCAGGCCAAGGAAGCTCAGCGCCGTCTCGGCCAGAATCATGCCTGGGATCGAGAGTGTGAGCGAGGCGATGATGTGGCTGAAGAATGACGGCACCATGTGTACCCAGATCGTGCGCCATTCGCTGTTGCCGTCCAGCCGGGCGGACATGACGAAGTCTTCGGGCGCAGCGAGAGAAACCAGCACCACACGCGCCAGCCCGGTCCACCCGATCAGCAGAGGATGATGGTGATGCCAAAGTAGATCCGCGCAGCGTGCCAGCTCGAAGGCAGCGCTGCGGCAGCCCATCCACAGCGGAATGTCTGGCGATCATCGCCGGGGTTTGATTCTTGGCTCATGCCTGCCTCTTTTTCATTCTCATATTTCGTGCGGTCGCAACCGATCCTACACGCCTATCCATCAAAAAAACAGCGGAAGGCTGCGCGCCCCCGCTGCTTCGTTGATCATTCAATTGAGACGCCGATGCAATGCCGCCACGCGCTCACTGGCTTGTGGCGAAAAACCACGGCCGAAACACAGCGTCACCGTTCGAGATTGCCGGTGATTTGTGCCGGGATCGCCTACAAGATCTTGAGCGAAACCTGGCGTCCATCGTGAGTGGTCGCGGCGCGCAACACGGTGCGCATGGCGTTTGCCACGCGGCCGCCTTTGCCAATCACGCGCCCGGCGTCCTCTTGCGATACTTCCAAGCGCAACATCACCCGATCTCGCTGCGCTCGCTTCGTCACCCGCACCTGATCGGGGTGTTCGACCAGGGCTTTGGCCATGAATTCAACCAACTTCTCCATCGGGTCCTCCCTTGTGAACTTTAGGATGGAACCTGTGTCCGGTGCAGATACAGCCTACCGATGACTAAGCGGCGACTTCTTCGGCCACCGGTTCTTCTGCTGCGGGCTGGTAGATCACCTTGCCGCTGGCATCGATAACGCTTTCTTTGACCAGGATTGGGGTCAAGGCGTCGCTGGGCTGTGCGCCGTTGGAAAGCCAGTAGGCTGCGCGGTCGGCCTTGAGGTTGATGGAAGGCGGATCGATCAGCGGGTTGTAGGTGCCGATGGTCTCGATGAAGCGGCCATCACGCGCGTTGCGCTGGTTGGCCACTACGATACGGTAAAACGGTGATTTTTTTGCGCCCATGCGGCGCAGGCGAATGCGGACCACTACGCTCTTGCTCCTTTTGAATACAATCTGTATCTGTTAGCCGGGTATAGAATCGTCTGAATTATCCAAGTCACAAAGTCACAACAATCCTGAAATTACAGTGCGCAGCAGAGCGTCCACTCTGAATTGGTGAAACCCGCTGGGCTGCTGTGAATTTCAGGATAGACTCTTACTGAGTAAACCGAATGCGCGGATCGAGCCAGGCAAGCAAAATATCCGAAATCAGCGTGCCGATGACTGTCAGCGTGCTAAGCAACATGATGAAACTGCCCGCCAGGTACATGTCCTGTGACATGAGCGCCCGCAGCAGCAGCGGGCCGGTGGTGGGCAGGCTGAGGACGATGGAAACAATCGCCGCGCCGGAAACCAGCACAGGCAATGTCCACCCTACGGTGCTGATGAAGGGGTTGAGCGCCACACGTACCGGGTACTTGAGCAGCAGCCGTCGCTCGGGGAGTCCTTTGGCGCGGGCGGTGACCACGTAGGGTTTGTGCAGCTCGTCGAGCAGGTTGGCGCGCATGATGCGGATCAGGCCGGCCGTGCCTGCGGTGCCGATGATCACCACCGGAATCCACAGGTGGGCGAACATGTCCATGATCTTGGCGAAACTCCAGGGTGCGTCAACGTACTCTGGGGAGAAGAGACCTCCCACGCTCTGGTTGAAGTATTTGAAGGCAATGTACATGAGCACCAGCGCCAACAGGAAGTTGGGGATCGCCAACCCCACGTAGCCAATTACGGTAAAAAGATAGTCTCCCAACGAGTATTGACGTACCGCTGAGTAGATGCCGATAGGAAAGGCGACCACCCAGGTAAACAACAATGTCGTCAGCGAGAGGACAAAGGTTAGCGCCAGTCGACCCCAGATCAGGGTGTTGACTGGCTGATTCCACTCGAACGATTGGCCGAAGTCACCGCGCAGCAGAATGCCGGAGATCCACTTCCAGTATTGCACGTAGATGGGCTGTCCCAGGCCATAACGTTGCTCCAACGCTACCAATTGCGCCCGGTCCACCGTTTCGCCGGTGGCGGCCATGGTTGCCACCAACGAGGTGAGGTAATCGCCCGGCGGCAATTGGATGATCACAAAGGAGACGATGGAAATCACAAACAGGGTGGGGATCATGTACAGGATCCGCCGAATGATGAATTGGAGCATGAAATCCTCCTGGAAACTTCAAGACGGAATAGAGCGCAGAAATTGATCCACGAAGCCACACGAAGTGACACGAAGCGCAGAAAGCGTTTTGTAGATATTCAAACTTTCAGAAACCATTTTTTCCAGGTCCGGTCGAAATTTAGGGGCTGGGCATCGTCGCGCGGACGATGCCCAGCCGGTGCTGCAATAGGGTTGCCTGTCACCGATGAGGCAGGGCGGCAGGCGTGTCCTATCTACTGCTCAAGCCAGTAGGTGGACGGGTTGGTGGGGAAGGGATCCGGGTAGTTCCACGATTCGGGCATGGCGTCGGGTACGTTGTGCATCTTGTTGGAGACGACGCCGTAGGCCGGGGTCTCGATACCGATGCCGATGGTGTAGAAGCGGTCGATGGCGATATCGATGATCTCGTTCATGTACTCGCGTTGCAGATCGGGATCGGCGGTCGCCTTGACCATGTCGTAGAGTTCCTGCTGGCGCTTCACATCGTCGGGCGGTTCTTGCGGCTCGATGGTGGCGGCGCCCAGATCATACCACGCGCCCCACGCCGGTGCGAAGAAGCTGCCAATGCCGGCGGGCATGAGGAACGGCCCCACGTTGAGGATGGTGGCCAGGCCGCCGTCGCTGAAGTCGGCTGTGGCGTCGAAGTCGTTGGCTTCGCGGCGCTCGGTGAGTAGTTCACCGGTGATGCTGGCGATATTCAGATCGACGCCAACTTCGGCCCAGTAGATTTCCACAATTCGGCGGCGTCCACCCAGTCGGTGAAGCGGGTGCCGTCGATGAGCAGTTCGAAGCTGAAGGGTTCGCCGTTAGGCAGCAGGCGGATGCCGTCGCCGTTCTTCTCGGGGTAGATGCCGTCGAGGATCTCGTTGGCCATGTCCACATCGTATTCGGTGTACTGCTTGGCCAGCGTCTCGTTGTAGAACTCACTCTGCGGCTTGGGTGCGCCCTGCCATGGCTCGCCCTGGCTCACCCACACAGTGTCGATGATCTCCTGGCGGTTGATGGCGTGGGAGAGGGCGATGCGCACATCTTTGTTCTGGAAGGCTTCGGCCAGCACTTCGTTCTTGCTGTTCATGTTCAGCTTGATCAGCACGCGGTTTGCCTGATCGCGGATCTGATCGAAGAAGTGATAGTCGCCTTCTTCCATGTTGTCGGCGAAGACGGCCTTGTTCTGCAAGATGTTCTGGTAGTAGTTGAGGAATTCCACCTCGCCACTGAGCGTGCGCAGCAAGAGGACATTGGGATCACCCAGGAATTCCCACTCGATGCGGTCGATGTAGGGCAGTTGGTTGCCTTCGGTGTCGACCTTCCAGTAGTAGGGATTGCGCTCGGTGACGGCGCGGGTGACGTTGCCGCCCGCCGGCTCGGTGACGTGCCAGGCGTAGATCACGGGCAGATCGGCGTTGGTCCAACCAGCGCCGTTGTTGGAGCGCGAACCTGTCTTCGACTGGAGGAGTTCCACCCAACTTGGCTGCTCGGCTTCGGCGACCAGTTCATCCAGATTCTCGGTGTTGTAGCTGGCGTGGAACTGCTTGACGTAGTGCTCGGGGAACTCGACCATGTCGGAGCCATCGGGCGTGGCCAGGCGCTGCAAGAAGAGGCCGTAGGGCGCCACAAAGCTGAACTTGATCGTGTAATCGTCGATCTTTTCGATGACAACGAATTCGCCGTTCACCGTCAACCAGCTTGGCAGCGCAGGCGTGATGTCGGTGTTGAGCACAATGTCGTTGTACCAGAACATGATGTCGTCGGCAGTGAAGAGTTCACCGTCGGACCAACGCACACCTTCGCGCAGTTGGAAGGTGAATTCGGTGGCGTCGTCGTTCACTTCCCACGATTCGGCCAGGTTCGGCACAAGGCCGTCCCAGTTCGGCGTCCAAGTGACGAGGTTTTCGGCGCCCATCATGGAATAGAGGCGCGACGACCACGAACCGACCAGCGGATGGTGCAACGTGCCACCGTACTGGCCGATGGATTCAATCGGTTCCAGCACCTTGGGGTTCACGGGCAGGCGTTCTTCCAGCGGTGGGAGTTCACCGGCGGCGACCATTTCGGCCAGCATGGGTGCTTCGTTGGCCGACCCACCCTCGGGGACAGCGGCGGGTTCGGATGCAGCGGGGGCGGCGGGTTCGGCTGCGGCCGGTTCAGACGGGGTCTCGGCTGATGTACAGGCACTAAACACGAGTCCTAGCAAAAGCAGCACAGCAAGGATACGGTACAGCGAACTGGTTCGGTGTATGCGTCTCACTTGGATCTTCTCCTTGTGGGGTTAGGTAGAAATGCTGCATCCAAAGCTAAGAGCTTGCCTGTGCGCTTGAAGCGCACAGGCAAGCTCTTACAGAGAATCAAGTTTACTGCGAGATCCAATACTGCTCAGGATTGGTGGGGCCGGGGTTCGGGTAGAGCCACGAGCCAGGGTGCGGGCTGGGGACATTGTGGAAGTTGTTCTTCACAATACCGTAGCCGGGAGCACCCAAGCTGATGCCGATGGCGTAGAATTCCTCGGCAGCGATGTCGAGGATCTGATTCATCAGATCGGCCTGCACTGCGGCGTCACCGCTGGCTTTGATCTGATCGTAGAGCTCCATCTGGCGCTTGGTGTTGGCCGGCGGTTCTTCCGGAGCCGTCAGCGCCCCCTGGCCGGAGGGATTGTTGTAGTACGTCACCCATGCCTGGCCGTAGAGCGATTCCTGGCTGAAGGGGAAGTACCAGCGCGGTTCGAGGATCACATCCAGGCCACCGTCGCCACCCCAGACGGAAACATCATGCTCGTTGCCGTCTTTGCGGGTATAGAGGAGCGAACGGTCGATGCTGTTGATGTTGGCCTGAATGCCAATCTCGGCCCAGTAGCCCTTGACCAGTTCGAGGGTATCGATGCGATCCTGCTGGTTCGAGGTGACATCGATTTCCATAATGATGGGTTGCCATCAGGGCCAAGGCGAATGCCGTCGGCGTTCTTCTCGGGGAAGATGCTGTCGAGAATCTCATTGGCCTTGGCAGGATCATATTCAGTGTACTGCTTAGCCAAAGTCTCGTTGTAGAAGGGCGATGTGGGGCGCGGCGCCAACTGGTAGGGTTCGCCCTGGCCCACGTAGACCACATCGATGATTTCCTGGCGGTTGATGGCGTGGGAGAGCGCAATGCGGAAATCCTTGTTCTGGTAGATTTCGCGCTTCACCGGATCCTTGTGGGTCAGGTTGAGGGCAATCGCCACGGTGTTCATGCCGGAGGGAATGGTGTCGAAGAAGCCATATTCGCCGGCCTCTGCGTTGTCGGCAAAGACGGCCTTGTTGGCCAGGGTGGCGATGTGACGATCCTGCATGTCGATGTCGCCGTTGAGCGCGCGCAGCGTCAACACTTCCACGTCTTCGCCGATTTCGGCCAAGAAGCGGTCGATGTACGGAAGCTGGCGACCTTCGGTGTCAACCTTCCAGTAGTAGGGGTTGCGTTCGGCCACAACCTGCGTCGAGGTGCCGCCGTAGGGGATGCTGATGTCCCAGGCAGAGATCACAGGCAGATCGGCATTGTACCAGCGCGCTGTGTACGGTGTACCAGGGACGCCACCACACTTCAGCTCGAACAGATTGACCCAGTCTGTTGCGTTGTTCTCGGCGATCAGGGCATCCAGGTCGTCGGTATAGGAAGCGTGGAACTGGGAGCAGTAGTGCTCCGGAACTTCAACGATGCCTGCGCCCGAAGGGGTAGCCATGCGCTGTAAGAATAGGCCGTTCGGCGCTGCGAAGCGGAAGACCACGGTGTAATCATCGATCTTCTCCACAACAACCGGTTCGTCGCCGGCGATCAACCAACCACCAACAGGATGCGTTGCAGCGTAGCCTTCGTCCGCGACGGTGGCTTCGTACCAAAAAACAATGTCATCAGCGGTGAAGGGTTCACCATCCGACCACTTCGTTCCTTCGCGCAAATGGAAGGTGAACTCAGTGGCGTCGTCGCTCGCTTCAACAGATTCGGCCAGGTTCGGGACCACTTCAGACCATGCCGGATCCCAACGAACGAGGTAGTCGTAGCCGATGGTGCGTACGAGCCAGGCGTTGTCCTGCCCACCGCGCAGGCCGGTACGCCAGGTGCCGCCGTATTCACCCAGGCTTTCCACCGGGGTCACAACCATTGGGTTGGTGGGGATGCGCTCTTCGAGGGGGGGGAGTTCACCGGCGGCAACCATCTCGGCCAGCATGGGGGCTTCTTTGGCTGCGGTGTCCGCGACGGGGGCGGCAGGTTCGGCTGCGGCCGGTTCAGCGGCAGACGGGGCATCGGCGGGGGCAGCAGGCGCACACGCCGCCAGCACCAAACCCAACACCAAGACTGCCATCAACGCAGGCCAGCGAAACTTGGGCAAAATGCTAAGTGATCGCACGTTTGCTTCTCCTCTCTGTGACAACTGAAGAAAAAGGATGGAAAGGGTAAGAGTGGCAAATTCAAACCTACCGGCTGCAAGATCGAAGCCATTTCAGCCATTTCATTTGTGGCCGGAGATTGTGTTTGCCTTGTAGATGAACTGCCTCACCGGGCGTGGGATCACCCGATGGTGGGGGCAGTGATCAACCGAATTCAAAGGTTGGTCTCTCCACTTATTTCCTGCATGTGGATAATGCAGGACGACCAGAGTATCGCGCTGTTTCAGGGTGCTGAGCAGATTGCTGACACGGTAGTCGCTGTATGAGGATGGGGGGGAATACAGCTAGCGCAAGTGTAGTCGATCTCCCATGGGCTTGTCAAGACTCTGTTGACAACTCCATGAAAGAAATGCTATATTCTCAACATAACTTTCAGAAACTTTCACTCCCATTCTGTCAATTAAGCCAATTCCACTGGTTTCCTACCCCCATCCCACACCAGTAGTCTGATCGGTGGAACAGCTTGGCAGTGCGGGCTTCCCCTACATGTTTGTTTTTGCCCTGTTTCATTTCAATCGTTGATTTCACTACTTGCTACGTTTACATTCGCGCCTCGATGCACGCTGAGTGTTTATCCTGAAATTCACAGCAGCCCGGCGGGTTTCACCAATTCGGAGTGGCGTCGCTGCTGCGCACTGTAATTTCGGGATATATCCTTAGGTCATTGGTGACAAGTTAAGCGATTTGGCATGAAGTCAAATCGACAGAAGGTGCGAAAATGCATATGCTGTCAGGATGAGCAACGAGAAAAAGTCGACAGCAAAGAAACGTAGTACAGTGCGGCACACCCGAGCGATCCAGGTGGCGAAGACGAAGCAGGTACCGGCTGCGCCGCCAGATGCGGAAGTGGAAAAATGGCTGACCGAGATCGTGCATCCAGCGACACTGAGGCAGTTGGACCACTACCACAAGATGGGATTGCGAGAGCGTGTGCTGACATTGCCAGTGACGGTTGCTTTCGTCTTGAGCCTGATCTGGCGCCAGATCGGCAGCGTGCGCGACCTGGTGCGTGTGCTGGGCACAGAAGGTCTGCTCTGGATGACGGAGCCGGTGCCGGTCAGCCAGCAGGCGGTTAGTGAGCGTCTGCGCACGCTGCCAGCCGAGTTGTTTGAACGGATTCTAGGTGACGTTCTCGTGCAGATGGAAGCACGCTGGCAAGAACGAAAGCGCCCCCTCGCTCCCGAAATCGCCTGGGCTCAGGAACGATACACCGATGTGCTGGTGCACGATGGCTCCACACTCGATGCACTCTTGCGCAAGGTGGGACTGCTCCAAGAGAGCGAGACGAATCCGTTAGCAGGACGCATGACGGCACTCTTGAGTTTGGTCTCGCGCTTGCCCCGTCGAGTCTGGTACGAGGCCGATGCACAAGCCCACGACCAGCGTTTCTGGCCACAGATTCTGGCGGCACTGCCAGCGGGTGCTCTGCTCATCTTCGACCTGGGCTACACCAACTTCCAGATGTTTCTGGAACTTTCATCCGCCCAGGTGACCTTTTTGACTCGGGCCAAGAGCAATTTGCGTCATCAGGTTGAGCAGGTGCTTTTCCTCTCGGCTCAGGTCCATGACCAGATTGTCTGGATTGGGAAGGATGAGGAGCGGCAACGGGTGCGCCTGGTCGAAATCCTGCACCAGGGCAAGTGGTATCGCTATCTCACCAGTGAACTCGATGCAGAGCGTCTCCCAACTGCTTATGTGTTCGCACTCTATCATCAGCGTTGGCGCATTGAAGATACCTACGCCATTGTCAAGCGATTGCTCGGTCTTGCCTACTTCTGGACCGGCGCCGACAATGGCATCCAACTGCAACTGTGGGCGACTTGGCTGCTCTATGCACTCCTTGTCGACTTAACCGATGCCGTTGCCCAAGCACTCAACCAGCCTTTTGCTGCCATCTCGACAGAGATGGTCTATCGCAGTCTCTACTACTTCACCCAGGCCTATCACAGAGGCGATGCCTCCGATCCTATCGCTTACTTGGCCGAAAATCAGAAGCTTTTTGGCATTCGCAAGTACAAATTCACACGTACCTATCTCATCAAGCTCGATTTGACTTCTGCTCAATCACCTTAACTTGTCACCAATGACCTAAGGAGAACCTGATGAATCCTGAAGATAACCAGGAACAACAGTCCGAAGAGGCGAAGAACTCGACGGAATCCCGCTCCAGCAGCATGATGGGTGTCGGCATTGCATTGGGCGTCGCCATTGGCGCCGGCCTTGGCGTGGCCATGGACAACATCGCTGTAGGCATAGGCGTGGGCATCGCGATTGGTGCTGGGATTGGCGCTGCATTGTCGGCACGTAATGGTTCCTCAGAGTGAAACGTCTTTTCGCAGATCGCCCAAACTGGAAGAGAATTTTGGCGAAGCGCTTTTATTGTGCTTACTTGAGTTCTCCTTTCTTTACAGGCAACGTGTCATTGCTGTGCATGGATCAGGTGAGCGAACAGCTATGGGCAAAACACGGTACGCCGGCTGTCTGCATCGTAGATACAGGCTACTCATGGCTTCAACACTTTCCCGATAACGAACACTTCTCCGTAACTACCATGTTTGACGCCGAAGGCCAGATCCTTCAGTGGTACATCGACATCTGTCTGCGCAATGGAGTTACGCAAGAGGGGATTCCGTACCTGGACGATCTCTACCTTGACATTGTAGTTTTTCCAAACGGCGAGATGCTATTGCTCGATTCCGAGGAGCTTGAACATGCACTGACAGGATGTGAGATTACACATGAGGAGTCCGAACTTGCACATTGGGTCAGTACGGACCTGATTGGCAGACTCAATCGTGGTGAGTTTTGGCTGTTTGACTTGTGTGCATATCATCGCAAGCTCCTGCTCGATCCACTTTCAGTAATTTACGATTTGGGCGCGGCGTAGGCATCCTCAGCTGCTGGGTAGACCGGAAAAAGCCGCATCTAATGGACAAAACAGATAAAAGACATACAATGGTAGGATGAGCCGAAAACGAAGCAGACTGACGCAAGCAGAGCGAGATGAACTCGGAGCCCAAATACCGCATGGGCCGTATGGCTGTAATCGCCGGCAGCCAGCGTGTCGCCGCGGATCCCATTCCCAGCGAAGGGTACACGCTGTTGGAAAGCCCGCTGATGATCCGCGAAATGACGGCGCCGCCGAAAAGAGGATGCGATTAAGCGATTGGGCGATTAAGGGATTCCAGATCGTTGACAGGATCTGGAATCCCTTAGGAGAAACCAGAGAAATAATGATCCACGAAGCCACACGAAGATACACGAAGGCAGAGAAGAACAAGCAGAAAGCTATCCCGCTCTGTTGTCCTGCGAATCCTGAAATCCGTGTCCCTCTCTTCTCCTCTTCGTGGTACTTCGTGGATCAATAAAATTCTGAAATCTCCTTAATCGCTGATCACCCACCCCACCACGCTCAGCAAAGGATCTGTCTATGTCCGCCTTCGATCCCCAATCGATCTTCGATCTCTCCGGCCGCGTGGCGCTGGTCACCGGCCCTGGGCGCGGCATCGGGCGCGCCATGACCACAGCACTGGCCGCCGCCGGCGCGGACATTGCTGTGATTTACCGCAACACAATCGATGAGATTCAGGCCGATGTAGAGGGGATGGGACGGCGCTTCGTCGCGATTCAGATCGATCTGGCCGAGGCGGATCAGCCGCAATTGGCGGCTGCGGTGCAGGAAGCTGCCGCAAAACTAGGACGGCTGGATGTGGTGGTCAACAACGCGGGGACGATCCGACGTGGGCCGGCAATGGATTTCAGCGTAGAAGATTGGCGCACCGTGCTCAACGTCAATCTGGACGCGCCGTTCTGGATCTCTCAGGCAGCGGGGCGGATCATGCAGGAGCAGCCGCTAGAAAACGGCACACGGGGCAAGATCATTCAGGTGGCGTCGCTGCTGTCGCACCAGGGCGGCATCCTGGTGCCGGCCTACACCGCGGCCAAACACGCGCTGGCCGGGGTCACCAAGGCGCTGGCCAACGAGTGGGCGCAACACGCCATCAACGTCAACGCCATCGCGCCGGGCTACATGATCACCGACAATACCCAGGCGTTGTGGCAAGATCCGGCGCGCCGCCAGGCCATCCTCGAACGCATCCCCGCCGGGCGTTGGGGCGAACCCGCCGATCTGGCCGGGATCACCCTCTTCCTTGCTTCATCGGCGTCCAACTACGTCCACGGCGCCATCATTCCTGTGGACGGCGGCTGGTTGGGGCGGTAGGACGTGGCGGTGAACAGGCTGGCTGCCCACTGTGCCACTGAATCAAGGAATTGCGCGCAGATCAAGTCGCCAGATGCGCTGCCATCTCGCCACCCGACACCGTCGGCTCGTCCTTGTAGAGGAAACAGGCAACCGCCCGATCCTCGTGGGTTCTGTAGAGAGGCGGTCGCTGTCGGCGGCACTCGGCCATGACCATTGGGCAACGGTTGGCAAATTTACAGCCGTGATCCGTCTGCTGCACCGGGCCGAGAGAGAGCGTAGTAGGTTGGATGGTTGTCTCCCCACCCCAATGAATGTCCGGATCGGGCAAGGGGATCGAGCTGACCAACAACTGCGTATAGGGGTGTTGCGGCTCTTTGATGACGCGATCTACGCTGCCCACTTCGGCCACGGAACCTCGATAGAGGACGTAGATGCTCTTGCTGATCTGATAGGCCGTGGTCAAGTCGTGGGTGATGTAGATCAGCGAGATCCCCAGTTCGCTGTTCAGCTTCGTCAGGCTCTCCAAAATCGTCGCCCGCAACGACGCATCGACCATCGAGACCGGCTCGTCGGCCAGGATCACGCGCGGGTTGAGGAGCAACGCCCGCGCCACCATGATACGCTGGCGCTGTCCGCCGCTCAACTGGTGGGGATAGCGACCGAGGGTCTCCTCGGGGCGCAAAGCCGGCCATGCGCAGGCTCTCTTCGATCAGCGTCTGTTCCTCCTGCCGCGATTTGGCCAGACGGAACTTGCGCACCGGTGTTGTAAGCACCGGATCGACTCGATAGAACGGATTGTACGCCTCGAACGGATCCTGGAAGATCGCCTGAACCTGCCGACGAAACTCCCCTGCGACTGCGCCGATCCATCGTCGCCAGGTTCTGCTCACGGAACCGAATCGTGCCGTGGGTAGGACGGATGACGCCCAACAGCAGACGGGCCAGCGTGGTCTTGCCGCTCCCGCTCTCGCCGGCGATGGTGATGATGCTCGGTTTCTCCTCGTTGACGGCCAGCGAGATCTCATCCACCGCCACCAGCTTATGCTTGGAAAGCAGACCGCCCCCAAACTGCTTCGTCACACCCTGGGCTTCCAGAAGCTGCATAAGAACTCACCTCTAATAGAGATGGCAGGCGACCCACCGGTTCGGCCTGATTTCGACAAGCGGAGGCACGTCAGTCGCGCAGTGGGACAAGGCCTGAGGGCAGCGGGGGTGGAACATACAGCCCGGCGGCGGCGCCAGCAGAGACGGCGTCATCCCCCTGATCCCCTTGAAGGCTTCTTTGCTCTGCAGCGTAGGCAGGCTGCCGATGAGAAGCTGAGTGTAGGGATGTAGCGGTTCCTTGAAGATATCCCGCACCGGTCCAACCTCAATCAACCTGCCGCCGTACATCACCGCAACCCGGTCCACAAACTGGGCCATCAAGCCCATGTCGTGACCGACAAGAATGATAGACGCTTCCAGGGAAGACTGTACGCGACCAAGGGTCTCCATGACCTGACGCTGCACCACGACGTCCAGGGCGCTGGTCGGCTCGTCGGCGATGATCACCTGGCTGGAGGAGAATGCCCATCGCGATGCAGACACGCTGTTTCATGCCGCCGCTCAACTCGTGCGGGTAGGAATCGACCACATCACCACTCAAATCCACGGAGACAAGCACCTCACGAATCCGCGCGTTGAGGCCGCCTCGGTCGCCCGAAGCCGTGTGCGCATCGACAGCATCCCGCAGTTGTTCCCCAACCTTCAGCATGGGGTTGAGTGAGTTCATGGCGCCCTGGGGGACAAGCGCGATATCGGCCAGCCGCTTCCGACGCATCTCCTCCTCGCTCAGGCGCAGCAGATCGACCCCATCGAGCATGACCTGACCGCCCTCGATGACCGCCGGTTCTTGCAAGAGGCGCATCAGGCTGAGGGCCATCGTCGTCTTGCCCGATCCAGATTCCCCACCAACCCCAGCCGCTCACCCGGCTTCAAGAAGAAACTCACATCGTTGACAGCACGTACTTGCCCCCACTCGTCTGATAGCTGACGCGCAGATTCTTCACATCGAGTACGCGGCCTTCGGATGTTGCAGCAGGGCTGTCCTTGGAATTGATCTTAACTTGGGTTGTCATGTGTCTCTCACTGCAAAGAGTGGGCTTTAGGGAGATCGATCAATGGGCTAATTGCGTGCGGCGCCTCGCATCCGGGGGTTGGCATATTTGTCCAGCGATACGCTCATCATAAAAAGCCCGGTGAAGATGATGGCCAGCGTGGCAATAGGCGGTACCCACCACCACCACATCCCCTTGAGCAGCGCCGAGTAACGAAAGGCATAGTAAAGCGTGCGCCCGATAGTGGGGACATTCTGCGGACCGAGGCCAAGCACTTCCAATCCGACGGCGGCCAGGATACCGCTGCTGACAGCGCCCACGAAGGAGGCTGCCAGGTAGGCAGTCAGGTTTGGCAAGATCTGAATTAGGATGATCTCAAGATCGTTCTGTCCCGAGAGGCGGGCGACCTCCACAAAGAGACGTTCGCAGGCTCAAGGTTTGCGCCCGATCGGAAGCGCGCCGCAGGGGCCAGGAGAGCAGCCCCACGATCATAGCCATGATCTCCACTGTGACCACACGCACGTAGGCGGAGACGGTGATCAGGATAGCCAGGGTGGGGATCACCAGCATCACATCGGCGAAGCTGCTGAAGATCACGTCGGCATACCCTCTGTAATAGCCGGAGATCATGCCGAGCAGTGCGCCGATGATCACGCCGACCGCTCCGGCCAGGAAGCCAATTCTGAACGTGTTGGGGATGCCGATCACCATCACGGCGAACATATCGCGGCCCAATCCGTCCGTACCCAGACGGTGTTCCGGCGAAGGAGCCAGGTTCAGCGTGGCTGCCCCCATGTCGGCCATCTTCGGGCTGATGGTACGCGCGCCGAGGACACCGAACAGAAGCAAGGCCAGCAGGAGCACAACGCCAGATGTGAACAGCGTGTTCTCTTTGAAAAACCCGAAAATTGAGCGCGCCGCGCGCCCCACACTGATCCCAGAGGAAAGCGGTCGATTTTTGTCCGCTGTTGCTGTAGTCATTAGCCCGAGCTTTCTGCCACATAGGTCACCCGCGGATCAAGGCGCGGGTAGATGAGATCGATGATCAGCACAGCCAGGCCAACAGACATGGCCAGGATAAGGGTGATGCCCTGGATCACGGTGTAATCGCTGTTCACAATCGCCATGTAGAGTTGGTAACCCAGCCCAGGGTACGAGAAGACGATCTCTACCAGGATTGCACCGGAGACCACATACCCCATCGCAATGGCCAGGTGCGCCATCTGGGGGGGAATGGCGTTGCGAATGGCATAGCGCCACAGAATTCGACCCTTGCGCAGGCCCTTTGCCTCGGCCAACAGCATGTAGTCTTCGCCGATGGTGTTGACCATCAACCCGCGCATAGACAACGCCCAGCCGCCTAAACTAGTCAGAATAATGGAGAGGGCCGGCAGCAGTGCATGCCTGAAAATGCTCACAATGTAGGGCCAACTCAGTTCCTTGGCAAGCCGGGTATCCACCGAACCACTCAGGGGCAGAACATGGAGGGTAAAGGCAAAGACATAGAGCAACAACATGGCCAGCAGATAGTAGGGCAACACACCGCCCAACATTGTCAGGGAGAGCAGCGCCTTGAATATGCCAGGCGTCCCCTTCCATGCCAGCAGCGCGCCGATCAGAATCCCGAAGACGAAGGTGATCAACACGCTGACGCCGATCAACCCCATGGACCAGCCAATCGCCGGGCGAATGATCTCCCATACTTCGGCGGGGTAGGCGGAGAGAGATTCGCCGAAGTCAAGACGCAGCGAGTTCCACATGTACTTGAAGTACTGGACGTACAGCGGATCGTCCAGCCCAAAGCGTTTGCGGTATGCCTCGAACATGGCCTGACCGTTCTCGATCCCCGCGCTGGCATTGGACATGCGCGAGGTGATGGCGCCGATGGGATTGCCGGGCGCCAGCCGCGGGATCAGGAAGTTGAACGACGCAGCGACAAAGATGACAAGAAAGAACATGCCGATGCGTTGTATGAAGTAGCCCAGATCTATCCCACGCATCTCAGACTGTTCCCTTCATTTGCTGATATGAAACACGAACGCCGACGGCAAGGATGGCGTGAATCTGCACACAGATGGAGCGATTAAGAGATTGAGCGATTGGACCTCTGCGCCAATCGCCTAATCTCTTAATCGCCTAATCCCAACCAGAAGGCTTAACTTAACCGGCTATTGGGCCCGTTCCAGCTCCACCAACTGGCGCAGGAAGTGCTGCCAGTGGCCAGGCGGCTGGACGTAGTTGTTGTCCTTGGTCGGCCAGTTGGTCCAATAGGTGGTGTTCCACAGGTAGAAGACGGGTGTCTGCACCAGCGGGATGTCGGGCAGTTCGTCGGTCCAGATCGTCACCGCTTCCTTCATGATGTCCACGACTCTTGGATCACCCAGAGGTAGGCTGCCCATCTCGTCGATCAGGGCCGAGTATTCTGCATTCACCCAGCGACCGGCGTTGTTGGTGTTGTCCACGTACTCGGTGCCAGGCGTGCCGATGGGGTTGACCCACTTCTCGTGGAAGCGCTGCATACCAAACCACGGCTCGATGACACTACCACAGCCATCCCAGTCGGTGGCGGCTGTGAACTGGCCGCGCCCGGTCTGGTCGCGGAAGACGCCCCACTCCAAGATGCGCAGCACCGCGTCGATGCCCACGTCGTTCAACTGCTGTACCACCATACGCGCCCAAGGCTCCATGAACGGCGGCAGAACGACGTCCAGCGACAGCGTATTGCCTTCACTGTCCACATACTTGCCCGAGCCGGCATCCAGAGTGTACCCCTGGCTTTCGATCAACTCACGAGACTTCTCCTGGTTGAACTCGCCGATGGGCGCAACGATGTCTGCGATGGCGTCCTGGAACGGTTTCATCGCCCCATAGTCTGGGAAGATGAAGTTGGAGGTGGCGCCAGCGCCCTCGGTGACCACATCCACGATCTGCTGGCGGTTGATGGCGTAGGACAACGCCCAACGCATCTCCTTCTTGTCCCAGGGAGCGACCGTGCTGTTGATCGTGAGCATGCGCGGGCAGGGGTCGATCCAGCCCATAGGCGGTTGATCGGTGTAGGTGATCAGTTTCGGATTTTGCGCCTGCAACACATTGTTGGTGCTCAACTGCCAGCCGCCCGCGTCCGACTCGTTGTTCACGAGCATCTGCTGACTGGTTGAATCGTCGCCCACCCACGGGCGGTGGATCTCAAGCGGCTCTGGCAGTTTGAAGGCGCCGGTCTTGGCGCCCCACCAGTTGTCGTTGCGCTTGTAGACGAAGAGCGTCGACGAGAAATCCTTGACCACATAGGGACCGCTGAAGATGGGTGAGCCGGTCGCCTCGTCGTATTCGTTCTTGAAGGTGACCGGGTCTTTGCCTTCCCAAATGTGTTTGGGCAGAGGCACGATGGCCTGCGAGGTGGTGCCGGCCAGATTTTCCATGACGAAACGCGGGTTGGAACCGGTCAACGTGAACTTGATGGTGCGTTCGTCTACAGCCTCGACCGAGTCAACCCACTGCGCCACAGCGCCCGACCAGTTGAGCTGCGGTGCGTATTCCTTCAACAGATTGATGGTGAAAACCACGTCCTCTGATGTAAGGGGCGTGCCGTCGCTCCACTCGGTGCCTTCCCGCAGTGTGACGATCCACTCGTCCAACGTATCATTGGCCTCGTAGCTCTCTGCCAACCAGCCGTCAATGTTACCCGTCTCATAGTTCAACATGAAGAGGGGTTCCATCATATTCTGGTTCATCCCCTGCAGGATGTAGGTGCCGGGGGATATAGGGGTTCCAGATGTCGGGAGCCGGGATATTCACGTTTGATGGAATCACGAGAATATCGGCGCGAGCCACCTCGCCTGATTGGGCGGCAGGCTGCGAGGCTGAACCTGATTCCTGGCCAGCCTGGGGCTCAGCAGGGGCTGCGCAGCCAAACAACACCAGTAGAGCACCAATGACCACGAGCAACGTCAGAAACTTCCGCTTCACTACTGACATGAAGTGCCTCCTTGTTTGCGGTTGACAAAACTTGGTTGGACTTGAGATATGACGAACGACAGTAGCACGCCTGGAAATCAGGCGGGAGGAAGTGACAAACAAAGCGGATGGCTGCCTGGCACACGGTCTCTGCTGCCAGTGCCAGGGCCGAAATCTCACGCACTGCCGCTATGTGACATGATACTGCTTAATCTGCCGACGAAATGCAATTCGCTCGGCAGACAGTGATTCCGTGTCTGGTTTGGACGTTGTGATGGTGGATAAAAACTGGGGGCGAAGATATTGATAGACGAAAAAATTGTAGCAAACGTTATCTATGCTGTCAAAGCGCTTTTTTCGGCTCGGTCTACCTCAGATTTGGACACAAGGACACGGATTGCAAAGATTCTCAGGACATTCCAGCGAAGACAGCTATCCTTCTCCCTCTCTCGTCCTGAGAATCCTGAAATCCGTGTCCCTCCCTCTGCTCCTTCGTCTACATTATTCGTGCGCCTCGAGGATCAGAACCTCACTCCTCCGTGTCACCCAGATCGTAAAACGTCAGATCGAAGTTAAAATCCAGCACCAGTAGATCCTCGGTGGTCCCCACGTAGGCCAGTTCGATGCCGCCCAGACGCTCGACGATGGTGAGCAGTTCGTTGATCTGCACCTGCCCCTCGGCTTGCACCGTCTCCAGTTGCTCGCCCAACAAGCTGGTGGGCAGCGACAACCCCTCCATCGAAATCTCTTCAATCGCAATCGACATCTCATTGTCCGCTGCGGACAGCGCCACGGTGACCGTCGGGCGTACCGTCAACGTGCGGCTGCCCAGTGGCACGTCCGTGGTCACGGTGACGTCGATGCGGTTGTCATCGCGCAGATCGATCTCCGGATCGGAGATGGTGAACCCGTAGGCCGACAGATTGTCGATGAAGGGCGCAATCTGCGTCTCCAGTTGCTCCACCAGGAACGCTTCGGTAAAGACAACCCGAAAATCGCCTTGCGGCATTTCGGGAACGCCGTCCTGTGCATTGGCGGCGTGGAAACACCAAGCACCAACAGAACAGAAACCAACAAGGACACAGCAAACCGATAGAAAACAGGTCGATTGAAGCGGACAAGATCGTAAGCCATTCAAGCCTCCGGTGACAGGTTCGGGGTCGATTTCAAAAAGAGGTTATCGTTTCGTTGTGGATTGCGGCGCCAGCATAACATCTTTGCCTGAATCCGCCATCAGTATTCGGCCAAAGCGTATTTCGTTGAATGTGTGCAGAACGCTCTTGTAACCTCGAATAGTTCCTCCTCTATACCTGGATAGATAGCGCCACCGCTTAGCCTCTGTTAAGTTGAATACGTAACAGAAGCCGTGGCGTCTTCGTGGAAAAAGTCTTCGCTGAGAAGGTCTTCGCAGAAAAAGACGTATCCATCTCGGCCCGATCAACTGCGCACAGGATGTAGCTGATCTACACCGAGATGTTCAACCCCACGGCTACAGAAAGGACGAACAATGGACTTGCTATGGTGGGCAGTTATTGCACTGATTGTGGCAGTAGTCGCCGGTGTTATGGGATTTGGCGGCGTTGCGCGCGGCGCAGCAACCATTTCGCGGCTGCTCTTTGCGATCTTCATCATCATCTTCTTGGTGCTGCTGGTTGCACGCTTCCTCTTCTAGTGTTGCGTCAATCATGATTTGATAACGCATCACATCACAAGACAACATCACAAAACAAACTGGAGAGAACTATGAACGAAGACATTCTGCAAGGCCAATGGAAACAGGTAAAGGGCAACGTCCAACAGTGGTGGGGCAAGTTGACCAACGACGACGTTGATCGCGTGCAGGGCAACGTGGAAGAACTGATCGGCGTCCTGCAGGAACGCTACGGCTGGGAACGCCAGAAAGCTGAAGCCGCCATCGACGAGCAGTTGAAAGCCTTCCGCAACAACTAGCCAACAACCTATACGCCACACGAAGAGACGCCCAGCAGATGACTCTGCTGGGCGTCTCTTCGTGTGACTTTGGTGTTTGATCCTACCGGTTGCCAAGGCTGTTGACGCGCCCTGATCCCGACGTCTGCTGGTCGATGGTCGGCGTGCCGTAGTAGGACACATTGCCGCTTCCGCTTACTTCGATGTTCATGTGCTGGGCCGCCCACACCGTGGCGCTACCCGATCCTGAAATCGTGATGTCTGCGCTTTCGCTTGCCAGATCAGCCGCCGCATAGTTCCCCGATCCGCTCACAGTGACCTCCTGCGACTGGGCCGCGCCTGCCATCTGCACGTTGCCGGAGCCGCTGATTGTCACCGCCACATTGGCCGCGGTGACCGCGTCGATTGCCAACTCACCCGATCCGCTGACCGTCGCCTTGAAGCGTTCGCTCACCGCGCGATCCGCGGCCACAGACCCCGACCCCGAAATCTCAACCTCGTTCAGATTGGGCATCGTGAGCCGGTATTGCACAGCACGTGACGGGTTGACGATGTTCGCACCTGGTCGGAAGCCGATGTTCAGCGTGTTGCCGCTCACCTTCGTCTCAATCCACTCAAGCACATTGTCGTCGGCCTCTACCACCAGGGAATAACCATCGCCCTGTTCGATGGTCAACTCGCCAGAGCCAGAGAGCGCAACGCCGGTGAAGTCGCTCACCGTGCGTTCCTCGCTCACAATCCTGCCCGAACCGGTGACGATAGTACATGCCGCCAGTACAGCGGCAATCACAAACACCACAAACAACATGGATAACTTATGAATCATTGGGGGATCTCCTTCGTATTTTTCGTGTGCCTTCGCAGATCAATTCTTTCTGGATTCACTCAAGGACGCTCTGACACGGTTGTGAGCAGGATGGACAGGCCACCCAAAATCAAGAAGACAGGCCAGATCAGCCCGAAATTCAACCCAAACAGGAACGACAGCGACAACAGTGTCAAGATCACACCGGTGACCAATGATCCGGTCAACGCCGGCGTGACCTGACCGCCGTTGTTGCGGTAGATGTTCCATGCTGCGCCGAAAGCGCTGATCGCGGGGATCAAAATGAAAAGCGCCCACCAGTTGTCCAGCGAATAGATGCCGAAATTCTGCATCAGGAAGATCACGCCCAATGCGATGAGCACGACGCCGCCGATCCAACCACCTCGGCTTTCGTCCCGTTTTCCACGCGAAAAAATCTCCGATTCCTGCGGCTGATTTGAAGTATCGAGGCTCATGGTAGGCTCCTTTGGGAAAATCAAGATCAAAGTATTCAGTTCAAACATCTTTCTTTGTTGTTGCCATTATTGTGGCACAGCAGCCCCCTATCGGCGTCACACAAATGTCATGCCATCTATACGCCTTTGGTTGGAAAATGTATCCAACGTTGTGTCCTTGTCCACAACATTTGACGGAGAGCTTCAAGGCAAGCGCCTGTTGAGCTTGTCGAAGCCAGCGGGTCTACGGTCAGGTCTCCGACGAAAGCGAACCATACCCCGCAGATCCTCAAAGTTGACAGCCGCACCGTGTGCAAGTACACTACCACAAATGAGATTCATTCTCACTTACAAGGGTACACCACGATTTCTGCAAGGAGATGGTTCGATGATGCCAAAAGTGTCACAGATTTTGCTTTCGCTGCTCTTGTTCATTGCACTGTCCGCGGCCTGCGGCGCGCCGACACCCGCGGCCACCGACACCCCAAACGCCACGGCGCAGCCTTCAGATGAACACACACACGAAGACGCCGCCGCGCCCACGGAACTGCCTTCGTTTGAGGCGGCCGATCTGAGCGATGGGGGCAAGCTCCAGGTGGTCGCCACCACCAACATCCTGGCCGATGTGGTGGCGCAGGTGACCGACGACAACGTGGATCTCTACGGCATGTTGCCCGTGGGCGCCGATCCCCACAGCTATCAGCCCACGCCGCAAGATCTGCGTGCGCTGACCGACGCCGATGTGGTTTTTGTAAATGGATTGGGGTTGGAAGAAGCAATGGCGCTGGCGCTGGAGGATTTCGCCGCCAAGACGGTAGTTGTCAACACCGGCATCGAGGCGATTGCGTTCGGCGGCGAGCACGCACACGAGGAAGAAGCACATAGTGAAGAGTCGCATGACGAAGCGTCTCACGCTGAAGACGAACATGCAGAGGAAGCGGATCACGATCACGCGCACGAAGGCGCCGATCCCCACACCTGGTTCAGCGTCCACGTGGTGGAAACGTGGACGCACAACATCGCCCACGTGCTGAGCGATCTTGATCCGGCCAACGCGTCGGCATACGAGGCGAATGCCGACGCCTACAGCGAGGAACTCGAATCGCTCCACACCGAGCTGACGGCGCAGGTCGACTCGATCCCTGTGGACCAACGTAAACTGGTCACCGATCATGATTCGCTCGGCTACCTGGCCGCCGAATACGGCTTCGAGATCGTCGGCTCGGTGATCCCGTCCTTTAGCACGTTGGCCGAACCTTCCGCGCAGCAGCTTGCCGCGCTCCAGGAGCAGATCCGCGCCGAGGGGGTCACCGCGATCTTTGTGAGCAGCACCATCAACCCGCGCCAGGAGACCCAACTGGCCGCGGATCTGGGCATCCAGGTGATCCCGATCTACACCGGCTCGCTCAGCGCCGCCGACGGCCCCGCCGCCAACTACCTCGATTTCATGCGCTACAACGTGGGCGCGATTGTGGATGGGTTGGGGAGTGGGGATTAGGAATGATGGGATGATGGGATGATGGGATGATGATCGTCGAGATCCATCATCCCCATCACTTCTCCACCTACCACCCCCGCCCGCGCAACCACCCTGCGCACAGATCCACCCACGTGGCCACGTGGGGATCTTCGGCGGAGAGGCCCAAGCCGTGGCGCCCGTGCGGATAGATGTGCATCTCAAAGGGCACACCGCAACGGCGTAGGGATTGAGCGAAGAGCAGGCTGTTTTCTACGGGGACACCGGCGTCTTCCACGGTGTGCCAGAGGAAGGCGGGCGGCGTATGGGCGTTCACCTGCAATTCCAGCGACATTTCGGCGCGGGCGGCTTCGTCGGCGTGCTCGCCCAGCAGGTTGTCGAACGATCCCTGGTGACGGAACTCGCCGCTGCTGATCACCGGGTAGCACAGGATCAACGCATCCGGGCGGCTGGAAACGCCGTCGTGGGCCGTGTCCGCGTGCAGCGCAGCATGATCAAAGTGAACACCCAAACTCGCCGTTAGGTGACCGCCCGCCGAAAAGCCACACACGGCGATGTGCTCAGGATCGACGCGCCACTCCCCCGCGCGTTGACGGATCATGCGCAGCGCCCGCGCCACATCGCGCAACGGCTGCGGGTGCCGGTGCGGCGCCACGCTGTAGTGGACCACAAACGCATGGAACCCCAACGCGTTAAAACATTCGGCAATGAGAATGCCCTCATGGTAGGCCCGCCGTGCATAGCCGCCGCCTGGGCAGATCAACACCGCGCCCAATGCCGTTTCACCGGGCAGCGGATAGGGATCAAACCAGGGGCGAAACCCCGGTTCCGCCGCCTCGAACCCATCTTCGGGCCATAGCCAGATCGAACGCGCAGTCGGTTGTTCAAATTCCATCATGTCCGGTTGCCTCGTTTGTAGGAGATTGAAAGTTGCCGCTAGAATGGCTACATCGTGAAGCGCAATGATCACACTGAGGGGATTATACGGGTATGGCCGACACCGGCGAAATCTACGTGCCTCCAGGGGGACCACCCCAGGTGGCGCCCCCAAGCCGGGATATCTACCCGGCGATGGGTGAAGCTAACATCTTCAAAATGCTGGAAGACTTCTACGTCCTGCTCTCTCAATCGGCAATCGCTCACATGTTCCCCGAAGAGATCATCCCCGCAGCGCACAAGTCGGCGGCCTTCTTCGTGGGGCTGATGGGGGGGCCACCGCTCTATCACCAACGCTACGGATCGCCCATGCTGCGCGCCCGCCACATGCCCTTTCCTATCGCCGAAGCAGATCGCCAGGAGTGGCTGCGCTGCTTCGACGCAGTCCTCGACCGCGCCGTAGACAAGTACGCCTTTCCCGCCGAACACCTGCCCGGATTCAGAGAGTTTCTCAATGTCTTTTCGGGCTGGATGGTGAATCGAAAAGATGAATGATCTGCTTCACCCCTTCACCGGCTGTGCGCTCGCCGCGCCCGCCTGTCGATAGCTGCGGAAATAGACCCAGAACAGGAAGCCACCGATGGCGCTGAGCACACCGGCCAACAGGAAGAGCGTCTGAAAGCCGTAAGCGCCGATCCAATAGCCGCCCCCCAGCGCGATGACGGCGAAGATCAGCCCGCCGGCCATTTCACCTGATCCGGCCATGAGTCCGCGCTGTTCCGGCGCTACCTGATCCATGGCATAGACCATGAACGCAGGATAGCGCAAGGCCGCCAATCCCACCACCCCGATGAATCCGGCCCCTGCGGCCAGCCAATTCGGGAAGAAGGCAAGCGGAATGAAGCTCAGCGCCGTGCCCAGGCACGCCCACACCACCACGTTGAGGTTGCCCCAACGTGCCGCCAGCCGTGGCAGCAGCAGCGCCGCGGCCACACCCACCAGCCGCCCTAGCGCGGACAGAATGCCGATCTGCGTTGTGGAGACGTTCAGCGCGGTGTCGAGGTAGACGTTGAAGAACGTCGACGTGGTGGCCACGCCGCTCACGTGAAAGGCGCGCACCACCACCAGCATCACCAGGAAGATCACCGGCGCCGCGCCGATCACCGCTGACGGCGCAGGCGCGTCACCCGCCGCGTCGCCGGCGGTCACCCGCTCCACCAGGCGCGGATCCACGTCCTCGGCGGCGTACATCAGGAACAGCCCCGGCAGCATGAGCACCCCGGCCAGCAGCAAGGGATAGCGGTAGACCAGCGCAGCGTCGGTGGTCAGCCCCCACAGATCGGCGAAGAAGAGCGGCAGTCGTCCCCCAGCAGGCTGCCCGCAAACGCCGCCAACGAGAGCAGCGCCACCTGCACCGAAAAGACACGATTGCGGTCCCTGGCCGCCACACTGCCGATCAAAAGGGCGTGCTGTTGACAAACACCGCCGACAGCCCGCTCATGATCGCCACGTAGCCCACGATCAGCCCTGCCTCTTGCCAGGGCGAAGCCAGCATTTCGGCCAGCGGCAACCCAATGCCACCGACCAACATCGCCCACAGCCCCAAAATGATCATGCGCTTGATGCCCCAACGGCGACCCCCACAGTCCGGCGGGCAGACTGAGCAACGCAAACGCCAGCAGCCCGGCGCTGTTCACCACCCCCACAAACTCAGGACCATACCCAAGCCGCAACAAAAAGATGTTGAACAGCACCGAAAAAATGCCGCCATCCAACGTAAATCCGATGATCGCCAAGATGCCCAGAAACAGATATACATTGCGCGCGAACGTCATCCGCACACGGGGGATGGCCGACATGGTTGGGTGCTTTCTGTGATTGGATTGGGAAATGATTGGTGATTGGTGATCCGTGGGTAAAGCAAGTCGTTGCACGATTGGCAAGTTACAGGTATACAGGCGACAATCATCACGGATCACGGATCACGGATCACGGATCACGGATCACGGATCACGGATCACGGATCACGGATCACGGAAACCCAGTCTACAGCGGTTTAGAACCTACCGCCAAATTCACCCGAATCTGGTTTCCACGAACTTGCAGAAGCGCTCCATCGCCGGTTCAAGGACCGAAAAATCCGGCGCGTAGCAGATGCGGATGGCGCCCTCGCCGCCGTTGCCGAAAGCGCTGCCCGGCGCCACCGCCACCTTCGATTCTTGCAGCAGATCGAGGGCGAACTGGAACGAATCTTCGACGCCGACGATGCGCGGAAAAGATAGAACGCGCCGTCTGGTTTGGGCACGTCCACCGCCTTGAGCGAGGACAGAGCTTGGTAGCAGAAATCCATGCGCTCGTTGAAAGTTTCCACCATGCCCGCCAGTTCGTCTTCACCGTGGGCCAGCGCGACTTCCCCCGCCTTCTGCACAAAGGACGGCGCGTGCGAAACGATGAACTCGTTCAACTGCGCCGCTTTGGTCGCCAGATCACGCCGCGCCGTCACCCAGCCCAGCCGCCAGCCCGTCATGCGGTAGCTTTTGGAGAACGAGTTGACCACGATCACCGCGTCCTCGCGCGTGGACAGGCGCAGGATCGACGGCGCGACGGTGTCCCCGTGCCTGTCGCCGTAGTAGATGCGCTCGTAGACTTCATCCGCCAGCAGCCACAGGTCGTGGCGGCGGCTGAAATCCAGCAACGCCTGCTGCTCATCCACCGTCGCCACCCAGCCCAACGGGTTCGACGGCGAGGTGAAGGCCAACAGCCGCGTGCGCGGCGTCACCGCGGCCTCCAGCGCCGCGAAATCGATTACGAAGCGCCCACCCGCCGACAGCATCGGGATCTCCACCGTCTTGCCACCGAACATCTCCACAATCGCCGACGCGTTGGGCCAGTTGGGGCTGAGCACCAGCGCCTCGTCCCCTGGATCGATGACACACTTGATCGCCACATTCAGCGCCTGCACCCCCGACGCCGTGATCAGCACCTCGTCCGCCGGGTTCAAGGTGACGCCGTGCAGTTCTTCCGTCTTGGCGGCAATGGCCCGGCGCAACGACGGCAGCCCGGCATTCTCAGTGTAGAAAGTAAAACCGTCTTGCATGGCCTGTGTGGCCGCTGCCTTGATGAAATCCGGCGTGGGCAAATTCGATTCGCCGAACTGGAGCCGGAGCACACCATCCATCGCAAAGGCGACATTGGCGATTTCGCGAATCCGCGACGGCTGCACCTTGTCCAAACTGGCAGCGAGAGGAATGGTTGATGTCATGGCGAAAGTAGCTTTCTGGTGGAGCAGACCGAGGACCGAGGAATTGTCACCTGCAAACCTGCAATCTGCAGTATACCACCCCACTTTGACCTTCCCGTCATTTCTACCGATAATGACGACACGGCATCAACCCTCTTCGGGCCAAACATAAGGAGCAAACCCAATGTCAAACTGGAAGGACTATCTGGCGCAGAATAAGGAGCGCTTCGATAGCGAACTGCTCGACTTCCTACGCATCCCCAGCATTTCGGCGCTGCCCGAGCACGCCAAAGACGTGTACAAAGCGGGCGAATGGGTGGCGGATCGGCTGCGCAAAGCCGGTGTGGAGAACGTGGAGATCATGCCCACCGGCGGCCATCCCGTCGTCTACGGTGATTGGCTACACGCCGAGGGCAAGCCCACCATCCTCATCTACGGCCATTTCGACGTACAGCCCGTGGATCCCCTGAATCTGTGGACGAACCCGCCCTTCGAGCCGACGGTGGACGGCGACCGCATCTACGCCCGCGGCGCCACCGACGACAAGGGCAACATGCTCGTCCCCATCCTGGCCGTGGAAGCGGTGCTCAAGAGCCAGGGCAGCCTGCCCGTGAACCTCAAATTCTGCTTCGAAGGCCAGGAAGAGATCGGCAGCCCCGAGTTGCCCGTCTTCCTGCCCCAGCACAAAGACCGCTTCTCCGCCGATCTGGCCGTCAGCGCCGACGCCGGCCAGTACAGCGAGACCGAACCCGAGATCATGGTGGGCCTGCGCGGCATCTGCGGCATCCAGATCGACGTCAAGGGCGCCAAGAGCGACCTCCACTCGGGCATGGTGGGCGGCACGATCCAAAACCCGCTCCACGCCCTGGTGCAACTGCTCAACACCATGCACGATCAGCATGGCCGCATCACCGTGGACGGCTTCTACGACGAGGTGACCGAGCTTTCCGACGACGAACGCGCCGCCATCGCCCGCGTCCCCTTCGACGAGGAGGAATACCTGGACAACCTGGGGCTGGATCAGGCGTTCGGCGAACCGGGCTACACTGTGCGCGAGCGCGCCTGGATCCGCCCGACACTGGAGATCAACGGCATGTGGGGCGGCTTCCAGGGTGACGGCATCAAGACAGTGCTGCCCAACGAAGCCCACGCCAAAATCACCTGTCGCCTCGTCCCCAAGCAGGATCCGGCCCGCATCGTGGAACTGTTACAAGCCCATGTCCAGGCCAACGCGCCGCGTGGCGTCACCGTCTCCACCACCGTACTCGGCACCCGTGGCAAGCCCTACCTGGTGCCAGCCGATCACCCCGGCAACCTGGCCGTGGCCGAAGTGTTGCGCAAGATCTACGGTGTGGAACCCTACCAGGTGCGCAGCGGCGGCAGCGTCCCCATCACCGGCATCTTCATGGACGCGCTGGATCTGCCCACCGTGGCCCTGGGCTTCGGCCTCAACGACGAAAATATCCACGCGCCCAACGAATTCTACCGCTGGAGCAGTTTCCACCGCGGACAGCAAGCCTACTGCGAACTACTCAACCGCCTGGGCGAAACGGAGGGTTTATCGTGAGCGCCACCTTCAAACTGAGCGCCTTCGGCGACGAGATCGCCGACGATCTGGCCGAACAACTGCGCGTGCTCAACCAACTCAACGTCGGCTACCTGGAACTGCGCGGCGCGTGGGGCAAGAACGTACTCAAACTCACCGATGATGAAGTCGCTCGCGTGGGCCAGATGTGCGCCGACGCCGGCGTCACCGTCAGCGCATTGGGCAGCCCGGTGGGCAAGTCGCCGCTGGCCGATCCCATCGAGAACGAACTGGGTAACCTGCGTCGCCTGATCGACATCGCCCGCGCCCTGGGGACGCGCACCATCCGCGTCTTCTCGTTCTACCCCGCCGACATCAGCACCAACGCCCACTACGATCAGCACCTGGACGAAGCCATCGCCAAGCTCAAAGCCTTGGCCGATCTGGCTGCCGCCGAAGACATGCAACTGGTGCTCGAAAACGAAAAGGACATCGTGGGCGACACCGTGGCGCGCTGTCGCGCCATCCTCGCCGCCGTAGACAGCCCCAGCCTGCGCTTCGCCTGGGATCCGGCCAACTTCGTGCAGGTGAAAGAAGCCAAAGTGACCGAGCGTGGCTGGCCCGTGCTGGGCGAATACGTGGGCTACATCCACATCAAAGACGCGCTGCTCAACGACGGCGGCGTCACCGCGGCGGGAGAAGGCGACGGTCAGGTGCCGGAATTGCTCACCCACCTGCGCGACAGCGGCTACCAGGGCTTCCTGGCGCTGGAACCGCACCTGGTCGTCGCCGGCCACAGCACCGGCTTCAGCGGCACCAGCGGCATGACCTATGCCGTGGAAAAACTGCGCCAGGTGATGGCCGCCACCGGCTGCGAAGAAATTCATTGACACGACCATGTAGGCGCTGCGTTGGGTGTCGTTGGGCGCGTACAGCTTCACAGGGATCAGCGAAGAATACGTCACACTCTCCAATGTCACAGGAGAAGCGGCCAAGAGCACCCGCGTCCTCTGGGACGCATTACGCCTGGAACAGCGCTGACACAGGCAGACGCGGAGGTTGATCCACGAAGCCATACGAAGCACCCCAGAGGGCAGAGAGGGACACGGATTTCAGGACACCCCGACCAGGACAGCAACAAAAGCAGATCAGATGCCTTTTCTGCGTCCTGAGAATCCTGCAAGTCCGTGTCTTTGCTCTTCTTCTGTCTTCGTGTTCCTTCTTGGATCAATCTCTGCGTGGATCAAGTTCTGAACAGCGTAAAACCACCGAAAGGACACGAATCGGATGCCGATTTTGGATGCGTTTAAGTTGGAGGGGAAGGTGGCGCTTGTCACCGGGGGGAATCGCGGGCTGGGCAAGCAGATGGCGCTGGCCCTGGCCGAAGCCGGCGCGGACGTGGCGCTGACCAGTCGCTCGATCCACCGCGCCGAAGAAGTTGCGCGTGAGATCGCCGAGGCCACCGGGCGCAAGTGCATCGGCTACGCCTGCGACGTGGCCAATCCCGGCGATGTCGAATCGATGATGACACAGTTGATCCACGATTTCGGCGGCATCCACATTGTGATCAACAATGCCGGCATCAACATTCGCGGCCCCATCGACAAGCTGACGCTGGCCGAATTCCAAGAAGTGCTCGACACCAACGTCACTGGGATGTGGCTGGTGTGCCGCGCCGCCGCGCCCTACCTCAAGGATCAACGCTACGGACGCGTAATCAACATCGGCTCCACACTCTCGGTGATCGCGATTGCCGAGCGCACGCCCTACGCCAGCAGCAAAGGCGCGGTGTTGCAGATGACCCGCGCCCTGGCGCTGGAGTGGGCGCCCTACGGCATCACCGTCAACGCCATGTTGCCCGGTCCTTTCGCAACGGAGATGAACACCTCACTGGTGGAAGATCCGGTGGCGTACCAGAGCTTCATCCAGAAGGTGCCGCTGGGGCGGTGGGGCGAACTCCACGAGATCGGCGGGCTGGCCGTCTTCCTGGCCAGCGACGCCTCCAGCTTCGTCACCGGCGCGGGGATCAGCATCGACGGCGGCTGGACGGTGATGTAACGCAGCTTTGAACAGATCAAAAAACTCCTGGGCGTAGCGCCCAGGAGTTTTTTTGTTCTTTGTCATCTCACAATTCGAGATAGTCTACGTCACCCCAAATTTACTTGGCGGCGGCGTAGTTCGCGGCGACCTTACTCCAGTCCACCACGTTCCACCACTCCTTGATGTAGTCGGGGCGGCGGTTCTGGTAGCGCAGGTAGTAGGCGTGTTCCCACACGTCCAGGCCCAAAATCGGGGTGTCACCCTTCATGTACGGGCTGTCCTGGTTGGGGGTGCCGTAGACATCGAGGCTGCCGTCGCTCTTCACCACGAGCCAGGCCCAGCCACTGCCAAATTGGCCGGCGCCCGCCGCGGAGAACTTCTCTTTGAAGGCGTCGAAGCTGCCGAACTTGGCGTTGATGGCATCGGCCAGCGCGCCGCTGGGGGCGCCGCCGCCGTTCGGCCCCATGATCGCCCAGAACAGGTTGTGGTTGGCGTAGCCGCCACCGTTGTTGCGCACAGCGGTGCGGATGTTCTCCGGCACGGCGTCCATGTTGCGCAGGATCTCTTCGATGGACTTGCCTTCCAGGTCGGTGCCCTTGATGGCATTGTTCAGGTTGTTGGTGTAGGCGGCATGATGCTTGTCGTGGTGAATGCCCATCGTCGTAGCGTCGATGGACTTCTCCAGCGCGTCGTTGGCGTAGGGCAGGGGTGCAAGTTCAAAAGCCATGATTGTCTCTCCTCATGTGGATTGATTGTATCCCGAAAGTGGGGGATGGTTGATAGATGATTGCTACTACGAAAAGTATATCGGACATCTTTCGGAGCCGTCAAAATTGACGGCGGCGAAGCCCGTTCCACTCCTTATCATGTGCCAAATGCTTGACACGATGAAGGAAGTTTGATTACATTGTTGGGGAAGAATCTATCCAACATCGATCTGGTTTCCCCGAACCGTCGACCACGTATCACCCGCCGCGCCGCCATTGCGCATCGTCTTTCAGCAAAAACCGTTGCGAACGCAGAGAGCATCCTGCGGTTTTTTGCGTGAGCCGTCCAGCACCATCTTTGGGCCGGCGCTAACACAGGCAACGTACTATGTCCCGCGTATTCTCTCTCCGTATTTTGGGTGTGGGTTTGCTGCTGTTTGCCCTGGTGATTGGGCTGAATCTGCGCCGCGGCGATTCGGTGGCGCAAGCGGCCGTCGCTGCTGTACCGCTGCGCATCAGCCAGATCTACGGCGCCGGCGGCAACCAGGGCGCGCTGTGGCAGGCCGATTTCGTCGAACTCTTCAACGCAGGTGACACACCCATCGATCTCACCGGCTGGGCCGTGGAATACGCCTCCGCGGGCGGCGACAGTTGGCGGCGCACCGCGCTCGACGGCGTCTCGATTTCGCCGTACCGCTACCTCTTGGTGACGGGGCCTGGCAGCGGCGGCAACGGCGCGCCCCTGCCCGTGCCAGATGTCGCCGGCTCAACCAACCTCAGCGGCAGCGACGGCAAAGTGCGGCTGGTGGACGGCGGCGGTGCGGTGATCGACTTGGTTGGCTACGGCGATGCCGACACGTTTGAAGGCAACGGACCCGTCCCCGCGCTGTCCGCGGCCAATGGCGCCCTGCGCAATGACAACGGCTGCGCCGACAGCGACGACAACGCCGCCGACTTCCAACGCCTGTCACCCACGCCGCGCAACAGCGCCGACCCGCCGTACGTCTGCACCGGTGGCCCCACCCCCACCGATACACCCACACCCGACGGCACCCCCACCCCCGAACCACCGACGCCCACCGCCACAAACACGCCCTCCACCCCCGCGGGGACACTCCTGATCAGCGAATTCCTGGCCGATCCCAGCGCCGTGGACGACAACGACGGCGAGTGGATCGAGATCGCCAATCCTGGAACGTCCGCCGTCAGCCTGCGCGGCTGGACACTTGCCGACGAGGGCCGCGATCAGCATGTCATCGAGGCGGATCTGCTGGTTGAACCGGGCGCTTACGTTGTGTTGGGGCGCAACGGTGATCCGGCGCAGAACGGCGGCGTGCCCCTCGCCTATCTCTACGCCGGCATTTCCCTGGCCAACAGCGACGACGAACTGCTCCTCTACGCGCCCGATGGCTCGCTGGTGGATGTGGTGAAATGGGGCGCGGGAACCGGCCTCAGCACCAGCCGCGGCGCCAGCCTCTACCGCTCGTCTCCGGCGACGGACGCCGTCTGGATCACCGCGTCCACCGCCTGGCCGGGGTCCGCGGGCGATTTTGGCAACCCCGGTCGCGGACCGGACGACGCGCCGCCCACAGCAACACCGACGCCGGGCGAAGGCCCCACCGACGTCCCTACCGATGTCCCAACCGACACACCGTCCGATACCCCAACGGTGACGCCGACGCCCCATCGCCTCTTTCTCAGCGAGATCCTGGCCGATGCCGACGCCGTCAACGACAGCGAAGGCGAGTGGATCGAGATCTACAACCCCGGCCCCACAGGCGTGGATCTGGCCGGCTGGATCCTCAGCGACGGGGCGCGCGACAACCACGTCATCGAAGGCGCGGTGTGGGTTGCGGTGGGCGCGTATGTGGTCCTGGCGCGCAACGGCGATCCAACCCAGAATGGCGGCGTGACCGCCGCCTACGTCTACCGCGGCGTCACTCTGGGCAACGACGCCGACGAAATCCGGCTGCTCGATCCTGGCGGCAACCAACAGGATCGAGTGGCCTGGGGCGGTGACTCGCCGCTGCGCGTCGTCACCGGCGCCAGCCTGGAACGCACCAACTTCGACGACGTGGCACAATGGCAGGTGGCCGCCGTCGCCTGGCCAGGCTCTGCCGGGGATCGCGGATCGCCGGGCAGAGCCTACACCGTGCCGCCGCTGGATACACCGACTGTCACCGCCACGGCCACGCCCGCTGTTGCGCCGTCGCCCACGTTCACGCCCACCGCTACCCCCACACCCACCGCCACGCCCACCCGCCCCGCCGTGGCCTGGCCGCTGCCTAAGTTTTCGTCCGCTCTCCAAATCGAAGAAGTGGCCTTCCGCGGCAGCGATACCGAGTTCATTTCGCTGGTCAACACAGGAGGCGCGGAGTTGAATCTGGCTGGCTGGTCGGTAGGCGACGCCGAAGTCCCCGGCGACGGCGAAGGCATGTACGCGCTGCCGTCCTTTCTGCTGCCGCCGGGCGTGCCTTTTGTGATCGCGCGCAACGGCGCCGCGTTTCAAGTGGCATACGGGCGCGCCCCCAACGCCCAGTTCGAGGAAGCAGACGCAGTGGCGCCGGTGCTCGAACGGCAGCGCGGACTGGCAAGCGGCTCGCTGGCGCTCAACGACAGCGGCGACGAGGTGATCCTGCTCGATCCCAGCGGCAGGTTGGCCGATGCCGTGGCCTACGGTGATGGCGACGCGGTTGTGCTGGGCCTGTCCACGGCGTTGACAGCGCCCAGCGCGGTCAGCCTTCAGCGCGTCCCCGGGTTCGCCTTCCCCCAGACACGTGATCCGCGCCTGCGTTTCCTGTGGGCGCGGCCCGATCCTTTCGACGTGCAACGGCTCCCCGATACACAGCCCCCGCCGCCACTCAACTTGCCCGATGGTCTGCTCGGTGTGGTGGGGACGATGGGTGTCTCCACTACCTTTTCGCCGGATGGTCTGGCGCCGCCGCACCGCGTGGCCCTGGCCGCGGCTCAATCCGGCTTACACTTCGCAGCGATGGCCGACGTCGATCCCACGGCACAGCAGATGACCAGCGCATCGCGCACGCTGACGCTGCCTTCCTGGCGTTGGCAAGGCGGAAACGGCGACGCTGCCGTGATCTACGGTCCGTATTTTGAGACAGGAGCGGATCGCCTTGCCCTGCTCGATGGATTGACAGCCACCGGCGCGCTCGCCCAGTGGATGCGCGGTGACACGCCCGATCATGCCAACGTGATCGCTGTGGCAGCGGACAATGTCGACGGCGCGGCGGACGCCCACGCCCTATGGCGCGACAGGCGTGCGCTCCTGCTTGCCGGCAACACCCTGCCGCCGCTGCCAGGCTACTTCGATCCGTCGCCGCGCTACACCGGCCTGGCGGTGGACAACGCCAACGTGGACGGCGCCCTCGCCGCCATGCGGGCGCGCCGCGGCTGGCTCACCAGCGATCCGAACACGTCCTTGACGCTGCGCACCGAAAGCGGCGTGTGGATGGGCAGCATCGCGCCGTTGACGGGTCAACTTTCGCTCGTCATCAACTACCAGGACGGCGACGGCGAGATCGCAGGCGTCGCCCTGTGGCAGGACGGCAAACCGCTGAGTCAACTGGATGTGCCGCCCGCAAACGGCGAATGGCGCGTCACTGTCCCCGCCGCGCCCAACGGCCTGATCTACGCCGTAGCCACGCAGATCGACGGCGATTTTGCCGTCACCATGCCGCTGCGGGTGACGGGCAACGGCAACGCCCGCGTCTGGATCAACGAGGTGATGCCGATCCCGCTTGCGGATTTCAACGGCGACGGTGTGGCCGATACCGGCGACGAGTACGTGGAATTCTGGAATGCCGGCCCCGATCCAATTTCGCTGGCGGGCTGGCAACTGGCCGATCTGCCCGACAGCGCGCCCACACAACGTCGCCTCTTCACGTTGGGGCCGCAACACTTCCTCGACGTGGGCGCATTCCTGGTGATCTGGGGCAAAGAGAGCTTCGTGGGGCTGAACAACAGCAACGAACGGCTGGCCCTCTTCGACGCCGCCGGCCAACTGGTGGACGTGATTGAGTGGTCGTCTTCGCCAGGCGCGAATCGCACGTTCAGCCGCGTCCCCGACGGCGGGCGCTGGGATCTGTGGGGATCTTCGCCGGGGCGCACCAACGGCAATTACGTCGAAAGACCGTTCGTCCCCACGCCGCCTGCCTGGGAGGTGGCGGGCAGCGCCGCGCCGGGGACGCCGGGCGGCGAGGCCGTCGGTCCGCTCGGTTCGGTGACGCAGGCCAAGCTGGCCGGATTGGGTGAGCCGGTGCGCTTTGTGGGGGTGGTCACCGCGGCGCCGGGGCTGTTCAACGCGGCGATCTACGTGGCCGATGCCGCGGCCGCGCCCAACGAGGTCACCGCGGCCGTGGGTGTGCAAGTCTACCTGCGCCGCGGCGACTTTCCATCGCTGGCCGAAGGGGATCGCGTCGACGTGCAGGGCGTGATGGATTCGTTCCGCGGTGAGCGCGAGATCCGCGTCGAGCGCCCCGAGGACATCTGGCGCGTGGACGGCGGCGCGGCGCTACTGCCGCTGCGTGTGCGCGCCGCCGACATCGGCGAGAAGTTGGAAGGGCGATTGGTCACCTTCGAGGGGATCGTCAGCGGTTTCCGCGGCAGCAGCTTCTTCCTCGCCGATCCCGACGATGCGGCAGCCGAGCCGGTGGAAATCCACGTGCGCAGCAGCCTGCCCTGGCGGCGACCGTATGTGGTGGAAGGCGACCGTTGGCGGGTCACCGGCATCGTGGGTCAATTCGCGCTGGAAGCGCCGTGGAACGGAGGATATCGGGTCCTCGCGCGGTATGAGGGGGATCTGGTGCGAGTGGCGCAGGGTGAGTGAATAAGTTAGGACTTACGCAATTCGCACCTGAAAGGGCGCAATATATTGCGCCCCTACGCCTAGGAGCGGCGTAAGTCCTAAATAAATTGATCGACATGTTCTGATTTTGAAAGCCGATATAGCAATCGCTCGATGGCATATCGGGTCAGCAGAAAATTGAACTCTTCTCCGTTCAGCCGACTGTGATTGAGCAATCTTCGATGGACTGAAGCGGCCAGGTTCGCCGACTGTGGAGCAGTCATGCAGTTGCCTCCAGATATGGTTTCATGATCCTGCCAACTCGACAGATTTCCGCAAAACGCCATAGCTCAGAATCAACGCAGATTTGACGGTCTCGGCAATCACGCAGGGCCTCAATGGCGACATCCAGTCCGATTTTATGGCGATACTTGAAGCAATCGGCAATGGTCTTGGCCGGTGAATAAACGTGAACGGTTGCGCCGTCGAGTTGGTGTTCGCCGATCCCACTCCTCATCGCCTTGCCGGAAAAGCGTACGAATCGTATTGGGGATAGTCTACTTTGGGCAACCGCGCTTTAACATCAATAGCCATCCACACTTCAAACGGCAATTGTGTGCCGAGTTCATGGAACGAAAGCGCCGAAAGCAGACACACGACACCGTAACGTTCATGTTGTGCGCTTTTCTCGCTGTTCCCCAGGCACTCAAACCGCCACCGGAATCACATAAAACAGCACCGCGAAGTAATGACAAACGCTCCCTGCCAGCACAAACACGTGCCAGATGGCGTGGTGATAGGGCAGTCGCTTCCACACATAGAAGACCACACCGCCCGTGTAGGCCAGGCCGCCCGCCAGCAACAGGATCAATCCTCCCGGCGCCACCGACGACAACAACGGCTTGATCCCAAAGACCATCACCCAGCCCATTCCCACGTAGGGCAGCGCCGTGATCAGCGCCTTCTGCCGGATCAATACGCCTTGCAGCGCGATCCCGGCAATCGCCATGCTCCACACCACCGCCAGGATCGTCCATCCCCACGGCCCGCGCAAGTTGACCAGCGCAAAGGGCGTGTATGTCCCCGCGATGAGGAGGAAGATGGCCGAATGATCGAAGACGCGTAACACCGCTTTCGCCCGCGGCAACGGAATGCTGTGGTAGAGCGTCGACGCCGCGTAGAGCAGGATCTGCGTGGCGCCGTAGATGCTGGAACTGACCACATGCCACACCGATCCGTACAGCGATGCAAACGCCGCCAGGATCGCCAATCCGGCAATCGAAAGCACCACGCCTACGCCGTGGGTGACGCTATTGGCGATCTCTTCGCCGGTACTGTAGAAGGGGTGTTTGCTTGTGTGCATGGTGGCTCCTTGGAGGAAGTTGCAGGTGGCAGGTGATGTCGTCGGTCGCTCGACAACCCACCCAGTATAACAGCCCCCTTGTTGCCCAGCGGATCCGGTTGAGTATGCCGCGATTTGTGCGCATCTCCCCTCGATGACGTAAAATCAGGGCGACGAGAGCCATCCCACCACCGCACGCGAGGACAGATCTTTGCATTCGCTTCACGCCGATACCACCGGTCGGGCCGATGACCCGACCGTCCAATCTGAATGGGACGCGTTCGTGGCGGCGCATCCCCAGGCCCACATTTTGCAGACCGAAGGGTGGGGCGCGCTCAAGGGCGCCTTCGGCTGGTGGCAACGCATCGTCACTGTGCGCGCCGCCGATGGCACGATTCAGGCGGGCGCGCTTGTCCTCTTTCGCAAGGTGGCCGGGCTGACGCTCGCCTACGTCCCCAAAGGACCGCTCACCGATTGGCGCGATGACGAACTCACAAAGCGGCTGCTCCGCGCCATCCGCCAGGAAGCGCAGCGGCAGCACGCCATCGTCCTCAAGATCGAGCCGGATCTGCCCGACAGCGGCGAACACCGCGCCCTCCTCGCCCGTTTCGGCTTCCACCCCAGCCCGCAGACAGTGCAACCACGCAGCACCGTGCTCCTCGACATCAGCGACGACGAAGACGCCATCCTGGCGCGTATGAAGAGCAAATGGCGCTACAACGTGCGTCTGGCCGAGCGCAAAGACGTGTCTGTGCGCGCCGGCAGCGAGGACGATCTGCGCCACTTCCAATCCCTGATGCAGGAGACAGGCGAACGCGACGCCTTCGACGTCCACAGCATCGACTACTACCGCGCCGCCTTCGCCCAGTTTGTGCCGCAGCAGGGTGTCTTCCTCTTTGCCGAATACCAAGGCGAACCACTGGCGGCCATCGTCGTGCTGCAGATTGGGCACACCGCCTGGTATCTGTGGGGGGCCAGCAGCAACCGCGAGCGCAACCGCATGCCCAACCACGCCCTGCAATGGGCCGCCATGCGCTGGGCCAAGGACCGCGGCGCCACCCGCTACGATTTCTGGGGCATCCCCGACGAAATCGGCCAGGTGGCGGCGGGCATGCGCGGCGATCACGGCGATCCTGTCCGCGCCGAAAACGTCCCCGTCGACGTCAACGCCTTCCCCGAGGGCGATCTGTGGGGCGTCTTCCGCTTCAAAGAGGGCTTCGGCGGCGCCGTCGAACGCTACGTCGGCGCCTGGGATCTCCCCATCAATCCGGCGGGGTATTTGCTTTATCAGACTGGGCTGAAGGCGAGAAATTTACGATTTGCGATTGACGATTTACGATTTTCCGTTCAGGGGATGATCCCGAAATTGGCGAGTATCCCGTCAACCAATCGTGAATCTGAACTTGAAAATACCCTCACTGAGAAACCACAGACTCAACCAGAAATCGTAAATCGTCAATCGCAAATCGTAAATACCCCCTTCGAATGGCGTTCGATCCTCGCGTCCCTCCCTCGTCCTCATGTTCTCCAAAGCTGGGAATGGGGCGAGGTGAAGGATCAGACGGGCTGGCAGGCGCAGCGATTTGTGCTGCCGGGCAAAGACGGCGCGCCGCGGGCGGCCTTCCAGTTCCTGTGGCGACAGCCGTTGCCACAGGTGCCGCTGCGTGTGGGCTATGTCCCCAAGGGGCCAGTGGTTGATTGGGAGGACGAAGAGAGCGTCGCCGCCACTTTGGACGCGATCCAGCAGCAGTGTCGCCGTCTCGGCTGCCTCTTTGTGAAGATCGACCCCGACGTCGACGAACGCAGCCGCGCCGGGCGCCGCCTGTTGGCGCAGCTACGCGCCCGCGGTTGGCGCTTCAGCCCGGAGCAGATCCAGTTCAAGAACACGGCCTACACCGATCTCACACTGGATGAAGAAACGTTGATGGCGTCGTTCAAGAGCAAATGGCGCTACAACATCCGCCTGGCCGAACGTCGCGGCGTCACCGTGCGCGCGGGGACCGTGGACGATCTGCCAGCGTTCTACGATCTCTACGCCGAAACCAGCCGTCGCGACGGCTTCCTTGTGCGTCCTTTCAGCTACTACAAAGCTGTGTGGGAGACTTTCCTCGCCGCCCAAGACGAAGCTGGCAATCCTGCAGGCGGCGCGCTGCTCCTGGCCGAACACCCAGAAGAGACAGCGCCCCTGGCCGGTCTCTTCCTCTTCCGCTACGGCGAGGACGCCTGGTACTTCTACGGCGCCAGCAGCGACCGTCGCCGCCGCGACATGCCCAATCACCTGCTCCAGTGGCAGGCCATGCAGTGGGCGATTGCCCAGGGCTGCACCCGCTACGACTGGTGGGGCGCGCCCACCGATCTGGCCGATCCCAACGACGCCATGCAAGGCGTGTGGAGCTTCAAAGAAGGCTTCAACGCCCAATTCGCCCAACACGTGGGCGCCTGGGATTGGTCACCGCAGCCGATCTTGTGGCAGATCTACCATCGGGGGATGCCGTTGGTGCTGGATTGGATGCGGGGGAGGCGGAAGGCGTAATTCGTTGACGGAAATGGTTGCCGATTGCCGGAGAGAAGATGCAAAGTGTCCCAACTCTGTTGATTCAACGTTTGCACAATGGTAAGATGTGCATTGCACAGAATGTGCAGAATGTGCATTTTGACTGGGATGAGCAGAGGAGGCAGTACCTTGGAAAAGACAATGGGTGTCACAGAAGCTCGTCGCAATTTCGGCGAGATTGTCGACCGGGTTCGCTACCAGGGCGACACGGTGGTGTTGGTAAAGTCCGGCAAACCTGCTGCCGCCATCGTTCCTTACGTCGTGCTAGAACAGTGGCGGCGGGCGTGCGAAGATCTCTTTGCCGTTGTTGAAGAAGTGCAGGCGCAGAACGCCGAACTCGGCATGGACGAAGAAGAACTCATAGATTTCGTCAACGAGATCGTCCACGAAGTGCGTGCTCAGAACAAAAAGTAGCCAACACTTGGGATTCACCGAACCATGCGAGTAGTGCTGGATACGAATGTGCTCATCAGCGCGTTGATTTCCTCGCAAGGCGCACCAGCCCAGATCTTCTCTCTGTGGCGTAGCGGCGATATCGAAATCATTGCTTCTCACGAAACACTGGACGAACTGAAACGTGTATTGGCTTATCCCAAGATTGCGGGGCGTCTTCGGTATACGGGCGAACAGGTGAGGCGATATCTGGAACTCCTGTACACGACCGCAGAGGTAGTTGAAGACGCACATGCAGTTTCAGAGTTGGAAGATGCCGCTCACATCGTGGAGGCAGATCCCGAGGATGACAAGTTCTTTGCTGTCGCATTAGCGGCTCAAGCACAGTTTATCGTCTCTGGAGACAAGGCGCATGTGTTGCCGATGAGCCAATATCAAGGCATCCAGGTTGTCTCACCGGCGCACTTCTTACAAATTGTAGCAGACGGTTCTGCATAGAATCACAGGCTACCACACAGGCTGTGAACCCGGCACAAACAAATTTGTGCCCCCCATCCGTGTCCACAAAACTCGCACAAAAAACCGGAGGCTTGCCATGATCACCGAGAGTGTCTTCACGATGGACACGTCGAGTATCAAGTATGGACCGGGGGTGACGCGTGAGGTGGGCGAGGATATGCGTCGCCTGGGCGCGCGCCGGGTGATGGTAGTCACCGATCCACGGTTGGCGAAGTTGGAACCGGTGGCGGTGACGCTGTCCTCGCTGCGTGAGGCGGGCATCGATGCCGTGGTCTTTGACGCCGTGCGTGTGGAACCCACCGATGTCTCCTTCCGTCAGGCCATCGCTTTCGCTGTGGACGGCAGTTTCGACGGCTACGTGGCGGTGGGCGGCGGCTCGGTGATGGACACAGCCAAGGTCGCCAATCTCTTCGCCACCTACCCCGCCGACCTGCTTGCCTATGTCAACCCGCCCATCGGCCGCGGGGAACCGGTGCCTGGCCCGCTCAAGCCGCTGATCGCCATCCCCACCACGGCGGGCACAGGCAGCGAAACCACCGGCGTCGCCATCTTCGATCTGACCGAGATGCACGCCAAGACCGGCATCGCCCACCGCGCCCTGCGCCCGGTGATGGGCATCCTCGATCCCGAAAACACACGCACGTTGCCCAAAATGGTGGCCGCCGCCAGTGGATTGGACGTGCTCAGCCACGCCATCGAATCGCTCACGGCGCTGCCCTACCAGCAACGCCCTGCGCCGGAGCGCCCCGAGTTGCGCCCCGCCTACCAGGGCGCCAACCCCATCAGCGACATCTGGTCGGCGCGGGCGATTGAGATGGTGGCGCAACACATCGAGCGCGCCGTCAACGACCCCGAAGACGATGAAGCGCGCAGCCAGATGCTGTTGGCGTCGGCCTTCGCAGGGATCGGCTTCGGCAACGCAGGCGTGCATCTGCCGCACGGCATGTCGTACCCGGTGTCGGGCATGGTGCGCGGATACCAGCCGCCCGGCTACCCCGACGATCACCCGATCATTCCGCACGGCATGTCTGTGATCCTTAACGCGCCTGCAGTCTTCCGCTTCACCGCGCAGGCCAACCCCGAACGTCACCTCTACGCGGCGCGCCTCCTGGGCGTGGACACACGCGACGTCCCCGCAGACAAGGCGGGCGACGTCCTCGCCGACGCCATCCGCGCTCATGCAGAAAGTGGCGTCCCCAACGCCTCAGCGCCATCCTGGCGCGTTCTTCCGGCGGCAGCAGTCCTGCCTCTTCACCTGCGATCAGCACCAGCGGGTTGCCGGGCATGAGGCGCGGCAAGAAGAAATTCAACGACACGGTGACCAGGATCACGAGGGCATACTGCAACAGACGGCGGATCAGAACGGCAAACATTGTGGGCGACTCATTTTCTGTTTGACCGGAGACGGCATTTAGAGGGATCGAACATCAGAGATGACTGCACTGCAAAAAGGTCGCTAAAGCGCAAAAGTCCGACTTCTCTCCAGAGAGGATCAACCTCAAAGCATACAGAAGTCGGACTTTTCGCAGTAGAGTCACCGATACAACCGATTGTAGTGATAGTAGTGCGAAAGAATGCGCTGCACGTAGAGACGCGGTTCAGAGAGGGTCATCAACTCCACCCTCAACGTTTCGTCGCCGCCGGCGAGGTCGAGCCAGGTGCGGGCGTTGCCAGGGCCGGCGTTGTAGCCGGTGAGGGCGGCGGCCAGGCTGCCGTCCACGTAGTCGCGCACCCAATCCAGGTAGAAGACGCCGAAACGCACGTTGATGTAGGGCCGGTAGATCAGGGCGTTGGTGTAGTTGGGGAAGTTGAGACGCCCGGCGATTTCGGCCCCGGTGGTGGGGATGATCTGCGCCAGTCCTTGGGCGGCGGCGTAGGAGCGGGCGCCTTCCTCGAAGAGACTTTCCTGGCGGATCAGGCTGTAGAAGAGCAGCGGATCGATGCCGAATTCGGTGCTTTCGCGGGTCACCAGTTCCTCGAAGTGGACGGGATAGGCGATGCGCTGAATGAACGACGGGGTGTCCTCCACCAACCGCGCCCCGCTCATGGACATCAACCGCGTGGACACGTTGATCGCCAGGCCGTATGTCCCTAGATCCTCGAAGTGAAGCGCCAGCGCATAGAGCGCGTGGGCGTTGTCATATCGGTTGGCTACCCGTTGCAAGAGCGCTAGCGCCTCGCCGCGCCGATCCAGCCGCAGCAGCATCTCCCCATTGCGCAGATCCACATCGTTTGCCACATCCGCAGGCAAAGTAGACAACGTCGCCGCGGGTACACCGATGCGCTCGGCCAGCCACGCTTCGGCGAACGTCTGGCTGCCGTCGTCACCCGCCGGTGTGGACGCAGGACTGGACAGCGCCGCCACGTTGCGGAAGATAGCGGTGTTGTGGCTGTCGTCGAGCAGCGCCTGCCCGGCGAGGACGCCGTAGTAGGTGTCGGGTTCGCGGTCGATCAACGCCCGCCATTGCGCAGCGGCGTTTTCGGCGTCACCTTGGGCGGCGTAGGCGCGGCCTAGCCAGTAGGCGGCGGCCTGTGGTGTGGATTCGGGGTAGTCGTTTTGCAGGCGGCTGAAGCTGAGGATGGCCTGTGTGTACAGTTTGTTGGTCATCGAGCCGATGCCCAGCACGTAGAGCGCCCGCGGCGCGCGTTCGCTGGCGGGGAAGCCGTCGACCAGAGCGAAGAAGTCGACGGCGGCTTCAATGGCGTTGTCTGCGCTGATGGCCGAGAGCGCGCTGCGCCAGAGCGCCTCCGCGGCCAGGGGATCGCTGGGGTATTCGCGGGCGAAGGTGCGGTAGAGCCGTCGCCCGTCGGTGTCGTCACCACTCAGGATGGCCAGCCGCGCCTGGTCGAGTTTCACAGCACCGAAACAGGCACAGGACGGATATTCAGCGAGGACGCGCTCGAAGAATGCGCTCGCTTCGGCGAAGTTCCCCAGATCGAGATGCGCCAGCCCGATGCCGTGCAATGCCTCGCCCACCCTGGGATCAGACGGGTTCTCGGCGATGAAGCTGTCGAAGGCGCTGATGGCGGGGATCGTCGACCCGGCGGCCAGGTTGATCGAGCCGCGCAGGAAGAGATCCACGACCACGCCGCGTTCCACCAGCGCCGCCAAAGACGGATGCGCGGCCGCGCTGGGCGCCTGTTCGGTGAGGACAGCCTGCCAGCGCGCCACGGCTTCGGCGTCGTTGCCCGCTTCGGCGTAAGCGGTCCCTGCGCGGGCGCCGATGGTGGTGCGGTAGCCAGGATTCACGGCGAAGGAAAGGATCTGATCGTAGACCGCGGCGGCGTCGCCCCATCTGCCCGCGCTCTCCAGCATCGACGCCTGCCGCTCCAGCAAACCAGCCAGCGTGGAATTGTCACCGGCGGACGCAGCGGCGCGGCCGTAAGCGTCGGCGGCGTTGCTGACATTGCCGGCGGCCTGGTAGGTCTCGCCGATCAACTCGGAAGATGGCAGGCTGAGGTTTGGGCAGCGTTGAGGAAGGTGGAATAGGCGGCGGCGGCTTCGTCGGCGGTGCCGCGCCCAGGCCGCCCAGCGCCTCACCGTGCAGGAACGTGGCGTCGAGACGGCGCGGATCATCCGCAGGTAGGCCGGCGTCTGCATCGAAGAGATCGAGTGTGGTCAACGCCTGCGAAGTTGTTCGAAAGATAGACCTACCAGCCGGTAGCGCGTCCAGCTTCTGTTCGGCGCTGCTGCCTGCGTCGGCCAGCACGGCGGAAAGCAGCGACTGTTCTCGACGTATAGCTCAGGCGTGCAGATGCGCGCCTCGGCGAGTTCGTCTTCGGGCGAGTGGCCGGGTGAAGGTTGCGGTGTCGCAGTGAATGTCACCGTGGGCGTGGGTAGGCGGCGGTTCCACAGCAGCGACTTCGGCGGCGCGGCCAGCAGTCTGGCTTTCCACCGGCGCGGCTTGCGTCGCCGTGATGGGCTGGTCTGCGGCGGGCTGCGCTGTGGACGAAAGTAGGCATCAACGCCTGGGCGGCGCGGTTTTCTGTGGGTATGGGCAGCGTCACCGGCTCGGCAGCGGACATGTCGGCTGCGGTGCGATCCCCGCACACCTGGGATGTCACCAGCAGCGTCAGGCCAGCACAAGCAGCGCCAACCACCCATCGGAATATCGGCAAGTAGTTCAAGAGTCGATCCATGTTTGTCATTATCCGTACTGCTGTCCAAGTCTGTCAAGCAGTGGCGTTTCGGTAGGGTGCTGTGACTTTGGTGCGTGTAGCAGTAAAGTCTACGAGCTTTTCATTGGGAAGACTTTCGTCTTTCAACCATTCTGCACCAGCGTCGCACAATAGACGCTCAGTTGCTGTGCTTGACCTGCTTCGACCGGTGATTGATGTACTGACGACCAACGCCAGACGATAGGCGACGCCGCTGAGGACAGCGGGACGGCATCGCCGCGCCCGAGTGAACGCAACATTGGTGCGTTCACTCCGCCCACCAGTACACGCACCACGCACCACTTTGTCCTCCTCCCCGCTATGCTATCATGGCGACAATTTGAGCCATCCACGATCATTCCCTGACGCAAACCATGACCGCTGTGCAAGAATCTCAGAAATACCAGGTGTGGTGGGCATGGAAGTACACGCCCAACTCCTCACCCGCACCAAGATGTTCTGCCGTTGCAGCACCGACTACCAGGGCGCACCGCCCAACACGCACACCTGCCCCACCTGCCTGGGCCTGCCCGGCGCCATGCCGGTGATCAACCGCGCCGCGGTAGAGGCGACGATCAAGACGGGTCTGGCGCTTAACTGCCGTATCGCGGAGACGGCTGTCTTCGCGCGCAAGAACTATCACTACCCCGATCTGCCCAAAGGCTACCAGATTTCGCAGTACGAGCTGCCCCTGTGCGTGGACGGCTGGATCGAGGTCGATCTGCCCGACGGCAGCAGCAAGCGCATCCGCATTCACCGCGCCCACCTGGAAGAGGACACGGGAAAGAACGTCCACGAAGGCGGCTACACGCTGGTGGATCTCAACCGCGCCGGGATGCCCTTGCTCGAAATCGTCACCGAAGCGGACATCGCCAGCCCCGAAGAAGCGTACGCCTTCCTCACCAAGTTGCGCACGATCCTGCGCTACCTGGGCGTTAACAGCGGTGACATGGAAAAAGGCGCCATGCGCTGCGAACCCAACATCAGCGTGCGCACCGCGGATCAGGCCGCCCGCGGCGAATACGGCGCCAAAGTCGAGGTAAAGAACCTCAACAGCTTCCGCGCCGTGCGCGGCGCGATTGCCTACGAGCAGATCCGCCAGGCCCGCGTCCTCGAAGACGGGGGCAGCGTGAAGCAAGTCAACATGGGGTGGGACGAAAACGCACAGCGCACCGTCCTCCAGCGCAGCAAGGAAAGCTCTGAGGACTATCGCTACTTCCCCGAGCCTGATCTGCCGCCGCTGGTGGTGATGCAGCCGTGGATCGATGAGATCCGCGCCACGCTGCCCGAACTCCCCGACGCTCGCCGCGCCCGCTACGAAGCCGACTGGGGCGTGCGCCGCGTCGACGCCGACATTCTCACCAGCGAGATGCAGGTGGCCGACTTCTTCGAGCAGGCGGTGGCCGCCTACGGAACCGGCGTCGACCGGCCGCAGCGTGTGGTCAACTGGATCACCGGCGAACTTTTCCGCCTGATCTACGCCGCCGGCGACGCCCAGGATCTGCGTCAGATCGCGGATCTGCCCATCCGCCCCGCGCAGTTGGCGGCGCTGCTGCGCCTGGTGGACGAGAAGACCATCAACCTCACCATTGCCAAGAAGGTGCTGGAGATGATGGCCGAGCAGGGCGAAGATCCCGGCGTCATCGTGGAGCGGCAGGGCTGGGCCTTGGTCAGTGACACATCGGTGATCGATGCCGCCATCCAGGCCATCCTCGACGCCAACCCCGACGAACTCACCCGCTACCGCGGCGGCGAAGAGAAGCTTTTCGGCTTCTTCATGGGCCAGACCATGCGCGCCACCAAAGGCCAGGGCGATCCGCAAATGGTGAAGCAGCGGCTGCAGGAGATGCTGCGGGGCGAATGAGCGGGGGAAGAAATGAATGATGAATAAAGAAAGGGCAGTGTTTGTTTCGTCAACAAACACTGCCCTTTCTTTATTCATCATTCTTGTTGCTTGGAACTACTCAGCGCCCTGCAATTGGTATGTGATCTGCAACTGCATGGTCATCTTGAGTTGGCCGGGGGCGATAGGACCAGCACCGCCGCCGCCCAGGCCCTCGCGGGCCGCTGCGGCGAAGTTGCCGCCGAAGTAGCCGCCGCCCTGACCGATGACTTCGCTGATGCTCACCACGCCGCCCACCGTTGTCCCAGTGAGGCCGGCCAGTTCTTCGGCCTTGATGCGGGCGTTTTCCACGGCCTTCTGGCGCGCTTCGGCCTCGATCACCGTCGGGTCGCTCAGGCTGAAGTTGACGCCGTAGATGTTGTTCGCGCCGGCCTGAATCGCCGCATCCAGCACGCCCTCGATGTTCTCCAGATCGCGGATCGTCACCTGCACGTTGTTGCTCACGTGGTAGCGGACCTGTTCCGCGTTGCCGGGGCCTTCAGATTCCATGGGCATCGGGCTGTTGAAGTTGCGCTCGGCCCAGATGTTGAAGCCGCTGGTCTGCAAGTCTTCTTCGGCGACGCCAGCCTCCTGCAAGGCGGCGATCACAGCGTCCATCATCTCACGTGCTTCGGAGACGGCGTCCTGTACCGACGGCTCCACAACTTCGACGCCGATGGTGGTGTTGGCGATGTCAGGCTCGATGGTGACGCTGCCTTCGCCGACCACGGTGACAGTGCCGGGTGTGGCAGTGATGTCCTGGGCCTGGGCGATGGCGGGGCCGAAGCCAATCTGCGACACCACGAGCGCCGCGATCAACACCACAGCGGCCACAACGGAAGAAAGGCTGACAATTCTCTTACTCTGCAACATGGTAGAAACTCCTTCGTCTCAATCTTTGGGGGATTTCCCACGGCGCACCGTGCGCCGCTGTGATCCCAGACGAAGGCAGTCATCGGAATGTTCCGCATGTTGTTGCAGATACGTCAAGTTTACATCTTTTGTTGTAGTTACTTCTTAAACCGCATCGCCTCACGGCTGGCATGGCCGTCGAAGTAGCCGATCCAGCCGCGCAGGCTGAATTCTTTGATGTCATTGTGGAAGACTTTGCTGTCGAGCGTCACGCCGTCGGCCTGAAATTGCTTAACCAGATCGAGGGTTTGGCCGCGCACGATGCTAAATGCCTCACGTAGTCTGTCGATGTCCAACGCTTCTTGGGGCTGGTAACTGTCGTACTCGTCCGTTGTCAGCGGCTCGCCTTTGAGGACGCCGAGGCGATGCTGCCCCCAGCGTTCGATGCCGATGATGTGCCGCGCCAGTTTGCGGTTTTCCGCCGTGTCGGCAGCACCGTCCATGCGCGCCAGGACGGTCGCCTGTCCTTTCTGCAACTGCGCAATCGCCGAGTCATAGGTCATGTTGCGGCTGGAGCGCTCCAGCACAACCCGCAGAATGGTTCCAACAACGCTCATGATTGGGTCCTTGTGATTGGAAATTCGTGATTGGTGATTCTTGATTGGGGCAGAAGTGCGATCGCCTCTTGCTTTTCATTCAACGATGATAGACGTATTCTCGCACTTCTTTGGTGATGGGGTAGTGCAACTTGTTCCAATCGGTGGCTCAATGCCCAACGCCATCGGCTCAAGGACATCAACAAGCAACCACTCACTGACGAACCGGCAGAACCATTCACCAATCACGAATCACCAATCCCTACGAACACGCCCCCGCACAATCCGATCTTTTTGGGCACCCATGACCACAGACAATCCTGTCTTGGAGATGCGCGACCTGCGACGCCGGTCTGCGCGTCCTCATCAGTTTTATGTCAGGTAGTTACCGGAGCAGACACGCTGCGTTCGCGATGCGGGTATGCCGATGCCGCTTCAGGCACGGTGAGCCGCACCCCTTCCCCAACAGCCCAAGACGCGTGCGGGCGTGTGCGCACCACGACCTGTGAGCCGTCTTGCAGCCGCACCTGTAGTTGAAGATCATGCCCCAAAAAGACAATCTCTTCGATGCGGTGTTCTGCATCTGGATCGAGAAAGGGCGTAATCGACTCGGGCCGGATCATCACGTCGACGGCGCCTCGCTGCGCGGTGACGAGTGGCAGCTTGCCCAATGCGCAGTCGACGGTGTCACCGTGGGCGATGCCGGGCAACAGGTTCGCCTCGCCCACGAAGGTGGCCACCGCCTGGTTGACAGGACGCAGATAGATGTCGAGCGGCGCCCCCACCTGCACAAAATTACCATCGAACATCACCACCACCAGATCGGCCAGACTCAACGCTTCCTGCTGATCATGGGTCACCAGGACGGTGGTGGCGCCCAGGCGCTTTACCAGCGACCGCACTTCGCTGCGCATCTGCACGCGCAGAGTGGCATCCAGGTTGGAGAAAGGCTCGTCCATCAAGAGGACGGCGGGTTCCGCGGCCAAAGATCGGGCCAACGCCACACGCTGCTGTTGCCCACCGGAGAGTTGATGGGGATAGCGGGCCGCCATGTCGTTCAGGCCCACCAGCGCCATCATCTCATCCTCGCGGCGGGCGCGATCTGCTTTGGACCACCCGCGCAGGCCATACCCGATGTTGGCGCGGATGTCCAGATGCGGAAAGAGTGCATAGTCCTGAAAGATCATGCCGATGCGCCGATCTTCCGGCTCAACCCAACGTCCAGCCCCCGCCACAAGCTGCCCATTGATCAAAATATCGCCGCTATCGGGCTTTTCGAGGCCGGCAATCAGGCGCAGCGTCGTGGTTTTGCCGCAGCCGCTCGGCCCAAGCAGCGCCACCAACGTCCCCGGCGCGACGGTCAGGGAAGAATCTTTCACCGCTCGGGTTTTGCCGTATGCTTTGCGTACCTGGCGCAGTGTGATGGCGGGGTGGAGCATTTCGGATGCGGTGTGCGTGCCGTTCAAAGATCACCGCCTCACAGATCGGATGTTTGCTGCGGGGATCGACCGCTGATCCGCATCAACACAATTACCGGCACAAGACCGGCCAGCACGATGCTCAGCGAGGGGACGGCGGCTGCTTCCCAGAACCCTTCCGACGCCAGCAGATAAGCCCAGATGGCCAGCGTGTCCATGCCGAAAGGACGCAGCAGCAGCGTGATGGGGAGTTCCTTCATCACGTCCACAAACACGAGCAACGCTGCGGTGAGCAGACCGCGACTCACAAGCGGCGCTTGAATCCGCACCAGCACACGCAGCGCCCCATCGCCCAGTGTCCGCGCCGCCTGTTCCAGGCTGGGCGTCACCGTCTCTAGGCTGGATTCCACACTGCCGTGCGCCACCGCCAGAAAACGAACACCAAACGCATAGGTCAGGCCGAGCAACGAGCCGGTGAGCAGCAGCCCCGCGCCGATACCCCAGGCGTGGGTTGCCCTATCCACGGCGGTGAGCGTCATCAGGATGCCCACACCGATCACCGCGCCGGGCATTGCATACCCCAACGTGGCCAGTCGTGTCCCCAACTTGCTCCACCAGCCACCACTCGTACGCGCCGAGTGGGCCAGAAGCAACGCCCAGAGCAACGTAGCAAACGCGGCCAGCAGCGCAATCGAGATCGTGGTGGTCATGTAGCGCTCGAAGGCGATGTTCAGCGTTCCACCGGGGCCTTGCTTGCGCCATTCCTCCCAAGTCCACAGGCCAAGTTGTAGGACGGGCAGCAGGAACGCGGCACTCAGCACGCCGGTCAGCGCCAACGTCACCAACCGTCCGCGCACACCGGAGAGGACCACCGGCTCAGGGCGCGGCGCGTGTCCTCCTGTCTGTGTGTAGCGCGCCCCACCGCGCAAAGACCGTTCCACCAGGATCAGGCCCAACGTGAAGATACAAAGAAGCCCGGCCAGTTCCATTGCGGCCGAGCGGTTCATCATCCCTTCCCAAATTCGAAAAATCCCCTCGCTCAACGTGGGGTAATTGAAGAAGCGCACCGTGGCGAAATCGTTGAGTGACTCCATCATCGCCAGCGACATGCCGGCAACCAGAGCCGGACGCGACAGCGGCACAACCAGGCGCAAGAGCGCCTGTGTTCGGTTCAGGCCCATGGTGCGCGCTGCGTCGAAGGTGTAGGCCGACTGCGAACGAAAGGCCGTCCGCGCCAGCAGGTAGACGTAGGGATAGAGCGTCATCGTGAGCACCAGAATCGCGCTCCAGCCCGTATCGATCCTGGGGAACCAGACGTCCGCTCCAAACCAGCCGCGCAAAGCCGACTGCACCGGCCCGGCGAAATCGAAGGTGGCGACGTAGACGAAGGCCAGAATGTAGCTGGGCAAGGCCATCGGCAGCAGCAACGCCCAGTCGAAGAACCCACGCCCGGGGAAGCGGTAGGCTGTCACCAGCCAGGCCAACGTTGTACCGAGGACCAACGTCCCCGCGCCGACGCCCGCTACCAGTAGAACTGTGTTGCGGATCATCGTGGGCAGCAGCGTTGCCCAGAGATGGTCCCAGATCTCCTGGGTTGGGGTCAGCAATTCAAGCAGAACGACTGCCAGGGGCAGCACAACCAGCGCCGAAAGCACCAGGACAACGACGTGCTGCCCCCGTATGCGCAGGTTTGGGGCAACGGAAACACTGCGGATGTTGCGAATGAACTGTGTGGCATTGTATGCAGTCATCGAAAGTGCGCCTACTTACTTGTTAGTTCTCATCGAAACCGTACCCAACGCGCTCCAAGAGTTGCAGCGCGGCCGCCTGATTGTGGCCGTACTCGGCCATAGGCAGCGGATCCACGCGCCATTCGCCCAACTCGGCCAGCAGCGGCTTCACATCGGCAGCCGGATTGGCCGGGAATTCGTTGTTGCTGCCCGGCAAGCTATCCGAGGTTGCGCCCTGACCTTCGGTGGCCAGCCATTCTAGCAGCCGGATCGCGTTGTCTTTGTTGCGGGCGCTTTGTAGCACGCCAAACGCCACAACGTTGCGATGGACGCCGGTTGTCTCTTGGTTGGCCCAAACGTGCTTCACAGCGAAGTCGGGATTCTCTTCAAGAATGTTGGCCAGATAGTAGTGATTGACGATCCCCACATCGCAGCCGCCTGCAGCGATGGTTTCCAGGATGCGCGTATCGCTGTTGATGAAGATCGGGTTGTTGTCCACCCACCCCTGTACGATTCGCTCGGCCTCTTCCAGACCGTCGTTGGCGATGATCCCGGCGGTCAGGGCGATGGTATAGATGTGACTGGCCGGGCGCAGACAGAGCCGATCTTGCCAGCGCGGATCCGCCAAATCAGCGTAGCTGGTGGGGATTTCGTCTTCGCTGACGGTGGCAGGATTGTACACCAATGTGCGCACACGCTGCGAAAGACCGAACCAGTAACCGTCGGGTGAGCGCAGCATCTCGGGGATCGCCGCTGTCAACACCTCAGAATCGACGGCTTCCAGCACGCCTTCATCGGCGAGCAATTGTACGCTGCCGCCGTCGATGGTGATCACCGCGTCGGCGGGGGTCTGCGCGCCCTCGGCCAGGATACGCTCAACCAGCGATTGGCTCGATCCTTGGGAGATCAACACCTCGATCCCTGTGTCCGCGGTGAACCGCTGCATCACTTGTTCCACAGCGCCGTAGTGCCGCGCCGAATAGACGTTGACAACCTTGCTCTCAGAAGCAGGCGTCGTAATCGAAAGCGGCGCAGCACAGGCGGTGGCCGTCAACAACACAAGCAGCAACACAAACACTCGGGCGGACTGGGGTATTCGTCGCATCGTTCTCTCCTGATGATGAATCAATGTGCTAGGTTCGGGTGGCAACCACGCTCGACCGTGAATTCATGGATGTTTGAAAGCATGGCGTGTCAAACGCAACGTGCGACATGTTACCATCGAAATTGCTGCGTGTGTCCGCCGGTTTTGATCCAATTTTCGTCGGTGAGAGTGAAGCGCAATGCAAAGGGCATCTAAGCGGGGATTAAAGCGCGGTTAACTCAGGATGCAACTGCGTTTGAATGGCACGGGATACTTGGCAAGGGCTGAATAAGCCGCCAATTTGCAGTGGCAGACTTGGCTGCAACGCGCCGATGACCTGAGCCAGAAAGTCCTTCGAGAGCGAAACGGTGAACCGCTCGATCTGAAATCTCCTGTCGCAACACCGAGGGGGGATCGCTACCCCTGCCGCCGTGACGGATTCTCCAACCGCACCGCGGACACCTTGTACTCGGGGATCTTGGCGTAGGGATCCAGCTCGAAATCGTGGGTGAGGACGTTGGCGGGCGCCTCGCGCCAGTGGAAGGCCAGGAAGATCGTCCCCGGCGGCACACAGTCGCTGATGCGGGCCTGGGTGCGCACCTGTCCGCGGCGGCTGTGGATCACCACCGGCCCGCCGTCGCGCAAGTTGACGGCTTCTGCGTCGGCGGCGTTGATCTCCACGTGTCCGCGCGGTTCCACCCAATCCAGGCCAGCGGCGCGGCGGGTCATGGTGCCGGTATGGTAGTGGTAGAGGATGCGTCCCGTGCTGAGGATCAGTGGGTACTCGGCGTCGGTGGCTTCGGCGGGCAGCCGCGCCGCCACGTTGTGGAACTTGCCCAACCCACGGCTGAAGCGCTCGGTGTGCAGGATCGGCGTGCCGGGATGCTCCGGCGAAGGACACGGCCACGTCAGCCCGTCACCGGCCAGGCGCGGGTGCTGCATCCCGGCGTAGCTCGGCGTCACCCGCGTCCTCGTCCATGATCTCGGCGGTGGGCGCAAACGCCAGCGCACCGCCGGTGACGTACGCCCCAACTTCTCGTCCAGGTGACGGCTGAAGCGTTCGGCCAGATTACGATGATCTTGCCAATCGGGCAGCGCTTGCTTGGGCGCACGTCCACCACCGGCGCCAGCAACTGCACACGCCGCTCGGTATTAGTGAAGGTGCCGTCCTTCTCCAGCGCTGCCGCCAGCCAGAAACGCGCACTGATGTGGGCAACTGCGCCGACTCGCTGAGAAGATATCCTGCACCACCAGAAAGTCGAGGCTGCGCAGCGCTTCTTCCACGTGGCTCAGGTTGGGTCGGAAACGTAGGTTCGCCCATCACGTACATAGCGCGCCTTGCCGTCGGTGACCGCGTGCATCATCTCTACCACGGTCAACCCCAACTCGCCCGGCAGCGCAGGGACCCACCCCTCGGCCACAGCGGCTCGTTTGGCGTCATCGGTCACCGGTTGGTAGCCGGGGAGGACGTTGGGCAACTTGCCAGATCACAAGCGCCCTGCACGTTGGACTGTCCGCGCAAGGGATTGACGCCGGTAGACGGTTTGCCGATCTGCCCGCTCAACATGGACAGATTCGCCAGCGACAGCACCAGATCGGTGCCGTTGGTGCGCTGCGTGATGCCCATTGCGTAGAGGATCGACGAACGCCCGCGCTGCACGCCGGCTCGCTGGCGCCGTTGCCGTTGGACGAAGACGGCGCCACCGGCTCACCCAACGCCGATGACCGTTGCCCCAGCGTAAAGACGGGCGGCCCGTTCGATCAGCTCGGCGGGGACGCCGGTGCAACGCCGCCACCTCGGGCGTGTACTCTGCCAGCCAGCGGCGAAGTCGGCGAAGCCTTCGATTGCCCGTCTCGATGAACGCCTGATCCGCCCAGCCCTCGCGCAGGATCACGTTGTGCCATCGCCAAAAGACGAAAATGTCGGTCCCGGTGTGGGTTGCAGCCAGAGCGTGGCGTGATCCACCATGCCGATGCACCGCGGATCGATGACATCAACGATGCGCCGTCCTTCACGGCGCGCACCACTTCGTAGCTGATCACCGGGTGCGATTCCGACGTGTTGGAGCCGGTGATCAGGATGCAGTCGGCGTAGCGGATCTCGCGGATCGAGTTGGTCATGGCGCCGCTGCCAGAAGAATATTGCCCAGCCCGGTGACGGTGCTGGCGTGGCACAGGCGGGCAGCAGTGATCGATGTTGTTGGTGCCGATCCCGGCGGAAGAATTTCTGGAAGAGGTAGTTTCCTCGTTGGTGCAGCGCGCCGACGCCAACCCCGATCACCGCGTCCGGCCCATGCGCAGCCACGGTGGACGCCAGCCGCTCGGCCACCACGTCCAGCGCCATTTCCCAGGAGACAGGCACGAAGTCGTCCATGCTGCGCCGCTTGAGCGGGCTAACCGCGGGCACTTCCCACAGATCCGCACGGTGATGCCCAGTTCGTAGGCCAGATCGCGGCGCATCGGCGGCTCGGTCGATCGATCCGGGCTGGAGACGAAATCCCACCCCGAACGTCCTTTCACGCGAGAATTCACCGTTCACTGCGGCGTCGGCGTAGCCTGCGGGCGTAGACTACTTCTTTCCCCTTTTTCACAAATTCCACGCTACAGCCACGCCGCAGTAGCTACACGGCGTGCGTTGCTGTGTAAATTCCATTAACGGCCCCGGTGCAGGCGATCACCCGGCACCAGCGCCGCCATAGGAGAACGAACCTGCACACAACTGCACCAAAAGACACACGACGAATCGACCATGAGATCGTCGAACGGTGTGGCGATGTGGCTGTCGAAGCCACGCCCGGAGAAGTCGATGGCGTTGCGCCCCACCACTTCGTCGCACACGCGCCGCATTGCCGCACAGGGATGCAGTATTGAAAATGTCGCGGATGAAGAAGGGTTGTCGTCGTGGTGATACAGGTGCGCCCTTCACCTCGAACGGGTAGCTGGTGGATTGCACATCGTAGGCGTAGGCGTACGTTTGCGAGATCGCGAGCGCCGTTCTTCTCGCAGGTGACACAGTTGAGCGGGTGTTCCGACACGAAGAGATCGATGATGTCGCAAACAGTTCGGTGATTGCTCGCTCTGTCGTGGTGATCACCATGCCGTCTGGCAGGCCAGGCCCTGCAACTGGAAGCGGGATTGGGCCGTCCTTCGATCTCCACCAGGCAGAGCCGACAACCCGCCCGACGGTTCAACTCGGGGTGGTAGCAGAGGCGCGGAATGTCGATGCCCACGGCCAACGCCGCCTCCATCACCGTTGTCCCGGCGCAAAGAGAGGTTTTGCCGTCGATCTTCAATGTATTCATAGCTCAAAGAGGCGGAATTGATCCACGAAGAGGCACACGAAGGAACCACGAAGCCAGAGGGGAGGAAAGAGGAGAAGGAGACGGATTACACGGATTTTCAGGATTTTCAGATGAATCCCCAAATCTTTTTTCCGCCGTCCTTTTTGTCCTGAAATCCGCGTCCATCTCTGCTTTTCTCTGCTTCGTGTGACTTCGTGGATCAATTCCGGCTGTCCCCTACTCCTTTCCCCGTGAATGATCGCGTACAGGCTCGAAGGTGCAACTGCCGGCGTGGCAGTGTTTGTCGTGGACGTGGGCGCGGTATTCGTCGCCGAAGTAGCGCATGGTGGTGATGATCGGGTTGGGCGCGGTCTGCCCCAGCCCGCACAGCGACGCCTTGTGGACGGTTTCGCACAGCCGGTCGATGCGCGCTAGATCGGCGGGGGTGGCGCGGCCCTGGGTGATGCTGGTGAGGATGTTGAGCAGTTTGCGCGTCCCCACGCGGCAGGGCAGACACTTGCCGCACGATTCTTCCTGGGTGAAGGTGAGGAAGTAACGGGCCAGATCGACCATGCAGGCGTGCTCGTCCATGACGATCATGCCGCCCGACCCCATGATGGCGCCGGTGGCGCGCAGATCTTCGTAGTCGATGCGGGTATCGAGCAGATCGGCAGGGATACAGCCACCCGATGGACCGCCGAGTTGCACCGCTTTGAAGACGCCGCCGTCGCGGCAGCCGCCACCCACCTCGTAGATCAACTCGCGCAAGGACATGCCAATCGGCACCTCCACCAGCCCTGCGTTCTTCACCGCGCCGGCCAGGGCGAATGCCTTGGTGCCGCCGCTGCGTTCTGTCCCCAGCCCGGCGAACCAATCGGGGCCGTTGAGCAAAATGGAAGGGACACTGGCGTAGGTCTCCACGTTGTTGATGTTGGTGGGGTAGCCCCACAGCCCGGCCACCGACGGATACGGCGGGCGCATGGTGGGCATGCCACGCTGCCCTTCGATGGAGCGCATCAGCGCCGTCTCTTCGCCGCAGACGAAGGCGCCAGCCCCTTCCTTCACGGTGAAGTCGAAGTTCATGCCACTGCCCAGGATGTTCCTGCCGATGAGACCGGCGCCGCGGGCCTGCTCGATGGCCTCGTGCAGCGCCTTCACCGCCAGCGGGTACTCGGCGCGTACGTAGAGATAGCCATGATCGGCGCCGATGGCGTAGGCGGCGATGAGCATCCCTTCGAGGACGCGGTGCGGATCGCCTTCGATCATGGTGCGATCCATGAACGCGCCGGGATCGCCCTCGTCCGCGTTGCAGATGACGAACTTGCGCGCCGCCGGCTGTTGCCGTGTCAGCGTCCACTTCTGGCCGGTGGGGAAGCCCGCGCCGCCGCGTCCGCGCAGACGGGCGTCGCTCACGGCGCGGATCACGTCTTCGGGGGACATGCCCAGCGCCAGGCGGAAGGCGGCGTAGCCGTCGTTGCCCAGGTAATCGTCCAACGAATGGGGATCGATGCGGCCACAAAGTTGTGTGGTCACCTTGATTTGGCGACCGAGGAAAGGATAGTCGGCCTGATCGGCGCGGCGGCTGACCACCGGCGCCGGGTCCGTCGGTCCTGTGGACGCGCCGATGCTACGATCCAACAGCGCGCCGACGTCCTCGGCGTGGACGGGGCCGTAGAGCGTGGATGCGTCGCCTGCGATCACCTCGACCAGCGGCTCGCGGTGACAGGCGCCCAGGCAGCCGGTACGCTGCAACCGGATCGGCAGATCACGGCGACGGATCTGCTCGTCCAGCGTGCGGTAGACGGTTTCGGCCCCCGCCGCCAGCCCGCAGGTGGAAAGCCCCACACGGATCGTTGTCTTCATGATCGTTCCTCCTGCGTCGCTTCACCCGTCGCCGCGGCCAATGCCGCCCAGGCGTCCTCGGCGGTCATGCGCCCATGGGTTTCTTCGTCCACCACCACCACCGGGGCCAGACTACATGCGCCCACACAGGCCACGGTGAGCAGCGTAAACTGCCCGTCGGCGGAGGTTTCGCCCACGTCCACGCCCAGACGTTCGCGCAGCGCTTCGAGGATGGCCGCAGAGTTGTTGACGTGACAGGCGGTGCCGCGACAGATGCGGATCACGTGTTCGCCGGGCGGGTTGAGGCGGAAGAAGTTGTAGAAGGTGGCGATGCCGTAGATACGCGCCAGGGGGACGCCGGTATCACGCGCCAGGTAGCGCAGGTGATCGGCGGCCAGATAGCCGTAGTGCCGCTGGATCTCCTCCATCGCCGTGATCAGCGCGTCGGGCGCGCCTTTGTGACGCTGGATGATCTCGGCCAGCTCGGCGGGCGGCGGCTCGTTGAGCGGGTCACCGCGGTAGACGCGTTTGCGAAAAGAAAGCTTGGATCTGGACGCCATTGTCTCTCCTCACTTTGGGGCGGGGTCCGGTTGGCTGGGCGCAGCTTGAGTGGCTGCAATTGCGGCGAACGCCGGATCCGCGGGGACGATGCGGCTGGGCGCGGTGTAGAGGCGAAAGCTGTCGCGGCGGATGTAGCCGATGATGGTGATGTTCCAGGCGTGGGCCAGGGCCACGGAGCGGTGGGTGGGCGACGTGCGCGAGGCGATCACCGAGACGCCCAGTTTGGCGGCTTTGCCCAGCATCTCACTGCTGATGCGCCCGGTGGTGACGATGGCGCGGTCTCCAGTGGGGATGTGTTGTTGCAGCGCTTTGCCCGCCAGCTTGTCCAAGGTGTTGTGGCGGCCCACGTCTTCGGTCCACAGCAGGAGATCATCGGCAGTACACAGCGCGGAACCGTGGACACCGCGCGCCAGGGGATAGAGTTGCTCGATGCTGCGCAGATCGAAGTAGCGGTCGATCACCTGCTGCGCGGTCAGCGTGGCGCGTACCGGCGTCGGTTCGCGCGCCGCCGTGAGGTCATCGAAGGTGACGCCGCCGCTACAGCCCGACGTGCGGATCACCCGGCGCGGCTGCGGAATGTCATCGCTGTGCAACCAGACGTCGACACAGGCGCCCTGCCGCGACAGTTCCAGCGCGGCGACATCGTCCATGCTGTGGATGAAGCCCTCGGTGTAGAGAAAGCCCAGGGCCAGCGCCTCGACCTCGATGGGCGACGCCATCAACGTCACCATTTCGCGGCCGTTGACGAAGAGACAGACAGCGGTCTCCTCGATCACGGCGCCGTCGACAGGTGACCAGTCCTCTGCCTGCGGCATGAGATAGACGATGGGTTGTGCGCCTGGGAGCATAGGCTTCGTTGCCTCGGTGGGTTGTGGGTTGGCTACGGAGTAGCCTACCACATTGGGGCGCACGCTGTGACGGTCACGTGACTAGTGTCGCGTCACCCCTGAAGTGATGGTCAACGAGCAGAGGGAGCATTCTCATGCGCTTGAGCGACCTTTTTGCAGTAGAGTCAAGTTGTGGAAACGGATTGGCGGAAACACGGATTCTTTTGCTCTGATCTGTGTTTTCCTCAATCCGTGTCCACAGGCTTCTTTCAGGGCAGGATGCTCTCTCCTCTTCTAGCGCGGCGATACAGCTATTCTCGGCTGAACAGCGTGGATCGTGTTGTTCGGATCATTGTAGCGAGGCGGCGTGAAAATGGACAACTGTGTGGGTACCGCGCCTGCGACGCTTTCTGCGACGTCGGCGGCGACGACTGGGTAACGGGCGATGCATAAACTGTAATTAGCAAGACCAAACGCCAAACCGTTCCCGCATAGCAAAGGAGATCAAACATGAAACGCAACATGCTTTTGAGCGCCCTGGCCCTGTTGGTTGCCGCCAGTCTACTTAGCGCCTGCGTGATGGTCATCCCGATTCCCATCATGGTCGACGAATCGGGCGCCCCGCAGCTCGTCCTGCCCGAAAGCCGCAGTGCGAACACCTTCGAGCAGGTAGATCACCAGAATCTTGCAGAATACCAGGCATGGCTGGCCGGATACCAGGCCACCCCAGCGAGGTGACGGGCATGGCAAACCGGTTCGATCAGATCGAAGACTGCCAATGCCTGGCGGAGTATCAAGCCTACATCAGCCGAAAGCTTCAGGCGCCGCCTGGAACTCGGTAAAGTGGAACGGGCGAGCGGAGGAATTGCGGAAAGTATAGACAACGGGCGGCGGATCTCTCCGCCGCCCGTTGTCTATGCTTGTACATGAACCGCGTTACCTGGTAAGCATCTTGCAATCCTTTGCTCAGCGCCAGGTAGGGTTACACGTCACCGCGGTGCAGGAAGCGACAACGGAGATCTTCATTTGGCTTCCTTTATCACTTCAATTCCATCACCAACCCGGTCAACAGCGCAAGGCGGCCCGCGATCTGGTCGACTTCGATGTGTTCGTGGTCGGCGTCGCGCCATGACCGGGAACGCCCAGCCCATCCAACGTGGGGATGCCCAAGCGCCGGTGAGGTTGCCGTCGCTGCCGCCGCCGGTGCCGCCTTCTTGGAGGTCGAGGCCGAAGCCGCCCGATCTCCACGCCTGCGCAAACAGGCCACGGGTGATGTGATGCTCCAACGGCGGGCGGTTTTCGCTGCCTTCCACTTCGATGGCGCCCCTTCCAGCACCGGCTGCAAGTTGAACATGGCCTGGCTCACCCGATCCAGTTCGCTCTGCGACCACACGCGCAGATCGACCACAGCCTCGGCCTCGGCAGCGACAACGTTGGGCCGCGTGCCGCCGGAGACGACACCGACGTTGAGCGTTGTCCCCTTGTCCCAGTTGCTCAGGCCGTGAATGCGCAGGATCTGGTGGGCCAGTTCCTGGATAGCGCTGATGCCCTTCTCCGGTTCCACGCAGGCGTGGGCGGCGCGCCCGGTGATGCGTACATTGAAGTTGCCACTGCCTTGCGCGTGGTCTTGATGACGCCGCCTGGCAGGGAGACTCCATCACCAGCACGTAGGCGGCGCGGCGCGCTTCGTCTTCGATGAGCCGACGCGACGTGGCGCTGCCCACTTCTTCGTCCGACGTCGCCAGGATCACCACGGGCGGCTGGCAGCGTGAGTTTAAGATCTTGCACGCCGCGCAAAAGTACTCGGCCAGGATCAAGCTCGACTGCATGTCGAAGATGCCGGGGCCATAGGCCCAGCCCTGCTCGTCGACGCGGAAGGGATGGGTGGTCAGCGATCCCACGGGCCACACCGTGTCGAAATGACAGAGGATCAGCGCGGGCTTGGCTGTTGGATCGGCCACGTGGGCGGTGTCATCGAAGACGCGCGCACGTGGTTGCCTCGCGCCGGGTTGAGGATCACCTCGGCCTGCGCCTTAAGCGGCTCGATAGCGTGCGGCCAGTCGTTCGGCGAAAGCATCCAGGCGCACTTTGTCATCACTGGGGGTCTCTTCCTCGACCACTTCGCGATCGCGTTGAGGGATTTCGTCTTGCTTCTGCTCGAAGTAGGATTGGATGGCGGCGTGGTTCACGGTGTCCTCCGGGTGGGGTGGTAAATTTTTACTGCCCGAAACCAAAATCGACAGCGCTGAAAACAGCGGGATCATCACGATGGCGCCAATGAGGATGGTGGCGATCTCGATGTAGACCCACCCTGGGCGGCGCGCATCCAGATCCGGGCGACGTTGGTGTCGGCGCGTTGCCGGTCGGTGGCGATGTAGTTGACGGTGTACTGCTCTTCGGGGCGCACATCGACCAGTGGTTCCACATCCCAGCCGGCGTTCTGGAAGAGACGTGGCAACGATGTCACCAGACGGTGGGCCAGGTAGCCGAAGGGCAACAGGATCAGGAAAATGTAGACCAGCACAGCGATGACGGCGTCCAGCCAATACCAGGGGATGGGATCGAAGAAGGCAAAGAGATCCACCCAGAACCAGCCTACGAAGAGGATCATGGGCGAAGCCAGGATCCAATTGAAAAGGCCGTTGGCGGCGGGTGTGGCTTCGATTAACAAGGCAGGGATTTCTTTGCGTTGTCGTCGATCCGGCTTTACGTTTTGGGCTGCATTTTCGAGTGGGCGTGTACTATCGTTTGCGTTTTCCATGTTTCGATTTCTTCTGCGGCCGTGCGTCGTCCGGCGATCTGGATGGCCTGGCTTTGGGCGAACGACGGCGTTTTGTCGGTTTGAAGGGCGGCGACCAGGTGGGATCGTCTTCGTTCATGCCTTTGCCGTCCTTGAACAGGCGCATCCACTCATCGAGGTGGGCGTCGGCCACTTCGCGGGGTGGTTCGTCTTCGGGCGGTTTGGGGCGCTTGGGCGCATGAGGCAGTTGCACCGGCGCATCGAAGATCTTCTCGATGAACTCGTCGGAACGCCAGACAGGGACGTTGTGGCGTTGCGCTTCCATGCGCAGGGCAGCATCGTTGGTCACCAGGATCAGGTCCTTTTTGGGGTGACGCACGCGGCGCTTGATCAACTCGTCGGCGTCGGTGGGGTTGCGGGCGAAGCGCACCTCCACGCCACCACCGCTCAGTTGGCTGCGCCCTTCGGTGATGCCGTGATCGAAGATCACCTCGATCTTGCCGGGGTAGCGGCTCTTCCAGGCGCGCAGACGGGCCACCAACTTCGCCTCATCGTCGATGTCGGTCAGCCGAATGTCGGCGAAGACATTCGATCCGATCAGGTTGTGGCCGTCGATTAGAAGTGGCAACGCAGACTCCAGAATTTTGAGAGATGAATGATGAATAAAGATTGGGCGGAGGATCGTGTTGCTAATACAATCGTGTTGCCAATCCAGGGAACAACGTCGTTGACCAATCTTCATTCTTTTTCCACATTCTTTTCCCGCCAGACAATCCCCACCGGATACCCAACCATCTTCGCCACATCGCCCACCACCCGAATCACGGGGATGAGTGCGGCGGCTGTCCACCAGGCAGCGAGGGAGAGATCGCGCCCAATGCGGCGCAGACGCAGCCACGGGCGGGCGCAGTACACGATCACGCCCAGGATCAGGCCCACCCAGCCCAACCAACGGGCGAAGAAGCCCCAAAACGCATGACCGAGCAGCGCCGGCAGCGCCACGCCGTAGGTGACGTAGCGGATCAGGTGGCGTTTGCGCCAAAGATCGGCTTTGCCGTCACCGCGGGCGTAGCGATAGTACTGCGTCCAGAAGCTGCGCAGCGACGAACGCGGCTGAAAGTAGACCCGCGCATCGGGCGCCCAGGCGAACGCGCTGGGTTGTTCGGGCGTCAGCGCGTTGACGGCGAAATCGAAGAGCAGATCCTCGCAGTAGTCGAGCCACTCGGGGTAGCCGCCTGCCGCTTGCCACGCCGCTTTGGTGAAGGCCACGGATCGGCTGCTGGGCAGAAAGCGCGCTGGAGCGATCTCATCCACCAGCGGCAACACCGTGGCGGCCATGGCCGTCTCGAACGTGTTGGCCGGATCGGGGACGAAGAAACCGGCCACGGCATGGATCGGCTTGCCCATGCGCTCGGCCTCGTCGAAAGGCTCGATCAGCGCCTCCAGCCAGCCGGGATCGAGGCGCACGCCTGCATCTGTGGCCGCGATGACGGGTCCACGCGCGGCGGCGATGGCCAGGTTGCGTCCGCGGCTAATGTTGGCGCCCGGTTCCACCAGGATGCGCAAATTGGGCAGCCGACCGCGGTAGCTCTCCAAAATCGCCACCGTATCGTCCTGGCTGCCGCCGTCGCAGATCACCACCTCGTCGGGCTGTCTTCGCTGCGCCGCCACCGAATCGAGCAGCCGACGCAGGCTTTCTCCTTCATTGTAGACTGTTGCGATGAGCGATACCGTGGGTGTGTCTCCTTTTTTTGGGGGTTGGGGACTTGGGATCGGGGACTTGGGATCGGTTTGATGGTGCGATCCGCCAATTGGCGAAATCTGCGCAGGACGGATCCTTGATCTCTGGTTCATGGCCCCTGTTCGCCATATTTTCAGGCAATAATGCCAAGTAACAGTTCCAAAAACACAAAGGCCAATGCCGAGCAATTCTCGCCATTCAAGCAAGTTACAAATCGGCCGCCAATCTCGTCAAACCGATCCCCAGTCCCCGATCCCCAGTCCCCAGCCCCGAATTCTCCCCATTCTGCCGTAGATCGCGCAGACGATCAATTCCGGGTGTATTTCACGCTGGGGGCAGGCCAAGTGCCGGGGACTTTTCGCGGCAGCGAGACGGGTTTTTCGCTCTTGTCACCACGTCCATCGTGAAGTCCCCGGCACTTTCGCCGCAAGAGTGAAATACACCCAACAATTCCGCGCCGATTGCCTTTGCCGAATCGAACCTGCTATAATGCCCTTGCGCCGAGCCAGGGCGATACCGGCGCGATCTGCCATGCGTCCCTCGATCCTGCAAAATTCATTGTTTTGCGGAGCGCGTGTGCAGCGCCGTTCAGGATCTGTTCCTGAAAAGGCAGCAGCCCTCTAGAAGGGATCGGGTTGTAGATGGCCGAGCGTGTTTTCGTCGCTCTGGACCTGGAGACCACCGGGCTGGATAGCAACCGCGATGCGATTATTGAGATCGGCGCCGTACGCTTCTGCGGCAACGAAATTCTGGATCGCTTCGCTACTTTCGTTCATCCGCAGCGCCCCATTCCCCTACGCGTGCAACAGATTACGGCAATTACAGATCGAGATGTGGCCGGCGCGCCTAGCATCGATCTGGTTGCGCCTGAGTTGCTGGCGTTTGTGGATGGCAGTGTCGACGCGGTGATCGCCCACAACGCGCCCTTCGATCTGGGCTTTTTGCAGCGCGCCGGCATCCACTTTCATCGCCCCGCGTTGGATACACACGAGCTATCTTCGATTGTGCTGCCGGGGATGTCCAGCTACAGCCTGGGCGAACTGTGCCGTCAACTCAATATCACCCTGCCTCAGGCGCACCGCGCCCTCGACGACGCAGAAGCCGCGGCGCGGCTGTTTATGCACGTCCGCGAGCGGGTGGAGCAATTGCCACGGGCGATCCTGCGCGCATTGATTGAATGCGCCGCCGACAGCGCCTGGGGGCCGTTGATCCTCTTCCGCGACGCGTTGGACATTTCCGCCAAAGAAACCGTGTGGTCCGGCGCGGATCTGGCGCACATCGCCGATGGGATGCCGCTGGCGGCTGCTGTGCAAGGCCATGTCACCCACGTGCCGCCAACCACCGTAACCCGCGCCTTCGCCGCCGATGGGCCACTGGCGCAGTTGATGGACGACGGCTACGAGGAACGCCACGGCCAGGTGGACATGGCGCAGACGGTGTTGCAGGCGCTCAACCAGGGCGGCCACCAGATCATCGAGGCGGGGACCGGTACGGGCAAGAGCATGGCCTACTTGCTCGCCGTGTGGGCGCAGGCCAACGGGCAGCGCGTTGTGATCGCCTCCGGCACGATTACGCTGCAAGAGCAGTTGATCGATCAGAGATCCGCTCGCCGCCATGACAGGCGCGCCGAGTGCAGAAGCGCCCTGCTCCGAGGACACAGCCACTATCTCCATGCTGCGTCGTCTGCGCCTGGATCAGCGGCCGCGCGGTTGACACAACTGGAATTGCGCGCACAAACGCATTTGATCTGATTTGCCCCACACGCACTGGCGATCTCAACGAGCTTTCGGTGTACGATTCGCGGAACAGGCGCTGTGGCGAATACATCTGCTCCGACAGCCAGACGTGTACCGAAGCGCTGTGGCGCCCCCACGCCAGCAGGAACAGACACTCTCGTGGTTGCAGCCGCCGGTACTGGCGCAGGATTTCTGCTGGACGGCGACGACGGGCGCAGGCGCGCATCTCCTGGTGATCAACCACGCCCTGCTGCTGGCGGATCTGCAAGCAAAGGGCACATCCTGCACCAAGTACGATCACCTGATCGTAGACGAGGCGCACCGGCTGAAGACGCCGCCACCGAGCAGTTCACCTTCCGCATTGAAAGCCGACGACTGGAGCTTCATCTGCGCCGTCTGCCCCTGGACGAAGAGTTGACAGCCCTGCTGGCCGATCAACCACGCGGTTGCGCCTGCTGCAACAGATCAACACCCACGCCCAGCGGCTCGGCGCCAGTGCGTACGTTTGTGGCGTCGTTGATCCGCATTGTCAAGCGGCACGGCGACGAGCAGGATCAAAACCACAGCCAGGAAGAATTGCGTGGATCTGGATCGGCTGCAGCCACAGCCACGCTGGAGCCAGGTGGAGATCGAGTGGGACAACATCAGCGAGGCTGCGTCGCCTGTTACGCGTTGCAGGAACTGATCGGTGGTGGAAGCGGCGCGCTGGTGGCAGGTTGCCACACAGGCGCAGATTCTGGCTGATCTGCAACACAGCTACGCCTACCTGGCCGAGATCGACGAACAACTCGAACTGCTGATCGTAGGCACCGTAAACCCAGCGCCGCGATACGATTAGCTGGCTGGAACTCAATGCCGAGGGGCGACGTGCTGACTATGCCTGTCGCCGGTGCATGTGAACGAGGCGCTCGAAGTAGATCTCTTCCGTCCGCGGCGCACTGTGATCATACCGGCGCCTTTGCGCTACGCACCGACGAAGGTTTCCGAGTTCATCCAGGAGCGGCTGGGCTTTCTGCACGCCAACGCACGCACGGTGGAGAGTCGCCTGGCTATCGCTCGAATGTGCTGCTCTGCCTGCCCAACGACATGCCCGCCGCCGGAGCGGGCGGCTATCAATCCGCGGTGGAGCGGGCGATTGTGGAGACGGTGCGCCGCCGACGGGCGCACGTTGGTCCTCTTTACCAGCCATGCCCATCTGCGCACTGCCGACGCCCGTACGTTCGCCGCTGGATCAGGCGGGGCGTAACGGTGCTGGAGCACGGTTGTTCAGGTGGACATGCGGTCAGCTCTTGCGTGAGTTCCGCAGCGGGCGCAAGGCGGTGGTAGCGGCACCGGCACCTTTGGGAAGGCATCGATCTGCCCGGCGACATGCTCTGGTGCCTGATCATCGTGCGTCGCCTTCGCCGTCCCCACCGATCCACTGGTGAAGCGCGCGGCTGAGCGTACGACAACCGTTCCACGACTACACGCTGCCCGACGCCGTGTTGCGCTTTCGGCAGGGTTTGGCCGCCTGATCCGCCGATGATCGCGGGGTGGTGGTGCTCCTCGACAGTCGCATTTGGCAAAGATCCGTACGGCGCGGCCTTTGTCTGACGCACTGCCGCCGTGTACACAACGCCACGCCGTTGATGAATCTACGCAGAAACGGTGGGAACGGTGGCTCGACAACCGGCCTGGACCCTGCCCGGCGGCTACGACGGACGACCGACGCTTTCGTGGTAGCATACCCTGAAGACATCTCAGAATTTTAATGATCGAAGGCTTTGGCTTGCACGAAGAGGAGAAAGAGAGGACACGGATTTCAGGTGACCAGGACAGCAGAGCGGAAAAGCCTTCTGTCTGTTGTTTCTGCTAACTGTGGATCTTCGTGGATCTTCGTGGATCATTACTACTTGTTTCTCCTGAATTTTCTGTACGTGAGGCATGTACGTGAGGCATGGGCGAATCCAGTTGACATCGCGTTGAACCGTCTGTCGCAGATGAAGCTGCCGACGGTCACACCTCCCGCTGCGGGCCAGGATCTGGCAGAGCTTGCGCCATCTGTACTGCTGTGCTGGTGGCCGGTGTGCTGCTGATATTGCAGGCAGCGGCGTTGTTCCTCCCCAAATGCCGGGTCAACTAACCGAGGCCCCGCCCAGAAGTGGAACAGAAGGCGACTGGCTGTAATTGGCGCAGGAACCGTATGGCAACCTGAAGCGCGCTCTGGCCTGGTTGGGCCTGTTCGATTTTGTACACAGTTACGATGCTGCGCGGCCTGCTGGCGTTGCTGCTCTTGCTGGTGCTGATGCAATTCGGCGATCTCCTGGCCTTGGCACGGATGCACGATGTGCGCCGCCGCAGCGCAGAAACTGTCTCTGCACCGGGGACGCCGCTGCCCTTGCTGGGATTGCAGACGATCTACCGGCTGCGGACAGGGCTGCCTGCATCTGCCGCTGAGGCGACAGCGCAGCTTTCCGCTCAACTCAGGCGCCCCCCCGACGCGCAAGTGACCATCCCCGCGCTTGAAGACGACGATGGCGACGACGATGGCGACACCGTGGCCGAAGAACGCTGGCTGCGCCTGGATCACCTGCCCTTTCTCTACCTGCGCCTGCTCCTGGCCGCGGCGGTGACGGCGGGCCTGATCCTGCTGTGGGTGATGCTGGCATTCGGCTGGGAGGCCGACCCACCGCTGCTTGACGCCGGACACGACCTATCGGTAGGCGAGCGATCTTCCGCCTCACTTACCAGGTGACGCCCGACAGCGCCGCGCCCGACGACACCGCCTCGCCGTCGCTGCTGGTGTCCGCGGGCAGCGCGCAGGGTCGGCTGGACGTGCAAAGCGTCGACCGGTTGCGCCTGGGCAACGTGGACGTACGCAGCGCGCCCGCGGACCCGGCGCTGGTGGTGAAGCTGGTAGAAGCGCGAAGCACAGGTGACGCCGCTCGCTGCCTGGGCAGAGCGATCTACGTGGGCGGGTCAGCTTTGCATCCGGTGGGCGAGTCGGTGCTGATCCACCCGGCGGAGCTGGGTGTGCGGCTGGTGCGCCTGCCCGAAGACAACCGCTGGTGGAGCTGGTAAGCAGCGCATCCGACGCCGAGATCCAGCGCACCGAGATCAACGCCGACGACGCTATCGTCGTCCCCTACGCTGGGGCGGCGAACGGCGAACTGGTGTTGCGTTTTCGCAATTTGCCCACGTTGCGTGTCAGCCTGAAATCGCAGCCGGGGATGTCCTGATCTTGCCGCTGCTGGCCTTTGGCGCTGGTGGTGCGACGGGGCTGCTTTCGCCGTCCTCGTTTTGTGCTCTGTCAGCTTGCATGGCCACCGGACAGATCGGTTCTGGTGGCGCAGACCGACGACGCAGCACAAGCGGCAGCGTTGACAGCCTGGGCAACGCGCATTGGAACCATCCACCACACAAGAAGAGGGCGCGGCATGAACGATCCATCACCAGTGTGATTGGCGTGGTAAGCGGCACCAGCAGCGGCAAAACAACGGTCAGTGAACGCATCCTGACGCAGATTGGCGTAACACATCGCCCTACCTGCAACACGACAGCTACTGGCAACAGCCTGCCCGTAAGCGGGCGGCGCGACGCAACTGCGATCACCCGTCCAGCCTGGATACGCCGTTGCTGGTGGCGCACCTGCAAGCGCTGCGCAACGGCGAAACGGTGAAGGTGCCGCTCTATGATTTCGCCACCCACAGCCGCCTGGCCCAAACCCGCATCGTCGAGCCAGCGCCGGTGGTGCTGTTGGAAGGTATTCTGATCTTCGCCGAGAAGTCGCTGCGCGAGTTGATGGACATTTGCATCTACGTGGACACCGATGCCGACATTCGCTTCATTCGTCGCTTCGACCGCGATGTGAAGGAACGAGGCCGCACACCCGATTCGATCATTCGCCAATACCTGGAGACGGTGCGCCCCATGCACCTGGAATTTGTGGAACCGAGCAAACGCTACGCCGACATCATCATCCCCGAAGGCGGACACAACGTGGTGGCGATGGAGATGATCCTGGCGCGGATTCGGGCGTTGGTGGCCGAGCGCGGCGGGCAGGCGGAACAGTGATGGGCCTCTCCGCCTCGTCGCCTCGTCGCCTTCCCGTAGTATTAGACGCGGGGCCGGCGGTGCATCAGCGAGCGGGGCTGGCGCGCTACACCGAGCGATTGGCCTTTCACCTGCGCCGCGATCTGGCGCATCAGGTGGATCTCACGCTCTTCTACAACGCGCACAGCGGGCACACGCTGCCGCCGTCGCTGGCAGGCGCGCCGCAATTGACGCTGCCCATAGGGCAGTATGCGTGGCGACTCAGTGTGTTGGCCAGCCAGATGTTGCGCCGCCCGTTCCTGGAGGATCGGCTGCCTGCCGAGGCGATCTACCACGCAGGCGAACACCTGCTGCCCCGGCTGCACCGCCCGACGGTGTTGACGGTGCATGATCTGATCTTCGAGCGCTATCCAGAGCATCACACACGGCTCAATCGGCTCTTCCTGAAGGTGGGCATGCCGCTTTTCGTGCGCGCCGCCGACGCCGTCATCGCCGTGAGCGAGCAGACGAAGCGCGATCTCATGGAACTCTACGGCACGCCCGCCGCCAAGATCCAGGTGATCTACCAGGGCATAGACGAACGCTTCGCGCCGATTGGTCCGCCGCGGGTGGCGGAGGCGAAGCAGAAGCTGGGGATCCAGCGCCCGTATCTGTTGATGGTAGGCACGCTGGAGCCGCGCAAGAACCACGCGGCGGCGCTGCGCACGTTGGCGCGACTCAAGGCCAAAGACTACCCCCACTGCCTGGTGATCGTGGGCGGCAAGGGCTGGCTGTTTGACCCGATCCAGGCCCAGGTGGGAGAAATGGGACTCAACGATGACGTGATTTTTGCCGGTCATGTGGAAGACGACGATCTGCCCGCGCTCTACAGCGGCGCCGACTGCCTGCTCATGCCCAGTTTGTACGAGGGCTTCGGCTTCCCCGTGATCGAGGCGATGGCGTGTGGCGCGCCGGTGGTGAGCAGCAACCGCAGCAGCCTGCCCGAAGTAGCAGGCGACGCCGCCCTACTGGTGAACCCCGAAGACGACGCCGAGTTGACCGCAGCGGTGATGCGCGTCCTCGACGACGGGGCGTTGGCGGGTCACCTGCGGCAGGCAGGGCGGACACAGGCCGCCCGCTTTGATTGGACGCGTTGCGCAGCGGCGGTGGCGCAGGTGTACGCCGCAGTCAACGAACGAAGAATTGGAGAACGTGTATGAACCAGAATACCGTGGTATGGCCATCCAGCGCGGCGTTTTGGTGCGACAAACGGGTGATCGTCACAGGCGGTAGTGGGTTTCTGGGATCATTTGTGGTAGAGAAACTACACGAGCGCGGCGCCGCAGAGGTGATCGTCCCGCGCCGGAACGAGTACGATCTGCGCGATCTGACTGCGATCACCCGCCTGCTCGACGATACAACGGCAGAGCGACCGTTGGACATGGTGATCCACCTGGCGGCGCGGGTGGGTGGCATCGGCGCCAATCGCGAGCATCCGGCTGAGTTCTTCTACGACAACTTGATGATGGGCGCTCCGTTGCTACACGAGTGTTGGCAGCGCGGCGTGGGCAAGTTTGTCGCAATCGGGACGGTGTGCGCCTACCCCAAATTCACGCCTGTCCCCTTCCGCGAGGACAATCTGTGGAACGGCTACCCCGAAGAGACCAACGCGCCGTACGGGCTGGCCAAGAAGATGCTGTTGGTGCAGAGCGAAGCATACCGGCAGCAGTACGGCTACAACTCGATCTTCCTGCTGCCCACCAATCTCTACGGCCCGCGCGACAACTTCGATCCCGAGACGTCACATGTGATCCCGGCGCTGATCCGCAAGTGCATCGAGGCCAAAGAGCGAGGTGATCCCACGATGACGGCCTGGGGCGACGGCTCGCCAACACGCGAGTTCCTCTACGTGGGCGACGCCGCCGAGGGCATTCTGCTCGCAGCGGAACGCTACAACAGCAGTCGCCCGGTGAACCTGGGCAGCACCTACGAGATCAGCATCCGCGATCTGTTGACCGCCATCGCCGAGAGCACCAGCTATGCGGGCGAGATCGTGTGGGATGTGAGCAAACCCAACGGGCAGCCGCGGCGCAAACTCGACACACACCGCGCCAAAGACGAGTTCGGCTTCGAGGCGGAAACGTCTTTTGCCGAAGGGCTGGCGCGAACGGTGGCGTGGTATGTGCAGCACCGCCAACAACAATCCACAAACCGATCCACAAACCAATGATGCGCGAACTTTCTTGGAAGTCCATCAAGCCCCGGTTGATGCCGGCGTTTCGCCTGTGGCAACAGTGGGGCGAACCGGTGTTGCCCCTCTATCGCATCCTACGCACGCTGTACTCCTATCCCGGTTACATAAAAGACTGGCGACAGTATCGGATGTTACCTGGCGCTGAATCGCTTGCCGTGAAGGATGCTTACCCTGTACTGCTTGAGCGCACACCGATCACTCCCTTCGATCCGCATTACCTCTACCAGGCAGTGTGGGCCACCGAACGGATCGTGAGCGCAACGCAGAGCCGTCACATCGACGTGGGTTCTGACATTCGATTTGCGGCGATGTTGGCGTCCCACATGCCGGTGACCTTCGTTGACATCCGCCCGTTACAGGTTGATGTCCCTGGATTTTCCAGCATGGCCGGGAGCCTGTTTGGTCTGCCGTTCGCCGACGGTGGCGTCGAATCGGTCTCGTGTTTGCACGTCATCGAGCATGTGGGGTTGGGCCGATACGGCGATCCGTTGGATCCGGGCGGGACGCGTCGCGCCTGTGCCGAGTTGCAGCGAGTGGTGGCGCCGGGCGGCAACTTGTTCCTTTCGACGCCGGTAGGCCGATGCGCGCGTACAGTTCAACGCACACCGCATCCACACGCCCACACAGATCCCGGCAATGTTTCCGGATTTGACGCTGGTTGAGTTTTCGGGTGTGGATGACCAAGGCAGCCTGGTTCGCAACGCCGATCTGCATAAATTTGGCGGCGCTCATTATGCTTGTGGGTTGTTCTGGCTGCGCAAAGAGATCGCTGGATCATGAACCTGGCCCAACGCACCATTACCTCTGTTTCGTGGAACACGATGGCCAATCTCAGCCGCGTTGTGGTTCTCTTCGCGCGCTCGGTGCTGTTGGCAAGGCTCCTGCCCGTTGAAACCTTTGGCATCTATACAAGCGCCGCGGTGACGGTCGGCCTGACGTCGTCGCTGGTTGGGTTCGGCTTGGGCGATGCGTTCTTGCATCGCGCAAGTGAGACCGAAGACGAGAATGCTGCGGCGTCGATCTATTTCACGTTGGTGATGATCTTCACAGCGATTTGGTCGGTAGGGGTGGTTGTGTTCACTCTTTGGTTCGTAGAAGGTGAACTGCAACTGGCCTTTCTGGTGTTGCTTATCACCACGGCGGGTGGGTTCTTTACCTCTGCGCCGCGTATGATCCTGGTGCGGCGTGTTGCACACAGGCGCCTTTCCTTGTTCCAGTTTGTAGATGGCATTCTCACAACCGCCGTGTCCATTTCACTTGCGGCAATGGGGTACACAATCTGGGCCTTGTTGGCCACCAATCTCAGCACGCTGACGCTCTCGATTGTCATGTTCTACGTGTGGCGGCCGATATGGCGTCCACGCTTGATGTGGGACGGCGCCCGCGTGCGCTACTTCCTACATTTTGGCAGCCGTCAGATTCTTGGCAATGTCCTTTCCTCGGCGCTCGACAAAGTCGATGATCTGTGGACAGGCTACTTCTTGGGGCAGACGGCGCTGGGGCTTTATTCGCGCGCGTACACCTTTGCTACCTATCCGCGGCAAATTTTGGGGGTTCCCATCAACAGTGTGGCAACAGGGACCTATGCCGAGCTGAAGACGGATCGCACAAGGCTATCCAAAGCCTTCTTTCGCTCAAACGCGCTGTTGGTGCGCAGTGGATTCCTGTTCGCGGGGCTGCTCACCCTGCTGGCGCCAGAGATGATCCGCATTTTGTTGGGCGATAAGTGGCTACCGATGCTGGATATCTTCCGCCTGATGTTGATTTTCGTTTTGCTCGATCCCATAAAATTGACGATTGCCAGCCTCTTTTCCGCCACAGGCAATCCGCAGATCATGGTGTGGACACAACTGATCCAACTCGCGATCCTGGCGATTGGTCTGTTCACCTTGGGGCAGTGGTATGGGACATTGGGCGTGGCCGTCAGCGTTGACGTGATGATCGTCGTGGGCGTGGCGCTGTTGCTTTGGCAGTCGCGCAAATTCGTAGACTACTCGATCCGTCATCTGTTTCTAATGCCGACGGTGAGCACCCTTTTGGGCGTGCTCCTAGCCAGGCTGGCCATCGAGATCCCTGGTGTACTGGGCAACGACTGGCGCACAGGCGTGGTGAAGGGCGTCACCTTCCTGCTCGTATATGGCGTCGGGCTTTGGATCACGGAGCGACAGGCCACGCTGGCGATGTTGCGGCCTGCATTGGCTGTGTTGCCGACACCTATCGCCAAACGGCTCTCGCGGATCTTGCGCTTGCCGCCAGGTTGATGCTCATGGCGAGTTCAGGTGACGCCAGGGGATTTGTGCTGTGAAGTCATTGATGCTACGACTCAAGGAAGATCCATATCTGCGCCGCCTGTTTGGCAAGCCGCCCATCCCCGTGCTGATTATGGGGCCGGACAATGCAGCGCTCGTTTCACGCTACGGCGCGCCGGCTGTTGCCGCCCAGGTCGAGCGAATTCAACAGCACCTCCGTCGTGTCGACAAAGCGCTTGACACCGCAGCGCGTCCGCGCGTGTTCCTGGCCTACCGGCAGGTGAACTGGGAAGAACATGGGCTGTTACAGCCGTGGCAGGAAGTGGCGGATGTGGTGGCCTGGAATTTCGGTGGCATCAACGATCGCTTCGATTCGGACTGGCATCGGGAGCCGAAGGCCGCCTTCAATGCGGAACTACTGAAGCGCGTCTATGCCGCTCAAGCCGAGCAGAAGATCGACATCTTCTTCGGATATCTGTCGGGGCGGCAGGTAACTGCGGAGACAATTCAAGCAATTGGCGAGTTGGGATCATCACCGTCAACATCAGCTTGGACGACACCACCAAGTTCTGGGGATTCGATGAACCTGCTGGCCATTCGGGCATTGCCCCCATCGCCGCGGCTTTCGACATCTGCATCACAACCCAAGCCACACAGGACGTCGCCAAGTATCTTTCTGTAGAAGCCAATCCGCTCTTTCTACCGCCTGGTGGCAATCCGCGTGCGTTCTCATTCACCGAAATCGCACGAGACATCCCCATCTCGTTTGTCGGGCAGGCCTATGGCGCCCGATTGCCCATTGTGAAGGCGCTGCGCTCCGCAGGCATTCCCATCCAGACATTTGGCAAGGGATGGCCAGGCGGTGCAATATCACAGGCAGAGATGCAGACAATCTACAGCCGTTCTTTGATCAACCTTGGGTTCGGCTACATCGGCGGCGATACGGCACTAATCGGACTCAAAGGCAGGGATTTTGAGGTCCCCTTGACCGGCGGCCTTTATCTGACCACGTACAATCCGGATCTCGCCGAATATCTCGAACCAGGACGCCAGATCGATTGTTACACCAGCATTGAAGAGATGATCGACAAGATCAACTACTACCTGGCACATCCAGCACAAGCGATGACCATCGGACGCGCAGGTAGAGAAGAAGTGCTGGCGCGGCACACCTGGCGACACCGCTTTGAAACCCTGCTCAATGTCGCCTCAGCCAAGGACAGCCGACGATGAGAATTTGCATGTTCGGCGCATACCAGCACGATGACGAACGCAACCGGATCTTCTTCAAGGCGCTGCAAAGCGCGGATCTGGCGTGCGTTGAATGTCATAGCCGGTTGCCAAGTACCAGCCGCCGCTACCGCCAACTGTATCAGCGCTACCAAGAAGTAGCTCAGGATGGCGTAGACGCGATCTACGTTGGCAAGATCGGTCATGGGGATGTGCCGCTTGCCTGGGCTTTAGGCCGAAGATACGGCGTTCCGGTCTTCTTCGACGCCTTTGTCTCTATGTTCGACACCTACGTAAACGACCGGCAACGCCACGGTCGATACTCGGCCAAGGCGCTGTACTACTATCTGCTCGACTACCAGGCGGCACATCTGGCGCAGCATGTTGTGCTGGACACCACCGCCCACATCGACTACTTTGCACGCACTTTCCACGTCAACCGCCACAAGTTCCGGCTCCTGCCCATCGGCGCGGACGACACCGTCTTTTTCCGCAGCAAGATCCGGCGGTTACGCTGGTGGACACGCCGCTGTCGGTGCTGTTCATTGGGACGTACATTCCGCTGCACGGCGTGGACGTGATCCTACGGGCGGCAAAGATCTTGCAGACACAGAACGTCGATGTCACCTTTCGGCTGCTGGGCAAAGGACAGACGTACCCGGCAATGCGCCGGATGGCGACAGATCTGGATCTCGTCAACGTGCGCTTCGAAGATCCTGTGCCGCTGGAAGAACTGCCGATGGCTATGGCAGGCGCCGACATCCTGCTCGGCATCTTTGGCCTGAGCAACAAGGCGCACAACGTTGTCCCCAACAAAGCATATCAGGCCATTGCCATGCGCAAGCCGCTGATCACGGCAGATACGCCGGCAAGCCGCGAGGTCTTTACACAGCGTCAAGATGCATTTCTCTGCCCACCGGGCGATCCGGTGGCCCTGGCCGGGGCCGTGAAAACCCTGTGCGAGGATCCACAACTGCGGCAATCCATCGCGCAGCAGGGTTATGATCTGTTCCAGCGTTCTTTTTCCATTGCACAGATAGGCGTTCGGCTCAAGGCCATGTTGCAGGCATAAAACGAAGGACGGCTCACGCGTGAGAATTCTACTCTTCAGTTTTTACGCCCAGAACGACGTGTCATTCTACGTGTTGAAGGCACTGAATCGCCTGGGCGTAGAAACAGATATTGTCCCCTGGCCCAAGGTCTCTTACGTGCTGGAGGGGGTGACATTGCGCAATCGCCTGCGCCAACGTTGGTCGTCGCTGCGCTTTGTGAAACAACGACAACTCCACGCTGTCGAACAGCAACTGCTGGAGAAATTTGAGGCGTTCAAGCCCGACGTAATGCTTGTGCTCAAGGGCGATGGGATGCCGGCCTCGCTCTTCCAGAAGATACGCACAAAGTACCCGGTGATGATCGTCAACTGGTACCCCGACCATATCCAAAACATCCACAGCAACCAGTTCTTCGAGACACTGGACACCTTCGACCGCTTCTTTGCCAAGGATCCCTACATGTGCGCGCAACTGCGCAAAGTAGGCTACACGCAGATCGCCTGCCTGCCCGAAGCGTTCGATCCCGAAGCCTACTATCCGATGACGCCCACCGACGAGGCGTTCGAGCAGTACAAAAGCGACGTACTCATGATGGGCACCTACTACCCCTACCGCGCCCAGGTGGCGCGTCACCTGCTGGATTATGACTTGAAAATCTGGGGAAGCGGCTGGAACATGCTGGGGGCCGGCGAAGATGTGTTGAAAGCCAAATGGCAAGGACGCCCCGCCCTGGATCAAGAAAGAGCCACGGCGCTTGCATCCACGCAGATTCTCATCAACACACAGTACTTCGCAGAGGTGCTGGGCCTCAATCGACGCACCTACGAGGCAGCGGGCAGCCGATGCTTTCAGATCACAGGGAAAACGTCTCTGCTGCCCCAGCGCGACGGCCTGGCCTACGGCTTCACACCGGATAGCGAGATCGTCTGCTTTGAAGACATTCCAGATTTGCGGCGCAAGCTGGATTACTACCTGATCCACACCGCAGAACGCGAAGAAATCGCCCAGAACGCATACCAAAGGGCCTGCACCGAACACACCTACGACATTCGTATGCGCGAGATGCTGGACGCCATCGAAGGCAAGCCGACAAAATGGGATGCGCTGTGAAACCGATCCACGTGATGCAGATTCAAGGCGCGGTAGGCTTTGGCGGCGCAGAGCGACATACGCTGCAACTGGCGCTTGGGCTGCATGCGCGTCCTGATTTTCGGGTGAGCGTGGTGGGGCCGTATCACAACAACCCAGAGATGCACCGCAGATTGTGCGACGCCGAGATCGCACGCTACGATGTTGATTTGGCCGACAAGCGCGGCATCGCCGAAACCCTCTACCGGCTGGCGTCTGTGGTCAGGCGCGAAAACGTAGACCTGATCCACACCCACATTCGCAATGCCGACATGGTGGGTATCCTGGTCGGCACGGCCACCCGCCGCCCGGTGATCGCCACGATCCACGGGCGCACCGGTCCGCTGTGGGGCGATCATGTCCCGTTGCGCAGTGCCACCATCAAATGGCTGCACAGTCGGCTGTTGCGCTATGGCACCCGGCGCATCGTCGCCATCTCACATTTCATCAAGCAGTTCAGCATGGAAGATCTGCACCTGCCAGCGCACAAGTTTGCCGTTATCCACAACGCCAGCGGCGCGGAGGCCGCCCCAAGCGTTGATCTGTCGGCGCTGCGCCAGAACCTTCACCTGCCCGCCGACGCGCCCATCGTCAGCCTGATCGGGGGGCTTACCCGCCAAAAAGGCGCGCACCATTTCTTGCACATGGCGCAACTGGTGCTTGGCCAGATCCCCAATGCGCATTTCCTTGTGGTGGGCGAAGGAGACAGAGAGGACGAACTCAAAGCACTGGCCCAATCACTGGGGCTGGCAGGCGCCGTCCACTTCACCGGCAAGCGCAACGACGTGCCGGCGCTGCTCCAGTTGACCAGCGTACTGGCGATGACGGCCAGAGACGAAGGCTTCGGGCGGGTGATCACTGAGGCGATGGCCGCACGCAGACCCGTTATTGCCTTTGCGCATGGCGCCATCCCAGAGATCGTCGCCCACGAAGAGAGTGGATACCTGATCCCGTATGCCGATGTCCCCCTGCTGGCCCAACAGATGGTTGCCCTGCTCAACGATCCGGAGCGACAGCAGGCGATGGGCGAAGCTGGGCGTCGACGGCTGCTGTCGCATTTCTCTACGGAGCGTTTTGTGAGCGCGACCGCGCAATTGATACATGACGTCGTACGATCATGATCAACCCAACAAACCGTGTACTCATCCTAACCAACATACCTGCTCCCTACCGATTGCCCGTCTTCGAGCAGTTGGCGCAACACGTGGCATTGACCGTCGCCTTCTGCGAATCGGAGGACAAGGAACGCCAGTGGCGGGTCGATCTGAACGGTGACCGCGTCAACTATCACGCTTTCGACGCACAACCTATCCGGCTGACCAATGGGATCACTTTTGTACGCAACCCTGCCCTGGGCGATTGGCTGTCGCGGCATCCATTCGATGTCTACATTGCAGGCGAAAACTTCGTCAACGCGCCCAGCGTCTTGGCGGTGATGCGGGCAGCGCGTCGAGCCAAGAAACCGTTCATCCTCTGGTCGGAGAACATCGACACAGATTTCGCATCGGGCAATTTTCTAAGCAACAGCTACCGCCGCCTGCTCTACCGCGGAACCGACGCCTTTCTGGCCTACAGCGAAATGGCGCGCGAATACCTTGTGCGCCGAGGCGCCGCACCGGCGCGGATCGTGCGGGGATGGCAAGTGGTGCCGCCGGAGCAGATCCCGCCGCCTGCTCGGCAAGCCAGGTTCAACTGGCAACCCGATCCCGATACAGGCGGCGTCACAATCGCCTTCGTGGGCTCGTTGACGCAGCGCAAGGGCGTCGAGGATCTGGTCCGCGCCTTCCAAGCGGCGGGCCGACCGCAGGATCGTCTCCTGATCCTGGGAAGCGGGCCGCTGGCAGACGCGTTAGCGGCACAGGCGCAGCAAGATCATCGCATCGTCCTGGCGGGCTACGTGGGCGGGCAACAGCGTTCAGATTATCTCGCCTGCGCCGACATCTTCGTGCTGCCCAGCCACCATGATCCGTGGGGGCTGGTTGTCAATGAGGCGATGGCGTTGGGATTGCCCGTCATCGTCACCCGCGCCGCCGCTGCCCACGAAATGGTGGACGGCGCTGGTTTTGTGATCCCTGCCGACCGCCCCGAAGCCATTGTGCAGGCGCTTTCGCAACTCATCGACGATCCAGATCTACGCAGGGGAATGGGACAAAAAGCGCGCCGGATCGCCCAGGGCTACTCTGTGGAAAGGGCGACGCAGGGCTTCTTGAATGTGATCTTGAGCGTGATCTTGAACGAGATCGAGAGTAGCAGAAGATGGTGAACTCATGATGCAGCCCATTCCCATCCTCTACCTTGATCACGCCGATCTGGGGCGGGGCCGAGGCAGTGCTGATCAATCTGCTCAGCGAGATCGACCACAACCGCTTTCGTCCGCTGGTGGCGACGCCCGCAGAAGGCTTCTTGGCCGCCGCTTCCGCCGCGCGGGGATCGAACAGGCGCATGTCACGTTCGGCAGGCTCAACGAGGCGGGCATCCTGCTGCCGCTGCATCTGGCACGCGCCGTGTGGCAGGTGGCACACCTGGCGCGCAAAGAAAATGCGGCCATCATCCACAGCAACACGGTACGCACACACATCGTCGGCGCGCTGGTCGGCGCGTTGACAGGCATCCCCGTGGTGTGGACCATACACGACAACACCTTCCCGCCCGGTCTCTTTCGGCGGCTTTCTGCCATCCCGCGCAGGATCATCGCCGTGTCGGGGATGGTTGGCGGCAACCTACGGCGGCGCTGCCAACCCCAATGCCGCCGCCAAGATGACGGTGATCCCCAACGGCCTGCGTCTGCGCGAGACCACAATGCAGCACGACAGCACAGTGCAGCGTGGCGCACTGCGCGCCGAGTTGGGCATTCCGGCGCAGGCGCCCCTGATCCTGAGCGTAGGCAGGCTGGTGAAGGGCAAAGCGCCCCACCTCTTCATCGAAGCGGCGTGTGATCTCCTTGCCAGCGCGGACCGACGCGCACTTTGTGTTGGTGGGTGGCACGGATCCCGACGATCCCGACTCGGTGGCCTACGCCGCCACATTGGACGCGTTGGTGCAGGCTTCGGGCCACAGCGGGCGCCTTCACATGGTCGGTCACCGCGCCGATGTCGAGCGTTTTTACGCCGACGCCGATCTGTTCGTCTACTGCGCAGTGCAGCCCGAGGGCCTGCCCACGGTGATCCTGGAAGCGATGCAATATCAACTACCGGTGATCGCATCTGCCATCGGCGGCGCACAGGAGATCGTCGAAGACGGCATCGGCGGGCGGCTGGTGGCGGCGGGAGATCGACGCCAACTTACTGCGGCCATCGTCGATCTACTGGATAATGCGTCCTTGCGCGGGCGGATGGCCGCTGCTGGCTTAGCCCGCCTGCGCGAAGTCTATTCACCGGCGCGTCAATTGGCGCTAACCCAGGCGCTTTACGCAGAACTGATCAACGTACCAACATGAACAGAACAGATTCGGCCTCCACACAGCGGAAACAGATCCAGTGGCGAACGCTTGTGCAGCAAATTCGCAAGCGCCCGCTGATCGCGCTGTTGGCTGCGTTGGGTGCTGCGATCCACGGCGGCACGGCGCTACTGCGACTGTCCACATTTTGGCCCTATCCGCACACCGTGGACTTTGCGTCGTTCTACGTCGGCGCATGGGCCACGCGGCTGCACACATCGATCTACCCCTTCTCGGCGGATCTGCTTGATCTCCTCAAAGCGGAACAGGGACTCACCGTCTCGCCTGCCGTCTTGAACAGTTTCCCCATCTGGCCCTGGCTGCTGCAACCGTTGACGCTTGTCACCTTTCCGGCGGCGGCGTGGATCTGGCTCTGCTTCAACCTGGCGCTGCTGGTGTGGATCACAGGGCGGCTGGCGCAGACGGCGCAACTCACGGGCGGATGGACGCTTCTTGTCCTCTTCGGCGTCGTGTTGACCTTCGGCCCGGTGATGCTGACCCTCACGCTGGGGCAGAGCAGCATCTGGTTGACGGCACTGAGCCTGTGGCTAGGCCGGCGGCTGGCGCAGACGCAGCTATCGGCGTCTTCCGAGAGATCAACGGTCATCGATATCATCGGCTGGATTGGCGCGGTGAGCACCAAATTGTTCCCAGTGCTGTGGGGCGCGGGGTTTGTGGTGTTGCAGCGCTGGCGCTCGTTGTGGGGTGCCGTGGCAGCGGCGCTTGCCTTCGTCGGCGTACATCTGCTGTTTTTGAGACAGACGACCCTGGTTTACTTGACCGAGTTCCTGCCCAGCCGCACACAGGTCTTCTCTACCGGTGCATTTGTCGACGATCAATCGCTACTTGCGTGGCTATCACGCATGACGCAGCCTGCGCTCGTCACCGTGTCGGGTGTGTCGGCCACCGAACAGACCGCCGTCATCTGGCAGCCGGCGCTGGCGATCCCCGCGCCGGTTGTGCAGATCGTCGGCGTCGGCGTGTTGGCGCTGCTGGGCGTCGCCGTGATCTACACGATCCGCCGCGCCAGGCCCGCGGCGCATGAAAGCGCCTTCTACCTGTGGATCCTCTTCTGCCTGCTGCCTTTCCCGCATACGGAACGCTACAACCACACCCTGCTTCTGCCCGGCATGGCCGTCCTCTGGGCGCAGGGCGCGCGTGGACAGCGCATGGCGGCAGCAGCGTATTTCCTGGCCGCATTGTCGCGGTTGACGCATCTTTGGGCGCAGATACTCCCGTCGCCCCTGGCCTCGCTGCTTTCGGGCAGTGGGCTGTTCGCTGTCTGCGTGCTGATGTGGGGAATCTGGCGAACGCATCCCCGCGCCAACACGCAAGACGCACTTACGAGGGCACCATGACCGCATCGACCTTTATCCTCGACGCTCGCACCGCCACCGCCCACTTTCCGGGCATTGGACGCTACGTGCGCAACCTGGCCACAGCCATCCCCCCAAACTCCACACCGAGGAACGCCTCGTCATCCTGTGGAACCCCGCTGATCCCACCGCCTGGGATCCGTCACCATTGGCCGCCCCCCAGGTCACAGCCGTCCGCGCGCCCGTCTCCCCCTTCTCGCTGGCACAACAGATCACCCTCCCCCGCCTGCTCAAAACACTCGCCCGTCCCAATCCCCAGTCCCCGATCCCCAGTCCCCAATTCCCAATTTTCCACAGCACCTACTACCTCATGCCCTACCGGCCCGGCCTGCCCACGGTGCTCACCATCTACGATCTGATCGCCATGCTCTATCCCGACACCGTATCGCCGCGGGCACGCATCCTGTTCCGGCTGACAACACAACTGGCCCTGCGCGCAGCGAATGAGATCGTCACCATCTCGGCAGCCACGCGCCGCGATCTGCTCGCCCATTTCCCAGTCGACGCGGACCGCGTCACCGCCGTCCCCCTGGCCGCGGACCCGCACTTCACGCCCCAGCCCGAAGCCGCCGTCGACGCCGTGCGCCGCAAATACGCCCTGCCGCAGCGCTTCATCTTCTACCTGGGCATCAACAAACCCCACAAGAACCTCGTCCGCCTCATCGACGCCTACGCCCGCCTCACCCAATCCCCAGCCGCCGGTCACCAGGCCCCCATCCCCGATCTCGTCATCGCCGGGGCGTGGGACGAACGCTACCCCGAAGCGCAACAGCGCGCCGAGACATTGAACCTGGGCGACCGCGTGCGCTTCCTCGGGCGCGTGGGCGACGTCGACCTGCCTGCGCTCTACACAGCCTGCACACTTTTCGTCTTTCCCAGCGTTTACGAAGGCTTCGGGCTGCCTGTCCTCGAAGCGATGGCCTGCGGCGCGCCGGTAGCCTGCGGCGACGCCTCCAGCCTGCCCGAAGCAGCGGGTGAAGCCGCGCTGCTCTTCGATCCGCGCGACGGCGAAGCCATCACCGACGCCCTGCGCCGCACCCTCGAAGACGAACCCCTGCGCCGCACCCTGGCCGACCGCAGCCTACGCCAGGCGCGCCGCTTCTCCTGGCAGCGCACCGCCGCGGAAACATTGTCCTGTTATCGGGAGATCGGGGTGTAGTTCAAGTTGGGGGCAGGTCAAGTGCCGGGGGCTTTTCGCTGCTGCAAGACGGCGTTTTCGCACTTGTCGCCACGTTCATCGTGAAGTCCCCGGCACTTTCGCCCCAAAATTGAAGTACACCGGGGAGATTGGGTGGATTGAGCGGTTGGAACTTTCGTGCTACAATGCCACCACATTCGCGAATGTGTAATCACATGAGCAGAAGGAATGAAACATGGTCCGCACTCAGGTTCAACTAACCGAAGAACAATCAGAGCGATTGCGGGAGATTGCCGAGCAAGAAAATGTGTCGATGGCCGAACTGGTGCGACGCGCGGTCGATCACTGGCTGACCGTTGCCGCGCCGATGTCCGTCGAAGAACGGAAGCGGCGCTCACTGGCAGCTATCGGCAAATATCACTCCGGTCTTCCCGATTTCGCCGTGAACCATGACAAATATCTGAACGAAGGCACAGGCGCGTGGTGATGTTCGTTGACACATCCGGTCTGCTGGCGCTGATGGACGGCGATGAACCGCGCCATGAACTCGCTTCTGCCGCCTGGATGCAGTGGATTGTAGACGGGTTTCCATTGTGGACCACCAACTATGTGATCCTGGAATCGACTGCGCTGCTGCAGAACCGCATTGGCATGGAGGCAGTTCAAAACTTCCATCGTAACCTTGTGCCACTGTTGCACGTCAAGTGGATCGATCCACAACTACATGCAGATGCGTTGGCCATCTATCTGGCGACGAATCAGCGCCGCCTGAGCCTGGTCGACTGCTCAAGTTTTACGGCGATGCGCCTGCTGAAGATCGACACTGTTTTCGCCTTCGACGGCCATTTCTCTGAACAGGGCTTTCGCACGATCCCTGCATGGGAGCAGACAGGGCAATGACGCTAGATCTCCCCACCACTTTCGCCTTCAGCCAATCCAGCCTGCAAGCCTACAGCGACTGTGCGCGGCGTTTCTGGCTGGCGTATGTGCAGCGCCTGCCCTGGCCCGCTGTGGAAGCCGGCCCCGTCCACGAGTACGAGGAACAGATGCGCCGCGGCTCGGCCTTTCACCAGGTGGTGCAGCGCGCGGAGACCGGCCTCGATCTCGATCTGCTGGCGGCGCGCCTACAAGATGACGACCTGCTCCGCTGGTTCGACGCCTACCGCCGTCATCGCCCGGCGCAGTTGCCCGATCAGCACGTCGAAGTGGAGCGCATCCTCAGCGTTCCCTTCGGCAGCGAAGACGGCGTCTACCGCCTCGCCGCCCAATACGATCTCATCGCCGCCGAAAAAGATGGGCGCGCGGTCATCGTGGACTGGAAGACCAACCAGCACCCAACGCGGCGCAACATTTTGCACCAGCGACTGCAAACCATTGTCTATCCATTTGTGCTGGTGGAGGCGAGCGAGTCCTTGCCGTGGGGACCGGTGGAGCCGGAACAAGTGGAGATGATCTACTGGTTCGCCGAGGCGCCCGAAAGCCCCGAAATCTTCCGCTACAGCGCCGATCAGCACGCCGTCAACCGCACTCGGCTCCAGGCGCTGGTGCGAGAGATCCTGAGCGGCGACGTCGAAGCCGACTTCCCCCTCGTCCCCGACACCGAGCAGAATCGCCGTCGCCTGTGCGACTACTGCGTCTACCGCAGCCGCTGTGATCGCGGCGAAACGGCAGGCCCCATCACCCAGATCGAAGACGTGGAGTTTTTTACCGTGGATCTTGAGCAGGCGCTTGAGTTTACGCTGGACGAAGTCGAAGAACTGGCGTTTTAAGCCAACAAAAAACCCGCCGGGTTGCAGAAACCCCGGCGGGTTGTGATTGCGTTACCGCATCCGTTTTGCCTGCCCGTGCGCCTGAAGCGCAGAGAGGATATGGCAGATCCACCCCAGCAGTCCGCCGCTGCCGATCCACAGCCCCGGCGTCACGACGAACCAGAAGATCGCCCACAAGAAGCGCCCTGCGTACACCTGGCCCACGCCCGGCAAAATCAGACTCAGCACAGCGGCTGTTCCTGAACTCTTCATCGATGTTTCCCCTTTCGGTATTGTTTATGTCACAGCGCCACCTTTCGGCGGCGGCTGTCTATGTGCATTGCGAATCTCGCACAGTACATTACGCATCGGGAAACGTTTTGTTTCGGAGCAGCCCCGGGTCACTCGTTGAATGCGTCCGCAATCTCCTGCATGCGGTTACGGTTGACGCCCATGTCACTGTAGCCAAGACGTGACGCCGAACGGAAGTGGATCAACTGCGTGTCCGTGTCGAAGTGGAACTCCACATCATCGACAAAGCGGAACGTACGCGAGCGGGCCTCGGCGTGAATGTAGCCGGGTTCGTCGGTGATCAGGGTGACGCGATCCATCCCCTGCAAAATGGACAAGATCCGCGCCTGCGCCTCTGCTACCTCGCCACTGAACGCCAACGGATCCATGCGGTGCTCATCGTCTGTCGCCTGCGTAGATACGCAGTTGGGCGAATCGGGGCAGGCCGCCAGTTGCCCGTTGACCACGCCCAGGTTGTCGGGGCGTTCACCAGAGCAGCCGGCCAATCCGAACGTCACCAAACAGAGCAACAGCGACCACGTCTTCCCAAGCTTCATGCGAATTCCCTTTCGAGTAGGTGATTGGTGATAACATCGTAGTCAGTAAACTTGTCGATTCCCCTCATTCGCCTCTATACTAATCTGCACGGCAACCAACATCTGTGAAAATTTTCTCATTTCTCCACACGCTGTGGAGACCCAATTGGGGATATACCTACTATGGTTAGTAGGGTCTATCCTTTAGAATTGGAGTGCTGCATGGAATTTATCGTCGATCTGCGCCCAGAAGAATACGCAAAGGCCATGCTCTGGCACCAGTTTGCCGGCACATGGGGCAAGCGCATCAACGACTTCATCGGTTGGAGCATCCTGGTGCTCACGCCGTTGACCATCGTGCTCCTGCTGATCCTGGCGCCGGACGCGCTGAGTATCTGGTTCTGGCCTGTAGCCGTGGTTGCTACAGTCTACGCCATCTACAGCACAATCGTCATGCGCTATCAGATCCGCCGACAGGCGGCCACGATCCTGGCAGATCACCCGCTCTTACAGCGGACGCATTACCACGTCCACGAAAAAGGGGTGAAACTCACAGCGGTCAGCGGTGTTGATACAGAAGAGAAGCTATTCGTTCCCTGGAAGGATGTCGAGCGCGTGCGTAGGATCGGTGCGCTCTACCTGTTGTTTGTTTCCGAAGAGATGCTGCTGATCATTCCCCAGCGCGCACTGCCCGACGAAGAACGTTTTCTAGGCATCCTGAGCGCTGCTGGAAAATTGAGTCGATAAATTGAATTAAGTACAAACGCGTTTTCGCATTTCAATATGAACCCCAACCCGAGGAGGTAGGACAAATGCGTAAATTGACATTGGTTTCTCTGCTGATTTTGATGATGCTGCTGGCCGCCTGTGCGCCGATTGCACCGGCATCTGCGCCCATCGCCACGACGCCTGCGGACGAAGCCCAGCCCGAGGCAACCGCCCCCGCCGAAGAAGAAGTCGCCGCAGCTCTCACAGTGGTGCGCGTCGGCTACATCCCAGTGACGATCTACGCGCCGCTCTACGTGGCCGACGCCAAGGGCTACCTCGCCGAAGAAGGCATCGACATCGAACTGATGCCGGTGCAGGGCGGCAGTGACAACGTGGTGCAGGTGGGCGCGGGGAACTTCGATGTGGCCGGCGGCGGCATCAGCGCCGGCATGTGGAACGCCGCAGATCGTGGCATCGAGTTCGAAATTGCGCTGCCGCTCCATGCCGAACGCCCGCCGTTGACCACACCCCTGGTCGTCAGCAAGACCCGTTTCGACAACGGCGAGATCACGTCTGTGGCCGACCTGGCAGGCAAGAAGGTGGCCGTCAACGCCACCGGCGCCGCCACCGAGTACTGGCTGGAAAAAGCGTTGGAACAGGGTGACCTCACCCTCGACGACGTGGAACTGACGTCGGTTGGCTTCCGCGAAGTGGCCGCGGCGCTGGAGAACGGCTCCCTCGACGCCGGCATGTTGGGTGAACCGCTCACCACCCTGGCCGAGGATCAGGGCCTGATCCACCGCCTCACCGACGACTTCCTCAGCGACTTCACAGTGACGGTGGTCTACTACAACAAGGATTGGGCAAGCGCCAATCCCGAATTGGCCGACGGCTTCGCCAAAGCCTTCCTGCGCGGCGCCCGCGATCTGGTGGGCGATGCCTGGTTCGATGCCGAAAACCTGGCCATCATCGAGGAATACACCGGCGTCCCCGCGGACGTGGTGGGCCGCGCCAGCCGCTCGTATCACGATCCCAACGGCGACGTCCCCGCCGAGGATCTGATGATCCTCCAGCAATTCTTCATGGACCGCGGCACGCTCAACTACGACGAACTCATCGACGTAGAGCAGTACATCAATCGGTCCTATGCGGAGAAGGCGGTGGAAGAGTTGGGGAGAATTGATGAATGAAGATTGACGATTGGGGTGAGGACGATTTCGTTTCATTGGCGTGATTTGGGGTTGCGTTGGCGATTAAGGGATTGGGAGATTGAGGGATTGGTCTCGTCGATAGTCTGAAATCTCCTAATCCCTCAATCGCCTAATCCCCCAATCTCCAATCTACACAGAATCGCCCCAATCCAACGTCATCACCCTCTACCCGTTCATCAATCATCAATCATTTCCAAACCGCCATGCCCATCATCCAAGCATCATCCTTAACCAAATCCTTCCCCGGCCCTGCAGGCACAATCGCTGCCCTGGGTCCGCTCGACCTGACAGTGACCGCGGGCGAATTTGTGTGCATCGTGGGGCCGAGTGGCTGTGGCAAGAGTACGCTGCTGCGCCTGATCGCCGGCCTCGAAGACGCTACGAGCGGCGCGTTCACATTGGCCGCGCCCGCCGACAGCGAAAGGCCGTTCAACGCAATGGTCTTCCAGGGCGATTCCACCTTCCCGTGGATGACGGTTCACGAGAACGTTGAATACGGGTTGCGCATGCAAGGCGTGCGTGAGCGTCAGCGGGCCGCCACCGTGGCCGAGATGCTGGGCGTGGTGGGGCTGACCGGCTTTGCCGAAGCCTACCCCTATCAACTTTCGGGGGGGATGCGGCAGCGGGTGGCGCTGGCGCGCGCCTTCGCCAACGATCCCGATGTGCTGCTCATGGACGAACCCTTCGGCGCGCTGGACGAACAGAACCGCGTTCTGCTCCAGGAAGAACTCCTGCGCATCTGGGAACGCCCCGCTGCGGGCAAACAGGGCAAGACGGTGCTCTTCGTCACCCACTCCATCGACGAGGCGCTGGTGCTGGCAGATCGCGTGCTGGTGATGTCCGCGGCGCCGGGGCGCATCGTCGACGAGATCCGCGTGCCGTTCGAGCGCCCGCGGCGTGTCTACGATCTCAAGCGCGATCCCCAATTTGGGGAATCAGCCTATCGGGCGTGGGAGAAGCTACGCGCCGAAGTAAACCAGAGCAGAGGGGTCATGCGTAATGCGTAAATGAGAAATCATCATCGTCGTGACGAGCACTTCTGGGTTACGCATTACGCCCGCTACACACATCAGCCGGACTTGACATGAAAGATCGCACACTCCAACTCATCTCCCCCATCCTGCTCCTGGTGATCTGGGAAATTGCAGCCCGTGTCGGCGTGATCGACACGCGCTTTTTCCCCGCGCCCACGGAGATCTTCGGGCGGCTGGCCGAGTTGCTCGAAGACGGTACCCTGCTCGCCGCCACGGTGATCACCCTGCGCCGTGTGTTCATCGGCTTTGCGCTGGCCATGATCCCCGGCGTGCTGATCGGCGTAATCATGGGGATCAGCCGCGCCACGCGTTTGGCGCTGGGGCCGCTCGTGTCCGCGCTCTACCCGGTGCCAAAGATCGCGCTGGTGCCGGCGGTGCTGCTCATCTTCGGCCTGGGCGAGGACAGCTACTACGCCATCACCTTCATCTCGGTCTTCTTTTTGGTGGCGCTGAACACCGTTGCGGGCGTGCTCAACCTGGAAGAGAAATACTTCGATATCGCCCGCAACAACGGCGCCGGCCCCTGGGACATCCTGTGGACGGTGGCAATCCCCGGCGCGTTGCCCAGCATCTTCACGGGGATCAACCTGGGGCTGGGTTTCGCGCTCACCGTGGTGGTGGGGACGGAGTTACTGGTGCCGATGGGCGGCCTGGGCGCGTTGATGTGGCAGAGCTACCAGATCTACGACATCGCCACGCTCTACGCCGGGCTGATCGTGGTGGCGCTGCTGGGTTGGGCCTTCAGCGTAGCCGTGGCCGAAGTGGAAGGTCAACTGATCCCCTGGCGCGCCGCCGAAGTGCGCCAACGTCGTGCGCCGGCCCGCAGCGCCGACGAAAACGAGCCGCGCATCCGTCGTTTCCTGCGCACGTGGTGGATGGCCACGCGTCCATTCAGCTTCACCGCCAGCATCACCCCGGTGACGCTCGGCGCGGTCCTCGCTGCCTACGACGGCGCTTGGAACTGGCTACTCTTTGCCATCACTGTGATCGGCTCGGTGGCGATCCACGCCGGCACCAACCTGATCAACGACTACTACGACTGGCGCAAAGGCACCGACACCCCCGATTCGCTCGGCCCCAACCGGGCGTTGCAAGAGGGCATGTTGACGCCGCAACAGGTCTTTTGGGGCGGGCTGTTCTGCTTCGCGCTGGGATCGGCGCTGGGCCTCTACCTGGTGTGGACGCGCGGGATATTCATCCTCTACCTGGGCGTCTTCAGCGTGCTGGCGGGCTGGTTCTACACGGCGGGGCCTGCCGCCTTCGCCTACGTGGGGCTGGGTGAGGTGGTGGTCTTCGTGTTCATGGGACCGGTGATGGTGCTGGGCAGCTATTTTGTGATGACCCAGCAGATCGCGTGGGAAGCGGTGTTGGTCTCCTTGCCCATCGGCTTGATGGTGGCGGCGATCCTGCACGCCAACAACATGCGCGATTTGGACGATGATCTGGAAAAAGGCAAGCGCACGCTGGCCAACATTCTGGGGCGGCGCAACAGCCAGCGCGAGTACCTGATCCTGGTAGGCGGCAGTTATGTGCTACTGGCTACGCTCTTCCTCATCGACGTGACGCTGTGGCCGATCTTGTTACCGCTGCTCACGCTGCCCGCCGCACTCAAACTCCTGCGCACCGCCACATCGACCAACGCGCCTGCTGTCCTCAACCGCGTGGTGCGGGGGACGGCGCAACTGCACCAGCGCTTCGGCTGGCTCATGATCCTCGGCTTCATCTTCGCCATCGCCACGCAGATCAGCTGACGCAGGAGGGAGAGGGACACGGATTTCATGATTATCAATAGGCGTTAAGATAAGCTTCGTAGACACAAGTGCCGGGGACTTATCGCCGCAGCGAGGCGGGACATTCACTCCTGGCAACACGTCCAACGTGAAGTCCCCGGCACTTTCGCTGGTCCTTATCTTAACGCCTATGCCTCTCCCTCCTCTCCCTCCTGAAAATCCTGCAAATCCGCGTCCAAATCTCCGCTGCTCCTCCGCGTAACAGTTGACGCCGTCCGCGTTTCACTTTAGGATGGGGCCAGCCGACGTTCTTTTCAACCAACTTACCCCTCGGTGTCATCTTGACCGAAGAAAAGCAGCAGATCTGGGAATTCGTCCCACTCACCAAGTTCACATTGCCGTCGTCGACCACGACCGAGGCGTTGCGCCTCAACGTGGTGGACATGTGGCGGCAGTTCCGGCAGCGCCTGCGTCAGCGCTCGGACGAGGACGACGAAGCCTTCGCCGATCTCGATCTCCACTCTGCGCCGGATCACCTGCTCAACTGGATGGCCCCCGAACCCGACTGGGCGGCCCAGGGTGGGGAGAGCCTGCACGCTCTGCTCCAACCCTGGCTCGACGCTGATCCAGAAGAGGCCGGTGTCCGCACGTTGGTCTGCCCACCGCCTGCCGTCTGTCGGCCCATGCTCATCGAGTGGACGCGCGCCCATGACCTCGTCCTCGTGGACCCGCCGACGCCGCAGCAGATCTTGCAGGCCGACGAACGCTGGTTCGATCAGTGGCCACTCGACCGCAGCGTGCGCATTGTTTTGCCCCGCCTCGAACGCTGTTTCTTACGGCATCACAACGGCACGACGTTGTTGCGCCTGCTACTGGAACGGCTGTGGGAGACGCGCCCGCCCGTGGTCGTCCTTTCGGAAAGTTGGGCCTGGGCATTCCTGAACCGAACCCTGCATGTCGATTCGGTCTTCACCCATCCTGTCACCATTGCCGCATTCGACGAAGATCGGCTGGCCCATTGGCTACGCCGGAATGCGGCGCAGAGCAGCCGACAGTTCGTCTTTCGCCAGTCGAACAACGGGCGCGCCGTCGTCGATGCCAAAGAAACCCCGCCAGAACACGACGACAAGAACGAGGATCGCAAGCGTTCGTCGTTCCTCAGCGATCTGGCAACCCGCAGCCGTGGCAACCCGGGCGTCGCCTGGCGGATCTGGCGTCATAGCCTGCAAGTGTCCGCCGACGACGAGATCGACAAGAAAGCCGAAGAAAGCGCCGAAGAGGACAGCGGACTCACGATCTGGGTGCGCCCGTGGGCCAAGTTGACGCTGCCCCAGTTGCCGCCGGATGCGGGCAAGATCGAGGCGTTCCTGCTGCACGCGCTCCTGATCCACGGTGGTATGGACGACCACTTGTTGGTACAACTCTTACCATTTTCGTCGACCGACGTGGCACATGGTCTGCAAAGGTTGAACCGAGCAGAACTGATCGAGCGTAACGACGACGGCTGGCAGATTCAGGCATTGGGTTACCCAACGGTTCGTTCCTTCCTCAACCAGGAAGGCTTTCCGCTGGATGGGCTTTAGCATCACAAGGAGATTCACAGCCGCATGGATATCTTCCGCGATCCATCGGAAATTCAATGGTGGGAGATCGGCGCTGCACTGGCGCTGGGCTGGTTGATCGTCTCAGCGACACAGTGGCTGGTCCCCCGTGTCGCGCGGCAACTGCCCAACCGTTTCCGCCTGCGCCTACTGCCGATTGCGCCGATTGTGCGCATGATCGTGCTGCTCGTTGTGGTCACATTCGTCGTGCTGGCATTGATCGAACCGACCGCGCCCAATCTCATCACCGCGCTGAGCGCGGTGGGCGTGGCCCTCGGTTTCGCCTTCAAAGACTACGTCAGCAGCATCATCGCGGGGATCGTGGCGCTCTACGAACGCCCCTACCAGCCCGGCGACTGGGTGAAAATCGGCAGCGACTACGGCATGATCACGTCGATGGGCCTGCGCTCCATCAAGATCCAAACGCCCGACGACAACACCGTCACCATTCCCCACGCCAAGATGTGGAACGAGAACATCTCCAACGCCAACGCCGGCAACCGCGAACACATGACCGTGGCCGAGTTCTTCCTCGAACCCGATCACGACGCCGATCTGGTTCGCCAAACGCTGTGGAATGTGGGGATTAGCAGCCCGTACACCCAATACGAACGCGCCGTCGTCGTCATCGTCTTGGAGAAACCGTGGGGCACCCAATACCGCCTCAAAGCCTACCCCATTGACGGCCGCGACGAATTCCTCTACCTCAGCGATCTGACAGTCAGGGGCAAGGCGGCGTTGAAAGAACTCGGCGTGAAACAGGTGGCGATGCCGATCCCGCCGTCGATGGGGGCAGAATAGAACGCGGATTGAGCGGATTAGGCGGATCGAGGCGGATTCCCTGAAGATTCTGAAAAATCCATTTCGATCCGCTCAATCCGCCCGATCCGCGTTCTATTCTCGGTGATTGACAGCATCGTTGTCGCGCTGTAGGATCGCTACAATCGTGATCGTCCCTACACATTGGAGCCGACGATGCCTGCATCGAACCCGAACCCGCTGCGCGTTCTGCTCATCTCCCCGCGCGACCGCTCTACCGTCACCGCGGCGGCACGTGGAGCAAGTCGCTGCGCTACGCGCCGCTGACGTTGACCACGCTGGCTGCGCTCGTTCCCCCCGAACTCAACGCCGAAGTCGTCCTCGTGGACGAGGGCATCGCCGATGTGGATCTCGACGCCGACGCCGATCTGGTCGGCATCAGCCTCATCACCGGCACTGCGCCCCGCTCCTACGAACTGGCCGACCACTTCCGCGCACGGAACATCCCCGTGGTGCTGGGTGGTGTGCATGTGACACTCATGCCCGACGAAGCCCAACAGCACGCCGACGCCATCGTCACCGGCTACGCCGAGGACACCTGGCCCGAACTCCTGCGCGACTTCGTGGCCGGCAACATGCGTCCGCGCTACGATCAGGCGCCGGGGCTGAGTCTGGCCAACCGTCCTTTTCCGCGACGCGATCTGCTGGGCGCGGACAACTTCGTCGTCGCCCACACCATCGAAGCCACGCGTGGCTGCATTCACCAATGCGAATTTTGCGTCGTCCCCAGTGCGTGGGGGCGTCCCATCCAGCATCCCGTGGCCGACGTCGTCGCCGACATCCAGCAGATGGGGGCCAAGCGGCTGATCTTCCTCGATCTCAACCTGATCTCCGACATGGACTACGCCCGCGAACTCTTCACCGCGCTGATCCCACTCAACATCCAATGGGGCGGGCTGACCACGACGATCATCACAATGGACGACGATCTGCTCAACTTGGCGGCGCGCAGTGGCTGCAAAGGGCTGCTGCTGGGCTTCGAGACGCTGTCGGCCAGCGCGCGGGCCGAGACGAAAAAGCAGTTCAACCAGCGCCAAGACTACAAAGACGTGATGCGGCGGCTGCACGCCCACGGCATCGGCGTGCAAGGTTGCTTCGTCTTCGGTTTCGACAACCACAACCAAGACGTCTTCGCCGAGACCGTCGAGTTCGTGATGGACGCCAACATCGATCTGCCGCGCTACGCCATTCTCACGCCCTTCCCCGGCACGCCGCTCTTCGACAAACTCAGCGCCGCCGGGCGCATCCTCACCGAGGATTGGACGCTCTACGACGGTCAGCACGTGGTCTACCAGCCCACCAACCTCACCCCCGACGCGCTCTGGCACGGCACCGAATGGGCCTGGAAGAAGACCTACTCCTACCCGTCCATTGCCAAGCGCCTGCTCGCCGCCCGCCCCTGGAGCGGACGCAAAATGCTGCCCCTGTCCCTGGCCGGCAACCTGGGCTACCGCTTCTACGCGCACAATCTGCACAAATACTACACGTGCGATTGGCAACTTGCTGCGTGAATTTACGCCCAAAGGTTTCCTCTTGAAGATCACCTTCATCCGCCCCAACATGATGCCCGTGCGCGGCGCCGACGCCATGGAACCGCTGGTCTTTGCCATCCTGGCCGGGCTGACGCCGCCGCACGTGGACACCGTCCTCTACGACGACCGCATCGAGCCGATCCCCGTAGACGAGCCGACGGATCTGGTCGCCATCACCGTGGAGACGTACACGGCGCGGCGGGCGTATGCGATAGCGGACGCCTACCGGCGGCGCGGTGTCCCCGTGGTGATGGGGGGCTATCACCCTACATTTTTGCCGGAGGAAGCGCTGGATCATGCCGATGCCGTGGTTGTTGGCGACTCGGAAGGAATTTGGCGCGATCTCGTTAAAGATGCAGAACGAGGTCGCCTCCAGCGCATCTACCGCCAGGCAGACTATCCAGATCTGGCCGGTTTCGCCGCGGATCGCAGCATTTTTCGTGGCAAACGTTATGCGCCCGCGGCTTTGGTGCAGTATGGCCGCGGCTGCCGTTTCGCCTGCGAGTTCTGCTCGATCCACGCTTTCTACGGCAGCAACTTGCGCCAGCGCCCCGTGGACGAAGTGGTGGAAGAGATCCGATCCACCGGCAAGAAGCACATCTTCCTCGTCGACGACAACATCTTCGTCGACGTCCCCCGCGCCAAGGAACTCTTCGAGGCGCTGATCCCGTTGAAGATCCGCTGGTCGTGCCAGGTGAGCATCGACGTCACCCGCGACGCCGAGTTGATGGATCTACTGCGGCGTAGCGGCTGCACCACCGCCGTGGTCGGCTTCGAATCGCTCAACGAAGACAACCTGCGCCACATGAAAAAACACTGGAATGTGAAACACCAGGACTACGCCACCTCCGTGCGTATCTTGCAAGAACACGGCGTGATGATCTACGGATCGTTCGTCTTCGGCTACGACGGCGACAGCGTCGACTCGTTCCAACGCACGCTCGATTTCACCGTCCAAAACAAGTTCTACACCGCCAACTTCAACCCGCTCACACCCATGCCCGGCGCCGCGCTCTACGACCGCCTCGCCGCCGAGGACCGTCTGCTCTACGACCGCTGGTGGCTCGATGATCGCTTCCGCTACGGTGAGGCCGTCTTCCGCCCCCGCGGCATGAGCGCCGAGGAACTGACCGACGGCTGTCTCCGCATCCGCAAAGCGTTCCACAGCACCCGCGCCATCCTGCATCGCGGCGCAGATCTGCGCACCAACGCCCGCGATCCCTACCGTTTGGGGCTGCATCTGGCCTCCAACTTCGTGAGCAAGTGGATGATCGACAAAAAGCAGGGCCGTCCGCTAGGGGCGACTTCCTGAAAGGACTACCATGCACCTCACCCTGATCAAACCCAACATCGGCCGCATGGAGCACAGCCTCTACGTGGACGAAGGACGCATGGAGCCGCTGCAATTGGGCGTCCTCGCCGCGCTGACGCCGCCCAATGTGGACGTGACCCTGTGGGACGACCGGCTGGAGTCGATCCCCTACGACGCGCCAACCGATCTCGTCGCCATTACCGTGGAGACGTACACGGCGCGGCGCGCCTACGAAATCGCGGGCGAGTACCGGGCGCGCGGCGTGCCTGTGATCATGGGCGGCATGCAGCCCACGCTGATCCCCGAAGAAGTGACGCCCCACGCCGATGCCATCTTCATCGGCGACGCCGAGACCAAGTGGCTGGGCGTGCTGGATGACTTCCGCCGCGGCGCGCTGAAGCCTGTCTACGATGCGCCGGTGGGTGTGGCGCATCCGGGCGTCTTTACACAGCGCGACATTTTCAAAGGCAAGGGCTACCTGCCCATCTCGCTGATGCAGTTCAGCCGTGGTTGCCGCTTCGCCTGTAACTTCTGCGCCGTGAGTACCTACTTCGACAAAGGACACTACACACGTCGCGTCGAAGAGGTGGTGGCCGAGATCGAGGCGCGTGATCGCAATCAGATCATCTTCTTCGTAGACGACAACATCCTCTCCAACTTCGCCGCGGCCAAGGAACTCTTCCGCGCCTTGATCCCGCTCAAGGTCCACTGGGTGAGCCAGGGCAGCATCGACATGACCCAGGATCGCGAGTTGATGGATCTGATGGTGCGCAGTGGTTGCATCGGCATGGTGGTAGGCTTCGAATCGATCAGCAAAGACAGCCTGCGCTGGATGCGCAAATCGCCCAACTTCGTGGGCGGTTTCGACGGCTACAAACAGCAGATCGAGGTGATCCGCGACTACGGCGTGCAGTTGTGGGCCGCCTTCACCCTGGGCCACGACCACGACACCGTGGAATCGATCCAAGAGACGTTGGATTGGGCGATGGAGAATCGCTTCCCGCTGGCCGCCTTCAACATCCTCGTCCCCTACCCCAAGACGCCGCTCTATCAACGTTTGCAGGCAGAGGATCGCCTGCTCTACGACGGCAAATGGTGGCTGCATCCCGAATACCGCTTCAACTATGCCGCCTTCCGCCCCCAAAACATGACACCCGACGAGCTGACCGAAGCGTGCTGGCAGGCGCGATCCACGTACAACAGCCTGGGCTTCCTGATCCGGCGCATCTTCGACCTCAAAACCAACATGCGCACGCTCTACAAACTGGGCGTCTACCTCAAGTACAGCCCGATCTTCCGCAAAGAGGTATTCAAGAAACAAGGGATGCGGTTTGGGCTGAGGTGAGCGATGAGATGAAGATGCGATGATGCGAAGATACGAAGAGGTAGATCGCGACGTTTTCCGCCAGATATCCTCCGGCGAGCAGCGATACGTTTGACACAACTGAACGCCGCAACGCGTGTCGAAGACCTGAATCAGCCCCAGTCAAATCGTTTGGAGGCGCTTGTGGGCAACCGCGCAGGTCAGTGGAGTATCCGCATCAATCAGCAATGGCGCGTTTGTTTCCGTTTTGAAGATGGAGATGTTTTCGACGTGGAAATCGTCGACTATCATTGAGGTAAAACAATCATGTTTATCAGTGGTCTAGCACCAATCCACCCAGGCGAATTTCTATCCGAAATCCTTGAGGACCAGGAGATTTCGCGGGCGCACTTTGCGCGGGCAATTGGGGTGTCGGCAATGCGGATTTCGCACATCATCCACGGCACTCGCCCTGTGACGGCGGAACTTGCGCTGCTCTTTGGCCGAGCACTGGGCCAGTCGCCGCATTACTGGCTGAATCTACAGACAAACTATGATCTCAAAATGGCCGAGTCGACCATGCAGGAACGGCTGCAGGCTGTGTCTGAATTGGTTTCGACTTGAGTTTCGATGATCAAGCAGCGCCCATGAACGGTATAGAGGGAATCCCAATGATCGAAGAAATCCGCCCGATCCAGCCCGATGCGACACTGTTTCCCGGTGCGCAGTTGACAATGGTGACGACGTCCATCGCCGCTGGGAACACGAACGGGCAGCTGTGGCGCGCCGCCGACGCCGACGCTGACACTGACCGACACGAGCAGATCTACCTGCTCTGGGATCAGGGAAACAACGTCTTCTACCTGGCTGGGGGCGCCAGCCCCGATGCGATTCGGACAATGGCAGCGCAGATCGATGGTGCGATCCGCCAAGCAGCCTTGCAACAGAGGTTGATCTACTTCAAAATCCACCCACTCACCCCTGCGTTGGCGGCGGCGATCCCCGATCTGTTTCACAACATCCCACTACACGAGATGCACAAACGATTCTACCGATTTGAGCAGGAGGCCGCGCCCGTGTTGTCCGCGGCTGTGGACGGCGTCCATTACCGGCGCATCGATGCCGCCTTCCTGGGCGAGCAGCATGGAAATATCGAGGCTGTTCGGGGCGAAGTTGCCTGGATGTGGGCGTCGCCGGCGGCGTTTCAGGCGCACGGTTTCGGGTCCGCGGCGCTGGTGGGCGATGTGATCGTGTGCTGGTGTACGGCGGAATACGTCAGCGCGCGGATGTGTGGTATCGGCATTGAGACAGTGCCCGAATTCCAGGGGAAGGGCATCGCCACCGCCACTGCCGCACACTTCGTCGGCGAATGCCTGCGCCGCGGCATCGTCCCCCACTGGGAGTGCGATGGGCAGAACGTGGGATCTGTGCGCGTGGCTGAGAAGGTGGGATTTCAGATCTTACAGAAATCACGCGTTTGGGGTGGAAATTTTCAGAACAACGGAGGAAAACATGCCGAGACCAACGAGTAAATCTGATCTCCTGAGCGCCATCGACAAGGAACATGGCGCGCTGCAAGCGGAATTGAGCAAGCTCTCGCCTGAGCAGATGACCATGCCCGATGTGGTGGGGAGCTGGTCGGTGAAAGATGTGGTGGCTCATCTGGTGGAATGGCACGACATGGTGCTGAGTTGGTATCGCAACCGGCCTGAACGGGGAGACGCCCGCCATCCCTGCCCCCGGCTACAAGTGGAATCAGCTGCCGGCGCTCAACCAGATGATCTACGAGAAGCATCGCCACCGGCCGCTGGGCGAGGTGACGGCTGACTTTCAGCGGTCGCACATAGAAACGCTGGCGTTGATCCAATCACTTTCCAACGAAGACCTGTTCACGGCTGGTCGCTTCACTTGGACGAAAACGAACACACTGGGCGCTTACTTTGTCTCCAACACGAGCAGCCACTATCTTTGGGCGCGCAAGGAGATCCGCAAAGGGCTGAAAGCGAGATTGGCGTAGAGCACTTCTTGAAAACACTCTGATGGGTATCGGCGTCGCCTTGGCCGTCGTGGACATGTACCAACGAGCCAGGCACGCTTGAGCCAAGGTGATGCAGAAGAATTGTGGACACAGATTGGGGGAAACACGGATCAGAAAAGATCCGCGTTTCCCCCAATCCGTGTCCACAGTCATTTCTGGGTAGGAATGACATCTACTCGCCAACGCGCTTCGCTACCACCACCACGCGGTGTGTGTTGTCGTCTTCGGGCCAGCAACTGACCAGGGTAAGGCGGTCATCGTCGAAAGATTGGATCCACTGCGCGTTGTTGATGCGCTGTTCGTAGGGAGCGAACTTCTCTTCGAGCACCATCACCTCTTCCACGGTGTAGGTGAACTCCTGTCCGCCCGCCCAGACGACGGCCTCGTCGCCGGGCTGCATGGTGTAGAGTTTGCGGAAAACGGCCCCACGAATGTTGTTGTGCCCACTGACGACGACGTTGCCACCTTCGCCGGGATGCGCACTGTTCTTGTGCCAGCCCGCAGCGTAGTCGGCCACTTCCCATTCGCTGGTCTGTGTGCCGTCTGCCTGTTGCACCAGGTGCCATCCGATGGGGATCACGTCGGTTTCAAGGTTGATGGAGGGTAGCACCAGGCGCACCGGCGCGCTGGTAGAACTCCCCAGCGATGGACGCCCCAGCGGCGGCCCGCCTTCGGCCACAGCCAGGACTCCGTCCTCGCCGGCGGGGAGCGCATTGGGCAGATCCGAGGACGCACTATCCTGCGCCGCGGTGGTGCTACACCCGGCGAGGACGAACACGCCCAGCAGTAACATCACAATCCAGCGCAATCGATTGATCTTCTGCATCATCTACAACCTCATCTCACATTCAGGTATTCTTCTCAGCATAGATGCCGCGATACTCCACCGGCAGCAACTCGGCCAAGGACAGCATGATCTGCTCTGTTTGCTTCTCTAGATCGTCCACCGACCAGCGACCAGACGGCAATTCGATGATCTCCCCAAAGCGCACGCAGACAGGCACGCGACGCAGGCGTCGCCAATAGTCGAAGCACCTTTCCTGCCCGTAGGCCACCACCGGCAGGATCGCCGCCGGGGCGCGTGTGGCCAGGTAGGCCAGGCCGGTGTGCCCTTCACCCAGGCTGCCGTCGCGGCTGCGTGTCCCCTCCGGCGCCAGCGCCAGCACGCCGCCCGCCTTGAGCACCGTCAACGCCCGGCTCAGCGCCCGCCGATCCGGCGTCCCCCGCGCCACAAAGATGGCATTGCCGAACGTGGTCAAGATCCACCCAAACAGGTGACCCACCCACTTGTCCGCGGCAAAGGGGACGGTGCGCCGGTGGACGAACATCAGCAGCACCGGCACGTCGAGCACGTGCAGGTGATTGGGTGCCAGGATGAACGCGCCCTGCGTGGGGATACGTTCCTGGCCTTCCACCTGCACCCGCGCCAGGACACGCATCACCACGGTCACGAATCCGCGAAAAAGCTGCTGCAAGAAGGTCCACCTGCTGTAGTCGAGTTGGCTGTAGTCGGTCATGTGGGTGATTCGTGGATCAATAAATTACGGTTGCTCGCTCAGTCGACGTCCTTGGGCGCCGGCTTCGACGCGGGCGACAGGGCCGCCCACCGGCGCCAGGATGGCCGTGAAGGTGGTTTCGCCGCCGAGCGGCACTACGTTGTGCTCCGGTACAACTTGTCGCATGGCGATCACCCGGTCCAACGAATCGTAGGCGGTGACCACCACTTGCACGCTTACCGCTTCTTCGGGGCCGATGTTGCGCACTGTCCCTGTGACGGTGTAGGACGCATACCGCTCTCCTTCGGCGCTGATGTTTTCCACCACGAGATCGCGGTAGTAGCTGCCCACAAACGCAGGGACGGCGCTGATCGGGAAGGCGCGGTAGCGGGCAAAGCGCCCCGGCGCCTCGCCAAAGAGAATCGCAAACGGCGCAGTCTGCCCCACGTCCACCAGATCCAGGGCCACAAGGCCGGAAGCGCGGCCAATCTCCTGGTCCGCGTCATCGAGCAAGGTGACGGCGACGCGCACCTGTTCCAACGCCATGCCGCTGTCGTTCATCACCTCACCCAGCGCCCACAGCCCGCCGATGTTGGTCTGGCTGAAGTAGACATTCTGTACCGTGATGGGGATCGGCGTCGGCGTGGGTGTGGCATTGGCGATATCCTCTTCCTCTTCTTCGGGGCTGGGGATAATCAGTTGTTGCCCCACCTGCAAAGTACGCGGATCGAGGATACCGTTGGCATCTTGCAGCGCGGCCACGGTGAGATCGTATTGCTGTGCGATGGCGAGCAAGCTGTCGCCGGGCTGAATTTGGTAGATCACGGGCGTGGGCGTCACCGTGGGCGTGGGGGTAGGCGCAGGCGTGTACGGCGCCGGTGTCGCTGTGGGCGGCAGCGTGGGGAGCGCCACAATTTCGATGGTTGGCGTGGCAGTCGGCTGCGGCGTCGGCGTCGGCGTGATGATCTGCCCACAGCCACCCAGCAGCCACACAGCCATCACCGTCATCCCCAGCAGCAGCCAATCGATTCGTCGTGTCACAGGCGTTGAACTCGTTGTCATAGATGCACCGAGTTTGGAGTATAACATAGAACGGGTGATTGCGTGGTGCGTAGTGCGTAGTGCGTGTACTGGCAGAGTAAATGATTTCTGAATTGGCATCCACTTTGTCTACCAAACTTGATGCCAATTCCACATTCGCAAACTCTACTGGTACACGCACTACGCACTACGTATCTCCGGCAACCGCGTCGTCTCCGTGATCCGCGCCACTTTCAATTGCGCTGGCGTTATCTTCGCATCCGTCAGATCCGCGCCGTCGAAGTTGGCGTTGGTGAGATCAGCCAGGAAGAGATTGGCGCCGACCAGATTGGCGCCTGTGAGGTCGGCGTCGACGAGATCCACGGCGCTGAGGTTGGCGCAGAGCAAATATGTGCCGCGTAGATCGGCGCGCGACAGATCCGCGGCCACGAAATGCGACCAGGCCAGATTGGCGCGCGGCAGGACGATGTCCACCAGATTGGCGCCGTTGAGCGCGATCAAGGGGCGCAGTGGCGGCGATCCTTCGTGGACGTGGTTGCCGATCAGGTTCGCTTCGTAGAGGAATTGGAGCGCCAACCCCTTGGCGTGGCCGTCCATCTGGTTGAGGGCGACAAAAAGGTGAGCGCGCGCCAGCGCCCGCAGTGGATCACTGCCGGGCGTGCGGTGCAGGTTGTGGTTCGCCACCAGATCGGAGATGGCGGTTTTGAAGTCGCGTAGGATGTCACGCAAGGCAAGTCCTCCGGGCAAGCAATGACTCTACTGCAAAAAGGTCGCTCATGCGCAAAAGTCCGACTTCTCTCAGGAGGGGAGCAACCGCAAACCACACAGAAGTCGGACTTTTCGCAGTGGAGTCAGCAATAGAACGCGGATTGAGCAGATCAAAGCGGATAAAGGTCAGAAAAATCTGCTCAGATCCGCTCAATCCGCTCGATCCGCGTTCTATCTCTGCAGATCACTCAGTCCGTCCCCGATCAAATTCACCGAAAGCACGATCAAAAAGATCCCCAACCCTGGAAAAAGACCAATCCACCAGCCCACGCGCATGAAGCTCTGGCCTGCGTTGAGCATGGCCCCCCACTCCGGTGACGGCGGCTGCGCGCCCAATCCAAGGAAGCTCAGCGCCGCGCCTTCGAGGATCGCCCCACCCACGCCCAGCGTCAACAACGCCAGCAGCGGGCGACTGATGTTGGGCAGAATATGCCGAAACAGGATGCGCCTGTTCGTCGCCCCCACCACCTGCGCCGCTTCCACGTAGACTTCCTGGCGCGCCGACAGCACCGATCCCCGCGCCATGCGTAGAAAGGACGGGATCAGCGCGATCCCCACGGCGATGATCGTGTTGCCCACGCCTGTCCCCAACACACTCACCACCACCATCGCCAGCAGAATGCCCGGGAAGGCCAGCAGCACCTCGGCCACCCACGAGAAGAAGGCGTCGAGCAGCCCCCCGTAGTAACCGGCCAGCGCGCCGCAGATCACCCCCACCACAGCGCCAAGCAACGCAGCGCTCAGCCCCACGCTCAGCGAAATGCGCCCCCCGTAGAGGAAGCGCGTCCACACATCGCGGCCCAGGTTGTCGCGGCCCATCAACGCGTCGATGCTGGGCGGCGTCAACGCGGCGCTGGGGCTGACTTTGAGCGGATCGAGGTCGGTGAGCCACGGCGCAGCGAGGACCATCCCCGCCAGCACAACGAAGATCACCAGCCCCACCACTGCCGCAGGGCGTTGCAGCAACCGCGCCCCCCAACCAGGACGGCGCCGCGCCGCGATCTGTTCGGCAGCAGACGAAGAAACACTCATCGCAGGCGAATCCGGGGATCGAGCCAGGCGTAGGCCAGATCGGTGAGGGTGTTGATGAGGACGTAGGCCGTCGCCGTGACGAGAACGACGCCCTGCACCAGGGGATAGTCGCGGTTGTTGATGGCGGTGACGGCCAACCGCCCCAGCCCCTGACGTGCGAAGACCGTCTCTACCACAATCGCGCCCACGAGCAGAAAGCCCACTTGCAGCCCCAATAGCGTCACCACGGGGATCAGCGCGTTGGGCAGAGCATGGCGCACCACAACGATGTGCTCACGCAGCCCTTTCGCCCGCGCCAGGACGATGTAGAGCCGACCGAACTGTTCCGTCAAACTTGCGCGCACGATGCGGGCGATGACGCCTGCCTCGGCCACGCCCAACGTCAGCGCGGGCAGGATCAGGCCACGCCAATCGCCGCGACTCGATGTGCTGGGCAGCCAGCCCAATTGCACCGAGAAGAAGAAGATCAGGAGCATCCCCAGCCAGAAACTGGGGACGGAGATACTGCCTACCGCCAGCAGCGTCACCGCGGAATCGATCCAGCGGCCGCGCCACACGGCAGCGGCAATGCCTGCCGAAAAGCCCAGCACCAACGCAATCGACAGCGCCGCCGCCGCCAGTTGCAGCGTGCTGGGCAACTGCTGGCCGATCAACGCCGTCACCGGTTGATCGTTGCGGATCGACGTTCCCAGATCACCGCGCGCGGCGGCGCCCAGGTAGCGGGCGTACTGCACCGGCAGCGGATCGTCCAGCCCCAGTTGGGCGCGCAGTTCCGCGGCCTGGGCGCCGGAGATAGCCTGCCGCCCCAACATGGCGGCGACAGGATCTCCAGGCACCAGGTGCAGGATCGAGAATGTGAGCAGCGACGCGCCCAGCAACACCGCCAACGACGTGAGCAGGCGGCGGGCAAGGTAACTCCCCATCTACTGAGCCAGCCAGACCTCTTGGAGGTACGGATAACCTTCGGCGTCGAAACGCCAGCCCTGAACCGCGGGCGTCATCAGCATCACGCGGTCGTAGTTGTGGACAGGCAGCGCCAGCGCGTTTTCCATGATGATCTGCTGCGCCTGGGCGTAGAGATCGGCGCGGGCGTCGCGATCCAGTTCGCTGGCCGCGGCGTTGAGCGCGTTGTCCAGGTCATCGCTGCGGAAGCGGGCGAAGGCTGAGCCGCCATCGATGTTGGCCGAGTTGTACACAATGTTAAGCACGCCGGGATCGCTGCTCGTCCAGCCCATGTTGACCATGTTGTGGTTGCCCGCGCCGGCGAACTCGAAGACACCGGCGTCGTCCATCGTCATGATCTCCACCTCGAAGCCGGCTTCGGTAAGGTAGGCGGCCAGCAGTTCCATGAAGGCGCTTTCGTAGGCGGGGATGGCGGGGTAGGCAATGTGCAGCTTCTCGCCGTCCTTTTCGCGGATACCGTCACCGTCGCTATCCACCCAACCGGCCTCTTCCAGCAGCGCCTGCGCCTGGGCCAGATCGGGCTGGTAGAGCGCGGCAGCGTCGGGGTTGTAGCCGAAAGTAGACGGCGAAAGCACGTTGTGCGAGGCGGATTGCAGCCCGGCGAAGGCCACGCCCACCAGCTCCTCCTGGTTGACGGCGTAGATCATGGCCTGGCGCACGGCGAGATCGTCGGTGGGGGCGAGTTCGGCGTTGAGCATCATGTGCGAGGGCATCCCAGGCGCGGTGAAAGTCGCCACATTGAACGTCCCATCGGCGATCAGCGGCGATGCTTCCTGCGCGGCGGGATCTTCCACCACCTGCGCCTCGCCTGCTTCGAGGGCGCTCAGGCGCGCAGCCTGATCTGGCAGAACACGGAAGGTGACCCCGTCGAGCAACGTTGCACCGTCATTCGTGGCGAAATCCGGCGCCCAGGCGTAGTCGGGGTTGCGGGCCAGCGTGATGTGATCCTGGGGCGCCCACTCCACGAAGACGAAAGGACCGCTGCCCACGGGGTTCTGGGCAAGATCTTCGGCGGCGGGGGAGGGGATGCCCAGCCACGGCTGGCTCAGGTCTTCGAGGAAGCGCGGCTTGGGCGCGGCGAAGGTGACGGTCACTGTGTAGTCGTCCACGGCCACGGCGTCGGCGAAGTCGGCCAGTGCGGTCTGCGCTGCCGAGAAGTCGGTGATGGCCTGGATGCGCTGGAAGGCGTTGAGCACGGCGGCGGCGTTGAATGCTTCGCCGTCGTGGAAGGTGACGTCCTGGCGCAGGGTGAAGGTGAATTCCGTACCTTCGTCATTGACGGTCCACTCGGTGGCCAGGCCGGGGTGCAGCGAACCGTCGGGGGCCATGGTCACCAGGGTGTCGAAGATGCTCATCAGCACCAGGCGTTCGGCAATGTAGAAGGCAGCGGACGGATCGAGGGTCACCGGCTCGGTGGCCAGCCCCAGGACGAGAGATCCGCCGGTCATGGGGCCAGTGGGTGACGTGTCGGCGGGTGACGCGTCGGTGGGTGCGCTTGTTTCACCCGGGGCGGTCGGCGCAGCAGCAGGGGCGCAGGCGGCGAAGACGAAGAGTGCAACCGTCGCCACAAGAAACAGTCGGTATCGGTTCCAGTGCATGGCAAGATGTCCTTTCGACATGAATCAGGATGGTGGAGGAGACTTGCATCAGCCCAACCACGAAAAAAAGCCATCTGTGGGAGCAGATGGCTTCTTTCGCAAACTGTCAATGTACTTTCAGGTAGCGGGAGCAGGATTCGAACCTACGACCTCCGGGTTATGAGCCCGACGAGCTACCACTGCTCCACCCCGCATCGATATTTCAATACTAGCACTCAGCGCTGCTTCTGTCAAATTTAGCGGCTACCGAGCAGGTGTACTTCATGGCATCAACGTGATAACCCCAGCCTGTCCAGCCAGAGTTGCCACCAGGCCCGGCTGAACGTAGCAGGTTCCGTCATGGATGCAGCTACTTGCGCAGGTGACAACGTCTGCGTGGAAGAATCCGCTTCCGGCTCCGTCCCCAATACCACCAACACATCGTCGCCCGGCTGCATATAGCCAAGCTCCGAGCGGGCAATTTCTTCGACGTACTCGCGGCTGGATTTGTCAGCAGAAGAACGATGCCGCAGCCAAACAAGATCAGCGCCGTACGATTCGCTTGAAGATCTTTGTAGATTGCCTTTGCCACAATCAGCAATAGGATCACAGCAGGAATGCCCAGCACTGGAATCCAAAGATACCAGCCAATTTCCAAGATGTATGGCACCCATTGCCCCAAGAAGGCGTTCACACGCGCAAAAATGCCGTAGGTGTGTTCATGAATCTGAGCGGCGTCGTCTATGCCAATGTAGACTAGCATCGCGCCCATCGCAATCCAAGCTCGATTGCTACGTCGATTGTCTTTTGGCCGGCGCGCCAGCAGCCAGGCGATAAGAAATGCGGCGATCCCTGCGGCCAGGTTCAATGTGCTATTCCACCACGTTACGAAGTTGCCCTCTTGATCCACATTCACCTGAAAACGGATAAATAATGGGCTGTAAGGAAAGAGGATCACAAAAACTAAATGACCAATGACGATCAACACAAGTGCTGTTAAGGTTACGGCAACTGTTCTGGCAATAAAGCGGTTGCTGAAGATGGTTTCCTCGAGAGATGGTGAATACACGTAACAAACCTCCGGTCCAAATATACAATCTATTCAGGCTTCATTCAGGCTGCGTCTACATACGTAAGTTAAATGTTGGGTCACACAAAAGTCTATTACAGTCAAAATCCGGTGTCAACCAGCTTTACATTAGAATTCCAGAGCAAACTGAGGCACAATCGTATAAAGTTGTCTATATTTTATTGGCTCAAGCGTGGATCAGGAATCTGATATGACCAACACTGCCTACTTTGCCACCCCACCCTATCGCATCGAAACCGAGCGGACCGTGCTGCGCTGTTGGCAGCCGACCGACGCGCCGCTGCTCAAAGCGGCCATCGACGCCAGCCTCGATCACCTGCGCCCGTGGATGCCCTGGGCGATGAGTGAGCCGGAGGACGTGTCGTACAAGGTTGCACGCCTGCGCCGCTGGCGCGCCAACTTCGATCTGGACAAGGATTACATCTACGGGATCTTCAACCAAGACGAAAGTGCGGTGTTGGGAGGAACGGGGTTACACACGCGGCTGGGAAAAAACGCGTTTGAAATAGGGTACTGGATCCATGCCGACTACATCAACCGCGGATTGGCGACGGAGATCTCGGCAGCGTTGACGCGTGTGGCCTTTTCGTTGCCGCAGATCGACCGCGTGGAGATCCACTGCGACCCCGACAACGTGCGCAGCGCCTCGGTGCCGCGCAAACTTGGCTACCGGCATGAGGCTACGTTGCGTCGTCGCGCCGTCCGCTCCGATGGGCAACCGCGCGACACGATGCTCTGGTCCATCTTCGCGCATGAGTTCGCCAAATCGTCGGCGGCGTCGGTGCAGGTGAGATTGTACGATATCCTCGGCGCAGAGATGACCCTCAATCGCCCAATCTCCTAATCGCCCAATCTCTAAGCCTCACCTTGCCGAGACTAAGCTCAAGCGGGGTACTCAGCAGAATCACCCCTGGCTAAACAGATCGTACGCGCCCAACAGCGCGGCCGTCTCTCCCAACTCGCCGCGACGGATCGGAACCGCCATCTCCGCCTGCATGGCCACGCCGAAGAGATCGAAGGCGTTGGCGATACCACCCAGCACCACGAGACCATCCGCCCCAAACGCCGTTGCCAGTGGACGCATGAAGACGCCCAGATCACGGCCAAATTCGGCAAAGATCCGGCGTAGGACAGCGTTGTCCGCGTGCGCCAGATCGGCGGCGCGGACACTGTCCACCGCTATCTCCGCGGCGTGACAACGGCCAAGCAGGCCGCGGATCGAGAAAACGTCGTCGGCCTGCGTCCCCTCGAACAAAAGCGGATAGATCCAGCCATTGGGTGGCACACCCGGTCCGCCGATCTGCGGGACGCCGCCGATGAGAAAGGCCGATCCGCTGCCTGTCCCCAAGGTAAGGCCAATCAACCGGTGCAGCCCGCGCCCCGCCCCGAAACGCGCCTCGCCCACGATGGCGGCCTCGGCGTCGTTGCGAAAGCGGACGTTCAGGTCAAGCATGCCCAGGCGCCGCCGCAGCGCATCGCCCACATTGCAGCCATAGATCGACTCGAACTTCTCCACACCACGAATCCGCGACACGCCGCGCTCGTATTCAAACGGCCCTGGGAAACCCATCGCCACGCCATCCAACGAAGTGGTCGCCGAAAGGTGTGCTTGCACAATCGCGGCCAGCGTTCCCAGGATCACGTCGGCGCCGGCCTGGCTGTCGATGCGCGTTTGCGCGATGTCGCCGCGCACCGCGCCGTCTGTCACCAGTGCGCTCTTCACCGAAGTACCGCCCACATCCAAGGCAACCACGTTGACGCTCATGCTTCGCTGTCCTCCGGTTTGAGGAAGGCGCACACCACGTAGGCGCGGCCTTCACCTTCGTTGATCAGCCGATACGCGCCCGCCGCCGCGGGGACCACGAAGGTTTCGGCGTAGTTGAAGCGCCGACGCATGCCCTGTTCCGTCTCCAAGATCACCGATGTGCCTTCCACCAGGCTCATCACGTGGGGCGATCCGCTGGTTTCGGCGCTGATCTCGCGGTCGAACTCGTAGCGGCAGACGTCGTAGAAATGATCGGGGTGGGTGGGCAGGTGTACGAAACGCCAATCGTCGTCTTCCGCCAGGATTTCGGGGCGGCTGATCAGTTCGGCCTGCACGCGTTCACCTTTGCGCTCGAAGTTGAGGTTGGCGAACCCCCGTTCCAGGTTCAGCGGGCGCGGCCTGCCGTCGAGATCGAGGCGCATCCAATCGTAGAGTTTGAAGGTGAAGATGTAGGGCGTGGCGCTGATTTCCAACACGAGGATGCCCTTCCCCGAGCAGTGGATGGTGCCATGCGGGATGAGAAAGAGATCGTGCTTGTGCGCCGGCTCGTTGTTGACAAACCGATCCACGTCCACAGGCGAGGATTCGGCGAAACTGCGTTCTAGTTCAGCGCGGAACTCGCCAGGATCGATATCGTCCTGGAAGCCGAGGTAGACACGTGAATCAGGCTCACAGTCGAGGATGTAGTAGGTCTCGTCTTGCGTGAACGTTTCGCCGAAGTGCTCGCGGATGAAATCTGGCCGCGGGTGTACCTGCACCGACAGGTTCTGCCCGTCCACCGTATCGAGGAAATCGAAACGGATGGGGAATTCATAGCCGAAGCGGGCGGCGCTGTCGCCCAGCACTTCGGGGTGATTGTGATACATGAGGCAGTCGAACGAAACTTCGAGGAGCAGCCCGCTACTCTCGAAGAGCAAGCCGTTCTCGGGGGCGATCAACTCGAAAGACCAAGCGTAGTTGGGTACATCCCGCGGCAGTTGAGGGATGTTGCGTTCGATCCAATGGCCGCCCCACACCCCCGGCTCGAACCAGGGGCGCACGCGGAAGCAATTGTGCGCCATGCGGTTGAGACCGGCGCGCAGATCATGGCCCGCCATCCACGTCGGCTCGTCGGGGCGTTGACCGTCGATCATGATGTCCCCGTAGGAGAGGATGTGCGCCTTGTGCGCGTTGAGCACAGGCCAATCTACAAAGTAGAAGCGTTTGTATTGGGGCTTGGGGGGGATAGGTTTACTCGCACCCAGGTTGCGCACCTGTCCGGCGCGGCTGCGAAACTGTAGCTCGTTCTTGGGCAGGTCTACGTAGAGGGTGAGGCCATACCACCCCGCCAGCGCCGCGCCGCAGCCGTAGAGGATCGACATATCCGCTTCAGGATCAGGTTGCAGCGCCGCCAGCCTGGCCGGATCGAAGAAATCAGCCAGCGCGCCGGTGAAACGAGTGCCGAAGATTGGATCATCGCCGCCGAGGAAAGGTTCGATCATGGCGGCGATATCGGCTTCGGGCCGCAGCGCCCGCGACACATCGATCCACGACACAACCAGATCGCGAGCACGCAAGGAAGCGTCCAGCCGTTTTTGAAAGTCGAGCCAGAAGATGCCCACGTAGCCGTCGATCACCACTGTATGTTCACGCACCAGGCGCTTTGCCAACGATCCAAAGCCCAAGTTGATCTTCTCCGGCCCGATGTCAAAGCCAGGATAGATACCGTATTGTGCTGTCTCCGCCGGCGTGTGGTAGGCCGACATGAGATCCTGTGTCGTCTTACGCCAGCTTGGTGGCTGTACCACGGTGAAGTCCTCTTCTATGCTTCTTGGTAAGTACAGCAGAAGACAGAATTGATCCACGAAGGCACACGAAGAACCACGAAGGCAGAGGCAGAGAAAGCAGAAGATGGAGTTCGTGGATCAATTCTGCCTTCTGCTGGATGCTAACCATCGATCTTTCGCTCACGATGGAAACGGATCGTGATGCGGCCGTCTGCGCGGGTGACGATCTGCCGCTGCACGGGCTGCGCCGAGCCGGCCAGCAGCCGCAGCATGGCCACATCGGCGGCGTGGTGGGCGACGGCGCATTCGGCCAGGAATGCAGCCTGCGCTGTCTCGTCGGGGACTTCGGTCACCCACTCGAAGCGGGTGATGGCCGGGTAGCGGCCTGCAAAGCCACGCCGAAGCGGTTGGGCGCTGCGATCAAGTCCGCGAAAAAAGAATAACATGTCGTTGTGGGTCTGCAAAGGGGAAAAATCAGGCGACCAGCGATGGCCGTAGGTGTGGTAGCGGTTGAGCCAATACTGATTGCGCTCGTGCAGCCAGGGGATCTGCGCCACCGCCGCGGAAACAGCATCACGCAGCGCGGCGGCGGGCTGTTCGTCATCTGCGGCGAAGGTGATGATGCCGTAGAGCATCGCCTGCACCATGTGGTACGAAACCGCGAAGCGGGGCGGCGAATTGTAGCCGGCGAAGGGCTGACACCATTCGTGCGAGGGGACGCCGTGGTTGTCGACGATGGCGTCGGGCAGCCAGGCCGACCAGGCTGTGCGCCGGAAGGTGGCTTCGCCGAAGAGCGTATCCGGGTTAAACGTATCTTGCGAAAACTCCTTGCCGGCGGCGTTGAAGCGGGCGGCGTGGTGTTTCCAGCGCGGATGCTCCGTCATCAACTGGTAGTGAAAGGCCGCGCCGTCGGGGTTTGCCAGGGGAAGAACGACCAAGTTGACGCGGGCAAGTATGTCCCGCTGCGTGGGATCGTCGACGAGATCGCGTACCAAAGCAAGGACAGCGTTGGTGCTGGAAACTTCGTTGGCGTGATGACGGGCGATAAGCATGGCTGTTGGCTTTTGCTGCGCCAGTTTGTGGCGAGAGCGGTGTGTCTGTCCACTGTGCAGGGGCAGCGTCACGTCGATGGCGTAGCCCGGTCGGCCCTGGTAGGTGCGCCCCAATTGCCACACCGAGACGCCGGGCAACCGTGACACGTCGGGCAGGATCGCTTCCAATTGGCGCGGGGCGATGACGTCGGACGTTGGATCGTGGGCAGGTTCGGGTGGCCGCGGCAGAGGACCTACTTCGGAAACGCCAAGATCTACGCATTCCTCCGCCGCGCCGGCAGCAAACTGCACGGTCACGGCTACATTCGAGGCGAAGTGGATGGGCGCCAGCGCCGCCCGCCGCGCCAGGACACGCGCCGCCAGCCGCGCCGAGGCAGCGTTGGCGTATTCGGCGCGTACAGTCACCGATTCCACGGCGTCGCCGTGTGCGTTCAACGTGAGCGAGGCCAGGCGGATGCGCTCGGGCTTGGGCATGTCGTTTCGGTGGCCCACAACCAGATCCAGGGGTGGCAGATAGCGCGGCATGGACCAGGCGCGTAGCGTCACCACGGCGCGCGGTGACGATTGAAGAACCTGCTCGCCCTTGGCATCGTAGAAATCGTGAATCAGGGGCATCACCTGGCCGGCTGCGGTGATGGGTTGGCCGCAGAACTGCTCACCCAACGCGGCCACGTAGTCGAGGGAGTTGAAGTAGATGTCCTCGTGCAGCGCTTCGCCCACGGAAACAAACTCTTGGTGGACGCCCAGCGGTTCGTCGGGCCAGCCGAAGAAGCCGTCCACCTGCAACGATTCGAAGTACGGTTCCCAGTCGGGCGTCGGGCGTCCGCGGCTCACGGCGAGCACGTGGCTGCGCAAGGAAGGCAACACGCTCTGCTGGTAGAAATCCCAGAACAGCGCTTCGTCGGTGCGCACCGGCCACACGTAGCGCCGGCCATCGCCCCAATCGACCACAATGCCGCCCGCGCTGGGATGCACCAAACCGGCGTCGTCCATGCCGACCAGGTAAGGGTGCTCGTCCCAGAGCAGGGAGAGCGCGGCACGGTGAACGATGTCACCTGCGGCGTTGTAGGCAATGATCTGGTAGACGCGACGGGGATCGGCAGGATCTGGATCGACCATGTCGAAGTGGATCTGGTGCAGTTCAAGGTCCAGCCGCTGCGCCAACAGTTCGTCGGCGGGGTAGATTTCTTGCAGCCAGCGGTGCGGCAGATCGAGCCAATGCGCCGCCGGATCCGTGGGGCGAAAGGCGGCGAAACGCAGATCGACACGCGCAACGTCGTGTGCGGCGAGCTGCGGGATCTCGTCTTCGAGCAGCCAGGCCAACCCCGCTTTGTGGACAGGCAACACCTGCACACGGACGCCGTTGTCCATGCTTTCGGCGATTTCGGCGGCGAGTTTGTCGCGTAATGGGCGCGGCGCGCTACAGAAAACGGTGACGCGCTGCGGCGCCGAGCGCTTTTGCAGCCTGGGTCGTACTTTGCGCGTCCACGTGCGGCGGAGGCGTCCGGCATGGTCGAGCCGATCCGGCGGATTCCACGAGAGGCGGAAGGATTCGCAACGCATATCGCTAATGTCGTCGACGTGGATGTGCTTGCCCGCCTGCACTTCGGCCAGGGCCAACCATTCCTGTGGCCGCCGAGCGTGGATGAGATCACCAATGCTGACGACAAGGGCGCCCAGCGTGCGCGTGCTCTCTTCGTAGCGTTGGCTCAGGCGATCCAGGTATGGGTAGACTTCGGCAAGGTGACGGGCCGAGGTTGGGTCCAGAGTAAGGTGGGTGTTTTGAGGGTGCAATCGCTCCATCGCAGCAGTCGAAGCCCAGGCGCAGCGAGTATTCGGCGTCGCCGTCGCGGTTGAGGGGATCGTCCGCAGCGAAGGCGATGGGCAGCGTGAGTCCGTTCGTCTCCAGCCCGAGGCGTGCGGCCAAATCCACGGCGGCCATGCCGGTGTCGGCATCGGTATCCGGCCCAAGGATCAGCCGGAAGCGGCTGTCAGCGCGGGCAAAGCCATCGGCAGCAGGATGGAAAAGCCCGGCAGGCGCGCATTCAAAGAGCGTCGCCAAATCGGGTGTGCCTGCTTGCGGTGCGGGGGGATCGGGCTGCGCAAGCGGCGATGTGCCGTGGGCGGCGGCCAGCCGGTTGATCATCGAAGCCAGCGCGGCGGCATCTATGGCGTGGATGCGCAGGGCGCGGTGCGCGTTGTCGGTGAGCCAGGCGATCTCGACGCCGTCTTCGTCATGAGCGGGCGTCTGCACCGTCAGTTCGGCCCAGGGTATACGGTCCACGCGCGGGGGGGCGTCCCCGACGCTGAGCAGGAGCGGGATCTGCCAATCCTGCACGGCGTCCAGTTTCACGGCTAATGGCAGGCGCAACGCGGGCGATTCTAGTCCTATGCGGGCTGCGAGATTGGCGGCTGCGGCCCACACCGCTGGTGAAAACCGTTCCGGGGTCAGGACGACGATACAGGCAGCGACGCCATCCACGGCGCCGTCGTGGTTGTTATCGAGGAGCACGCCCGTGGGCGTGAAGCTCCATAAAAACGAGAGATTCAAAGTGGGGCTCCAGATTGGAAGATGACGACAGGCGACCGACGACGGACGACCGCCGTCCTATGCCAACGCGTCTGCAATGCACGAATGCACTTGCGGGCGCAGCGTCGCGATACCGCTTGGCTCACGTCCATGATAGACGCGGTTGGTGAACAGCGCTACAGCAATATCCTGTAGGGGATCGCACCAAAGCGAGGTGCCGGTGTAGCCGGTATGGCCGAACGTGGACGGGGAGAAGGCGGTGCTGCAAGAGGGATCGGGATCGCTGCGCAGGAGCCAGCCCAGCCCACGGCGGACACCGTGGGCGCTGATGTTCTGCGGGCGCGTGGATTCGGCGGCAAGCGCCGGGGAAAGCAGGTCTTCGCCGCGATTCAGGTAGAGCGCGCCAAGGCGGCATAGATCAGCGGTTGTGCCGAAAAGACCGGCATGGCCGGCGATGCCGCCCAATCCGGCGGCGTTTTCGTCGTGAACTTCACCGCGGAGCCGACGTTGCCGCCAGGGATCGTCTTCGGTGGGGGCAATGTGGCTGTGTGTGTCGGCGGGCGGGTTGTAACGTGCGGACAAGCCCAACGGCGCGGACACCAGATCGTGGATAGCGACGTCGAGGCGGGCGCCGTGCAGCCGTTCCACGGCGAAGCCGAGCAGGATCAGGCCGACGTCGCTGTAGACGTAGTCGGCGCCGGTGGGGTAGAGAAAAGGGAAGCCGGCGATGGCGTCGAGCGCGGCGGCGTGGCGGTGGGCGATGTCTTCGTCGGTGGGTGTCACCGGCGCGGGGACGGGGCCGCAAATGCGGTAAAGGCCACGCCAGGCAGGCAGCCCGCTGGTGTGGGTGAGCAGGTGACGAAAGGTGATGGCGTCGGCATCGACGATCTGCCCACCCCAGCGGGGATCGGCGGGGAGTGGGCGCTTGGAGATGGGGTCTTCGCTGCCGCCGATGATGCGTTGCCCGCCGAACGCGGGGACGACGTCGGCGACGGGCTGATCGACTGTCACCGCGCCGGCATCGACCAGCCGCAGGAACGCGGTGGTGGTGAACAGCTTGGTCAACGACGCCAGGTCGAAGATTGTGTCCGGCTGGGTTGATCCTGTGGCGGAGGCGGGATTGAGCACGCCGAAACCGGCATCGAAGAGCACCTCGCCGCGCTGTTCCACGCGGCAGGCAATGGCCGGCGCCACCGTCTCGGCAGCAGAAGTGAGCAGGCGCGAAAGGTGCGTGAAGTCTCGCGGCATGTGTGTGTCCTGGTATGGCGAGGTGATGCGGCGGCGAGCGCGTTTGAGGGATCTAAACCAGGTGTTCCGGCATGAACGAATCGGGCAACAGTTCGCGCACGCTGGTTGTGCGGTAGTTTCCCTTGGCGTCGGCGATGTAGACGGTCATGTTGGGGGCCGAGTTCCGCTGACTTGCCGACAAGCGCCACGGAAACCGCCGTTTTTCGGTGGCAACGGCGATGGCGACGAAGTCGCTGCCCTGGGCCGATGGCGGCGGTGAGGGCGACGCGCTCGGCGCAGATCGTAGACGGGTAGGCGGCGTTTTCCACGTTGCAGCCCAGGATCACCGTACCGTCGGCGGCGAGGACGGCCGCGCCGACGTGGTAATGGCTGTAGGGCGCGTAAGCGCGATCACGGACGGTCAAGCGCGGCGGCGATCAGTTCTTGCGGCGACAACGGGCTGGGGCTGTGTCGAGGTTGTCACGGGTAAACGGATTCCTTCAAGTCATTGTGCGCAGGTATGGATTGGCGCCGCCTTTAGATTCCTGTAGCGACTTGACCGGTGCAACGGCTTCGTCTTCCGATTCGACTACCGGCGCATGCCATTCTACGCGCACCTGGCCGATACGGGCATCCACCAGCACGGTGAAACGCCTATCGGCGTAGGTCGCGTTCCCCTTGCTCAGGGGCGCGGCCAAGCTGGTTGTAGATGAAGCCGCCCAACATGTCGACATCGTTCTCTTCGGTCAGGTCCACGCCCACTAGATCGGAGACTGTCTCCAGATCCCGATGCAGGCGTTGAACACCCATAGGCGGTGGGTGCAAGTTGCTGATAGATGGGCTTTTCGCTGTCGTACTCGTCTTGGATCTCGCCCACGATCTCTTCGAGCAGGTCTTCGATTGTCACCAGGCCGGCGGTGCCGCCGTATTCGTCCACCACAATCGCAGCGTGGACGCGGCGCATTTGCATGTCGTGGAAGAGTTCATCGAGTTTCTTGCTTTCGGGGACGAAGTAGGCTTTGCGCATAAGCTGGCGCAGCGGCGGGTTCACCTGTCCTTCGCGGAAGCAGCGCAGCAGATCTTTGGCGTAGAGGAAGCCGATGATGTGATCAATACTCTCTTCGTAGACGGGGATGCGGCTGTGCCCTTTCTTGATGATCATGTCAGGGCATCGTTGATGGGCGCGTCCACGTCAGGGCAACAACATCAAGCCGGGGACCATGATTTCACGCACGATGGTCTCCATCTCAAAAATGCTGGCGATCATCTGGCACTCTTCTTCCTCGATCACGCCTTCGCCTTCCCCCACGTTGATGAGGTAGCGAAGCCCGTCCTCGCTGAGGAAAATGCTTTGCAGTGATGACGTCCATGGCCTCGCCGCGCTACCATCTGCCCATCCAGCGCAGCAGCGCGGAGAAGGGCAACAGGATCCACGAGCGTCTGCACAGTCGATCCCAAGGCAAAGGGCAGCACACGTTCGGGGTGGCGGAGCGTGGCGCAGGCGGCGATCTGCACCGTCGCAGGCAAAACCAACGGCGGCCATCAACAAGATGCCTTCGGCCCGGCCATTGTTGCCTTATCATCAGCCAGAGCGCCGCGGCGCCGCCGGTGATGTAGGCAGCGCTTTTCAACAACATCAGCGTCGATAAAAATCGCGCTGGATCGTTCAGAAGTGTATCGAGCACCTTGGCCCGATCCACACCGGCGTCGATCATATGGCGCACTCGACCCCGTGTGGTAGATGCAAGCGAAACTTCAGCCGCCGCCACGAATGCGATGCTGCCCATGACGGCTATCAGCACGAGCAGTGCTGATATAAACTCAACTTCCACAAACAACTCCTTTACTCCCGCGCAAGTGTGCGCAACCTTCGAGACTCGTCAGCTTGAAGCGTCCGATCCCTGCTTGTCTTCGGCATCGCCGATGCGGGCAGAGCGAACGGCCGGCCGCGCCGGCACGCCGTATACGAGTGTGTCCTCTTCGACATCGTGTGTCACCACCGAGCCGGCTCCTGTGCGCGCCCGGCGCTTGAGGCGAACCGGTGCGATCAGCAACGTGTCGCTGCCCAAGAAGACATCGTCTTCTAAAATCGTACGATTCTTCGTTACACCGTTGAAATTGCAGGTGATGGTCCCCGCGCCGATGTTGACGTTTTCGCCGACGGTAGCGTCGCCGATGTAACTGAAATGCCCCATCTTGACGCCCGCGCCCAGATAGCTGTTTTTAACTTCGCCAAAGTTGCCCATGTGAACGCCTGGCCCCAGGTGCGCGCCCTTGCGCAGGTGGCCGAACGGGCCGATTTCGCTGCCTTCGTCCATCTGCGCTTCTTCGAGCAACGAAGAATCGATGCGGCAACTGTCGGCGATGCGGCTGTCCACGATGCGGCTGTTGGGGCCGATCCGGCAGTCTTCGCCGATGGCGGTTGTCCCTTCCAGATGACAACCGGGGAGGATCAGCGTATCCTGGCCGATGGTCACAGTATCGGCAATATAGGTCGTCGCCGGGTCGACGATGGTCACCCCAGCCAGCATGTGTCGTTCCAAAATACGCTGGCGCATGACGGCGGCGGCTTGCGCCAGGTGTACACGGGTATTGATGCCATAGACTTCCTCGATAGGGGCCAGGGTCGACACGACGCGCTTGCCCTGTTCCGCGGCCAGGGCCACCATGTCGGTAAGGAAGTACTCGCCCTTGGAGCTGACTTTGAGCTTGGGTAGATTCTCCCACAGCCAGGGGCCGTCGAAGCAGTAGATGCCTGGGTTCAGTTCGCGAATACGCAACTGTTCCGGCGTGCAGTCCACTTCTTCGACCACGGCCTGAATTTGTCCTTGCGTGTTGCGGACGATGCGCCCAAAGCCTTGCGGGTCATCGCGTTCGATGGTGAGCATGGCAATCGCCAGGTCGCCGGAGGCC